>CBFHJH010000005.1:107913-118887 GCA_965656185.1 Croceimicrobium sp.
AAAGCTAAAGTACCTGTCCGATGGGCAGGAATTGATTCCAATAGAAGCAGCACGCAAGATCGGCTACAGTGCGCCCTATTTAGAGCTAATCGAGGAATTACCCGCCGGAGAATTATTAGACACCATAGCTAAGTTCCGACCCTGGCGCGCCAGCTGGAATAAGCAAAGCATTTTGGCTGCTTGTTTATTGGATCACGCCGAAAACAAGCGGGTAGCAGATTTCAGCTCAGGCATGAAGCAAAGGCTGCGTTTAGGCATTGCACTTTGCAGCGATACCGATTTGATCATTCTAGATGAACCCGCTTCCAATTTAGATCGCGACGGACTAAGTTGGTACCAAAACTTTTTAAGCGAAGAACTGGCAGACAGAAGCCTAATTGTAGGCACCAATTACAGCGATGAAGAAGCCTTTCTTTGCAATCGCCAATTACGAATAAGCGATTATCAATAGCCTTTAATACTTTTGTCCTAAATATTTTAAAATGGCAGACACTTCAGATATCCGCAATGGCCTGTGCATCACTTGGAATGGTGCTCCACATCAAATCACCGAATTCCTACACGTAAAGCCAGGAAAAGGACCTGCTTTCGTTCGTACAAAATTGCGCAACTTGGATACTGGTCGAATGATCGACAACACCTTCCCTTCTGGAACCAAGTTAGACATCATTCGCATTGAAAATAGAAACTATCAGTTCTTATACGAAGACCCAAGCGGTTGGCACTTCATGAATATGGACGATTTTAATCAGATCACCATTCCCAAAGAATTGATCAATGCTCCTCAATTCTTAAAAGAGGGCATGGAATGTCAGGTTTTATTTCACGCCGATGAAGAGCGTCCCTTGGTTTGCGAATTACCTCAAAAGGTAAGCTTGGAAATCACATATACCGAACCTGGGATTAAAGGTGACACCGCTACGAACTCCCTTAAACCAGCCACGGTGGAAACCGGTGCGGAAGTGCGGGTTCCCCTATTTATCGAGCAAGGTGAAAAGATCGTTATCGACACCGCCAGCGGCTCCTATAAAGAACGCTCTAAGGAGTAATGGATTTCCCAAAACCGATGAGCCTGGCCGAAATGGCCGATTTTCTTTCCTGTGAATTCCGCGGAGATTTGCAGCATTTAACTTATGGTTTTAATGAGATTCACCGGGTGCGCCCCGGTGATCTTGTCTTCGTAGATCATCCCAAATACTACGAAACTGCCCTGAAGTCTGCAGCGACCACCATTCTAATCAACCAAGAGGTTGCCGTTCCGAGTGGTAAGGGCATCTTGATCAGCGAAGATCCTTTCCGCGATTTCAATAAACTTACACAACGCTTCTTTCCCTTCAAGCAAAGTGATTCTTTGATCGATCCAAGTGCTGAAATTGGTGAAGGCAGTCACATCCAACCGGGGGTTTTTATAGGCCCTAAGGTCAAGATCGGTAAAAACTGTCTTATTCACGCCAATGTAAGCTTGTATCAAGATATCGAGATCGGAGACAATGTGGTGATCAATGCCAATACCGTGATCGGTAGTGATGCCTTTTATTTTAAGAAGAGACCAGAGCGTTACGACCCGCTTTTAAGTGGAGGCACCGTACTTATCGAAAATGATGTGATCATTGGGGCTTCCTGTACCATAGATCGCGGTGTAAGCGCTGCTACGATCATTGGGGCTGGTACTCGGATCGATAATTCCGTACATATTGGCCACGATACTCATATTGGCAAAAATTGTCTATTTGCCGCTCAAGTGGCCATCGCCGGCTGTGTGCAGGTAGAGGATGAAGTAATTCTATGGGGGCAAGTTGGGGTGAGCGCCAATGTTACCCTTGGCGCTAAGGCAGTGGTACTTGCTCAGAGTGGCATCGCGAAGTCCTTAGCCGGTGGAAAAACCTATTTCGGTTACCCAGCCGAGGAGGCCCGCAAACGTTTCAGAGAACTTGCCTCCGTGCGTTTATTGCCACAGATCATCGAGAAGCTTGAGTTTAACGAGTCCTAAATTTTAAAAGCCTTAAAAAAGAAAAGCCCCCGCCAATGGCGAGGGCTTTTTTTTATTGGATGACCAAAATATTAATGGAAAGGACAAACGTAATCGGTAGCCTTATTTGCCACGATAATTGCCGTTATATCATTATCAATAGTACAAGTGCGCGCTACGGGATCATAAGTGATCGCATCTACGTCGATACCAGCATAAAATGGTGGTACGTCTGGCTCTACGTCGGACTGACTCACATTATCATTGATAAGTAACTCGTTCTCCGACATAACAAAGGTTACCCCCATATCTACTACACGCAGTCCCTCGGCGATAAACACCTCCTGACGAATGCGGTAGATCATTTCTAGTAAAGCATCTCCACTAAGCCCAGCTAGATCCGCTGGAGTGTAAGAAGTACCGGAAATGGTAGGAATATCCACTGGCGCTCCTCCGCGGTAAAGCACAAGACCGGCACGACCATCAACCGTAATATCAGTACTGTCTGGACGAGATCCAGGATCACGCTCGGTACGTTGCTCTACATTGTCATTAACCGCTTTGGTAGGACGAGTTGCCACCAAGTTTAACACATCGGTTAAAGTATTGATAGCATCCGGATCATTACCCTGCGCTTGTTGAGCCTCAGCTTTGATCAAATGCGCTTCTTCGATCTTGAAGAGTACAATAGGTGAATCCTCATTCGCAGATACGAATGAATATTTGGGATCCAAGAAATCTAAGCTTGGTAGTGGCTGCAAATCGTCGAAGCTACCACGATCATAAAGGGCATCCTGAATTTCGTTGAATGGCTCATTTTGACCATCGAACTGGATGTAAACTATATCGTCGGCTCCGCCGGCTACAGCAGCAATCGCGTCATCTGCAGCAGAAATAGCTCCGGTGATATCACCCTTCAGCCACTGGGCACGGGCGAGGCCCATTAATGCTCCCGAATTAGGGTTAGCAGCATTTGCAGCTGTAAAAGCAGTGATTGCAAGGTCTAAGTGACCATCACGACTTACGATCGGACCTTCTGGTTCGGCCGGTAAGCCATTGTAATACATCGCGCTGAAAAGGTGAGCCACTCCCTTGTAAAACTGGAAGTTCGACTCATTTTCTGCATCGCCATTAGGATCTTGAGGAAGTACTTCCTCCAAGCCATAATCGGCCATTTCACGCAAGCGTGCAATATCAAAATGCTGCGCATTGAGATCTGCATCTTGGTAGTCAACATTCAAACCATCTAAAAACTGGTTAAAGAAAGTTTGAGTGTTTACATAATTGTCTGATGCGATCTCGGCAATGTTGTGCGTTTCTTGAGAAACCAATGCCATTTGACGCTGCAAACCTCTGCCCCATGCGTCGGCCGAATTTGGCTGACCAATTAGGGCCTCTTCCGATAAGTTAGGGTTAACTACGTTGGTAGGATCTACTGCCTCACAGCCTACAATAACCAAAGCTGAAGCGGCTAATACTGATACTTTTGAAATTATCTTTTTCATCTTGCTTCGAAATTATAGGTTAACACGTAGTGTGGTTAAGTAAATTCTAGGCGCAGACTCGGTACCGAAGGCGAAACCACCACCGGCAAAACCATTCTGAGCAGAAATACCAGAACCAGTTGCATCTGGATCGAAACTAGCGTTAGTCCAGTTGAATGGGTTTTGAACGGTAAAGCCTAAACGAAGATTCTTAATACGAGAATCTAAGAGGCTACCGAAGTTGTACTCAGCACCGATGGTACGTACCTTGATGTAATCGGCGTCCTCTACCCAGTATCCAGCAAGATCGAAGAAAGAGGTGATACCCGCATCAAGCACTTCTTGTGGGAAACGACCTTCGTCTTCTACTCCACCGAAGTAACGTAAAACGTCATCTACATTCACCGCTTGACCGCCGAACTGGTAGTCACCGTTAAGGAAGAAGCTAAGCTTGTTGTTCCATACATAGTCGATACCGAAAGTACCGAAGGTTGGAGCGAAGGTAGTTCCTAGGAAAGCATTACGCTCTACTTCGTAACCTCCGTTTCCGTCTTCTACCACTTTAGCACCACGTAAGTAACCCAATGGCTGACCTTCGTTTACGAAAGAACCGAGGAAGGTAAAACCACCCACGGCAAATTCGGGCGCACCCCCAGAACTGGTCACGATGTTATCGTTAAAGTTATAAGAAGCACGTGCGCTTAAACGGTGCTTTTCGTTACTGATAAGTACCGCATTCAAGGCGATTTCCATACCGGTGTTCTCAATTTCACCCACGTTTTTCTCCTGAGCTAGCTGTCCAGATGATGGCGCTTGAGGAGGAGTGAAAAGAGCTCCCTCGGTAATAGTGGTATAGTAAGTAAAACTGGCCGTGATGCGCTTAAATAAGCCTAAATCGAAACCAAACTCAGTGGTTTTTGCGATCTCCGACTGTAAGTCTGGATTACCAGGATTATTAAAAGTAAAAGTACTTAAGCCATTGTAAGCATTGGCAGAGAAAGTACGATCGTTGGCAAAAGGAGTAGGGAAGATTGTAGCTTCACCATAGTTCGCACGAATCTTGAATAAGTTCACGATATCGCTAGAAATATTGTTCTTGAAGAAAGCTTCATCCGAAACTACGTAAGAACCACCCACTTTGATCAATGGAATGAGACCAATTTCTTCACCGAAGGTAGAGTTACCATCGAAGCGAAGACCAAGGTCTAAGAACAGCTTGTCTTTCCAACCGATGTTCTCAGCTACGAAAATACCGTAAGAAGTTACGGTGTTGTAGAAGTCCTCTGCGCTTTGGTCGGCCGAGTTGTTGATCGACTGTGATCCATCAGGCACATTAGAAGCGCTAATGAAAGTCTGGTAGTCATTAGAACGGAACACTTGCCCCCCTACCGTAGACAAGAAGCTGAAGTCACCTACATTATCTTCACGAGTTAAGTTCAAGTTAGAACTCAACACTAAGAAATCACGTGACATAACTTCAATATAACCTTGGTCGGTAGTACCATCTGGAACAGCGCCTTTGCTAATTAGCATTGCATTAGTTCCTAATTCTTGCTGCTTAGACTGACGGCTATCCAAACCGAAGTCAAGCGAAAGCTTCATATTATCGCTAATATCGTAGGTAAAGTTATTCGCTACATTAAAGCGGTTAACGATCTCAGTAATATCAGTAACCTCACCTTGTTCCTGAAGGTCCTCAGTAAGGTCATCGATTTCTTGTGGAGTAAGTGAATCCAAGTTACCGTAAGATCCACCCTCCAAGTTACCATAACGAGCAAAGCTAGTATTCGCATTGTAGTCACGGGTGTACTCTGAATTTGAGTAGGCTAATGAAGCGGAGTAGCGTAAACGGTTGCTCACGCGAGCGGCAACTGTAGTACGGAAGTTACGACGCACTTGCTCATTAACTGAGTTAAAGCCATCGTCTTGGTATAAAGAACCAGCGAAACTGTAGTTAAAGGCGTCAGTACCACCTGAAAAACCTAAGCGGTAATTCTGCACCCAGCCTGGCTGGAAGATGATGTCGGCAGTTTGCTGCCAGCGCAAGAAGTCAGCGGTACCTACCATCTGACCTACTTGACTTTCGAAGTAAACTCTCGACTTACCAGCTTTTCCACGCTTAGTAAAAATCTGCAGTACTCCATTCGCAGCATCGGCCCCATATAGAGTGGTGGCTGCACCACCTGGAATGTACTCGATTCGATCGATATCCTCCATTGGAATATCGGCGATCGCCGAAGATTGAGCACCACCAGTGGCAATTGATAGTTCGGCGTTCGAGTTTAGGTTATCCACCCGTACCCCGTCGATCATAATAACCGGAGTAGTGTTGGTGTTGGCCGAAACTGGTCCACGAGAACGAATGATTGATGCCGTACCTGGCTGACCAGAACTCAACTTAATCTGCGCATTAGGTAGCTTAGATTGAATGAGTTGATCTACCTGCATAGCTGGAGATTGCTTCAATTCTCTCGAGTCGATCGATGACACGGTTGTAGAAATCCGCTTCCGGCTTACTCCAGTACCTTGTCCTGTTACAACTACTTCACTCAATTGCTCAGAAGACTCCTTCATGTAAACATCGATAGTACTGTTACTACCAACCTTTCTTTCTTGAGTCTGAAATCCGAGTGATGAAATAACTAAAACAGCGTCTGGTCCAGATACTGTGATCGTGTATGATCCAGTGGCATCCGCCGCGGTACCATTCTTGGTACCCTTTTCGATTACCGAGGCTCCGGGTATCGGCTCACCTCCAGGTCCCGAAACGGTCCCTTTAACCGTGCGCGATTGGGCAAAACCCACCTGCACGCATAATGCTAACAAGAGTGTTAGCAATGCTTTGGTTGTTCGCATAGCTTTAATTTATTGGTTATCCGGTACCAAATTTGTTAAAAAAATATTAATTAACAATGGCTAAAGCCTTAACACTGGCTTAACCCATTAGACATTGAGCATAAATTGAGATGTCAATTCTTGCTTAAAAAACAGATAATCAATAGACTAAAACTATTTTCTTGAGTCTAAAAAAACTAGGAATGCGGTAAAGCCCCAGACGGGTAAGGTCGCTTTATCCATGTCGAGGAAGTTATTGAGGAAACCGTGGGTCCAATAGGTAATAAGGCCGATCAGTGCAGCCAAGGCCATGACCTTAAGATTAGGGTCCTCGGTATTATAATAAGCCCTAATTCCCGTTTTCACCGTAAAATACACCAGAAGCAAAACCCAAATCAAGCCCAATACACCTTGCTCCGCCATCGGACCGATATATTCACTGTGAGCATTTCCCATATCGCCAGCATTGGTGCTAATGATGGTCTTTTCATGTGGTTTTTGATAAGGGGCGTAAAGAAACATATAAGTTCCCGGACCATGACCTAAGACAGGGCGCTCGGCAAACATGCGGAAAGCAGACTTCCAACGGTTGATGCGCTCCATATTAGAGGCGTCGGTCGAAATATTACTGATCGATTCCACATGCTCACTAAGATCATCACTACTAGTGGTATCGTTTTTTTCAAAACGTTTTAGAATATCATCCTGAAAGTAAAAGAGTACACCAACAGCGGCAGCGATCATTAAATAAAGTATCTCTCTTCTGAGTCGTATCCAAATCAAAAATCCGGCAAAGCCAGCCGCCACTATACTCACCCAAGCCGCTCGAGTATAAGACAATATCACTCCCGCTAAAAGGATTAACAAAACGGTACCGGCCAATACCTTGCGATTAACGTCCCATTTAATAAAAAAGGTAAAAGCCACCGCGATGGGAATGTAGAGTGCCAATACCGCTCCGTAGGACGTGTGCTCTTTAAAGAAGGGAAACATCACCCAAACTGAGGCGTCTTTAGTAAAGCCCCATTGAGCATGCACTGCAATCGTGTAGATCACCACGGCGGCCAGGGGCAGCAGGTAAAGCCAATAAAACAGGAAAGTTCGCTTGGTACTGTAAAAAAGCTGACTCATCAAATAGAAGAACACCGTCACGAACCAAACGCGGGCGATCAAATACTTCACACTGATCAATGGCATTTGTGAGGTAATGGTGGTGATGGACATCCATAGCACCGAGCCGATAATGATCAATGAAATAGGATGCCTAACAATACTCAGGTCGAAATTCCCCCGGTACAGCACTTTGGCAAAAAAGATCAGCATTACACCAAAAAGCAAGGGCTCTGTGGGTAATGTAAAACCAATATGCAGGGTCGGATCTAAATAAAATATGCTCAGAGGAGTACTGAAAATGATGAAGTACAGCACCTTATCCAAGGCCAAAAAGGTCATGGTAACGATCAATAAACCCACTGGAATAAGTAGGGCCCAATATTGCTCCGCAATAATGATTCCTACATTTACGATAGCAGCAAGGAGACCTGCTATGTAGATAGGCCTCTGATCCTTATTTATCTTGAACCATGACATTTAAGCCTTCTGACGTGAGCTACGAATCGTATCCCAGATCAATATAGCTATGAGGGTAAGTGTAAATGCGCCCAGCATACTCAAGGCAACGATCAACCAACGAATAGGATAAGTTTTCTTTTCGGCGGGATACGCATTATTCACTTTAAAGGTGGCCGGTAAGCTTTGCTCTACATCTACTTTAGCTTGGTCATAAGCAGTCTTGAGCTTCACTACTTCCTCCTTAAGGTAAACCAACTCATCGCGCAAGGAAACATAGGTACCACCGTATTTCGCCAGGGTATCCAGCTTCGCTTCGATCATGCGAATCTTAGTATTCGATGCACCTTCGATAATACCGGTCGCCAACTGCTCGTTCAAGACCGAAGACTGAGCTTCATAGTCGTGTACCCCTTTATAGCGTAGCATGGTTAAAGAATCTTCTAATAACTCCAACTCCTCTTTAAGGGCTAAGAATTCTCCTTCGATGATCTTAAGACCTTGCATGGCTCTTTCGCGCTGAATACGGTTCTTCACCTTATCTAATAAACGCACGATATCATTGGCGATATCTGCAGCCATTTGGGGTTCGGTATCGAGAACATTGATTTCCACACTCATGTACTCGGTACGACGGAAGGAGATATTGCTCGAAAAATTCTTGTATAGCTCGGTCATGGCATATTTCCCATCGCGATCGATCTCGTAATGGTCCATCAAATTGTACTTATTGATGATACTATCCCGAATTTCATCGGTATTTAGGATCTGCAAGAGTTGCTCAGCCTCTTCCTCCTTACCGAATTCCAAGATATCCTGTCCACGTGAAGCAAACTTCTGCGGTAAAAGCGCCTTGGATAAACTATTCGTGGTAGACGGGAATACCGTTACCGTTGATTCGAACATTGGCTTTATGAAGGTGGGGCCACTAAAAATAGCGGCCAAAATACCGGCCACCAAAGACACGATCACTAAAGGCTTTCGCCAATTGTATAAGTAAACAATTAAGTTGGTGGAGTCAAAAACCTGATCCTGGTTACTATTCTCTGCTTCCATAGTACATGCTTAGGCGGGCAAAAATAGGAATAATAATCACCTGCTATCCACCATAAAAACGTCGTCGTAACAAATCTATTCCCATTTGCCAGGATAAGACCTTCCAAAAGAGGACGGAAAGGGAGGAACTGAGGGCTATGATGAGCAATTTTAACCACCAATCCCAAGCCAAAAAATGGTGAATAGCGTAGGCCAATAAAAGGGCTTGCAAGGTGTAGGCTAAAAAACGCCAAACAAAAGCCGCTCCCCAGTTAATTCGCGCCAACTTAAAACTGTAAAAAGCCTGTGCTCCGGCGCTTAGGCTTTGCGTGCTTAAAGTAGCTACGGCCGCACCACTGGCACCGTAAATCGGTATCAATAAAGCATTGAGTATAATATTGAGTACAAAACCACTAAAGGCGATGTAGTTGAGCACCTTTAAGCTTCCCTTGGCCGTAAGCATGGTGCCAAAAACATAGGTAGACCCAAAGGCCAAAGAAGAAAAGATCAGCAACTTCAATAAAAAAGAACTCGATTCGCTGTGCTCGACATATAGAGCCGCCATTAACGAATCTGATTCGAAGAAACTAGCCAGAGCCACACTTAGGCTCATTACATAGATCATTACAAAGGACAATCGCGCCAATTCGCTCACCGATTCCTTCTTGGCGAAGAGCGTGGAGAACATGGGTAAGAGTATAACCGAAAAAAGATAGGCTGGTTGATTCAAGGCATCGAGTAATCGAAAAGCTTGTACGTATATACCGGTCTCCGTTTCCCCGACAAGCTGTTGCAGCATCACCGAATCCACTCGCGTATAAAGCGCCATTAAAAAGATGAGCAAGGCATAGGGTAAGCTAGAGCTGAGGCGACTTTTAAACTTCTGCAGTCGTATATGGGGTTTAAAGTAAGGTACCTTCCACAAAATAAGGGCCGTGGCAAGAAGGGCGGAAAAACCAAAACTGAATGCCTGAAGCATGGCAAAGATCTCTACACTAATTCCACCAGAGTAGAAGTAAAGGAAATAACCGGCCAATAGAATCATGAGAGACTTGTCTAGCACGCTAAAAAAGGCATCCCATTTAAAAAGGTGCAAACCCGCCAAATGTGAGCGTAAAAAGAAAAGGGCCGAACTAAAAACTTGGGCCAAGCTAAGCCAAATGAGAATACCACTGGCTTGATGCCAATAACCCATGAAAAACCCTAATCCCAAGGCTAAAAGGAAATAAAATAGTCCGAGGGAGAGCTTAAGCATGAAAAGCTCCGAGAAATGGCGCGCTAAAGTATTGGGATCCTGCGCGATCTCGCGATTGGAGTAATGGGCCAGACCTAGATCCAGCACAATATTAAAAATCATCACGAAGCTCAGCATGGCGGCATATAAGCCATAAGCCTCTGCCCCTACTTGGTTCTGCACCTCAAGATCAATTCCAAAGATCCACACCGGCTTTACCAGCAAGTTTACGAATAAGAGCAGCGCTAAGCTTCCAACAAATTTCTTTTGCATAGGATTTCGACTAAGCGAAGGTAATGAATAAGAGAGGCTCTATCTTTGTGGCGTGAAGATAGCGATCAATACGCGATTAATCCTAGCCGGTAAGCTAGAAGGGATCGGGCAATTTAGCTTTGAGATCTTCGACCGCTTGAGTAAACTCCACCCCGAAGTGGAATGGCTTTTTCTGTTCGACCGGCCAATAGACCCTAGCTTTAAGTTTGCCGATAACGTGCGCTGCATCGAGGTTTTCCCACCTACCCGACATGCCTTTCTTTGGCATTGGTGGTTTCAGTTTAGTCTTAAAAAAGTACTTCGAAAGGAAAAAGTAGATCTATTTCTAAGCCCGGATGGCTTAATCCCCTTGGGCCTTAAAATTCCCAGCATTAGTGTAATACACGATTTAAATTTCCATCACCAACCTAAAAACCTTCCTCCGATTGCAGGAGCATATATGCGCCATTTCTTCCCGAAATTTGCGCAAGCGGCCGAAAGGGTAGTGACCGTATCCGAATTTTGTCGGCAAGACATTCACCAATCTTACGAAATAGATCTTGCTAAGATCGATCTAGTATACAATGGTGTAAACG
>CBFHJH010000005.1:118985-123883 GCA_965656185.1 Croceimicrobium sp.
GAAAAATTAGGTCCCTTAGCCAAGGAAGCTCAAAATGCCGTCCGAGCAAAATACAGCCAAAATCAAGCCTATTTTATTTTTGTTGGCGCCCTTAATCCAAGAAAGAATATCGAGGGAATGCTAAAGGCCTACCAGCATTACCGTGATTCTGGCGGAGCAGCGCACTTCATACTGGTTGGCGAAGCGATGCTTATGACCGATTCCATGCGTAAAGCCCATCAAGAGCATCCATACCAAAATGACATCCACTTCACGGGTCGCATAGAAACGGAGCAGCTATCCAAACTGATCGCCTCCGCTCAGGCCCTCTGCCTTTGCTCTCACCTAGAGGGTTTTGGTATCCCGATCTTGGAAGCCTTTAAATGTGAAACCGCCCTGATCTGCGCTGATAATAGTGCCATGCCCGAAATTGCTGGCGATGCTGCTTTGTTTTGCGATGCAGCCCAACCAGAAAGTATCGGGGCGGCGATGTTGCGCAGCGAAGATGCGGAAACCCGGGAGTCCTTGATAGAGAAAGGCCAAGCGCGCTTGGCTGATTTTAGCTGGGACCGAAGCGCCTCGATGATGTGGTCAAGTATTCAGAAGAGCATGCAGAATGGCCAGACTGCGTAACTTCAAACGGAAAAGCATTTTAGAAGCTGGCTGCGATGAAGCCGGACGAGGCTGCTTGGCCGGACCAGTATATGCAGCGGCAGTTATTTTACCTCAAAATTTTCGGCATAACCTCCTCGACGATTCCAAAAAACTGAGCGAAAAGAACCGAATAGAACTGCGTGAGGTGATCGAAGCTAAAGCGATAAGTTGGGCAGTAGGCATCGTGAGTGAAGCGGAAATCGATGAAATCAACATTTTAAAGGCTAGCTTTTTAGCGATGCACCGAGCAATCGACCAACTAGAACCCAAACCCGAGCATTTACTAATCGATGGAAACCGCTTTACCAATTACCCCCAGATCCCCCATAGCTGCGAAATAAAAGGGGACGGACGCTTCAAGAATATTGCTGCCGCATCGATCTTGGCCAAAACCTATCGAGACGATTACATGCAGCAAATAGCCAAGGAGTACCCTGAATATCAGTGGCAGCAAAACAAAGGCTACCCCACTAAAGCCCACCGCGAAGCCATCGTTAAATTGGGACCCTCTCCCTACCACCGTAAAAGTTTTCGCTTAGTACCTGAACAGCTTAAAATGAGTTTTGACAAATAAACTTTGGTACTTTTGTAGAAACTCCAACTCATGAAGCTCAAGCTCGGAATTCTTTTCTGTGCCTTCAACCTAATCTTTAGTGCTTGCCAAGAAGAAAAAGAAAGTAGTTCACCCGAACTACTAGACGCTGTACCCTCCAATACTACCTGGATGGTCGAAATAAACGATTGGGAAGAGCTCAAGGCAAAACGGGACCTCTCTAGACCATATGCCTTATTACAAAATTTAGCTCCGCTTCAGAATTTCGAGCTTCACCTTGAAGCGATAAGCGTGGGGTTTAGTGAAACTACACTGGAACAATTCTTACAAAAAAGTGAACTCTATTTGGTAAGCATGCTTAGTGGCGCCGAGCGCTACGACTGGATGCTAATGGCCAATTCTCCTGGTAATATCATCAAGAGATTAAGGGGTAGCCTATTGAATAGAACCGGCATCGAAGGGCATGAGTATTCCGGTAAAACCATTTATCACCTTCCTTTAAATCAAGAACAGGATCTCTATTTCTGCCAAGAGGGCGAATTGGTCTTCATCAGCGGCACCCGGATTTGCATCGAATCAGCCTTGCGCCAATTACAAAGTAAGACCCAGGTGCAAGAGCTCATGCAATTGAGTCAGCTGCGCCAAATCCGCAATGCCGATGCTCCGGCCAACCTTTACCTCAACCTGCAAAAGGCTGATGATTACCTTAAATCCTTTTTCAACAGCAGCCCCTCGAATCACTTTCAGAATCAGGGCAGCTGGTTAAGCTTAGACCTTGAGGCAGAAGCGCAAGATCTCATTGCCACGGGACTGATCGAACACCCCCAAGACGAAGCTTATTATCCACGGATCTTCAAAGATTTAAGAGCCGATAACATTCAGGCCCATAGCCTGATCCCTCAGAATTTAGCAAGTTGGACCCACCTCAGCATCGGTAATATCGGCCAGTTCCAAAGAGCCTACGAGGCCTATTTAGATCAGAAAGGCAGCTTAGGGCAACATCAAAACTTGGTGGCAAAATTACCCGCGGGGATTCAAAGCGACCTGGCGGGAATCATTGACAATGAAATGGGACTCTTCGAAGCAGGCCGAAGCAATGATGGGTCCTTCCATTTTGCCTATTTCAATTTTAGAGAGGAGGAGCTTTGTCAACAAACCTTAGAAGCCTACGCCGATAGTAATTTTATCGAAGGCTACCGCGGTCACATTATTCGCAAACTCAAAGTGCAGAATCTGCTCGCACGCCTCTATGGCACACTCTTTACCGAAGTACATCATCCTTATTACACCTTGCACAACAACTATGTAATACTCTGTGATGATCTGCCAGCCCTTAAAGTAGCTCTAAACGATATTCTAGATCAAAAGACTTTGGATCGCTTAAGTTCATATCAAAACTTACGCAACCAGTTAAGTGGCAAGGCGCATATTCAGACCTTAGTGGGGTTCCCAGAGTGGTTACCAAATCGGGGCTCCGATTTTAAAGGTGGCCTAGCTCAGGAAATTAAAGAGAACATAGACACCCTGAGTCAGCTGCGCTGGGCCCTAATCCAAATCAAGGCCGACCAAGACCGCAGTTTTGTTTCAGCCATTGTACGCGAAGAGAAACCGATCGTTGAAAAAATCGTACGCCAGTGGAGCACACAAATGCCAGCTCCATTGGAGGGCGAGCCTCAATTGCTCAAAAATCATAATACCCAAAAACTAGACATTGCGGTAAGCGACGAGGACAACAAGCTTTACCTAATCTCACGCAAAGGAGAAATTTACTGGGAGAAGCAATTGGATGGCCCGATAATGGGAGAGATCAAGCAACTTGATATTTACAAGAACAACAAACTGCAAATGGCTTTCAACACCGAAAACAGCCTCTATGTATTGGATCGACTAGGTCGCGATGTGGAGGGTTTTCCGGTAAAACTTCCCGCCAAGGCAAGCGCCGCTCTAGGCCTCTTTAACTACGATCAAGCCCGCAACTATCGTTTGGTTGTACCCTGCGGATCACAGCTTTACAATTACGACGTAAAAGGTCAAGCAGTTAAAGGTTGGGAATTCGCCAAAGCAAAGGCCGATATCATATCGGAACCCCAGCATTTTAGTGTGGCTGGAAAAGATATAATCGTTTGCCTTTCGGCGGATGGAACACTATTTCAGTTGAATCGTAGAGGGCAAGAACGCTTTCAAGTGAAGGAAAAGATCGAAGAGTTGAAAACGAGCTTTTACCTCAAAGAGGGCGAAAGCCTTAAAAGCAGTGAATTGATCGCAGGGTCCAATTCAGGGAAAATGTACGTTATCAACCCCCAAGGACAAGTAGACGCCATTTTTCTCGATCAAAACCATCCGGCCGATCACTTGATTTACTTCCAAGAGCGCTACATTTTTAGCGATGACGAGCAACTTTTCGTTAAGGACGATCAAAATCCTTTCAGCGTAAGCCTCGAAGATGACATTAGTGTAAAACCCAAAGCCATGGTGCTTAACAACAGGTTTTATGTGGCTGCTTTTTCGGCTAAAGCGGAAGAGATCAGACTCTTTAATGAGGAGGGAAAACTAGTGGATGGCTTCCCTGTTTTTGCTCAGGGACCATTTGACATGGGCTCGCTAAACCGCGATAAAAGTCTAAATATTATTACTTACAGTAGCGATGGAACCTTGATCTGCTATAGACTGCGTTAGCGAAGTCGTAGGCGTGTTCCCGCCGGTACCTCTTGCCCTACTTTGAGGTCATTCTTCTTATAGATCTTTTCGAGTCTAACCGCAAATTTCTGCGAAACTTGATAAAGACTCTCCCCTTCTCGGGTGGTGTAGTAGCGGTTTTCTCTGCTGGCTCTGCGACGCTTTGGTTGCAGGTACACGATCTGGCCTGGCTCTAGTTTCGTATCGAAACGGAGCTCATTGTATTCCAATAGGTCTTCCACGTGTTTATCCATTAGCTCCGCCAGGCCTTCAAAGGTGTCGCCCTCCCGGCTTATTACGTAATCCACTCTATTATCAGATTCCTTCACGATCAACCGATCAATAGGGAAAACATCACTTTCCTCTCCAAGATCGTAGCGATGCAATTCATAACGCTCGATAAGCTCGATCAACAACTTAGCGTACTTAGGATTGGTGGCATAACCAGCCTTCTTTAAGCCCTTGGCCCAAGCCTCATAATCAGTAGGATCTTCTTCAAAGAGAAAAGCATATCTACGACGATCTTTTAGGAAGAGTGAATGATCCCGAAAACTATCCTCAGCATCATCGTATTTACGAAAACATTCATCATCTTCATCGTCGTCATGGTAGACCTTATCGCCTTCCCAATCTTGATGACATTTTATACCAAAATGATTGCGGGCCTCCTTCGCTAAAAAGCTTTCGCCATTGCCCGATTCCAGGATTCCTTGGGCCAAGGTAATGCTAGCCGGAATACCAAACTCCTTCATTTCTGCCACCGCAGTTTCGTGCCACTGCTCGATGTAGAGCAAGGTTTTTTCTTGGGACCAGCTTAGCTGCACCCAAAACATTAAGCTTATAAAAAGAAACTTCTTAGTCATATTCGATCAAAGTTCGGCCCGCTTTAGCCAGCCTTGTATTCATACCGGCCAGGCCCTGTAAACCTCCCGTATGCAAAGCTAAAATCTTGGCCCCCGGCTTAAAAAGCCCTGCTTCGATATCTTTCAACAAACCAAATAACATTTTGGCGGTATAAACCGGATCCAGTTTTAAG
>CBFHJH010000005.1:123982-125493 GCA_965656185.1 Croceimicrobium sp.
CCATATTGCTGATGGGTCTCATTCATAAAGCGCACTAAGTCTTCATTTATTTTAGCGTAGCCCCCGAAATGATAGTCATTTCTAATTTGTAAATGCTGGCTGAGATAATCATTGGCGAAGGCCTTTTGCCGGTAAAACTCTCGATATTCGAGCAATTGGCTCGCAATGGACTTCATCATAAAAGGCTCGGAACGCAGCGCTGGATAGAGGTATAATTTCATGTCAGCATTTAAAGCCGCCAGCAGTCCGGCCGCAGTTGCCCCCGTGCCGGCCGAAACCGCAATAGCATCATAATCTCCCTGCAATTCTGACACGATTTCAGCACAACCTTTTAAGGCCTGAGGCCCTTTGCCCCCTTCCGGCAAAATATAAACTCCAGGCCTAAGTTCTCGCAGGAGCGCCACAAAGTCGGGATCCTCTTTTACTCGATATTTAGAACGGCTCATCCCTTCGAGTTCCATTCCTTGCTGCTTGCAGAATTGAAGGGTTGGACTATCCATCTCCTCTTCCCCACGCACCAAAGCAAAGGTTGGGATTTCTGCCAATTTACCGAGGGCTGCCGTAGCGGCTAAATGGTTGCTGTAGGCTCCTCCAAAAGTTAAAATACTCTCGTAAGAACCTTGGTAAAACTCTTCTAAATGATACTTTAATTTACGCCATTTGTTACCACTAATTTCGGGATGAATTAGATCATCTCGCTTTAGCCAAAGCTCAACTCCTTGGTGCTCCAGCAAAAACTCTTCGACACTAGCATGTGTATGGATCGCTATTTCCAAATCCTGCTATTTATCGGCCGCCAATAATCGGCTGGGACTAATATGGTAGCGCTTTCTGAAATTGGAAGAGAAAGTCTGACTACTGTTATAACCTACTTCCAAGCAGATGTCACGAATAGAGACCTTATCCTCTGCCGTTGTAATGAGGTCATAGGCCCGTTGAAGGCGTAAGTCGCGCAGATAATCGCTAAAGCTAGTTTGTAACTCCTCCTTGAAATGACGTTGCAGCCAACGCTCACTCACCTCAAAGCGCTCGGCGATTTTACTAAGACTGATATTCTTGTGCAGGTTTTGGTGCATGTAGGAGAGAACTTCGTAAAGGCGCCCAGAGGTTTCACGGTATGCCTCGCTGTCACCATTGAGGATCGCGTCTCGACCTTTACCACCGCTTAGCACTAGCATGGCCTTGTTCAGGATCTTTAGCACCGTGCTTTCGGCCAAGAACAAGTTATGCACATCCTTATCCAGCGGAATGAGTTTCAATTTATCGAAAAGAGCTCCCAAAAATTGATCTTCAGGACTAATAGCGATCATCTCCTGCTCCACTAACTTCTGACTGATCTGGTCGCTATCCTTGTATTTCTTTAAAATACGCTGTAATACCTGATCGTTAAAAGAAATGTTTAGCGTTTCATAAGGCCGACTAGAGTCGATAAATTGATAACTCAACTCTTTATTCTGCCGATAAACGACTACGGCGGGAGCTTGTACCTTGATACCTTTTTCGCGATCCCC
>CBFHJH010000005.1:125593-146977 GCA_965656185.1 Croceimicrobium sp.
TGATAACTCAACTCTTTATTCTGCCGATAAACGACTACGGCGGGAGCTTGTACCTTGATACCTTTTTCGCGATCCCCGTAGTGAAATATAAATGAGCCAGTATAGATGAAACCTACCGTAAACAGAGGTTCATCGAGATTCATTTCTAACTCTACATCATCCTTTAAATTGGCTTTGGTGGTTTTTATCGTGTAGTTACCAATACCCTTTACTGACCCTACATTGATCCGCCCCAAGCTCGGCTCCTCAAAGAAGCCTTGGTATTCGGACAAAAACAAATCATTGGCCGATTCAAATTCTTCGTGATAGAGGGTATTCTCCCTTAGTACCTTTGAGTACTCTCCCCACTTTAATTCTCTCATAGGTAGCGAAACGAATTTTGCGAATAGATAAAAGTACGAATTTGCCTTGAGGCTCTAGGGGAAGCCTTGTATTTTTGCCTTAAAATCTAGAATGTCCCAGTTAGAGCCGGAAGATTATTATTATTCGGAAGAAGGTTTTATCGTCTTCACCAAACAGTATCACCTCAAGCGGGGTTACTGTTGCCAAAGCGGTTGTAAACACTGCCCTTATGGCTTCGATAAAAAGACCGGCCGATTTAAAAAATAGCTATGATCGATACTCAGACTTCATTTCAAACTGCCATTCTGGAAGGTATTCCAGAAAAGCTACCTGCTGCTAAACCTCTAAGCGACCAGTATAGCCATGCCCCTAAACGTAAGGACATACTTAGCAAGGAAGAAAAGGTCTTAGCCTTGCAAAACGCCTTGCGCTATTTCCCAAAAGAATGGCATGCGAGTTTAGCGCCCGAATTCGCTCAGGAGTTGAAAGAATACGGTCGTATTTACATGTACCGTTTTCGCCCCGATTACGACATGTATGCAAGACCGATCGACGAATATCCGGCCCAATGCAAGCAAGCGGCGGCTATCATGCTGATGATTCAGAACAACTTGGATCCCGCGGTTGCTCAACACCCCGAGGAATTGATCACCTACGGCGGAAACGGAGCCGTTTTTCAGAACTGGGCGCAGTATCGCCTCACCATGAAATACTTGGCCGAAATGACCGATGAGCAAAGCCTGCACATGTACAGCGGTCACCCCTTGGGACTCTTTCCCTCCCACCCCAACGCTCCACGCGTTATCGTAACCAATGGCATGGTAATTCCTAATTACTCCAAACCCGATGACTGGGAAAAGTTTAATGCCTTAGGGGTTAGTCAGTATGGTCAAATGACCGCAGGCAGCTATATGTACATTGGACCTCAGGGCATCGTACATGGCACTACCATTACCGTTCTCAATGCCTTACGTAAAGTAGGAGCAAAACCGAATGATGGCGCTATTTTCTTGACGGCGGGACTTGGTGGCATGAGCGGCGCTCAGCCTAAAGCCGGAAATATCGCTGGCTGCATTAGCATCACAGCTGAAATTAATCCGGCCGCAAGCCGCAAGCGCCACGCCCAAGGTTGGGTAGATGAGATTATCGATAAGCTCGAAGACCTGGTCCAGCGAACTAAAATAGCCAAGGCCAATAAAGAAACAGTTTCTATCGCCTATGAAGGAAATGTCGTAGAAGTATGGGAACGCTTTGCGGAAGAGGATATTTATGTGGATCTTGGCTCGGACCAAACCTCCTTGCATAACCCTTGGGCAGGAGGCTATTACCCGGTACAACTCACCTTCGAGGAAGCCAATGAAATGATGGCCAATGAACCGGATAAATTCCACGATTTGGTGCAAGAATCACTGCGTCGTCATGCCGCTGCAGTTAATAGGCATACCGAAAAAGGAACCTATTTCTTCGATTACGGAAATGCCTTTTTGCTGGAAGCCAGTAGGGCCGGAGGCAATGTAATGAACCCTGAACCTAGTATTGGGAGGGAGTTTAAATATCCCAGCTATATTCAAGACATCATGGGACCTATGTGCTTCGATTATGGCTTTGGCCCTTTCCGTTGGGTTTGTGCTTCAGGTAAGGCTGAGGATC
The DNA here is from genome assembly GCA_965656185.1 of Croceimicrobium sp. GTDB lineage: Bacteria > Bacteroidota > Bacteroidia > Flavobacteriales > Schleiferiaceae > Croceimicrobium. Next base: position 127,586 of record CBFHJH010000005.1, read on the forward strand.
TGGCTTATACCGATCAATTAGCGGCAGAAGTTTTAAGTGAAATGGCTCAAAGTGCACCACTTGAAATTCAGCAGCAAATGGAAGATAATATTCGTTGGATCAAAGCCGCAGGAGAAAACCAAATGGTAGTTGGCTCACAGGCGCGGATACTTTATGCCGATAGCGAAGGGCGCATCAAGATCGCCCAAGCTTTCAACAAAGCCATAAAAGAGGGTCAGATCGGGCCGGTAATACTAGGGCGCGATCACCACGATGTTAGTGGCACAGACTCTCCCTACCGCGAAACCTCCAATATATACGACGGATCACGCTTTACCGCGGATATGGCTATCCAAAATGTGATCGGCGACAGCTTTAGAGGCGCTACCTGGGTGAGCATTCACAATGGTGGTGGTGTAGGCTGGGGCGAGGTCATGAATGGTGGCTTCGGTATGTTATTGGATGGCAGCGAAAGTGCCGACCGCAATTTAGAAATGATGCTCTTTTACGATGTAAACAACGGTATTGCTCGCCGAAGCTGGGCGCGTAATGAAGAAGCCCAATTTGCCATTCGGAGAGAGATGGAACGTAGTCCGGGTTTAAAGGTCACCCTCGCACAGAATTGCGATGAAGATCTTAATTTGGATCAATTAGTTTAAAAAGAAAAAGGCCTCGAAAATTCGAGGCCTTTTATTTTTATCACTCTACGTCAACCCAGATGGATTCAGACTGGTAGTCGGTATAATCGCCCCAATCTCGCATCGCGTTCATCCAAGATCCTTCGCCATACATTTCATCGTACTTTTCCTTCATGTTGTACTCGCTATTGTCGAAGTCGGTCCAGTTCTCAGCCGGAAAAGTTAAAGCCACATCCGGGGCATCGGTAGCATACAGGGCATTACTGTAATAGTACATTTCGCCTCCATTCTCTTTTTGAACGGTATTTACCTTTTCGATAACCTCGCGCATCCGATGCCACTGTCCGCGTTTAACACCAACCCACATAATGGTTTCTACTTTACTATCACCTTCCTGACTTACAGATAGGTCCTTTGCATAGGTCCACACTTCTACCGCGCCATAATCGGCCACGTGTATTGCCACAATCCTTGGCGTGATCGCCGGCACCAGGTGCCTCGTCTAAATCCGCGTAGGTAAAGCCACCCATTGCCCATACGTACATACCAGCATCTTTACCAGCTCGGATGTAATTGAGGTTGGCACTGTAAGGGGTGCCCGACTTATGATACTTCTCATTGTGACTGGCAACTGCTTTTTCAAAAGCCTGCTCCTCACCCACTTTCACTTTAATGTAGGTAAGCTCAACACGATTCCGTTTTGGCCCCTCTTCTGCCTCTTGAGCAAAGCTGAAAAATGGCAAGGCCAAGGCCAAGAGTAATAGTTTACTAATTGCTTTCATTGATTTGTTTGATTTGGTTATTAGTCTCTGAAGACAGCTATTTATTTAGTGTATTTATCACGCTTTCAATAAAATAGAACACACAAACCTCACAAAAGAGCTAAAGAAACCGGCTCTAAACGAAGCCCCAATAGACTTACAGCAAGAAATGACAAATTCAACATCTAGGATCACTAGGACTAGAGCACCCCACTAATTGAGTAATATCTCTTTCCCACTTTTACCCACCAACTAAAAAATAGCGTTAATAGCTATTTATCAATACTTTGAGGCAATACACCTAAAGTAAATTCCGTTCTAGTGAGGAAAACTTATCCACAATGTGTCACTTAGTGGGAAATTGTGGGGCAATATTTCTATTTTTGAAATCATAAGCGTACAAAAGCTAAAATGCTGAATTTGATAGGAGTACATGAGTGTAAGATGGATGCCAAGGGCCGGGTAAGCATACCTAGTGGCCTAAAGCGCCAACTTTTACCCTTGCTCGATCAAGGCTTTATCTTAAAGCGCAGTGTTTTTCAAAACTGCCTCGAGCTTTACCCCATGCAAGAATGGGAAAAAACAATGTCTCGGGTAAATAAGCTAAACCGCTTTGTAAAGAAGAATAATGATTTCATCCGCATGTTCACTGCCGGAGTGAAACTAGTGGAGGTAGACGGAAGCGGCAGAATCAATGTCCCTAAAGACCTTATGAATTTCGCCGGCCTGAAAAGCGAACTCGTCCTTTCGGCCTCAGTAGGAAACATAGAAATATGGGATAAAACACGCTACGAAGAAACTATCAAGGACCCAGAAATCGACTTTAGCCAGCTTGCCGAAGATGTGATGGGCGGCCAAAAGGAAGGTGAGGATGGATTATCATAAACCCGTTCTTTTACATGAGAGTGTCGATCAAATGAATCTACAAGAAGGTGGTATTTATGTAGACCTCACTTTTGGCGGAGGTGGACACAGCAGGGAAATACTGCAGCGTCTGGAAGGCGGACAACTCTTTGGCTTCGATCAAGATCCCGACGCCAAGGACAACCGTCCAGAAGACGAACGATTTACCCTGATTGAAGCCAACTTCCGTCACCTAAAGAAAATGCTGCGCCTGCATGGCGTTCGCAAGGTAGACGCCATTTTGGGTGACTTCGGAATCTCTTCCCATCAAATCGACGCGGCAGAAAGAGGCTTCAGTCTTCGTTACGAAGCTGAACTAGACATGCGAATGAACCCCGATCGCAGCCTGAGCGCCAAAACCGTATGCAACGATTACAGCGAAAAAAGCTTGATCGAGGTTTTGAAGCGATATGGAGAAATAAATCGTGCTCACTTAGTAAGTCGCGCCATCATTCAAGCCCGTCCTCTAGAGAGCACCTTCGACTTGGTAAATGCCTGTGAGAAGTTTGCTCCACGCAACAAACGAGGTCAATTCCTCGCTCAGGTATTTCAGGCGATACGAATTGAGGTAAACGAAGAACTCAAGGTGATCGAAGAGATGCTAAGTCAAGCGATCGAAGTGCTAAAACCCGGCGGGCGCCTTGTATGCATAAGCTACCACAGCCTCGAAGACCGTATCGTGAAAAACTTCTTCCGCAGCGGAAACTTCGAAGGCAAACCAGAAAAGGATTTCTACGGAAACCTGATCCGACCTCTCGAACCAATTAGCCGAAAACCCATCGCCCCAAGCGAGGAAGAAATAAGACTAAACCCCCGTGCTCGCAGCGCCAAGCTTAGAGCCGCAGAATACATTAAAAAAGAGGATGAAGGAAACTAATACAAAAAGCGGAGCTATCGGCAATTTGCTGACCGGCCGTTTTTTGGTGCACCCCAAGGTGCTCCAGCATTGGCCCTTTATTCTATTCCTATCCGCTTTAGCGATTATCATGACCGCTAGCAGTCACACCGCCGAGAAAAAAGTGCATCAAATTTCCCAGCTACGCTCGGAAATGAAAGAACTGCATTCTCAATTTATAGACACCCGTTCGCGACTGATGAATGAAAGCATGGAAAGCAAAGTATTGAGCCGGGTTGAAGAAGCCGGCTTAGGCTTACACAAGAGTGCAGAACCGCCACTCATTTTACAAAACAGCATTAAAGAAAAGGAATAATTGCCAGCGCAAAAATCCATATTAAGTAGGGCTTTTGTGGTTTACGTACCGCTGGGAGTCCTGGCCCTCGCCATACTTGGTAAGCTCTTCAGCATCCAATTCGTGGAAGGCCCGGAATTGCGCGAAAGAGCCCAAAATGAAGTGGTCAAGGAAATGAGCATCAAAGCCGAACGCGGTAACATTTACAGCGCCGACGGTAAACTCCTTGCCACCTCCATGCCCGTCTACGATTTACATTTCGACCCCGTAACCGTAAAAGAAGAACTTTTCTTCAATGAGGTTGGTGCATTAGCGCAGTCCTTAAGCAACTTTCCCGGTACGCGCTCTGCCGCAAGTTGGAAAAATGCCCTGATCAAAGCCCGTAACCAAGGGAACCGCTATTTTTCACTGGCCAGCGACCTGAGCTATAATGACCTGCAAAAAGTAAAAGAATACCCCATTTTTAACGCTGGTCGCTACAGCGGTGGATTGATCATAGAGCAAGAGAACTTTCGGAAAATGCCCCTGGGTAAGATCGCCGAAAGGACCATCGGACGTGAACGTAGCAGTTTCGCAACCGGTTTAGAAGGGGCCTACTCTTCCTATCTCGCCGGAAGAGATGGTAAAAGGCTAAAACAGAAGATCAGTAAAGGCCGCTGGAAACCACTAAATGACCTCAATGAAATTGAACCGATAAACGGCTACGACCTTGTTAGCACCATCGACAGCAGGATGCAGGACATTGCCCATCATGCCTTGCTAGAAATGTTGGAGCAACAAGAAGCCGACCACGGCTGTGCGGTGGTAATGGAAGTGAAGACCGGTGCGATAAAGGCAATTGCCAATTTAGGTCGCACTGAAAAAGGTACTTATTTCGAAAAAAGAAATTATGCGGTTTGGGAAAGCACCGAGCCAGGCTCCACCTTTAAGCTCGCCTCGGTCTTAGCTCTACTCGAAGATGGTTACGCCGACACCAACACCCCTGTAGATACCGAAAATGGTATTTACGAGTACCGCGGCTCTAAGATCAAAGACTCTAACAATAAAGGCTACGGGAAGACCAATTTACAAGTGGCCTTCGAAAAGTCTAGTAATGTTGGCATTGCCAAAACTGTGATCGACCACTACGAGCAGCAGCCCGAGCGATTCATCGACCGCCTTTACAGCATTGGCCTTCATCAAAGCCTTGGTGTAGCAATTAAAGGCGAGGGCAAACCACGCATTCCAAAACCAGCTGACCCCGACTGGAGTGGTATTTCCTTACCGTGGATCAGCTTTGGCTACCAAGTGAGCTTCACCCCTTTACAGATACTCAGTTTTTACAATGCTATTGCCAATGATGGAGCTATGGTTAAACCGCGCTTCTTGGAAAGCATTCAGGAACACGGTCGCCCTATTGAACAAATTGAGACCGAGATCCTCAATCCGGCCATTTGCTCACCTAGCACCTTAGATAAACTACAAAAGCTATTACGGGGAGTAGTTACTAATGGTACAGCTTGGCGCGGCGCTAATGCCGTTTGCCAATTGGCCGGCAAAACCGGTACCTGCCAGCTTAATTACTGGAAGAAAGAAACTAAAGAATACCAGGCCTCTTTTGCGGGCTATTTTCCGGCCGACCAGCCTCAATACTCCTGTATCGTGGTTATTAACAAACCACGCCGCGGCTACTACGGCTCTACTGTGGCGTTTCCGGTTTTTGAAAAGATCGCTGAAAACATTTACCGCAACACACCACAAGCTGCCCCTGCAACGGAGAAACCACTTTACGCCCGGTTGGATCAAAAAGGAGAAATCGAGATCGAAAGCGGAGAACTGAAGCATATGCCTGACCTAAGTGGTCTCAATGGACCCGAGGCAATCAGCTTACTAGAAAACGCAGGCTTTAAGGTTAAAGCGGAGGGCCTAGGTAAAGTAGCCTGGCAATACCCTCCCGCAAATAGCGCACTAACTAGCAACCCACTGATTGAATTAAAACTGCAATGAAATTACTGAAAGACCTTCTTTACGGAGTTTCTATTACTGAGCGATCGGGGAGCACCCAAGTTGCAGTAGCTAAAATTTGCTTCGACTCCCGCGAGGTTAGCAAAGACGCCCTTTTTATAGCCATAAAAGGGACCCAGGTAGACGGACACGAGTACATCGAAAAGGCGATCGCTCAAGGGGCTTGCTCGGTAATCTGCGAAACACTTCCCAGCAGCCTCAATGAGAAAGTTAGCTATCTGGTCGTAAAGGACAGCGCAGAAGCTTTGGCCATTGTTGCATCTAACTTTTACGATCAGCCTTCCCAGAAGCTAAAGCTGATCGGCATTACCGGCACCAATGGCAAAACCACTACCACCACCTTACTTTACAACCTTTTCCAACAGCTAGGGCATAAAGCTGGTTTGCTTTCTACCGTTAAGGTTTGCGTGGGTAAGGAAGATTTCCCTGCCACCCACACTACGCCAGATCCGGTTCAGATCAATTACTATTTAGATAAAATGGTGAAAGCGGGCTGCCGATTTTGCTTCATGGAAGCCAGCAGTCACGGCATTGACCAAAGACGTACCGCTGGTTTGAAATTTACCGGTGCGGTATTCACCAATATTAGCCATGATCACCTTGACTATCACGGCGACTTTGAGTCATACATCAAGGCGAAAAAGAGATTGTTCGACGAACTGGATAAGGAGGCTTTCATGCTAACCAACGGCGATGAGCGTCACGGGATGACCATGGCTCTTAATACCAAAGCCAGCGTACATCGCTACGGCTTAAAAAGTGACGGCGAATTCAAGGGTCGCATTTTGGAACATCAGCTGAACGGTATGCTCGTTCGGCTAGACAAACATGAAGTTTGGACCAAATTGATCGGGAAATTCAATGCCTACAATCTCCTAGCTATTTATGGCGTAGCGGTGCTTTTGGAGCAAGACCCTCTTCAAGTGGCTACGGCCATAAGTAACCTGAAGTCGGTATCCGGTCGCTTCCAGTACATCCAAGCTCAAGAGCTCACGGCCATTATCGACTACGCTCACACCCCTGATGCCTTAGAAAATGTATTGAAAACAATTGCCAGTATTCGTACCAACAACGAAAAGGTGATCACCGTAGTAGGCTGTGGGGGAAATCGGGATAAAACCAAACGACCGGAAATGGCCCGCATTGCCGCCGAATATAGCGATAAAGTGATCCTTACTTCAGATAACCCCCGGTTTGAAGAGCCTGAGACCATTATCGAAGACATGGAAAGCGGAATTGAAATGCATCAAAGTCACAAGGTACTCAAGATCACCAACCGCAAAGAAGCCATTCGTACTTCGATCAGCCTAGGCCAGAGCAAAGACATCATCCTTATCGCCGGGAAAGGACATGAAACCTACCAGGAAATAAAGGGCGAACGATTGCCTTTCGACGACCTCGCGATCGCCCGTGAAAGCCTAGACCAAAAATACCCAAGCTAATGCTCTATTACCTATTCAATTATCTAGACCAAACTTACAGCCTACCGGGCGCCGGGGTATTCCAATACATTACTTTCCGCGCCGCCATGGCCTTGATCGCCTCCTTGGTGATCTGCCTACTTTTCGGTAAGAGCTTGCTAAAACTCCTTCAGCGCAAGCAAGTAGGTGAATCGATCCGTGACCTTGGCTTAGAAGGACAAGCCGAAAAGGCCGGAACTCCTACGATGGGAGGGCTGATCATTCTCTTGGGAATTCTAGCTCCCACCCTGCTTTTTGCTAAGCTTGACAACATCTACATCATTATGCTCCTCATTACCACCGTGTGGATGGGAGCGGTAGGTTTCTTGGACGATTACATTAAAGTTTTTCGAAAGAACAAAAAAGGACTGCCCGGAAAGTTCAAAGTAGTGGGACAGGTTGGTTTAGGGATCATCGTGGGTGGCATGCTGTATTTTAACGATAGCGTTACCATTAAACCTCGCCTGGCAAGCGCCCAGGTAATCGAATCACAGGAAGGTGTTCGAGCACAAAGCCTGCCCCAATATGGCGAAGCGGAAAAATCACTCAAGACCACCATTCCTTTTGTTAAGAATAATGAATTCGATTACCAAAGTTTAATTGAATGGCTTGGCCCCATGGCGGAAAAATACGCTTGGCTACTTTTCATTCCGATCGTGATCTTCATCATTACCGCAGTGTCCAATGGCGCTAACCTCACCGATGGCATCGATGGTCTCGCCACGGGAACCTCCGCCATCATTGGTATTGCCCTTGGTATATTCGCCTATGTTTCGGGTAGTATAATTTTCGCAGACTACCTCAACATTATGTACATACCAAATACGGGCGAACTGGTGGTCTTTATCGCTGCCTTTGTTGGAGCCTGCATTGGATTTCTATGGTACAACACCCACCCAGCCCAGGTTTTCATGGGTGATACCGGTAGCCTTACCTTAGGGGGAATTATCGCGGTATTTGCCATCGCCATTCGCAAAGAGCTTTTGATCCCTGTGATCTGCGGAATCTTCCTGGCCGAAAACCTTTCTGTCGTTTTACAAGTAAGCTATTTCAAATACACCAAAAAGAAATTTGGCGAAGGCCGGCGCATATTCCTGATGTCGCCCTTACACCATCACTATCAGAAGAAAGGCTTTCATGAAAGCAAGATCGTAACCCGTTTTTGGATCGTTGGAATCTTCCTAGCGGTACTGAGCTTCGTAACCCTAAAACTTCGCTAAGCTGAAAAACCCGACTAACATATCGGTTCTTGGCGGCGGCGAAAGCGGCTATGGCGCAGCCTTATTGGCCTTAAAGCAAGGGCTTACGGTATGGCTAAGCGATGGCGCAAAGCTCAAAGCAAAATACCGCGACCTTATTGAAGCGGCACAGATTCCCTTTGAGGAAGGCCAACACGATGAGAAACGTATTCTAGAAAGCGATCTGATCGTTAAGTCCCCTGGCATCTCGCACCGAGCGCCTATAATCCAAAAGGCCCTAGCCGCCAAGATCCCAGTGATCTCCGAAGTGGAATTCGCCGCTCGGTATTGCCAGGGTAAGATCATCGCCATTACCGGCACCAACGGAAAAACTACTGTAACCAAATTGGTCCATCATATTATCAGTGAAGCCGGACTCGACTGTGCGCTGGTGGGAAATATCGGCGACAGCTTTGCCGCTAGCGTGGCCGCGGAGAAACACGATTACTACGCCTTAGAAGTGAGTAGCTTTCAGTTAGACGACATCGTGGATTTCAAACCCTTTATAGCGGTGCTAACCAATATTACCGAAGATCATTTAGACCGCTACAATAATTCGGTCGATCAATACGCAGCTGCCAAGCTGCGGATCTTCGAAAATCAAGATCACAACGATCATTTCATCTTCTGTGCAGACGATCCTTTGAGCAAGCATTACCTCGCTTCCGCGGATATAAAAGCACAACAATGGGCGATCTCCTTAAAGCATGAGGTAGAGAATGGTGCCTATCAATCAACAGAGCAAGAATTTAAGATTATAATTAATAAGCAAGAGGACATGGATATCAATGAACTCGCCTTACAAGGCAAACACAACCGCTACAACAGCCTGGCCTCTGGGGTAGCCGGCCGATTATTAAACATTCGTAAAGAAAGTATTCGCGAAAGCCTCGCTTCTTTCGAAAGTGTAGAACACCGTCTCGAACCAGTTTTAGAGATCTACGGTATTAACTTTATCAACGACTCCAAAGCTACCAACGTAAACTCGACTTGGTATGCCCTAGAAAGCATGCAGCAACCAACCATTTGGATCGCAGGCGGAGTAGACAAAGGAAATGACTACTCACAATTAAGCGATTTGGTAAAGAATAAGGTGAAAGCCTTGATCTGCCTTGGCGAGGACAACTCGAAATTACACCGTGAATTTGAAGGTCTAGTACCAATGGTTATCGATGCTGCCAGCATGGACGAAGCGGTGCGTATGGCTTACAAAATGGGCGAAAAAGGCGACAATGTTTTGCTCAGTCCAGCCTGTGCCAGCTTCGACTTGTTCGAAGATTACGAAGACCGTGGTCGTCAATTTAAATACGCGGTAAGACAACTGTAACTTGACACTTTTCGGCTACCATATCAAGATCGAAGGCGACCGAAGCCTCTGGGTGCTTAGCATCCTCCTGGCCCTAATCGGAACCCTTACCGTATACAGCGCTAGCAGCAACTTGGCCTTTAGTCAAGGTGGCAGCACCCTTGGTGACCTGGCCAAGCACAGTATATTCTTAGCGGTAGGTTTTGGTATTGCTGTAGCGGTACACCGATTAGACTACAAACTCTTTGGCGCCCTAGCGAAACTCCTGATCATCCCCATCATCCTCTTGCTCTTATATACTTTATTGAATGGGGTAAATATCTCGAATGCTTCGCGCTGGATTCGCCTACCCTTTGGTCAAACTTTTCAAACCTCCGCCTTGGCTAGTGTAGTGCTCATTGCCTATATCGCCCGTTATTTGGCGGTTCACGACAAGGAACAACTGAAAAGCTTTAAGGCTAATGTTATTCCTTTGATCCTGCCCATTCTAGCGGTAGTAGTCCTGATCTTACCTGCAAACTTCAGCACTGCCGCTTTAATTTTTGGAGTATCATTCTTGATGCTCTATATAGGTGGCTTCCCCATTCGAAATCTTTTGATCCTAGCGGGTAGTGGTATCACCGGATTAGCCCTATTCCTAGTCTTGGTTTTTGCCTTTCCTAATATCTCCAATCGGGTAGAAACCTGGAAAACTAGAATTGAAGCATATACCAGCGGGGAAAGTGCCGAAAATTACCAAGTAACCAAAGCTAAAATGGCGATTGCCGAAGGTCATATTATTGGCAAGGGCCCCGGTAAGTCCGTGCTTAAAAACTTTCTCCCTCAATCTAATTCCGATTTCATTTTTGCGGTTATCGTGGAGGAACTCGGAACCATTGGTGGCGCATTAATTATAATCTGCTATCTCTGGATTCTCTTTCGCGTGCTTACCATCGCCAACAAAGCCGCTACCGATTTTGGCAGTTTACTAAGCTTAGGACTGGGCCTAATCATTCTTGCTCAGGCCTTGATAAACCTAAGCGTAGCCGTAAACCTGATTCCAGTTACTGGCCAAACCCTACCATTGGTAAGCAAGGGTGGCACCTCGGTTTGGATGACATGCTTAGCTCTAGGCATGATCCAATCGGTGAGCCGCAGCTTGAAAAGCCAAGAAGACCCTTCGAATGAAGTCGACACCAAATTGGAAGAAGAAAATTCCAATGATGAAGCTGACCCCGAAAACTCTTTAAGTCATGCCTAAGTACCGATTTATGATAAGTGGTGGTGGTACCGGCGGACACATTTTCCCAGCGGTGGCCATAGCCGACGAATTAAAGAAACGTCATCCCGAGGCCGAATTCCTTTTCGTTGGCGCCCAAGACAAAATGGAAATGGAAAAGGTACCTCAGGCAGGTTACCCCATAAAAGGTTTGTGGATCAGTGGCATCCAACGAAGTTTAAGTCCGAAAAACCTAAGCTTCCCTTTTAAGCTAATCAGTAGTTTATGGAAGAGCTATTTCTTGATTCGAAACTTTAAGCCTGATGTCGTGATCGGCACCGGTGGCTTTGCAAGCGGTCCATTGCTGTATATGGCTTCTCGCGCGGGAGTACCCACCTTGATCCAAGAACAAAATTCCTACCCTGGCATAACCAATAAGCTATTAGCAAGCCGTGCCCACAAGATCTGTGTTGCCTACGACCGCATGAAACGCTTCTTCCCTAAAGATAAATTAGTGCTTAGCGGTAACCCCTTGCGAAAAGGCTTGGAAAAGTCGCTTCCGGCGCAAGCCGCAGTAAAAGAAAAATTGGGCCTAGACCCCCAAAAAGTAAGCTTATTGATCTTAGGTGGAAGCCTTGGTGCTCGCCGAATCAACGAGCTGGTTTCCGAAAGCATTGAAGCTCTCAAGAAGCTCGACATCAATCTGATCTGGCAATGTGGGAAGCTCTATTTCGAGCAATTGAAAAGCCAACATCCGGAACTACCCTCGAATTTTAAACTACAGGCCTTTATTGCCGATATGCCCGAAGCCTATAGCGCCAGCGACTTGGTGATCAGTAGAGCTGGCGCCAACACCCTCAGTGAGTTGGCCGCAGTGAATAAGGCGGCTATCCTCATCCCTTCGCCCAACGTAGCGGAAGATCATCAAACCAAAAATGCCCAGGCCCTAAGCAGTAGAGATGCCGCGGTCCTTTTTGAAGAAAAGCGTAGCGCCCAAGAATTACAGTTTACCATACAGGAACTGATCGAAAACGAGGAAAAGCGAAATTCCTTGGTACGAAATATTGAAAAGATGGCTTTACCCAATGCCTCAGAAACGATCGCTAACGAAATAGACCAATTGTTGAAACATGCTTGATCGCCCTAACATATACTTGATCGGGATCGGCGGGATCGGTATGAGCGCCTTGGCGCGGTATTTCCAATTTTCGGGTCGCAAGGTGTACGGCTACGATCGCAACCGATCGACCTTGTGCGAGCAACTCGAAGCGGAGGGCATGAAGATCCATTATGAGGATGACCCTAAGCAGATTCCCAAGCAGTTCGACAAAGAAAATAGCCTGATCATTTACACTCCTGCCATACCGGAAGACCATCAAGAATTGGCTTACTTCCAAAAAGCGGGCTTCGCCTTAAAAAAGCGGGCTCAGATCCTGGGCATGATCGCCCAAAAACACCGTTGTTTAGGAGTAGCTGGCACTCATGGCAAAACCACAACTTCAAGTTTATTAGCCCACCTTTTTAGAGCTAACCTGAAAGAGATCAGCGCCTTTTTAGGCGGCATAAGCACCAATTACAACACTAACTTCTGGGGCCACGATAGCACGGAACTACTGGTTACCGAAGCCGATGAATACGACCGGAGTTTTTTGAACCTATCGCCTAGCGCGGCAGTAATCACATCTACCGAAGCTGATCACCTTGACATTTACGGAGAGGCTGCGGAACTGGAAAAAACTTTTCGGGAATTTGCCGATTCGGTACAAGATTTCCTCTTGGTACATGAAAGCACCCAAATCGAGGAAGGTTTAAAATACGGGGTAAACCCTAATAGCTCTTATTTTGCCGATGCCATTCGAGTAAGCGATCATGCCTTTGTTTTCGACTTAGTGTATCCGCAAGGTCGCATCCAAGAAATTCATTTTCCGCTGCCCGGGAGACATAATATCGAAAATGCGGTTGCTGCCAGCGCCCTTGCCCTTAAATATGGCCTCAGCGAGGAAGAGGTAAAGCTGGGCTTGGAAAGCTTTAAAGGAGTCAAGCGTCGCTTCGAATACCATATTAAGACCGACAAGCAAGTCTATATCGATGATTATGCCCACCACCCCACCGAAATAAAAGCCCTTGCGGCAGCGGTAAAAGAACTCTATCCTGAAAAGAAAATCACCGCCATATTTCAGCCTCACCTTTACTCCAGAACTCGAGATTTCCTGGACGAATTTGCGGCTAGTTTAGAAGGTTTCGACGAAGTAATACTACTTGAACTATACCCTGCCCGAGAGCGCCCCATCGCTGGAATCAACTCCAAGGCATTATTGGATAAAATAGAGCTAGAACAGAAGTCCTTAGCTGCTCGCCAAGAATTGATCGAGCGCTTTAACAAAGAAAAACCAGCGGTAGTCCTCACGATTGGTGCCGGCGATATCGACCAAATGATCGGACCCCTAAAACTCGCCTTGCTGAAATGAAAAAGTGGCAATACATCGGCTTGTGGTCTGTAAGCGCCCTTTTTTGGCTCGCTTTAATCTCCTGGTCACAAGGTAGATACGAAGAACTGCGCATCATAGGGCTTGAACTAAGCTTCGAAAACAGAATGGAGAAATCCTTTCTAGACCCTACCGAAATCGAAGCGATAATCCAGTCTCAATACGGTGAAATAGAAGGTCTTTTAGTCGCAGAAATTAACAAGTCATTGTTAGAAGAAAGCATTGAGAATCACCCTACTATCGCCAAAGCGGAAGTATATTCGAGCTTAGATGGTATCTTATGGATAATGCTATGGCAACATGAACCGCTAGCCAGGGTATTAAACGGTCAAGGCAGTTTTTACCTATTACCAGAGGGAGGTCAAATGCCACTGAGCCAACATTATTCGGAAGCCGTGCCGCTGGTTAGTGGATCCTTGAATAAGGAAAGCAGAAAGAGTATTGCCGATTTTTTTGAGGCTTTACAAGAGGATGAATTCTTCAAGGATGCCTTTAGTGCTTTAGCCACTGATGCCTCGGGCGATTGGACCTTATACCCGCGTAATGGTGATTTTAAGATCCAATTAGGAAAACCGAATAAGATTGATAATAAACTAAGGAAACTGCAGGTTTTTTATGAACAGGCACCCTTAGAAGACATAACAGTAATACAGGAAATTGATCTTCGCTTTGAGGGTCAACTAATCTGTCGCAAAAGATAATATGAATCCGGAAGAAATTTCAGTTGGCTTAGACATCGGTACCACCAAGATCGTAGCTATGATCGGACGTAAGAATGAGTTCGGTAAGCTCGAGATCTCCGGTATCGGAAAGGCACGCTCCCTCGGGGTACAGCGAGGAGTGGTAACCAATATCGTAAAGACCATAGAGTCTATAAAAGAAGCGGTAGAAGAAGCCGAAGCGCAAAGTGGCCTAGACGTATCTTCAGTAGTAGTTGGTATTGCGGGGCAGCATATTCGGAGCACCCAACATAGCGACTATATCAACCGTCAAAATCCGGATGCAGTGATCGAAGACCGCGATTTGCAGGAGTTGATCGATAATGTGCACAATTTGGTGATGCTCCCTGGTGAAGAGATCATTCACGTACTACCGCAGGAATACAAGATCGATGGCCAAGCCGACATTCGTGAACCTAAAGGAATGTACGGCAGTCGACTGGAGGCTAATTTTCATATCGTGGTTGGACAGATCAGCTCGATAAAAAATATTGGACGCTGCGTGCGATCTAGTGATCTTGAAATCGCCGATATTACCCTTGAACCCTTGGCTTCGGCCGAAGCCGTGCTATCCCAGGAAGAAAAAGAAGCAGGGGTAGTTTTGGTCGACATCGGTGGAGGTACTACGGATGTTGCCATCTTTAAGGATGGGATAATTCGCCATACCGCCGTAATTCCTTTTGGTGGCAACGTTATTACCGAAGATATCAAGGAGGGTTGCTCTATCATCGAAAAGCAAGCCGAACTCCTAAAGATAAAATTCGGTTCTGCCTGGCCGGGCGAGAACAAAGAAAACGAGATCGTAAGCATTCCCGGCCTTCGTGGAAGGGAACCCAAGGAGATCTCTATGAAAATGCTTTCCAAGATCATCAATGCTCGGGTGGTAGAGATCATCGAGCAAGTATATCTAGAGATCAAGAATTACGGCTATACCGAAAACAAGAAAAAGCTTATTGCTGGAATCGTACTAACCGGCGGTGGTGCGCAATTAAAGCACATCAAGCAATTAGTAGAATTCGTTACCGGCATGGATACCCGTATTGGCTATCCGAACGAGCACCTAGCCAGCAGCAGCAATGAAGATCTTTCTTCACCGGTATATGCCACCGCAGTTGGACTGGTACTGAAAGGCCTTGAAGGACAAAGCCGCAAAGGGGCTTTGATGCAAGAAGAGGAAGAAGACAAACAAACCGAAGCAATAGAAAACAACGAAACAAGCGAAGAAAGTCCGGAAGTGAGTGATCCGGAGGCCAGTGAAAATACCGAGGAAGAAACCGAAAGCCCCAAAAAGTCGCGCCCTTCTGTATTTGAAAACTGGGCTGCCAAATTCAGGAATTTTCTAAACGAAGACTTGTAAACGCATATGATGACCGACGCAAATAACCAGGATATGATGCCATTTGACCTTCCCAAGAACAAATCCTCCGTAATCAAAGTACTTGGTGTAGGAGGAGGCGGCAGCAATGCTGTTAATCACATGTACGCTGCCGGAATTAATGGGGTGGACTTCGTGATCTGCAACACCGATTCTCAGGCGCTGGAAAACAGTCCCGTGCCCAATAAGATCCAATTAGGGGTAAGCCTTACTGAAGGCCTAGGGGCCGGTGCTAATCCAGAGGTAGGTGAAAAAGCCGCTCTGGAAAGTATGGAAGAGATCACGAAATTACTGGACACCAACACGAAGATGCTCTTCATCACCGCCGGTATGGGTGGTGGTACCGGAACCGGAGCAGCTCCCGTTATTGCTAAAGCGGCTAAGGATCTCGGAATTCTTACCGTTGGCATCGTAACCAGTCCATTTCTCTTTGAGGGTCGCATGCGTCAAGATCAAGCCGAGAAAGGAATCGAGTCTCTTCGCTCGGTGGTAGATTCCCTGGTCGTTATAAATAACAATAAATTACGTGAGGTCTACGGAAACCTTGGCTTTAAAGCAGGCTTTGCGAAGGCCGATGAAGTATTATCTACTGCCGCCCGTGGTATTGCCGAGGTAATTACCCATCACTACACTACCAATATCGACTTGCGTGATGCGAAAACGGTATTGGCCAATTCGGGTACCGCCATAATGGGAGCCGCTACCGCCAGTGGTGAAAATCGCGCTAAAGAAGCGATCAGCGCTGCTTTAGACTCACCCCTATTGAATGACAATCATATCCGAGGTGCTAAAAACGTATTGCTGCTTATCGTTTCCGGAAATGAGGAAATTACCATCGACGAGATCGGTGAAGTAAACGACTTCATTCAGAACGAAGCGGGAGGAGCCGCAAATATCATCATGGGTATTGGTGAAGACGAAAGCTTAGGCCATGAAGTGGCCATCACCATTATCGCTACGGGCTTTAATCCCGATCAACAAAAACAAGTAATTGGTAAAGCGCCCGAAAAGATCGTGCACCCCCTGGAAGACGATCAGGCGATTAGCACCTCTTTGTACGATAAACCCATCAGCATGGACGAGGAAGATGAAGACTCCATGCTTGACGCTGAGTTAGATCGCGCCCTCAGCCAAGAGAAAAAACAAGAATCCCAAGACCTTCAAGCCTCTTTATTTGGCGAAGAAGAAAATGAGCTACCCACCACCCATCCGGTAGCCGAACCGCTCGACCAAAAAGAAGACCCTCCTGCTCCCTCCGAGCTGGAAGAAAGCAATCCCGCAAGTCCTGACTTCGAAGCGGAGAAAAGTGAAGCACCTGCGGCGCAAAAGCCAGCCGAAGAGCCCGAAGAAGAGGAAACTATTCGGTTCGATCTAGGCGAGGTAGAGGAGACAGAAGAACCCCCTGTAGGCATGTCGATAAGCGATCAGATCATCGCCCAAAACCTTCCCGAAACCGAAGAGCAGGATAGCTTGTCTCCCCTGGATGAAGAGGATGAAGCTTCGATGAATTTCGACTTCTTCACCATCGACGCCAAAGAGGAAGAGGAAAATCAAGCTACTCCCGCAGAAGAAAATTGGGAGCCACAATTTAAGCAGGAGGAAGAGGCTTCCGCCGAAGCGACTTCAGCAGAGAGATCAGCGCCAGAGCATAATGAAAACGCCGCCCCTGAGCCTCAACGCAAGGTTTATAGCCTCTCCGACTATGAGGAACTGGAAAAACAGCTCAATGGCGACCTGGAAGCAAAACCAGTCGCTCAGAAAAAAGAAGAGAGCCCAAAGGCGCAAGAGGATGACCAAGACCTGCACTTTGAGGTGAAGACCAAGCAAGAAAGCCCAAAACCACAAGGGCCAACTAAAATGGTCGACCCCATGAACTCGAGCATCGAGGAAAGCATGCGTTTGCGCGCGGAAGAAAGAAGAGCCAAACTCAAGGCCTTTAACTACCGCTTTAAAAACAATCCGCATAGCCTCGATGAAGCCGACCATGAGCCTGCCTATAAGCGTCATGGCATAAACATCGAACAAGGTTCTATCTCTAAAGAAGAGACTCAGAGCCGTATGACCTTAGATAATTCGGAGGGAGGAAATGACCTCAAATCGAATAATAGTTTCCTCCACGATAATGTAGATTGATAACCCGAAAGCGGCCTCCGGGCCGCTTTTTTTTTGCCCGAATCATCGTACCTTGCCAGCAAATTAAATCTCATGAGTTTAAGTTCTAAGATCGCCGAAGAAATGAAAGCGGCCATGCGCGCCAAAGACAAGGTTAAACTAGAAAGCCTACGCGCAATTAAGTCGGCTTTAATGCTAGCTAAAACCGACAAAGGCGCTGGTGCTGAACTCAATGAAGACGAGGAATTAAAGATCCTTACCCGTCTGCAAAAGCAAAGAAAGGACTCCATTTCCATCTACGAAGAACAAGGGAGAGCCGACCTGGCCGAAGAAGAAAAAGAGCAATTGGCGGTAATTGAAACTTTCCTACCTAAAGCGCTGAGCCTCGAAGAGCTGACGGATTACCTTAAAAACTTGATCAGCGAGATTGGTGCCAGCGGGCCTCAAGACATGGGCAAAGTAATGGGACGTGCCAGCAAAGAGCTCACCGGTAAAGCCGATGGTAAAACCATCAGCGCCAAGGTAAAGGAGCTACTTAATTCCTAAACCAAACGATTTTTCAAGGCTAACTTCACCGCATCCACCTTATTGTGTACTTGCAATTTTTGGTAGATGTTCTCAATATGCTTGCGTACCGTAGAGGGACTGATGTATAGATTCCCGGCAATTTCTTGATAATTGCGGCCAGCCGCCAATTGTTCCAGGATCTCCGTTTCACGCTTGGTTAAATGGTAGTCTACCGCTTCGGTAACCTGACTTGCCCCATGACGAATTAAGCTTAAGGCTTTAGCAGCAATACTGGTAGACATCGGTGCACCGCCCTCCAATACCTCTTCGATGGATTGATGGATCTTTTGGGGTCGCTCATCTTTTAACAAATAGCCATTGGCCCCGGCCATGATCGCTTTGAAGATATAATCGTCCTCATCGAATACAGTACTCATAAGCACCTTGATCTGAGGGTATTTCTGCTTCAGTAGCCCCGTGGCTTCGATGCCATCCATCTCCGGCATATTGATATCCATCAAGACAATATCGATATTGTGATCTTCCAACAAACGCTCCATCAATAAGCGACCGTTGGCCACATGCCACTTCACGGTGATCTGCTCGTTCAATTCAAGTTTCTCCTGCAAACTCTTGGCGAGGCGTCGATTGTCTTCTGCTATGACTACATTAACCTTCATCACAATTTTTATCAAAGGTGCCGTATAGAAATGGCTTTTGCTATAAGGCAGATGGCGTATTCAGTTGTAGACTTAAGCTTATTCGAGTGCCCTTTCCCAACTCCGAGTCTATCTTAAGATCACCACCTAATTGCTTCATCCGATCCCGCATATTCAATAAACCATGGCCGTCGCCTTCTTTGCTCAGGTCCATTCCCTTGCCATTATCCTCTAAGCTCAATACCAGAGCCTCTTCATCATGATCGAAGCTAATTCTAAAACGATCGCATTCGGCGTGCTTTAAGGCATTTACCATGGCTTCTTGACAAATGCGGTACATATTGATCGTCCGGGCTGGACCTAATTCGACCTCCGCCTTCATTTTGTTTTGCACGGTAAAGTCCGCACGGTCTTTAAAAACCTTATTACCGAACTCCTGCAGCTTTGCCGCTAACATCTTAACATTGATCGAATCGTTGTTCATGGCCCAAATGGTTTCCCTGAGCTGCGCCATAGTGTCCCGCATCTGATCGCTGATCTGCTCATAGGTCAACTTGCGATCTTGGTCCTTTTCCACATAAGCTAGATTATCTACTTCCGAGCTGATAATGGTAAGCTGGGTGCCGATATGATCGTGGAGATCGCGGGAAATTCGTAAGCGTTCGGCCTCCATCTTTTGCCTTAGCTCCACCTTGGCCAACTCTTCCTTTAGACTAGCCTCTTTCAATAATTGCTTTCGCTTGGCCTGCTGCTGCCGGTAAAGTAGAACGGCCACGATTATCACCAATAAAACTCCCGCCGATAATAAGCCTAAGTACAAGTTCTGTTCTTGCACTTTTAACTCTTGCTGGGCTAGA
>CBFHJH010000005.1:147076-151054 GCA_965656185.1 Croceimicrobium sp.
GCAGCTTTGTTCTCGGCTAATTCTCTTTCCTTTTTTTCTGTTTCGTAAAGGGCCTCGGTTTCAGCGATCGCCTTGGCCTTGTCGGCGCTAAAGACCGAGTCTTTTAGAGATTGATACTTTTCGGAATAATCATAGGCAGCGGCAAACTGGTCCTCGCTGGCATAATAATCAGCCATTTTACCATAGAGGTCGTAAGCTAGGTTCTTGAAGTCTTTATCGCCCACGATCTCCTCAGCCTCCTTAAAAAAGGCTTCCGCTTGCGAAGAACGACCAGAGGCGATGTACATCGAAGCCAAATTCATATAGTTAAGCGCCAATGAATGGTAATCGCCCGTTTCTCGGTTGGTGGCCATGGCCAAGCGATAAAAGTTTTCCGACTTTTGCCAGTTTTCCAATCCGCTGTAAGCTCCTGCCACGTTATTGCAAGCAATTCCTATTTCGGCCCGATCATCGAGATCTTCGGCAATCTCTAAGGCTTCCTGATAATAAAAAAGCGCGCTATCATATTGCTTTAATGCCTCATTAATGGCTCCAATGTTATTATATCCCTGCTTAGCGCTCAGCAAGTTGCCCATCGCTTCGTGCACCCTCACCGATTCTAAAAAGTACTCCAGCGCTTTTTCATAATCGCCTTGATAATAGAAAACCACCCCAATATTGTTGAAGCCCTGAGCCATTCCCTCCCTATTCTCTAGCTCCTCCTCTATTCGAGTGGCGGCCGTAAATTGCTCCAAGGCCTCAGGAAAATCACCTTGTTCGGTCAAGATCAAAGCTAT
This sequence comes from Croceimicrobium sp., assembly GCA_965656185.1. GTDB lineage: Bacteria > Bacteroidota > Bacteroidia > Flavobacteriales > Schleiferiaceae > Croceimicrobium. The sequence continues at coordinate 147,853 of CBFHJH010000005.1, forward strand.
ATTGTTGTACAGCTTGGCTAAACCGGGCTTATAATCTTGAGCCTCTGCCAAGTCTACCGCTTTAGCGTAGGTCGCCAAGGCGGCTTCCGACTCATAGCGTCTTTGCTGTAAGTTTCCTTGTTGATTTAGGGCCTCAATGTAATATTCCGGTTTATCGTAGCGCTGACTTAAAGCCAAGGATTGTTCGATATAGCCTTCCGCACTATCGTGATTCAAGATCAGCCATTCCCGACTAATATTAAGATAGTGCTCAATACTACTTTCCCTATTGGGGGCACGATCGATCAAAGCTCGCAAACTATCTACTGTGCTTTGTCCAGAAAGCAAGAAGCCCGACCCAAGGGTCAGGCTCAATGTTAAAAATATCGATCTTAGCCTACTCATCTTCAGATTAATGAAGGATGAATATACTAATATATCTTTACTCTTCTTCGAGGTAATCGGTAATAAGGTCGTTCATCGCACCGAAGTACTCAGCCCGCATTTCTTTCTGCCACTCCTTCATTTCACGAAGCATAACTTGAGCATCCTCCAGATCTTCTTGATCTTGGTATTTGAATTGAAACTTCTCGGCCATCGGACGTAAGTCCTCGTCGATAGAACCATCGATCTCTTCCAAGAAATAACCCAGCATATCCTCTAAAGAATCATCGAACTCCAAAGGTTCCTTTTCTTCCAGCTCCGACTGAGCGGTACGAATCGACTTGCGCAAATTGGTAATGATCACGGCTAGAGTATCTCCCTTATCGGCGTCGATCGCATTGAAGAGCGCGGTGAGCTCGCCATCTACTCTAAAATAGATCAAGGTCAACTCGCGGGTATAAACCGTGATCTCATCCAGCTTGAATTGCTTTTCCTGAAATGCTTCGTCTCGGCGCAAGTCTACCATATAGGTCTTGCCAAAATAATCCTCGGCCTTTTCGATCTTATAGGCCGCATCCAGCATTTTGATCTCCGCTTTATTGGCTGCTTCATAGTATTTTTGAAGATCCGCGTAAGAATTATAGCGGTTCTCGGTGAGTTTTTCCGCCGCGCCAAAATCCTCAAAGGCCTCCATATACATATCCAAACCGGCAAGGAACTCGCGGTGCAAAACATCGTCGTCCTTATAAGGCCCTACTCGACTAAGGTCGCGCTTGCTATCCTGCAATTGCTCCATTACCATTTCGCGGTACTTATTGATCCGTCGAGCATCGTCGCCCCGTACCACAGCCTCCAGGTATCGCATATTCTTTATACCGATCTTACGTCCCTGACTTTGAAACTCACGGTAATAGGACCGCGCGTTCTTATAACGTTGGGCCTCCGCTACCGGCACCAATATGAACAAGGCTAATAAAAGGCTAAGTAATCTTTTCATAATTAAGTTCTAATCCAACAAAGATAAACTAGACATTGAAGAGGCAAACATCAAGCAAAAAAAATCCCGACCTCTACTATTTAGCGGAGGCCGGGAGGAATTATTGTGGGAATGATCTTACATCATACCTGGCATACCACCGCCCATTCCGGCAGCGGCAGCAGCGGCAGCAGCACCATCATTTTCACCTGGAATTTCGCTAATGGTAGCCTCGGTAGTCAATAACATTCCGGCTACAGAAGCTGCATTCTCCAAAGCAACACGAGTTACTTTGGTAGGATCGATGATACCTTGCTCGTACATATTACCGAACTCTTCGGTCTTGGCATTGTAACCGTAATCAGCGCTTCCTTCTTTCACCTTATTGATGATTACAGAAGCTTCCTGTCCGGCGTTCAATGCGATTTGACGCAAAGGCTCTTCGATGGCGCGGTGTACGATGCGGATACCGGTGGTTTCATCGTCATTCTCACCACTTAGGTCCTCTAAAGAGAGAGCAGCACGCACTAAGGCCACACCACCACCAGGAACGATTCCTTCTTCGATAGCGGCGCGTGTAGCTGCTAAAGCATCGTCAACGCGGTCTTTCTTCTCTTTCATTTCAACCTCAGAAGCGGCACCTACGTAAAGTACAGCTACCCCACCGGCTAATTTAGCCAAGCGCTCTTGCAGCTTTTCTTTGTCGTAGTCTGATGTGGTAGACTCGATCTGAGCTTTGATCTGATTTACACGACCTTCGATCGCCTCGGCGTCTCCTGCTCCGTTTACTACGGTAGTATTGTCTTTGTCGATGGTTACCTTTTCGGCGGTTCCCAACATATCCATGGTAGCGTTCTCTAATTTAAAGCCACGCTCCTCAGAAATTACGGTACCTCCAGTAAGAATAGCGATATCTTCTAACATCGCTTTACGACGATCACCAAAGCCTGGTGCTTTCACCGCAGCGATTTTTAAGCTACCGCGAATCTTATTCACTACCAAAGTAGCGAGGGCTTCGCTCTCCACGTCTTCAGCAATGATCAACAAAGGACGACCACTCTGTGCTGCTGGCTCCAATACTGGAAGCAATTCCTTCATATTGCTGATCTTCTTATCGTAGATCAAAATATGTGGGTTCTCCAAGTCAGCGATCATTTTTTCGCTGTCGGTCACGAAGTAAGGTGAAAGGTAACCCCGATCGAATTGCATACCTTCAACTACGTCTACGTAAGTCTCGGTTCCTTTAGCTTCTTCAACGGTAATAACTCCTTCTTTCTTCACTTTTCCCATCGCTTCGGCGATCAACTTTCCGATGGCCGAATCATTATTGGCAGAAATAGAGGCTACCTGCTCGATCTTATCGTAGCTATCACCCACTTCCTGACTTTGGGAACGTAAGTTCTCGATAATAGCCTGTACCGCTTTATCTACACCACGTTTTAAATCCATGGGAGCAGCACCAGCCGCTACGTTCTTCAAACCTTGATTGAAGATCGCTTGCGCTAAAACAGTAGCAGTAGTAGTACCATCACCGGCCACGTCGGCAGTTTTGCTCGCTACTTCCTTCACCATCTGAGCACCAATGTTCTCGATCTTATCTTCTAACTCAATCTCCTTGGCAACGGTTACCCCGTCCTTAGTAACATGAGGAGCACCAAAAGACTTTTCGATGATCACATTGCGCCCTTTAGGACCTAAAGTAACTTTTACCGCATTGGCCAAAGCATCAACGCCATTCTTAAGGCCATCGCGTGCTTCTAAATTGAATTTAATCTCTTTTGCCATTTCTTTCTAAATTTTTCGAATGATTAGATTAACCGATAACTGCATAAATATCTGCCTCACGCATGATCAAGTAGTCTT
>CBFHJH010000005.1:151154-155030 GCA_965656185.1 Croceimicrobium sp.
ATCTCCGTACCGCCGTACTTTCCATAAAGTACTACGTCACCTACTTTAACGGTCATAGGCTCGTCGGCCTTTCCCGCTCCTACTGCCACAACAGTTCCTTGTTGCGGTTTCTCTTGGGCAGTGTCAGGAATAATAATTCCAGAAGCGGTGGTGGTCTCGGCAGCGCTAGGCTCTACCAAAACACGGTCTGCTAAGGGTTTTAAATTGATATCAGCCATTTTCGACTTTGTTATTTAGTTAGAGTTGTAATTTTGAATTAGCATTAGACAGAAAATGTGCCAACTTAATTAAGGCATTTTTTTATGGCAGAATGACAGAATACCTTGTCAGTTAGCTGACAAGCCGCCTTTATTCCCCCTTCTCCAAAAGAAGCTCCTGCCACTGCCGCAACATTTTTCTGACTAAAGGGTTAAGAAAGAAAACTAAACTATGACACATCTCAAAGCGGGAGATCAAGCGCCCGATATCCAAGCTAAAGACCAAAATGGCAACGATCTAAACTTGAGCGACTTTCGCGGAAAAAAGGTGATCCTCTACTTTTACCCCAAAGACGACACCCCTGGCTGCACAGCCGAAGCCTGTAATTTCCGCGATAACTATAGCCTCCTTCAGGAGAAAGGTTTTGCCATAATCGGTGTCAGTGCCGACAATGAAACCAAGCATCAAAAATTTAGTAATAAATATGAGCTACCTTTCCCCCTTATTCCCGACACCGAGAAAGAAGTGATTCAAGCCTATGGAGTATGGGGCCTAAAGAAATTTATGGGTCGTGAATACGAGGGGATCCACCGTGAGACTTTCGTGATCGACGAAGAAGGGAAGATCGAGAAGGTCTACACCAAGATCAAGACTAAAGAAGCTACCGAGCAGATCTTGGCCGACTTTAATTAAGACTTTTCATCATATAAAAAAACCCGGAAATTCGATCCGGGTTTTTTTTATTCTTTCAAGCTACATCAAATACCATTCGATATTGCCCTGGTAGCTAAAACTATACTCCATATTGTTTTCAGCTTGCCCACTTCCCACAATGGTATAAGTTCCATTATTCTGGAGCAATTCAAAACTGACCGACTCCACCACAAACCATAGCTGGGTATTATCATGCACCACAGGGTTAATGGAGCAATCGCCCAATTTATAATCGAAGTTGAGGCTATCGGTGCTGTAAACTCCTTCCTTCAGGCTTGTGCTATCTGAAGTAATAATGGGAAAGTGCAAGAAATAGCCGTTGCCGGAAGCCCCCCTTGGAATTCCGCTGGAATCCTTCAATAAGGCCACACCTTCGGTGTAGAGTAAAAAGTCTAGCACTCCTCCATTTCTGGAGTCGTGGATCACCGCGGCCGACAGCATCTCATCGCGCTCACCGTTTATCACTAGTTCTTGCGGAAATTCCCGCTCGCCCTGCTCATCCTCCGAACAGGCCGAAAAGGCAAAAAGAATAGTAAAGAACAGGAAAACTTTATTCAAAATAAGCTTATTTGAGATGGACACTTACTTCCTAATAATAAATAGGCAAGGGACCGTCAAAAGCAAAACTGACGCTCTTCCCATTAATGGTGCTACCATTGCCCGCTAAGTCATAAGTCGCTCCCTCACGGCTCAACTCAAAACTCATTTCACTACTGGGAATCGACCACAGGAACTCCCCATTTTGCACATAAGCCAAATCTGAATGAGTAATACCAAAGAGCGCTGGATTGGACGCTAAATTATAAGTACCTGCATCCAAGGCGGTACTATCGCTGGTCCAGTTCTCCAAAGCCAACATAAAGCCAGTACCACTAACCGAATCGGGGTAACCACCATCATAAAAGATTTGCAGCCCTTCACTCAAGAGGATTACATCCAAGTTTACCAAATTTGAATCGCCACCGTAAGATAAGATAAAGCCTTCCCTCATGCCATAGTCCTGACCATCTACTTTAAATTCGGTACCTGCATTAGCTTGCGGTTCTTCTTCCTCCTTACATGAAATAAAGACCAGAAGGCTTAATAAGACCACGAAAAATTTTGCTTTCATTTTTAAGATTTGACCAAAAATAAAAAGCCGTCCCATTGGAACGGCTTTTTTAACATTATTTAGGATTTCCCTTATTCGGTCTCTTCCTCAGAAGTACCTGGTTGGGGTTGTCCACTTACACCAGCTGGTAATTCAAAATTCTGTCCTTGCGGAGCAGCTGGAGTTGCAATATCTACATTTTCGGTAGCCGATTCTGGTAATTCTCCTTCGCTACTTCCTGGGGTAACCACGATGTTAGCCGCCATCACCAATACCACAAGTACGATGGCCAATGCCCAAGTACCGCGATCTAGGAAGTCGGTCGTTTTCTTAACTCCGCCGAATAATTGCGTACCGCCTCCGCCGAAAGAAGAGCTCAAACCGCCTCCTTTGGGGTTTTGTACTAAAACGATCAAAGTCAATAATATACAGGTAATAATAATCAGTGTGGTCAATAACAGGGCCATAATCTTATCTATTAATTGCTCTTAGCCAGTTTTTTAATCTCCAAAATTTGGCTGGCAAAGAAACTACTTTTTTCGGGATATTTCAACTTAAGTATTTCATAGGCTTGAATCGCCTTCTTGTAGTGCTTTTGCTTAATGTAAACTTTGGCTAAAGTTTCGGTCACCATTCCCAGGCCATCGCTCTCTTCACGCTCCGGCACCGGATTATTTACACTGGCACTTTTGCTGGCTGCCGCCTGCCTACTCTGCTTTTTTAAGTCCGGTAATTTCTCCACAAAAGAATCCAGCAAGTCAACCTTGGCCTTCACTTCTTCGCGCGGACCACCTTGTGCTTTGCCTTCCTTGACTTTCTGCAACCACTCGCTAAATGAAAAGGCTTCACTCTCCTCTTCTTTCGTAGTGTTTTCTTCCGGGACTTCTTCTAATTCTTCTTTCGCTTCCGCGGAAGGAACTTCAGCTACACTTTTTGACTCGGCTTCCGCTCCTTCTGTTTTGCTACTTTCTTCCAACTCGGCTTCCGCATCGCTGTCGGCCAGATCTTCAACTCCGTCCTCTTCTTCCGGTACCGCCGTGTTTTCTTCCGCCTCGGCAGTTTCATCTCCCGAAACCGAACTTTCTATAGTTTCTTCCGCCGCCGGCTCGGCTAATTCCTTTTCCTCCGCGTCCTCAGCAGTCTCGGCAAAATTTAACTGCTTCGCCTCTTCTTCTAATTTTCGCAGGCGCTCTTCACGCATCGCATTGAGGCGATTCATATCTAGCTTAGAGCTAGGATCGGATTTCAATTGTGCCGCTAATCTTTCAATGCGCTTGATTTCCGAATCAAGCTCATCTTCGGCTTCATCTTCCTCCTCTTCCTGCGTTTCACTTTCCGTTTCAGAGGCGGTCTCCGGTTCTTTTGCCTCCGACCGGGCCTCTTTTTGTTCTATAGCCTCGGCCTTCTCTTCATCCTCCGCCGCGGTCTCTTGCTCCTTCTCTGCCGAGTCCTCCATTTCTTCTGGCTCATTGTATTCAGCAGACTCAGCTACTTCGTCCTGTTCCTTTGGTTCGTCCTCCTCAGACTCCAATTCGATCGCAAAGACATGGTCTTCGTCTAAAGGCAGTTCGGTCATTAAAGACTCCAAACGCTTATGTTCTTCCATCAAGGCTTCGAGCTCCTCATCGGTCAGCGCATCACTCTCCTTCAAAGCTTCTAAGCGGTCGCGAATGATCCGGATGCGGGTGGTCAAGGCAATATCACCTTGATCTTGGGCCTCCGACTTCTCTGCTACTTCTTCCTTCGAATCGACGTCCTCGGTCTTAGGCTCCTCTTGAGCTTCATCCGATACCAATTCCTCCTCAGATTCCTGCCCTACTTCTGCGGTAGACTCCTCGGGCTTACCGAATTGCGATTCATGACGTCGCTGCACC
>CBFHJH010000005.1:155129-165029 GCA_965656185.1 Croceimicrobium sp.
AGGGAAGCGATATCAATGGGTTCGTCTGGTGAATTTTGGGAGTCAGTTGCTTTCTCGGTAGTACTTTCTGAAAACAATTTTTCCGATACCCCGCTTTTACGTTCGGCCTCGAACTGGGCCCGGATCGCTTTATTACGTTCCAAGATGGCCTTCACGCGATCCTGCGGACTTAGTTCACTGAGGTCTGGTAAAGGTGGAATTTCTTCTTTTTGCTGAGCTGCTTCCTGAGCCGCTAATTCTTCTTCGCTCGGTTTGTCGATCTGGGGTGACTTTGTTTCCGCCACTACCGTATCTAAATTCTGAGCTATTTCAAGGCTTTCTTCTTCCGCATCTTCCTCTTCCGGCTCGGGACTTACTTCTTCCTCTTCAATTGGAACTTCCGATGCTTGTTCTTGTGCAGCTTGCACTGCCTCTAAGTCGATTTTCTGCGTTTCAGCCTCTAATTCTTCCTCTTTTTGCGTCGGCACCTCCTCGCTTACCACCGATAATGGGGTAGGATTGATCGAGGGCTTGGGCTTATTTTCAAAGAGCTCGAATAAGACCGAACGATCGTTAGATAAAGCTGCCGCTCTACCTAATTGCTGATTGAATAAATGCCCCGAAGAATAGCGTAACCGCAAGCCATAAAGCAGCTGAATCACCTGAGAATAAGGATATTGCTCCGCAAGTTCTCGCAGATCATCAACCTCAAATTCCTCTACGGTATAAGGTTCGGCTAGCAGCTTTATGAATTCTTCAGTTCTCAATTACCAATTACCAATCGACTGGTTTAATATGTTCTCCGAAAGCTCTTGCGCTACCTGGTCGTGCAGCTCCGCTTCGATTTGGTTAATATCCTGATTTGCATCGAAATCCACAAATCGAGAAAATTTGCGTTCAAAGCCCTTCTTAGGCTCCTTCTCATTAATGTAGATCACGTTCACTTCCACCGTTAAACGGTTTTGTGCCACAGATCCTAATTCGGAGGCTTGCGCGTTAATGGGATCGATCGAATAGCGAGTGATCGAACCCATGAATTGCAAGTCTCCACCCCGACTCACCAGCTCCAAAGGAGTTTGCTGCACAAAAATATCCCGCAATTTCTCAGAGAAGATCTGCGAAAGCTGGGGTTTTACCAATTCGGCATTATTAGGAAAGTTATCGATGCTTACGGTCTTGGCATCACCCACATCTCCCCCGGTAAAAGAATAGCCGCCATTGCAGGCTGAAAGCCCTAAGCAGAGTAGAGCAAAGACCAGGATTCTCATAAGTTATACTGTTTGATCTTGCGGTAAAGGGTCCGCTCCGAAATACCCAATTCCTTAGCGGCGTCTTTGCGCTTGTTATTATTGCGGTCCAAGGCCTTTTTGATCATCTCCAGTTCCTTCTCTTGTAAGGTCAATGGCTCATCTTCTACCAAATCATGGCTGGCATCGTACACACGATCTTGTATTTCGGCTTCTTCGCCGGTGTAGATCGGTAAATAGGAAGAAGGCAATTCTTTCTCTTCGCTTGCCTGCGCTTCTATGGCCTCGTCTTCTTCGTAAATACGTTTGATCAAGGAACGGTTATCGCTTTTCCATTCTTCCGAGATCTCTTCATTTTGCATCAATTCGCCGGTCAGTTTTTTCAGATCGGCAATATCCTTTCGCATATCAAAGAGGATCTTATACAAGATCTCACGTTCGTTGCTGAAGTCGGATTCACTCAAAGGCTTATCTTCCTTGTATAAGGCTGGTAATCCGCCGCGGCCCGAATCCGGTAAATAATGCATTACCGTTGCCGCATTGATCGCCTTTTCATGCTCGATTACCGAGATCTGCTCGGCTAAATTTCGCAGCTGACGAATATTACCGGGCCAGTGGTAATTGCGTAAAACCCCTACGGCTTCTTCGTCGAGACGCACCGGAGGCACGTGGTATTTATCGCCAAAGTCGGCCGCAAACTTGCGGAAGATCAAATGAATATCATCCTTGCGCTCGCGCAAAGGTGGTAAGTGGATCTCTACGGTATTAAGCCGGTAATAAAGGTCTTCGCGAAATTTTCCTTTTTGGATCGCTTCCACCATATCTACATTGGTAGCCGCTACGATACGGACGTCGGTCTTTTGGATCTGGGATGAACCTACTTTTATAAATTCCCCTGTCTCCAAAACCCGCAACAAACGCACCTGGGTGGCCAGCGGTAATTCTCCTACTTCATCTAGAAAAATAGTTCCCCCATCAGCTTCCTCGAAATAACCTTTACGCGTGCCCGTGGCGCCGGTAAAAGCTCCTTTCTCATGACCGAATAACTCGCTGTCGATAGTGCCTTCTGGAATAGCACCGCAGTTTACCGCAATGTATTTATTGTGTTTACGGTGGCTTTGCGAATGAATAATACGCGGAATAGCTTCTTTACCTACCCCACTTTCACCCGAAACCAAAACCGAAATATCGGTACCCGCCACCTGGAGCGCTTTGTTCAGCGCGCGCTCCAAACCGGGACTATTTCCAATAATCCCAAAGCGTTGTTTTATTTCTTGAATCGAGCTCACTTCACTTTATATTTAACTTCGATCGCTTTCGCTTGATGGATCCGACCGGCATTACTCTTATTGGTAACCCAAGGCTTAAAGGCCTTGAGCTCTACCTCGGCAGCATTTGGATAAGCCTTTGGTAGTTTCACCCCGCGCCGGCGTCCGCTCGCAATACCTTCGTAGATCACCTTGCCGGAAGCATCGTACAACTTTAACTCAAATCCGCTACTCAAGTTTTCGATGCAAGTACCCCGGGCCGAATCGGCAATACAGTAATAAAGCACTCCTTGCGAGCGAATTTGATCCTGTTCAATCCAAATGGTTAAGTCATTATCGACCCAACGGCCGTTCACCAATTCCTGCGCCTGGAGGCTTCCTAATGCCAAGAAAAAAGCAAGACCTAAGTGTTTTAATGTCATATTTAGTCCTTCACCAACTCCCCTAAAAGGGTCGCTGCAGTACAGTCAGTAATCTTTACTTTAACGAAATCACCCGGTTTTTCGTTCCCTTCTTTCGGGAATACTACCATGGTGTTTTGGGTATTACGTCCTTTCCAATCGTCCGCGCTGCGCTTCGAATCCCCTTCAATCAAGATCTCCTCTACTTTGCCCAGGTGCTCCTTATTACGTTCTAAACTGTGCTCCTGCTGTAATTGGATGATCTCATTCAGACGACGTTTTTTAGTCTCCATGTCAACATCATCCTCCATTTTACGCGCAGCGAATGTATTGGGACGCTCACTGTAATAAAACATGTATCCAAAGTCATAACGAACGTATTCCATCAAGGAAAGGGTGTCCTTATGATCTTCTTCGGTTTCGGTAGGAAAACCAGCGATCATATCATGGGAAATAGCACAGTCAGGGATGATCTTCCGAATCCGGTCGATCAAGGCAAAATATTCTTCGCGATTATGACCTCGGTTCATCTCTTTTAATATGCGACTGCTACCCGATTGCACCGGTAAATGAATGTAATTACAAATATTCTCGTACTTGGCTATAGCATGCAATACCGAGTCGGTCATATCTTGTGGGTTGCTGGTGCTAAAGCGGATGCGCATTCCAGGTACCGCTTCGGCCACCATCGCTAATAGGTCGGCAAAGTGTACCGCCGTGGCTTTCGCCGCATCGGAAGCTTTATCAAAGTCTTTCTTCAATCCGCCGCCATACCATAAATAAGAATCAACATTCTGACCTAATAGGGTAATCTCTTTAAAGCCGCGGCTTTCCAACTCGCGCGCCTCGGCCAAAATGGTCTCCGGATTGCGGCTACGCTCTCTCCCTCGTGTAAATGGTACCACGCAAAAGGTGCACATATTATCACATCCACGGGTGATCGAAATAAAGGCGGAAACCCCATTAGTATCGATCCGCACCGGATTAACATCGGCATAAGTTTCTTCTTTAGACAGGAGCACATTAACCGCTTTCCGTCCCCCTTCGACCTTTTCGATCAAATTGGGTAAGTCGCGGTAGGCATCAGGACCTACCACCAGGTCTACCAATTTCTCTTCGTCCAAAAATTTATCCTTTAAGCGCTCGGCCATACAACCCAATACCCCGATCTTCATCTCTGGTCGGGCTTCCTTGAGCTTGTTGAAACTGCTTAAACGCTTGCGCACGGTTTGCTCTGCCTTATCGCGAATCGAACAAGTATTTAGCAATACCAGATCCGCCTCTTCTACATTTCGCGTGGTGCCAAATCCCTCCTTGGCCAAGATCGAAGCTACGATCTCACTGTCGGAGAAATTCATCTGGCAACCGTAACTTTCTATGTACAGTTTACGGTCTCCGCGCTCATCTTCTTGCATCAAGGCCGAACCTTGTACGCTTTCATCCATTATCTTATCCTGCATACCAATTTTTCCAAGGGTGTTTTCTTAGGAGGGCAAAGGTACCAAATCTGGGTCCATTGCCAATTTGGCAGATAAAATAAAAGCTTATTCACCTCCGAAAAACATCTATGAAAAAAACATTGATTTATTTTGCCCTTTCGGCAGAAGCCAAAATTAGCTGTAGAAGATGTCAAAAAACCTCGTAATAGTAGAGTCACCGGCCAAGGCCAAGACCATTGAAAAGTTCCTCGGAAAGGACTACCAAGTGGAAAGTTCCTTCGGCCACATCCGCGACCTAGTCCAAAAGGACATGGGCGTAGACGTAGAAAATAATTTCGCCCCTAAATACGCGATAAGCAGCGACAAGAAAGACGTTGTAAAGAAATTAAAGAAACTAAGTAAGGATGCAGAGCTGGTGTGGTTGGCATCGGATGAGGACCGTGAAGGGGAGGCCATTGCCTGGCACCTTTACGAAGCCTTAGGACTAAAACCCACCAATACCAATCGCATTACTTTTTCGGAAATCACCAAAAAAGCAATCGATAAAGCGATCAATAGTCCGCGCAGGATAAACGTAGATTTGGTTAATGCCCAACAGGCGCGTAGAATTCTCGACCGCTTAGTAGGTTTCGAGCTGTCGCCCGTACTGTGGAAAAAAGTAAAAGCTGGTCTTTCGGCCGGTAGAGTACAATCGGTAGCGGTGCGCTTGATCGTAGAACGCGAAAACGACATTCGGGCTTTTCAGGCGAAAGCCTATTATAAGGTAGTAGCCGAGTTTTCCAACCAAAATGGCAAAACTTTTAGAGCCGAACTCAACAAACGATTCGATACCGAGGAAGAAGCCCGCGCTTTTTTAAAGCAGTGTGCCGAGCATAATTTTAAGATCGACTCGATCGACACCAAACCGGCCAAGAAATCGCCCGCTCCTCCTTTTACCACCTCCACCTTGCAACAGGAGGCCGCGCGTAAATTGTACTTTTCGGTAAGCCAAACCATGTCGGTAGCGCAAAAGCTTTACGAAGCCGGTTTGATCACCTACATGCGTACCGACTCTACCAATTTATCGGACGATGCCGTGGGTGCCGCCGAAACCGAGATCAAGGCCGCCTATGGAGACGATTTCGCCAAACGTCGCCGCTATTCTACCAAAAGTAAAGGTGCACAAGAGGCGCACGAAGCGATTCGTCCTACCTATTTCGATCGTCATAAGGCCGGAACTACCGATCAGCAAAAGAAATTATACGATCTCATTTGGAAGCGCGCCATTGCCTCCCAAATGAGCGACGCCCAACTGGAGCGTACCGTATTCCACATTAATACGCCCGGTGAAAAATTAGAATTCGTAGCACGCGGTGAAGTGATCAAATTCGAAGGATTTCTAAAAGTATATCTTGAGGGAACCGACGATGAGGATCAAGAGGAACAGGCTGGTATGCTTCCCGCCTGTAAAGACGGTGAAGTACTGCAATACCAAAACATCAACGCAACGCAGCGCTTTACCAAGCACCCTCCACGCTACACTGAAGCTAGTTTGGTGAAGAAGCTCGAGGAACTAGGCATTGGTCGTCCTTCTACCTATGCGCCAACCATTTCTACGATCATTAAAAGGCAATACGTAGAAAAATCGGAGCTTACCGGTACCAAGCGCGAATACCTCCAATTGGAATTGCAAGCCGATGGCCTAAAGGAGCATCAGCTTAGCGAAACTACCGGCGCCGATAAGAATAAGTTGATTCCTACTGATATTGGCTCGGTGGTAAACGATTTCCTCACCGAGCACTTCGAAACCATTCTCGATTACAATTTCACGGCATCGGTAGAAGCTAAATTCGACCGTATCGCCCAAGGTGAAGTGGAGTGGACCGATATGCTAGGGAACTTTTACAAGGACTTCCATCCGCACCTTAAAGAGGTAGAAGAAAATGCCGAACGCGCTACCGGCGAACGCGTATTGGGTGAAGACCCTAAAAGCGGTAAACCAATTATTGCCCGCATCGGCCGCTACGGCCCTATGATCCAGATTGGCTCGGTAGACGATGAGGAAAAACCTCAGTTTGCCAGCCTGCGTAAGGGACAAAGTATCGATACCATCAGCTTAGAAGAAGCTTTAGAATTGTTTAAGCTCCCACGTACTCTAGGTGAATACAAAGGCGAAAAGATCCAGGCCAATATTGGTCGCTTCGGACCTTATGTAAAGTACAAAAGCACTTTCGCTTCCATTAAAGCCGCCGACGGCGATGACCCGATGACCATTGAACTGGATCGTGCCATCGAGGTGATCGAAGCCAAATTAGAGGCCGATAAAAACAAGTACATTAAGGTATTCGACGACGAAAAGCCGGTAATCGAAGTCCTAAACGGACGTTACGGGCCCTACATTAAGTCGGGTCGCAAGAATTACAAGCTTCCAAAGGAGGTAGAAGACCCTTCTAAATTAACCCGGGAAGATGCTGTGGCCATTATCGAAGCCAGTGCCAAAGCCCCGGCGAAAAAGAAAACTAGAGCGAAGAAAAGCACTAAAAAATGATCTTGGAAGACTTCCTATCTCCGGTTGGTAATAGCATTATCGAATCGGTGAGCGACGCCAATGAACAGATCTTTGGCAAGCAGATCGGCATTCATACCGAAATCGAAGGACTTCCTGAAGTCAGTGATTATAAGATCGCCTTGATCGGCCTTATGGAAGATCGCGGCAGCGACAACCCTGGGGCCGCTCAAAGCCCGGATCAAATACGCAAATACCTCTATTCTCTGTACTGGGGCAAATGGTCTGCGCCGGTATGCGATCTAGGGAATATATACGCCGGGGAAAAGCTGGCCGATACCATGGCCGCGATTAAAGAAGTTTGCAGTCTGCTCCTTAAAAAGCAGATCGTTCCGGTAATCATCGGCGGCAGCCAAGATCTAACCTATGGCAATTACCGCGCCTATGATGGCTTAGAGCAAACGGTAAACTTGGTAAGCATCGATGCCCAATTCGACCTCGGCAAGGAGAACGAAAAGCTCAGTCACCGCTCCTTCCTCAGCCACATCGTACTGCAAAAACCTTATATCCTCTACAATTTCAGCAATATTGGCTACCAGAGCTATTTTGTAAATCAGGAGGAAGTAGATCTGATGGAGCGCATGTTCTTCGATATTCACCGATTGGGAAAACTACGGCAACAGATTTCGGAAAGCGAGCCCATTTTACGCGATGCCGATATCGTGAGTTTCGATATTTCAGCGGTACGTCAGAGTGACGCTCCCGGCAACACCTTTCACAGCCCTAATGGCTTTAGCGGCGAAGAAGCTTGTGCCTTGGCCCGCTACAGCGGAATCAGCGATAAGGTGAGCTCTTTTGGCATCTACGAATGCAATGCCTTGGCCGATAAAGAGGGTCGTACCGCCCACCTCGTAGCACAAATGATTTGGTACTTCTTAGAGGGCTATAATTTGCGAAAAGGGGACTATCCTTTTGCTTCAAAACGCGATTATCAACGCTTTACCGTACTTATCAACGATGGAGAGTATGAATTAATTTTTTACAAATCTCCCCTCAGTGGTCGGTGGTGGATCGAGGTTCCGGTTCGCCAACAAGGCAATCTTAGCTCCGAAAGGCATAAGCTAATCCCCTGTAGCTACGGGGATTACGAAGAAGCTATGAAAAATGAAATTCCCGATCGTTGGTGGCGCGCCCTACAAAAGGCACTCTAGGTTTTTCTAGGCTATCAACAAAATTTGCGGAAAAATTAACTTGGGAATAATTGATTTTTCTGCAAAGCTTTATATTTGGGATTTCAACATAGTGTTGTCAACAATTATTAACTAACCCATTTGGATGAAGAAATTCTACCTCATCATTGCCTTGGCATTGCCAATTCTTGCCTTCTCTCAGCAAGATGTGCAATTCTCGCAATACATGTTTAATCGCATCTATTATAACCCAGGGGTAGCCGGTGCCGGAGGCGCTATTTGTGTTAATGCCCTTCACCGTAGCCAGTGGGTTGGCTTCGAAGGTGCACCTGTAACGCAAAATATTAACGCCAATATTCCCATCCGTACGATCGGAGGTGGTATCGGTGTGAGCATCGTAAACGACGAGATCGGCTTCTTTAATAATATCGCAGCACGCGTGATGTACGCTTATCAGCTCGAGCTGGCCGACGGAACTTTGGGTTTTGGCCTTGGGGCTAGCTTTTTAAATAAGTCTTTAGGTGATGGTACTTGGATTCCTTCTGATTATAATGGGGTAGGTGGAGCTATCGATCCTAATCTACCCTCATTTAATGCCAATGGATTTCAAATAGACGCTGAATTCGGTATTTATTACGAAAGCCAAAATATTTGGGGTGGTGTTTCCAGTACCCGTATGATCGAAACAGCAACCGACGTAGAAAGCCAAGTAGGCGGCAACAATCTTCCCTCTGCATTCCGCAATGCACGTCACTATTATATAATGGGCGGATACAATTGGGCAATTCCAGCAACTAACTGGGAACTAAGACCTAGTACTTTGGTTAAATTAACCTCGGGAAGTACCACTTTTGATGTAAATGTGATGGGAGTATATAATAATAAGTTCTGGGGCGGCGTTACATACAGGCTACAGGACGCGGTTGCCGCCATGATGGGATGGCAAGTAACCCCGGATTTAAGATTAGGGTACTCTTATGATGTGGCTACCTCACCACTTTCAGGACAAGGTGGTGGCAGTCATGAAGTGATGGCACAATATTGCTTTAAGATTGAAATTCCCCCCAGAATTAAAGGAAGTTATAAGAACCCAAGATTTTTGTAATATAGCAGGCCCTGTTTTCAACAGCCTGTTGATCAACGGAAAACAACGTCAATTGACATGAAGAAACTGATTTCCATAGCCTTAAGCTCCGTGCTTTTCATCGCTTGTAGTTCAAACGACTACGGTGAATTGGTGGGAGTGCAAGACCGTCCGAGCTGGTATCCGGCTCAACCTTATGGTATGGTATACATTCCACAAGGTTCTTACAACATGGGAAATGCAGATCAAGATGTGCCTTACAGCATGATCTCACCCACTAAGACGGTATCGGTAGCCTCCTTCTGGATGGACCAAACCGAAATCACTAATAATGAGTATCGCCAGTTTATCAACTGGGTACGTGACTCTATTACCCGTTACCGCCTAGCGGAAGACGGTTTAGTAGAAGGCTACGAATTCATTGATGCGGCCAACAAAGAGGATCCTACTTTCTTCGACGAGTATGTATCGCTCAACTACCCAGACAGCATGCAACGTCGTCTGGATTGGGAGCCCTACATTGAGTGGGATCGCAATAACTATTTCAGTGCCGAGTACACCGAGATCATGGAGAGCATGTACTTGCCTCCAGAAGAGCAGTTCATGGGGGGTCGTATGATCGACGCTCGTCAGCTGAACTACGCCTACTTCTGGATCAACAAGCAAAAAGCGGCTCAGAAGTCGAACCGCGTGATGTTCGATCATAATGATCAGGACCAAGACGGTGAGTATTTCTCCTACCGTGACTATATTAAAGGAAACGAAGAATTTTCCGATCGTAGCTCTTTCTTCGAAGGTGGTGTAATA
>CBFHJH010000005.1:165128-167252 GCA_965656185.1 Croceimicrobium sp.
AATGTTTATCCTGATACCTTATGCTGGATCTCAGATTTCACCTACAGCTATAACGATCCAATGCACGATAAGTACTTCTGGCATCCTGCCTTCGACGAGTATCCGGTAGTAGGGATCACTTGGCATCAAGCCCGTGCCTTCTGTAACTGGCGGACCAAATACCGTAACGATTACTTGAAAAGCCAAAAGTATTTCTCAGAGCAAGAGTTCCGCTTACCGACCGAATCGGAGTGGGAATACGCCGCTCGCGGTGGCAAAGAATTGACTACTTACCCTTGGGGTGGACCTTACGCCTTGAACAGCTCTGGTTGCTATTTAGGTAACTTCAAACCCCTTCGAGGTAATTTAGTAGCCGATGGTGGCTTTTACCCTGTAAAGGTAACTGCCTACGCTCCTAACGAATATGACCTCTACAATATGGCCGGTAACGTAGCCGAATGGACTACCACCGCCTTTGATGCAGCAAGTTATTACTATGTTTCCGACATCAGTCCTAACTTCGAGTACAACTCTAACCCTGGCGACGATCCTACCCTTACCCGCAAAGTAGTGCGCGGTGGTAGCTGGAAGGATGTTGCTTATTACATGCAAGTGAGCACCCGTGACTATGAGTACTCAGATACGGCTAAGTCTTATGTAGGCTTCCGTACCGTACAAAGCTTTATGGGTCGTGATCTAGCTGATTTTTAAATCTCTCTCTACAAACAACTACTAATTAATTTTTTACAATGGCGTTAATTGATGTAAACAGCAAGCGTTTTAAGAACTTCATGGCAAAACTTTACGGTTGGGGAGCCGCCGTAGTTATCCTTGGAGCGATGTTTAAGATTCTTCACCTTCCTGGTGCAGACTACATGCTTGTTATCGGTCTAACCACCGAAGCCGTGATTTTCTTCTTCTCTGCATTCGAAAAACCACACGAAGAGTACGACTGGACTTTAGTATACCCAGAATTAGCGGGTATGTCTGACGATGAGGACTACAACTCTTCTAATCAGAACAGCCTTAGCGCGACTCAAGAATTAGATCGTATGCTAGAAGACGCCAAGATCGACTCTGAGCTTATCGAAAGCTTGGGAAGCGGTTTACGTCGTTTTGGTGACGCCGCCAGTAAATTAACCGAAACCAGCGAAGCAGCTGCTGCTACTGGTGCTTACAATGAGCAACTTTCTTTGGCCTCTAAAAATATGGAGTCATTGAACGCCCTTTATGCCGTTCAATTAGAAAGCTCAGCAAACCACATGGAAACTCAGAACACCTTGATGGAAAAATTAAACGCTTCCATGAATGATTCTGAGCGCTTGAGCACTGAAGTGAGCTCATTGGTAAATAACATGACCCAGCTAAACAGCGTTTACGGTGGTATGTTATCGGCAATGAACGTGAATAAATAATCAAGAACCAGCAATAGCTAATCCTTAAAAACTAATTCATGGCTGGAGGAAAATTATCGCCACGGCAGAAGATGATTAACATGATGTATCTCGTGTTAACCGCTATGTTGGCATTGAACGTTTCCAAAGACATTTTGAAAGCGCTTACCAAGTTGAACGATAGTTTAACGGAGACGATTTCAACTGTAGAAGCTAAAAACCAGGATGCTTACAGCGCTTTTGTAAAAGCTGCTGCTGAGAACCCAGACAAAGCTTTAGAGTGGAAGAACAAGGCAGACGAAGTTCAAGAACTTTCGAATGAATTGTTCCGCTATATTTCAAATATGAAAGATACTTTGGTGGCCGTTTCAGGTGGAATTGACGAAGAAACGGGTGCCCCAAAAGCACTCGACGCTAAGTCGGATCCCCTTAACTATATGGTTGCCGAACAAGGTCCTAAGAAAGCGACCGAGCTTAAGCAAAAGATCGAAACTTTCCGTAGCAAAATGGTTGCTTTAGCGGGTAATGACCCCGACATTAAAGCGAATATTGAATCGGTATTCGATACCGATGACCAAAAAGAAGGTGATAAACAAGTGAGTTGGGAGCAAGCTTCATTTGGCGAGTATCCATTAGGAGCGATCTTACCTTTCTTAACCGACATCCAAGCTCGGGTGCGTAACTCAGAGTCTGAGGTATTGAGTTACCTAAGCGCTAAGATCGGCGAAGGTGATGTAACCTTTACCACCGT
>CBFHJH010000005.1:167351-172215 GCA_965656185.1 Croceimicrobium sp.
AGTGCGTAACTCAGAGTCTGAGGTATTGAGTTACCTAAGCGCTAAGATCGGCGAAGGTGATGTAACCTTTACCACCGTAGAACCGATGGTAATGGCCAAAACCAATTACGTTACCCAAGGTGATGTATACGAAGCGGAAGTATTCCTAGCTGCCTATGACGACACCCAAGAGCCTACCATTACCATTAATGGTGAGCAGTTACCAGTAGAGAACATTGAAAACGGTAAGGGTATCGTGCGCATTCCTGCTACCTCTGTTGGAGAACAGAAATGGGGCGGTCAGATCAGCATCAAACAAATTGGTAAAGGTGATATGAACTTCACTATTCCAGAGCAAACATTTACCGTTGCTCCTCCCAGTGTGGTGATCTCTCCTACCAAAATGAACGTACTTTACCGTGGGGTAGATAACCCTTTAGAGATCGGTGTTCCTGGTGTAGATCCATCTAAGATCCGAGTATCAGGTCCTGGTGTAAGTGGTTCTAACGGAAGCTATACGGCGAATGTTACCAAACTTAAAGGTAAGGAGATCACGATCTCCGTATCAGTAGAAGAACAGGACGAAGACGGCAATGCTTCTACCCGTTCGGCCGGTTCTAAAAAGTTCCGTATCAAAGGTCTTCCTCCTGCAGTAGGTACCATCTACAAGCGTAGTGAAGGTTTACTCTCTAAGAGTGCTGTAGCTAATGCGACCATCGAAGCAGGTTTCCAAGACTTTGCCTTCGACTTGCCATTACGCGTTACTTCTTTTGAAGTAGCCATCCCAGGTTCGCCCCCCGAGCGTATCAATGGTGATAAAATGAATTCTTCTGCACGTACCAAGATCGAAAGATTGAAACCCGGTTCCACCGTATCGATCCGTAATATTAAAGCGGTTGGTCCTAAAGGAATCAAGGTTGATCGTGTAGGTAATATTTCTATCGACGTTAACTAATAAAGACCCAGGTCTATGAAACGTATTCTTTTTTGTCTCGGATTAGTTGGACTCTATTTGCTGCCTAGCACCAGCTCGGCGCAGATCATTAGTCCTGCCGATGACGGTATCATTCCCGATGCACCGAAACACTACCACAATAACATGGTATTCCCTTACCCCTATTTGCGTGAAGCAGATATGTTATGGAGTACCCGTCACTGGGAGCGTATCGACTTGCGACAAAAAATGAATCTTCACCTCTATTACCCCATTCAGGCCATTCCTGATCGTAAAAGCCTTTACGACGTAGTAGTAGACGGAATCCTAGACGAAGGGACTATCATCGAAGTTTTTGCAGACGACCGCTTCGAAATTCCACTAACCCCCGAACAGGTGCGTGGCTATGTAGAAATGGTAGATACCCTGCGTGATCCCGATGACCCCAGCATTATCCTTTTGGTAGATACTATTAAGATCACCTCCAAGGATGTGAATTTCTGGGAAATCAAATCAGACTGGTACTTCGATAAACAACGTGGTGAAATGAAAAACCGCATCTTGGGAATGTCGCCTATCGTGACCAACCCTAAGACCGGTGATAACTATAACCTCTTCTGGGTGTGGTTCCCCGATGCACGCTATGCATTGGCTACCCACACTGCCTTTAACGGACAAAACAACAGTGCGCGCCTCACTTACGACCAAGTGTTCCACTTGCGTTTCTTCGACTCCGTTATTTACAAGGAAGATAATGTATACGATCGCGAGATCGAAGAGTATAAACGAAGTTCAACCCTTGACCAATTGCTAGAAGCAGAGCGTATCAAAAACAATCTGCGCAATTTGGAAGCGGAACTTTGGGAATACTAATTTTCACAAAACGAATACAAACCCTGACCTTTGCGTCAGGGTTTTTTATTTCTAATGAGCGCTAAGATCTATCTACTCGGTTCTGGCATTGCTGGCACCACTCTCAGTATTCAACTGCTTAAGGCGGGAGTAGATCATTATGTATACGATAATCCCCAACACTCGCGCTCTTCCCGCATTGCGGCCGGTTTGGCTAATCCGGTGGTGCTTAAACGTCAGAAATGGGTAAATAAGGCAGAGCTTTTTATGCCCTATGCCCGGAGCTTTTATGAGCACTTCGAAAAGAATAGTGGCATTACGATAAAACACGATGCTCAGATCGAGCATATCTTCCACCGAGCGGGTGAAGCCAACGACTGGCAGATCAACAGCACCAAACCATTACTGGGTGAGCATCTGGGGCCTATACTCAAGGAGGCCATTCCTCACATCGATAGCCCTCATTTCCGCGGTCGCCTGGAAAACATCTTTTGGCTTGATACCCAAAGCTATATCGAAAAGCACAAGGAAGACTTGCGGCAAAAAGAAAGACTCTTGGAAGCAGATTGGCCCGGAATGGACCACTTGGGCCCCAGCGATCGGGTAATCTATTGCAACGGTCACCTGCTGCGACAAAGTCACCCCCATTTGGAAAAAGCCTTTAGCCCCACTAAAGGGGAGCTCATGATCATCGAAAATACCCAACTTCCGACCGACCGTATCCTCCACGCTGGGGTCTTCACCTTACCCCTGGCCCAAGGACGTTTTAAAGTAGGCGCCTCCTACGCGCATCAAAATATCAATGACGAAAGCTCGGCTAAGGGACTCCACTTCTTGGAAGAAAAGTTGCAGGCCTTCTACCACGGTCCTTACCACATTAGTGAGCAAGTAGCTGGCGTAAGGCCGAATATTAAAGACCGTAAGCCTCTGCTGGGGAAGATCAATTCGCGGGAATACGTCTTTAATGGTATGGGATCGCGGGGGGTGCTCATGGCTCCCTATTTGGCGCAGCACTTCATCGAGTTTTTCCTTCAGGCGAAAGCCTTAGAAAAACAATGGGACTTGAACCGCTTTATTTAAGCTTCGGGCCCCTTTTTTCAGGATTGTACTTCACGAATAAATTAAGCCAAGTGATGCGCGATAAGCGCAAAACCAGCGGCGACAATACCAAGACCACTAGGGCCAAGGCGATAATGATATCCGTGATGCTAGGCTCGTAGATCCAGT
This sequence comes from Croceimicrobium sp., assembly GCA_965656185.1. GTDB lineage: Bacteria > Bacteroidota > Bacteroidia > Flavobacteriales > Schleiferiaceae > Croceimicrobium. The sequence continues at coordinate 170,344 of CBFHJH010000005.1, forward strand.
TCATGATAATGTAAGTCGCCACAAAAAGTGCCACCGAATAACCATAGCTCACGTACATGGCCCCATAAAAGAAACTAGGCTCTACCTCATAACGCAGTTCGCAATGCGGGCAATTTTCATGCATCGTGAACAACTTACCAAGCTTATAGGGGTTCTTTTCCTCAAATACCTCTCCTTCTTGGCAACGCGGACAGCGAAAATTTACGATACTGTAGAACTTCGTCCCCTTAGAAAATAGTGACATCAGCTTAAAATTTATTTTTGCCCCATGCTTGGGATCAACAAACTCACATTACAATTAAACGACCGCATGCTTTTTAACGGAATCTCCTTTTTGGTGAATCCCGGCGAAAAGCTCGGTTTGGTAGGAAGCAACGGCGCGGGAAAGTCTACGCTCCTCAAAACCATTGCTGGAGAAGCCACCGTAGACAGTGGCGACATCTCTAAACCAAAGGATTTCGAGATCGGCTACCTGCCCCAGGAATTGCCGCTTCACGACGGCAAAACAGTTTGGGAAGAGGCCGAAACTTCCTTCAGCGAAATTAAGGAACTTCAGGAGGCTATCGATGACATAAATCACCAATTGGCCGTCCGAGAAGATTATGAAAGTGAGTCCTACCTCAAACTGATCGAAGATCTAAATCACTATACCGATCGCTTTACCTTGATTGGCGGTTATACTTATCACGCCGATCTCGAAAAGATCTTGATGGGCCTTGGCTTCAAGGCAGCGGATTTTCACCGGCAAACCAATGAGTTTAGCGGTGGTTGGCGAATGCGTATCGAATTGGCGAAGCTCCTATTAGCCAAGCACGATGTCCTGCTGCTCGATGAGCCTACCAACCACCTCGACATTAATTCGATCATTTGGCTCGAAAGCTTTTTACAAGAATTCGAGGGCGCCATTATCATGGTTTCACACGACCGCACCTTTCTCGACAATATCACCAAGCGCACGGTAGAGATCGTAAACGGTAAGGTCTATGACTATCCGGTCGCCTACAGCAAATTCGTGGCCCTGCGCGACGAACGGCGCCAGCTGCAAATGCAAGAGCAAAAGAACCAAGAGAAAGAGATCAAGCATACCGAAGAACTGATCGAAAAATTTCGCTACAAAGCCTCCAAGGCGGCCTTTGCGCAAAACTTGATCAAGAAACTGGATAAAATGGAGCGCATCGAGATCGACGATGAAGATGCACGGAAGATCAGTTTTCGCTTTCCTCCTGCCCCTCGTAGTGGCAAAGTTGCGGTCCAAGCCGAAAACCTGGCCAAAGCTTATGGCCAAAAACAGATCTTTAAGAACGTAGACCTAGAGGTGAACCGCGGCGAAAAGATCGCTTTCGTAGGCCAAAATGGTCAGGGTAAATCTACCCTGGTCAAGATCATTGCCGAAGCACTAGAGCATGAAGGTAAGCTCGAACTTGGGCACAATGTGGAACTAGGCTATTACGCACAAGAACAAGCCAAAACCTTAGACGGGGATAAAACATTATTAAGCACCATCGAGGATGCCGCGCCGGAAGACCTTCGTAAGAAGGCACGCGATTACCTCGGAGCTTTTCTCTTTTCGGGCGAAGATGTAGATAAGAGGGTAAAAGTGCTGAGCGGAGGCGAAAAAGGACGCCTGGCCCTTTGTAAACTATTGCTCTTTCCGCATAACCTCTTGGTGATGGACGAACCCACCAATCACCTTGACCTTAAGTCGAAGGACATGCTTAAACAAGCCCTACTCAATTACGATGGCACCTTGATCGTGGTATCGCATGACCGTCATTTCCTACAGGGCCTTACGGATAAGATCTTCGAATTCCGCGATGGTAAAGTGCGGCAGTTCCTAGGAAATATCGACGAGTACCTGGAAGCACGCAAATT
>CBFHJH010000005.1:172314-178183 GCA_965656185.1 Croceimicrobium sp.
GGAAGACTTCCGTCAATTGGAAAAAGGCAAGCAGGAAACTGCCGCCAAAGCAGAGGCTAAAAAAGATTCGAAGACTTCAAAACTGTCCTACGATGAGCGCAAGCAACTTGATAAGGATTTGCGGAAAGCCGAAAAACAGGTGAAGAAGCTAGAATCGGAGATTGAAACCTTGGAAGCGCATTTGGAAGAATGGGACGCCAAACTGCAAGACCCCGAAGCCTTCAAAGAACTATCGAAAGAAGCCGATTTTTACGAACGTTACGAAGCAGAGAAAGCCAAGCTTGAAAGCAAGATGGCGGCTTGGGAAAAAGCCCAAGTAGCCCATCAAACCCTAACGCAAAAGAAAGAGGAAGAAACTTAAAAACTGCTGGTCCCAAATAAAAAGGCTCCCTCGGGGAGCCTTTTTATTTTAATGCTGGATCAACAGTCGTTCGCGCCGCGATTCTTGGCCCAAACTAAACTCGATGATGTACACGCCATTATCGAAAGGATGTAGTTCAATTCTTTCTCCTGCTTTTAAAGCATCGCTGTAGTTCAAGCGTCCATGCATATCATAGACCTTAACCTCGATCTGCTGTTCCGGATCGCTGTAGTCGATCTGAATGTGATCCTTAGCAGGATTAGGATAAAAGCCTACTTGGGCTAGATCGGCCTCTTGGATGCTTACAAAAGCATTACATCCGGTACTTAGACTGTCGAAAAAAGCCACTGCACCGGCAATGCTTGGGCTTACACAACCGCCGTGATTAAGGGCTCCACCGCTGATCGCTACTACATCAGTAGCCCCATTAGCGGTCATGGCCGCCTGGGCATCCAAGCTATTTTCGAAGGCTACTTGCTCGTCATTGGTGCAATAGAATAATCGCATCTTGGTATCGGGACGCCAGTCGTAATTACTGTTCTCATTTAAAACCGTCCACAACCAGTGGTTTTGCGCAATGGTATCGGCAATAAAAGCCTGTAAGACCGAATCTTCCATATACTGACTTACCCGTGAAGGCAATTTAGAGTTCACGCTGTCCATCGGATAAGTACCGTCGAAATAAGGAGGAATGGTCACATCATAAGGGGCCTTGAGAATCTCGGAAGGATTATTGAACAAAGTACCATTATAGGCAGCGTTCATGCCTAGTAATAGGTACACCACATAACCCGGATTGCTGTAAGGCTGGTCTTGGATAAAAACCTCCGACTGCGAACCAGCTAGGTTATAAGGACCACTAGCAGGGGCAGCACCCACTACATTGAATTCGGTATCGAGATTATTGTCCTGAATATATTTCGCGGTAGCCATAGCAGCATGCCCGCCCTGGGAATAGCCGGTCAAGAAGACCTCTCCATTCAAATTATAACCAGGAATACTATCGGCCAATGCTTCGCGCGCGGCTCGCATCATGTCTACCGTAGCTGTAGCCTGGGTCTCCGCGTGCACATAGGGATGTGTTCCGGGACTATCCCCTAAACCGAGGTAATCGGGCATGGTAACCACATAACCACGGCTGGCGAAGACCTTGCCAATAATAGACTCAAAGTTATTGCGTGAAGGCACCTGATTGCGACGCAAGACCGTACCATGATTGTAATTCACTAAGCTAAAATCGGTACAATTCTTCAGTGGTACCGAAAGCATTCCACTGGCAATACTGCTATTCCCGGCCGAATCGGGGGTAGTATAAAGGATCTTATAATTGGCCACATCATAAAGGGCCTGACCATTGGCCACGAAGTTAATGGTGAAGGTAAGCGTAGTATCGATCGGAATTACCTGCACCAAATTCTGCGCCTGGAGACCAAGACCGGCCGCGGCGAAAAAAGCTAGTAGTGTTTTCTTCATATTGGAATATTTAGAGGAAAGATAAGCATTCCTTCCCCCTGCTTCCAAACCGCTTAATCGAAGAGGTAATAAGCCAAGCCAAAGGTCAGGTCATAACCCAAATAACCTTCGGTTCGATAAGGACTTTTGGTGGCTTCGCTCGGGCGCTGTGTAGCACTGGTATAATTACCTTTTACGTATTCCGTTTGCAGTTGCGCCACGGTAAACTGATCGGTAATATCGGTACCATCTTCAATTACCCGAGTCACTTCATTCAAACTCCTCCCGAGGTAGGCTGCTCTAAATTGCACCGCCGCAGTTAAAAAGAGTTTCTCACCCAGCTTGCGCTCGAAACCAATGCTAAAGCGACCGCCGAAGCTGATCCCATAGCTTAGGGTACTGTAAACGTCGTATTCAAAATTTAGATTAGAATCGAAGTAACTGCTACTCGACTGATTATCGCCATAAACGTACACACTGGGGCCAAAACTAATGTAGGGGGTCCATTTATCCGATTGGTTTAAAACGCGGTAGTGAAACAGTGGACTAAGACTCAAGGTCTGATACCGAAAGGTATTATCGGTCAAATCCCCTAAAAGGTTGAACTGCTCATATTCAAAAGTGGCACTGCGTTGATAGTGAGCGTTCAAGATCAGTCGAAAGCCCCGGCCTACGCCAATGCCCGCCCCGAAGGATACTTGTAATCCACCGGCCGAGCGAATGGCAAAACTTTGGTTTATCGCTCCGGCCCGCTCCAGGGTCTGTTGCGCGGGTAGACCAAGGCCATAGCCCGCATCGAAGTGAAAAGAAACGGGAGGTGGTTTTAGTTTTCTTTGTGCCTGAAGGCTGAAACTGGTGATTAAAGCCAGTCCGAAAAGCAGATTTCGCATGCGGTTTAAATTTTGCGGAAAATTACCGAATGCCCCTCTAAGGCAGGCCAAGCCTCACCAATTTTTTAGCCAAAGCCTTCAGCCACTTAAAAGCCTCCCTCACGAAAGCGGTATTTCATGCTAAAAAAGACGTCAGTGATGAACGCTTTCCCTTAAAATTGCCAATATCTAGTATATTGCCCTGATTATTGACGATTAATGAAGATGGATTTTCGAAAAACTACTCTGCTCAAATTTCTATTTATTCTTGTTCTTTCTTGGTCTTGCGCCAAGGATGATTCCAGCACAGATGACCCTAACGATGGCTACCAAGCTCCTCCCTTGGAGGCGGTGGACCTCGGATTACAAGAATTTGCCAATCGCCCTTTACAAGTAAAGTCCTTTAGAAATGGCGAGCCTATTTATCAGGCGACCAGCGCGGCCGAATGGAACAATGCCGCTCAAAGTGAAACCCCAGCTTGGTGCTACCGTGATTACGATCCAGCCAATCAAGCAGAAGGACTTTATTACAATGCCTATGCGGTACGAGATAGCCGCGGTCTGGCACCCAGTGGTTGGATAATCCCTAGCGAAGGCGACTTTAACTTTATTCACGCTTCCTTGCGCTACCAAGAACTACAAGGGAACTTAAGCCTGACTGGAGTGCAGGACTTCTTCACATTACTCCAATCCAATTTTGGAATGGCCGTAGGGGCTAACACCTATGCTGCCGAGCCCGATGGACAGTTTGGGCAAGAAGGTCGCTTTTGGACCGCTACTCCCACCTCTACCGGAACGAGTCAAGCAGTAGCCTGGGTGGCGCCAACTGGAACCGCCTTAGGCCTCCGTCCCCAGAATGCCGGTCACGGCTTTCAGGTCCTCTGTATGAAGGCCAATAACTTTTCCGAAAGTAATTTTCTTAACCGTACTTGGAATTTGGCTACGCATAACTTTAATCCCCCACCCTATAGTGAGGGTAATGAAACGGTATTGAACGGCCGAATGGTAGCCAGTGCAGCGGCCAATAACAATTACTTCTTTCAATTCGAATCGGATCGCTCTACTTCTTCTGGTGGTAACTATACCCAAGATTTCGACTTCACCTCCGAGCGCTACTGGGGGAATGGCCTGATCATGGTCTATGAACGTGGCACAGCCGAGTTCCTATACTACCGTGATGGTAAGTCCTACCATTACATGTTCCCAGATCTCGACATTTACGAATAATAGAACGGCTGCCATGAAATTCTTTAAATACCCCATAAGCCTCATTGCCCTGCTTGCTCTTGTTCTAATTGCCTGTGAAGAACAGGAAAAAGAAGAGCTTAATGAACCCACCCCTACCTGGGAATGCGTCAGTGGAAATTGTATTCCCAGTTCTAGCGGCACTTTCCTTTCCCAAAGTGATTGTAATGCCAATTGCAGTAGCGGCTCTAATAATGGCCCGCTCTATACAAAAGGTGGTGGCATGGTCGATTTTGAAGGTAATACCTACGAAACCGTGATCATTAACGGCCGGGAGTGGATGGCCGAAAACTTACGCATGCGCAATGCCCCGCCGGTAAATGGCCCGGATCTTGTTTTTAGCGACGATTACCAAAACTGGACCAGCGGCACCAATAATGGTATTCGGGCCTATTGCTATCCTGGCGACGACATCAATAACTTTAGCGAGTACGGGGTGCTCTACACCTGGTACGCCGTGCGCTATATCGATCTTTGTCCCAATGGTTGGCATATTCCTACCGCCGATGAATGGTGGGATATGATGGAGTCCTTAGACCCTGATGAATACGCCTACCGCAATGCAAGTGACGAATTGCGCTCGGTAAACGGTTGGCCCGTACCAGGCAATAACCGCAGTGGTATGAATATTAAGCCTGCCGGCTCTACCCTCGGAGCGGTGCCCCTCAGACCTCAGTATGTAGGAGATTACGCCGGCTTCTGGACTTCTACCGAAACCAATACTACCAATGCCGATTACATCAATTTTTGGTCTACTGGTGGTAATGGAGGCCTTATTAAAAGTTACCGCACCAGTGGTACCCACCGGCCTAAGTATAATGCTGCCGCTTGCCGCTGTATTAAGGATGAATAAATTTTAAATTGTAATTAATAACTTAAAAGATAAACTCTATGAAACTCAAATTATCGCTCCTACTCAGTGCCTGTCTGCTCTTGGTTTTTTCCAGTTGCGAAGGACCTGCCGGTGAAGACGGCAATGCCAATGTGCGTATCTACAATTTCACCAATTTCTCTTGGAACGACCTTTACGGCGATGGCACGGCCTATACCGCCGATTTAGAACTCCCAGCCCTTACCAGTCAAGTGTACAACACCCACCTAGTGCTCGGATTCGTAACCTTAAATTTTAATGGCAACACCGTACGGTGGTCATTGCCTTATGTTTTTACCAGTCCGAATGGCTATAATGAATCTATCAATCTCGCTTACACCCCTTATTCGGGTAGTAATAACATTGGGTTTTTAGCCAGTTCCGACGACGGATTACCCAGCGTTTACCAAGATGTGATCAGCTTTAGAGTAGCCTTGATCGAAGGTTCGTTTAAACGTGACTTTACTTGGGAAGAGCTCATTAATATGCCAAATGTCGAATTCATTGAAGTAGACGGAACTAAAGGCCCCAAACTCCAATAAGCTTAGCTTCGCCCTCAACCGCCAAGCAGAAGCGAGACCAAAGCTTAAACACTCTGAAAATTCTTTTCTAAAGGTATTAGCGAACCACAATTGGTCTTAAAAAGAACTCCCAAAGATGAAATTCATTTTTAGGAGTTTTATTTTATCGATCCTTTAAGGCAGCGACAAGGGTGCATCGTAGGCGTTATGGACCCTAGCTGGATATTCCGGTCAAAGTGAACCACCTATTCCGGAACAAGTGGCTCACATTAAACCGAAATACCTGGCTCACTTTGACCGGAATTTCCAATAGGGGGACACAAACAAACAAGGCTATCCGCCTCTTAGCAGCAAATAGCTGACTTACAAACAGTGATCTTTAGTTCATCCTTTTCAGTCAGCTTTGGAAGTCAACTAAAAATCAAAGTGCTCCTGCCATAGGAGTCCGGTAGACTAATATTAATTCAATATTTCAAATTGATGGGGGAAACTTTCAAGCGTACCAAGGAGAAATTTATAGCAAACAATAAGAGATAGCACCATTTACATC
>CBFHJH010000006.1:0-8176 GCA_965656185.1 Croceimicrobium sp.
TGTAAGCCTTCTGGGGCCACAAATAAGATATCTCGACGTTCTAGGGCTTCGAACTTTCGTAAAAAGAATTGAGGTAGTTGTCCATATCCATGAAGTACAAAACAGAGATAGGGCTTAGCCGAAGACGGCTCATTACTTAAATAGTAACGAGCCGTCCTTTTAATTTCTATATTCTTGCGTATGCTCAAAACTGAGGCTTACGTTTTTCTAAGAAGGCGGTGGTTCCTTCAGTAAAATCGTCGGTGCCAAAGCACTTACCAAATTCCTCAATTTCTACCTTAAAGCCGTCCATGCCTTCCTTAAAGCCGGCGTTTACCGATTTAATGGCGCTATGAATGGCTTTGGGTGAATTTTGAGCCATTTTTCCGGCTAATGCTTCACAGGTTGAAATTAACTCCCCTTGCTCCACTAAATGATTGGCCAAACCCATTTCATAGGCGCGCTCTGCTTTGATCATTTGAGCGCTGAGGATCATCTCTAAGGCACGTCCTTTGCCGACTAATTGTGCTAAGCGCTGGGTGCCGCCGTAACCAGGGATGAGTCCCAAAGTTACTTCAGGAAGCCCCAATTTGGCATTGGTGGAAACCACCCGCAAGTGGCAGGACATGGCTAATTCCAATCCGCCGCCCAAGGCAAAGCCATTTACCGCCGCAATTACCGGTTTACAGTAATTCTCGATATAATCGAATAAACTTTCTTGACCATTGGCTGCCAATTCTGTGCCTTCATTCACACTAAAATCAGCAAACTCCTTGATATCTGCGCCGGCCACGAAGGATTTCTCTCCTCTACCGGTGAGAATGAGCACGCGTACCGAATCGTCCTTGGCCAAAGCCTCAAATGCCTCATGCAGCTCGGCTATGGTTTCTTTGTTTAAGGCATTAAGTTGCTTGGGTCGGTTGATGGTAAGCTTAGCGATCTTGTCACCGCTTTCTACGAGGATATTGTTGAATTCCATAGTCTGTTTATTTAGCTAGCGATGCAAAAGAACAGAATTCGGCGCGATTAATGAAGTTTAGGAGAGGGGTAAATACACCTTAAAGGTCGTTCCTTTACCCAGTTCTGTTTCAAACTCAATACGCCCCTCGAAACCGCTTACTATTCGCTTAACCAAGGCTAGTCCTAAACCCATACCACTCGATTTGGTGGTAAAACGAGGCTCGAAGACTTTATCCCTTTGCGACTCTGGAATGCCGCTACCATTGTCCTGCACCGCAATTAAGGCCTCGTTTCCTTCGCGTGAGAGGAATACCTTTATCTCTTCTTCTCGCTCTTCCGGCACCGCCTGGATGGCATTATTGATCAAATTATTCATGACCCGAATCAATTGATCGGGGTCGGCGTAGATCTCCAGGCTTTCGTCTTCAGCCTCAAACTGTACATTTTGCTCTGGATAGAGTGCAGCAACACGCTTAACCAATTCTCGTACGGGAAAGTGCTTCAATCGTAGTTCGGGCATAGAGGCAAAACGAGAGAATGCGGCTGCGATGTTAGAAAGTGTATCGATCTGGTCGATCATACTTTGGGAGAACTCTTTAAGCTTTTCTGGATCTTCGGTCTTGAGGCTTTTTTCTAGGTACTGCACGTTTAGTCGCATCGGCGTAAGCGGATTCTTGATTTCATGAGCCACCTGCTTGGCCATTTCACGCCAAGCGCTTTCCCTTTCGGTTTGCGCCAATTTAGCGGCCGAAATCTCCAACTCTTGCAGCATGCGATTGTATTCTTTTACCAGTTCACCGATCTCATCTTCGTACTGCCACTCCAATTGATAGTTACCCCCCTTTAAACGGGTATTTTTAATGTGCTGCCCGATGGTTTGCAAAGAGCTGGTGATGTAGTTGGAAAGGAAATAAGCCACGAATACCGCCGCTAAAAACAATAAGAAGTAAATTTGGGTCAGCCTCTCAAAAAACTGCCTTAGATCTTCTCTACTTAAGTTCTCAGCATCAAAATAGGGGAGGTTTATGATAGCCACCGCCTTGTTGTCAAAGTTTCGGATAAAATCGTAAGTAGATAAGAACTGAGTAGAGTCATTTTTGTAGCGCATCAGAATTTGGTCATCGGTGATGTGCAATCGCTCCATGAGGTCATAAGGCAGCTTAGTGGGAATAAATCCCTCTTCGTGCAAGCTCGGATTGCTAGCGATCAATAAGCTTCCGCTGAGACTGTAAATATTAATGTCCAGCCCATTCACCTGTGCGAGCTCACAAACCTTAGTGTCAAAAACCGAAACCAAGCTATCGGTATCATCGGTAAGATCTTGGCTTCCCAAGAAGAAGCCTATCGACTCGAGCACCGCTAATTCCTTTCGCTTAAGGCGCTCTTCGTGATACTGTTCGTTCTCCTGTTTAAAGTGATAAAAAGAAATAGCACCGGTAAGCAAAAAGGACACCACGATGATCAAGAGCATCGAGAAAAATATGCGTCCCCGCAGGGTAATATGAGGTAATACTCCTTTCATCGGCGCTATGAATGTAGCAAAATGTAGGCCAGTATTCTAAGAAAGAGGTTATACTACGGAACAATATGGAAATAGCCCTGACGCATTCCGCTGGTCCGATCGGTTGCATAATGAAAGCGGTAGAGGTATGTTCCCGAGGGCAAACTGTTCCCTTCACGGTCCACTCCTTTAAACATGGCCCCGATTTCGTTGGTGTGAAAGAGCATTTCCCCCCAGCGGTTGGAAATCCATAGCTCGTATTGTAGGAAGTTACATTCGGTGAGAGGACCAAACTCGTCGTTTAACCCATCCCGATTAAAGGGAGTAAAAGCATTAGCGAATTGTACATCACATTCGCAACTGGTAATGCGCGCTTCAAACCAGTTTACGGTATCGGTGCAGCCATTGCTTAGTTCTACCTGAATGTCTTTAGTAATATCTACGGCATAGGTGCTGTCACTTCCGTTAGGCCAGCGTACTTGAATAGAATCATCTGGGGAGCGCAGTACCAAGGTGGTTCCAACGCAAAACAAGGTATCGCGAAAGAGCAATAGGTCGTCGGCAGCAGCCGGAGACTCCACCCTTACCGTGTCAAACTCTTCGCAGCCATCAGGTTTCACCGCCCGCACCCAGTACATGCCGGGATTAGTTATGGTCAGACTCATCCCGGTACTACCATCACTCCAAAAGCCATTAATAAAGACTTGCGGGTCTAGCTCGAGGTCCAAGCTGCCCCCATCGCACAGCACATAGCTGTCTTCGGGCAACGCTTCGGCGGGATCACTAAAAAGCACATCCATGGTGTCTCTAACACTGCAGCTTCCTGGATAAAAAACCTCTACCCATATACTGGTATTGGTATAAACAGTGGCACTATTGCTGGTAGAGCCTGTACTCCAGGAATAAGCCTGGGCGTCGGGGATATTAAGGCTAATATCAAAACGGTCGGAACCACAGATCAAGGTGTCTGAATTAGGGAATATACCAGCATTAGGATCTACGATAGTCACCTGAACACTATCCACTTGTAAACAGCCATTGGTATCTGTTCCACTCACGAGGAAAAAGCCACTTTGTAAAGTAACTTGAGTTGAGCCTGTATTTCCGGTGTTCCACATGATGTTTTGCCAAGAGTTCGGAGCGAAAAGAATGACGCTATCACATGCGGTGGTATCATCTGGAAAGACATCCGTAATTGGACAGGGAGCATCGGCCATAAGGCAATACTGACTATTCGGAGCTTGATTACTTAAGCTAATGGTGCTGCTATTTCGGATAGAGTTATTGGCCCAAGACCCTGAAGGATCAAAGTCGCGCCAGTCTAAGCCATAAGTTGTGCTGGGAGAAAAGGGCGCGGCAAGAGCAACACTAAGGTCTAAGTCTTGATTTTGGTCTAGGCCAAAAATTCCAAAATGATGGTTTAGCAGAGGAGGCTGGGCGCCGGGAGGTAAGGGCTGAGGTAAGGTATCGATCACATAAAGATGGTAGCCGGTGGCCGAACCCGAACTAGGTTGTGCATCGATCTGAACGCCACCTTGACCATTAATGCTCAAAGCACTTGAAGCGCTGTAGGCCCAGACCGAGCGGTCGCCTACCGGGGCGAAAGAGGTGTCGAAACTAGCGGTACCTGAAATCAAGACATCATCTCCATTGGGACTAAGGTCGACTATAGTTCCGGAGCTAGGAGCCTCATCGAAACGATAATAGGTTTCTAAATTGGGTTCGGAGCCGCTTAACTTCGCGCACATCAAGTCCCGCACTTCATTCTGGCTTAAGGCTTTACTCCAAACGCTCAGTTCATCTATTTCCCCGTCAAAGCTGGTAAGCGTGCGAGAATTCTGACCGATATAGGCGGTTGAAGCCGGGTTGGAAATTATCCCCGTCCCGCTACCCGAATAAGATACTGTGCGCGACTCTCCGTTAACATACAACACAACATTGGTAGCTGAAGTGGCGACCCCCGCGACATGAATCCACTCGCCAGCGCTTAAGCTTAAGTTTGTATAACCTGTTCTACGGTAAGCTTGATTATTGGTACCCCCGCCATCGCCAAAAGAAAATGCCAAATTACCGGCCGGATTTATGGTGAGCCAGAAGCCCTGATAAAAAGTCGCGGTATTACTGGAAAAATAAATCGGATAGGAAGGGGTGCTGCTAAGATTATTAATCTTAACCCATGCGGCGATTGAAATGGGGTAGTCGAGGGTTGAGCTAGTGCTATTGGAAACCTGAGCCAAGGGACTGGTCCCATCCAGCACTAAGCTGTTTCCAGATCCAATGGTGTTTTGGGCCCAGAGGTTAGCGAATGACAAAAAAGTGAGCAGAGCAGCGCTTAAGGTCTTCATTTTCTTGAAATCAGGTGCTAACAAAAGTAACACTCTCAAATTTAAAGTGGCTTCCAATAAACTAAGGATTAAGTATTCAAATAAAAAAGGCCCCGGAAATCCGAGGCCTTTCTATTTGTGTTTTGACTTTAATCTAGCTATCCGCCAAAGCATTGGCACCGCCAACGATCTCGAGGATCTCATTGGTAATTGCTGCCTGACGTGCTTTGTTGTACTCAAGACTAAGGCTACGTTTCAAGTCATTAGCGTTATCGGTTGCCTTGTGCATTGCGGTCATACGCGCTCCGTGCTCAGCAGCCTGACTGTCTAATAATGATTTGAAAAGTTGCGTTTTCAAAGACTTGGGAATTAAGTCCTCCAGAATTTCCTCCTTCTCCGGCTCGTAGATGTAGTCTCCAGCATTGCTTCCTTCAACTTCCGTCTCACGGATAGGAAGAAACTGCTCGCATTGCACGCGTTGGGTGGCGGCGTTTACAAACTGGTTGTAAACGATCTCAATGCGGTCGTAGTCGCCAGCAACAAACTTATCCATTAACATCTCCGCTACCGAAGTACTGTTTTCGAAGCTCAAGTCTTCATAAATATTGTTGCGGTCGCCAATAGGCTCCCCAAAACCACGTTTAACCAGGATTTCACCTGCCTTTTTTCCTAAAAAGAAAGTGTCTACCTGTGCACTGCTTTCTTGCTTGTATAAAGCAACCCGCTTTACAACATTGGCATTAAAAGCACCACATAATCCACGGTTAGAGGAAACTACTACTAAGAGAACTTTTTTGATGTCATCGCTCTGGCGGCTGTAAACACCTTCAGATGAGTCTAAAGTAGCGCTCACATTTACCAAGATCTCTTCCAGCTTCTGGGCGTAAGGACGCAATTGGGTAATTGCATCTTGCGCGCGCTTCAGCTTAGCTGCCGACACCATTTTCATGGCAGAGGTAATCTGCATGGTGCTGGAAACCGAAGAAATACGACTGCGAAGTTCTTTTAAGTTGGCCATAATTTAGGCTTAAAATTTCCCTTCGATCCGAAACGGGTCCGAATCCTGTCTAATATTAATACTTAGCTGCTAGGTCTTTAGCAACCTTCTCGATGGTTTCTTTGATCTCGTCGGTAAGCTTACCGGCTTTTAATTGGTCTAGAACATCGCGGTGCTTGGTGTCCATGAAGTCCAAGAACTCAGTCTCAAATTCACGCACTTTATTTACCGGCACATTATTTAGTAAGGCTTTTGTTCCAACGTAAATAATGGCAGCTTGTTTTTCTACTGGTAACGGTGAGTTAACCCCTTGCTTAAGGATCTCTACGTTACGCTGTCCTTTGTTAATTACAGCCATGGTAGCGGCATCAAGATCTGAACCGAACTTCGCAAAGGCTTCCAATTCGCGGTACTGAGCTTGGTCAAGCTTCAGGGTACCAGACACCTTTTTCATCGATTTGATCTGCGCATTACCACCTACACGTGATACCGAGATACCTACGTTAATCGCTGGACGCACACCAGAGTTAAAGAGGTCAGACTCCAAGAAGATCTGGCCATCGGTAATCGAAATTACGTTGGTAGGAATATAAGCAGAAACGTCACCTGCTTGAGTCTCGATAATTGGTAAAGCGGTCAAAGATCCACCACCTTTTACCTTATCTTTAAGCGACTCTGGCAAGTCGTTCATGTTCTTAGCTACATTGTCATCAGCAATAACCTTGGCCGCGCGCTCTAACAAGCGAGAGTGCAAGTAGAATACATCACCAGGATAAGCCTCACGACCCGGAGGACGACGTAATAACAAGGATACCTCACGGTAGGCAACCGCCTGCTTAGAAAGATCATCATAAACGATCAAAGCGGGACGACCTGTATCGCGGAAGTACTCACCGATAGCAGCACCAGCAAAAGGAGCGTAGAACTGCATTGGCGCAGGGTCAGAAGCATTTGCGGCTACGATCACGGTATAATCTAAGGCGCCTTTTTCTTCTAAGGTCTTTGCGATACCGGCAACGGTAGAACCTTTCTGACCGATCGCAACGTAAATACAGAAAACAGGCTCTCCCGCATCGTAAAATTCACGCTGGTTGATAATCGTATCAAGGGCTACGGTTGATTTACCAGTCTGACGGTCTCCAATAATAAGCTCACGCTGACCACGACCTACGGGAATCATGGCGTCAATCGCCTTAATACCGGTTTGTAATGGTTCATTTACTGGCTGACGGTAGATTACACCTGGTGCTTTACGCTCCAATGGCATTTCAAAGGTTTCACCTTCGATTGGTCCTTTACCGTCGATTGGGTTACCCAAGGTATCTACCACACGACCCAACATACCTTCTCCTACTTTTAGGGAAGCGATCTGTCCGGTACGTTTTACGGTAGAACCCTCTTTAATGTTTTCGTCGGCACCTAGCAATACGATACCCACGTTGTCTTCTTCCAGGTTCAATACGATACCACGCAGTCCTGAGTCGAATTCAACCAATTCTCCAGCTTGAGCATTGCTCAATCCGTAAGCACGGGCAATACCGTCACCTACTTGTAGAATGGTACCTACTTCCTCTAGATCTGCTTCGCTTTTGAAACCGGATAGTTGGTTTCTCAATATTGCTGATACTTCAGCGGATTTTACTTCAGCCATTTTGCTTGAGCTTAATTATCCTTAAAATTCTTTAACGTAATGGTTGTTTTTAAACTGGCGACGTAAAGAAGCCAGTTGATGCGCTAAACTTCCGTTATAACGCTCGTCGCGGATACGCAATACCATACCCCCCACGATCGATTCATCCACTTTCTGAACTAATTCGATCTGCTTTCCGGTGTAGGAAGCTGCTTTATCCTTGATCTCTTTTAACTCAGCCTCACTTAAAGCATAGGCGGTAGTAACCTCTACCTTTTCGATGCCTTTGTGGTCTAAGTACATGTTTTCGAAAGCACGCGCAATAACAATTAGCGAACTTTCGCGACCGTGATTCAATACCACGTCAAAAAAACGCATGGTCATCTCAGAAACCTTAGTGTTAAAGATCTCCTTTAATATTGCGCTTTTCTTGTCGGCCTTAACGATAGGGCTGCTCAAGGTGGTGGCTAAGTCGCGAGACTCATTTATTACCTGAGCGATCAAGTCCATATCGGCTTTAACCACCTCAACCGAATCTTGCTCTTTGGCTAGATCCAGTAGGGCTTTGGCATAAACACGGGCTAACTTGGTAACTACCATGTTAGTTCATTTTAAAATTATCCAATTGGTCTTTCACCAATTCGCTTTGTTTGCCTTTGTCTTCCAACTCTTTGCGTAAAACCATCTCCGCAATCTCGATAGACATCTCCGCTACTTGGTTCTTTAAGTCGGTAATCGCCGCCATTTTTTCATTTTTGATCTGCTCTTTGGCAGAAGCAATAATG
>CBFHJH010000006.1:8274-21027 GCA_965656185.1 Croceimicrobium sp.
GTTTTCGGCTTGGTCGCTGGCCTCAGACTTAGCGTCGTTAATCAATTTATCTTTGATCTCACGGGCTTCTTTTAAGATCGTGTCGCGTTCGGCACGGGCTTCTGCTAAAATTCTTTCGTTATCGGATTGCAATTTCTGCATCTCCTCACGAGCCTGGTCTGCTGATGCCAAGGCATCTTCGATGCTCTTCTCACGATCTTCTACCGCCCCTAAAATAGGTTTCCAAGCGTACTTGCGCAGTACGAATAGTAAGAGAATGAACAATAAAAGTTGCCAAAAGAATAGGCCAACTGAAAAATCGTTAATAAGCTTTTCCACTGTTACTTTTTAAATCGGTTGCAATTAAGTTACCAAAGACCGCAGCCAACCGCTGCGGTCTTTGGAAAATAAGGTTCTTACACTGCAAATAGAGCAGCGAAACCGATACCTTCGATAAGTGCAGCAGCGATAATCATCGCAGTCTGAATCTTACCTGAAGCTTCAGGTTGACGAGCGATAGCTTCCATAGCGGAACCACCGATACGACCGATACCCATACCGGCACCGATTACGATCAAACCTGCACCTACAATAGCTGGAATTTCCATGGTTTGTGTGATTTAAGCATTAATTAATAAACTCTTAATGGTGATCATCATGTTCTTCTACGGCCGAACCAAAGTACAGCGCAGATAACATAGTGAAAATATAGGCCTGTAAAAAGGCAACCAACAATTCTATTATCGATAAGAAGAAAGTCAATCCGAAGAAAGCTCCTCTTGCGAACCAGTTTCCAAAGATGAAAATCAAGCCAATAATACTCATGATCACCACGTGACCGGCTAAGATGTTCGCGTACAAACGAATCATCAATGAGAAAGGCTTAACGAATAATCCAAGAATCTCGATCGGCATCAATACAACGCGCATAACATAAGGTACTCCTGGCATCCAGAAAATATGTGCCCAATAGTCCTTCTTGCCCGAAAACTGGGTCATAAAGAAAGTAATTAGGGCTAAGCCTAAGGTTACAGCGATGTTACCGGTAATATTAATCCCTAATGGCGTTTGACCAATAAGGTTGGCGATCCAGATGAAGAAAAATACGGTTAGAAGATATGGCATGAAGCGCTTGTAGTCTTTCTCACCTATATTCGGGCGAGCGATATCGTCACGCACTAAGATTACTAAAGGCTCCATGAATTTTGCAATCCCTCTTGGTACGCGCTTTTCATCATAACCCTTCGCTACCGAAACGAACAACCAGATGGTCAATAAAGCTACTAGAATGGTACTGAAAACCGTCTTGGTAATTGAAAAATCAAGCGGCTTGGCATTGGTTACATGATGTTCTGCATCATAGTGAATGGTGCCTTCAGCGTCGGTTTTATAGATCTTGCTGTGGTATAAGCGGAAGTGAGAACCTTTGCTTTCCACGGTTTCATGCTCTGCATGATGGAACTCTGATGACATAAAGAAGTGCAAGGTTCCTTCATCCCAAAGGATCACGGGCAGCGGGAACTCAACCGAGGTACCATTGGCGTGATCACCCCATAAGTGGAAGCTGTAGCTATCCTTGAGGTGGTGTTCCTTTACTTCATCAATCTGTTCTTTAATGCTTTTTTCACCATGTTCTTCATGTTCTTCGTGTGAATCATGGCCATCACTAGCGTTTGCCGACCAAGAAATGGTCAAGGCTAGGAAAAAGCTAAAGAATCCGAATCTTTTGATCTGCATAACTCGGCGTTCAGAGGTCGTTTAAAAATCAGCGCAAAAGTAAACATTTACTCTTTGCCACCTACAGATTTTTTAGTGAGATTTTAGAATGGCTTTAATCCGCCTGATTGAGACGTCGAATTAAGATAAAAGTTTTGATGCTCAAGCAAATAGCATATGGCACAAAAAAGGAAGTAAACTCAATCGCCTGCATCTCGCCATCGGCCTTATATTGAGGATAGAAGAATAAGAAGAAGATTAGAAACTTAAAGAAGCTCCCCGCCATAAAAACAAAGCCCAAATTAGTCTGATGTTTAGCTGGTAAAGCGAGTAAAAAAAATAAAATTACCGACGCCACGATAAAATTAAAAAGATAGGCTTGCCAGGTTAAATAGCTGCCTAATCCAATCCCTTCCTGACTTAAATATATTGCGTGAAGGCTGAAGGCTATCGCAAGGAAAAGAAATAGACTGGAGATTGCTCGAGAGGGAAAGCGCTGCAACATTTATTCGGAATTAACTTGCCTTAGCACCAGATAAAGGCCTAAAGCCATACCACTTAAAGTACCTACAATGGTGAACCAGGGTTTCGCTAAACTCATCTCGGCGTCGAGCCATTTGCCACCATAAGCACCCAAAGCAATTAGGGCCCCCATTTGAATAGCTAAACCCGAGTAGGTAAGATAGCTGTTAAGAGATTTTTTCAGCTGCTCCTTGTCCTTCTTTGGCTCCTTCATTCTTGGTTATTTCGCGCACTACGGCACCCATTTTACAAGAACCGCTAAACTCGGCTCCCGGCTCAATGGCAAGCTTCACAGTGAAGATATCACCGTTTACATTAGCCGTTTCTTCAAGGTTAAGCAGTTCGTCTACTACGATGGTTCCTTCTAATTTTCCGGAGATGGTGGCCGAACCGCATTTAACCTCTCCTTTTACTTTGCCCTTTTGGCCTACGACCAGCTTACCGCTGATGGAAATATTCCCCTGAATTTCCCCATCCACACGAAAATCACCGTCAGAACTTACGTTTCCTTCTATAGCCGTTCCTTGTAAAATTCGGTTACTGCTGTGGGCGCCTACGTTTTCTTCTTTTCCTTTTTTGATCATCCCCTTTTACTTATAATTTTCCTTGTAGAATTTTTGATAGCCTTCTAAGTCCTGATTCTTATAGAAGTCCGTAAAGTTAGCGTTCGAAATTACAAATTGTTTGTAATCAACCGATAAAAGCATTTTTTCGAGCGCCTTTTCATTATTAAGGGTGTTGATAAATGTTTCTCCCTTTACTTTATTATCCAGGCCACTCACCATCACGATTTGATACTCCCTACCCATTAAAATGCTCTTGGTGATCAGCTTATCGTTAGGAAAGTATTTACTGCAGAAATCGGTCAACTTAATGGTTAGTTGATTGGCATTAGCCTTCTGGTTTGGGAAGACCAATACGTAGCGATGCATGGAGTTGAAGTCACTACGATAGCCCGGCCCTTTAGCCGCTTCTTCGGTATAGCCCTCGGCTGCCGCCGGCTCAGTGTCTAAAACCGCTAGCAGTTCTTTCGCCTTAGCCGATTCATCGGTCATGGGATAAGCATGAACCACTCCGTTCAAAGTTTTAATAAGGTCTTCCTTCCGCTGTAAAGCGCCTTGGCAATACGCTTTGAGTAATAAAAGCTTCGCACCAAAGCGACTATCGGCAAAGTCCTCGATCGCAGCATTGGTCACGGCTAAAGCTTGGCGATACGATTTACCCTCGTACTTGGCGTAGGCCGAAGCATAGGCTTTAAGGGCCTCTGACTCATCTACCGTCATTTTCTTCTTGCCTTCATTGAGGATCAAATAAGCGTACTCGGATTCAGGGTAAGTGGATAAAATAAGGTTTTTATACTTGGTGGCCAAGGCTTCATCGGGCATTAAAACATAAACTCGATAAAGAATATACCAAGCCCTGGGGCGCCCTGGGAAATTACCATAACGCTCCAGCAGGTCGTCTATGGTTTTAGCGGCAGCCGACATGTCTTCGATGTCTTCTTTATAAAGCAAAGCATTATCGAACAAAGCGTCCTTGATTAAGCGGTGGCTTTCCAGCATTGCGGCCGAGTCGTTCGGAATGTTAACTAAATAGGTTTCGGGGTCATACTTGGGGTTTTCTTCTTCCTCCCCTGCAGCATCGCTTGCTCCGTCGCCATTGGCAGCTACTGGATCTTGCACACTAACCGATTTGTCCGATCGTCGCCAATTATCTTCCAGCTTTCGATTACCCCACTTTTGTGTGAAATTAGAGACCCCAGTGGAGCGAAGCGATGGGTTATAAAAATAAAACTGCTGATTGGCGTTGCCCACTCCGGCCAAGCCCGCCATACCACCACCACGGTTTTGGCCGCTTTGAAAAGCCAGTTGCTCCATGGCCCGATTCTCGGCTTCGCGTGCTTCCTCCTCTTCTTCTTTGATGCGTTCGATCACCTTCTCCGCTGCCGCTAATTGTTGCTTAGGCGAAAGAGCGGCCAAGGCTTGCAGGCTATCCTGTAATGCGATCGTATTCAAATTATCTACCAAGCGACCTAGGCTATTTTTAAGCACTTCTACTGTTTTATATTTGGGGTGGTCTGCTGGCAGGAATTGATAACAGCTATCGTAATAGGCTTGGGCGTCTTCGTACTTCTTCTCGTCGAAGCGTATTTCACCCAGCCAGAGGTAACTCAAGCCCTTTTGTTTGTCATTTTTTGTGCTAACCCGCAAGGAGCGGTTTAAGAAATGGTCACGATCTTCGTATTCGTCCAGCTTATGCGCCACTTCGGCCATCACGTAATAAATACGGTCGCGGTTATCGTAGTTCTTTTCGTCGCGCAACATTTTTTCCAAATCCTCATAGGCCTCCTGAGGATCCATCAAATCTACGTCGTAATTGCGTGCTCTACTAAGCTGAGCGTTGAATAGCAGTTCGTAAGGCGGTCCTTTTTTTATCACTCTTAAAAAGAGCTGACTGGCCTCATAATCGTTGCCTAGAGTGGCTTGGAGCTGTCCGCAGATGTACAGCCAGCGTACTTCTTGCGCTTTTTGGCTGGTTTTTTCTGCCCCTTGGATCAATAGCTGATAGGCGTTCAGATACCGGTCTTGGTCGATCTCTAAGGCCGCAAAGGAACCATAAACGTCGGCGTCGAGATATTCTGAAAGCTTGCGATCGCTGTAGAGCTTTTCAAAGCGCGCTTGAGCGGCTAGATAATTACCCAGGGCTGTTTCGGTCTTTGCCGCCCATAACTCAGCCTCAGCCCTAATTCTAGGGTCTTTGAACTCCTGAATGGTATAATTAAATGTTTCTAGGGCCAGCATGTACTCGCGATTGTAGTAACGCGCTTTTCCGATCAATAAATAAGCATCGTCGATGTAAGTGTTTTTCTGCTCATTCTTGATCATCATCGAATGGCGCGTAATGGTCTTCGTACCTTTTTCGATCGCCTTTTCTAGGTCGGGCTTAACGCCTGATACGCTTTGCTCGGTACCCTCGATATATATGGGCAATAACTTATCGAAGTCGTCTTGATGCTGGGTTTTAAGCGTGGTTTGTGCTTTTAACAATGCCTGCTCGCCGTTAAAGATGATATTGTACTTACTCACCATGCGGTGATAAAAGCGCGCGCTAAAGAGGTCCTTTTCTCGGGAACAAGAAGTTACCAAAAGAAGGGAGATAAAGAGTAGGAGTAAGGCTCTGAGCAGTCGCAAGGAATTGAACGTATATAGGTGTGGGTTGGAATAACTTTTAAAGCGCAAAAATATTGTAATCTAGTTTCTAAGCCTTATCCTTCGCGAAATTCCTGTTAAGAAAAAGCCTCTCAGCCCAAAATTGTAAGGGAGGCGTTCAATTTTTAAGATATTTGTGGCCATGGCAATGGACAAGAAGGAAAATAAAAAGCTTCTCACTAAGCTGAAGAATAAATACCGCTTAGTGATCTTAAACGATGACACTTTTGAGGAGAAGTTATCTTTTAAGCTAAGCCGCCTCAATGTCTTTGTTCTTACCGGTTTGTCGGCAATTCTATTAATTGCCGGTACCACCCTTCTCATCGCCTTTACGCCACTGCGCGAATATATTCCGGGCTATTCAAGTACCAGTTTAAAAAAGAAGGCCTTTGAGCTAAGTCAGGTTACCGACAGCATTTCAGAACAACTTGCCTTTAATAGTCTCTATTTAGAAAACATCAAGGGAATAATCGAAGGAAAACCGCCATTGGACCTGAGCGACTCGAGTGTGGTAGACAGCTTGGAAAAAGTGCGCCTGCAAGAATCTGTTTCTAAAGAAGACTCTTTACTGCGCAAATTGGTAGAGGATGAAGAACGCTTCAGTGTTCCGGTCGACGGATCACCCCGACTGAATATAGAAAGTGTAAACTTCTTTAACCCTTTAAAAGGTTTAGTTATCAATAACTTCAACCCCAATGAAGAGCACTTGGGCATTGATATTGTTGCGAAAGAAAACGAGGTGATCAAAGCCGCTCAAGACGGGAGAGTTTTATTTGCCGAGTGGACTTCTGAAACGGGTTATGTGCTCATCATCCAACACGCCGATAAGTTCATTTCAGTCTACAAACACAATTCTGCTTTACTCAAGCAGCAAGGAGAAGAAGTATCGGCGGGCGAACCAATTGCCATTATTGGTAATTCAGGCGAACTAAGCTCCGGTCCACATCTGCACTTTGAGCTTTGGTATAACGCTTATCCCGTAGACCCTCAGGAGTACATCCTATTTTAAAGCATCCCTTCGCTAGCCTCGTAGCCTTGGTCTATAAGTAGTCTAGGGCCTTCACTGGCTGCTACCGCTAAACGGTCACAACGCTCATTTTGGGGATGATCATTATGGCCTTTTACCCAGTGAAAGTTAACCCGGTGCTTTTTTAGTAAGGGCAAGAGTTGCTTCCAAAGGTCCACGTTCTTCTTGCCTTTAAAGCCCTTTTGTACCCAAGATCTCAGCCAGCCTTTATTTATGGCATCCACTACATATTTAGAATCGGAAACCACTTCCACACTCATACCTTCTTTCTTTAAGGCCTTTAGGCCTTCGATTACGGCCAGGAGCTCCATGCGATTATTGGTGGTGCGACGAAAGCCCTCCGAGAGCTCTTTCCGGTGTTTACCGGCCTCGAGCACAATGCCGTAGCCACCCGGACCAGGGTTGCCCTTAGCCGCGCCATCGGTGTACAGATAAATGACCATTAAATATTAGGGAGCAAATATTCGATTACAGAAGGATAGTGCTTGTATTCCAGCTCACGAACTTTGTATTCTACGTCTTCCCAGCTGTCTTCGTAATCGACTTCTACTTCTTCTTGAAAGATAATTTCACCCTCATCGTAGTTTTCGTTTACGTAGTGAATGGTGATTCCAGAAACTTCATCCTCGTTTTCTACCACCGCCTGATGCACGTATTTGCCGTACATCCCGGGACCGCCATAATCTGGCAATAAAGCTGGATGAATATTAATAATGCGCTGTTCAAAGGCTTGAATCAAGTCGCCAGGGATCTTTCGCAAAAAGCCGGCAAGCACCACAAGGTCGCAACGCAGACTCTCTAATTTAGCCTGCAGCGTGCCATCTTCGACTTCCGCATTGGATAAAACGATGCAGGAAACGCCAAGCTTTCTGGCGCGGTCGATTACCCCCGCATTCTTGCTATTAGTAATGATAGCTCGCACTCTAGCCAGGTCACTATCTTCGAAATAGCGGACGATATTCTCCGCATTGGTGCCCGAGCCGGAAGCTAGGACTACAATATTCTTCATGGCATCTATTATCGAAACGAAAATACAAAGATTCTCTTTGGCGTCTAAATTAATTACAAAGCTCGCTGCTTTTTGATTTATTTCCTTTCTTTGCAGCTTATAATTTTAAATAAATTATCATGTCAGACATTGCTTCTAAAGTAAAAGCTATCATCGTAGATAAGCTAGGAGTAGACGAAAACGAAGTTACCAACGAAGCTAGCTTCACCAACGATTTAGGTGCCGACTCTCTTGACACCGTAGAATTGATCATGGAATTCGAAAAAGAATTCGATATTCAAATTCCAGACGATCAAGCTGAAAACATTACCACTGTAGGTCAAGCAGTAGCTTACATCGAAGAAGCTAAGAAGTAAGATTCCTATGGAACTGAAAAGGGTTGTAGTAACTGGACTAGGAGCTCTAACTCCTATCGGAAACGACGTCGACACCTACTGGCAGTCTCTGCTAGCAGGCAAGAGCGGTGCGGCCCGAATCACCCGTTTTGACCCTGAAAAGTTCAAAACTCAGTTCGCATGCGAGCTCAAAGATTTTGATGTAAAAGATTACATCGATCGCAAAGAGGCGCGTAGAATGGATCGCTTTACTCAATATGCTTTGGTAGTAGCCGATCAGGCTGTTGCCGATGCAGGCATTGAGGGTATTGCTACCGACCCGGATAAAATTGGAGTAATTTGGGGCTCAGGCATTGGCGGCTTGGATACCTTTTTGGAAGAGTGTATGAACTTTACCAAAGGTGACGGAACGCCACGTTTCAATCCCTTTTTCATTCCAAAAATGATCGCTGATCTGGCCCCAGGTCATATCAGTATCAAATATGGTTTCCGCGGTCCTAACTATTCTACCGTTTCAGCTTGCGCGTCTTCTACCAACTCTATTATCGACGCCTACAATTATATCCGATTGGGTAAAGTTTCTGTTTGCCTAGCAGGCGGAAGTGAAGCGGCGGTTAATGAAGCTGGTATGGGTGGTTTTAACGCCATGCACGCTCTAAGCACTCGGAACGAATCCCCCGAATCTGCCAGTCGTCCTTTCGATAAGGACCGCGATGGCTTTGTTTTGGGAGAAGGCGCCGGTTGTATTGTTCTGGAAGACTATGAGCACGCTAAGGCACGCGGTGCCAAAATCTATGCAGAAATCACTGGCTCTGGTATTAGTGCCGATGCGCACCACATTACCGCACCACACCCAGATGGAGCAGGAGCTAAAGGAGTGATGAAGCAAGTCTTGGAGGAAGCGGGTATGCGTCCTGATGAGGTGGATTACATTAATGTACACGGTACTTCTACTCCATTAGGAGATGTGGCTGAATTGAAAGCCATTAAGGAAGTGTTTGGCGAAGATGCTTATAAACTAAATATCAGCTCTACTAAGTCCATGACCGGACACTTATTAGGTGCAGCTGGTGCCATTGAAGCAATCGCAGCCATTCTGTCGATACAAAACAATGTGATTCCGCCTACTATAAATCACTTTACCGACGATCCGGAGATCGACTCCAAACTGAACCTTACTTTCCATCAAGCTCAAGAGCGTGAAGTTCGCGCAGCAATTAGCAATACCTTTGGTTTTGGCGGACATAATGCCTCTGTATTATTCCGTAAGTTGAGTTAATTAGCTTTCCGCTTGATGTTTTCTTTTTTGAAAAAACTCTATTCCCGCCCCTCAAAAGGCGGGAATTTTTTGCTCCAAATCGAGGCAATTACCGGCTTTCCCGCCCGGAAGGAAAAGGTCTATCGCCTAGCCTTTACCCATAGTTCCGTAGGCCGTGAAACCCCCCATGGTCTTAAAGAAAATAATGAGCGCCTGGAGTTTTTGGGCGATGCGATCTTAGGTGCGGTTATTACCGATTACCTCTACCGAGTATACCCTAATAAGGAAGAAGGCTACCTCACCACCTTACGCAGTAAACTTGTGAGCCGCAGACACCTCAATGAATTGGGCGAAGAGCTGGAGCTGATCAAATTATTAAAATACACTCCCAGTAAAGGGACTCGCGCCAAGTCCTTAAATGGCGATGCCTTCGAGGCTCTAATTGGCGCCCTATATCTAGATCATGGCTACGCTGCCTGTCAGAGTTTTCTAGAACATAAGATCCTTAAGAACCTAGATCTGGAAAAGGTGAGCTTACGACTCACCTCTTTTAAAAGTGCCGTTTTGGAGTGGGGCCAAAAGTCGAAGAAGAATATTCGTTTCGAGTTGCTGAATACTGAAGGGCAAAGCCATAACCCGGTGTATTACGTGGCCTGCTTCAATCAGCAACAAAAATTAGGCGAAGGATCTGGTGCCACCAAAAAAAAGGCCGAAGAGGCAGCGGCAAAAGAAGCTTATATTGGGCTAAATTTGCCCTATGCCGAAGTATAAGTTAAGTCTCGAAGACTTAGAAAGCCCCATTGAAAGTGCATTTGGTATCCATAGCTCCTTGGGACCTTTAAGCCTTTGCTATGAGCTTAATGCCTTGGATTATTTCAAATTTCAGCGTCATTCAGAAGATCTCTACCAAGACTTTAAGCAAAGTCGCTTTTTTTACCCAATTTACAGCTGCGTAGACCCGCTAAGGGAGATCGAATGGAAACTGGTGGCAAATCGTTCTTATCGCAGCGAGAGCAGCGGTCCGCAGACCTTGGACCTCTTTGGCTCGAAGGCTGAAGCCGAAAAAAATTGGCTGAATGCACCGGAGGGTTTCAATTTTTTTCTTTGGTTTGAGGGTGAAAACCAAAAGGTGTCATTTTTACACGAAGTGCAGGAGAAGCTTAAGAGACACCCCTCAGTAAGCCTAGTTAAAGCGCTGAGCGAAAGTTATTTAAATAGACTAAACAAAAACCAAAAATATTACCATGGCCTATAACAAAGCGAAAGTAGTAGCCACTCTTGGCCCGGCATCGAGCGATTACGAAATCATGAAGAAGATGGTTGAAGCTGGTGTAAACGTGTTCCGAATTAACTTTTCGCATAGCGATCATGACAATGCCCGGAAGATCGTAGACAAAGTGCGTCGCTTGAACGAGGAGCTAGAAACCAATATTGCAGTATTAGCGGATCTGCAGGGCCCTAAACTTCGGGTTGGTGAAGTAGAGGAAGGCGCTGTCTTAAAGGCAGGAGAGATTCTGAAATTCACCAATAAAGAGGTAAAAGGAAGTGCCAAGGAGGTTTATATGACCTACCGCCAGTTTGCCGGAGATGTAAAAACCGGAGACCGTATTCTGATCGACGATGGTAAGATCTTGCTGGAAGCAGTAAAAAGCAACGGGATTGATGAAGTAGAAGCCAAGGTCATTCAAGGAGGTCCGCTAAAGTCCAAAAAAGGGGTTAACCTACCCAACACCCGTATTTCTTTGCCTTGTTTAACCGATAAGGACTTGGCCGACCTTGAAGTGGCCATGGAATGTCAGGTGGAGTGGGTTGCTCTGTCGTTCGTTCGAAACCCGAATGATGTCTATGAGCTGCGCGATATTCTCCAAAAGAACAACGCTCCTTGTCATATCATCAGTAAGATCGAAAAACCGGAGGCAGTGGTAGAGATCGATGAGATCATCGAAGCTTCCGACGGTATTATGGTAGCACGAGGCGATTTGGGGGTTGAAGTTCCCATGCAGGGAGTTCCTTTGATCCAAAAGATGATCGTGAATAAGTGTCACCTCGCCGCGAAACCAGTTGTTATCGCTACCCAAATGATGGAAAGCATGATCGAAAACCTTACCCCCAGCCGGGCCGAGGTAAACGATGTGGCTAACTCAGTTTTAGATGGTGCCGATGCGGTAATGCTAAGTGGTGAAACTTCGGTAGGAAAAAACCCGGTAGAGGTAATCGAAGCAATGAGTAAGATCATTGCCCACGTTGAGGAAAGCGGCCAGGTTCAGGTGCAAGAAGAGAACCCTCCTCGCTATCGCAATAAGCGTTTTATTACTGATTCCATTTGCTACAATGCTAGTAAAATTGCTGATCAGGTTGGGGCTGCCGCAATTCTAACTATGACCTTTAGTGGTTACACCGCTTTTAAGATCTCCGCCCACCGCCCGCAAACTGCGATCATTATGTTTACAGCTAACCGAAGTATCCTAAATACTATGAGTTTACTTTGGGGTGTGCGCGGTATTTATTATGATAAGATGGTAAGTACCGACGAAACCTTTGCCGATATCAAAGAGATCGTAAAAGACAGAAATATTGTGAGCGAAGGTGACTTGGTAATCAAGATTGCGAGCATGCCAATACACGAAAAAGGCATGACTAACATGCTAAAAATTGCAAGTATTGATGAAGATTGATAATTGGGAAGAAAAAAATAATGGCCTCGAAAGAAGTTTTCAATTCGAAGACTTCATCGAGGCCTTTAGCTTTTTAAATAGGGTGGCCTTAGTGGCCGAAAAACTAGGACACCACCCAGAAATTCAAAATGTGTATAATCGGGTACACCTGCGGCTCAGCACCCATGATGCCGGTAACACTATCACCGATAAAGACCGAAAGCTTGCCAGCGCTATTAATAAGCTGCTTTAAACTGCTCTAAGAAACGCAGGTCATTCTCGAACAACATACGGATATCCGGAATTTGATAACGGTGCAGGGCAATACGCTCTACCCCGATTCCAAAAGCGAATCCGGTGTACACCTCTGGGTCAATACCGTTGTTCTTCAAAACATTCGGATCTACCATCCCACAGCCTAATACTTCCAACCATCCAGTTCCTTTGGTCATCCGGTAGTCTCTTTCATTTTCTAGACCCCAATAAACGTCCATTTCGGCGCTCGGTTCGGTAAAAGGGAAGTAAGAGGGGCGCAATCTAATTTTAGTGTCGGGGCCAAAGAATTCGCGCGCGAAAAAAAGCAACGTTTGCTTGAGGTCTGAGAAGCTTACTCCCTTGTCGATATATAATCCCTCAATTTGATGGAAAAAACAGTGTGAGCGGGCTGATATGGCCTCGTTTCTAAAAACTCGCCCTGGAGAAATCGTGCGAATCGGGGGTTTTTCATTTTCCATTACCCGCACCTGCACACTCGAGGTATGAGTGCGCAGGGCCCAATCGGGGTCCTTCGCTACGAAAAAAGTATCCTGCATATCGCGGGCCGGATGCTCTTCGGGAAAGTTGAGCGCCGAAAAGTTATGCCAGTCGTCTTCTATCTCAGGGCCTTCAGACACATTGAAGCCAATGCGTTTAAAGATCCCCACAATTTCATTTTTTACCAGGTTCACCGGATGGCGAGAGCCTAAGGCTTGAAAGTTAGCTGGACGACTTAAATCTTGCTTCGGACCTAGATCAATTTTTGATTCAGCTCCTTCTTTTAACTCG
>CBFHJH010000006.1:21126-37531 GCA_965656185.1 Croceimicrobium sp.
GTTTGGATAGACGGAGTTACCAATGAAAATGGTGAAGTGGAACTGGAATACGATAAGGCCGCTACGTTAAGTATCCGCGCCAGCCGAGGTACAAGACCAGATTATACCTGGATCGGTTGTTCCGAAGTACGTCTTATCCCTAATGAAACTGTGATTAAAACGGTATATATTCAGCCTTATGATACCCTCTTAATAGGCTGTTCTTTCGACCGTTAGTCGCTACCAGACTTCCTCGTCGAAGTAACGAATCACCGCTTCTTTCATCAAAATACTTTGCTCTCCTGGCTTTAGAAAGGGGAGCTTTTTTTTGAGCTCATAGTGAGGCCAGCCATCTTGATCTACACTTTGTAATTCGTAGTATCCATAAGGCGTAAGCAATCGGCAAATTGCAATGTGCAGTAAACCGAGCTTTTGATCCTTTTTAAACTTTCGCTTTGGGGGGACACCAAGTTCCCGAACCCCGATTAAGAATAATACTGCATCAAGATCTGGTTCCTCACCATCACTAAAGCGCTCTTTTACAAAGCTTAGTATTTTATTCCACTTATTTCTATTCTCTTGATCTAACATTTTTTCAATAAAATGTCTTTATCTTTCCACAGCCAAAGCACTAGGCCTTGAACTACACTACACTTGATATTATTCTACTCGCTCCGATCGTTTTCGGTCTAATCCGCGGCTTTATGAAAGGCTTTATACGCGAATTAGCTGCAATTTTAGGAATATTTCTAGGAGCCTTGACTTCCTACATATTAGCCGATAAGGTTTTTAAATACTTTACCATCTACTTTAAAGAGGTCGATTTTGAGCTGCGTATCATCTCCTACGTGGTTGTCTTCTTCGCCACCATCTTACTTATAAACGCCCTCGCAAGCCTTCTCACCCGCACGCTTAAATTGATTGCACTTAACGGTATAAACCGCATTCTTGGGGCACTTTTTGGCGGTTTTAAATGGGTGGTATTGCTTATTGGTATTTGTTATTTCCTTAATCGTATTCAGAAGAACCGCACCTTATTTCAGAAGTCAACCTTACGGGAAAGTCAAGTATATCAGAAATTTCTTGGTTACGGTAACCAAATAGCCGAAGAGATCGGTTTTGAGGAAATGACCGACAAGCAATACTTGATCAAAGACGCCGACTAATCTAAAATAGCCTGCACTCCAGGAAGAGTTTTACCTTCGAGGAATTCCAACATGGCGCCTCCTCCTGTACTTACATAGCTCACGCCCGAGGCCATATCAAACTTCTTGATGGCCGCTACCGAATCACCTCCGCCCACTAGGCTAAATGCTCCTTGCTTTGTTGCTTGAACGATAAGCTCTCCGGCGGCCTTGGTCGCATCAGCAAAGTTTTCGAATTCGAATACGCCAAGCGGGCCGTTCCACAAAATGGTTTTTGAATTAAGTAAGACGGGCTCTAAAGCCTTGATGCTTTCGGGGCCTGCGTCCAAGCCCATCCAACCTTTAGGAATATCATTCGATGGGGTGAACTTTGTTTCCGCATCATTGCTAAAGGAATTAGCCACCTTGCTATCTACAGGTAAAAACACCTCTACCCCCTTGGCCTTCGCGCTAGCCAAGATCTTAGAGGCCGTGTCTAAATAATCATCTTCAATAAGGCTATTTCCGGTGCTCCCTCCTTGGGCCTTGATAAAGGTAAAAGCCATTCCTCCGCCAATTACCAAATTATCGATTCGGTCCAATAGGTTTTCTAAAACAGAGATCTTAGACGAAACCTTTGCTCCGCCAACGATGGCTGTAACCGGCTTTACGCCTCCCTTCAAGACCTTATTTACATTATCGATCTCACTCTTTAAAACATGGCCAAAGGCCTTCTTCCCTTTAAAATACTCTGCGATAACTGCAGTAGAGGCATGCGCCCTATGGGCCGTTCCAAAGGCATCATTTACATAGATGTCTCCAACCTGAGCCAAAGCAGCGGCAAAATCGCGATCCCCTTTGGTTTCCTCCTTGTGGAAACGCAGGTTTTCCAGCATAAGCACCTGATTTTCTGGTAGTTGTTTAGATACACTGATAACCTCCTCGCCAATGCAATCGTTTATAAACTGCACCTTTTTGCCACTAATCTCTTCTAAGTGACCCCGTATTTGGCCCAATGAAAACTCAGGGCTTGGGCCCTCTTTAGGGCGACCTAAATGCGACATTAAGATCGGTCTTCCTCCTTTTTCGATAATAGTATTTATAGTAGGAAGGTGCGCCTGCATGCGGCTATCGTCGGTAATTTTACCCTGGTCGTTAAGAGGAACATTAAAGTCTACTCTTACTAAAACTCTCTTCCCATTTAAATCTAAAGACTCTAAGCTTGGCATTTATCTTAATTTTACTGCGAAATTACGCAGGACATATTTAAAAACCGTTAGCATGCTATTAAAAGATATTCCAGGTTTAGCTGAAGAAAAGCAGCACCTGCTGGACTCCGTGCATCGAGGTAGAAATAGCCACGCTCAACTATTCCACGGTCGCTCCGGTACGGCTAGCTTTGCTTTAGCTTTGGCTTATGCTCAATATCTAGCTTGCGAAAATCCGCGTGAAGACGACAGCTGCGGGCTATGCAGCGCCTGCAAGCAATTCGAAAAGTTAAGCTACCCTGACCTGCATTTCAGTTTTCCTTTCTCGCGCGTGGCCGGTGCGCCACGTACTTTGAATTGCGAATATTTCCAAAAGGACTGGATCAACTTTATCTCCGAGCACACCATCTTCGAACTCAGTGACTGGCTGAATAATTTAGATGTATCCAATAAGCAGGCCCAGATAAACGTAGACGAAAGCGCTCGAATCATCCAGAAGCTTACTCTTAAAAGTTATGCGGGAAAAAGTAAATTTCTTATAATTTACCTACCAGAATATTTACATGGCTCTGCGGCCAATAAATTACTTAAGACTCTAGAAGAACCTAGTGGGGATAGCTTAATCATTCTCGTAAGTGAGGATCCTGAAAAATTATTGCAGACCATCACCAGCCGCTGCCAAAAATTATATATACCCAGACCAAAGGAAAAGGAACTGGTCCAATACCTGGAGTCGCAAGGACTAAGTTCTGTATCGGCCCAAAGCGCCGCTTCGGTATCGGAAGGAAATATAGTTCACGCCTTAAAGATCGCCGAAGACAGCGAGCGTTATTTGAACTATGGTCAATTGTTCCAAAACTGGATGCGCGGCTGCTACAGTGCTAAAGTGAAAGAGATTTTTGCTTTTGTGGATGAATTCAATGCTTTAGACAAAGAATCGCAAAAAGAAGCGCTTCGTTTTTTTCTACAAACGCTTCAGATCGCTTTTAAGGCCAAAACTGAGGCGACGGGCCCCTCTCACCCAATCTACGAGAGATTGTCTTTTAAACTGGCTGGATTTGCGTCGGTTTTACACCCAAAAAACGCAAAAATGGCCTTAGAGGTATTGGACAAAGCTATTTTCGACATTTCGAGAAACGGAAATGTCAAAATTATCCTCTCCGATGCCTCTTTTAAGTTCAGTAATCTGCTACGCATTAAAGAAGAAGCCTAATTCTTCCGAAGCACATAGATTAAAGAGCTCATATTCTTAGACTTAGCTCCACTTAAATTGGATTTCAAACCCTGCCAAAGAGCCTGAATAGGCCTCCCCTTACCCCAAAGAAGTTTTTCACTCAAAAGAGACACATAAAAACTATCAAAAGGCATATTTCGCACCTCCCTTAGTTGGAAATTATGTTTCTGAGCCAAAGCCTCGATATCTGCTTTCGCAAAATGCCAAAGATGTAAGGGAACGTCTAAAGCGGCCCAATGATTGCGATAGTATTTAGCGTCCGCAGACTCATGATTAGGCACAGCAACGAACAAATGACCTCCAGGCTTCAAGCGTTGATAAAAATATTCCAGGCTTTCATTCAGATCCGGGATATGCTCTAAAACATGCCACAGGGTAAAAGCATCTACCTCGGAGTTCTCAATCTGCTCTCTCAAACCTGGGTCTCTAAGGTCCAATCCTCTTTTAGCGGCATTATTTCTAGCTATCTCCGATGGTTCAAATCCAACCGTGTTCCAACCATTTTCCTTGGCCGCCGATAGAAAAGCTCCTGTTCCAGCACCAAAATCAATTAAGGTTCCCTTCGATTTTGAGTAGCTATTCACCAAGCTTAACTTAGACCTTATCGCTAAACTGCGTACTTGGCGATAAACAAAATCCATCAGACCTCCCTTACCGTCAGTGTGACTTACGTAATCCTCACTTTCGTAATAGGCTGCAAGCTCCCCCCCTCTTGGGGATGGATTTGTGAACCAAAATCCACAAGCCTCGCACTCCACAATTTTAAAGTACTCCTTCTCCCCTCGGTAATACGGCGCTTTACGCACTTCCTTATTCTCGGCATTTCCACATACCGGACAGTTGTCAATTTGATGCATGTTTCACGTGAAACTAACGCCCCATATATACAAGCATCACAGAAATATCTGCAGGGCTAACTCCGCTAATACCCTTCGCTTCCTTAATGGTGGCTGGTTGTTGTTTGATTAACTTTTCTTTGGCCTCATAAGACAAAGACTTCAACCTTGCGTAGTCAAAATCCTTCGGAATTTTTAAATCCTCTAAACGATCAATTTTTGCGGCATTATCCTTCTCCTTAGAAATGTACCCAGCATACTTAAGAGAAATCTCTGCCTGATCTATATTTTCTTGCTTTATATCGCCATTCTGAACGAAAAGCTTTAAAGATTCCAAATCTTCGAAATCCTTAAAGCCCAGTTGAGGACGACTCAAAACCTTCGCTAACTTCAATGTCTGCCTAATGGGACTAAGCTCCTTCGCAATTAGTATTGGATTTATCTCTTCCTGGCTTACCGAAAGATCTTTGATAAACTCCAAAAGCTCATTGGTTTTCGATTGTTTCACGTGAAACTCCTCGAGCCTTTCATCGCTTAACAAACCTATTTCATGTCCTAATGGAGAAAGCCTTTCATCAGCGTTATCCTGCCTCAACAAAATACGATACTCTGCCCGAGAGGTAAACATTCGGTATGGCTCCTCGGTGCCCTTGGTGATAAGATCATCAATTAATACTCCTATGTAAGCCTGGTCCCTGGACAATACCACCGGATCCTGAGCTTGAACTGATCGTGCTGCATTAATTCCTGCCATCAAACCTTGACTGGCAGCTTCTTCATAACCGGTGGTACCATTGATCTGGCCCGCGAAGTATAAACCCTCCACCAACTTGGTCTCTAGACTATGTTTTAGCTGAGTAGGTGGAAAATAATCGTATTCGATCGCGTAACCAGGCCTAAAGATCTTCACATTTTCAAATCCTTCCACCATACGAAGTGCGGTTTCCTGCACCTCCTGAGGTAAGCTTGTACTGAAACCATTAACATAAATCTCCACCGTATTCCAGCCTTCTGGCTCCACAAATATCTGATGCCGATCTTTGTCCGCAAATCGATCAATTTTATCCTCAATAGAAGGACAATAGCGCGGTCCGGTGCTTTCTATCGCTCCGTTAAACATGGGACTACGATCAAAGCCTTTCCTTAACTCGTCGTGTACCGCAGGGCTAGTATAGGTAATGTAGCAACTCCTTTGCTCCTTTAGAGGTGAGGTTTGAGACGAAAAAGAAAACTTCTCAGGAATTCCATCCCCCTTTTGTTCCTCCATCTTGGAATAATCCAAACTACGTCCATCTACCCTGGGCGGTGTACCTGTCTTCATTCGACCGGATTCAAAGCCCAAATTCACTAAACGCTCAGTTATTCCCGTAGCGGCACGTTCACCGGCTCTCCCGCCACCATAATTCTTTTCACCAATGTGAATTAATCCATTTAAGAAAGTACCATTAGTTAGGATCACCTTCTTGGCCGCCACCCGCACACCCATCCCGGTATGAACCGCAACAATCTTATCATTTCTCACTTCCAGATCTATCACCATATCCTGGAAAAAATCCAAGGTCGGTATTGCTTCCAAGGCTAATCGCCACTCCTCCGCAAAGCGCCATCGATCCGATTGCACCCTGGGCGACCACATCGCAGGACCCTTACTCCTATTTAGCATTCGAAACTGGATTGCGGTCTTATCACTAATGATCCCGCTTAATCCACCCAGTGCATCGATTTCCCGAACGATCTGGCCTTTGGCTATTCCGCCCATAGCAGGGTTACAGCTCATTTGGCCAATAGTTTGGAGGTTCATGGTAATCAGCAAGGTCTTAACCCCAAGATTAGCCGCCGCTGCCGCCGCTTCCGCACCAGCATGGCCACCTCCTACTACAACAACATCATATTCCTCGTTAATCATAAATAGCGTTTCACGTGAAACAGTATAGCTGATTGAATTTCAATTATTTGGGCCGCGAAAGTAAGCATTTATCCTCTTCTTTCCGCATTAAATTCTTTGCCTCTATGGTGTCATCATTCCAGCCCATACAATGCAAAACACCATGAACCAATACGCGACATAGTTCTTGATCAAAATCAAGATGCTGCTCCTCCGCATATGCCGAAATCTCATCTATACCAATAAACATCTCGATTCGCAAACGCTTTCTACCTTCACTATGATCTAAGGTAATTATATCGGTGGCATAATCGTGTTCTAACAGAGCAACATTCTTCTGCCGGATTTCATCTGAACTCAGAAACGAATAGTTGAGTTCCGCTAAAGAATAATCTCTTTCCTCAATGCAGCTCTGGAGCCATATAGATATTTGCTCCCGTCTTTGGTCCAACCAATCCGGCACTAGACCATCGAATTTAACGCCTACCCAGCTCATAATAAAACTCATTCAGCTTTAAACCTCTTAATCGGTATCGATCCAAGCCTGGTTCTTGCTCTTTGAATTGCTTGGGTATCTGTTCCCCTTGCTTCATTCTCTTATCCTCCGCTCTCTCCGCTTCTCTTTCTTCCTTTTGTTTACGCTCCTCTAAAGCTTTCTCACTTTCCAACATTCGGGTCTCTATGCGCTTAAACCGCTCTTTGAAGGCACTAAAATCTTTATCTAACACCGCGTCCTCCATTTTATCCAGGTCCTCAAGCATTTTCGCCTTATTACCCATAGAGCCCGCTGAACCCTCTTCCATTTCCATCAACATTTCCCGTAAAGCTTCCTGTTCCGCCAATATCTCAGCCATCTCCTTTCCTTGCCCTTCTTTCCCCTTTCCATCTTGGCTACCTTTCTCCAGTTTTTGAACCTTCTTGCCCATCTGAGATAACTTCTCAGACATTTGACCCGGCTTAGGTTTTCCATTACCCGGCTTCTCGCAATTCTGATTCCCCTTTTGCTTCTGAGCCATCATACTCATCATATTCTGCAGGCTTTCATCTAACAATAGTGCCAAATTATTTGCAGCCATCATGCTATACTGATGTTCCGTACTAGCCTTAGCCTTTCCTTGTTCCTGCAGTTCCTTTTGTGCTTTTGCCAAAGCCCCTTGCATCTCCGCTAATTCCTTAAAAACCGTTTCCTTCACTTGAGGAGCCTTTTCGCTCAAAACCACCAAACTGTCTTCGATCACCTTTGATCCCGCCATAAGGCGACTTTGCTCTCGTAATAAATCCCTAAATCGAGGGTCCTGACGCCCCAGGTCGCTAATCTCAAGACCACTCGATTCTACATCCTTACTAAACTGCTTAAGGTTTTCTAGAATCCTTCTTAAGCTTTCCATATTCACCTCCAAGGCTTGTTTCTGCATAGAGGCCATCAGGCTCATCAATGATTCGCTCAACTCCTCCATATTCTCAGAGGCTTCCTCTTCACTTTGCTGAGCCGAACTTTTGTCTGACTTACTTAGTTCCTGTTGCGCCTTTTGTAGCTCCTCTTTCGCCTTATCCTTATTTCCCTGAAACTCGGATGACTCTATTTTATCCTTCAGCTGCTTGTTATCTTCAGCCATCTCCGAAAGCTTCTCAGAGGACTTTTCCATCTGCTTTTTCACGTCCTCTAGTGCTTCACTATTCTGCTCTTCGGCCGATTGTGACATCTTTTTCAATTGCTCTGCCAAGTCCTTCAGTCGCTGCGTTTCCTTCAATAGATCCCTTTGAAACATTAGGTCCTTTAACATATCCTCCAGTCGATCTTCTCGGCGCAACTGCTGCTTATTTTCTTCCTGTAGTTCTTGGAGCTTTTCCTGCATTTTATTTAGGTCCAAATCCTCCATTAACTTTTCAATTTCCTCCCGAAGCTTTTTTAATTGGTCATCCTCCTGCTTCATTTCATCCAGCCTCTTTTCTACCTCCTTCTTTTGCTCCGGTTCCGCCTTTAGTTCTTTTAGATCCTCTTCTAACTTCTCCTTCTGTGCGGCGACCTTCTCTTGATTATCCCTTAATCTCTTGAGTAATTCCTTTATCTCTTGACGCTCTTGCCACGCTAAATTCTTTTGTTCATTAAACGATCGATTGATCTCCTTGAGGCTTTCTTGAAAAGAGGCTCTCTCAGAGCGCTGTTCTTGCAAAGTTTTCCGAAAGTCTTGCAAACGAGCATTTAAATTCTGCTCCTTTTCCTCCTCGCTTAAAACATCAATGGTCATTGACGGGGAATCGCTGTATTTCGGACCATTAACGGCATCATTATCCCAGATTCGATAAAAAACCCTCAGATCAGCTCCTCTTTTGGCCAAAGTGTCTAGGCTCAAGCGGTCGTATATATCCCCAAGCTCCAGCACATCTACTTGCTTCCAGTTGCCGGCTTCAATATGACGCTCCAAGCGAGTAAATCCATAATCGTCTTGAAAATCCATGCGGGCCCAAAAGCTATTGGGCAAGAGACTGTCCTTTTGGTAAATTACCGCTATTTCCGGCTTCTGATCCTTGATAACCCGTATGCGAGCTGCCTTCAATAAGGTCTTTTCCAACTCCACCCCTTTAGCTATCAGATCATAGTTCAAATCCTTCCTTAGCTTCAAATCCAAGGTTTGATCTTCGAAACCATAACTCTTTCCTTCATCCATCAATAGCAGCTCTTTGGTCGCCCTTAGGCCTACCGCCATAAACTCTAATTGAGACCCTTCCGCGAAACGCAGCTCTGGTGCCAAATTGAGTTCCTGAGTCTCTAAACCCGTATACTTAGGGGGCACCACTCTTAAACGCAAAGCACTTACCGCAGGACTTTCTAATACCCTTACTCTAAGTACTTTACTATCATAATTTAAGGCGCTAAAAACCAAATCCTGATCTTGAGTAACCTGCTCCAAATCCAATCGCCATTCACCAGGCCCCTCTTTCCTTAAAGGAATTTCTAATGCACCCACTTTTGCCTGCACTTGATCTGGTAGGACCTCCCCCTCGATCTTCAAAGAAATACTTAAATCCTTTCCAGACTCAACCTTATACAAGTCTTTATCAATGATAAATTCAAAAGGCGCAGGTGGTCGAAAGTCTTCGTTATACATCACCACACGCCGAGAACTATTAAGTACCTCTCGTCCGCCTTCACTAAGAGAAAATAGTAATATTAGGGCGGTAGGTATTAAGGCGTAGAGCAACATTTTCTTTAAACTAGCCCTATCTACAAATGCCTTAAAGTCGATCTGCTTCAGCTCATTCGCCTTCTGTTCGATAGCGGCTAAGGCCAGTGCATTATCCTCTCTATTTATAAATTCAGAGAGATCTAAGGTGTTGATAATCTTATCGTCCAAGCCTTTTTGCTTCCGGCCAATTTGTTGTGCCACTTCACGGTAGCCTAAACCTTTAATCCAAGACATCATCCGCAGTAGCGGAACCATAACGCGTAAAGCTAGCCAAAGGCCGAAAAGCGCCAAATAACCATAAAAAAGCAAGCGTCTTGCCCCCGGCTCAAACCGAAACCAATACTCCGCTAAAGACACAAAGAGAAAGGCCGCGAGACATATCGCTATCCACAACAAAAAACCCCTACCGGCCCTTAAACCGTAGTACGCTTTAGTGTACTCCTTTAGCTTGTATTTAACTAAGTCTAATCCGCCCATTGGCATTATTAATTGCTCAAAGGTATAAAGCCTTGAATATATTTATCTTTGCCGCCCTTTAAAAGCACAAATTGATGGCAGCCGAAAAAGTTCGCGTAAGATTCGCACCTAGTCCAACCGGACCCCTACATATGGGTGGCGTACGTACCGCTCTTTACAACTACCTATTTGCTAAACAGCAAGGTGGTGATTTTATTTTACGTATCGAGGATACCGATCAAACCCGTTATGTTCCGGGCGCAGAAGATTACATTATCGAATCACTTAAATGGTGCGGTATAAGCCCCGACGAAGGTCAGGGCTTTGGCGGCGACTATGGTCCTTACCGTCAAAGTGAGCGCAAAGCTATGTACCGCCAGTACGCCATGCAGCTTATAGAGAATGGTAATGCCTATTACGCCTTTGATACTGCCGAAGACCTAGAGCGCGTGCGTCAAATGGCAAAAGATGCCGGTTCTCCTAACTGGCAGTACAATCATGTTACTCGCAATAGCATGAAGAACTCCTTAACCCTTTCTTCTGCCGAAGTGCAAAAACGCATTGATGCTGGTGAGCCATATGTAATTCGCATTAAGCTAAACCGTAATGAAGAGGTAAAATTTGAGGACATCGTACGTGGTTGGGTGTCGGTTAACACTAACAATATGGACGATAAAGTGCTCTTCAAGTCAGACGGTATGCCTACCTATCACTTGGCCAATATCGTAGACGATCACCTTATGAAGATCAGCCACGTTATCCGTGGTGAAGAATGGTTACCATCAGCTCCTCTCCACGTTCTTTTATATCGCTATTTGGGCTGGGAAGAGACAATGCCACAATTTGCCCACCTCCCGCTTTTATTAAAACCAGATGGTAATGGTAAATTAAGCAAGCGCGATGGCGACCGCTTAGGTTTTCCTGTGTTCCCATTAGAGTGGCACAATCAAGAAAATGGCGACGTTTTTTCTGGTTATCGCGAAAAGGGATACTTCGCGCCCGCCTTTGTAAATATGTTAGCTTTTTTGGGCTGGAATCCAGGTACGGAACAAGAGCTGTTTAGTTTGGAAGAATTGGTGGACGCCTTTAAACTGACTAAGGTTAATAAGGCTGGCGCCCGATACGACCACGACAAAACCCGCTGGTTCAATCAACAGTATCTACGTATGATGAGCGACGTCGAGCTCGGCGCTGCCTTACAAGATTTCGCTAAAAGTGAAGGTCAAGACCTTCCGGCCGATCAGTCGAAAGCCATTGCCGCGCTTATGAAAGAACGTGCCTACTTTATCAAAGATCTTTGGGAAGAAAGTCAGATGTTCTTTGGCGACGTGGAAGAATTTGACGAAAAAACCTTGCGTAAAAAATGGAATGCCGATGCCCGCAAACACGTTGAAGCCCTGAAGGAAAAGTTTACCGCAATCGATGATTTTAATGCAGAAAGCACCGAAGCTGCTTTTAAAGCTTATTTAAGTGAGCACGAGCTGGGCTTTGGTAAAGTTGGCCCTGGTTTCCGTTTAGCCTTAACCGGAAAGGGAATGGGCCCCAGCCTTTTTGAGATCTGCACTATTTTAGGAAAAGAAAAGAGCTTGGAGCGCTTAGAGAAAGCTTTAGCGAAATTAGACTAATGGATAAGATCAGTGTTGAGGGCATCCGGCTCTATGGCTATCACGGATGCTTGGATGAAGAGGGAAAGATCGGAACCGAATACCGCATAGACGTAGATGTTTGGGGTAAAGTAGACGCCGCTATTGCGGAAGACGACCTAAGCCAAACTATGGACTATGTGACCATTAACCGCATCGTTAGTGATCATGTCGGAGAACGCTCTAAGCTGATCGAAACCGTGGCCGATCGTATCATTAAGGATATTTTTTCCGAGATGCCAATCGTTCAAAAAGTTAAAGTGAAACTAGCCAAGCTCTATCCACCGATTAATGGTGATGTAGAAAAAGTAAGCATAGTTTTAAAGCGGAAACGCAAGGACATGCAGGCTTAATTTTTATATTTGCGCCCTCTTATGGTTCCGTGGCCGAGTGGCTAGGCAGAGGTCTGCAAAACCTTGTACAGCGGTTCGAATCCGCTCGGAACCTCAAAAAACCCTAACCTTAAAAGTTGGGGTTTTTTTATGCCTGTTCTCGAAGAAAGTTATTTCGTCCATTCCAATGCACTTCAAGCGGCCGAAGCCCTAATCGGTGCGCGCCTTCACCGTAAGGTAGATGGCCAGGAGATCATTGTAGAAATTACCGAAACCGAGGCCTATCTAGATCAAGATCGCGCCTGCCATGCTTTTGATAATAAGCGCACTCCCCGCACCGAAATCATGTTTCATCCAAGAGGCAAGATCTACACCTACCTAATTTACGGCATTCATACCCTATTTAACATCACCTGCAATGGTGAGGTTATTCCCCTAGCGGTGCTCATTCGTTCTGCCAAGATCCTCCAAGGCGAAACTGCGGTGCGAAGGGCACGCAAAAACAATAAAAAGTCCAGCCAAACCCTATTACGCGGACCGGGAAACTTCGCCCAAGGCCTTTCTTTTAGCCTAAAAGATTACGGATTTTCTATCTGTCAAAAAGATTTATTTATCGAAGCCACCGATACCCTTCACCGCTCTAAGGTTCTTAAAACCAAACGAATTGGGGTAAACTATGCGGGTCAAGATGCCCTACTACCCTATCGCTTTTATGCAGAAAACGAGGCTTCCGTTTCAAAAGGCTGACAAAAATTAGTTTCTAGATTCTAAAGGATAATTACCTTTGCTTTCTATTTTTAATTGGTCTAAATAAGATGATTCATAAAGTGCAAAAGATTTTTGTGATGCTGGGCTTGTTTTTAGGCTCCTTGGGGATACTAAAAGCAAATGAAGAAAATGCACGTATGATGGTCCATTTGCTCGATTACATAGCGGTGGACTATTCCATGGCGGTAAACAATGGCACTGTAATTAGTACGGCTGAGTACAGTGAAATGCAGGAGTTTGTGAATACCATTGAAAGTATGGGTGAAGAGGCACCCGCACAAGTTCGCTCCGATATCAAACTCCTCAAGCAATTAATTGCAGACAAAGCGAACCGTGACAAGGTCAGTTCCGTATCCAATTCTATCAAGCAAAAGATCATTAGTTCCTATAATATGGCCATCGCCCCAAAACGCTGGCCTAGTCTCGATAATGGTCGACAGTTATATGCCCTACATTGTAAGACCTGCCACGGCGAAAATGGTGAAGGAAATGGCGTACTTGCCCAAGGTTTAGACCCTGCTCCCACCAATTTTCACGCCCCCGATAAAGCGAATGGTCTCTCTCCTTTTCAGGCCTATAATACGATCCGTCTGGGGGTAGACAACACCACCATGCGCGCTTTCGATGAGCTTAATGATGATGAAGTTTGGGATCTAGCCTTTTACGTGATGAGCCTTCCGCACACCGCTAAGAAAATAGATCTCGACAAACAAGAAATTGCCTTCGATATCAATTTAGAAGATCTTGCCTCCCTTAGTAATGACAAGCTTCGTGAAAAATACGCCCTAGCCGAAGGACAGAATGAAATTATTTCTGCCTTGCGTTTATTCCCTCGAGAAATTAGCGAACGAAGCGAAGGAGATTATCTCCAAAAAGCAGTTCATCTTTTGGAAGAAGCTGAAGTGGCTTACGCCGAAGGGGATATCCGCAAAGCCCGCACCCTAGCGCTTACCG
This sequence comes from Croceimicrobium sp., assembly GCA_965656185.1. GTDB lineage: Bacteria > Bacteroidota > Bacteroidia > Flavobacteriales > Schleiferiaceae > Croceimicrobium. Next base: position 34,734 of record CBFHJH010000006.1, read on the forward strand.
CCTATTTAGAAGGGGTAGAACCCGTAGAAATTCAGTTACGCGCCAATGACGCCAGTTTTTCTGCTCAACTGGAAGGACAATTAGCCAAAGTTCGCAGCGGCATTGAAGGCGGGAAAGAACTCGCTCTGGTTAGCGCGGAGATAGAAGAAAGTATCAGCATGATCCGCCAAGCCAAAGAAAAATTACGCGATAAAACTTTTTCTGCTTGGATGGCCTTTTTACTCTCTGCCTCCATTATTCTGCGCGAAGGTCTCGAAGCCTTTTTAGTGGTGGTAACCATTCTCAGTATTATCCGAGCGATCAACCTCCCAAAAGCCAAGGCCTACGTTCACACTGGCTGGGTTTCTGCCATTGCGGTTGGATTTTTAATGTGGTTGGCCGCGGGCAGCCTCTTTACTTTTACCGGTTCTCAGCGCGAGCTAATGGAAGGTCTAGTAGCCCTTTTTGCCGTAGGCGTTCTACTTTATGTTGGTTTCTGGATGCATAGTAAGGCAGAAGCTGGAAAATGGCAGGCCTACGTTAAAGGTAAAATTCAGAATTTAGCCCGTACCGAAAACATGGTTGGTCTTGCCTTCCTGTCTTTCCTGGTAGTATTCCGTGAAGCATTTGAATCTGTTTTGTTCTTATCCGCTTTAAGCATTGAAGTAGGTGATAGTCAACAAGCCGCTTTTGGCAGTGGGATCGTATTTGCGTTTTTGTTACTTATTGTGATCAGCGTTTTAATGATGCGCTATTCTAAAAAGTTACCTATCGCCAAGCTCTTCAAATATTCGGCCATTGTAATTTCCGCTTTAGCCGTAGTGCTAACCGGTAAAGGGTTGAACGCCATTCAAGAAGCTGGCAATATTAGTATTTCAGTTTTACCAGTAGATTTTCGTTTCGATGCCTTTGGAGTTTACCCTACTTGGGAAACGCTTTTGGGTCAGCTCTTGATCTTGATCCTCGTTTTCATCCTTTGGAATATTGGCAACCGCAGTTTAAGTGTTAAAAGCAGCACCGCCTAAAAGAGGTACTATTATTGGATATATCTTCGTTCATTCTAAAAACGAATTATGTCTAAAGTGCTCTTTTTGGTCCTTTTTTCCTTTGCCTTATCGGCTGAAGGACCTTTAAAAATAAACTCGCAACTTAAGGAAGTACGCGTTTATCAACCTGGTGCCAGTCTTTACCGAGAGGCTAATCTCAAACTGTCGGCCGGCAAGCATCAATTGCTCTTTACCGATCTGTCTATTGGTCTAGATCCCAATAGTATTCAGCTGTTTAGCGAAGGTGATCTAGAAATACTTTCCTTCGAGTTAATCCAACAAAAATTCGAAGACCGAAGCAAGCCAGCAGCGTATTTAGCCATAGAAGCAGAAATCGATGCGCTGAAAAATAGATTAAACGCTCTAGCTACAGAAGAAAGAGTTATTAAAGCGGAAAATGAATTGCTCGCCGAAAACCGAAAGCTTGGTGGCAATTCAGGCTACAGCCTACAAGAGTTGAAAGCTATTTCGCTCTATGTAAAAGAACGTACCAAGGCTAACCTCGACCAGTTTAATAAACTGCAAATCCGGAAAAAGGAACTGCAAAAAGAACTAGAGCAAAGAGAAGCTACCTTGCAAGAAGTACTCAGAAAATTCAACCTTTTAGGCAGCGCTATCCTAGTTCATGTTTCTGCTCCGCAAACCATAAATACTACCATTGGCCTAGCCTATTCGTATCACAGCAATGTGAACTGGCAGGCTGTATATCGCTTAAAATTCGAGTCCTTGGATGCTAAGCTGGAACTGCAACAGTTTGCAAGGATCAATCAGTATACCGGAGAAGATTGGGAAAATGTTAAACTAACCCTTAGTACCGGTAGTCCTTCTAGTGAAAATCAATTACCCAGCCTAAGCACAAAGTTCATTCACCTTTACAGCCTTACCAAGCCTATAGCCTACTCAGATGGTGTAGGTGCACAAGGCACTAGTGCACCAGAACCGGCTATGCTCAAAGAAAGCAAACTAGCCAATAGAGCGCCCACTCCAACCGAAATGGAAACCCGCCTCGACTATGTGATCGATGGATTATACAGCTTGGCCAGCGAAAAGGAAGAGCGTTTCCCCCTAAGAACTCTAGAACTAAATGCCAGTTACCAGTACGAAACAGTGCCTAAACTCAATGAGGCGGTCTTCTTAACTGCTTCGGTTAAGGATTATGAACAATACCAATTAATTCCCGGAAGTATTGACATCTTTAATCAAGGTGCTTACACGGGACGCGTATACAGTAATTTTGAAGACCTAACCAAAGGTCTCAAGTTCAGCTTAGGTAAAGACCGAAGTTTTAAGGTAGAGCACGAACGGATCTTTAAAGAAGAAAGGGAGTCGCTTTTTGGTGGCACCAAAGAGGAGGAATACCATTATCGCATCAGCGTAAAGCATTCTAAAAGTCGATCCATCAAAATTAAAATACTGGATCAAATTCCGATTAGCACCCACGAAAAATTAAAGGTTGATCTCCTTGAAGCAGCGGGAGGAAAGCTTGATCTAGAAACCGGGCTTCTACGCTGGGAAGTTGAAATAGCCCCCAACAATCCTCAGCAACTGGATTTTAAATACAAGCTCAAATATCCCAGTGATAAGAGGATTCGTTAACTAGGGGTATTTGGTGTCGGCCGCGTGTTCGGCAAGGGAATTAAACTCTATGAACACACAATCGGTTAGGGCTTCCAGTCGGTGAAATACTAATTTATTGATATGGATCTGAGCTGGAGCTTCAACGATATGTTCTTGATCGATATCAGTGCTGTCTAGGCTCTTTAAGGATAGTTT
>CBFHJH010000006.1:37630-38921 GCA_965656185.1 Croceimicrobium sp.
GATATGGATCTGAGCTGGAGCTTCAACGATATGTTCTTGATCGATATCAGTGCTGTCTAGGCTCTTTAAGGATAGTTTCTTTCCTTGAATCAATACTAGTTCTTCTGGATCCTTAGCCGCACTATTCCCATCATGCCAATGATTACCGCTTATACTACCCTTTGCCCGAAAGGCTAATATTCTTCCCGAAGAAGGAGAAATGGAACTAAACTCAAAAGTCTGAGCTTGCTCCTTTTGAGCGATCGTTTTTAGGGCGCTAATTTTTACTAATTCCATCCTACTAAAGTCGGAAGCTTCACCTAAAAATCATTCATGAAAGCTTAAATTCGTACCATAAAATATTTTTCATGAACCTCTCAGAAATTCAAGAAATCCTAAAAGAATTAGGTGTTAAAGATCTAAATCATGGCTCTTCTACCGGAAAAGACTTTTTTGGTGATGGTCCTTTGATCGATTCGCACACCCCTATTGACGGACAAAAAATAGCCTCGGTAAGGGAGACCACTCGACCCGAATACGATCGCATCGTGGAAACTAGCCAGGCTGCATTCAAAGAATGGCGAATGGTTCCGGCTCCTCAGCGTGGCGAGATCGTGCGACAATACGGCAATAAATTGCGCGAAAAGAAGGATGCTTTAGGCAAATTAGTTTCCCTAGAGATGGGAAAATCGCTTCAAGAAGGTTGGGGTGAAGTACAAGAAATGATCGATATCTGCGACTTTGCCGTTGGTCTTTCGCGTCAGCTCTACGGACTAACCATGCACTCCGAACGTCCTTTGCACCGTATGTACGAGCAATGGCATCCTATAGGTAGCGTAGGTATAATTTCCGCCTTCAATTTCCCAGTTGCTGTTTGGTGTTGGAACTCGGCTATCGCCTGGGTTTGCGGTGATGTAACCATTTGGAAACCCTCCGAGAAAGTTCCCTTGTGCTCGATCGCCTGTCAAAATATTTTCAATGAAGTACTGGAAGAAAATGGCCTACCAGAAGGTATTTCGAATATCATCAATGGTGGGGTAGAAGTAGGAGAATGGCTTACCCAAGACAAGCGCTTGCCTCTAATTTCAGCTACCGGCTCTATTCGTATGGGACGCATCGTTGGTAAGACCGTAGCCGAACGCTTGGGTCGTACTATCTTAGAGTTAGGCGGTAACAATGCTATTATCATTACCGAGAATGCGGATATCGAATCAACTTTAGTTGGAGCTGTATTTGGCGCAGTAGGAACAGCCGGACAACGTTGTACCTCAACCCGTCGCTTGATCATTCATGAGAACATTTACGATCAAGT
>CBFHJH010000006.1:39020-51790 GCA_965656185.1 Croceimicrobium sp.
CAATGTCAATATCGGTACCAGTGGTGCTGAAATAGGCGGTGCTTTTGGTGGAGAGAAAGATACCGGTGGTGGCCGTGAATCTGGCTCGGATGCGTGGAAAGCTTACATGCGTAGGCAAACCACTACCATTAATTATTCCAAAGAGTTACCCTTGGCTCAAGGAATCAAATTCGATCTTTAAATTCTAGATCATAATTTACCGTAAACCGCAGTATGTGCCGATTGTAATATTCGGTACCGCTGCGGTTTTTTTGGTACCAGTGGATGTAATCCAATTCTGTGCTTAAACTTTCGTTCCACTGATAGGCCAAGCCTGCGGTAATTCGATTTTGATCAAAAACTTGATAGTTGCGATTGGCCGCCCAATTAAGGTGCAATTCCTCGGCTAAGACCATGGCAAAACCATTTCCTAAGGATCGGTGATAGGACCATTCATTTCGCAATCGCATAGTAAAAGGTGCGTAGTTCAGTCTCCCGTCGAGCGGATCCCGATCGAACAATCGGTATTCATTAAGTAAGCGCCAATGCAAGGATGCTTTTTTGGTAGGATAGATGTAGTGCACTGCGGTACCAATTCGTTGTTCATTAACTGCTTCGGTAACCGGAATATCGGCCGTTTGGGGACTAGCAATGGTAAAATTGAGGTAAGATAGATAAGCCTTCCAACGGGGATTGAATTTATGATGCAGTTGAATTTCTGGCAAAACTCTTTGATGAGCGCGATCTGGCCCTAAAAAACGCCGTTCTTCCAATTGAAAAACCACATTCCAATCCGACTGCCACTCTACCTTGGATTTAAACCTCAACCAGTAAAGTCCATCGTTAAATTGACTCTGCGCTACGATTGGAACGCTACTAAATAATAACAAGCTACCGAGAAAGAAGAAATGAAAAGAATGCTTGCTTAAAAACATAATTATCTTTGAAAGAATAGAATAAGAATATGAGCCAACCTTCGCAAGAACAGCGACATCACGGAAGCAAATATCCAATAATCAATCGTTTCCAAGAATATTTAGGTGAATTCGTTTACGGCGGTATCGATGGTAGTGTTACCACTTTTGCCGTTGTTGCTGGTGCTGCCGGTGCTGCTTTAGAAAGTCAAGTAGTGATTATTTTAGGTTTTGCAAACCTAATAGCCGATGGCTTTGCCATGAGTGTGGGAAGTTACTTATCCACAAAAAGTGAAAAGGAAAACTATCGGAAACACGAAAAAATAGAATATTGGGAAGTAGATAATTTACCGGAAAAAGAGAAAGAGGAGATTCGGGATATCTATCGTGCAAAAGGATTTGAAGGAGAAATTCTGGAAGAAATTGTTGCTACTATTACCGCCGACAAAGATCGTTGGGTTGATGTAATGATGAAAGAGGAACTGGAAATGAGTGAAGAAACCAAATCTCCTTTAGCTATGGGAGGGGTTACCTTTTTAAGCTTCTTACTATTTGGCTTTATTCCTTTACTCGTCTTTGTTTTAGACTATTTCGATTTAATGGAAGATAAAGACCAATTATTCCTTTATTCCTCAGCCATGACCGGCTTTGTATTCATGATCATTGGCTATCTCAAGGCCTTGGTTAACCAAACGCCTATACTGAGAAGTATCCTAGAAACCTTCTTCCTGGGAGCGGCTGCAGCTACTCTAGCTTACCTTGTGGGTGATGTTTTAGAAGGAATGTTCTTATAAACCTCTTTAAGGCCTTCTTGTTAGGGATAACATGCAAACACGAAGTTGGGTCCTTACCATTCTAAACTTTCTTGGTTTAGCAGGGGTAATTGTAATCAATTACTTAGCCGTTAGTTTACCTATAAATGGCATGACTACCGGTGAGCTCTCGGAGCTATACCCAAACTTATTTGTTCCAGCGGGTTTTACTTTTTCGATCTGGGGTATTATCTACTTCATGTTGATCCTTTGGTGGTTCTATCAATTCTGGTATACCCTCCAAAAAAGGACGGCCAAGATTTTAGGACAACGCTTAGTGGGTCTCTGGTTTGTGATTTCGTGTATCCTTAATGGGAGCTGGATATTCACATGGCATTATAAATTACCTGCCATTTCCCTCATAATCATGCTAGGTATACTTTACAGCCTAATCCAGATCTATCGAAATTTGGGCATTGGTTTACGCGAAACAAGTCATACCGAACGCTTTTTCATGCATGTCCCTTTTAGCTTATACCTGGGATGGATCAGCGTAGCCACCATTGCCAACTTCACCGCAGTTCTGGTTAATTATGATTTTTCGGGTTGGGGTTTACCCGATAGCTTTTATGCGGCAATTATGATATTAGTAGCTGGATTGTTGGCCTTATTCTTTCTCAATTACAATGTAGATCTCTTTTACACCGCGGTAATGATCTGGGCTAATTTTGGGATTTTCTACAAGCAATACTTTCAGAAGGATGCCATGGAACCCATGGTGTACACCGCTGCTTTATCGGTCATTCTACTGCTAACGATAAAATATTTTCAGCTGCGCAGGAAAACACCCAAGACCAGGGCTTATTGGTAATCGCCTAATTCTTCGAAGGATTTATAGCCCTGCTTACGCTCGAACACGATAGCCTTACCTTTTGGAATATGAAGGATAAAAGTAGTTCCTTCCCCGAGGGTAGATTCAATATCAAAACTAGCCTTGTTCTCCTGCATGAATTCGTTCACGATAATCATTCCAATACCCGTACCCGACTCATTTAAGGTACCTCTTTGCGTACTGGTATTCTTAGCAGAAATTATACGATCGATCTGCTCTTGGTCCATACCATTCCCTTGATCCTTAATAAAGAGATCGATGGTCGTCTCCCTTTCTTCTGCCCAGATTTGAATAGTAGCAGCTTGCGGAGAAAATTTAATTGCATTACTCAGTACGTTTCTAAAAACACTGGCAAAATGGTCAGGGTCGAAATAAATACCCAGGTGATCGGCAATCTTAAAATCCAGTTTAAGTTTCTTTTTATCTAAGGCTAAACTGTAATGTAGTAAGGATCTTTTTACGGCATTAGCCAAGGAAATGTTTCCAGGATTAAAAGTAACGCCAGCGAATTGTGCTTTACTCCACAGGAGTACATTAGATACTAAATCACTAGTGGTATTAACTGAATTCTTTAATTCTGACATTAATGAACTGCGCTCTTCTTCGGCCATTTGCGATTGATCCATCAAATCGATCACACTTAGAATCTGGTTGAATGGCTGACGTAAGTCATGAGCCAGAACAGAAAACAATCGATCCTTTGATCGATTTAGTTTCTCTAAAGATTCATTCTGCTTTCTTAATTCCTGAGAGGTACTTTCTATTAATTGCTTTTTAGCCTGTATATCTTGGTTACTAGCCGCTAGAGCAGCATTAGTCTTACGGATCTTTAAAAAGCCTTTGTAAAAAACTATACTAAAAGCTAGTAGTATTCCTATTAGGATCAAAGAGCTGATAAGGAGACTATTCTTAAAATTTAGCTCTTCCTCTTGAAGGGCAGATTTTGCCTTGATTAGCTCTTGTTTCCTATTGGCCAGCTCCTCATCAAACTGCCGCATAGCAGCTTCCCCATCAATTTTATTGACTTTTTCTTGCTGCCGGTTAGCTAATTCCAAAAATGCCAAAGCCTCTTCGTGCTGGCCCATTTTCTTTTTAAAAGCGTAAATATCCTTGGCTATGTCTATCTGCAATATAGGGTTAGGATAGGCTCTAAATTTCTTAGCGACCTCATCGAAAAGCAGCGCCGCTTTTTGGTTTTCTCCTGCTTTTGAAAGGGTAGTAGCTAAAAAGCTTTTGCTATAAACTATGGCAAAATCATCGCCATAAAGTTTGTCGTAATCCAGGGCGCGCCTAGCCAATTGCAAGGCTAATTCATAATTTTCTTGCTTCGATGCATTCTGACCTAAGACTAATAATGCACTGGATTTCGTGGTTAAATAGTCGTTCTTATCCGCTAAAACGTAGGCCTTTCGTGCATAGAAATTAGTTAGATCCCAAATTTCAAAATCGGAGTAGATCCAAGCCATATCTACCAACATATCTGGCTCTAAATAATCATGCCAATTTCCGTTTTCCTTCAAGGTGCGGAAAGCCCGATGCAAATACCGTAAGGCTAGGACCTTATTACCTTGGTCATAGGCAATATCAGAGAGCCGGTAGAAATAGAAAACGTCATTATCCAGAAGCTCGCCTTGGTTGATGTCTATTTCTCTGGATAAGTGGAGATCTTGTAAGGCAGAACGGTAATTACCTAAATAATCGTGATAAAGCGAACGGTTATAAATAGCCGAACTTAAGCCAAAAGAGTCTACTCCTAAAAGCCTGAATAAACTGATGGACTTATTCACGAAATAAAAGGCAGAATCTACATCATCGGCATAGTAACTGGCTAAACCCTTTACGTCGTAAGCGTAAGCTAAGCTTAAAGAGTCCTTATACTTATTGGCATAGTGCAAATAACGCCCCGCTTCTTTTTGTGCTTCGTTAATATTTACCCCCAAGAGATCAAAAGCAACGGAGTACAAGCTATCCAGATCTAATTGCTTTTTAGATTGAAGGGCTTGTGACTGAAGCGATCCACTTGAGACAAACATCAAAGTGAATAGCCAGAAGAATGTTTTCGCTTTTAAGGTCTCCATTACTCGGGGTAAAGCTACAAAATGCCTAAATAATTATAGTATAAATTATTGTGAATTAAAGATTTAGAATTTAATAGTAATATCTATTTCTAATTCTATCTGACGACCGATCGAAAAACTGCCATTTTCTCCGATCCCGAATTCAAAGCGATCCAACTCATAGTCTACGAATAATTGATAGCCATATTTATCCATCCTGTAACCCATATAAAGCGCTATGGTCTTTTCAGTACCTTTAATAGTCAAATCGCCAACTACCAATAGTTGTTTCTTATTTTCTTGGCTAATTTTTGCCGACTTAAAAGTAATGGTGGGGTATTCCTTTGCATTGAAAAAATGCTCCGCTTCGATCAGTTGTTTATCTCTCTCTGGTATGCCTGTTCTAATGCCATCTACCGGCCACTCTATTCGAATGTGACTATTATCTAAGTCCTTGATATTGAATTTAATATCTTGATTTGCCTGCGCAAAAAAACCCTTCACTTTATTGAAGCGCATATTGACCGCAGTAAAATTGAATTTACAGGCAGATTTATCTACTGCAGAAGCAGCATAAGCCTCTTTTGGCTTAGAACTAAAGACTTCCTTTAACTTTCCTATCATTAAATACTCCCCATATTGCCCCGTATCAATATTACGAAGATTAATTCATACCTAAATTTCAATACCTTTAAGCTTTATTAAAACACAAAAAGATGATGCGAAAAATTTTAGTGCTACTCTTAGGTTTAGCTTCGATATACAATTTATCGGCGCAGGAAAAACGAAAAAGCCCCAAAGTGGAAGTTTCCGAAAATATCGATGGGGTAGAATTGAACATTACCTATGGTCAGCCTTCCAAAAAAGGAAGAGAAATCTTTGGTGGACTAGTACCTTACGGAAAAGTATGGCGTACTGGAGCAAATGAGGCCACCGTAATGGAATTTGATAAAGCCCTTGAGATCAATGGGGAAATGTTAGAAGCCGGAAAATATGCCTTGTTCACCATTCCCGGGGAAGAAACTTGGACTATCATCATCAATAAGGTTTGGAACCAATGGGGCGCTTATAACTACGATGATAGTAAAGACGCTATGCGTTTTGAAGTGGAAGCTAGCGAAACTGGCGAGACCGAAGCTTTTACAATTTCGATTAGCGAAAGTGGTATGGTCGAATTGAAATGGGATCGATCAGCGGTAGCTTTCTCAGTGAAAGGAGCTTAGATATTGGTTCCCTTCAAAGCATAAAAAAGTATTGCCGCTACTGAAATACTATCCCTTATTTCACCGCGGTAAACCATTTCTAAAGCTTCCTGAAAGGGGAGCTTTTTTATTTGCAATTTTTCGGTAGCGTCTGGTTGGGCCCTTCCTTGCTCTAGATCTCGAGCGATATAAAGTTTTGATACTTCATCCGAAACCGAATTACTTAAGTGCATTTCTTGAACCATCTTCCAGGAACGAGCGATCAATCCCGTTTCCTCTTGCAATTCCCTTTTGGCCGATTCTAAGGGATCCTGCTCTAAAGGTCCGCCTCCTTCAATTATTTCCCAGCTGTAATCGCCGTCGAATGGGTAACGTTCTTGGCCCACTAAAAAGATCTCTTCCTTTTCTGTAATTGCCAATATCCCAATGGCGAGATTCTTAAAGTGCACCTTACCGTAAATACCAGCACCGCCGTTGGGATTAAGTACCTGTGAGTGTTGAACTTGGATCCAAGGATTTTCATAGACCACTTCACGATCCATCTCTGTCCATTCGCCTGCTTTACGTGGAAAATCTGCCATAGTCTAAATTGCCTTCAAAGAAAATTATTCTGCCGCAGATTCTTCTACTGCCTCACGCGCTTTTTCTTCTTTCATCGCCCTGCGATAACGTCGACCATAATCGATCTTTTCACCATTGTAGCGAATCTCCTCTCCATTTTCATATTCGATCGTAACGGTACGCTCGCCGTTCTTTTCAAAGAATTCCCAAATACCTTCTTTGATCCCACCTTGGTAATTACCTCTTCTCTTTACTTGCCCATTATCGTAATAATAGCTGTGGGTCCCATTCGGCTGCCCGTTTTCATAAGCTCCTTCAAAGCGTATTTGGCCATTAGACAGGTAAAAGTGCTGCCAATTGCCGCTGCGCAAACCTTCAAAATAACTACCTATTTCTTTGTGATCGTTGATAGTATATTCCCACTTTCCTTCTTTATAACCATCGATGTATTCTCCCTTTGCTACCACCGCACCGGTATCATTGTATTCAATAGAACTTCCGTCTTCCAATCCTAAACGGTATTCCTCTTCGCGTAAGGTAGATCCATCAGCATAGAACCATTCCCATAATCCATCGGCCTTTCCTCGAATGTAGTTACCTCTTTGTTCGATGGTACTATCTCTAAAATAGTATTTCCACTGCCCTACTTTAAGGTCATCCTTGTAAGATCCCGCGGCTTTTAATTCGCCACTGCGATAGAAATGCTTCCAAGGTCCTTGTTTCAAACCGGCCGCATCCACCACGCCCTCAAAAAGCTTTATACCTTGATCATATATAGTGCTAGCGACTACTTCTCCTTCTTTATCATATTCGCGATGTACTCCGGTTGGTTTACCGTTTTGATAAGCTCCTTTAAACTTTAGGGTACCCGTTTCAGGATAGATCTCTCTTTTGATTTCAACTTTAGCCACTTCGGCGGCACCCTCTTGCAATTCACCGTTAACCCATTTTTCAACCCTAATAAGATCACCTTCACTGGTATAATATTTCCAGTATCCGTTCTTAAGATCATTCAGATAAGGGCCTTCCTTGGCGATCTTACGATTCTTGTGAAAGTTGACCCAAAGCCCTTGTTTTTGCTCTTGGTCATCATATCGGTTTACGTTTTGCTTTCGGGTTAAAGAGCCATTTTTAAACTCTAGCAAGGTAATTACACGTCCGTCGGATGGATCATATTCATAACCTTGTCCCGACTCCTTTCCCGCTTCAAAAGGAACTTCCTTTTTTAAAGTACTATCGGGGAAAAAGTAGCGACTTACCCCGTCTAGTTTTCCCTCGTGGTACTCGTCTATTTTAGAAAGCTTTCCTTCTTGATACAAGTAAGAGAGACCTTCCTTAGTTCCCGCTTGATAATTGATGAGGGAGGTCTTTTGACCGTCTCGATCGTAAAAGATCCACGGCCCATTTAACTCAAAGTCTTTTCGGTTCCCCTCAGCCTTGAGCTTACCATTGCGATAATAACTCTTCCAGTAACCATCGGGTCGGCCATTTCGTAAAAATCCTTCACTGCTTTTTTGTCCTCCTTCATAGTAGTAAACCGTCGCTTTTAAACTATCGCCATTGTTTTGTGAAAACGAAAGTAGGGGTATTCCCACAAAGAGGCAGAGCAGGATAGTTCTTAATAACATTGATATAGTTCTTTTTAAATATTAATCTCTTATAGTAGTAATAATGGGCTGTTAATAGTGGGGATAAAATTGCAATTAAAGTCTTGATTTCTTCATTTATCAGCTCTTATTAACAGTTTTAAAGAATTTATAAGCTCACTAAATGCTTCATTCTCTAAAGTTAAGCTTTCGTAATTAACAGTTGTTGAAAACGTCAGTTTAGCTTAAATATTTGAAAAATTTTTGACCGCTACGCGGTTAGTAAAGCCACCTCTGATGGTGGAAATTTGACTCATATCATCTTATAAGTTGAGTCCCATTTTTCAAAGCTTTGTCTATATCAGAATACTTTTGAAAAAGTCAAGCTACTTTTGTCAGAAGTAATTAACACTATTAACACTATTAGGTAAAAACATTGTTAATAGTAAAGTACTGACTAACAGGGTACTGCAGATTTATTAAAAGATACTAGTCATGACTTTAGCAATAGGAGGAGACCACGCTTCAGTAGAGTTAAAAACCGCCATCATTGAGCAATTAGAGGGCGCAGGACATCAAGTAAAGAACTTTGGAACCAATGATAATGAGTCGGTAGACTATCCAGACTTTGGTCATCCTGTAGCTAAGATGGTGCTTTCGGGTGAAGCCGATCTGGGAATAGTAATCTGTGGCAGTGGAAACGGTATTAACATGACGGTTAACAAGTATGCTGAAATTCGTTCGGCCATCGCTTGGAACGAGGAGTTAGCCGCATTGGCCCGTCAACATAACAATGCAAATATCCTAGCGCTACCAGCTCGCTTTATCAGTGTAGAACTCGGTTTAAAAATTGTGGATAGCTTTTTGACGGCTCAGTTCGAAGGAGGGCGTCATCAAAGAAGGGTAGAGAAAATTACTCCTTAAAATAACCTTCCAGGGATTCGCTTAAAGTCTCCCATTCCTCTTTTTCTTTAGGAAGACCACGGCCTTCCAAGAGGTAGTGATTGCCACTCGATTTTACTCGAGTTCGGTCGAGTAACTTTTGATAGTCCAAATCCGACTCTTTGAAAAGTGGGTAGTCTTTATAGTATATCCAACAAGTATGACCCTGCAAACGAGCGTATTCGTCGAGGAAATAATTGGCATGATAGCTTTGCCAATACATATTCATAAACTGACCTAAACTATATTGCTCAGAGGTTAATCCTTCTACCTCTTGTACTTTTTCCTTAAAGGTTTCTAAGGAATCGATCTCAAAATTCTCTCGTACGAAACTTTGCCTCTTCTCGTCCCAAGGAAAAGTTCCATCGGCGATTCGTTGCAAGCCATAAAAAGTGCTAAAGGGATTTCCGTTTACAAGGAAGAGGGTATCGGCATTTACAAAACTAGCGATAGCCGGGGCCATGTAAATTCCTTGTTCCATCGCTAGAATGTGAAATTTCCCTTCCTTGGAGATCTTATTTTCCCGGCGTAAATGCTGTATCAGGTTTTGTACGTTTTGCACGTTCTGATTCTTAAAGTCCATCGCTTTACGCGAGTAGTAGTAAGCACCTTTCGCTTCAGCCTTATAAACACTTAAGATATCATAACCACTTTCATAAAACTTATGGTAAAGAGGACTATTTTCAAACTTAACCGTGTCTAAGGCAGGCGGTAGGAAAAGAAGTATTCTTTCGGCAGGTTCTTCATGTCTGGCCAAGGTGTAGGGAATGCTATCGCGCAGGTAAGGCTCCACGTAGGCACTATCTTGATACTGAATACTGCTATTGCAGGCACTATTCATAATCAATACAAATCCCAGTAAAACAAGGCTTTCCGATAGTTTTTGCATCTTTGTATACGTTTTGCCGAATCTAGTTGATTTAGCCATATTCATTTTCTATTTAGTTGCGATGCTCGCCGTTGGTTTCTACTTCATGCGTCGCAACAAAGATATCGATGATTATTATGTAGGTGGCCGCGGAATGAGTAGCGGACACATCGGACTTAGTGTAGTGGCTACCGATGTAGGCGGAGGTTTTTCCATTGGTTTAGGCGGATTGGGCTTTGCGATCGGTTTGGCTGGTTCTTGGATGTTATTTACCGGTTTGATAGGTGCTTGGCTTTCGGCTTACTTTCTAATTCCCAAGGTGTTTGAGATTCTCAAAAAGCATAAGCTCTTTACCTTTCCGGAAATCTTTTACCATCTCTTTAATGCTCGAGTGGCCTTCTTGGCCGCCATAGTAAGTGCGATTGGATATATCGGTTTTACCGGTGCGCAAATATTAGCCGGTGCTAAATTAGCTACCGCCACCTTTCCTAGTTTAGACCTAACGACTGCCATCCTAATTATGGGAGTAACCGCTGTGGTTTATACGGTTTTTGGTGGCCTAAAAGCGGTGATTTATACCGATACCGTGCAGTGGATCATTTTAATGGCAGGCCTAATTTTTATTGGTATTCCTTTGGCTTATTTTGAAATTGGCGGCTACGCCGCAATTAAAACCTACCTCGATCCAAGCTTCATGGACCTCTTTAACCTGGAACCGGTTAAATTTTTCAATTGGGCCCTAACCATAATTCCGATCTGGTTTATTGGCATGACCCTCTATCAAAGAATTTACGCTAGTAGAGATGAAAAAACCGCTCGCAAAGCCTGGTTCTTAGCCGGTATTTTCGAGTGGCCTATTATGGCTTTCATGGGCGTATTATTAGGCCTATTTGCTCGTGTAGCCCTGCAAAAAGGGATGTTCGAAAGTATAGGCTATATTGATTTTGACAGTATGGACCCAGAAATGGGTTTACCCCTACTGCTAAGAACCGTGCTCCCGGTAGGCTTAATGGGTTTAATGATGTCGGCTTACTTCTCCGCTATTATGAGCACCGCCGATTCTTGTCTCATGGCCGCCTCGGGTAATATATTATCGGATCTCTTAAACCGCTATGGACGCATTCCTGAAAAGGCCCAGCTAAAGTATTCGCAATGGCTGACTTTAGCGGTTGGAGCGGTAGCCCTGGTCTTGGCTACTCAAATGACCAACGTTCTAGACCTTATGCTACTCAGCTACAGCTTTATGGTTAGCGGACTATTTGTTCCTATTCTGGCGGCTCTCTTCTTTAAGAACCGATCCGCTCTAGCGGCATGGTGGTCTATTCTATTAGGCGGTGCATGCACTTTGAGTTTGGAGTTGATGCTTATGAACAAGCTTATTGAATTACCTTTAAATATAAACCCGAACTTCTTCGGCATTAGCCTATCTTTATTGAGCTACCTGCTGATTGCGAAATACTCTCGAAAATGAATTACTTATTGATATCCGGCGCAGCCGGTCCTGACGACTTCTTTAATGAAGAACGCATCGCTGAATTCCTTTTCCAACATTTGGAAGAATACGGCGACCCCAAAGAGCAAATATTAGCCTGCCTCGACTATGTCTTTGATCCAGAAAAGGGTGGATTTGTGGCGATAGCTTATGAAGACGACAAATCGATAAAAGGTGCCACCATTGTGAATAAGACCGGTATGAGTGGCTATATCCCAGAGAATATATTGGTTTACATTGCTGTAGACGCCTCTACCCGAGGCCAAGGTGTGGGTAAAGCATTAATGGAAATGGCCTTAGAAGAGGCCGAAGGAGGAGTAGCTTTACACGTTGAGCCGGATAATCCTGCCAAGCATCTTTATGAAAAACTGGGCTTTACCAATAAGTATTTAGAAATGCGATACCAGAAGTAATGGAGGCACGCGCTTTCCGGCATCATTTACATCAGCATCCTGAACTGTCGGGAAAGGAATATAAATCTCAGGCCTTCATTAGTGAGCAGTTACAAGCATTAGGTTACCAGAAGCCAAAGGTTTTAGGTGAAACAAGCCTACTTCTAAAGACCTCTTTTAGCGCAAAGGGCCCTAAGATTTTGGTCCGTGCCGATTTTGACGCCCTGCCCATCGAAGAAGAAAATACATTTGCCCATCGCTCGCAGAATCCAGGTGTTTCACATAAGTGTGGTCACGATGGACACGCGTCTATCCTTTTTGCTTTGGCAAAAAAGCTTCGAGAAAAACCCTTTGCCGATGGAACGCTTTATCTGCTTTGGCAGGCATCCGAAGAAAATGGCGAAGGAGCACAGAAGGTTTTGGATGACCCAGATTTCGAACAGTTCCCTTACGATGAGGCCTTTGCCTTACACAATATCCCTGGCCACCCCCTGGCTAAGGTTTTGGTGAAATCTAGCAATTTTACCGCGGGTGTTCGCAGTGTTTCTTTTCACTTTAAAGGATTAGAAAGTCACGCCGCCCACCCACACGAAGGACGCAACCCAGCGGCCGTCTTGAGTAAGACTCTTGCTTTGGCTGATCAATTCACTCACAATAAACCGAATGATTCAAATTATTGTGTCGTTACGCCGGTTTACTCCAATTTGGGAGCTAAGAATTACGGTATAAGTCCCGCTTCCGCGGAAGCGCATTTCACGATCCGTACTTGGTCTGGGGAGCTTCTGGATCAGGTTTGCCAAGAGCTTAAGGAGAAGGTGGCACAATGGTCGGAAGAAGCAGGTTTGGAAATGACCTATAATTCATTCGAGGAGTTTTGGCCTAATATAAATACCGCGTCTTCGGTGGAGCTTATTAAAAAGTCGGCCGCAACGCTTAAATTAGACTACCAGGAGATCGAGTACCCTTTTTCTTGGGGGGAAGACTTTGGCCTTTTTACCAAAGAAGTATCCGGTGCCATGTTTGGTATAGGCTCTGGTGAAGACTGTCCGGTTCTCCATCATCCGGCTTACGATTTCCCCGACCATCTCATTGAGCCAGCCTCGGATCTTTTCTATCAAATGCTGAAAAACCGC
>CBFHJH010000006.1:51889-89915 GCA_965656185.1 Croceimicrobium sp.
TTCGATGGAAAACACTAGTTACATTGAGATTAGCCGTAAGGCTTTGCAGAATAATTTGGATTATATCCGATCCAAAATGAAGGCGGACACCCGCCTTTCTTTGGTTGTAAAGGGCAATGCCTATGGTCATGGGATAGACAGCTATGTACCACTAGCGGCGTCTTTAGGGGTAGATCATTTTTCGGTTTTTGACGCGCATGAGGCCTACCGTCTTAAGGCTGCGGTAGATTCTAACCCGGAAATCATGATCATGGGTATGATCGGGGAGGAGCAATTAGCTTGGGCGATAGAACAGGGGGTGAGCTTTTTCGTTTTCGAAGAAAAACGCCTGAAAGAAGCAATCGGTTTGGCCAAGATATTGAAGACCAAAGCGAAGATCCACCTTGAACTTGAAACTGGAATGAATCGAACCGGTTTCGAAAGTACCAAGTGGAATAAGGTGGCTCAATTGATCCTAGATAATTCCGAATACCTTGAATTGGAGGGTTTGTGTACCCACTTTGCAGGAGCCGAGAGCATCGCTAACCACCTGCGAGTGAGGCAGCAGATCAAGAAATATAAGAAAGGGAGGCAGCAATTGGAAAAGAAGGGCCTAAAAGCGAAAATGGCTCACACCGCTTGTAGCGCTGCTTTTTTACGGTTTCCTCAAACCCATCACGACTTGGTGCGCATTGGTATTTTACAATACGGCTATTGGCCCTCGGTAGAAACCTTTATTGCCACAGAGGGCATGAAAGAAAATGCTCAAGACCCTTTGGAGAGAGTGATTTCTTGGAAAAGCAGAGTAATGAACGTGAAAAGCGTTCCTAAAGGACAGTATGTGGGCTACGGCACTTCCTTTCTGGCTACCCAAGATTTAAAGATTGCCACCGTTCCAGTTGGCTATTCCCACGGTTTTAGCCGGAGCTTAAGTAATGCCGGCCGCGCTTTGGTACGCGGTATGCGAGTAGGTGTAATTGGAGTGGTAAACATGAATGTAATGATACTGGATATTAGCCACTTAGATAATGTTGAGGTGGGTGATGAGGTGGTTTTGATCGGCGATCAAGGCGAACAAAGTGTCTCGGTTAGCTCTTTTAGTGAATACTCCGATCAAATGAATTACGAACTTTTAACGCGACTACCTTTAGATATACCGCGCTATATAAAAGACTGATATGGCTTATTTAACCTTTAACCGTACTAAGCTTAAGCATAATTACGATTACCTAAAGCGGCTTTTCCGGGCGCATGGTATCGAGTGGGCCATTGTAACTAAGCTCTTATGTGGCGAGGAAAACCTACTTAAGGAAGTGATCGACTTGGGTATTAAAGAGGTATGCGACGCGCGCCTGATAAACATTAAGCGAATTAAAGAACTGGCTCCCGACGATGTTCAAACGGTTTACATTAAACCCCCGGCGCGGAAGATCATTCCAGAAATAGTGCGTTATGCCGATGCGTCTTTTAATTCAGAGTACCACACCATAAAGGCGATCAGCGAAGAAGCCGGACGCCAAGGAAAAATGCATAAGATCATTATAATGATCGAATTGGGCGATTTACGCGAGGGAATCATGGGCGAAGAATTGATCGATTTTTACGGATCAGTATTCGAGCTGCCCAATATAAAGGTAACCGGTATTGGCTCCAATTTGAACTGCCTGCACGGGGTGATGCCCAGCCAAGATAAGCTGATTCAATTATCTCTTTACAAGCAGCTGATCGAAGCAAAATTCGGTCGTAAGATTCCTTGGGTAACCGGAGGAACTTCGGTGGTTATTCCGCTCTTAGAAACCCACCAACTTCCCGAAGGAATCAATCATTTTAGAGTAGGTGAGACCCTTTATTTTGGTACGGATATCGTTAACCACACTGATATCAAGGAAATGGAGCAAGACGTAATAACCCTGTATGCCCAAATTATTGAAGTTACCGAAAAACCAGTGGTTCCCATTGGAGAGATGGACGCTAACCCCCAGGGTGAAACCTTTGAGGTGGACGAAAGTCTCTACGGAAAAACGACCCACCGCGCCATCTTAGATGTAGGCACCCTAGATATTTCTTCCGATTATTTAATACCCTTTAAAGACGATAGCATCGAGTTCGTTGGCGCAAGCAGCGACATGTTGGTGATCGATATACACGACAATAAAAGAGGCTATAAAGTGGGGGACTTTATCCCTTTCCACCTCAAGTATATGGGAGCGCTTACCTTATTTAACTCTGATTATATCGAAAAACGCGTTATCGATTAAAAAAACGCACTTGGATTGGGGCAATTCTGTAAATAGGCTTTCGCCTGATGGGACTCTACCACACCGGGATAATCACCCACGCGGCCCTCTAAATCCTTTATAAGCTGAAAATGTAAATGGGGTGGCCAGCCTCCGTTTTCAGGATAATCGCCCAAACGTGCTATCAACGCTCCGGGCGCAATGCTTTTTCCTGGAGTTAAATTTTCTAACTCTGCCAAAGCCAAGTGGCCGTAGAGGCTATATAAGTTTTGTTCAGGGTGTTTTAAGATGAGGGTACCGCCATAATCGCCAGGATTGTCGTTAAAAGCCCAAGAATGAACTTTTGCTGGCAAAGGATTATAGATCTCTAATCCGGCGGGAGCCCAAAAATCGATCCCTAGATGTATACTTCTTTTGGAATCTTCACTATCGAAGTGTTTGAAGCGTCGGTAAACCTGTCGATTTTCACCGTAGCCCCCAATGGCGTATTTTCTTCCCGCTTGCCTTACCTTTTCTTCGATATAAGCACCCAGGCCCTCTTGGTCCTCTACCGACTCCAATTCCTTATTATCAACCGAAAGGTCTAAGCTGTAGAGATCGGAAGCGGAATATTCAACATTTAAAAGGGGAAACTGAGGTTTGATTAGCATGGTTATTGATTAAGCTACAGGGTTGAACTGGTCCTCGATATGTGGTTTATCTAAATTTTCTGAAAACACTAAAGCGCTGACTTAATGATGTTTAAAAAGAGCCTTACCGTTTATCGAAGATTAATGACCGATAATCGAAAAATTTTCATCGAACCCAAATTACTGACGCAAGATCTTTTCCATCTTCCTGCCCTTAGCCAGCTCATCTACCAATTTATCTAAATAACGTACTTGCTTGGTGAGTGGACGGTCAATTTCCTCAATGCGATAGCCACAAATTACGCCTTTAATAAGCTCGGCATTGGGATTCATCTTTGCTTCGGAAAAAAAGGTTTCAAAGTTCACTTTGCGGTCAATCATGGAGTTTAACTTTTCTTCATCAAAACCGGTTAACCATTCAATAACCTGATGTAATTCTTGCTTTCGTCGGCCTTTCTTCTCCACCTTATTAAGGTAGTGGGGGTATACCGAAGCAAAAGTCATGGCGGCTATACGTGCGTGATGCTCTGGACTTGCTTTCATGGTGTTAATCAATTGGGATGAGTACTCCTTCATTGTCCTCGGCAGTAAATAGTCCCTTTTGAGCCATTTCTTTTAGGCCCCTTTCGCTGAGAATGAACTCATCGCCAATAATATAATGTTCTTTTGCGTTGCCATCAGATTTATAGAGCACCTCAAGATCGCTGAAGCCAGGTAAAGCTTCTTTATCAATGAATTTCATTTGCCAATAGCCCTCACTGTTTTTGGTGAATAAGATCACTTGCCACCAATCATCATTAGCATCACGGTGACTGAGCAGGTAGTCCTTGCCACAGCGCCTTATAGTCATTCGGCTGTCTAAGCCCATCACCACCTTTTGCTTTCTCCAAAAACGAATTTTAGCAGAATCCTTTTCAAAGCTAAAAGGCCCTTTTACGCGCTGGTCTACACTGTCTATCAAGTACAATTTTCCAGAACGGGTTACCATACCCATATTCTTCAGTTGAATAGGAATTTCACTGGTGTCATTTTCTATAATCTCTATTTGCCTTTCGCCGATGCGTAGATCCTCGAACCAATCGCTTTGATAATGCCCTTGAAGGTCGGCCGGGAAACGCTCAAGGGACTTTTGATCAAGGGGCAGGGGGGCTTCAAAATAAAAGGAGTCACAGGCGCCGAGTCCTAAACTTAGCAGAATGATGATCGAATAAAAGAATTGCCTTTTCATGTCGTTTATCAAAAAGTTTAAGTGTCTAAAAATGAGCCATCTAAATTAAAAGCGACGCTTTCTTTCGATTAACGGAATAAGAAGGCGACGCTTTATCGAAATAATTAAGGCCTTATTGCGCCGTCATTTCTGCAATGAAGCTTTCGTAGTCTTCGGTGTCCACTCCTTCTTCTTTAGCTTTATCCAGCGCGGCAGTTTCCACCTTCAAAGCTTTTTCAGGGTAGCCATTCTTAAATAATAGATGGGCATAGGTGTCGAGAATATGGTGGGAATCGTCGAGCTCGACCGCTCGTGCAGCCCATTCCTCTGCTGCAATATTAGCTTCAGGGTCGTCTACATTTTGGTAAATGGTCCAACTTATGGAGTTTAATTGTTGCGCGTCTTCCCACATTACGTTTCGCACATTTTTAATCGCGGTCTGCGCATAGGCGTCGTAATCTTCGTTCTTTTCGTGCTCCATCAGGTCTAAATTGAGCGCCACTTTTTTTGAGCCAGGGAAGTCGATACTGAGAAGCTCTTCGCGCAAGGAGCGATACATTTTCATTTGCTCTTCGTTACGCGCCCGGTATAGAGTATTCGCTAAGGCGTAAAATACGGTTCGCTCAAAAAACTCTTGCGCTTCAGCGCCTTGTTCGTCAATGAATAACTCGGCTTTAGCCAAGGCACGTTTAAACACATTGCTATTTGCGTTCGAAACCGAGTTGGTGATGATCTCCCAATTGTCGTCTTCTGCCCACTCTTCAATTTCGATGTTCTCGAAATAGCGATCCACGTCATTTTCATCCAGCATGTTCGCCTTAGAAGCGGTTTTGAAATATTCTTTCATGAAGGAGGCGTTGTCAAAGTTCTCCTCCTTATTAGCCAATAAATAAGGGAGATTGCGCTCTGGGTCTTTCGCCTGTTCGCCGGCATCGATATAATCTTGGGGTACTCTTGACGCACCAACCGTTACCAATAGGCGCTCGCCTTCTGCGTTGAGATAAAGCAGGGTGGGATAAGCTCTAATGCCGTAATCCTTGGCAATGTCGATACCCTCGCCTTTTTCCATGTCGATTTTGAGACACACGTAATTTTCATTGTAGTAGTCGGCTACCTTCGAGTCGGTAAAGATGTTGGCCGACATCCACTTACAGGGACCACACCAGGTTGTGTAACAGTCGATAAAAACGGGTTTACCCTCTTCCGCGGCAGCGGCCATACCTTCTTTAAAGCTGAGGTCGCGAAACTCGATCTTCGATGCGCTGAGGCTGAGGCTAAGACTGAGGAGGAAAAAAAGATATTTCATAGGTGATTGATTTTATTAGCTATTTAATTGACTCTCAGATTCAAAACGATATTCTGGTCGAATAATTTCATGGACCTGAGAATAAGGAATAAAGATTTCTATACTTCCCATCGAATACGGAGCAATGTCGTAGGGATTATAAATTATGGTGAAGCCTTCGGGACCATAAAGGAAATTGGGGCTTAGGAAGAACTCGTCCTTCTCGAACCAAAAGCCTTTAGCACTCAACTGTTCGTTTTCACCAATTTGATACTGCTGCTTTAAATTGACTTCCGCTAGTGTACTCAGACGGTCCTTCTCTCCGGGTAATAAAATGCTATCCAAACGCATTTCGGCACCATCGTTTAATCGAAACAAGAGCGCCGAAATAAAATAGTTGGGATGTGCTCCCCCCGTGTAGCTCATGTGTTTACTCTGCAGGCCAAAAAGACCATTTTCGTTTAAGCAGACCTTAAGGCTTTGTTGAAGCTCCCAGGGAGCGGGGCTCTCAAAACCGTCGGCCGCAAAGCTCTTCCGCTCGTTTAGCATGCTTTCATAGAGCGCCTCATAAGAACGAAACTCTTGATTGAAATTCACATTGCTGGCTATGAGATGTTCTTCGATTTGCTTTTGCACTGAAGGGGCGGGAGCTATCGTATCTAAGATGCGAATATCTTCAATGAGAAAAAGCACACCTTCTGCTTCGCTACCAAAGGAAATAGTGTCCATTTCATAATGGAGCTCACGGGGACCCGTATTTTCTTTTTGCTTCTGATTGCAAGCAAAAAGGAGAAATATCGAAAGGAATGTTAAACTGCGGGCGATCATAATTTTCAGGCTTTCCAAATAAACTTATTTTTGACCGAAAGCGTATTCTAAGCTATGAAATTATATTCTGTAAATCTGGGAACATTCAAATTAGATGGCGGAGCGATGTTTGGGGTGGTACCCAAATCGATCTGGCAACGCAATGTACCCTCTGATGAAAACAACCTATGCGACTGGGCTCTGCGTCTTCTTCTCATTGAGGACGGCAATCGTTTGATCTTGGTAGATACCGGTATGGGGCATAAGCAAAGCGAAAAATTCTTTGGCTATTATTACCGAGGCGGCCATCATGATATGGATAAAGCCTTGGCCGAACACGGTTTTCACCGCGATGATATTACCGATGTATTTTTAACTCACATGCACTTCGACCACGTAGGCGGTGCTGTGATACAAGAAGGAGAGCAGCTTATCCCGGCCTTTAAGAATGCGCGGTATTGGTCAAATAAACATCACTGGGACTGGGCCTCAGATCCAAACCCACGTGAGAAGGCTAGTTTCTTAAAAGAAAACTTCGAGCCATTAATGGCCACCGATCAAGTTTCATTCGTAGATGTGCCCAATGTGAGTGGACTTTATGAAGCGGGCGACCTTCCTTTTAAAGTATATGTGGTAAACGGACACACCGAAGCCCAAATGTTGCCTTTCTTAGAAATAGGCGGTGAGAAGATCCTTTACACGGCCGACCTTATCGCCAGTACCGCCCACTTGCCTTTACCTTATGTAATGGGCTACGATGTAAGGCCCCTTGAAACTATGGCCGAAAAGGCTCCTATTTTAGAGCATTGCGTTAAAGATGATGTTAAGCTCTTCTTTGAGCACGATGCCCAAAATCAAATGTGCTCGGTTAAAATGACTGAAAAAGGAGTGCGTTTGGACCAAACTTTACAATTAAGAGATCTGTTTTAGATAGATATGAAGAAAATACTCTGGGCAATCATGCCTCTTTCCCTTTGGGCCCAGCCCCAAGACTATTACTGGCAGCAGGAAGTAGACTACAAAATAGACCTTAAGCTCAACACGGAGGATCACCGTTTTAGAGGTAACGAGCAGTTGATTTATATCAACCACTCACCCGACACTCTGGAAAAGACCTTTTTCCACTTGTACTTCAACGCTTTTCAGCCTAATAGTATGATGGATGTGCGTTCTCGGAATTTACCCGACCCAGACAAAAGGGTAGAAGACCGCATCTCTAAATTAGGAGAAGATGAACAGGGACGCCAAAAGGTAGCTTCCCTCAAAAAAGATGGACAAGCCCTTTATTTTGAGGAACACGGAACGATCTTAAAAGTGCTTTTTCAGGAGCCAATCCTTCCTGGCGACACGGTGGTGTTCGATATGGAGTTCGAAGGTCAGGTTCCGTTGCAAATTCGCCGCAGTGGACGTGATAATGCCGAAGGTGTCGACTATACCATGACACAGTGGTACCCTAAAATTGCAGAATACGATGAAATGGGTTGGCACCCTGACCCCTATGTAGCTCGCGAGTTTTATGCTCCCTTTGGAAAGTTTGAGGTTAGCCTCGAGTTGCCAGCCAATTATAAAGTGGGCGGAACAGGGAGCCTGCAGAACTTTGAAGAATACTGGGAAGAAGAGTCCATCGAAGAAGGACTTATTTCATACCGCTTAAAAGAGAGTGAAGCCGAAACGCGCCGTTGGACCTTTAAAGCCGAGAACGTACATGACTTCGCCTGGGCGGCTGATGAAGAATATTACCATCGGGCACAGGTTTTGGACTCGGCCTTAAGTCTTCACTTCTTTTATTTGGAAGACTATGATGAGCTTTGGTCACGATTACCACGCTACGCCATGCAGTTTTTCCGAGAAATGAATAGTCGGTTTGGCCGTTACCCTTATCCGCAGTTTTCTGTGATACAAGGAGGAGATGGAGGTATGGAGTACCCCATGTGTACCATGCTAAAGGGGACCGGAAAAATATCAGGCTTAGTGGGCGTAACCGTTCATGAGGGTGCCCATAATTGGTTTTACGGGATCTTAGGTTCTAACGAAATTCGTTTTCCTTGGATGGATGAAGGCTTCACCTCTTTTGCAGAGGAGGAAGTGCTTAATGCTATGTCGCCTAAGCCGAGAGAAAACCCGCATGCCAACGCTTATGCAGCGCATGCTTACCTTGCTTCAAAACCTGATCAAATGGAGCCTTTGGCTACCACAGCCGATCGCTTTGAGCGAAATAGGACCTATGGCATTAACTCTTATTCAAGGGGCGAGATCTTTTTGGTTCAACTGCGCTACATTATTGGTCAAGAATCTTTCGACCGAAGCATGACGCGCTTTTTCAATACTTGGCGTTTTAAGCACCCAGAACCTTGGCATTTAATTCGGATCGCAGAGAAAGAATCGGGAATGCAATTAGACTGGTACTACAATCAGTGGGTATATACCACAAAACTGATCGACTATGGCTTTGCTAAAGTAAAGTCGGGAAGTCGCGGCACCCGCATAACTTTAGAGCGACTAGGCGAAATGTCTATGCCACTGCGCCTTAATCTAAAGCTGAAGGACGGTAGAACTTTGAATTACTATATACCGACGCACGTACAATTAGGTGCACCTGACGAAAACGGACTGTTTGTGACAAAGCCCTGGCCTTGGACCCACCCCGAATATGAATTGGAGCTGGAATACCCAGCTGATGAAATCGAAAGTATGGAGATCGATCCGGAGGGTTTTATGGCAGATGTGAACCGCACGAATAATAAGTTTCCCCAGGAAGCCGACGACAATTAAGTCTGGAAATAAAAGCCCCTTAGAATAATAAACAAGCCGAAAAGCAAGAGGATGATGCCAATTATCTTTTCGATGATGCGCATCCCTCTGCCGGCCAGTTTTTCCTGAAAGCGGTTGGCAAAATAGATCTTGAATAGATCAAAGCCCAGGTAAACTGCCATTGTGGCCACGTAAAAGCCGGTCATTCTCGAGGGTTCATTGTTAAGCAAGTTACCGATGCTGACCGTGGTAGCCAGCCAGAAAAACAAGACACCCACATTAAGGAAGTTTAGAAGAAAGCCCTTAACAAAAAAGAGGCGCTTTTTCTCGATCTTTAAGCTGTGGCTTAGCTGACCTCTCTTTTGCGATTTAAAAAGATAATGGGCCCCAAAACCACCTACGATTAACCCGGAGCCTAGATTTAGCCAGATGTTTTGTTTTAGGTTTTCCAGAATGGGTTGGGAGCCGTAGTAGGCGATCAAAATGAAGATCAAATCAGCGGTGGCAGCGCCTAGATCCAAGGTAAAAGCCGCTGCTTTGCCGCGGGCAATACTCGTTTCGATAAGCACGAAAAAGATCGGTCCTGCCGCAAAGCTCAGACTAAGACCAAGGGGAATGGCATAAAGGAATTCCAAGGCTTATTTTTTTTCAGCTGCAGCTTCTTTTAATTCCTTAATGGTTTTTTCCAACTGGCTCGATTCCTCGCGCAATTTATCGATCTTGCCGTCTTTGGCTTTAAGCTCTTTCTGTAAGTTTTGGTTTTCTGATTCGCTTTGAGTCAGCTTTTCTTTTGTATTGGCCAATTCTTGCTTCAGGCCAGCTACGTGACCCTCTAGGTCTTTGATCTTTCCTTGCAGTCCGGAAGTGGAAACCATATTGTAAATAATGTAAAAAAGGAAGCCTACCGCGAAGGTGATATTAGTGTAAAGTGCGCGGTTGGGATCTTCCCCACCAGTAAGGATCAAGGTAAGCGCGGCACCTACTACTACCGTGCCAAGCACCAAGATCAACGTTTCCATAGTTTTTCTATTCATACCCCATATAATTTGAAGGATTAAAAGTAGCTTTTTTTAGACAGGCACAAAGTCTAATTGTTTTTTCTCAAGGTCGGCATTCTTAACTTGAATGGCAATATCATCTCCCAATTGGAAGATCTTCCCATATCGATCTCCTACGATACAGAAGTTTGCTTCATCAAAGCTGTAATAATCGTCCTTGAAGTCACGAATTCGAATCATTCCTTCACAGTGGTTATCGCGCAGCTCCACAAAAACACCCCATTCAGTAACGCCGGAAATGGTGCCCATAAAGGTCTCGCCCACCTTGTCTTCCATAAACTTTACCTGCATGTATTTCACCGAGTCGCGTTCGGCTTCGGTGGCAACCCTTTCACGATCGCTGCTGTGCTCGCATAGCTCCTCGTAATGATCTCTACCGGGTGATTTTCCACCCTCTAGATAATGCTGTAATAAGCGATGCACCATAACATCGGGGTAGCGTCGGATGGGAGAGGTAAAATGGGTGTAAAACTCAAAACCAAGTCCGTAATGACCAATATTGTCGGTGCTGTAAATGGCCTTAGCCATAGAGCGAATGGCCAATTTCGAGATCATATTGTCTTCGGCTTTGCCCTTTACTTGACTGAGCATTCGGTTTAAGCTGTGGCTGATGGCACGACTATTATTGTAGCTAATTTCGTAGCCAAATTGCTTTACGAAAGTACCCAAGTCGCGCAGTTTATCTGGGTCTGGATCATCGTGTATACGATAGACAAAAGTCTTGCCGCTCGCTTTTTTCCCCTCCTTACCGATAAACTCTGCTACACTGCGATTGGCCAGAAGCATGAACTCTTCGATCAAGTGATTGGCTTCTTTGCTCTCCTTGAAATAAACACCGGTGGGATTGTTGTTCTCGTCGAGGTGAAATTTAACTTCTGCTCGATCAAAGGCCAAAGCGCCGTTTTGCATGCGTTGTTGACGCATTATAAGGGCCAGGTCATTTATGATGTTCAATTCTTCAGCTAAAGGACCTTCTTTGTTCTCTATCACTGCTTGAGCATCTTCATAGGCAAATCGTTGATCGCTGTAGATCACGGTTCGGCCAA
The DNA here is from genome assembly GCA_965656185.1 of Croceimicrobium sp. GTDB lineage: Bacteria > Bacteroidota > Bacteroidia > Flavobacteriales > Schleiferiaceae > Croceimicrobium. The sequence goes on from CBFHJH010000006.1 coordinate 62,889, forward strand.
ACCAAGCGTTTTTAACCTCGGCTTTTGCCGTCATTTCAAAGACGGCAGAGAAGGTGAGCTTATCTTCCTTAGGGCGAAGGGAACACACTTTATTAGAGAGCTTTTCGGGTAACATGGGTACCACTCGATCCACCAGGTAAACGGAGGTGGCGCGCTCTACAGCTTCTTTCTCTAGGATTGAGTTTTCCTTAACGTAATGACTTACGTCGGCAATGTGTACGCCTATTTCATAATTTCCATTGTCGAGCTTGCGAAAACTTAGCGCGTCGTCGAAATCTTTAGCGTCATGTGGATCAATGGTGAAGGTAAGGACATCTCGGAGGTCTCGTCTCTTCTTGATTTCGGCGGGGCTTATTTCTTCTGGAATATTCTCGGCCGCTTGAAGCACGTCGGCGGGGAACTCGCGAGGCAAGCCATATTCGGCCAAGATGCTGTGGATTTCCACTTCGTGATCACCCGGTTCACCAAGGATCTCGATGATTTCACCGAAAGGCGAAGAAGCTTTTTCGGGCCAGTCACTGATGCGTGCTAAAGCTTTTTGCCCTTGTTTGGCACCCATCAGCTTATCTTTTGGGATATAGATATCCACGATCATTTTGCGACTATCGGGCACTAAAAAGCCATAATTCTTAGAAAGCTCCACGGTTCCTACAAACTCGGTTCGGGCCCTTTCGATAATTTCTACGATTTCCCCTTCAGGCTTTTTATTCTTGCGCTGGGCATACATTAACACCTTTACGATATCCCCCTGGAGGGCATTGAAGGTATTGCGCGGGGTGATATATACGTCCTGATCTAGCTCTTCACTAATTACGTAAGCAGAGCCTTTGGTGGTGAGGTCTACCTTACCCACGATATAATGATCGGTGTGCTTGTAGCGATACTTGCCTCTCGCCGGTTCTTCAATAAGATCTTGTTTGCGAAGGGCGGCTAAAGATTGCAGCACCATATCCCTCTCATGGTGATCGCTGATGCCAAGTTTAGCTGAGAGTTGTTTATAATTAAATTGCTTGAGTCGGTCTTCTCTAAGTACGCCAAGAATAGCTTTTTCGATCTTCGCTAAACGTTTGAGGCGTTTCTTCGATTTTTTAGGTTTCATAGATTGCGAAGGTACGGGTTTAATAAGCATGGATATTAAGACAGCATCAAATCTGATAGGGCCAAAGAAGGCCTGACCACCTAAAACCTTAAGCCGTCTGGTAAGGAGAATGTAAAATTTAAGTGCCTAGTAATCAAATGGTTTTACTATTTTTAAGAAAATGTTTCACCTCCAGGCAACCATCACAAGCCTAAGGGGTGTCATATAACTGAAAACTAAAGCATGTCCATCTTACGCAGCTTACCTAGCAGTGAAAAAAGACTAGTAAAGCAGTGCATCGCGGGAAAAGGCGATGCACAGCGTGAGGTGTACGAAAGGTACAGCGGAGAGATGTTAGCGGTCTGCAGAAGATACACCAACAATCTCGAAGATGCCGAGGAAGTTCTTTCAAATGGTTTTATAAAGGTCTTTAAACGCATAGACCAATATCGCGGAGAGGGTGCTTTAGGCGCTTGGATTCGCCGGGTAATGGTGCGTGAAGCATTGAACTTTATCCGCTACAAGAAAAACCTGTTCGTAGAAGTAGAAGAGGAGTTTCAGGCCGAGTTTGGCCACTCATCTACAGCAGAACACTATGAGGCGGAGCACCTAATGCGGATGATCGACGAGTTACCCACCGGCTACCGAACCGTGTTTAACCTCTATGCGATCGAAGGCTATAACCACAAGGAAATAGGAGAAATGCTGGAAATCTCCGAAAACACCAGCAAAAGTCAGCTGAGCAAAGCAAGAAAACAGCTGCAAGAGAAATTAAGTAAGTACGAGTTATTATATAAAGATAATTAAGATGAAACCTAAGCACCCCATAGATGGTCTTTTTGAGAAAGGCTTGAAGGAGCACAAGATCGCTGCGAGCGAGCAGGCTTGGGAACGCATCGCTGCCGCCCAAAAAGGAAAGCCAAGCCGGCGCTTTTACGGCGCTCAGCTTCTAAGAGCAGCCACCATCACATTATTATTGGGTCTATCGGCCGTGGTTTATTTTAACCGCAACGCTGAGGAGATCATGAATGAGGGTCCTGGCTTTGAAGAGCCCATCGCAGTAGATTTCAAGAATAAGAATAAGGATGAGCCCAAAACCAATCAGGCCGACGAGCCGCAGCAAAGCAAAGCTAAAGCGCAAGTAGAGCCCCAAAACGCTAAAGCGAAAAAGACCAAATCCAAACCAGATCCTAAGACGCGTGTGGTGCCAGTATTGCAGCCCACCCTTAGTGACCCGGTCTTGGCGATGAACGATTTGGAACCGGTCGATTATGAGTGGGACTTGGAAGAAACAGAGCCAATTTCTGATCCAGATGTTTTACGTATCAAGGTGAACTTACCCGAATTGCAGGGCGATTACAAAACGACCAAAACCAAGAAGCCCTTTGGGGAAAGACTTTGGGCTTATGCCAATGATCAATTAGGTAGAGTAGTGGCCGGTGAGCGTCCTGAGTTGCCTAAGACCGAGAACGCCGAGATTAGTCTACCCTTACCCGACTTTGTGAGTCGCAGATTTTTGAACGAAGATGAAAACAGATAAACCAAACAAGCAGAAATTTAAACTAAAAACGAAAATGAAAAAGCAAATAATCACGGCCCTTTTGGTGGCCTTCGGAATGAGCGCTTTTGCCCAAACGGACAGCACGGCGCGGAGAAAGATCGAAATTCAGATTGAAGAAAACACTTTGTCCTTTGATGCAGAGAAAGATATGAGTCAAGGTGACCTATCAACCATGATCGGTTTTGCGACCACCCAGGTATCTAAGCTGCAAGCAAACCATCGCAGAATTTTAGCGGCGATCGATAAGATGGAGCAAGAAGGCAAATTGAGTGCCGAGGAAGCAGAAGAGCTGCGCGAAGAAGCCAATGAAGGTTTCGAAGAAAACATGGAGCGCTTCGAGGAAATCATGGAGCAATGGGGCGAAGCCTATGGCTCAAGAATGGAAGCTTGGGGCGAAGAGTTTGAAACTAAAATGGAAGCCTGGGGCGAAGAATTAGAGCGCAGCATGGAGGACACTAGCGATGCTGCGGCACCAATTCCACCAATGCCGCCTATCCCTCCTTTGCCCGATGCGGCTGATGGAAGCAAGAAAAAGAAGATCATTATTTCTAAAGAAGGCGTAGTAATTCGCGAAGGTGAAAACGATGAAGAATTGGAAATAGAGATAGAAGAGGAAGACGAGCGCTTTGATACAGGTGAGTTGTTTGAAAAATTAGGCAAGAAGTCTAAGAAGATAAAGCGTACCGAAGACTATTTAGACGTAGCCTTTGGCTTTAACCAGCAATTGGAAGACGGTCAGTTTTTGATCGAAGATGTAGCTGGTGAGCTCGAGTTCTGGAAGAGTACTTCTTTTAACCTCGGCTATGGTTGGAAAACCCGCATTGGAAGCCCATACAGTAAGTTATACTTAAAGTACGGTATCGATTTTAGCTGGCATAACTTCCGCCTTAGCGGACCAGGAGTCTTAAACGCAGACAATAACAGCGCCTTTTTCGACACACTTAGCATTAGTAACGTGTACGAGAAAAACAAATATCACATTGCCTACTTCAACATTCCGCTAATGCTTCAATTAGACTTTAGCGAGGCTGGCGATCGGGATGAGAAGTTTACCCTCGGGGTAGGTGGATACGGCGGTGTTCGATTACTAGCCAAACGTGAGTTGGAGTATGCCACGCCAACCTTCGAAACCATTGAAGAGAAGGCTTATGACGACTTCTTTACCAATCAATTCCGTTACGGCCTAATGGCTCAAGTAGGTTTTGGATCCTTTAAGATCACAGCGAGCTATGACCTTAATGAGTTCTTCCGTTCTAGTAAAGGTCCAGCCGCTTATAATATGGCCAACGTAACCTTAGGCTTTACCTTATAGTTTTCGAAATTCGTGTGCCGAAAACTTTTGGAAGCCCCGACAATTCGTCGGGGCTTTTTATTTTCGAACTATGAATTGGGAACTAAAGAAGTGGTCTGAGGTAAATCGCGAAGACCTTTACCAAGCCTATAAATTACGCACTGATGTTTTCGTGGTAGAGCAAGGCTGTGCTTATCCGGAGGTAGATGAATATGACCCGCATTGCGAACACCTTTTCGGCTGGAAGGATTATAAATTAGTAGCTTATGCTCGAATCTGTCCGCCCGCTTCGGTCTATCCAGAAGCGAGTTTAGGACGAATCGTGGTGGAAAGTTCTTTCCGCGGAAGCGGCCTTGGCAAAGACTTAATGCAAAGAGGCTTGCAGCGTCTAGAAGAAAAATTTCCGGGGCAAGCGATCAAGTTACAGGCTCAAGAGTACTTGGAGAAATTTTACCAATCTTTTGGCTTTACAACGATTTCCGACTCTTACCCCGACGTTGGGGTTATGCACGTTGATATGCTTAAGGCTCCACGCTAGGATGCGCTGGAATTCGCTGCAAAGCATAACTTCCTGGTGCTAAGCGCACCCTTATGTGGCCTAGCTCTGGTGGAGAAAACTGCAGAGGCCAAAGCCGAAAACCATGTATCTGATTGGAGCGATTTAACAAAAAGCTTTTCCCATTAACCTCAATTGACTTGCCCAACATTTCTCCTCTGCTCTGTAGACGGTAGACAAAACCACTTTTTACTGGAATTATTTTTTCTTCGCCGGGTTCGAAGTTCAGAATATCGATGTTGGTCCAAGCCACTTTGCTCGCTCTTTTGTCGTAAAACAGATAGTCGTTCCCAGCGGTTTTTAAATAGAAATGCTCCAGCACTGCTTTGAGGTAAGCCGGTGCATAATGCCATAGATTTTGTGCCCAGAACTCTTCGGGCTGTGCTCCCATTTCAGCGTGAATAATGAACTGATCTAAGTCGGAATTGGACGCCAGGGCCTTTGCCTGATAAGCATCTAATCGCGGGTTGAATAGGTAATAGGCCTGCGGTACCGGACCGGTAATGGGCTTGCCCCCCGTGGAGCTAAAGGCTAAATAGTGATAAGGGTATACTTGGCGGTTTTTTTCGCCTTGCGGCGGATGGACCTCTAAGGAACTTAAAGCTAAACGTAATTCTTTTTCCTGCGAGCTAGGGGAAAGACTTCCTTGCCAAGCCTGTAGTGGACGCCACTTCTGTTGTAATTGACTAGCAGGAAAGAGCCTTTGTTTAGCGAGGAGCAAAAGCAAGATAGCGGCGGCAAGCACCAGCTTTGGCCCCAAAGCTTTTATTGGTTTAAGCCAAATAAAAAGGATAAAGCTTAGTAAACTCAGCTTCAAGAATACCAAGGCTGGGCCAGCCTCCGGACGACTGGAATAATAAAACAGAAGAAAGATCAGAAAGAGCGACCACGCCAGGCTCGACTTTTGGCGAAGGGAAAAGGCTAAGGCGCCCGTGCTTAGTAGTCCAACCGCTAAAAAGGGCCATGAAATAAGGCCGGTTTGTTGCAAGCTTTGCCGATCGAAAAATAGATCCCATAAGCCCCAATACTTTTGAAGGACATATTCTAAGTCTTGCATCACAATCAAGTCGCTAAGCGGGAGGCTTAAAACCACCAGAACCAAGGCTCGTCCTTTTCCCAAAAGCAAAAAATGAACCGAAAGCAGCAATAATCCGGCTAAAGCCGGCACCGATCTGATTTGCCAAAGCAGAACGACCATTACCACCCCCAGCAGTTTTTTCCAAGTGGCAGGCCTCATCTGATCGCTAGCGATAAGGGTCATTAGGGCCAAAAGCCCTATTTGATGATGTCCGGCCATTTGGACCATAAGAACGAACAAGGGGGCCTTCCATAATAGCGCTCTTTCCATAATGGGTCGATCAACAGGAAAAAGCGCCAGAAGAATGATGAGTCGCAAAGAGCCTAATACGACTAAAGCCCATAGTTGATTATTACCAATAGGCAAAGGGAATTGAAGGAAGGCCAGTGGTCCCTGACTAAACACCCAGCCTTGCAATTGATTAAAATCGTGGGCAAAGAGAAAATTGCTTAGCCAGCGGATATTGGCGTCAGAGTGTTCGCCCAAGCCAAGGGCAAAGGCAGGCCAAGTAGCCAAAAGTAAAAGGCCGATTACCAAGAGGTAACCGGCCTTTGCATCTTTATATAGTGTGAAGGTCTTAAGCATTTTCTTAGCTTAGACCAAACTAGTCAAATTTTAGTCGTCGAAGCTAACCACGACCTTTTCGCTGCGAGGGTGACTTTGGCAGGTAAGGATGTAGCCGTCTTCCACCTCATCGTCTTCTAGGGCATAGTTCATTTCCATTTCTACTTCGCCTTCCAATACTTTGGCGCGACAGGTACAACAAACCGCTCCTTTACAAGCATAAGGAACGTCGGCTCCCGCGTCTAAGGCGGCGTCTAAGATTACATCACCACCACTATTGAGCTGAAAGTGGGTTTCTTCTCCATCGAGAATTACTGTACACTCGCTATCGAACTTGGAGCTAGACTTTTCGGTACTCACTTTGGTTTTGCCCGCGATAGACTGTGCAGGGGAGGTAAATAGTTCGTAGTGGATAAGCTCTTTGCCTACCCCAAGTTCTTTGAGTTGATTACTAACCTCATTGATCATACCTTCTGGTCCGCAGAGGAAGTAACCATTAACCTCTTTGATATCGAAGAAGCGATCGGCAAATTGACCACATTTAATAGCGTCGATCCGACCTTTTAAATAGTCGGTCCCTTGATCTTCGCGGCTAAGTACATGGTGCACTTCTAGGCGATTCATGTACTTATTCTTGAGTGCCTCGATCTGTTCCTTAAAAATAACAGACTGGGCCGTTTTATTGCCGTAGAATAAGGTGAAGCTACTTTTAGGCTCTTGCTCAAGCACCGACTTAAGGATGCTAAAAACGGGGGTAATGCCAGAGCCAGCCGCAAAACCAACATAATGATTCTCTTCTTCTGCTTTAATTGGGGCAATAAAGTTACCGTCGGGTGTCATAACCCGCATTTCAGTTCCAACTTGTAATTCGCGGTTGGCATAAGTAGAAAAACGGCCACCTTCTACTTCTTTAATCGCCACGCGAAGTTCACCGTCGTATGGGCTAGAGCACAAGGAATAAGAACGACGCACCTTTTCACCGCTGATCTCGGTTTCAAGCGTGAGGTATTGACCTGGGATAAAGCGATAATCTTCACTTAATTCATCAGGCACCGCAAAGGCCACCGATACGCAGTCTTCGGTCTCGCGACTTATTTCTTGAACTTGGAGGGTATGAAATTGAGGGCGGCTGCTCTTCTTCTCAGCAGTAGCAAGATCGCGGTCCGCCTTTTTCGTCTTTTTGAAAAAATTTAGCATAGAATTCTTCTAATTTGACAAAAGTAAGGTCTAATGGCTTTAGGAACAATTCGCAGGGCTTAATAGTTTCCTATATAGATTATATCTTTGTAACGCTCTCAAAAAAGACTTGATATGACGAAAGAAATGAATTTGGAGGAACGCTTTCAGGCGTATGTAGATGGAGAAAATAAGGTGGAGCCCAAGGACTGGATGCCCGAGAAATATCGGAAGACTCTAGTGCGTCAGATATCTCAGCACGCTCATTCGGAGGTGGTAGGGATGTTGCCCGAGGCCAACTGGATTACTCGTGCTCCTTCTTTACGTCGCAAAGCAGCCCTATTGGCTAAGGTGCAAGATGAGGCTGGCCATGGTCTTTATCTATACAGTGCGGCCGAAACTTTAGGAGCCGATCGTATGGACTTGGTTCAAGACTTGCTCGATGGCAAGGCTAAATATTCTTCGATCTTCAATTATCCTACTCCAACTTGGGCTGATATAGGCACCATTGGTTGGTTGGTAGACGGAGCAGCGATTGCTAATCAAGTAATGTTATGTCGTACATCATATGGTCCCTACAGTCGTGCTATGGTGCGCATTTGTAAAGAAGAAAGCTTCCATCAGCGTCAAGGTTATGAAATTGTAATGACCTTAGCCAAAGGAAGTCCCGCTCAGAAAAAAATGGCTCAAGATGCGCTTAACCGTTGGTGGTGGCCTTCATTAATGATGTTCGGCCCCACCGATGATAATTCGCCTAACTCGGCGATGTCCATGAAATGGAAGATCAAGCGAAAGAGTAATGACGAACTGCGCCAAGAGTTTATCGACAAAACCGTGCCGCAGGCAGAATATCTGGGGTTAACCATTCCTGATAAGGATTTGAAATGGAATGAGGAACGCGGACATTATGACTTTGGCGCAATTGACTGGGAAGAATTTTACCAGGTGATAAAAGGTAATGGTAAATGCAACAAGCAACGTTTAAGCGCTCGTCAGAAAGCTCATGAAGACGGTGCTTGGGTGCGTGAAGCGGCCAATGCCTACGCCGAGAAACAAGCTGTTCGTCGCGCTAAAGATGAGAGCGCTGCCTAAAGAATCAACCGCCTTTAACAGGCCTTAGCTTATAAAAATGAGTACTAAAGATAACTGGAAAATCTGGGAAGTTTTTATTCGTTCCCGCAATGGCTTAAGTCATAAACACGTGGGGAGCTTGCACGCTCCAGACGCAGATATGGCCATGAAAAACGCACGCGACGTGTATACACGCCGTAGTGAGGGAATCAGTATTTGGGTAGTGCCTTCAGAGGCTATTACTGCATCTAGTCCCGATGAAAACGAACCTTTATTTGCTCCGGCCGATGACAAGGTTTATCGTCACCCTACTTTTTACGATATTCCGGACGAAGTAGGTCATATGTAAGCCTAAAAAGGAAAAGTTTTGGATCAAAATTTATATCAATACACCCTGCGCATTGGCGATAATGCCCTCATCTTGGGGCAACGTCTTTCAGAGTGGTGCGGCCATGGGCCGATCTTAGAGCAGGATATCGCTCTTACCAATATGGCGCTGGATCACATTGGTCAGGCCCGCATGTTAATGCAATATGCCGCCGAACTTAAAGGTGAAGAGGGAAGCGGTGAAGATCAAATGGCCTTTTTTAGAGACGTTCATGAATACCATAATGCTCTAATTCTTGAGCTGGAAAACGGGGACTGGGGTAAAACCATCGTCCGTCAATTTCTCTTCGATACCTATAATTATTACTTTTTTACGGCCTTGCTTAATTCAAAGGACGAACGTTTGAAGGAAATTGCTCAAAAAGCGATCAAGGAAGTTACCTATCACGCTCAGTGGAGTGCCGAATGGGTAATTCGCTTAGGCGATGGAACCGAGAAGAGCCACGAGAGAGCCCAACAGTCCTTGAACGACCTTTGGGAATGGACCGGAGAATTATTTAGCATGGATGAGGTAGATCAGGCCATGCTAGATCAAGGAATTGGGGTAGACCTAAATCAAGTGAAAGGGCAATGGGACCGCAAAGTGGATCAGGTCTTGGACCTTGCCACCTTAAAACGACCCGAGGACGCCTGGATGCAAAGTGGGGGAAAGCAGGGAGAGCATTCTGAATACTTAGGTTATGTGCTGGCCGAAATGCAACATTTGCCTCGTATGTACCCTGAGGCTCAGTGGTAACAAATGGAATCCATTACAGAAGCCCCTCGAAGAAGGGGCTTTTTTATTATAAGGCTCTAAACCACTGAACCATGGGAATGGGTACGGGAAAAGCACCTTCTGGCCCTACAATGGCGACAAGACCGAATTGAAAAGCCTTTCCCTTTCCTTGATGCCAGCGCAGACCTGGAATAATCAGGGCTCCTCCGGCATTATTAGCCTCTGGTATAATAATAAAGGAGTCCAAGACCAAACTAAATTTAGGTGATAGCTTAGTGATTCCCCCAACACTGGCTAAAGCACTACCACTGCGTCCAGTTTCAGTCCAGATAGACCCATAGCCGGCCGAAAAAGAAAGGTTTTGACTTCGGTTTCCCAAGCTAAGGGAGCCAAAGGGTAAAATTCCGCCGGTTTCTGCGCTAACCCAAGAGAGGGTTCCAATAAGGGAGCCTACCCCTAAATGCAAGCCCTCGTTAACTTCCCAGGTTTTTTTCACGTTACCGATTAGAGGGGTCCCAAACCAAGAGGTAATAAAACCAACCCCAATATTATTACCCAGGCTAAATTGAAAATCAGGGCCAAATAAGTTCCACTGCACGTAATGCTCGCCCTTTTTTATAGGCAGCCCATTGGTAGTAAAAAAGTAGCGAGTAGCAAATCGATCTTCTCCCACATATAGGCCCTCTTGGTTAAAATCTCGTGGGTTTAGCGGAACCATTTCTTCGATAGTATGCTGAGGGATGTAAATCTTCCTACCATCTTTGGTTTGAAAAAACACTTCGCGTTCGTCTTGGCTTAATATTCGGCCAGTTAGCTCACCGCCATCGGTTTTATAGATACGATACATCAGGGAATCTTTTGCGACTAAACTGCTATCTATCTGGGCTTGAAGGCCAAAGGCCAAAGTCATTAGGAGGGCGCTTAAAACACTTTTCATGGGGAGTGGGATTTAAGGAACTAATAAAGGTATGGTAGATTAGTTTAAATAAAGGATGTAAGGGCAAACAAAAAGGTTGGATTCTCATTAATTTTATAGACTGAAAAAGGAATTGTATACAATGAATGGTCCTGTTTGGGATATCTTAAAACAAGTTTCGGATCCGGAAATACCAGTGCTTACCGTGGTGGATCTTGGCGTAGTGCGAGAAGTGGAAGAAAAAGCCGGTGGACTCACGGTGAAAATCACCCCTACCTATTCGGGTTGCCCGGCGATGAATGAGATTGAAGCGAATATTCGCGAAGCCTTGCGTAAGGAAGGATACACCAATGTAGAGGTGGAAACCGTTCTTTCTCCACCCTGGACCACCGATTGGATGACCGATACGGGTAAACAGAAGCTCGAAGAATATGGCATTGCGCCCCCCGAAGGCAGCTCTGCCGATAAAACGGTACTCTTTGGCGAAGCCAAGAAAGTGAAGTGCCCGCATTGTAAATCCAGGAATACCACCATGGTCTCTCAGTTTGGCTCTACCGCCTGCAAGGCATTGTATAAATGTGAGGACTGTAAAGAGCCTTTCGACTATTTCAAATGCCTCTAGCACCTTGAGTGTAAGCCGCTGTCTAATAAAGCTCTAAGTATTTTAACACTTGATTTAGGGGTAATCGACCCATCCCTTCGGCCTTAATTCTCGTGTATATCAATGTTACAATCTTTTTATCGCTTCGCTAGTTGATAAAAAATGGAAATGCCTATGTAACATTATCTTGTCTTCCTACACTCTGCAAAGTTTTGGAATTCGGGCCTTTATATAAGGTCAATGTAAAATCTAACCCTAATAAAATGAAGAAATCAATACTAAGTCTGTTGGGCTTGGTCTTGGCTTTTGGTGCTTCTGCACAATGTCCAAGTCTCAGTTCGGCCACTTTACCATTCACAGAAAACTTCGACAGCTTTTCGGGTACTATTAGTACCGACTCTATTTTTGGCTGTACGAGCTCCTCTTACTGGAGTTTCGAGCGTCCCGGTAATACCGGTGACTTAACTTTTGGCATCCCTAGTGGCACTGCTAATCCTGGAACCGACTTTCAAGGAACCTCGGTTGGAATGTCTTCTTTAAGCAGTAACGATCAGGTGAACTTGGTCTTAACCGTTGACCTATCGACTCAGAGCACATCCAACCCAGACAATATTTTCTTAAACTTCTATTACGCTGATTTTGCGGATGAGCCGGATGTGGTGGACCGCGTTTACATGCGTGGCAGTCCTAGCGACGCTTGGATCGAGATTTTTGATTGGAGTACGAAAAACTCAGGCGATTGGGAATACGCTAGCGTAAGAATCGACTCCTTTCTTACGGCAAACAGTCAGAACTTTAGTGACTCTACCCAGTTTCGTTGGACTCAAGAAGATAATGCTAGTTTAACCGGAAATGACGGTTTTGGCCTCGATAACGTTGAGATCGTATCTTTTGCATTAACCGCTCCAACAGCGATTAGCTTTACAAATGTTACTTCTAACAGCATAGATGTTAGCTGGACCAGTACTGCACCTTTCACTGAGGTAGTAGTCGATACGGCAGGCTTTAACCCGAACACGGGAACCGCTCAGGCATTTAGTGGTCAGAGTAGCGCAACTTTAAGCGGCCTTAATCCAGCGACCGACTATGAGTTCTGGGTTCGTGATAGTAGCGGCGCAAACAGCGTAAGTAATTGGGTAGGCCCATTTAGCTTTACCACCTTGTGCGTAGCTAATACAGCGCCATTCTTTACAGACTTTGAAAGTACCCCTGACGGCTCGGTAGAGAATTGCTGGAGCCAGTATAATAATTACAGCACTTCTGCTTATGCTCGCGTTGAAGCCTTGTCTTCTACCCACACGCCACCAGCATTTAGTGGTTCTAATGTTTTAGAGCTTTATAATTACTTCCTTTTCTCAGCTGGAGATACCCTAACTGCCATTACACCTCAGTTTTCGGATATGACCGCGGGTGACAAGCAAATTCGTTTCCAAGTAGCAGCGGCCGACGCTAATACAAGCCTTATTGTTGCTACTTTAGATAACAATACGACTAGTGCGAATATTACCATTATCGATACTATCGACATTACGGCAGTAGACGTATGGCAAGAGGCAATAGTGTATTTAAATGCAGCCAATGGCTACAATGGCACCGACACCTATATTGCCTTGATCCATGATTTTGGCGGAGGTACATTTGAAGATATCTACATCGACGACTTCAATTATGAAGTAATTCCTCCCTGTCCACAAATTACCGGAGTTCAATTAAACTCCGCGAGCTCTAATTCTGGGACTTTCTCTTACACCGTGATTGGTGATTCGATCGAAGTGGAGTGGGGCCCTCAAGGCTTTACCCAAGGCACGGGTTGTATTGGTGGCGATGCCAATATCGGCTCCATCACAGTGCAAGATGCTTTAGCCTCTTCCTGTGCAGTGTCAATTCAGCCGCAAACCAGTTATGACGTTTACTTCAGAAATAACTGTACTAGCGCTGGAGACGGCTTTTCAACCTGGGTAGGCCCCTTCACCTTTACTACAGGATGCGCGCCTATTGCAGCACCATACTCCGAAGACTTTGACGCTTGGGACCCAGGTACTGGTAGTACTAGCGCCAATAACGATAGCATTAGCCTTTGCTGGTCGAGAGACCCGGTTGGCGGTAGTGGTACCTATATGTTCTTGGTAGAGGATGGCTCTACCGGTTCTAGTAATACTGGTCCAACCGGAGACAACACCGGTGCCGGAGGAAACTACCTCTACACCGAGGCGTCTAGTGGCTCTACCGGTAGCGAGGCCTTCTTAACTTCTCCAATGATCGACATAAGCGGGCTTACCTTACCATATGTACAGTTTTACTTGCACGCGGTTGGAGATGACCTTGATACTTTAGAAGTAGAGTATATGGATGGTGGCTCTTGGATGAGCTTAATGACCATTGTAGGTGCACAACAGGCGGCACAAAGCGATCCTTATATTTTGTTTGCAGATACTTTAAATGGGCTTAGCTCGAATGTTACCCAAATCAGGTTTAGAGCGGTACGAGGTTCCAGCTTCGAGGGTGACTGGTCTATCGATGACTTTGCTTTAATTGAAACGCCTAGTTGTACGCCAAGTACCTTATTGGCTCTAGATAGTGCAACCGCTAATACCGCTTACCTTAGTTGGTCGGCGGGCTCAGGAAGCTCCTATATATTGAATGTAGACACTCCTGGCTTCAATGTTGGCAACGGTCGTTTTGGCGACACTACCACCGTGGCCAATGGTTCGGTTGGTGGTCTAATGCCCAACACGGTATATGAGGTGTATCTGAGAGATGTTTGCTCGGCTAGCAACCTTAGTTCTTGGGTAGGGCCATTGAGCATTCGTACCGGGTGCCCCGCCGTATTCCCAACTCCTGCTTTGATCGATCTAGAGGATATCGCAGTAGGTTTCCGAAACGACTATGAGAACTGCTGGTCTACTCTGCGTTCTTCTAATCCTAAGTGGGAAGCAGAAGTAGCGAGTGGCTCTAACGACAATTCTTCAAACACCGGTCCACATTACGACAATACCCTTGGCGGTGTTGCTGGCGGCACCTATTGGTTTTTAGAGTGTTCTGGCGGCGGCTTAGGCGATGAAGCAAACTTGACTTCAAAATTATATGACCTAGGAGGTCTGAGCCAGCCTAGCTTATACTTCTATTACCATATGTACGGTGCAGACATGGGTAAACTCCACGTGGATATCGAGCATCAAGGCACGTGGTATACCGACTATTATCTGATCGATGGTCAACAAGACACTTCTGGTACCGATCCTTGGAATCAAATCGAATTGAATTTAGCCGATTTTGTGAATGACAGTATTAGAATTCGCTTCCGCGGAGAACGCGGTAATGGCTTTACTTCAGATATGGCCATTGACGATATTGAGATCGACGAAGCAACCGCTTGTAACTTGCCGGTTAACTTGCAGGTCAATAACCTCAACCCGACTTCGGCAGATATCTCTTGGTCATCTTATGGTTCTAACTTTAATGTAGTGTGGGGTCCTGCCGGATTCTTCCAAGGAACCGCAACCACCGGTGGTACCACAATTAATAATGCTACTTCACCAACCTCCATCAGTGGCTTGAGCCCTAATACAAGCTATGATGTATATGTAGAGGATCCTTGTAACCCTGGAACTTGGGTAGGCCCATTAAACTTCCAGACACCTTGTTTCTCTGCTCTTGCTGGTGGTACTTATACCATTGGACCTAATCCAAGTGATGACTTCCCAAGCTATGATTCAGTGGCTACCTTAATAAATGGATGTGGTATTAGTGGACCAGTTGTTTTCAACTCGCAGCCAGGTTCCTACTTGGACAAGCTGCACTTGCAATATGTGCCAGGAGTAAGCAGCACCAACACCATTACCTTTAATGGCACTGGTGGTCAGGATACTTTGATCTATAACGGTCAAAGCTATCAAACGGCGATTCTTATCGAAGGTACCTCTTATGTTACCATCAACGATATGATCATTGTTAATCCGGCAAGCTCTGAAGCCTTTGGTATCTTGTTAAAAGATGGTTCAGATTCGGTCAATATCACCAATAATACCATCCTGATGGATACAACTAATACCAGTACTGCAAGTGATGTGTTACCCATCCTAACTGCTTCGGTTTACGACAGTGACTTTAGTGAAGGATCGGAGGTAGATTACTTGCGTATTGAAGGAAACACCCTTATTGGTGGGGTTACCGCCATAAATTTGGAAGGTAACGGGACTGGATTCCCTTCTTTTGGCCATCGTATTTTAAATAATACCATGCGTAAACAAGTAACTTATGGTTTGTATGCCGATGAAATGGAGGACATCCAGATAATCGGAAACACCGTAAGCGACGTGCGCGGTACCACCGATGGAATCTATATGTTCGATATCAATGATTTTGTGGTCGAAGAGAACGCCCTCTATGTTACTGATTATGGTCTCTATATTTCTGACGGGAACGACGGATATGTGCCAAGTCAATATTCTCGCGTGGTAAATAACATGGTAAGTTCAACCACCGATTATGGTATTTACCTGAATGATTTCGAGTTAGTTGAGGTTTTCCATAACACGGCTTATGGCTCACCAGGTATGGCTATTAATGACCCCGATAGCGTTTGGGTTTATAACAACGTATTCGTTTCGGATAATGACTTTGCCTTCGAAACCTTCGATAATTTGAATGGTTCTGAGTTTATCGACTACAACCTATATCAGTCGGGTAATGCGAATGCCTTTGATATTGGCACTTCTAGCTATGTAGATCTTGCCGCATGGCAAGCCGGCGACCCTAGCTTAAATGTTAATAGCCTTGAAGGCGATCCTATTTTTGTTTCGAAACCGGATGACCTTCACTTGCTAGGAACCCTGGCAAATGATGCCGGCGACAATAGTGTAGGGGTGAGTGTTGACATCGATGGAGATGTTCGTCCACAAGCTCCTTCCACTATCGTTGATATGGGTGCCGATGAGTATACCCCGCTAGCGGATGATGTTGAGATCTTAGATCTGCTGGTAGCTTCTGGTTGTGGCGATAGCACCACGGAAGTATCAGCAGTATTCCGTAATGTCGGACAGAATACCGTAAGTAGCTTACCAATTACGGTAAACGTTAGTGGTGGTGTTAGTTCTACTTTGAATGGTACTTATAATGGCAACCTAGCCAGCCTAGCAACCGACACCTTAAACGTGGGTAGTTTTAACACCTACGCGGGAGCTAACGGTGTAATGGTTCAGGGTATCTTAGCCTTGGCCAATGATCAGGACCCTAGCAACGATAGCTTAATGGTTGGTCCATTGAACTATATCTCCTTCGAACCAGTAGGTTTCGACTCGGTAGCATGTGCCAGTGATGACACGGCATACCTTCGAGCCAACTCCATTCCTGGGGTACGTTATGGCTGGTATAGTAGCAACAATACTGCAACCGATACTATTCCATTGGCCATTGCCGACACTTTTGCTTTTGGGGTATCCGGTGCACAAAGCACCTATTATCTGGCCTACCAGAGTAGTATAGACTCATTAGGAACTTCCTTTGGGGGCGGTAACGGACAGAGTGGTAATGCATTCGACATTTTGCCTGCATCCAATATCGAGTTAACCGGTTTGGACCTTAATTTAGATGCCACTTCCAGCGTAGATGTGGTAGTATACATTCGGACAGGCTCTTATGTGGGGAATGAAACCAGTCTTGCGGGCTGGAGCTTAATCGACACCATTACGGTTAACGCAAATGGCGCCGGAAACCCAACTTATGTTGGCTTCCCTGCGGCTTACCCTCTTAGTGCAGGTCAAACTTATGGGCTATTGGTTGCAGGTATTAATGGCGACGTGGATTATACCAATGGTACTGCCGTAGGTGCAATCTTGGCTCAAAATAATGACCTTACCATTTTCGAAGGTGCAGGTATTTCTTGGCCTTTAGGCTCTAGCTTCGAGCCACGTTTCTGGAACGGACGGATTTATTATAATGGAACGGCATGTTCCGAGACTCGTGTTCCGGTTAACTTGGGCCTTGGCACAGATACTGCAAGCGCCAACTTTACAGTAAGTGGCACACAGCCTAGCTTTAGCTTCGATGCGAGCACTTCTGTAAATGCCGATACCTACGACTGGGATTTTGGTGATGGTAATAGCGGAAGTGGAGTAAGCACCAACCATACCTATGCCAGTAATGGCAGCTACAATGTAGTGCTCACGGTTTATGATACCACGGGGTGTATTAGTCTGGCAACAGATTCTACCGTAATTGACGTAAACGTTGGTATTGAGGAAAACAGCTTAAGCCGATCGCTTGATGTTTATCCTAATCCAACCAGTCAATTCTTAAGCGTGAACTTTGACTTGGTGAACGATGCTCGCGCTGAAATTCGACTCTTAGACGCCCAAGGTCGCGCCTTAGGCGCTTGGACCGAAACGGCTCAGGGTAATCGTTTTGAAAGTCGCTTAGACTTAAGCGCTTTTGCCAAAGGGGTTTACATCCTTGAGGTTCGCAGTGGAGAGCTAGTAGCTCAACAGCGAATTAGTTTGCAATAAGCGAATTAGATAGTAATTCTAAAGGGGGCCAATTGGTCCCCTTTTTTTGCATTTGTTTGAGTGATAATGGATTAAGAGCCTGCATTTGTTTATCTTGAAGACCCATACTCTGTACTATGCGCACTCTAGTTTTTCTGATGGTTCTTTTTGTGGCTATCCCAATTAAGGCTCAAAATTTTGCGAGCTTTCCCGATAGCAATGCTATTTGGGTTAATTCCTACTCCACCTTAAGTTGGGGCACCTTACCCACCTTAAGGCTGCAACACACCCTAAAGTTTTGCCTTAGTAATGAAGACACTATTATCCAGTCTAAAAACTATACAAAGCTTTACCGCTGTGGCGCTAACAACGATTACTTTGGCGCAATCGGTTCAGACTCAGCGCAAGTGTTTTTTATACCGAAAGACAGCCTTACTCCACTTAAAATTTATGACTTTAACCTACTGCCGGGAGATACTTTAAAAGACATTTATTGCTTGGAATCTTATGGACCGTCCTTGACCGGAATAGGCTTTCAGCCCATCAGTAGTTTTCAAATGGGTTACCTAACCGTTAGCCAGGTAGACACTATCGAAACCTATCAAGGTTTACGAAGAATGTTATATGTAGGCGGCTCCGGAATTTGGGTAGAGGGAATTGGCAACAACCAGGGATTGTTTTGGGATCCTTTTGGAAATATATCGGGTTTTGGGATCGCTTTGGAATGCATGAGCGTGGGCGACTCTACCTATTTCGAAAGCTCTTGGCCAGTTTATCCCAGTGCAATGGCAGGCGCATGTGACCTTAGTTTAGTTACCGCCGAAGCAAAGCAGGTGGGAATGGAGCTTTTTCCTAACCCCTCCAAGGGTATTTTAAAGATCGAATTACCCGAACCCGGTTCGCTGCAGATATATAATTCGAGTGGCCAAATGCTCTTTCAAGACCAAGAAGCCTACCGCTTAAACCTGGACCTTAGCGATTGGCCGCAAGGCCTATACTGGGTGAAAGCGGGTTCCGAAACATGTCCATGGATAAAGCATTAGACAGGTAAAGGGCTTATCCTTCTGCAACACAGCCTTTATCCTTCGCCTGAAAGGCAGCTCATCGCTAGATAAAAACAAGTCCTTAGGCTTAAGCCTTGAAATTTTATAGAAACGATTGCCTTTCCATAACTTAGCGGCAAAAGAATTTTCATGTCTCAATTTATCCTCTCCGAACGCATTGGTGCGGTCTTAAAAGTGACCCTTAATAGGGCCAATAAATTCAACTCTTTTGTGCGAGAAATGGCCATGGCCTTGCAGGCCGAGCTAAGCAAGGCACAAGCAGACCCCGAAATTCGAGCGGTTCTGATTAATGGAGAAGGAAAGGCTTTTTGTGCCGGTCAAGATCTCGGTGAAGCTACCGATCCCAATGGCCCGGAGCTTAGCAAGATCGTTACGGAGCATTACAACCCCATCATTTCCCAGATCCGCAATTTAGAAAAGCCGGTCGTAGCAGCGGTAAATGGAGTGGCCGCCGGAGCCGGAGCCAATATTGCCTTGGCCTGCGATATTGTGGTAGCGGCAGAGTCGGCTTCCTTTATTCAGGCTTTTTCCAAGATCGGCTTAATTCCGGATAGCGGCGGTACTTATACTTTGCCGCGCCTGGTTGGAATGCAAAAGGCTTCGGCACTCATGCTTTTAGGAGAAAAGGTGGGAGCCGCTGAAGCAGAGCAAATGGGTATGATCTATAAAGCATTACCCGATGAGGGCTTTTTAGCGACAGCTCAAAAAATTGCCGAGCAGTTAAGCAAAATGCCCACCCTAGCCATAGCCCGTACCAAGGCATTATTAAACGCTACTTACACCAATGACCTGGCTGAGCAGTTGGCTCTGGAGGACAAATATCAAACCGAATGCGGAGCCTCGCATGATTATCAGGAAGGAACGGGGGCATTCTTAGAGAAGCGTAAACCGGAGTTCAAAGGACACTAAATAAATCAAGGCTTTTGCGGTAATCGCATCAGGCGAAAGCCTAAAAAAACATAAGATGAAAGTAGGTATTGTAGGCGCCGGAGCCATGGGCTCTGGTATTGCTCAGGTGGCGGCGCAAAACGGACACGAGGTAATTATTGTGGATACGCACCGCGCTGCCCTAGAGCGTTCACGCCAGGGGCACGAAAAGATCATGGCGCGTTTGGAGGAAAAGGGTCGCCTTTCGGCGGATGAGACCAAGGCGATTCTCAAGCGCATTAAGTACGATACTGGAATGGCCAGTATGGAGTCTTGTGGCTTGGTGATTGAGGCGATTATCGAAGATCTGGAAATTAAAAAAGAGATCTTTCGTCACCTGGATGAGCTCTGTGATGATGACTGTATTTTGGCTTCCAATACCAGCTCCCTTTCAATTGCCTCCATAGCCTCGGCGGTGAAGGATCCCGGCCGGGTTTTGGGCATCCACTTTTTTAATCCGGCCCCCTTAATGCCTTTGGTCGAGATCATTCCTTCTATTACAACAAATCCGGAAACCACCAATCAAGCAAAAGAGTTGATCGACGCTTGGGGAAAGGTTACCGTTTTGGCCAAAGATACTCCCGGCTTTATCGTAAATCGCGTAGCCCGCCCATTTTACAGTGAAGCGGTACGCATTTATGAAGAGGGAATGGCCGATCCCGCAACGATCGATTGGGCGCTTACCGAGCTGGGAGGATTCAGGATGGGACCTTTTACCCTGATGGATTTCATTGGTCACGATGTAAACTACGCGGTTACCGAAAGTGTGTGGACCGCCTTTTTCTACGACCCTCGTTATAAGCCAAACTTTAGCCAGAAGCGCCTCGTAGAAGCAGGTCGCCTGGGACGAAAAACCGGCTTTGGTTTTTACGATTACCGTGAGGGAGCCCCAAAGCCCACTCCTAATAAGGACGCCGCTCTGGGTGAGCAGATCTTGCACCGGATTTTAGTGATGTTGATCAATGAAGCGGCAGATGCTCTGCATTTAGGGGTTGCTTCGGCAAAAGATATCGACTTGGCCATGACCAAGGGGGTTAATTATCCTAAAGGGCTCCTAGCGTGGGCCGATGAGGTCGGAGTGAAGCAAGTTTTAGAACAATTGGACGCCTTGTACGATGATTACCGTGAGGATAGATACCGCGCGTCGGTGCTGCTGAGACGCAAGGCCCGCTTGTCGGAGAGCTTCTTCTAGAAAATTTTTATAAACTTTTAGCAAAAGCCTGTAATTTAGAGGACCCTACTGCAACTAACAGTAAAAAAACCTCTATGCATATCGAATTATTCAGGCATCAATTCAAGAAAATCTTTCGCTCCTCTTTCTTTAGACAGGGCTGGGGGGTTAAGATCTTATTGGCTCTTGTAGCACTGTACTTCTTGGCTTCTTTTGGCCTTTTGGGCTACTTCATGAAGGAAATCCTTGTGGAAGCATTTCCCGAAGCGGAGAAATTAAGTCCGATCTTTAGCCAAGGCGTCTTATTTTATTTTCTCGCGGATTTGGCCATGCGCTTTTTCCTGCAAGACCTCAGTGTGCTGTCGGTGCAACATTACCTTACTTTACCGCTTTCAAAAAAGCGGGTGGTGCACTTCCTTTTGCAGAGCTCCATTTTTAATTTCTTCAACCTCATCCCATTATTATTTATAATTCCTTGGGCCATAAGGGTAATGCCCGGTGAATATGGTTTGCTAGGAACACTAGCGTGGAGCGGAGCTTATTTGGCTTTGATCTTGAGCAATCACTTTATCGCGATCTACCTAAAGCGAGTCTTGGCGGTAAAGCCTATCATAACCATTGGTTTTGGGGTTTTCGTCGCTTTAAGCTTCATTGCTAACAGCATGGAGTGGATTGACCTTAGGTCGCTTTCGGTGGCAATTTATAGTCCTTTGGCCGAGCAAACCTATTGGGCGGGGCTTCCCTTGGTGCTAATGGTCCTGGCCTATCTCTTAAACTATCAGTTTTTACTAGGCATGACCCACCTAGACCGTTGGCAAACCAAGGCTAAGCAGGCCTCTGGCCTTCGCTTCAATTTTTTAGAAGAGCGCGGTTTTATTGGAACGATGATCGCCAACGAATTAAAACTGATCACTCGGAATCGCCGAACTAAAACGGCGGTTTTCTTGGGCCTTTTTATGAGTCTTTATGGGCTTATTTTTTATACGCAGGAAATGTATTCTGAATCTTACTCATGGCTTCTGTTTGTGGGCATATTCATGACCGGCATATTCATGATCAATTATGGCCAATTCTTGGTGAGCTGGGAAAGCTCCTATTTTGACGGGATCCTTACGCGGGCCTATTCTATGGAAGACTTTTACCGCTCTAAGTACTACTTAATGGTCTTCAGCACAGTAATCATGTACGTGATCACTTTACCCTATGTGTATTTCGGTATTCATGCGCTTTACATAAACACTACGGCGGCGATCTATAACATTGGCATTAACAGTGCCGTGCTCCTTTTTGCGAGCACTTATAATAAGAAACCGATCGACTTGAGCCGAGGGTCGGCCTTTAATTACCAAGGGACCGGGGCGGCTCAATTTGTAATTGTTATTCCCCTCATTGTGGTGCCCATTTTAATTTTTCAAGGGTTTAATGTTTTTGACCTGCCCGAGTACGGCCTGTTATTCCTAGCATTGATGGGCTTGGTGGGAATTGCTACCAGCGGTTATTTTATCCGTCAAACGGTGATCAATTTTAAAGAGAAAAAATATAATAATGCGGCGGGTTACCGTCAGCGCGACTAAAAGCATAAAAGATGAATAGTATTAGTATTAAAAACCTCAAGAAGTCATACAGCGGTAACACGGTATTGAACGTGGAAAGCCTGGACTTAAAAGCTGGTCAATCTTTTGGCTTGGTGGGCAACAATGGAGCGGGCAAAACCACTCTTTTTCGCCTTATCTTAGATTTGATCCAGGCCGATGAGGGAAGTGTCCTCAGCAAGGGCGAAGATGTAGCCCAGTTCGAGGAATGGAAAAATTACACCGGTAGTTTTATAGACGAAGGTTTCTTGATCGACTATTTAACGCCAGATGAGTATTTTGCCTTCATCGCCAAGTTGCATAAAATGAGTTCCGGCGATCTGGAGGCCGTCTTAGATCGTTATGATGATTTTTTTAGCGATGAAATTCGGGGAAAGAAAAAATACATCCGAGACCTAAGTAAGGGTAACCAAAAGAAGGTAGGAATCGTAGGCGCCCTGATCGGCAATCCAGATATCCTTGTTTTGGATGAGCCTTTTGCCAATCTAGACCCTTCTACTCAGTTTAGATTATTGGATGAGTTAAAACGACTGGACGAGGAAACGGACATTACCCTGATCATATCTAGCCATGATCTGGGCCATGTAGCCAAATTCTGCGAACGCATCGTTATACTGGATCACGGTGAAGTGGTGAAGGATATTCAGACCAATGAAGCAACTCTTAAGGAGCTTGAGGATTTTTTTATCAAAAAAATCCGCGGAAGTGAAGCCGCTGAGCTTGAGGCTTGAAACGAGCTTAACTTTAATGGAATGAAAAATGCCTAAGGTCGAATTTAAGGGAAAGACTTTAAAAGTTTCAGCGGGAGCTAATTTGCGTAAATCCTTGAAAGGGGCGGGTTTGACTCCTCATAATGGAAAAGCTGCTTGGCTCAATTGCAAAGGCCTCGGCACTTGCGGCACTTGTGCGGTAGAGGTGCTTTCGGGTCAAGTGAACGAGTACAGCCCGCAGGAAAAATGGCGATTGAACTTTCCACCACATCGAGCCGAAAATGGCTTGCGCTTGGCTTGTCAGCTGAAGGTTACGGATGACTTAAAGCTTAAAAAGCATCCAGGTTTTTGGGGCGAGAAGAAACCTTAATTATCGACTAGCCGCTAGGAAAAGCCTAATTTTGCGGCATGAAAAGACAGAAGCGCGATCATATTGCAGAGGCCATTGCCGACTTTGAGGCAATGAAAGCGGAGGAGCAAGGAAAAATGGTAGCCAGAGTTATGGAAGACCAACCGTACATTATGGGCTTCCTCACCAATATTGCCGACGATTTTAGTGATGACCAGCATGAGTCCTTAGTAGATTCGGTCTTGATTTTGCTCAATGCCTTTATCGCGGCGGGCATGCCTATCAGTATGATTCCCGCTCCGGTTATCGAAGAGGTAATCAAGGAAAAGACCGAGGCTTATGAAGAAGCTTCTAAGAATGACGTTTTTACCGATAGCCCCAAGGTGTTCGACGACCTTAAAAACCGGGCTATTTTCAAAGCCAAGTTAGATAAGGCTCCAGCCGACGAGCAAGCGAATTTCAATTTGATCCTCGATGTGCTTATTTCATTGATCGAACGCATGGCGGACTATGATCAAAACAAATTGGAAGAAGAGAAATGAAAAGCGCCCAGGAAGTAGTTAAGACCATGTACGATGGGGATGCTTTTAGTCAGTGGCTCGGCATCGCGGTAGAGGCGGTTGACCCTGGTTACTGTAAACTGAGCATGACCATTAGGGAAGAAATGACCAATGGTTTTAAGATCGCTCACGGCGGAATTTCATATTCTTTGGCAGATAGCGCTTTGGCCTTTGCCTCAAATGGCCACGGTAGTCACGCCCTTTCCATTGAGACTTCCATTTCGCATTTAAAGCCCGCTAAAGCCGGAACAAAGATCTGGGCCGAGGCAACCGAGATTCGCAAATCACGTAGTGTAGGTATCTATGAAGTACGCGTCTTTACTGATAATGAGGAGCTTATTGCACACTTTAAAGGCACAGTTTTTCGCAAAGAAAGCACTTGGTAAAATAAAATCCCTAACTTAGTGTTATTATCACACTAAGCCTGATCCATGAGAGTAGAGTTTACAGAAGACGATTTTAAGGTAGCCCTGTCTACCAGTGTAGTGCTTTATGGCTTCGACGGTGAGAACCTGAAATTATTAATTGCCACCAAAAGCAATGAGCCTTTTGCTGGTGCTAATGTATTGCCATCGGTTAAGGTAAGACCCAACGAAGACTGCTTTATGGTGGCGAAAGAGCTAATGCGTCGCATAACGGGCCGAGACGATTGGCCAGTGGAGATCCTCAATGCCTTTTCGGATCCTTATCGCAATCCTTCCGGACGAGTAGTAAACATTTCATACTACGGAACTTTGCGTTTGGGTGAAGCGCTCGAAAAGGACCTCAAACGGAGTGAGTATCGATGGGTAAGCGTGCAAGACCTTCCTCCTTTAGCCTATGATCATTCGGAGATCGTTGAATACTCACGGGAGCGCCTTAAGCGTCGCGTGAAGCGCCGCCCCATCGGCTTTAGCCTCTTACCGGAAGAGTTTACTTTAAACCAGATTCAAACCTTGTATGAGGCGGCTTTGGGTAAAGAACTCGATAAACGGAACTTTCGTCGTAAGTTGCTAAAAAGTGAACTTTTGATCGAAACCGGCAAAACTGTGCGCAGTTCACCGCGTGCCAAAAGGCCCTCTGCCTTGTTCCGTTTCGATGAGAAGAAGTATCAAACCATGACCCTGAAGGGCTACGATTTCGTATACCAATAATTAGCCCCTTCGCTCCGGGTTTGCGATATTCGCGATGAATTTGTTTTCATCTCAAAGAAGACTCGCATGAAAGAAGCATATATCGTTGACGGAATTCGCACTCCAATTGGCAGTTTTGGCGGGACCCTTTCAGCCGTAAGAGCCGATGATCTAGGCGCTCTAGTTATAAAGGAACTTATGGAACGCAACCAAGGTGTAGATCCAAAGGCTATAGCCGATGTGATCATGGGGTGTGCAAATCAAGCCGGTGAAGACAATCGTAATGTGGCTCGCATGAGTGCTTTGTTGGCAGGACTACCCTTTTCGGTGCCTGGAGAAACGGTAAATCGCTTATGTGCAAGTGGCATGAGCACTGGTGCACAGGCAATGCGAGCGGTGCGCAATGGCGACGGAGACCTTTTTGTGACCGGCGGCTTAGAGCACATGACCCGTGCTCCATATGTAATGAGCAAGCCAAGCAAAGCCTTTGGTACCGATTCAAAAATGTACGACAGCTCTTTCGGTTGGCGATTCGTTAATAAAGAAATGTTTAAGCGCTATGGTACAGACGCGATGGGTGAGACTGCCGAAAACCTGGTAGAAGCCTATAATATTAGTCGCGAGGATCAAGACAAATTTGCCTTGTGGTCGCAGCAAAAGGCCAGTGCCGCAAGAGATAATGGTCGGTTAGCGGAAGAAATTGTAGCGGTAAACATTCCGAGACGTAAGCAAGAAGATCTGATTTTTGACAAAGATGAGTTCATCAAGCCTAATTCGAGCTTAGAGATCTTGGCAAAACTGCGACCTGCATTTAAGAAGGAGGGAGGCTCGGTAACCGCTGGGAACGCCTCCGGACTTAATGATGGGGCGGCCGCCTTATTAGTGGCATCCGAGCAAGGCTTAAAAGACCACGATTTAAAACCTATGGCGCGTATGGCGTCTATGGGTGTGGCAGGAGTAGAGCCGCGTGTAATGGGTATAGGTCCGGTCTACGCTTCAGAAATGGCCTTAAAAAAAGCAGGCTTAAGCTTGGACGACATGGACATTATTGAGCTAAATGAAGCATTCGCCGCCCAGGTTTTAGCGTGCACACGCCTAATGGGATTAGAAGACCAAGATCCACGTATCAACCCTAATGGAGGCGCCATTGCTTTGGGCCATCCCTTAGGTATGTCAGGAGCTCGTTTATTGCAAACCGCAGCGATCCAGTTACAAAAATCCGGTAAGCGTTATGCCCTTTGTACCATGTGTATTGGGGTGGGACAGGGTTATGCCGTGGTGCTCGAACGCGCCTAGGCAACGCTTTGGTTCTTAGCCGTCTGAATGAGCGTGAATCGATATATAGCCGTTTTAATTTACCTCTTCGTAGGTCATTTAGTTCAGTCTCAAAACTTAGACTTTAAAATACGGGACCCGCAAGGAAAACCGCTTCAAGGGGCGGTGGCAACTTCTTATTTAGGTGAGGAGTTCGGTCCAAGTAATGAAGCGGGGCTCCTGAAAGTGCCTGCCCGAATCGGTTCGCAAGTGCAAATATTCAAGGAGGGCTATTTCATTAAATTACTTGAGCTGGACTGGACCAAGATCGAGCCGGGCAGTAGTCAGGAAATTCTCCTTCAACCCAATGATATAGAGCTTCTCACGGTAGAGGTTAGCGCAGAAAAGATACCTTTTACCGATACCTTGCGCGTGCGCGATTTTGAAATGCAAGACAGCCTAATCTTGGTGTTAGGCTATGATTACATCGTGCTGGCCAAGCTGCAGCTGGATGTGCTGATCTATCTGCCCAATAAGGCCAATTTTACCGAGATCCGTAAAGATCCACGGGGCAATATTTTTCTATTGGAAAAAGACTCGGTCGTTCAAGTGTACCTCAACAAGGAAATGCTTTATTTCTACCCAGCCATAGGGCGAGACCAGTACCAACAATATATAGAGCCCTTAGTAGCGGTAGATCAAGGTCGACTCATTCTTCGGAATAACCGAATCGAATCGATGCCTTTACCGATTAGTCCGTATCGGGCAGGTGAAAGAGGAAAGGCTATGACCTATCCGCTTTACCATAACCA
>CBFHJH010000006.1:90014-93076 GCA_965656185.1 Croceimicrobium sp.
GGTACACATGTTTCCTGGGGTTAGTATCCGCTTAGAGCAGGGCGCTCATGTAGGGCATGGGGCCATTATCCACGGAGCGAACTTAGGCGCCAATTGTCTGATCGGAATGAATGCCGTGGTAATGGATCGTGCGACCATTGGTGCCGGATCTATCGTAGGAGCCTTGAGTTTTGTAAAAGCAGACAGTCAAATTCCCGAACGAAGCTTGGTAGTGGGTAATCCCGCCAAGGTGATAAAGGAGGTAAGTGAGGAGATGTTGGCCTGGAAAACCAAGGGAACCGAGCTTTATCAAGAATTGCCTGGTGAATTACACAGCACTCTCAAAAAATGTGAGCCCCTTCGGGAAGTCGAGCCCAATCGGCCAAAGCAAGAGAAACTTTTTCAAACTTGGCAAGAAAGTAGCGGTAAGGCTTAAAAAAATCAAATCTTTAAGCGCTTCATAACCATACCTTTTTTTAATTTAGGTCAGATTTAATTGTAATCACTCTGCATAGAACCTTGGCCTACAGGGAAACCTTGACTTCTGTTCGGAGCGATTCACAGGGAACTATTTTATTAAAACAAATCAATTATGAGGAACCACTTACCCGCGGGGTCATTTCGACCCCTTGGCTGGCTAGCGACTTCTTTATTGGTGTTCTTATTCGGCAGCATGAGCTTAAAGGCTCAGCTTTCGGGTGCTTATACCATAGACGCGTCGCAAGCAGCCTCCAGTACCAACTACACTAGCTTTTCGGCCGCTGCGGCTGCCTTGGTTAGTAATGGTGTTTCTGGCCCGGTAACATTTACTGTTGCGGCCGGCTCTTACACCGACACTCTTTATTTACCGGCTATTACTGGCGCAAGCGCTAGTAATACCATCACCTTCGACGGTGGCGACAGTGCAACCACGACTTTGGCCTATGATGCCACAGCCACGGGGCAGAACGCCGCTATCTTACTCGACGGTGCCGACCATGTAACCATCACCAATTTAAAGATTACCCATAGCGGCACGGACGATGCCTGGGGGCTTAGGTTGGCGAACCGAGCGGAACACAATTCCGTTGATGCGGTTGCGTTTGACATGACTTATGTTAGCTCCTTTGCGGAGGTTATCGCCATTTTAGGAAACGGTAGCTCAACTCTGGCTTACTCTGCGGGAGACGCCTTTAACGATTTGACCGTTTCCAACTGTATGCTAAAAGGCGGTTACTACGGTGCCCGATTTGAAGGTTCTGGTGGCTCGCCTAACGCCGACTCTACCGTGACCTTTAGCAATTGTCATTTCTTAGATAATTACGGCTACGGTGCTTACTTTGATGATATTCACCAAATTACCTTAGATGGGAATACGATTGATGGTATTGCCACGAGCTCTAAAGATGGTTTTTACTTTACAGATATCGTAGAGTATACCATTACGGGAAACACGGTATTAGTGCCAGATTACGGCATCTATATTTCTGACGGTAACTTTGATGCGGTTCCAAGCACCCAGAGTCTGATTGCCAACAACTTCCTAAGCAGCTCTGACGATGAAGCAGCTTACTTTACCGACTTTGAAGACACCGATGTATTTTACAATACTTTCTACACCGGTGGTTCTAGTACTTCGGCCTATGGAGTTTATTTAAATGACCCAGAGTTTAACTCGATTCAAAATAACATATTCTACGGTACTTCTTCTTATGCGCTTTATTCCGCTGATGACCTATCGGCGGCAACCAGCGTTGTGGTAGACTACAATATTTACTACACCGTTAACGGAGCAAACTTGATTTACAATAGCTTCTCTGGTGGTACTTACGCGGACCTTGCCAGCTGGCAAACTGCGAACCCAGGCTTAAATGTAAACTCTTTGGAAGGAGATCCAATTTTTTCAAACCTGGGTACAAGTGTTGCTTTGTCTGGAACCTTAGCCGATGGAGCAGCTACTCCAATTGCGGCCATTACCTTGGATATCGATGGTGATGCTCGTAATGCCACCACCCCAGATATCGGTGCCGATGAATTTACTCCGGCCAGCTGCTTACCAGCTTCAGGTCTTTCTGCTGCGGTGGTATATGCCGATAGTGCTTTAGCGGCTTGGGTTGATAATAATACAGGATCGACCTTTAGCCTTGAATATGGCGCTACTGGATTTACTCCGGGTAGCGGTACCACAGTAAGTGGAATCAATGATACCTCTTATACAATTACAGGCCTTAGCCCACAGACGAGCTACGATTTTTACGTGACAGCAGATTGTGGCGCAGGAGGTACAGCAACTCAGGCCGGTCCTGGAACCTTTACCACAGGTTGTGCGGCAATCATTCCTCCTAGCTTGGAGGACTTTAGCGCAGGTTGGACGCCAGACGCTTGTTGGGAACAGGCTGGGAGCGGTACTCCTAGCACCGGTCCTTCAGCCGTAGGCTCCAGTTCTTGGACCACCGATGGCTTTGCGAATAATGGCAGCTCTGGTGCGGTAAAGGTTAATATTTACGCTAGCACAAAAGAAGAATGGATGCTAAGTCCAACTTATGATATCGGGACTAGTGGAACCTTGCAGATGGAGTTTGACTTTGGTGTGTTTAACTGGAATACCAGCACTCCTGGATCACTCGGGTCAGATGATGAAGTTCAGGTTTTGATTTCTACCGATATGGGTCTCACTTGGACAGCAATGGACACCATCGATAATACTTTTGTCACCGCCGCTACGGGCAACCACTTGGTGTATTCGCTTAGCGCCTACACCGGCATGGTTCAATTTGCTATTTGGGCTTCTGAAGGAAGTACCAATGACCCAGAAGACGTTGATGTATTTGTAGACAACTTTGAAGTACGCGTTGCACCAGCTTGTGCGGCCTCGAGTGCTTTACAGGCGATTAATATCACCGATAACTCTGCAGACCTTACATGGGCTGCTGGAGACGGTGCTAACTGGGGAGTAGAATACGGTCCGGCTGGGTTTACACCCGGTAGTGGTACCTCCATCAATGCTACCAATGATACTATTTCAATTAGTGGTTTGATGTCGAACACCAGTTATGACTTTTATGTAACTGATAGTTGTGGTGCTGCGGGTACTTCTACCACCT
>CBFHJH010000006.1:93175-146635 GCA_965656185.1 Croceimicrobium sp.
CTGGTCCAGCTTCCTTTACTACTAGTATCGCTGGTCCTCGTACAATTGCTTGTACCACCGGTTCTACAGGGGCTCTCTTTACGGAAGAGTTCGATAATAGTACATCCTTTACGGGCAACATCAATAACGGAAATGGATCATGGCTCTACGATAGTAACTTTACTGGCTCTAGCAGCACTGGCCCGTCTGCTCCGCATAGCGGATCACACTATATTTATGTAGAAACTTCTACTGGTGGCCCAGACTCTGCTTCTATAGTATCACCAGCAATAGATCTTAGCGCTGCATCGCAAGCGGTAGATCTTTCCTTCTGGCTGCATGCTTATGGTCAGAATATTGGTACCTTGAAAGTAGGGGTTTCAACCTCGGCTAGTGGACCCTTTACTACGGAGTTTACTTATGGTCCAGGCGAACTACAGACCGACGAATTGGATCCATTCCAAAATGTGGGAGTAAACCTAGATTCTTACTTAGGACAGACCATTTACATTGAGTTCCGGTACATTCGTGGTTCTTCTTTCTACGGTGATTTAGCTATTGACCTAGTGGAAATACTAACTTGTCAGTCTTGTTTGGCTTCTACTAACCTAAGCGCCTTTAATGTTACCCCATTTACGGCAGACCTTACTTGGACTGCTGGTTCGGGAACTAACTGGGCTGTGGAATACGGCCCAAGTGGATTTACGCCCGGTTCAGGAACCTCGGTAAGCGCAAGTAATGATACCATAACCCTAACTGGTTTAATGGCCTCAACTGCTTATGATTTCTACGTGACCGACTCTTGTGGTGGTGCTCTCGGTGCCTCTCCAGCGGCTGGTCCTGGAAGCTTTACCACTGCCGTGAACTGCCCTGCTACCGAAACCCTTCCATTCATGGAGAGTTTCGATGCTAATGCTGGCTGTTTTACCGCTATCGACGCTGGTGGTGCCAGTGGAGACACTTGGGCTCATACCGTAAGTACTTCTCAGAATTTAGACGGTACGGGTTACATGCGCGTAGACTCAGATGCCGATGGTAATGGCGTACACCTTATCGAGACTTTAGAGTCTCCGGTAATCGATGCCTCAACCGTTAACAATGCATTGGTATTAGAATTCGATCATTACTACCGCTGGATCGGTCCAGACTCTGGCACCGTGCAGGTATATGACGGGTCAGCTTGGAT
Source organism: Croceimicrobium sp. (assembly GCA_965656185.1). GTDB lineage: Bacteria > Bacteroidota > Bacteroidia > Flavobacteriales > Schleiferiaceae > Croceimicrobium. The sequence goes on from CBFHJH010000006.1 coordinate 94,341, forward strand.
CAACGTTGCTACCTATACTTCCTCTACCGGAGGTTGGTCTTCTCCAAGTCACGAAGTGATCGACGTTACTGCCTACGCTAATGCAAACTTCCAAGTGCGTTTCCTCTACGATGACGGAAATACTTGGGCTTGGTATTGGGGTGTAGATAACTTCTCGGTTGAAGACAAGTGTTTAGCCCAAAGTCTTCCTTACACCGAGAACTTCGATACTGATCTTGGCTGTTTCACCACCATCGATGCTGGTGGAGCGAGCGGAGACACTTGGACTCAAACTGTAAGTACTTCTCAGAATTTAGACGGTACCGGTTATGTTCGGGTAGACTCAGATGCCGACGGTAATGGAGTACATCTGATCGAAACTTTAGTATCTCCAGTGATCGACGCTTCTAATGTGAGCGGAACTCTAACTCTTACCTTTGATCACTACTACCGTGCAATCGGCAGTGATTCAGGTGTTGTTGAGGTTTGGGACGGAACTACCTGGAATAACTTGGCCACCTATAACGCCAACACTGGCGCTTGGGGTGCACCCGCGCAGGAAAGTTTTGATATTACGGCATATGCTAACTCAGAGCTACAAGTACGTTTTGTTTATGATGACGACGATTCTTGGGCTTGGTATTGGTCGGTGGATAACTTCTCGATAGCCGATATCGGTTGTTTACCTTCTACCGCTCTTCAAGCATTCAATATTACCACTACCAGTGCAGACCTAACTTGGACTGCAGGCACAGGTAATGATTGGGTCGTGGAGTATGGCGTTTCAGGCTTTACACCTGGTTCGGGCACTATTATTAATGCTACCAACGATACCATTTCTATTACGGGCTTAATGCCCTCTACCGCTTACGATTTCTACGTAACTGATAGCTGTGGAATGATGGGAAGTTCTCCAGTAGCAGGACCAGGTAGCTTTAATACGCTTTGTGCGCCAGTTAACATGTATCCTTACGTAGAGGACTTTGACGGCGGTGTTATTCCGGTATGTTACAGCGAAACAAGCACTAGCTCATCCTACACTTGGCGTCCAAATACTGGTGGAACCACTTCCGGCAGTACTGGACCTTCTGGCGACGCTACCAGCGGAACCGGTTACTACATGTACGTAGAAGCCAGTTCACCAGCCTCGCCCGGCGATAGTGCCTATCTATACACTCCGGAGTTCGACATGACCTCATTGTCTAATCCAGAAATCGTTTATGCTTACCACATGTACGGAGCCGATATCGTAAACTTGGATCTACAAGCCTACGATCGGACCAGCATGACTTGGGTTAGTCTAAATAATATTGTTGGACAACAACAAAGTGGAAGTGGAGATGCTTGGCTAGAAGCTCGTGTACCACTTGCGGCTTATACCACAGATACGGCACTTCAATTGCGCTTCTTCAGCGAACGCGGTGCTAGTTTCAATGGTGATGCGGCAGTAGATGATATCATGGTTAGAGAAATTCCTCCTTGTGTGGACCCATCTAACTTTATGGTAGTTACCGCCACTAGTAACAGTGTAAGCTTGTCTTGGGATAGCGATACTAATATCGTAGCCTCTACAATTCAATACGGTGCGCCAGGCTTTAGCCTAGGTAGCGGCACTAACGTAGCGGCAACTCCTGGTGGCTTTACCGTAAGCGGATTGGCCGGAACTACTTGCTATGACTTCTATGTGAAAGATAGCTGTTCGGCTGGAACCAATTGGGTAGGACCGGTAACCGCATGTACTATTGCTACTTGTTCGGTTTCTTCTACTCCAAGCAGTACCACCAATGATACGACCGACTGTGACGGCGGGCCTACCAATTTAAGTGCCATGTCGAGTACCACCAATGATCTTGTTTGGATCGATAATGGTATCGTGCGTGAAACGGGTATGAACTATACTACCGATTCGGTGAGTTTTACCACCCCATTCGATGTGTCGGAATACGTTACTACTAATAATGTTTCGATCGGACCTATGACCAATATTGCTGCCAGTGGCTTTGGCAACTTCAGCAATGGTCAGTGGATTACCGTAGACGATACCATTCATATCGATAGTATGACCGTACGTCATCAAAATGATGTAGTGGCCTTCGTACAGATCGTTGATGCAGCTATAACTACCGTTCTACAACGCGGAGATACCTTTACTACGCCTGCGGGTGTAACAGGTGATTACCGAGTTCCAGTAAATATGGTACTTACACCTGGGGTTTACTTTATGAACGTTGACTTCCTTTCTGGGTCGGGATCTCTTTTCCGTGCAACTGGAGGAGCCAACTACCCTTATGATGTGGCCGGATTAATGAGTATTGACTCTACAAACTTCTCTGACCAGAGCCGTATCTATTATACCTTCGACCTAAGTATTTCTAAGGCCTGTATTGGGCCAGCAGCACAAGCCTTGGCAGTGGTGCCTGGTGCAAATGCCGGTATGACGGATACGGTTGCCGTATGTTCTACCGAAAGTGCGGTTAACCTTGCTGGTTTCTTAGGTGTTCACGATGGTGGCGGTACTTGGATCGACGACGATGCGACCGGTGCGCTTACCGATAGTATCTTCGACGCTACGGCAGTTGCCAGCGGCGCCGCGTATAACTTCACTTACATTGTTCCAGGATCTAACGGTTGTGCCGGGGATACTGCCATGCTCAATGTAAGTGTTGAAGCTGCACCCGATGCAGGCATCGATACAACGGCCTTGGCTTGTCAAGGTAGCGGAATCCTCATTCTACGTAACTACATTACCGGTAACCGCTTCGCGGGTACTTGGGTAGACTTAGATGGTTCTGGTGCCCTTGGAGCAACCGGCTCATTCAACACCAATAATGCAACTGCAGGGGTTTACCGTGCCGCTTACATCTTAAGTGGTACTGTTTGTGATCCAGACACTGCAATTGTAACCGTAGACCTCGACGATCCAGTAAGTGCTGGCCTCGCGGCTTCAGATACGGTTTGTGATGATGAAGCAATGGTAGACCTTAATAACTTCCTAGACGCTAGTGCTACAGCTGGAGGTACTTGGTCCGACCTTAGCGGGACAGGTGCTTTAAGTGCTAATATTTTCGATGCTACCGCGGTTAGCAACGGAGCTACTTACAGCTTCCAGTACAAAGTATCATCTAATTGTGGCGACGACTCGGTAACAGTTGACCTATTCGTAGAAGACTGTGACGTGAGTTTACGCGACTTGAACACTGGGTTCATCAGTATCTATCCTAACCCGACTAAGGGAATTATTAAGATCGATGACGATAACGTAAAAGGTGAGATTCAAGTGGAACTGTTCTCAGCTAGTGGAGCACTTCTTGTGAGTGAGATCTACAATGAGCATGAAGAGATCCGTTTGGATATTTCAGATTACGCTGTTGGTGTTTACACCATTAAAGTGAGTTCAAGCAAAGGCTTAGATGTTAAACGCGTCATGAAGCATTAAGCTTAAAACTTAATATCTTGAGAAACCCCGGCCTTAGGTCGGGGTTTTTTTATGGAATAAAGTGACAAGTCATTTTAGATGCTTCGCAGATCTTATATTTGTGTACCGATCTAGCCCAATTACAAATCCATTTAGTATGAGAAAAGCAACTTTGTTTGGCGGAGTAGCGTTAAGCGCGCTCCTGCTAGCATGTAATCAAGAGAAACCTAAAACTGAGGCAGAAGGCATGAGTCTAGACTATCCTGAAACCCGCAAAGACACAAGCGTGGTTGACCAGTATTTCGGCACTGCCGTGGCGGATCCCTACCGCTGGCTGGAAGATGACCGTTCAGCCGAAACAGAGGCTTGGGTTGAGGCCCAAAACAATGTAACCTTCGGTTATTTGGAGGAGATACCTTACCGTGATGAGATCAAAGAGAAATTAAAGGACCTATGGAATTACGAGAAGGTAGGAGCTCCTTTTGAACGAGGCGACTACACCTATTTCTATAAGAATAATGGGCTTCAAAATCAGTATGTGATCTATCGCTTTAAAACCGAAGGTGGCTCAATGGATAATGCCGAGGTGTTCTTAGACCCCAATACATTCGCTGAAGACGGCACTACCTCTTTGGGAGGAATGAGTTTTACAGAAGATGGTAGTCTTTGTGCCTATCAAATTTCCGAAGGAGGTTCCGATTGGCGAAAAGTAATTGTCATAGATGCCGAAACAAAAGAGCAATTGGGCGACACCTTAATGGACGTGAAGTTCTCCGGATTAAGTTGGCGCGGAAACGAAGGCTTTTATTATAGTTCTTACGATAAGCCCACCGAAGGTTCTCAGCTAACTGCAATGACCGATATGCATAAGCTGTATTTCCATAAAATGGGCACCGCCCAAGCCGACGACCAATTAATTTTTGGTGGCCCGGATATGAAAAGACGCTATGTGGGTGGTTATGTTACAGAAGACCAAGCTTATTTAGTGATCTCTGCCGCAGAGTCTACCACCGGAAATGAGCTCTATATTCAAAAACTCACTGAGGAAAATGCCCCAATCCTTCCTATCGTGGAAGGCTACGAAAGCGATCAAAGTATCATTCATAGTGAGGGAGAGGTCCTGTACCTCAAGACCAACAAAAACGCCCCTAATGGGAGGGTAGTTAAAACCACCTTTGCAAATTTGGCTCCCGAAAACTGGTTAGATGTTATTCCCGAAACTGAAAATGTACTTACAATAGGTACCGCTGGAGGAAAACTATTTGCCACTTATATGATCGACGCGATCGAAAAGGTTTATCAGTACAACCTAAGCGGAGATATGGAACGTGAGATCGAATTGCCGGGCTTGGGTTCGGTAGGCGGCTTTGGTGGCAAATGGGATGCTCAGGAAATCTACTACAGTTTCACTTCATACGTTTACCCCGGGACCACCTTTAAATATAATATTGCCAGCGGCGAATCGGAGCTTTACCGTAAGTCGGCCGTAGACTTCGATCCTAGCCAATTCGAATCTAAGCAAGTATTCTACCAGTCTAAAGATGGTACAAAAGTACCGATGATCATTACCTATAAGAAAGGGATAAAGCGTGATGGCTCTAACCCTACTTTACTTTACGGCTACGGCGGTTTTAACGTGAGTCTTACGCCAAGCTTTAGCACTAGTAATATTATCTTTTTACAACAAGGCGGTATCTATGCTGTGGCCAACCTACGCGGTGGCGGTGAATATGGCGAAGAGTGGCATATGGCTGGTACTAAAATGCAAAAGCAAAATGTTTTCGACGATTTTATTGCCGCGGCCGAATACCTAATCGCCGAGAAATACACTAGTTCGGAGAAGCTCGCCATAAACGGTGGTTCTAATGGTGGCTTGCTAGTGGGAGCCACTATGACCCAGCGTCCAGATCTTATGGCGGTTGCTCTTCCAGCGGTTGGCGTATTGGATATGTTGCGCTATAACAAGTTTACCGCTGGTGCGGGATGGCATACCGACTATGGTACAGCTGAAGATAGTAAAGAAATGTTCGAATACCTCTTAGGCTATTCGCCCGTGCACAATGTAAAAGCGGGGACCGAGTATCCTGCGACCATGGTAACTACCGGCGACCATGACGACCGGGTGGTGCCGGCTCACAGCTTTAAATTTGCTGCGGCCCTACAGGAAGGCCACGTTGGCGACAATCCTGTTTTAATTCGGATCGCAACCAATGCTGGACACGGTGCTGGTAAGTCTACCGAGCAGATCATTCAGGAGCAAACTGATAAATGGAGCTTCATTCTCTACAATATGGGTTACGATAAATTACCCAGCCCCTACGATAACTCCGCTTTAGAAGATTAGAAATGAAAAAGCCCGGACGGTAAGTCCGGGCTTTTTTTATCAAATTACACAGAAATTATTCGGGTAGTAATACGGCGTTGATGCTGTGTACCGCTCCGTTGGTTCCAACGAAATCTGTACCGGTTACCACAGCGTCTTGAGTGTCGTTATTATCATCGATAATGGTCACATTGGCTCCAATATTTACGAAGATATCGAGATTGCCTCCCATACCATCACTGGCTAGAGTATTTACATTACCCGTGTTGAGGTCAGCCGCTAAAACGGTTCCATCTACCACGTGATAAAGTAATATAGTCTGCAGAGTTTCGGTACCCAAAGCGGCTACCAATTCACCGAGGTTATTTACATTAGGAGTATTGGCCACTACGGTATCAAAGGCTGCATTATTAGGAGCAAATAAGGTGTATTGCGCTGCATCTCCAGCTAAAACCTCATCCAAATTACCGTCGGCAAGGCCCAAGGCTGCTTCTAAACTGCTATAGTCAGGGTTCACTTGAATTAAGCCATAAACACTTAAGGGTAAAATTACTCCATTTACCACGTGGGCAACGCCGTTGGCCGCCTCGATATCGGTTTCTTGAACCGTGCTAGCATCGTTGATCACAACCCCATTATCGGTATTGATGAAAAAACTTAAGGCATCGCCATCATCATTGGTGGCAGCGGTACTAACGTAGCCACGGCTTACGTCGCTAGCTCTTACTTCGCTTCCCAATACGTGATACAACAGTACATTTCGTAGGCCGGCAGTGGTTAATGCATTTTCTAGTTCGTCAAGATCGGCATAACCTAAGTCCCCTAAAGCTGTGGTAAATGCATCGTTGGTGGGAGCAAAAACGGTGTAGATGCCCGAACCGTCTAGGGTGGCATCTAAACCTGTACGTTGTAAGGCGTCTACCAGCACGCTGAAGCGCGCATCATCGGCTAGGGTTTCAGTTAAACTTTTAGGATCTGGTGTAGGGTTTTGATCATTGTCATCATCGTCTGAGCAAGATGTTAAGAACATCACGCTGGTCATGGCTAAAGCTAGCCCCTTCATTAAAAATGATTTCATGTTTCCGGTGTTTTTGTTTAATATATTAAGGAAAACGTTAGACAAATGTTTAGGGTTGGGTCCATTCTTTTCGGAATAGACTTTTAAAATCCGTTTAAAAAAATGAGCCTACAGTAAATATTCCTATTCCTATTCCCTTACTTTGAGTAAGAAATACCCTAAGCCATGAACTTAGAAATTACCGGCACAGGTTCTTGCATTCCAGAGCTGAAGGTGCCTAACGAGGACTTCATTAAGAACAGGTTTTATACGCGTGAGGGAGCGCTCATCGATCAGCCTGGTGAGGAAACCATTCGAAAGTTTGAAGAGATAACAGGGATCCGGGAGCGACGTTACGCAAAACCGGAGCAACAAACCTCCGACTTAGCGACAATTGCAGCAGAGCGGGCCATAGCCGACGCAGGTATAGATCCTGAGACATTGGATGGAATCATACTAGCGCACAATTTTGGAAATATTCCTCACGGTAAAATCCAGTCGGATATTTTACCAAGTTTGGCGACCCGAGTTAAGCACGATCTAAAGATCAAGAACCCCAATTGCATAGCTTTCGATATTCTATATGGCTGTCCGGGTTGGGTACAAGCGATGATCTTAGCCTATAATTACATCTTGGCCGGTCAAGGCAGACATTATTTGGTAATTGGCGCCGAAACGCTTTCTCGTAAGGTGGATAAACACGACCGAGATTCTATGATCTTTTCTGACGGCGCCGGTGCGGCGGTGGTGGAGGCGATCGATAATGATTTGAAAAAGGGAATTTTGAGTACCGCTTCCCAAACCTTTACCGAAGAAGAAGCTTATTTCTTGGATTACGGTGAAAGCTATAACCCGGATGCAGGGCACGATACCCGGTATATTAAGATGCAGGGAAGCAAGATCTACCAGTTTGCTCTTACTAGGGTTCCCGCGGCGATGAAGATCTGTTTAGATCGCTCCGGGGTTTCGATCAATCAGGTTAAAAAAGTCCTTATTCACCAAGCGAATGAGAAAATGGATGAGGCGATCATAAAACGCTTTTTCCGCTTATACAAAACGCCCGCTCCCGAAGGAATCATGCCGATGAGTATTCACCTCTTGGGGAATAGCTCCGTGGCTACGGTACCTACTTTGCTCGACCTATTGCGCAAGGGCGAATTAGAGGGACATGACGATTTAAAAGAAGGCGATATTATTCTATTAGCTTCGGTCGGAGCAGGTATGAGTATAAACGCAATTACCTACCGGATCTAAACTTTGGTCATTAGCTTTTGATAGAGCGCTTCCGCTTCTGCTAAAAGCGCTTCACTGCAGTTCGGGTGACCTAGTTCGCGGTTATTGGCAAAACTCGGGATTTGTTCCGGCTTAGGCTTAAGGTCCATGTTTCGGTAGATCTTGTCGAGGCACTTTTGAGGCTCCCGGCAGAAGTCTTCATAGGCGATAAAAAGAGTCTTATCATCCTCAATACTTAGCGCTTTTTGGTAGTAGTTAAGCCATACTTTTAACCAGTAATCGAGTTCCTCTGGCTCACCAATAGGTGGAGTTTGTCGATCGAAAGAAAAGACCTTATGGCCCAGTCCAAACTCATGGTGCCCCAACCAATTCATATACTCTAAAACAAAAGGGTCTTCTTGCTGTAAAGCGCAATACTGATGGTGTTTCTCTAATAAGGAAGCAGCGTGCAGCAATGGCTCCCGAAAAAGGATTACCATGGTAAACTGAGGGTTGTGCTCCCTTAGGCTAGAGTAGCGCAGCAAGAAATTATTGTTTTTGGCCAGATAGATCTGTTCAGGGCTTTGCCGAATAAGCTTTTGGTAGTCGAGGTATCTGTCGTGGGCTTCCGCCGAAAGGCGGTATTCACGCAGGGTCTTTTCCTCAATATATTGATCTTCAGCTTCCGTCTTATGGTAATACTCCTCTAGTGCTTCATAAGAGCTGAGGCCGATTTTAATACCATCCTGATGGCTCCGCTCTTTTTCATTGCCCGATTTAGGTCGATAGATCTTGGCCCACAAATTGGGAGCCAAGAGAAAGGGCATATTGGCGTAGGAGAGACTGCTGAACTCTTTTCGTTTAGCAATGTGATTCATCATCGAGGTGGTCCCTGCACGCGCCAGTCCACTGATGATAAGAAAGTCTGGCCGACGCTCTAATCCTTTTTTAGTTTTCCTTTTTAGTTCTCGCTTTAAGAGCTTTTTACCAAGGGCATAATGGTTTAATACCAGGCGGTGTAGTAAGATCGAGAGCTCCGAATAGTTGCTGGCACCTCTTCTTAGCGGGAGGAAGAAGGGCACCGATGCTCCCAGGGATAAAGCCGTAATTTGGGCCCAAGCAGGTTTGGGTGGAGCGGGACCAAAAAGAAATTCGCTTCCGCCGAAAGGCAGATAGGCAATGCCAAAGGCCAGAGCTATTAGCACAATGCTAAGGCCTAAAGAGAGGATCAAGCGCCCGGTAGCTTTAGGCAGGATTTCGAGTTTCTCTTCGTCGCTCTTCGTGCTAAGCATGGTGTCTAAGACCGCCAAGCTGTGATAGGCCACCTGGTAAAGCCAACGCCGGTTGAAGCGTAAAAATAAAATGGCCCACAAGCCCCCGAAAGCCAAGAGCAAATAATAGGGCATTAGTCTTTTTTCTTAAAGATCTTTTTGGCTTTGAGCCAGATAATGTAGCCCAGAGAAAAAACTACGATTGCCGCAATGACTAAAACTAGGATTAAGGTCCCAGCTCCCATTCCTGGGCCAATGTAGAGTAAAGTATTACTGATCATAATCTTTTAAAATTCGGGTCCAGTTGCTTAAGTGATGATGGCCCTCGTGCTGACTTTCCAAGACATTTTTGTAGACGACCTCTTCGCCATCGAGAACCCAAAGTACACCGCTGTTCTGTTCTTCTACCCACAACATGCCATTAGGTAAAACCTCCGACATACCCTCCGTAAAGGTAAAAATGTTGTTTTGGTTAAAGGCCTCCTTACTAAGGTAGAAGTATTGATCATTTTTAAGGTCATAAGCCATGACGTTCGAGTAAAAATCACCAGCATTTATGCGTGCATCGGCAGTACGCCAAGTGTTTGCCCGTCCCAGCCAAAGGGTCTGGGAATTATTGTTGAAAAAATAAATGGTGCTGTCGTTCAAGAAATCGACGTCATGTTGACTGTAAAAGTTCCCCTCCAATAGTCTAATTACTTTATTGGTTGAGGGGCGATAATGAATGATGGCTGAAATATTCCGAAAGCTTAAAAACAGATCACCTTCCTTATAAAAAGCGGTGGTCTTTAATGCAGGTTGAACATCATTAAGGTGTATGGGATCATCAGAGTTGTTGGATTTGATAAGGAGGTTTTCCAGGCCATTTTCAACCAAGATCTCAGTAATTGATTTATGGAAAAGCAATTGACCGTTTTCTGGGTTAAGCTTGGAAATGGTGTTGTCGATATACGCTAACTCTCGTCCGTCGAGGTGGTAATAGCCTTTGTAAATAATGAATCCTCCGTTTTCTTTGGTGTAAGTGCAGGCCCAAATGTTCCCTGCACTATCTAAGTTCATGCTGTGGTGATGGGCAATGGTGTCTTGATTCCAAAGTTCATTACCAAGACTATCAATCGCCTTGATACCGGTTACCCCATTGTAAGAGTAAACTAATCGTTTCCCTGGAAGGAGTAAGGGGTCCATGATACGGTCATGTGCCTGATGAGGGTTTGCTATGTCCCAGGTATGGAGAACCGTGTTGTTTCGGAGGTTTCGGATTTCTACGGAGCGATTTTTCTTTTCATTGCTGTAAGAGGTAAGCACAATAAGGTCCTCTTCTAAATTGTTGACAGGCTCAAAGTCGGATGGGGTTGGAACAAAAGTTTCAGGCAATTTCTTTACCTCTTCTACCGACTGCTCAAATAAATCTAAAAAAGACACATAAGCATCTATGCCTTTTTTAAGGGTGGGGTTGAAATCCTTGTCTCCCTTGGTTGTGTGTTTAACCATCCAGCCAAAGGCAGAGAGGCCGAATAAAATGAGAACCAAATAGGCAAATGAAGTGATGATCTTTTTCATCGAAGAATATTGTGGGTCAAAGATAGAGGAATTTAGTAATGGGCAGATTCTGTGATGCTTTTCCACTTGGGATGAAAACTTGTAAAGCCTTGCTAGTAGACGTACCTTTAGCCCTCTCATAAAAGCACGGCATGCAGAAAATAAAAAATTACGTTCAAGGGAAATGGGTAGAAGGAGAAGGCGAGGAGCTGATCGCCAAAGACGCTATCCACGGTGATGCAATTGGTATTGTATCTAGCGCGGGCTTGGACTATGAAGTGATATTAGATTACGGCAGACGAGTTGGTGGCCCGGCTCTGCGAAAAATGACCTTTCAAGAGCGTGGCCGAATGTTAAAAGCCCTCGCTTTGCATTTGGTAAAGGTCAAGAACCAGTTTTATGAAACGAGTTTTAAGACTGGGGCCACAAAGATCGATTCTTGGGTAGATATTGAAGGGGGCTTTGGTAATCTATTTGCCAACGCCTCTTTACGACGTCAGTTTCCGGATCTCCCTTATTATGTGGATGGAGCAGCAGCGCCACTTTCTAAAGGGGGCACCTTTATTGGTCATCATATTATGGTTCCTAAGCGTGGAGTGGCGGTACATATCAATGCCTTTAACTTTCCGGTTTGGGGAATGCTAGAAAAGATCGCGGTAAACCTCATGGCAGGGGTTCCTGCCGTGGTGAAGCCTTCGGAATACACCTCCTTTTTAACCGAGCACGTGGTAAAGGAAATTATCGATTCCAAGATTTTACCTGAGGGCGCCTTGCAATTGGTAAGTGGTTTGGGTCGTGGTATTATAGACCACGTGCAAACCGGAGACACGGTAACTTTTACCGGATCGGCGGCTACGGGTAAAAAGCTACAATCTTTGCCTCATATTATTGATCGTTCGGTGGACTTTAACCTAGAAGCAGACTCACTAAACGCTTCTGTATTAGGGCCAGATGTTGAGCCAGGAATGCCGGAATTCGACATCTTTGTTAAAGAAGTTCATCGGGAAATGACCACCAAGGCAGGACAGAAGTGTACTGCGGTTCGTCGAATTTTGGTGCCCGACAATAAGATAGCAGCGGTTCAAGAAGCCTTAACGGCACGCTTGCAAAAAACCTCGATCGGCGACCCACGCGACGAGAAAACCCGTATGGGTTCTCTGGCTTCTCAGATTCAGGTAGAACGACTTCAGGAAAATATTGAACGCCTCAAGCAGTCGCAAGAAGTGGTTTATGGCGACTTGCGTGACTTTCAAGTATTGGGAGCTCAACGAGAGAAGGGCGCCTTTGTGAGCCCAACCTTATTCCTAAATAGTAATCCCTTTACCAACACCGCAGTGCATGAGGTGGAGTGCTTTGGTCCTGTTTCTACCTTAATTCCTTATAAAGGTTTAGACCAAGCGGCCGAGTTGGCCAATATGGGTAAGGGTTCCTTGGTGAGCTCAATAATTACCGCCGATGATAAGATTGGTCGCGAATTTGTTGTGGAAGCGGCTCATATGCATGGTCGAATCCTGGTGCTTAACGCTAAGTCTGCCAAGGAAAGTACCGGTCATGGCTCGCCCATGCCTTTGTTAACGCACGGTGGTCCGGGGAGAGCTGGTGGCGGTGAGGAAATGGGCGGTAAGCGTGGCATATTGCATTATTTGCAGCGCACCGCTATTCAAGGTCACCCTGATACCATTACCGAGATTACCCAGGTTTATCAACCGGGAGCCAGCCGTCCAGAAGTAGATAAGCACCTCTTCCGTCAGCATTTCGAAGAGTTGAAGGTAGGAGATACGGTATACACCCACCGCCATACGGTTACTGATGCCGACATTGCCAGTTTTGCCCAAGTTAGTGGCGATAATTTTTACGCTCATGTAGACGCTACTTCTTTGGAGGGCACCATATTTGAAGGCAAGGTAGCCCATGGATATTACATTCTTTCGAAGGCGGCAGGAATGTTTGTAGACCCTAAAAAGGGCCCAGTCTTGCTTAACTATGGTATCGATGAATGTCGTTTTACTAAACCGGTTTATCCCGGAATGACGATAGGGGTGAAGTTTACGGTTAAAGAAAAGATCGACCAGGAAAAGCGTAGTGAGGATGATGTCGCCAAAGGCATCGTGAAGTTCAACGTGGATGTTTACGATGAGGAAGGTGAAACTGTTGCTCTAGCTACTATTCTAACCATGGTAAAAAAACTAGACCAAAGCGGGTAGAAAGGTGAAAACCAACTGAGAGCCCTGAATTTAAAAGGGCTCTCTTTAATTTTTTAAGCCAAAAAGGGCATGATAACGTATTGGCATAATAAGCCTCCAGAGGCACCATTTTACGCGGTGATCTTTATTTCCCAAAAGTCGGAGAACCTAGCAGGTTACGCTGAAATGGATCAACGCATGATGGAACTGGCCCAAGGACAAGAAGGTTATTTGGGCTATTCGTCGAAGGGCGATGGGCTTTCGGGTATTTTTATATCCTATTGGCGCGATAAAGAAGCGATTGCCAATTGGCGTTCCGATTTAGAGCATGGTAAGGCTAAAGCTGAGGCCACACGATGGTATGCCTATTACCACAGTATGATCACCAAAGTGGAAAGCAGCCATATACACGGGGAGCAGCTCCTCTAGACTTATTGAAACTAATTAGTACCAGGTTTTTTACTTGCCTGCTCGTAAATTTTGATTTCGGGGTTCCACGGCCTGCCGTCACCATTCACATCGATTTTGATCCAGGCAAAAACGGTATCGTTGGGACGTATAGAGCGTAGGCTTAAATAATGAAGCCCCACGTCTTCTGCATAAAGCGGGGTGTAATATTCTGAGTGAAACTGAGTGAATTGATCGAAGTCGTAGTAGTGTAAAAGCGCATCACTTTGCCAATGGTTGGCATTGAGGAAATCGTCTCCCTTGTTCAGCATTTCAGGATGGTCACCTAGGTATCGGTAGGCGATAAAATCATCTTGTGCGCCCGAGCATTGGTTGGTAGCTTTATTGTAATAATAATTGTTTAGGTGTGGATCACCGACACCTGGGGTATTGCAATAGAAAATACTATCCCTAAAGGGCAAGGCCGCAATTTCCCAAATATAACTTTGGGTGGTGTCGGTAAAAAACCGCAAGGAATAATTCCCAGCCATGTTCCCATAATAACTTTCCCTTTCCAAATAAAAATCGGTGTTCCCGTCCAGCTCTAGGTCAAAGCGGTAGAGCTGGTCATCGTAAAGGTTTAAAGGGGGATTGTACTGAGAATAAAAATCGCCCGAATCTCTTTCGCCCACTTTAAAAGGAGGGTCCACGAATAAGGGAGGGGGATTCGTTTGGTTAGAGTTTTTTTGGCAGCCGAATAATGCGCCAAGGACGAAAAGGGTTAGTATACGAAGCTTCATATATTAAATATAGGAATTTTGAAGGACTTTATCCACAGGGCGGACCCTGCTCATCTATCCTCAAAAAACTATTTTTGTGGCAAAATCATTTTAAAATGTCTGAAGCCCTTAATCAAGGATATATTAAATCTGATCTAAAAAACGGTCTAGCCACGATCGAGTTTTTCCACCCACTGAGTAATTCTTTACCCAGCAAATTGTTAGCCGAACTGGCAGATTCTATTACCCAAGCAGGTAATAATGAGGAGGTAAAGGTGATTCTTTTAAAGTCGGCCGGGGAGCGCGCGTTTTGCGCGGGCGCCTCTTTTGATGAGCTTATTTCTATCCAAGATATGGATCAAGGCAAGAAGTTTTTTAGCGGTTTTGCCAATGTGATCAATGCGATGCGAAAGTGCCCCAAGTTCATCGTGGGTCGCGTGCACGGAAAAGCGGTAGGCGGTGCAGTAGGTTTGGCTTCATCGGTTGATTATTGTTTTGCCACAAAATTCGCTAGCGTTAAACTCAGTGAATTAGCAGTAGGGATTGGACCTTTTGTAGTTGGTCCAGCGGTAGAGCGCAAGATCGGTTTGAGTGGCATGAGTGAGTTGGCTATAAATGCCACAGAATGGCGCGATGCCGAGTGGGCTCATCAGCGAGGCTTGTACTATCATTTACACGATTCGGTGGAAGAGATGGATGCGGAAATTGCCGCTTTGATCGAGCGATTAAAAGGCTTTAACCCCGATGCGATGGCCCAATTAAAAGGAGTCTTCTGGCGCGGTACCGAAGATTGGGACGAGCTCCTGGCCGAAAGAGCTGCCATGTCTGGAAAATTGGTCCTTTCAGATTTCACACGCAATGCCATTCAAGCGTTTAAAAAGAAATAAAATGAAGAAGCTGTACGCAATCTTAGCTCTTGTTATGAGCTTCGGCCTTAGTGCCCAAGAAGACGAAAAGTCGGGACCATGGAAGACCGGCGGAAACTTTGGACTTCAGTTCACCCAAGCCTCCTATACCAATTGGCAGGCCGGTGGGGTAAACTCGGTGGCAGGAAACTCTTTGGTGAACTTATTCGCCAATTACGACCCTAGTGAAAAGTGGAGCTGGAATAACAGCCTCACCTTGGCCTATGGCCTTAACTATCAAGACACCATTTTTAATAAGACGGAAGACCGTATCGAATTGGAATCACGCCTAGATTACAATAAGAGTAAACACTGGAATTATTCTGCCTTGATCAATTTCAGGTCTCAATTTGCTCCGGGATTTGAAAACCCAGGCGAATCGGGTGACGATATCAAGATCTCTGACTTCCTGGCACCCGGTTACCTTCTAACCGGTATTGGTGCAACCTATAAGAATAAAAACTTAACCGCTTACCTATCGCCAGCCACTTCCAAAACTACCTTTGTAATGGTAGACCGTTTGGCGCAAGCTGGGGCTTTTGGCGTGCAAGACTCCAACAACATTCGCTTTGAATTAGGAGGCTACGTAAACTTGACCTACAAGAAAAAACTCTGGGACAATGTTGACCTGCAAGCGCGTCTCGACCTATTCTCCAATTATTTGGAAGACCCTACTCTAGTTGATGTGAATAGTGAGCTTCTGGTATTTTTTAAGGTAAATGAATACATTAAAGCTAATATTACCCTCGCTTACATTTACGATCACGATGTGAAATTCGACCTAGATGATAATGCCGCCACCGCAGCTGTTCCGCGTGGTCAGTTTAAACAAGTATTAAGCATAGGCTTCAGTTACGATTTTGGAGCCACTAAAGATTAAGCCCTAGGGCGGAAGTGTATAAAGGCTGTCTTCGGACAGCCTTTTTTATTGCCAAGTATCTTTAGGGCTCTTCCCTCTGCATTTGCGATATTTGTCCTGTAAAACAATGTCCATGTCTAGCAAGTCTGAAACTCAAGCCCAAGCCATTGATAAGGAAACCGCTTTAAAGGCCTATCGCCTCATGAGCATGTCCAAGCAAATGGCCGAGCTCTACGAAGAAAACAAGGAGGTTACCGCTAAGTATGTGCATGCGAGTTCTCGCGGGCATGAAGCTATTCAGTTGGCTCTAGGTTTGCAGTTAAAGCATTACGACTATGTAGCGCCATATTACCGAGACGACTCAATCTTGCTCGGTATTGGTATGCGCCCCTATGACTGTATGCTCCAATTGCTTGCCAAAAGGGATGACCCCTTTAGTGGCGGACGGAGTTATTATTCACACCCTAGTTTAAAAGACGAGGATAAGCCAAAAATTCCCCATCAATCTTCTGCTACTGGCATGCAAGCCATTCCAACGGCTGGGGTAGCGATGGGCATTCAATACCGTGAAAAGATGGGTTTGGCCGAAGAAGCCCAGCCAGCGATCGCGGTTTGTTCCATTGGCGATGCGGCAATGACCGAGGGTGAAGTTTCCGAAGCGCTGCAAATGGCTGCTCTGAAACAGTTTCCATTATTATTCTTGGTACAGGACAATGAGTGGGATATTTCGGCCAACGCAAAAGAAACTAGAGCGCAAAATGCAGCGGAATTCGTTAAAGGCTTTCACGGAATCGAGACACGCAGTATAGATGGGGCTAACTTCGAAGAATCCTATCGCACGGTAGAAGAGGTGCTTGCCACCATGCGCGCCGAGCGTCGCCCCTTTTTGATCCACGCCAAAGTTCCATTGCTGGGGCATCATACTTCTGGGGTGCGCAAAGAATGGTACCGCGACGATCTAGAAGAGCACGCTAGTCGTGACCCTCACCCTAAATTGCATCAGTATTTACTAGATCAGGGAATTAGCGAAGAGGAGCTTAATACCATCTATCAGGAAGCGGGTGAAACGGTTAAAACAGATTATGCAGAAGCGTTAAAACAGGAAGATCCGCGCCCCGAAGACCTTTTCACGCACGATTTTGAAGCCAGTCCGATTATTGAAGAGAAGGGAGAACGCAGCCCGAAAGGAAAGGAGAAAACGGTGATGGTAGACGCGGCCTTATTTGCCATTCAAGAGTTGATGGCAGAACATAAAGAAGCTTTATTGTATGGGCAGGACGTAGGCGGTCGATTGGGCGGTGTTTTCCGTGAGGCTGCCACCTTAGCGCAAAAATTTGGCGACGACCGGGTTTTTAACACCCCAATACAAGAGGCTTTTATAATTGGCTCTACCGTTGGCATGAGTGCGGTTGGACTAAAACCATTCGTGGAGGTTCAATTTGCCGATTACATCTGGCCAGGCTTAAACCAATTGTTTACCGAGGTAAGCCGCAGTAACTATCTTTCTAATGGTAAATGGCCCGTAAGTGCAGTAATTCGGGTGCCCATTGGTGCTTACGGCAGCGGCGGACCATACCATAGCTCTAGTGTAGAAAGCGTGCTAACTAATATTCGCGGAATCAAGATCGCCTATCCTAGTACGGGAGCCGATCTTAAAGGACTAATGAAAGCAGCTTATCACGATCCAAATCCCGTGGTAATGCTGGAGCATAAAGGATTGTATTGGTCTAAGATTAAGGGAACCGAAGATGCTAAGACAGTAGAACCTTCGGCAGATTACGTGGTGCCTTTTGGTAAAGGACGCATTGCCTATGAGGCAAGTTCCGAGAGTATGGAAACGAACCAGAGCCTTTTAGTGATTACCTATGGCATGGGAGTATACTGGGCTAAAACGGCCCGTAAGGCTTTAGATAATAAAGTAGAAGTCATAGACCTTCGCACCCTATATCCACTCGATGAAGAGTTGATCTTAGAGCGGGTAAGAAAGCATCACAAAGTATTGATCGTTACGGAAGAGCCAAGTCGCAATGGCTTTTCACAAGGATTAGCGGGCTGGATTCAACAAGAGGCATTTGAAAGCCTGGATGCACCAGTAATGGTTATTGGGGCAGAAAATATGCCAGCAATACCCTTAAATAGCACTTTGGAAGCCACAATGATTCCCAATGCTGAAAAGGTTCAAGAAAAGTTAGAAGAATTAGCTCGCTACTGATTTCAGTTCCAAACACTGAAATTGATAGTTGAACTGCTTAAAGAGAGTCCGGCGATTGTAACTAATCGCTGGTCCATTCGCTCTGTTATTGATCAACCTAATTTGGCTGCCTCGGCCAGCATCCCCACGCTGACCAATAAGTTTGTTTAAAATTCCCATTTTCCCCTTTATTTTGAGTTTCTAAGGTAAAAAGTGACATTCAATTTACCAAGACCAAAAGGTTATTTTTCAGGTAATTACACTTAAACCCGCGCTACCACTGGGAAAAAGAGCGCTAGTTGCTAACACTTTATCAAC
Organism: Croceimicrobium sp.; assembly: GCA_965656185.1. GTDB lineage: Bacteria > Bacteroidota > Bacteroidia > Flavobacteriales > Schleiferiaceae > Croceimicrobium. The sequence continues at coordinate 112,759 of CBFHJH010000006.1, forward strand.
ACTGGGGGTTTCTGGTTTCTTCACTTTTGGTTTAATGCAGGGTTCGGGGAGTCAGGACCTTATGGATCACGGCGGATAAAAAACGGAAAATACAGGCTAAGCGGAACGGAACTTCAGAATGACTAGAAAATTGCTTAAAAGTCAATTCATTCAAACTTTTTGGCAAAAAGAAAGGGGAAGCTTTAGATACTTCCCCTCTTGTTTCAAACTAAATCAAAACAATTAACCAAACCTTAACCTGACATAAATAACTACAAAGGATAAGCTTGGTTCATGCTTTTTGCCAAAAAGTTCAACAAAAAGCGTAAATAACTGAATACCAGTGATAAAAATTTATTCTGTACACTCAAAACAGACATCATCTCGGTCCAAAAGCCAGATCAAAGCGGCTAAAGTGGCCGAGCCCATGGTAAACTCTCTTGGGTTTACCGCATCAAAAGTATCTAAGGCCGAATGGTGCACTTCAAAGTATCGGTGACTGTCCGGTCTTAAGCCAATCAAAACAATATCGTCACTTTTCAGCTGACCGATATCGGCCCCCGAGCCGCCGCTAGCAAATTGGTAAATACCGTAGGGTTCTAATAATCGACGATAGGTTTTGATGCGTTCTACCATTTCGGGGCTTGTTTGCATACTAATTCCTTTGGGCGTAAATCCACCTCCATCACTTTCCATGGCAATAACGTGGCGTTTATCCATGTTCTTAGCGCCACGGGCGTAGACCTTAGCACCACTTAAACCGAATTCTTCATTCATAAACCAAACGAGGCGGAGAGTGCGCTTAATGGGGTATTTGAGTTTTTTGAGAAGATGTAGGGATTCTAAAGCGTGCATGCTACCGGCCCCGTCATCGTGTGCACCGGTTCCCAGCTCCCAAGAATCGATGTGGCCAGATACCAGGATGATCTCCTCGGGTCTTTCCGTTCCCGGTAGATCGGCAATAAGGTTGTAGCTGTAATTGGAGTCGAGCCACTCGCAGTCCATTTCCAACTTCAACTTAAGCTTAGGATTATCCCGCAGTTTTTGGTGTAATAATTCAGCATGATAGGTACTGAGTGCGGCGGCCGGCAGTTTTTTCACGTCGGGCGCATAGCGCATACTGCCAGTATGGGGATATTTATTCACACTGCTGGATAAGCTTCGTATTACCACTCCGATCGCGCCTTTTTTGGCTGCTTCAATGGTGCCTCCCCAGCGTTGTTTTACCGCTGAGCCATAGGCAAAACCGGTATTAATATAAGTGGGGTCCATCGGAATGTTGTAGAAGGCGATCTTACCCTTAAGGTCGAGGCTGTCTAAGGCTTCGAAACTGGGAATCTCTACTACCTCGCCTTGAAGTCCGCCAGCAGGAGTTGCAATAGAACCGCCCAATGCCGTTACGGCCAATTCTTCTTCGTCAATACCTTCAACGATCCAGGCTTTTTCCTGCGGACCTCTTACCCAATGCGGTACTTTTACGGCCTGTAAACTGGTTTCGAAGCCCATGGAATCCAGCTTACTCTTAAAATAAAGTAAAGATGAGGTGGCCTGTTCAGAACCGGCAAAGCGCGGGCCCATCCCGCAAAGTTCGCCAAGCCATTGGTATCCTTGTTGCTCGGTAAGCGCCAAGTTGTAAATTTCTCGAATACTTTGGGCCGTACTATCTTCTTGAGCACTCGCCCAGCTAAGGCCTGCAAGGCAGAGGCCGATCACCATTTTCAATTTCATGTTGCTGCCATTTGCATTAAAATTCCACAGATGTAGGCGCCATAAGTTCCTAAAGCGTACCCTAGTACTGCCAATAGAACGCCCACCGGAGCTAAGCTCGGGTGAAAAGCGGCTGCCACTACCGGCGCAGAGGCGGCTCCGCCAATATTTGCTTTAGAGCCTACAGCTAAGAAGAAGAAGGGTGCTTTGATCAATTTACCTACGATAAATAGTAGGGCTACGTGAAAGGCCATCCAGGTTAGACCTACCAAGAATAAGCCAGGGTTTTCGAAAATCCCTAGAATGTTCATTTTCATACCAATGGTCACAACCAAAATATAAATGAATACACTGCCCACTTTAGAGGCTCCTGCTCCTTCATAATTTCGCACCGAGGTAAAAGAAAGCCCAATACCGATGGTAGTGGCGATCACGATTAGCCAAAAGAAGCCACTTCCTAGACTAAAGCGCTCCGCTAAATAAGGTGCATGTTCGCTAATGGCTGGTGCAATCACATCGGATAACAAATGAGCCAGACCGGTAGCTCCAAAAGCAATACCAAGGATAACGGTGAGATCCACAAAGCTGGCAATACGCGCGATCTTCTGCGAAAACTCTTGCATGTGTTCCTTTAGGCTGGTTACCGCGCGGGCGTCGGCTTTGAAGAATTTATCGATGCTATCCGACTTCCCAACTCCCAGTAAAAGGAAGGCCATCCAGATCTCAGCCACAATGATATCTACTGTGATCATAACCGAGTAGATCTTTCCGGAAATCAGGTTATCGTCGCCACTAAAGATCTCGTACATCGCGGCCTGATTTGCGCCGCCCCCGATCCAGGAACCGGCAATAGTAGTCATGCCTCGCCATATTTCATCGGTTCCCGCACCAACGATTTCGGGCGCTACTGCACTAAAGATCAAGATCGCTAAAGGTCCCCCAATAATAACACCAACCGTTCCCGTGAAGAACATGATCAATGCTTTAGGCCCTAGACGAAAAACTTCTTTGAGGTTAATGCTGAGGGTTAATAAGATCAAACTGGCCGGCAATAGATAGCGTGAAGCCACGAAATACAATTGCGATTTACCCATGAAGGGCTCGATCAAATGGCCGTCGATCTCATTATTTATAACGTAATTTTTAAATGCTTTGAAGCTGTTTATATCAGCCATGGCGTAGCCTTCGCTCATCAAAAACTCTTTGGCTGCTTCCACATCGATCCAATGGGGAGAAATGATGCCGAAGGTGCTAAATAGGGAAGGCAAGAAATAGCACAGTAAAAGGGTGGGTATTATGGTATAAAACTTCTTAAATCGCTCCATTTCACTGGTGCGAAAGATCAATAAAAGTAAAGCCATTAAAATACCAAAGACCACCGCGTCATTGGTGATCAAGGGAATATCCGATACTACTTCTTCCATTTGTTTTTTTGGATTTGAAGCCCAAATGTAAGGATTGCCGCTCTAAGCTATTTTTTTCCCTTATTTTCTTGTTTGGCTTTGCCTTTCGGCGGATGCGACTTTTGCGAGCTGCCTTGCTTGGGTTGAACTTGATGCTTCTTTCGATTCTTTTTTTCTGGGCCCTTCTTAGTATCCGGTGCAGACTGTTCTTGAGGCTTTGAGGGAGCTTCGTTCTTTTTGGCTTTCTCACTAAAGCTCTTTTTGCGCTTTTTACGTTTGGGTTTTTGGCCAAGTTGGGCATCGGCGCGAACAAACTTTTCCCGCTCCATTAAACTGGTCATGTTTCCGCCAAGGGCGACTAAATACTTTTCCCCTTTCTTCTCAATTACTTGACCTTTAATACCCGAGTCGACGATCTGGACCTCTTGGCCCACTTTTATTTCCTCTTGTAAAAGTTTATTGAGCTTTTGACTGTGCTGCTTCACCTCTTTGCGATGACTTTGCCCTTCTTCCTTTTGTACTTCACCGGAGCGCTGGTTAAGCATGGCGATAAAGCGCGCCACCACTTCCTTCTTATCCTTCTGACCTTTTTGGTCCATCCAGGAATCGATCAACTTGTGGAAGCGCTGACCCCAATACATCTGGCGGTCCTGCTCTTCATTAAGCTTACTGTGCTTTTTAACTTTCTCTTCAAGTTTGGCAATGCGCTCTTCTTGGGCCTTTTCCAATTTTCGAAGTTTTTGCAGCTCGGCTTCCTGCGCTTTCCGCACCTTTTCGATCGCTACTTTATCTTGTTGGATCTGCACCAATAATTTGTCTACTTCCAAGGTATTCTGCTGCACTCTTCCCCGAGCATCCTGAATGATATGCTTAGGAATCCCGCTCCGTTGAGCAACTTCAAAGGTGTAGGAGCTGCCGGGTTGACCGATCTGTAATTCGTAACGCGGATTGAAAGTACTGCGCTCAAAGAGCATGGCCCCGTTTACCACTCCGGGCGTTTCCGCCGCCAAGGCCTTAATTGCATTAAAGTGGGTAGTCATAATGCCATAAGCACCATAGGCATTTAAGCGTTCCAGAAACACCTGGGCTAGGGCCGACCCTAACTCTGGATCTGAACCGGAGCCAAATTCATCGACGAGCAACAGAGTTTGAGAGTCAGTATAAGTGAGGAAATGCTCCATTTTTTGCAGTTTGGAGCTATAAGTACTGAGTTCGTTTTCGATACTTTGTGCGTCGCCAATGTCGCCCATTAATTGCTCAAATAGGCAAAACTTCGAATCGGGGTGAACCGGTACGGCCAAGCCACTTTGCAGCATGATCTGCAGCAGACCCACCGTTTTTAAGGAAAGCGATTTACCACCGGCATTAGGTCCGCTGATCACTAAAATGCGTTGCTTTTGGTCTAGCTCAAGCTGGAGTGGAACGGTAGTTTTTTCTTTCTCCTTATTAAAATGTCTTAAGACTGGATTGTAAGCGTCCTTTAAATAAAGGTATTTTTCGGGGCCTATCTCGGGGTAGCAAGCCTCTTCCCGTTTGGCAAAAAGCGCTTTAGCCCGGCTAAAGTCCAACCAAATCAGGTGTTCGCTAATTTGCTCTAGGTGCTCCCGATAAGGCGCTAATAAGCCGCTTAACTCCCGCAATATTCTTTTGATTTCCTCCTTCTCCGCTTCCAGAAGTTCGGCGATCTCATTGTTGATCTCTACCGTTTCACCGGGTTCAATAAAAGATATGCTATGACGATTCGAGCTACCGTGCAAGATCCCTTGAACTTGCCCTTTGTAAGCGGCCTGAATCGCTAAGACTCTTCTGTCTTCTGAAACAGTTTCATCAAAATCGGCAATGTATCCTTTGTCGCGCCACTTCTTTAATACCCGATTAAAGATCCGGTCGGCCGAAGCTCTCTTCTTTACTAGGTCGCGGCGGATACGGTTCAAGGCGGGAGAGGCATTAGACCTTACTACTCCGCGTTCGTCTAGGACACGATCTATTTCCTCGATGATAAACTTCTCGGAAGGAAGGAACTTGAGGCGTTCCCAAAGGGCGGGAAGGCGTTCCTTTTTGTTTTGCACAAAACGCTCTAAGTGACGGTAGTTTAGCGCGGTGCTGCGTATATCAGCAAATTGCTCTTCTCGCAAAGCATGCCCGCGAATACTGAGTTTAGATAAAAAGGAATCTAAACTGGGGAACTCGGCCGAGGGAAAACTTTCATCCGATAACAATAAAGCCAAGATCTCATCACTTTCCGCAATGGCGGTAGAAAGAGCTGCATCATCTTCAACTGGCGCCAAGCTTAAAGCAAGGTCCTTAGTTCTTGAATTGGAACAGAAGGAGGCCAATTCATTGCGGATAAAGTTAAAATCGAGCGCTTGGGCCAGATCGGGCGGATAGAGTCGCAAAAAGTTTAATTTTTCACAAAATAAAGACTTAGACGCGAGATTGTTCGCTAAGGCCTGGGATAATAGTGGGTCTAAGAAGCAATACCTTGCTCAACCTAAAATTATTGTTGGTTGAGCCTTAGTAGGCATCAAAGTGCTCCTAGGCGAAGAATGTTTGTCGAGTAGATCATACCATTTAACGGGCAGTAATTCCAATCAGTCGATTTAGATTTAAAGCGCAACTACTTCTCTTTAAGATTGTACTGTCATTAAAACCAGGTCATGAAACTATTAAAACACATCAATCACAATTACGGAGGATATGCCCGTGAGGCTTACACCGACTTATTGAGCGCTTATAAGGGATCAGTAGATCATGAGCAGAAGTTCGTGCTCTTTGGGCGAGGTTGTACCGGAAGCACTTTACTCACGGACCTATTAAACTCGACTGACCAGGTAAAGTGCGACAAAGAGATTTTTAATCGTCCGATATGGCAGGTTGAAAGCTTTTTGAAGAATCGCGCCAAGCTCTTTTCAGAGCCCATTTATGGCTTTAAATTACTTTCTTACCAATTGCGCAATTTAATTAAGCCGAGTGATGCCAATGAGTTTTTAAGATACTTATCGGAAGACCTTGGTTATAAGATCATTTTCCTGCGAAGAAAAGATCTTTTAAGACAGACCCTTTCGAAGCATTATGCAATGCATCGCAAGTCGTAGCACGATAAGGGTAATGATCAGGAGCGTCCTAAAATGCGGGTTAATATCGCTCGACTACTGCACAACCTGCAAGAGGGCCGGATGTTGGACTGGTGCGAGGAAGAAGCTTTAGAGGGATTAGATTATCTCACCGTAACCTATGAAGAGGATTTGAAGGATCAAGCGAATCAATTAAAGAGGATTGAGCGTCTACGGGACTATTTAGGGCTAGACCATTTTGAGCCCAAAACGAGATTGCGAAAGATCACCACAAACAAACTCGAAGACTTTATCGAGAATGTCGAGGAACTTCGAGCGGAACTCAGAAAGACTCCTTACCGTCTATCAATAGACTAATCTTACTATCAAATTGGTCAATTAGAAAGACCAATTATTAAGTTTTAAACCGATAAAAGATTTCTGCTGCTTTTTCATTCGTCGGCCAAAATGACCATTTCAACCGGTTCCAAGCCTTCTTCAACGAATTAAGTAAAAACACCTGTTCAGATTGAGGATTTTCGTTGAAAATTCAAAATTATGCTAGCTGCATTGTATTTACCTTCCTTTCTCTTGTTCATATTATCTTTTTTCGCATCGATAGTAAGGAAAAAAGCGCCAAATATTTACAAGGAGCCCGAGGAAGACTCTAGACTTAATTTCCGAACGCTTTTTTGGGTATAAGGAATTAAGTTAACTTAACCAATAGGCGTTGCTCGTCCTTTTCCACTAAAATCCATCCGTTTTTCGTTAAGCTTTTCACGGCTTTATCCCACTGCTTATTCGACAAGCCCGCTTTTTCTTTTAAGGCCATTAGGTCCATTTCGCCTTCGGGCTTTAGGATTTCGAAAACCAGCTTTTCATTGTCGTTTAATTCAACTTTTTTCTCCGCCTTTTTCTCTGGTTTCATTTGAGGGAAGAAGAGTACTTCTTGGATGCTTGCATTGTTGGTAAGCATCATAGTTAAGCGGTCGATCCCGATACCCATTCCGGAAGTTGGAGGCATGCCGTATTCCAGGGCACGAATAAAGTCTTGGTCGATAAACATCGCTTCATCATCACCTTTCTCACTGAGGCGTAATTGCTCCTCAAAACGCTCTCTTTGGTCGATGGGATCATTAAGCTCGGAGTAAGCATTGGCCACTTCTTTACCATTGATCATCAACTCGAAGCGTTCGGTGTATTCTGGGTTATCGCGGTGCTTCTTGCACAAAGGCGACATTTCTACCGGGTAATCGATAATGAAGGTGGGTTGGATATAATTGGGCTCGCATTTCTCACCAAAGATCTCGTCGATCAACTTACCCTTACCCATGCTGTCTTCTACTTCAATACCGAGGTCCTTGCAAATGGCACGAAGCTCTACCTCATTTTTTCCATCAATATCATGGCCGGTGTGCTCTAAGATGGCATCGCGCATCGTAACGCGGGCAAAAGGCGCTTGGAAATTGAGCTTTTTGTCGCCCAATTCTACCTCGGTGTCTCCTTTATTAACCGACTTCACCACATGCTCCAACATGCGCTCGGTAAAGTCCATCATCCAGAAATAATCTTTGTAGGCCACGTAGATCTCCATTACCGTAAACTCTGGATTATGGGTGCGGTCCATACCCTCATTTCGGAAGTCCTTGGCAAATTCATAAACGCCCTCAAAACCGCCCACGATCAAGCGCTTTAGATAAAGTTCATTAGCGATGCGGAGGTAGAGAGGAATATTTAAAGCATTGTGGTGGGTAACGAATGGACGCGCCGCAGCCCCACCAGGAATAGGCTGTAGAATGGGAGTTTCAACCTCTAAATAATCGTATGAATTGAAAAACTCGCGCATGGCATTCATGATGCGAGTGCGAGTGGTAAAAGTCTGTTTTACCTGATCATTTACCACTAAGTCTACGTAGCGCATACGGTAGCGCTGCTCGGGGTCGGTAAAGGCATCATATACATTCCCTTCCTCATCCTTTTTAACAATGGGCAAAGGACGCAAAGACTTACTTAGAACGGTAAGGTTGGTGGCTTCAATGGTTATTTCACCCAGCTGGGTGCGGAATACCTTGCCTTCTATGCCAATAAAGTCGCCAATATCCAAGTGGCGCTTGAAGACCACATTGTAAAGGTCTTTGTTCTCATCAGGACAAAGTACATCGCGGTTCAGGTAAACCTGGATGCGCCCCTGACTGTCCATAATGTCCAGGAAAGAGGCCTTCCCCATAATTCGCTTAGTCATGATACGTCCGCTAAGGCTTACCTTCTCCCAATTGGCATCTTCCTCATTGGCGGCAAAGCCCTCTAATACGGCAGTCGAGTAATGACTAGCCTTGTATTCGGCGGCAGGATAAGGCTCGATGCCCATCTGCCGTAAGGCTTTTAAGGATTCGCGTCTTTGTACTTCTTGTTCAGATAATTGCTGACTCATGACCGGCTTAAATTTCGCGCAAAAGTACCTAAAATAAAGAGTATAAGCCTAGGCTATCGGTCGCTTCTATTTGGGGAAAGGGCTTATCAATTAGACTAAATCAAATTGAGGGCAACGAGATTCATCGGTCTACAATAAGAATTAGAGCAGATAAGTGCTGGCATAGACCAAAACAAGGCCGGTAATAAAGCCCCAAATCAATTCTTTTCCATTATGCGCTCCGAGCGCCAATCGGGCACTGGCGATCAAGCCTCCTAAAACCAGGAATACCGCAATAAAGGGCAGCAGGTTAATAGCATATTTAGCAGATACGGCTAGTAGTAAGCCCAGAAACCCGCCAAAGCCGGCCATGTGGGCGCTGGGCTTCATGCTACCGAGCATAAGGAGGTGGAGCAAGATCACTGCAGCGCTGCCGGTTAAAAAAAGATAAGCTTCCGCCGCAAGGCCAGCTTGCCGAATAAGATTCGCGGTAAAAAAGAAGCAAAAGGCACCAACGGCATAGGGCCATTTGCGGTCTGCTGCATTTTCCATCATAAGGCTGCCAATCACCCCAAAGCGATAAAAAAGTAAACTGATCAAGACCGGAATTAAATAGGTGCCGGCAAAAACCATTAATAAGGACAGCACCACTATTTGCCGATCGTAATGGTAGGGCAAATAGCGTAAAATGAAGAAAATGCCCACCAAGGGATATATTGCCGGGTGGAAGAGGATCGAAATAGCTTTGGCTAGGGCGCGGTTCATTTTAAAGCTTTTTGCGCAAGCGAGCTACCGGAATATCCAGCTGTTCACGATATTTAGCCACGGTTCTTCGGGCGATGGGGTAGCCCTTATCTTTAAGAAGGGCAGCTAGTTTATCGTCGGTGAGCGGCTTTTTTTTGTCTTCTTCGGCCACCGAATCTTCTAAGATCTTTTTTATCTCACGCGTACTTACGTCTTCGCCCGCTTCGTTTTTCATGCTTTCACTGAAGAACTCTTTAATTAAAAAAGTGCCGTAAGGAGTAGCCACGTATTTATTACTGGCTACCCTCGATACCGTGGAGATATCCATGCCGATTTCATCGGCAATATCTTTAAGGATCATGGGTTTCAGCTTGCGTTCATCGCCGCTCAAGAAATACTCTTCTTGATAATTCATAATGGCTCCCATGGTGAGCAGCAAAGTTTGCTGCCTTTGTCGAATCGCTTCGATAAACCACTTGGCCGAATCTAATTTTTGCTTCACAAACATCGCCGCGTCTTTCTGCGCTTTGTTCTTTTGGCCTTGTTTGTAGGTTTCGAGCATATTGCGGTACTCGCGACTTACATTAAGTTCTGGGGCGTTTCGCGCATTTAAACTCAATTCAAGTTGTCCCTCTTGCACTTTTATGGTGAAATCGGGAACCACCACCTGCACGTCGCTATTGGTGTTGCTAGAGCTATTGCCTGGCTTAGGGTTTAAGCGGGTAATTTCCTCTATCGCCAATTTTAGATCTTCTTCATCTAGCTCTAGGCGATCGATCAATTTGCCGTAATGTTTCTTCGTAAATTCTTCGAAGTAATCTTCCAGTATTTCGATCGCTAAACGTATGTGGTAATCTGATTTTTCACGTCTTAGCTGAATGAGCAGGCATTCTTGCAGATTGCGGGCGCCCACACCTGCTGGATCCAAACTTTGAATAAGCTTTAGGATCTTTTCGAGGTGTGTTTCCTCCACGAAAATATTTTGAGTAAAAGCCAGATCATCCACAATGGCTAGCATTTCGCGCCGGATGTAGCCATCATCGTCGATATTACCCACTAAATATTCGGCAATTTGACGGTCTTCGTCGGGCAAGGGGAACGTTCCTAATTGTTCTAGTAAGTACTCGTGAAAGCTCTTCCCTCCCGTAATGGGTACCTTGGTGTCATCATCGTCGGCCGAGTAATTATTCGCTTGAAGTCGGTACTCCGGAATTTCATCGTCGCTCAAGTATTCATCCACATTGATGTCATCGGCTTCAATGCTTTCGTTTTCCTGCTCGTATTCTTTGTCTTCAAACTCGCTGTCTTCCGATTTTCCTTCCTCTTGATCACGACCTTCGTCTAAGGCCGGATTGCTTTCTAACTCCTCCTTTATTTTTTGCTCAAAAGCTAAGGTAGGCAGCTGAATCAGTTTCATGAGCTGGATTTGCTGCGGACTTAATTTTTGCAGTAATTTTTGGTTGAGTTGTTGCTTCAGCATGGTTTAAATCACTAGGTGAAAGGTATGATTTTCGCGGCCTTCCATCAAAAATTTTGCCGCTTTTGCATCATTTTAACAAAAGCTGTGCCGAAGCGTTCAGAAAAAGAAAAAGCGGCCAAAGCCGCTTTGATTAAAATTCTGCATTTCCCGGGGTTCGGGGAAAGGGTATTACATCGCGAATATTGGTCATGCCGGTTACGAAAAGCACCAGGCGTTCAAAGCCCAGGCCGAAACCACTATGCACACAAGTACCGAACTTACGAGTGTCCAGGTACCAAGCGAGCTCCGCTTCGTCGATATCGAAATCATTCATTTTGCCTTTGAGCACATCATAGCGCTCTTCACGTTGTGAACCACCCACTATTTCGCCAATACCGGGGAAGAGAATATCCATGGCACGGACGGTTTTCTCGTCGTCATTTAAACGCATGTAAAAGGCCTTGATCTTGGCGGGGTAATCAAATAAGATCACCGGTGCATTAAAGTGCTGAACCAAGAACTTTTCGTGCTCCGACTGTAGGTCTGCGCCCCATTCGTCGATAACATAATTGAACTTCTTCTTTTTGTTCGGTTTTGAATTGCGCAGGATGTCGATCGCCTCCGTATAGCTCACCCGGCGGAAGTTATTATCGGCCACAAAAGCCAGTTTTTCACGAAGTGGCATGGCACTCCTTTGGTTTTGCGGTTTTGATTTTTCTTCGTCGATGAGCCTCTTTTCAAGAAATTCTAAGTCGTCTTGACAATTGTCGAGGGCAAAACGGATGATGTACTTTAAAAAATCCTCCGCCAGGTCCATATTGTCGTTCAAATCAGCGAAAGCTACTTCGGGTTCAATCATCCAAAACTCCGCCAAGTGCCTACTGGTATTTGAGTTTTCGGCGCGGAAGGTGGGCCCGAAGGTGTAGACTTTAGAAAGAGCAGTGGCACCCAATTCCGCTTCTAGCTGACCCGATACCGTAAGATTAGTTTCCTTTTCAAAAAAGTCCTGTTTGTAATCGATCTCACCACTTTCGGTAAGAGGTGGGTCCTTTTTATCCAAGATCGAAACGTTGAACATTTCGCCCGCTCCTTCGGCGTCACTCCCGGTAATAATGGGGGTGTGTAAATAAAAGAAATTGCGTTTGTGGAAATATTCATGCACCGCAAAGGCCAAGTTATGACGAAGACGCATAACCGCACCAAAGGTGTTGGTGCGCATTCTGAGGTGAGCGATATCCCTAAGGAACTCTAAAGAATGCTTCTTGGGTTGTAGCGGGTATTCATCGGCTGGAGAGTCGCCGAGCACCTCAAGTTTTTCGACCAATAGCTCTACCTCTTGACCACGGCCTTGCGACTTTACCAAGTCGCCACTTATTTCTATGGCCGCCCCGGTAGTGATGCGCTTTAGCAGCGTCTCATCAAATTTTTCAAAGTCGACGACCGCTTGAATGGTTTTGATCGTGCTTCCGTCGCTTAAAGCTATAAACCGATTGCTGCGAAAGGTGCGTACCCAGCCGCGAAGGCTTAAGGTAGAACCGATCGGTTGCTGTTTCAGGACCTCTTTTATAGATAGCATAGTTCTTTCTTCTTGAGGCGGCAAAGTTCCAAATTTTTCTGCTCAGGAGGTACCCAATGTTAAGGAAACCTTAATACTGAGAAACTTTTTATTGATTATAGTTTCCAGGTGTAGTTTGTTTCCTACTTTTGCCGCCGTTATGGAAGAAATGGAGTTAGAGATATTAAGTAAATCTACCGAGATGTTTAATCGTTATGGTCTTAGGCCGGTAACGATGGACGACATTGCTCGCGAGCTAAGTATTTCTAAGAAAACCCTTTACAAATACTTTTCCAACAAGGAGGAGCTGGTGACAAAGGCCGTGGTGCAAATGTTCGAGGGCATCCGCAGTAACATGTCGCGTTTATTGGACTTAAAGGGTAATGCAATTGATATGCTTTTCGCGATGGACGAGGTCATTTGTACCAGTATTGAGAAACATGATCCAAGCATGCAGTTTCAATTAGATCGCTACTATCCAGAAGTAAGCGCGATGTTAGAAACCTTGAAGAAGGAACAGGTTTTCACGATGATGACCGAAAACATTCGCCGCGGTAAAGAAGAAGGCTTGTACCGAGCTGAGCTGGACGCGGAGGTCGTAACTTTTTTGTATTACAGTCGCGCTCAATTAATGATGGAGGAGGATATGGGGCCCTTTAAAGATCGCCCGATCGAAGAAGTAATGCGAGAGATCTTGATCTATCATGTGCGTGGAATCGCCAATGCTCGAGGCTTGACCTATTTGGAAGAAAAACTGAAAACATCAAAAAAATGAATATGAAAAAAGTGCTTTTTGCGCTCTTCTTTACGGCTACCTGTGGCCTGTCTGCCTATGGGCAGAAGGAGTCGCGAGCCTTCACTCTGGCCCAAGCGGAAGAATATGCGGCTCAGCATTCTTACACGGTTCAGGATAAGGTGCTTGATTATGAGAAGGCGCGTAAAACCATCAAAGAAACAGCGGCTTTGGGCTTCCCACAGATTTCTGGTTCTTTTGGATACAGTTATAATGCTCAAATTCCAGAACAACCTATTCCAGCCCAGTTCTTTGACCCCAATGCGCCAGAAGGAGAATTCGCTACCGTGGCATTTGGAGTAGCTCATCAAAACCAAGCTCAGGTCCAGCTAAGTCAGCTTTTACTAGACGGTTCCTATTTCGTGGCTTTGCAGGCGACCCGAGTGGTGAAGGAAACTAAAAGACTGGAAAAAGAAGAAGCAGAAATTGAAGCACGTCGCAATACGGCCCAGAGCTATTATGGCGCTTTGATCGCGATAGAAACCCAGAAAATCTTGGCCCAAAACTTAAAGACCTTGGAAGAAAACTTTCGGGAAACCAAAAAGCTTTTTGAAAATGGTTTTGTGGAAGACCAAGACGTTAGCCAATTGGAATTATTGGTTAATAACCTGCAAAACAATCTCAACAACGCGAATCGTCAGGTCAATTTGGCCATGCAGTTGTTGAAGTTTAATATGGGTATCGATCTGGAAGAAGAGATAATCCTTAGTAGCGACCTGGAAGATATTTTAGCTCCGGTAAAATTGGATGCTACCTTGGCTTCGGAAGATTTTGCCGTAGACCGCCACATTACCTTTAAGTCCTTGATTAGCCAAGAGCGTGGGGCGGAGCTTCAATTAGCCAACGAAAAGGCGAAGTATTATCCCACTTTAAGTGGCTTTGTAAATCACAGTCAAAGCAATTTTGCCAATGAGTTCAACGATGCCTTTAGCTTCGATACTTATTGGATACCAGGTACCACCATCGGCGCAAGCCTTAACTGGAATATATTCACCGGACTGGGTCGTCAGGCTCGCGTGCAGAAAGCCAAGATCGATCTAGAGCGCATTCAGGTTGCCAAACAGGCGACCGAAAGTCAGCTGGAGTTGCAATACCAACAGGCTCAAAGCGATTACAGTTTTGCGATGGACAACCTCAACAATCAAATGCGCAATCGCAGTTTGAGCAAGCGCATCTTTGAGAAGACTCTTCGGAAATACGAAGAAGGTCTTAGTTCCAGCCTAGAGCTCACCCAGTCTGAGAATCAATACCTCGAGGCGGAAAGAAATTACATCAACGCATTATTAAACTTATTGAACACTAAAGAGGCCTTGGAATACGCCTTAGGTAAATATTAATCGAAAACACCATGAAAAAACTATCTCTAATTGCAATCCTTGGCCTTTTGGTAGCTTGTAATCAGCAGCCAGAAGATTTGGAAGGCCTCAAGGCTAGCTTATCCGAAAAGCAGACCGAAATGGAAGCTTTGCAAGTACAGATCGACAGTATTGAAGCAAAGATCGCGAAGCTCGACACCGCCGTGGTAGAGGAAGGGGCTAAAAAATTGGTACCGGTAAAGGTGGCCGAGTTAAGCCTGCAGCCATTTGAGCATTTTGTAAGATTATCGGCCACAGTTAGCAGTAAGGAAAACGTTCTGCTTAGCGCTGAATCGAGCGGTCGAGTGGTTTCTCTCGCCGCGAAGGAAGGAGACCGAGTGCGTAAAGGCGAAGTGATCTTACGTCTGGAAAGCGACTTTATCGAAGGCCAATTACAGGAAGCGGAAGCCGCACATAAACTGGCTAAAACCACTTATGAGCGTCGCAGCAGATTATGGTTAGACAGCATCGGCTCTGAAATTGAATTCCTAAGCGCAGAAACCAATTATAAAGCAGCGGCTAACCGTTTAAAACAAGTAAAGGCACAATACGAGAACACTTTCGTAAAGGCACCGGTAAACGGAACAGTAGACCTAATTGCCGTTAACGAAGGGGAGTTTGTGGCGCCAGGAACACCGGTAGCGCGCGTGGTAGACCTATCAAGCTTAGAATTGGAAACAGATTTATCCGAAAGCTATTTGAAGGCGGTAAAAGTGGGAGATCCCGTTCAGGTAAATATTCCCGCTTTGAATTTGTCCCAAGAAGAAAAGGTGATTTTCACCAGTCAGTACATCAATCCAGAAAACCGCAGCTTTACCATTAAGGTGGGCTTAAATAATCGCAATGCTTTGATTAAGCCAAATTTATTGGCCGAAATCCTTTTGCGCGACTACCGCAATGAGGAGGCAATCGTAGTGCCTTCCATGGCGATTCAAAAAGACCTGAATGGCGACTATGTTTACCTCAGCAAGGGAACTGCCGAAGGCGATAAAGTGTTTAAAACATACATCAAAAGGGGCAAATCCTTCGGCGAGCAAACAGAAATCACCGAAGGCCTGAAGCCGGGCGACAAGGTTATTACCGCTGGTTATAATGAAGTAAATGACGGTCTTTTAGTAGACCTTCAATAAAATATTAGAATGGCAACAAAGACCAATCGTAATTTTAAGCTGAGCACATTAGCGCTGAACAACAGCATTAGTGTTTTCATACTCTCGGCGCTATTGGTACTGTTTGGAATCTACTCCTACATTACCATGCCAAAGGAATCATTTCCAGAGATCGTATTTCCGCTCATATATGTGCAAACCCCTTATCCAGGGAACGCACCGGGGGATATCGAAAACCTAATAACCCGGCCCTTAGAGAAGGAGATCAAGTCGGTTGATGGTATCAAGGAGATGAACTCTCAATCTGTTCAGGATGTGAGTATCATTAATGTGGAGTTTAACATTGATGTAGATACGGAAAAAGCCTTACAGGATGTTAAGGATGCCGTGGATCGGGCAAAGAGCGAACTGCCTAATGATTTGGATCAAGATCCGGTGGTATTAGACATCGACTTAAGTCGGGTGCCTATCCTTAACATTAACCTTTCGGGTGAATATGCGATCGACGACTTAGTTGATTACGCTGAAATTTTGCAAGATGAAATCGAAGAGTTAAGTGAGATCTCGGAAGCGACCATTACCGGCGACAAGGAGAAAGAAGTGCAGATCAATGTAGATCTTCCCAAACTTCAAGCAAATCAGCTCAGTTTTAACGACATCCAGAATGCCCTAGCCTCGGAGAATGTGAATATCGGGGCAGGCGACATCCTTCTAGGCTCTACCCGACGTAGTATTCGTACCGATGCGGAGTTTAACTCCATGGAAGAGATCCGCAACGTGATCGTGAAGCATGAAAACGGAAACATCGTTTATCTGAAAGATGTAGCAGAGGTTCTCTTTACTTACAAAGAGGTAGAAAGCTTTGCACGACTGGACGGTGAATCGGTAGTTTCACTGAATGTGATCAAAAAAGGAGGCGAGAATTTACTGGATGCCACCGATAAGATTCGCGCTATCATAAAGAGCGCGAAAAAGAACGACTTACCGAAGGATTTACGGATCACCATTACCAATGACCAAAGCAAGCAAACACGAAACCAAATTGCTAACCTCGAGAACAGTATAATCTCCGGGGTTATCTTGGTGACCTTGACTTTGCTGTTTTTCCTCGGATTGCGTAATGCAACATTTGTAGGGCTGAGTATTCCCTTTTCGATGTTCATTAGCTTCTTAACTTTAAGTGCGCTAGGGGTTACTTTAAACTTCATTGTTTTATTCTCTTTGATTCTTGCTTTGGGAATGTTGGTGGATAACGCGATCGTAACCATCGAAAA
Source organism: Croceimicrobium sp. (assembly GCA_965656185.1). Classification (GTDB taxonomy): domain Bacteria; phylum Bacteroidota; class Bacteroidia; order Flavobacteriales; family Schleiferiaceae; genus Croceimicrobium. Next base: position 129,600 of record CBFHJH010000006.1, read on the forward strand.
CATCTACCGGCTTTACGCAGAAGAAGGCCTCAGTGCTTTTGAGGCTTCCCGCCAAGGTGTAGGGGAAATTGCCGTTCCGATTATTAGTTCTACCGCCACTACTTTAGCTGCTTTCTTCCCCCTGCTCTTCTGGGATAGTATCATCGGAGAGTTTATGGGTTATTTGCCGCGAACCTTGATCATTGTACTGGGCTCCTCTCTTTTTGTAGCCTTAGTGATCAACCCAGTAATTGCAGCGAGCTTTATTAAAAAGCAAGATTTTGAGGCGGATAAGAATCACCGCAGGGCATTAACATGGTTCTTGGTGTTCCTAGTGCTTGGTATCCTGCTACATTTGGCGCAAGCGACCATTACGGCCAATCTATTCTTGGCTATTGCCGGAGGCGTTCTAGCCTTTACCTACGTGCTTAACCCAATGTCGGCTTGGTTCCAAAAAATTCTGCTCCCTCGTTTAGAGCGAATTTATGCGCGGAGCCTCAGCTATTCCTTAAGTAAATGGCGCCCGGCAGTAATTGTAGTGGGCACTGTTTTCTTAATGGTATTTAGCGTAGCATTTTACTTTGGCTCCAATCCCAAATTGGTAGATTTTCCGGTTAACGAGCCTAATTATATAAACGTATTCGTAGAAGTTCCTTTGGGTACGGATGTTTTGTCTACCGATGAAACGGCTCGTGAAGTGGAAGACCGCTTGGTTGAAGTGCTGGAGCCATATGATGAATTAGTAGAAAGTATCGTAACCAATGTAGGGGCCGAAACCTCCAGTCAGAACGACTTTGCGGCTGGCGGGCAAAGTACCCCAAATAAGGCGCGGATTACCGTTTCTTTTGTGGAGTACGAAGATCGCGGCGGAGTGCGCACCACGGATATTCAACGTGAGGTTACGGAAGAACTGGTGAATTGGTTACCAGGAGTTACCATTAGCGTAGAAAAGGAACAGAATGGGCCACCTACTGGTCGAGATATCAATATGGAGATCACTGGCAACGAGTTCGAAGACTTAATTGCCATCGCCAATGATGTAAAACGTACAGTAGAAGCCGAGCAGATTCCAGGAATTGAGGGCTTACAGGTCGACCTGGAAACCAATAAGCCTGAAATGCTAGTTCGCATTAATCGCGAAAGAGCACGTCGTTTAGGAGTGAGCACCCAACAGATCGCCTTGGTATTGCGTACCGCACTTTACGGTAGTGAGGCAAGCAAATACAAAGAGGGCGAGGATGATTATCCGATCGAAATCCGACTTAAGAAGGAGTACCGTTACGACGTGGCCAGCCTGATGAACCAACTGGTTACTTTCCGTTCTCAAGCCTCGGGAAGAATCGTCCAGGTGCCCATCTCGGCGGTAGCTAGTTATGAGTTCGTAACCTCATATAACTCTATTAAACGTAAGGATTCGGAACGATTGATCACCTTGTACTCGAATGTGGTGGAAGGCTTTAACCCTACCGAGGTTAATAATGCCATCAAGGAATCTTTGAAAAATTATAAGATGCCTGATGCGTACACCTTGAAATTTACCGGAGCGCAGCAGGAACAAGCCGAGAGCTTTGCCTTTTTAACAACGGCCTTGCTTATAGCGGTTTCCCTCATTGCCATTATTCTGGTTTCTCAGTTCAACTCGGCCTTAAAGCCCTTTATCATTATTCTTACCGTACTCTTTAGTACCATCGGAGTATTCTTGGGCTTGGGTATTTTCCAAATGGAATTTGTGGTGATCATGACCGGTATTGGTATCGTTTCCTTAGCGGGAATCGTGGTGAATAACGGTATCGTATTGATCGACTTTATTGAATTGAGCCGACAACGGATGAAGGAAGAGCTAGGCATGCAACGCGAAGATGAACTGGAAGATGCCAAACTGGTGGAAGCCATTGAAATGGGCGGACAAACTCGCTTGCGTCCGGTGCTGCTTACCGCAATCACCACGGTACTTGGACTTCTGCCCTTGGCAGTTGGATTGAATATCGACTTCATTGGCCTACTAGATGGTCGCGGAGCGAATATTTATTTCGGTGGGGATAACGCCATTTTCTGGAGCCCAATGGCCTGGACCGTGATCTTTGGTCTAGTATTTGCTACTTTCTTAACTCTAATCGTAGTGCCAGTGCTTTACTTACTACTAGAACGACTAAATCGCTGGTTAAAATCTCTGGTACGCGGTTAATCTCATATTAAAGGTTTGGTTAATTGGTTGACAAAGACCCCGGTAGATTCTGCCGGGGTCTTTTGTTGCTATCCTGGCTATAAGCGTATTTTTGCCTTATGAGCTACCCATTGCTTTCCAAGATCTCGCACCCGGAAGATTTTCGAAACTTCCCCCTAGGTGATTTAAGGCTACTGGCCGATGAGCTGCGTTTATTCATCCAGAATGAAACGGCCGAGAAAGCGGCGCATATAAAATCGAGTTTGGGTGTGGTGGAGCTTAGTTTGGCCTTGCATTATTATTTCGACACCCCGAGGGATGTTTTAATTTGGGATGTTGGTCATCAGGCCTATGCTCATAAGGTGATTACCGACCGAAAAGATCGCTTTGCTAGCAATCGCAAAAAAGGCGGTATAGCCGGGTTTACGCGCCGGAGCGAAAGTGAATTTGACCCCTTTGGAGCCGGTCATTCTTCGACTTCGATCTCTGCTTTGGCCGGCTTTTGCCAGGCCGATCGTTTAAGCGGTGAAGTAAGGCAAAGAATAGCAGTAATTGGAGATGGGTCAATAACTGGAGGAATGGCCTTTGAAGGGCTCAATTATATCGGCGAGCAAGCGTATGACGCTTGGGTCATTCTTAATGATAATCGCTCCAGCATCGATCCTAATGTGGGAGCCCTTAATGCCTTTAACTCCTATGCCGATTGGGCGCGTTCCTTAGGCTTCTCGGTTCTGGAAGTAGAACATGGAAATGATCTGGCTGCCCTCCTCCAAGGCTTTCAGACCTTAGCCAAGCAAAGCGGGCCAAAGTTTTTAATCGTTCGTACCCAAAAGGCCTTGGGTTACCAAAAGCCGGCATCTAAGGCTAAGACCGAGGCTACTTTTCAGTCTGCCTTATTCAAGAAGCTTCAAGAGCTGATGGAAGCTAATGAGAAGATCGTAGTAATTAGCCCCGCTATGCTGGCCGGGGCAGGCCTTAATGACCTAAGAGAACGATTTCCAGAGCGGGTTTTAGACGTAGGTATAGCTGAGCAACACGCGGTTACTATGGCGGCGGGTATGGCCATTGCCGGTTATCGCCCCATCGTGCATTTGTACAGCACTTTTGCTCAAAGAGCGGTGGACCAAATTATTCACGATGTAGCCTTGCAAAATTTGGCCATTACCTTTCTTATCGATCGAGCTGGCTTAGTCGGGGCCGATGGACCAACGCATCACGGTAATTTCGATCAAGCCTTAATGAGCTCGGTGCCAAATCTGCGCATTGGAGCTGCTGCCGATGGAAACGCTTTATGTGAGATCTTACAGTGGTCTTTAAGCCAAAGCCAGGATTCGATTTGGATTCGCTATGCGAAGGAGCCATTCCCCAGTGCTAGCAAATGGCGTTCTTATCGTCCGCATTGGTGGCATGAGCAAGGACGAAAAAAGGTAATCCTTTCTTATGGGGCCATGTCCCATCCGGCGCAAGCTGCCGCAGAAAGTTCAGACTGGTCTCATTTACACGTTCCTATCTACAAGCCATTTCCAGAGGGTGATCTATCAGAACAATTGAAAACCTGTGAAGCGCTAATTTGCGTTGATGAAAACCCCTTTGAGGCTTCCTTGGGCGCCCGTATGAAAGCAATGAAATCTAAAGGCATGATCGACGCTAGAGTGATGAGCCTGCATTTGCCAGACCAGTTCATTCCTCATGCCGATCGATCGGTCTTGCTGCAAGATTACGGATTGAGCAAAGAAGGGATCTTAGCAAAGGCTCAGGAGTTTTGAGCCTCTATCATTCGGGCCACGTATTTACCAACTATATCGAATTCTAAATTGACTTTTGAGCCAACTTCGAACTGATGAAAATTGGTGTGCTCATGCGTGTAGGGAATAATGGCTACGGAAAAACGATTCTTTTCTGAGTGGACCACGGTTAGACTTACTCCATTTACGGTAATCGAGCCTTTAGAAACCGTAATATGCTCGGTGTTTTCGGGATAATGAAAGAAATACTCCCAGCTGCCATCCCTTTCGATGATCTCATCGCACTCCCCAACGGTATCTACGTGGCCTTGTACGATATGTCCATCGAAACGTCCATTGGCCGGCATACAACGCTCTAGATTAACCTTTTCCCCGATTTCGATAAGACCTAAATTACTACGTTGAAGCGTTTCTTCGATCGCGGTTACGGTGTATTGCTCACCTTCGATCTCAACTACTGTAAGACAAACGCCATTATGCGCTAAACTTTGGTCTATCTTTAATTCGGAGCTGAAGTCACATTTAAATTTAAGGTGAAGATTAGTGCCCTCGGCTTCCTTAGATTTAAGCTGACCAAGGCTCTCAATGATTCCAGTAAACATTCAATTATCGAATTAGGTGTACAAATCCCGCTGCTACTTGCTCACGACGTGGGCCAAGGCTTTCGACGGTGTAGCGGCAAACGTAGTAATAAACTCCGTCGGGAGCAGGTTGCCCGGTACTTTCTACCGTACCATCCCAACCTTGGGCTAAAAACTCATCTAAACTAAGGGCTTTGTAAACCCGAGTTCCCCAGCGGTTGTGAATTTCGATCTCCAAATTTTCCACCTGTTCTATATCGGTGGGAAGGAAGGTTTCATGAATATTATCGCCATTGGGCGTAAAAATATTGGGGAAGCCGATGGAAAAACAGCTTTCCACGCAGATCTCCCGGCTCAATGCACTTTCATTAGCCTGCCCATTAGGATCCTGATCGGCATCATCTACGGCGGTGATCGCATAACAGCCGAAAATTGAAGCATCACTCACGAATTTTACGGTAGAATCTCCGGTGGTAGGAATACTTAAGAAGGGTTCTGATCCAAAATCATTTTCTCCACTGCGGAAATAAATATTGATTTGCTTTACGTCATCACTACAAACGGGACTTTGATCTAGAACCCAGCTAAAATAGATGGTATCTGGACAGACGTTCCTTAGACTAAACTGAGGGACACAAGGCGCAATGGTATCTCTTGCTGCGGCGCAGGCTATCTGACTGCGATTGATCAATGGCTGAGGTAAAGAGTCACTGGCGGTATATCGTCCAAAGGCCTCAGCGTAATAGCAGTAGCTTTCACCATTGACCAGACCGGTATCCCTGAATTCAGGTCTAAAACTTTCGCCAATACTATCAAAGTTACCCGAACCGGTAGGGTTTTCGCGGTAGATTACAAAACGTTCGTTGGTCCAAGGGGTATCGAAATCGAAATCCAATTCCACGGCACGGTCTACGCCTTTTGCTTCTAAGAAAACCGAACTAGCATCGGAGGAATAACCCACGAGATCCGCATTGGGCCCGGAGTATAAGGCTACACGATATTCGTAAGAATTGATCTGAGTATTGAGGCCGCTTTCGCTGAAAGAGCCGTCGACCAGTCCCGAACTACTGTTGAGAAGAGTGAAGTTCCCTTCATTGCGAATTCTCCCTTCTAGGTCCATTCGGTAAGGCGGAGGGAACAAAGTGCTGTCGAAATCGGGCGGAGCGATCCACTCCAATTCTATACTGCCGTTGATGGGATCGGTATTGCTAACGTCTACCTTGGTCATTAGGGGTAAGGTAAGGGGTAAAGCAGCGCAAAACTCTTCACTGGCATAGCTTAGAGCCTCGTCGTCGAAATATGCGACCACCATATAGCAGTACTCCTTACCCATGTCGATGTCGTTGGTATCTAAATAGGTGGTAAGACTTGACCCTTGATCTAGAGAGTCTAGGAATTCGTAGCCGGTGTATGCTGGTACTCCCAGTTCACATTGACTAGGAACAAAGCCGTATAGACCTTCTCTGCGGTAAAGCAGATAGCCGGAGGCATCGCTGCAAATAGATTGATCCCAGTTTAGTCGCAGGGCTAAGCCTTCCGAACCAGCATTAGGATTTTTTGGAGCAGGAGCTACTACCGTAATTTCGGTGGTATAGATGTCCGATAATGATACCTCAAAAGGGTCAGATGGGGAGTCTTCCGCTTTAAAACTAACCTGATAAGGTTGTTTGCGTACTAGGTCACAGGAGGTGTTCCAATTAAAGAAGCCACGTAAGGGACTGGCACCATTAACGGTGGGGAAGCTTGCACGAGGAGTAGTTTCAAAGGGGCCGCCAAAGGCGCTTAGGGTAAGGGGATCATTATCGGGGTCAGTGGCGGTTACGCCAAAGTTGAGGCTAGTACCCGCTTCCACACAAAAGGGACCTACCGGGTTTACCTGAGGTGGATTGTTCCCGCAGTCTTCAATGTCGACCTGAAGATCCCTCGTAACGCGACCGATTCGTACAAAACGGCCCTGTTGGTTTTTACGGTATTCAATTATTTCGAAGGCAAAATTATACTGACCAACATTGCGCGGCAGGTCCCAATAAAGTAAGCCGGTATACGAGTCTATCTTCACCGAGTCTTGCACGTACACAGGATCGTATATAGTTTGGATAGGATCGCCATTTTGAGCCCGTGAAAGTACCAAGCGATAAGCCAAACTGTCTCCATCTGGATCATAGGCACCCGGATTGTGTTCAAAACGACGGTTGATACAACCTCGCTCTACAGGTGGATTGGTTAATACCGGCGAATTATTGGCGCCTAAGCTGGGTGAAATGAAAAGCTCAGTTTCGATGTAGAAAGGAACTTGATCCGAATTAAGAATATTGCTAATCCCAGCATTGCGATTACGGTCCTCCATCACCAAGGTATAAATACCCGGAGCGTCGTAGGTATGGGTGCCGATGTAAATATTTTTACGAATTCGGTTTACTTGATCAATGATCTCCCCATCCCTGGCGCTGGCGCAGCGCGTATTTGCCCCATTAGCACGCGGTAAGATAGAAGAGGTGGAGTCTCCCCAGCGAATTTCCAGTTCACACCTATCGGCACAGAGGTCACAAGCTCGGGTATAAGTAGTAATCGTAACCTCGTAAGTTAAACCGGTGATCCAGCGATAGGTGATCTCTCCCGCTCGATTGTGCGTAGCACGGGCTACTGTAGCCACTAGTAGAATAAAAATGAGCGGTAAGAGTTTTTTCATTAGGCTATTAGATTAGCGCGATTAACTTTATAACGTAAAAAGTGCTGATTTGTGTTGGGTTTTTTAAACTATGTTTAGCGCTTTCGAATTGGTAACTTTGCTCAAATTTAAAGATTCTTATGTTGAATTTTACTTCCGTGAAGTCTGCGCAAGACTTCAAGCATCAAATATACCTTATCAACCAGTCTTCCGAAATTGCCGAGCTTCCGCTTAGTGATGCGCAAAAGCAGTATTTGGAAAAGGACCTGAAAGCGGGCAACTTCTGCCATTTCCCCCAAGAGCCTCAATTATTCATCGCCTGGACAGAGACCAAGGAAGCCGCAGCGCAAAATAAAGAGGCTGCTCGTGTCTTGGCCAGCAAGCTAGCGAAAGGCTTAAAGACCGAAAAAGTAGTAATTAGTGGGAGTAATGCTGAGCAATCTCTGGCTTTTGCCGAAGGCTTGGCATTGGCAAGCTATCAATTCAATAAATATTTTACCAAAGGAGAGCGCCCCGTCGCGTTAAGTGAAATTGCCTTAAATGGTGTCGATCAAGCTGAACTGACCGATTTAAAAGCAATGGTAGAAGGCACCTTTTTAGCCCGGGATCTAGTGAATGAGCCCTTAAGTTATTTAACGGCTACGAAGCTTGCCGAAGAAGCAGAGGCTGCCGGAAGGGAATTCGGTTTTTCGGTGGAAGTACTTACCAAAAAGAAGATCGAGTCATTAAAAATGGGAGGTCTTTTGGCGGTGAACCGCGGAAGTCAAGATCCACCTACCTTTAGTATACTTGAATACAAGCCAGAAGGAGCTAGCAACGACAAGCCCATTGTTTTGGTGGGAAAAGGAGTCGTTTATGATACTGGAGGCTTAAGCTTAAAGCCTACCGCTGGGTCTATGGATTCCATGAAAAGTGATATGGCAGGAGCCGCTGCGGTAATCGGTACGGTATCGGCAATTGCCAAAGCTGGATTAAAGCTGCATGTTATTGCTTTGGTTCCTGCAACCGACAATAGACCTGGTTATAATGCTTATGCGCCAGGTGATGTTGTGAAAATGTACGACGGTTCTACGGTAGAGGTTTTAAATACCGACGCCGAAGGGAGAATGCTTCTAGCAGATGCCCTGGCCTATGCGAAGAATTACAAGCCAGCTTTGGTTTTCGATATGGCGACACTCACTGGCGCGGCGGCAGTAGCAATAGGGAAGTACGGTTTGGTAGCCATGGGTACCGCAAAAGATGAGGTGTTTGATGGCCTTCGTGCCGCAGGAAACGAGGCTTACGAACGGGTAGCGCAGTTTCCATTTTGGGAAGAGTATGATGAGCTTTTAAAATCGACCATTGCCGATCAAAAGAATATCGGTGGTCGTGAAGCGGGTGCGATAACTGCGGGTAAATTCTTGGAGAAATTCACCGATTATCCCTGGGTACACCTCGATATTGCTGGTCCAGCTTTTTTGAGCGCTGACCATCATTACCGCAAGACCGGAGGCACAGGAGTAGGCGTACGCCTGATGTATCAATTCTTAAAAGCACAGCAATGAGCGATAGCCCAGCGAGTTTAAAAATCGGTATTTCGGTAGGCGACCTAAATGGGATTGGCATGGAGCTGATCATAAAGACCTTTGGGGAGAAAGACATGTTGAGTCTTTGCACTCCCATAGTCTTTGCCTCTTCAAAAGTGGCTTCTTATCACCGCAATGCCATTGATCGGCGCGATTTCAATTTCAACATTATTAACAAGATTGAAGACGCCCTGGAGGGTAAGGCTAATTTGTTAAATGTTTGGAAGGAGGACGTTAATATGGACTTTGGTAAGGTAGACCCTGCAGTGGGTGCTTTTGCGCTTAAAAGTCTAGAGGCGGCCAGCGAGGCTCTGGAGCAAGGGGAGATCGACGCTTTGGTAACAGCGCCCTTTAATAAGGAAAGCATTCAAAGCGATCAGTTTCAGTTTTCGGGACATACCGATTACTTAGAGGCCCGTTTTAAGGCTAAAGCCACCATGATGATGATCTCAGAAGAGATGCGGATGGCTTTGGCCACGGTTCATATTCCCCTAAAAAAAGTAAGTGAGGTTATTTCAAGTGATTTAATCGAGCAAAAACTGAAAAGTCTTCACCAAAGCTTAAAACAAGACTTCCATCAGCCGAAAGGCAGAATAGCAGTTTTAGCCTTGAATCCCCACGCGGGCGACAATGGAGTTATGGGCAAGGAAGATCAAGAGATCCTTATGCCGGCCATTGAAAAGGCGAAAGAAAAAGGGATCATGGCCTTTGGGCCATTTCCGGCTGATAGCTTTTTTGGTGCAGGACACCACCGTCAATTCGATGCGATCTTGGCGATGTATCACGACCAAGGTTTGGTCGCCTTCAAAGCCCTGAGTTTTGGCGATGGGGTAAATTATTCTGCAGGCCTTCCTTTCGTAAGAACTAGCCCCGATCACGGTACCGCTTTTGATATCGCGGGAGAAGGTAAAGCAGACCCTTCAAGTTTCAGGCAGTCGGTTTACGCGGCGATAGACATTGCCCGCAAGCGAAAGGAGTCGGCCGAATTGAATGCCAATCCCCTAAAAATCAAGAGTAAAAAAAAGTAAAATAGATTTGCGGGGATTAAATTTTTTATACATTTGCGCTCCCTAAAAAACAGGCCATGGAGAAGGAATTAAAGCAATTCGAAATTCAGTTCTCAGGGCTCAAACTAGGGGAACACCAATTTGATTTTCAGATTGGTAAAAGGTTCTTTGAAGAATTTGGTTTTGAGGACTTCGAAAATGCAGAGCTAGAGGCAAAAGCAAAAATGCTTAAGCGAGAAACGCAAATGGCATTAGAACTTGGTCTTTCCGGGCGTTTATGGTTGCCCTGCGACCTGACCCAGGAAATGTTCTGGTTACCCATTAGCGCAGAGGCTGAACTCACCATAAAATTTGGTGATGAATTTGACGACTCTGAAGAAGACCTTTTGATCTTACCGCACGGTGAGCATCGTTTCAATTTAGCCCAGTATTTCTATGAAATGGCAGTATTGGCTAAGCCTTTGAAAGTAGTGCATCCGGATGTTGCGGCAGGAAAAAAAGGACAAGAGGTAATGGCCCGACTCGAAGAACTCAGTCCAAATAACGACGAAGAATCGCAAGAAGAGGATACCGATCCTCGTTGGGATAAATTGAAAGACTTATTGAATTAAATATTTGAAAAATGGCACATCCTAAACGCAGACAAAGTACTACTCGCCGCGACAAGAGAAGAACGCATTACAAGGCAGAGGTGCCAACCGTTGCTGTGTGCTCTGTAACCGGTGAATCTCATTTATACCACCGTGCCTATTGGCATGAAGGAAAACTTTACTACAAAGGTAAAGTGGTAATGGAAAAAGAAGAAGCTGTAGCATAAGCGGCAGCTAGATCGATATTGAAGGCAGTCTTGGTACTGCCTTTTTTTTTATGATGACGAAAGTCGGAATTGACCTAAGGGGGGGCGATCATGCTCCCACCGCTGTTTTAGAGGGTCTTCGTTTGGCGAAAACTCTCTTGCAGGACCAAACCCAGATCCATTTATTTGGCTTGAGTGAAGACTTGCATGGTCTTGATCACGCTACCTGGCAGTTGCATGAATGTGCCAATTTCATTGCCATGGATGAGCATCCGGTCAGGGCTTTGCAAAGCAAGCCTAAAAGCACCATGATGGCGGGTTTCAAGGCTCTCAAGACTGGTGCTATCGACGTATTGGCCTCAGCGGGTCATAGCGGCGCCATGATGGTGGGAGCCATGCAGGTTCTGGGCCTAGTGGAGGGCATTAGTCGCCCAGCCGTTATTTCAGTTTTCCCCAAATTGGATGGGGGTAAAATGGTGGTGCTCGACGTGGGCATTAATGTAGACGCAAAAGTGGAGCAATTCCTAGAATTCGCCCGATTGGGAAAAGCCTATGCAAAATCGGCTTTGTCCATTGCAGATCCCAAACTATACTTATTGAATAGTGGAGCGGAGGCCAGTAAAGGCAATCTTTTGTATCAAAAGGCTCATCAGCTATTAGCTGAATCTGATGCTTCTTTTAGAGGTAATATGGAGCCCAGAGATCTTTTCGACCATGAAGCCGATGTGCTCTTATGTGATGGCTTTACCGGTAATATGCTACTTAAGCAGACGGAAGCCTTTTATAATTTGGCCCAAAAGCGAGACGTCCAAGATGACTTTATAGGCAAATTGGACTATGAGAAATACGGCGGTTCGCCTATCCTCGGTGTGCAAGGAAACCTTATCTTAGCCCATGGAGCCAGCGGTCCTGAGGCAATAAAAAATATGATATTAAGCGCTGAATCATTTGCTCTTGCTAATTTTGTTAGGCAAATGAACAGCATCTAGCCCCATTTATATGGCAATTTCAGCAGCAATTACCGCAGTAGGAGGATACCTTCCCGAGTTCAAATTAAGCAATGCGGTACTTGAAACAATGGTAGATACCTCCGACGAGTGGATCACCACCCGAACCGGAATTAAAGAACGCCGCATCCTTAAAGAAAAGGGTAAAGGCGTATCGCATATGGGCATAAAAGCGGCCCAAGAAGTATTGGATAAACGAGGGATTAGTGCCGAGGAGATCGACGTGGTGATCTTTTGTACGGTTACTCCCGATATGCCCGTAGCCAACACCGCCTCTTATGTGATCAGTGAGATGGGAATGAATAAAGCTTTTGGTTTTGACCTCCAAGCGGCTTGTTCTGGCTTTTTATTCGGTTTAACCACCGGTACCCAATTTATCGAGTCGGGTCGCTACCAGAAAGTCTTGATCGTTTCTGGCGATAAGATGTCTTCCATAATCGACTACAGTGATCGTACCACTTGTGTGATCTTTGGTGATGGTTGTGGTGCAGTACTCTTAGAGCCCAATGAAGAAGGCCTTGGCGTTCAGGATAGCATTCTGCGCTCGGACGGTATTGGTCGTCAATTTTTAAATATTAAAGCAGGGGGTTCTATGTACCCTCCAAGTAAAGAAACCGTCGAATTAGGCGAACACTTTGTGCACCAAGAGGGCCAGCAGGTCTTTAAATTTGCCGTTACCAATATGGCAGAGGTAAGCGCTCAGATCATGGAGCGTAATGGTTTAAGTTCTGATGACGTTGATTGGTTAGTTCCTCATCAGGCCAATAAGCGCATCATCGACGCTACAGCCAAGCGCATGGGCCTGCAGAGCGACAAAGTGATGCTTAATATCGATCGTTACGGAAATACTACCAATGGTACTTTACCCTTGTGCCTTTGGGATTACGAAAATCAGTTGAAGAAAGGAGATAACCTTGTTTTCGCTGCTTTCGGCGGGGGTTTCACCTGGGGCGCCATCTACTTGAAGTGGGCCCTTGACCCCAAGTAAATTTTTTTAGCTTTGTTTGCACCCTTAAAAATTTAATAATCACCTTCCATGGACTTAAAAGAAATTCAGAATCTTATAAAGTTTGTGGCCCGTTCCGGTGCCGCTGAGGTTAACCTCGAAACCGAAGATTTTAAGATCAATATCAAAACCGAATCAGCGGTTCAAAGTGAGAATGCTACTCAGGTAATTAGCATGCCACAAGTTGCTGCGGCCCCTGCGGCTGCTCCAGCTCCTGCGGCTGCGCCTGCACCGGCAGCCGCCCCAGAGGCCCCTGCTAGTTCTACTCCAGCTGCTCCAGCCGAGGATGATTCCAAATATGTGACCATCAAATCTCCGATGATCGGTACTTTCTACCGTCGTCCAAGCCCAGACAAGGATCTCTTTGTAAACGTAGGCGATGAGGTTAGTGAAGGCACAGTAGTTTGTATTATCGAAGCGATGAAGCTTTTCAACGAGATCGAAAGCGAAGTATCTGGTAAGATCGTGAAGGTATTGGTAGACGACCAGTCGCCAGTAGAATACGACCAGCCATTGTTCTTGGTCGATCCTTCCTAGTTAATCAAAACATAGCTTATGTTTAAAAAAGTTCTCATCGCTAACCGCGGAGAAATTGCCCTACGGGTAATTCGTACCTGTAAAGAAATGGGTATTTCTACGGTGGCGGTATATTCAAAAGCGGATAAAGACAGCCTGCACGTGCGATTTGCCGATGAGGCAGTTTGTATCGGGCCCGCGGCTAGCAGCGAGTCTTACCTTAATATACCAAATATTATTGCGGCGGCCGAGATAACCAATGCGGATGCTATTCACCCCGGCTACGGTTTCTTGTCTGAAAACGCCAAGTTCTCGAAGATCTGTTCAGAGAATGGTATCAAGTTTATTGGTCCTAGTCCTGAAATGATCGACCGAATGGGCGATAAGGCAAGCGCTAAAGAAACAATGAAAGCGGCCGGAGTTCCAACTATTCCTGGATCGGAGGGCTTATTAGACTCTTTCGACCAAGCATTAAAGACGGCAAAGGAAATCGGCTTTCCGGTAATGCTTAAAGCAACCGCCGGGGGCGGTGGTAAAGGCATGCGTGCAGTTTGGAAAGAAGAGGAGCTTCAGAAAGCTTGGGAAAGTGCCCGCCAAGAAGCCGGTGCAGCCTTCGGTAACGACGGGATGTACATGGAAAAATTGATCGAAGAACCACGCCATATCGAAATTCAGGTAGTGGGCGATCAAAAAGGAAAGGCTTGTCACCTATCAGAACGCGACTGTTCCATCCAACGTCGTCATCAAAAGCTAACCGAGGAAACTCCTTCTCCTTTTATGACCACGGCCTTGCGGAAAAAAATGGGAGAAGCAGCGGTAAAAGCCTGTGAGTACATCAAGTACGAAGGAGCTGGAACAATTGAGTTTTTAGTAGACAAGCACCGTAATTTCTACTTCATGGAGATGAATACTCGTATCCAGGTAGAGCACCCTATTACAGAGCAGGTGATCGATTATGACCTAATACGTGAGCAGATCAAGGTAGCTGCCGGTATTGCGATTTCCGGTAAAAATTACGAACCTAAGTTACATTCGATCGAGTGTCGTATTAATGCGGAGGATCCAGCCAATGATTTCCGTCCCAGCCCTGGAAAGATCACTACTTTCCACGCCCCTGGAGGCCATGGCGTGCGATTAGACACGCATGTGTACGCGGATTATGCTATCCCACCTTTTTACGATTCGATGATCGCTAAACTTATTACTACCGCACAAACGCGGGAAGAGGCCATCGATAAGATGCGTCGCGCTTTAGATGAGTTTGTGATCGAAGGCGTTAAAACAACTATACCTTTTCATAGAGCATTGATGGACGACCCCAACTACGTTGCGGGCAATTATACCACGAAGTTTATGGAAAGCTTTAAGTACGAAGACTAAGAGATCCTTAGCGAGATAAAAAAGGGCAACTCATCGAGTTGCCCTTTTTTTATTGCTGGAGTATTAACCGGCCTCTTAATTTTAGTCTTGGCTCTCTTATCGTCTCGCTTTCTATGCTGTAGATATATAAGCCATTAGGTAATGTGACGCCTTGCGTGCTTTTGCCGTTCCACCCGCCATTAGACTGCATTTCTGCCTCAAAATTTGAGTTCTCATAAACCAACTGACCTTGTTGATTAAAGACTTTTAAATGAAGAGGCTTACTCATTTTACGGTCGAAATCAACAAAGAAATAATCATTTCGTCCATCGCCATTTGGGCTAATAAAATTCGGAGCATAGTAGCTTACATCTTGGTCATTTAAGCTTAGTGGCCCGTTGCAATTACGACTAGGAAACAGCATAAAGCTTTTCTCCCTAATGCTCTCTCCACAATCATGAATCAAGGTGTTACCATCACCGCCTTTTTCAATAGAGATAAGGTAGTTCCCTCTTTCAAGCACTGGCCTATCCAGCTTTAAGCTGATGGCATTGGTGTAGACCTTATTCGATGTATCTATCACTGCCTCCACCGAATAATTTCCCGTATCTGGACCATATATTTTAAAATCACTTTTAACAATGGAAGCTCTCTGAATTTTGTCAGCAAAGCAAAGTTGAATGATCGTGTCACCACAATTAATACTATCTAAATAGGCAGTTTTTGTAGTGCCAAAAGAAGATCGGGCGAGGCTTATATTACCATAGCTTGACTCTATACTATCTACCTGAAGCCCATTAAAATTAAAGCTAAGGCGGCTGCTGTCACAGGGCATATAGCTTAAGCTTGGAAGATTTGATGAGACGCAATTATCGGTGACTGAAATTTGAATTTCGCGAAGGGAGGTAGCTACGGTTATATATAGCAGGGTGTTCATATCAAAATATTTCCTTTCAGCTTCAATAATTACTGTGTAGGTCCCACTTTGACCAGCTTTAAAGCTCAATTTTCCGTATCGGTTATCAAAGCTGAAAGCCGCAGAGTTACCAAAGGGGCTATCGTAAGAAAATCCTGAAGAGTAGCTTATCACTGTATCACGAGGCCCACAATTAGGGCCTTTTAGAGGGGGACTTAATCGATAAAAGACACTATCAAAGGAATGCTGAGCAGCGGCTCCCCCTTGAAGTATTGTACTAGCTGTATCATTGGGGCCTTTTACACAGGTCTGGTTCACCAAGCTCCCGGCTAATTTAGGGGTAGGGTGCATGCCAAGAGTACTATTTAGGGAGGCCTCCAAATAAATGGAGTTATTGGAGTTCACATTAATTGAACTAGCCCGGGTATAGGGGACTTGAGTTGAAAATGTGAAATCGCCGCAGTTCCCAGATAGATTCACAATGGAAGTGTAGCGGTGAATGGAATACTGGGGGTAATTGGGGTCGAGAGGATCGGCACAGCCTATTGGCTCGGATTTCCAACCAATACTATCAAAGGGTGAAATATCTTGACCGCTGGGCCTAAGTCTTGGTAGCTGGATGGTCCGATTAGCAAAACATGAGGACTTGATGCACAAAGACAGGCTGTCATGGCTTATTTGAGGCCCGCTTACATCTCGAACAAGGTTAACAAAGACCTTGATTCGATAAGGCATACTGGCCGTTGGTGCAGGTTCAAAAAAGATCTCTCCGCCTGAGATTACATTGGCTGTAGAATGGGAGCTTGCCATTAGGATAAGGGCAAGAGTTAGCGGGCCCCAGATAAATTGGAAGGGCTTCATAAGCAGATGGTTTTAAAAAAGGCCGGGATTAACCCGGCCTATGATAATAATAAGAAAGGTTAGAGACTTATCTACCTCCGTTTAAGGTGATATTACCCTGTAAGGTTTCATTTTGTCCGGTGCTAGGGTTAGCTAATTCGATAACGTAGAAATAAACGCCATCGGTAAGGGGCTGACCGCTAGTACTAGTTCCGTCCCAACCCATTTCCTTGGTATTGCGATCTTGGAAGTTATCATCGTGGAAGACGCGTTGACCGTTACGGTTAAAGACGCTAAGGACAATTCTTTCATATTGCTCGGTAGCATTCAATGGTTTCTCGATAAAGAAACGATCGTTGAACCCATCAGCATTAGGAGTAATGATATTTGGGATCAATACCGGACCTAGAGGATCGTCTGGTGGGGGTGGTGGGAAATAGTTAATACCATAGTAGAACCAGTTCGATTCGGAAGAGTCGGTTCGGGCATTACCATTAGGGTTTTTCGCTACTACACGTACAGCATAATCTCCTTCATTTAGACTATCCGCTCTTGGGATGTTCATGGTTATGCTGGTATCGGTAGTGGTATTTTCTAGTTGCCAATTCACGCCAAAGGTGGTAGTATCTACTCTACCGGCATAAACCTCGTACTCGCGAGAGGCAGGATCTATACAATAGTAGTGGTTCCAGTATAAGGCGAGGGTATTGGCTTGGTTAGGCTCATTGCTCGATTGAGCGCTATCCATCCGTAAGAGGATGTTGGAACAAGGACGGGTAAGGTCACGACCTTTACCATTGTAAACCAACATTACCTTGTAATCATAGATCTGATTGTCTACGTAGAAACCATTCGGTGCAAAGCTATCTACAAAGAAACGAGCGTTA
>CBFHJH010000007.1:0-10607 GCA_965656185.1 Croceimicrobium sp.
TCCTAAAAGTTTGAAGTGATCATCATACTAAAGCCATTTGAGGCTGGCACCACTCGACATATACCTCCAACGCAAAATACGCCTTCTTGTTGTCTACCGTAGTTAAACTGAAATTTAGTAGTTCCACGGGTGTAACCAAAAGAGACAATGGGATAGTGCACTCGTAAATCAGGGTCTGGGTGACCATAATTATAGGCGTCTTGTACGGCAACAAACCACTGTGGTGCGATACTATATTCTAATAATAGCATGGCCCAAGAACCGCGGTCTTGATCGGTAAGCATTATTTGTGCTTCGGTCCGTAAACTATGGCGTGGTTTAATTTTCCATAAAAACTCCGCTACTCCGGCGTTTACATAAACCATATCTTGGTCTTCAGGGTTGGTAACGAGATCATCGATAACTCCATCAAGCAGGGCACTGCGGTTGTAAACGAAGTTGTAATAACTAAAGGTTCCTTTAAGGTTCCTGTTGATCTTCGTCTTAACCTCTACGTTAAAGTCTTGCGAGTAGCGGATATTGTTAATTCTTGGAAAGTTAAAATTGACATTATCATTGAACCAAGAGATATTGCGTTGATCTATATCTAGACCAGCGTCCCCGACACTGTAGCCGTCGGTTCCCGAAATGGTCTGGTTTGAGTCCAATCCTTGACGGAAGGTGAAATCCTTATCCAGCGCAAAAGCATTACTGTAATTGAAGTTTACCAAGGTACCATACTTACCCCCTAAAATGGAGCCTCGATCGAATTTGTAACTCAGTTCCGCTTGAAAACCTGTTTCTCCGTTCGCCTGAATGTTATAAGAATAAAGGGCAGGCAAAGCGTAGGTATGAAGCTCGGCTAATGGAGGTAAGTAATTGATAAGGGCTTCGGTAAAACTACCTACTCTTTGGGAACGGAATAGGAAGTTGTCGTAATACTTATAGCCTAAAATGATCCCCAAGTTATTTTTGGCATAAGAGGCCGTAGCGTAAATGGCGTGACCCGGCTTATAAATAAAGCGATTACTACTATTCGGATCTTGTGATTTGTATGCGTACTCGGCGAAAATGTTGAAGTTTCCAGTTATGAAATTAGCTCTTAAACCAGCTGATGCCACGTTTTCCGGGAGGTTATAAATAGGATCTTGTGCTTCTTGAAAACGAGATATCATGCTGGCGCCAAGGATCAGGTTGGTGCTACTGTACTTATCGCGAAATTCATTGAGGTTAAGTTCAAGGTCACCCCCACGTACGATGCCATCTCCGGTTTCAAAATACAAACGCTGGCGGCCTACCAAAGCTTTGGCGGTTAAACCGGGTTTGATGTCGAATATTAGGCGTAAGCCGTCCATGGCATTATCCAGGCCCAAACCTCTTTCTTCATAAGTACGAAAGACCAGTCCAGAGCCAAATTGCTCATAATAGTTACCAACGGTAATATCCAAACCGTCGGTGCGGTAACGGGCAAAGCGATAGGGGATGCCTTCACCTTGAAATCCTTCGGGTAAACCGATCAAGTTGTTTTGATAATTCTCATAGCGAATACCAGCCATGAAATTACCTTTAGTATAAACCAGGTTCAAAAAGCCAGCCGCTAAGAAGCGCTCATCAGGATAGGCTCTACCGGTAGGGTCGATAAGGGTATCCTGAAGGTAATACTGACCATTGGTTTGGAAATTACCGTGAATCTGGCCGTAGTCCCTCTCTTCATTCTGAGCTTGACCGGGCAAGGTGCAGAATAAAGCAAAGACTAGAAGAAGTAATACTCGTTTCATCTAATAAGGAAGTAGAAATTATTCTTCGATCGGTAAACCGGCTTTCACTTTTTCGATCAACTCGTAAAGGTGGTCTTCATCGCCAGGAATGTAGCCATTGTGCTGCCAAACGATATTTCCCTTGCCGTCTAATAAAAAGGTGTGGGGGATGTTATTTACATTGAGCGCACGTTTTAGCTCTTGATTTTCATCGAGATATACCTCGTACTCCCAGCCCTGACTGGTGATAAAAGGCTTAACGCGACTAGAGTTTCTAGAGTCATCTACCGAGATCGCGATCAATTTCACCCCTGTTTCTTCCTCCCAATCGATATACTGGTCGTTTATAGCGTTGAGCTCGCGGATACAGGGTTTACACCAAGTGGCCCAGAAGCTTATCACGATAGGATTTCCATCGTTACTTAAACTCGCCGCATCGATCATATTTCCACTGAGGTCCTTTAATTGAATGCTAGGGACTTTGTCTTGGGCTATGGATTGAAATCCAATTAAAAGGAGTAGGCTGAGGATGAGGTTAAATTTCATAATGCAAAAAGCTTGTTTTGAGAGTTATAAAATGCAGAGTAAAAGATTATGGTCTAAAATTCCATTAATTGGCCTCCTTAGATACGCGGTATCAAGAACGCGCTAATTAGTTATAGTCGGCTCAAAACTAAATAATTAAATGGAAGTCGCTTCCTAATCTTTTAGGGAAAAATTCTTGATTATTTACTACCTAAAAAATAATAAAGTGTAAATTTACAATCTTTGAATCATTATCTAATTATTATGAAGAAACAATTACTAGCCTTTTTGACTACAGTTTTCGCGGTAGGTCAAGCATTTGCTCAGCTTCCGGTGAGCACGACCGCCGAAAATAAGAACGTAGTTTTAGAGGAATTTACCGGAATTTATTGTGTGTTTTGTCCAGACGGTCACCTAAGAGCTTCGAACTTTGCAGCTGCCAACCCAGGTGATGTTGTTTTGATCAATATTCACGCTGGTGCTTTTGCTGCACCTAGTGGCGGTGATCCTGATTTCCGTACCACTTTCGGTAATGCTATTGATAATCAAGCCAACGTTGCTGGTTATCCTGCAGGTAGTATCAACCGTCGTGTATTTTCTGCCTACAGTCAGAACCCTGGTGGTATCGCTATGGGTCGTGGTGATTGGGCTGCTGCCGGAGGTACTATCCTTGGAGAGTCTTCTTACGTGAACGTTGCTTTAGAAGGTGATATCGATCTTTCTACCAACACGCTTACGGTTGACGTAGAAATGTACTTCACCGGTTCTACCGCTCCTGCTTCAGGTGTAAACTTGAACGTAGCTTTATTACAGAACAATATTGCTGGACCTCAAACAGGTGCTGCAAATAACCCTTCTCAAGTTCTTCCTGACGGACGTTACAACCACCAACACATGTTGCGTGATCTTTTAACCGGTCAATGGGGTGAGGTTATTACTACCACTACCATGGGTACTACCGTTACCCGTCAGTATACTTACAATATTCCTGCGAATATCAACGGAATTCCCGTGTCTGCCGGTGACCTTGAAATCGTAGCTTTTGTTGCAGAGGGTCAAACTGAAATCGTAACCGGTGCTTCTGGTCCTATTACTTATACTGCTCCAGCTGGTGCGGTTATTGCCGATCTTTCAGCTGCAGCTGGTGGTACTCCTCCTGCTGACTACTGTGATCCTAACTTTACTCCAGAAATCACCGTTACCAACAATGGTTCTGTAGCGGTAGATAACTTCGACGTTTCTTATAGCGTGAACGGAGGTACTCCAGTAAGTCAGAACATTACTGCTTCTCTTGCCGCTGGTGCAAGTGCAACTTATTCTTTCGCTGCTGGTACCTTAAGCCCAGGCATGAATACTGTTGCATACGAAGTGTCAACTGCAAACAATCCAAACCTTTACGATCTAACTTCTGCGAATAACCTCGCAAGCGTTGATGGTTTGGTTCAGGTGCCTAGTGCTCCTTTTGCTACTTACCACTACGAAGACTTCGAGTCTTATCAATTGGGTGATGATGCATTTGCAAACAGCCTTACGCTTAACCCTGATGGAGCTCGCTTCTTCGCGGTTGATAATGGTATCAATAGCAGTGTGAACTGGAACTTAGGTGCTTATGAGGCTTCTAGTAATAGTATTCGATGGAACTACTATTCAATTCAAGCTGGAATCACTGCTTCAGTTTTATTCGAGAAATTGAACGTACAGGGAACTTACGACAACCGTATCGTATTCGATTACGCTCACGCTCAGTATCAAACTGAAAGTGACATGTTGGAAATCAAAGTTTCTGACGATTGCGGGGCTACTTGGACAACAGTTTGGTCTAAGTCAGGTTCTGACCTAGCGACCGCTGCCTCTAGCGCTCAAAACTACTACCCAGTAGCTGCCGATTGGCAAACCGTTTCCGTAGATATTTCTGCTTACAACAGTGCTTCTGAAATTCTTATCGAATTTGTAGGTACCTCCGATTTCGGTAACAACCTATATGTTGATAATATCCAGTTCCAGAACAATACTTACGTAGGATTGGAAGAAGAGTTGATCTCTAACTTCGAGCTTTTCCCTAATCCAGCTAATGAAGTATTAAGTGTTAACTTTAATCTTGATTCTGATAGCGATGTTCAAATCAGTGTATTAGACATCTCTGGACGTCAAGTAACCGAAATGACTCAAGAGCTTAGCCAAGGTTACCAAAACATTCAATTGGATGTTGCGAGCCTTAAAGCGGGCGCTTACATTGTAGAAGTTACCGCTAATGGTACTACTACTCGTGAGCAATTGATTATTGAGTAATATTTGCGAAAGCACTTTACAATTAGAAGGGGGGTGCTGAAAAGCGCTCCCCCTTTAATTTTTAAAAATAATCCCTATGAAAACTAAAGCTTTACTAGTCTCATTATCGCTGATGGTGCTTGCCTTTTCAATGAAAGGTCAAAGTTTAATTGTAGAGCAATACGACTCTTTGATTGTTGGCGATGCTACTACCGATAATGACATTTACAGTTACTCTGCAGTAAAAAATGTTTCCAATGACTCAGTATTAGTTGGCTTCAAGCGAATTGACGGGAACTACAATGCTCTAACTGATAGCAATGCAATTTGCTGGGGCATCTGTTTCATTCCTTCAATATCGATTGCACCGGCTTCTTTTGCTCAATGGATCCAGCCTAATGATACGGCTATCGCTATTACTCACGTTTATCCAGACCAAGATGGTTACACCCGCGAAGGTGACATCACCTATGTGTTCTATAATATTAACGACGTGAACGATACCGTTGATTACACTGTAACCTATAAGGTGAATGGAATTCCGCTTAGTAATGAAGAGTTCGAACGTCCTAGTATTTCTGTTTATCCTAATCCGGCTCAAGATTTCTTGAACGTGAATTACAGCTTGGGAGCAGGCGAAAGTGGACGTTTTGAAATGATCAACTTAGTAGGGTCTAAGGTGTACAGCACCGAATTAAGTAAGGAGCAAAGTCAGCTAGAAATTAACTTAAGCCAATTAAAGGCGGGGGTGTATTTTTACAGCTTGCGCGTGAATGGTGAAACCGCAATTTCAAAAAAGCTGGTGATCAAATAATATCAACGGAAATATGCCGTTAAGAAGCCGTCTCCACCAAGGGACGGCTTTTTTTATTGTCGGGTACATTAAAAGCTTATTTTTGGCGTTTTTTAAGCGGCGCCCCAAACCATAGCGAAGCTCTATGCTACATCATATTAAAGGAATACTCACAGAAGTTAAGCCTACCACGGCCATTATAGAATGCCAGGGCTTGGGTTATGAGGTCAATATTTCGCTGCATACCTATTCTGAAATAAGCCATAATAAGGAGGTGATGCTCTTTTTATTTCCTATTTATAAGGAGGACTCTCAGAACCTGTATGGTTTTGCCTCACGCACTGAAAGGGAGGTGTTTGCGCATTTGATCAGTGTAAACGGAGTAGGTGGTAATACGGCCCGTACAATTCTTAGCAGCTTAAGTCCAGTTGAAGTTATTGCGGCAGTAGGACGCGAAGATGCCGCGGTATTACAGTCTGTGAAAGGAATTGGGGGGAAAACGGCACAACGCGTTATAATCGATCTAAAGGATAAACTTGGGGCGATGGAGGCTGATGTTCCGGCAGAAGCTGGTGCCAGTCATAATCTAAAGGCAGAAGCGATGGCCGCTCTAGAAGTTTTGGGTTATTCAAGTCGCCAAACCGATCGAGTCATCACCAAACTTTTGCAAAGCGATGCTGCCTTAAGTATCGAAGAACTTATTAAAGCAGCCCTAAAGAAACTTTGATCAAGCAGCCTGCAAATAAATTCCTAATAGCGGCCTTTACGCTGTTTTTGATCTATTCTTTCACCCACCGAGAAAGAGCAGCGGTAATTGTATCTGCCCCGGTCAAAGCGCTTGAGGCTATTGCTATGGCCGATACCAATGACCCAGATTCGGCCTTACGCTATCCTTTTGAAGGAGGAGAGAGTGGTGGTCTTTATGGTAATGAACCCGGTAATTACAGTGAAACCGTAGAGTATGATGCGGCGAGTGGGAACTATTTTGTGTACCGCCAATACGGCCGTTTTAGCGCGGCACCTCCTATTGTAATGAACCCTGACCAATACCGCGAGTACGTTGCCCGGCAGCAAGCACTAGAGTATTGGAATAATAAGACGAAAAGTGCTGATGCGGCCAAGGCCGAGGGACGTGACCCCGAGAGCGGCTTGATTCCTCAAATTACAGTGAATAGCGAAACCTTCGAACGCATCTTTGGCTCTAATACCATCGATATTCGTCCACAAGGATTTGCCGAACTAACTTTTGGGGGCCGTTTCCAAAAAATCGATAACCCCATAATTCCGGAGCGAAACCGAAACGTATTTACCTTCAACTTCGACCAGCGCATTCAGATGAACGTCGCCGGTAGCATTGGCGAAAAGTTAAAGGTGAACGTTAATTACGATACCGAAGCCACCTTTGCCTTTGAGAATCAGGTGAAGGTAGAGTATACCGGATTTGACGATGAGATCATTAAAAAGATCGAATTGGGTAATGTGAACCTGCCGTTAAACTCATCGCTCATCACCGGGGCGCAGAGTCTCTTTGGAGTGAAGGGGCAGTTCCAGTTCGGGAAGTTAATGTTAACCGGTGTTTTTTCGGAACAGCGTTCTCAATCGAGTTCCATTAACATTCAGGGTGGGGCTACCACGACTGAGTTTGAGATTTGGGGCGATCAATACGAAGCGAACCGACATTATTTTCTATCTCATTATTTCCGAAACAACTACGAACGGTTTCTGGAAAACTCTCCTTTGATCACCTCACCGGTACAGATTACCAAGGTGGAGGTTTGGGTTACCAATAACCGACAGAATACTCAGGATGTTAGGAATATAGTTGCCTTTATGGACTTGGCTGAAAACCGTGCCAATGCCTATCGAGATGGCAGTCAAAGTAGTGGTCCCGATATTTTCAGTAGTAACAACGGCGGTTCATTTCCGGACAACCTATCCAATGATCTGGATCCCCAAACCCTAGCCTCACAGTATGGTGGGGTGAGAGATATTTCTCAGGTTAATCAAGTATTAAATGGAGCGGGCTTTGAAGAGGCCACCGAATATGTAGAATTGGCCAATGCTCGCAAGCTGGCGCCCAACGAATATAACTTTCATCCGCAGTTGGGTTATTTAACCTTAAACACGGCACTTAATCAAGATGAGGTTTTAGCTGTAGCGTTCCAGTATACTGCCGGGGGGAGAACTTATCAGGTGGGTGAGTTTAGTACCGACGGTATTAGTCCACCCAGCAATTTGGTGGTGAAAATGCTGAAGAGCTTCATCTTAGACGTCCGCGCACCCAATTGGGACCTGATGATGAAAAACGTTTATTCGCTGAGCGCTTTTCAAGTTGGTTCTGAAGATTTCCGATTACAAGTACTTTATCAAAACGACGAAACGGGAACTCCGGTTCCCTTCTTGCCGGAAAGTAATTTGCGGAGCGAGTTATTGCTGCGCACCATGGACTTGGATCGATTAAATGCCAATAACGATCCACAGCCGGATGGCTTTTTCGACTTTATCCCTAATGTTACTATTTACCCACAAAACGGTAGGATCTTCTTCCCGGTTTTGGAGCCATTTGGGTCTAATTTGGAAGATAAGCTAGACAGCGAAGAAGCACGAGATAAATATGTTTTCCAAGAGCTTTATGATTCGACCCGTTTCGTAGCGCAAAACGAGACTCAGAAGAATAAATACCTGATCAAAGGTCAGTTCAAGTCTTCTTCCAGCAGCGAAATTCAATTAAATGCATTCAATATCCCTCCCGGCTCGGTTTCGGTTACCGCCGGCGGTACTCGCCTGATTGAAGGTCAAGATTACCGTGTAGACTACAACTTGGGTAGAGTGAGTATCCTCAATGAAGGAATATTGAACTCTGGAGTACCGATTAGAGTAGATTTTGAAAACAATGCACTCTTTAATTTCCAGACCAAGACTTTCATGGGCTTAAATGCCGATTACCGATTTAACGAAAACTTTAATCTAGGTGCTACCATGGTGCACCTTAATGAGCGGCCGCTTACTCAGAAGGTGAATATAGGTGATGAGCCAATTTCCAATACTATTATTGGATTAAATGGTAATTACAGTACCGATGCTCCCTTTTTAACTCGAATGGTAGACGCTATTCCGTTTATCTCTACCAAGGAAAAATCGAACTTGATCGTTAGTGGAGAGGTTGCGCAGTTGATCCCAGGCAGTCCTAGAGGAATAGAGATCGATGGCGAGCAAACCACCTTCTTGGATGATTTTGAAAGTTCGCAGACTACCATCGATATTCGTAACCCTGCGGCTTGGCGTTTAGCATCAACTCCGGCAGGTCAACCACAACTATTCCCGGAGGCAGCCGAAAATAGCATCGCTTATGGCTTTAATCGTGCTCGTTTAGCTTGGTATACCATTGACCCGCTTTTCCATAATGACGAGTCGCGTACCCCAGATAATATTCGAAACAATAAAAACTTGCAATCTATTAACCCAGTACGTGAGGTATTGGTCGATGAGGTTTTTCCCAATCTAGAGCTAGACCCTTCCCAGCCACGAAACATAGCCACCCTTGATTTAGCATTCTATCCCCAAGAGAGAGGTCCTTATAATTATGACGTCGATCCAACTTCCTTCTCGGCCGGTTTAAACCAGAACGGAGAGCTTAATGACCCTATTAGTCGTTGGGGTGGTATTATGCGCGATATCTCGGTGACCAATTTCGAGGAGCAGAATATCGAGTTCATTCAGTTCTGGGTTATGAATCCATTCGTAGGTGTAGATCAAGCACCACGTGGAGGTGATTTGTACTTCAACTTGGGTTCGGTGTCAGAAGATATTCTTAAAGATGGGGTACAAGCCATCGAGAATAGCGTGCCGGTAGATGGAGACTTGACCAAGTTAGACTCTACCCGTTGGGGTTATGCCAGCAATGTTCGTCCCCCGGTGGTAGCCTTTGATGCAGATCCCGCTGCACGAGATTTGCAGGATGTGGGCTATGACCTTTTGAATGATGCTCAAGAGCGTACCTGGACCTACGATTCAGCTTATGCTAATTATATTCAACGTATCAGCAACTCTTTTGGTAATGCCGCTCCCGCTTACGCGCAAGCTAATACTGACCCCGCCGCGGATAACTTCCAATATTATCGCGGGTCGAATTTAGATCAGGCTCAAGCGGATATCCTTGAGCGTTACAAAGCATTTAACAACCCGGAGGGTAACTCTAATCCAACTCCCATCGGTGGTGTTTCCGCTTTTGCGACCAACTTACCAGATATCGAAGATATTAACCGCGATCAGACCTTAAGTAAGGCAGAAACTTATTACCAGTATCGCATAAGTATGCGTCCGCAGGATCTGCAGGAAGTAGGTCAGAATTACATTACCGATATTTATCGTACAACTTCGCCAGAGCAACCGAATGGTCAGTCTTATGATGTAGAATGGGTGCAGTTTAAAATTCCGGTTTTTAACCCCGATGATAAGGTAGGGCCGATCAATGATTTCCGTTCGATCCGATTTATCCGAACTTTCCTTAAAAACTTCCCCGAGCCGATCGTACTTCGTTTTGCGCGCATGGAATTAGTAAGGGGAGAATGGCGTCGTTTCCAATTTGCCCTCGATGGTACCCGCGATCGTCTTACCACCGATGATCAGCAAAACACCATTTTTGAGGTGAATGCGGTGAATATCGAGCAAAATGGCTCTCGCTCACCGATACCTTACGTATTGCCTCCCGGTATCGATCGTCAAGTCTTGTTTGGAACTACTGCGGCGAATCAGCAGAATGAGCAGGCACTATCCCTTCGTATTTTAAACTTGGAGGATGGCGATGCCCGGGCGGTATTCCGTAATATCGATTTCGATATGCGCCTTTATAAGCGACTAAAATTATTTACCCACTTGGAGTCGGCCGGAGAATTCGATGACCTTAGTGATGGAGATCTTTCGGTTTTTATCCGCTTGGGAAGTGATTACAATTTCAACTTTTACGAATACGAAATACCTCTCAAAGTTACTCCATGGGGGGTGACAGATGCTGATGCGAATTTGATCTGGCCAGCCGAAAACCAATTGGATTTCGCCCTACAGATTTTAAAAGACGTGAAATTAGAGCGAAATCGCGCTTATCGAAATACCGGTGATCCCTTAAATGAACCCTATGTCACCAACCGCGGTGGAGGAAAGGTAACAGTTGTGGGAGCCCCCAACTTGGGGAATGTTAGAACTATTTTGATCGGGGTGCGAAACCCTAAAAAGCGTTTGGCTAATGATCCAGATGATGGCTTGCCCAAGGACGCTGAAGTTTGGGT
>CBFHJH010000007.1:10706-48423 GCA_965656185.1 Croceimicrobium sp.
GAATGAGTTACGCCTTACCGAATTCGATCAGGATGGGGGTTGGGCGGCTAATGCTCGAGTGGCCGCTAAGTTGGCGGATTTTGCCAATGTCTCGGTAACGGGTAGTACAAGTTCGATCGGTTGGGGCTCATTAGATCAATCAGTATCGGAATTTCAACAAGAGGAGCGCTATTCCTACGATCTGCAAACCAATGTGGAATTAGGGAAATTCTTTAACAAAGATCTGGGTATTCGCATTCCGATGTTCTACGGTACTTCCGAAACTTGGGTAAACCCACGCTTCAACCCCTTGGACTTAGATATCGAATTCGATGATGCCTTGGCCAATATTGAAGACCCGGTAGATCAAGACTCGCTGCGTGAAGCTACCCAAGATTATACCCGTCGTCGTTCGATTAACTTTACTAATGTGCGTAAGGAGCGGGACGCTAATCAGGGCAACCGGAAGGCTCAGGTCTACGATATTGAGAACTTCGCTGCAAGCTACTCTTTTTCTGAAGTATTTCGTCGTAATATCAATACCCGATTCGATATCAATCGCCGCCATACCGCGAGTTTGAATTACACCTATCGCACTCGACCCAAACAGATCAAACCATTCGAAAAGGTAGAGTGGTTGAAAAGCGACTATTTGGCCTTGATTCGTGATTTCAACTTTTACCCATATCCGAAAAGCTTTACCGCTATTGCTAGTTTAGATCGTAATTATACCGCCATGCAAATGCGGAATACCGACGCGATCTTAAATGATATTCCAACTGACCTTATCGGCGAAATAGAGCCTACCTACAACAAAAACTTCAATTTAAATCGTCAGTACACCTTGCTGTACGATATCACTCAGAGTCTGCGCTTCGATTACAACGCACGCATTAGCACTCGGATCGATGAGCTCTTTGGTGCGCCGGGAACGGACTCTAATCAGGCGGAGATCATGAATAATCTGCGTGATTTGGGTAGACCACTGAATTACCACCAGCAGGTAACCTTGAACTGGCAGGTACCAGTGGATAAGCTGCCGCTGATGGACTGGGTTAATTTAACCGCTACCTATAATGGTGACTACGACTGGCAAGCCCCTTCACAGCGCGCAAATGGAATTGCGAATCAAGGTCAGAATGTTGGAGGCGAGAACAGTCAGTTCAACTTAAACTTTGGTAACACTATTCAGAATAACAGTCAGATCCAACTTAATAGCACGCTCAACTTTACCGCACTTTACAATAAGGTGCCTTATTTAAAAAAGGCACTAGCTGGTGTAGATGCAGGCTCTAAACGCCGTCGCCCTCGAAGAGGTGTGCCGCTGCCCGGTGCACGTGACCGAGGTGAAGGAAGTGGTGATGACAAAAATGATCCAGGCGATGAAGACGAGGATGATGAGCCTAGTATCTTCGATAAGATATTGATGGGGAGTGCAAAGTTCCTAATGATGGTTCGCTCAGGTTCGGTGAACTTTACCCAGTCTAATGGTCAAGTATTACCTGGTTTCTCTCGCACTCCGCAACTTTTTGGCTTGGATAATAGCACCGGTAGTTTTGCGCCAGGTTTCTGGTTTACCATGGGTGATCAAGCTGATATTAGGGATGCCGCCGTAGATAATGATTGGCTCGTTACCAATCCCGATCTGAACAGTCAGTATTCACGTACCAATAATCGGAATCTTAATTTACGTCTTACTGCCGAGCCCGTGAATAGCTTGCGTATCGTTATAACCGCTCAGCAAACCGGAAGCGGAAGTCTGAATGAATTCTTTAGAGCCGATAGTGTCTTCGATCCAATAAGCGGCGATTTCCAGAACATGGCTTTTGTAAGTCAGAATACCTTCGAGACCCAGACCTTTTCTAGTTCGTGGTATATGATGGGTACTGCTTTCGAAAGTATTGAAGCCCCAAATTACAATTCCAGCACTTACGATGCCTTTTTACAGAACCGCCTGGTAATTTCACGCCGCCTGGCCGAGCAACAAGAAGCTAGCGGAGAGATAGCAGGCTATACTGCAGAGCTGGTAGGAAGTCCAGATTCGGCAAATTACGGCTATCGTTATTACAGCGTTAGTTCCCAAAGTGTATTGATTCCAGCATTCCTTGCCGCTTATTCCGATCAGGATGTGAATTCCATTAACTTGGGCTACAGTCGTCGTAGTCCGCTTCCAAACTGGCAAATTACTTATGACGGACTTAGCAAGATGAAGTTCTTTAAAAAGTGGTTTACCAGCTTTACTTTAAACCATGCCTACCGCTCTACCTACACTGCTTCATCGATTACCACCAACCTTTTACGTCAGAAGGCGATCGATGATGGCTTTGGGCCTTTCCCAGTTGATGTGAACGGAGACCTAATGCCGATCAATCAGATCAATTCGGTGAGCTTAAGCGAGCAGTTTTCACCCTTGATCGGTTTCAATAGTAAGTTCAAGAACAATATGACCTTGAGAGTAGAATACAAGCAGGATCGCAATATCATGCTTAGTCTCTCCAACAATCAAATTACCGAGAACCGTGGTACGGAATGGGTGATCGGTGCGGGTTATATTATTAAAGACGTTAAGCTTCGCTTTATTAGAATGGGCAAGCGCCGCACTAATCCGGTCTCTAACCTCGAGTTAAGAGCAGATATTGGTATTCGGGATAATGTGATCCTAATTCGTAAGATCTTGGAAGAGGTGAATCAACCTACCAGCGGCCAGACCGTAACTACGGTGAAAGTGTCGGCAGACTATCGTTTAAGTCAGCGGATCCAAGCCAAGCTGTTCTACGATCTTAATATGTCTCGTTTCAAGACATCCAATGCATTTCCGCTTACTACTAACCAATTTGGATTAAGTGTACGCTTAAATTTAGGTCAATAATGATTAAAGATTATACATTTGCGACAGCAAAATATAAGGCATGAATATTCCAAAGGATTTAAAGTACACGAAAGACCACGAGTGGGTTCGTGTAGACGGCGATGAAGCTGTAGTAGGTATTACCGATTTTGCCCAAGGCGAGCTAGGTGACATCGTATTCGTTGAAGTAGAAACAGAAGGTGAAACCTTGGATAAGGAGGAAACTTTCGGTTCGGTTGAAGCAGTAAAAACTGTTTCGGATCTATTTATGCCAATTGGTGGAGAGATCTTAGAGTTTAACGAAGAGGTGGAAAGTAATCCCGAGATCGTGAACGAAGATCCTTATGGAAAAGGCTGGGTGGTCAAGATCAAGATCGGCGATAGCTCTGAGCTAGATGATCTACTTGACGCGGATGCTTACGCAGAAATCGTAGCTTGATCCAGCGACTCAAAAATAGCAAGTACACCTACTTTGCCCCAGCAATTGCGTGGGGCTTTTTTGTGGCATATATGACGCTTCTTCCAGCTACTCAAATCCCCCAGGGTCTAAAAGACCTTAATGATAAGTTTATTCATGCCGGGGTCTTTTTTTTCACCGCCAGTCTAATAATACTGGCTTATCGTCGTTTTAATTTAAAGCGACGTACTAGTGTAGCTACTAATATTGGAATATTTCTCTTTTGCGTCCTTTACGGAGGGAGTATTGAACTTCTTCAGCATTATTTGGTACCCTTACGCCAGGGAGATTGGCTCGACTTTTGGGCCAATAATCTAGGTGCTCTTGCAAGTGTGCTTGGTTGGTCAGTGATTTCAGGTCGCCGAGCCTGATCGATCTTCGGATCTTTTTCACTGACTTAAATTTTTGTTATGGACACCAAAAAAAACTGGTCCAAGAACCTGGAAAACTTCCGTCCAATATTTCTCATGCTTGGGCTTATTCTAAGTCTAATTGTGGTTACCGAAATTTTTGAGTACCGCGGTTTCACGAAATATGAGCCACCCCAAGAACCCAAGCCGGAAAGGGTAATCGCAGGAGTTGAAATTCCGCGAACCTGGCCCGATAAACCAGAGCTGCCTAAGGAACCGGAGCCGGTGGATCCCGACCTAAAAAAACCTTCTTTAAACCCGGACTTCTTTAAACCGGTAGATAACAATACGGTAATTTCTCGTGCTACCATCGATATTGCAAATTTAGGTTTGGATACAATTGGTAGTGAGGTGCCGATCGATGAGCCTGATCCTATTCCTGCAGTATTGGTAGAGAATATGGCCCGTCCAAAAATGTGCGCAGAGCTTAGTGGTAAAGAGGAGCAAATGGCCTGCTTTAATCGCTGGATCGCACGGTACTTGGCCGAGGAAGTAAATTATCCGCAACAACTTCAGAGAATGGGGGTAGAGGAAAAGATCTACATGGAGTTCGTGATCAATGAGTTTGGTTTGGTAGAAAGTGTGGTGGTGAAACGAGGTAATGAAAAGGAGTTCGTGCAGGAAGCTACCCGAGTTTTACAAGCTATGCCCCAATTTGAACCTGCCAAGCAACTAAATCGTCCGGTAGCGGTCAAAGTAATTGTTCCGGTGAATTTTAAATTACAATGAATTTTTAACAGGGTTTTTGAGGCTACACTTTTTAATTATCTTTACCCCTGCAAAACTTAAGCAATGCAACTAAAGAAGTCAGAAAAAGCAGATTTAGAAAACTACCGCGGGCTGTTCATGCAGTTTGGAATGGTAGTAGCTCTATTGCTCTGTATCGTTTTGATCGAGTGGAAGACTTACGACCAGTCGGTGGCCGATCTAGGCGAACTAGACGTGGAGATCGAAGATGAGATCATTCCAATTACTCAACGTGAGGTTGCTCCGCCACCCCCACCACCCCCACCACCCCCTGAAGTGATCGAGGTAGTTGAGGACGACGTAGAGCTCGAGGAAGAATTGGAGATTCAAAGTACTGAGACCGATATGATGGAAGAGGTTGAGGTTATTGAGATCGAAGAAGAAGTTTCGGATGAAGTGCTAAGTTTTGCGGTGGTAGAATCTGTGCCGGTTTATCCTGGTTGTGAGGATGCCAAAGACAATAATGAAAGAAAGACCTGTTTTCAGCAGAAGATCTTGCAGTTTGTTAGCCGTAATTTTGAGTTCCCTGAAATGGCTCGTCAAATGGGTATTCAGGGTCGGGTTTACGTAAATTTCGTAATCGAAAAGGATGGAGCTATCTCTAATGTAGAAGTAGTTCGTGGGGTTGATCCTCTCCTTGATGATGAAGCCGTGCGCGTAGTAAATAAATTGCCCAAATTCACTCCGGCTAAACAGCGTGGTAAGGCAGTGCGAATGAGCTTTACTTTACCGATAAACGCCAAGCTTCAATAATACTTTTATCGTAACTTTATAGCCGCTGTGTACTTAACATAGCGGCTTTTTTTATTCCCAAAAATTTGAATCATGGACCAGATCGAAACCAAGGTTTTACTCTTCGATGCCGTACTTGCCTCAATCGAAGCCGGTAAAGAAATATTAGACGTTTACGAGAATACCTTTGAGGTAGAATATAAAGACGATAATTCGCCTTTGACCATTGCCGATAAACGGGCACATCGCAAGATCATGCAGATGTTGGAGGAAACAGGTATACCCGTTTTAAGTGAAGAAGGGAAATCATTGTCTTATGAGGAACGCTCGAAGTGGAATACGATGTGGATCGTAGATCCTTTAGATGGCACTAAGGAGTTTATTAAGCAAAATGGGGAATTCACCGTAAATATCGCCTTAGTTGAAAAAGGTGTGCCAGTTTTAGGGGTTATTTATGTGCCCGTAGATGAGACGCTTTATTTTGGTTCTGCCGAACTAGGGGCTCATCGAGTAGACTCTGCTGCTCACTTAAAGGAAAGTGATAATATCGAAGATTGGATCGCTAAGGGCATCGCTTTACCGGAAAAACAAGATCGTCCCTACACTATGGTGGGTAGCCGATCACACATGAGTGATGAGACCGCTGCTTTTTTCGATGATGTACGTCGTGATTATCCAGATGCTGAGGTGATCAGCAAGGGTTCTAGTCTTAAGATTTGTATGGTAGCCGAAGGGTCTGCTGATGTTTACCCGCGCTTTGCTCCAACAATGGAATGGGATACGGCAGCGGGACATGCTATTGCTAAGGCGGCTGGACTAGAGGTGTATCAAGCTAAGAATGAGCCCAGTCCTCTCGAATACAATAAGGAAGACCTATTGAACCCTTGGTTTATCGTTAAAAAACGGGCTTAAGTTAGAATCACTCTAATTTGTTAGCCAAGGGGCGTTGATGTATTTTTGCCGCCCTAAGTAATTGGCTTGAGTATCAGTACCGAAATTAATAGTTCCAAATTAAATTTTGCCTTCAAGGCAAAAGCCGTCCTAGATCTTACCAAGGCTCGGTTGAACCTAAGCGTGGTATATTCTGCTTTGGCTGGCTATTTATTGGGCGCGTCCTCGATTAGCTGGTCGGCGCTTGTGCTGTTATCTTTAGGGGGGTTCTTAGTAGTTGGTGCAGCCAATGGCTTCAATCAAGTTATCGAAAGAGATCGCGACGCCTTAATGGACCGTACCAAGAACCGTCCCTTGCCAAGCGGCAGGCTAAGCGTGTTAGAGGCAACCCTGGCCTCAACCATTATGGCTTTAGTGGGACTTTTGTTCCTATACCTCATTAACCCACTTACCGTTGGCTTTGGAGCTTTTGCCTTATTTGTATACGTATTGGTGTACACTCCTCTTAAAGCCAAAGGACCTTTCGCCGTATTTGTGGGAGCATTTCCTGGCGCCATACCGGCTTTATTAGGTTGGGTGGCAGCAACCAATGATTTTGATATTGAGCCCGGACTTTTATTTGCGATTCAATTCCTATGGCAATTCTCCCATTTTTGGGCCATTGCTTGGATCGTTGATGATGATTACAAAAAAGCCGGTTACGTTCTATTGCCTTCGGGTGAGCGAGACACCAAGAGCGCTATGCAAGTTTTGCTCTATACATTCTTTATTATCCCAGTAAGTATGTTGCCTGCCTTTGGTTTAAGTGGTGCCCTAACTTTATCGCCATGGGCCGGAACAATTACCCTTCTTTTGGGATTAGCATTTTTGTACTACGCATGGCGATTGTTCAGCTCGCGCGAAATTGCGGATGCTCGTAAATTAATGTTCTTCAGTATTCTGTACCTGCCTTTGTTACAGTTGTTGATGGTGATTGATAAATTTGTTTAAAGTGGGAAAGTTAACGGCAGCAGAAAAGAAAAAAGTTCAAAAGCCTCTGTTATGGATTGGCTTGGGAAGTATAGTGATGACCTTCGCGGGTTTAACGAGTGGCTATGTGGTTAGCCGCTCCGCTTTGGTGGCAGAGAACCGCTGGTTGGAATTCGAATTACCGCCTCAATTTGCCTACGCTACCGCCGCTATCTTATTGAGTAGTCTTCTTATTATTATGGCTAAAAACCAACTCAAAGCATCAAAAATAAAGCAAGCTGGGAATTATGTTTTCGCTGCATTGGCCTTGGGTATAGCCTTTTTAGTCTTGCAGTTATTAGGTGCTCAAGACCTAATAGATCGAGGTTATTTTTTTGCGGGTGGTAACACCGCAAGCAGTTGGGTTTATGTTATTTCTGGTCTACACTGGTTGCATGCGGTATCTGGAATAATTGTATTAGCTTACACCTGGTATCGCACCGCTATAGTAAAAGTACATAGTGCTCAAGATCATCAAGGCTTTAGTGTAAGTGCTATTTATTGGCATTTCCTCGATGGTCTCTGGCTTTATTTGTACCTATTTTTATTAATTATTCGCTAAACTTGCAAAAATTTTGATGCATGGCTAACGGAGCTGCTTTAGAACAAAATACTGCCTCCTTGTGGGGAGGAGGTCGCCAGCCTTTCGGCGCGAGCTACGGTAAAATGATGATGTGGTTTTTCCTTTTATCGGATGCCCTTACCTTTTCTGGTTTCCTTACCGCAATGGGACTTTACCGTTTCAAGTACGAAGAAACTTGGCCAGTAGCGGAAAATGTGTTTACTCACTTTCCTTTCCTTCACGGGGAGCACCCTTTGCTTTTCGTGGCTTTAATGACCTTTATTCTTATCGTGAGTTCGGTAACCATGGTATTAGCCGTGAACGCCGGTCACAAAATGAATACTAAAGGAGTAACCCTGTGGCTTGGTCTAACCATTGTAGGAGGTTTTACCTTCTTAGGCTCACAGGCTTGGGAGTGGTACCACTTCATCAATGGTGATAAAGGGGCGATCATGTTAGAAGATCGCACTATTATGTATTTTACTGAAGCAGGCAGCGATGGCGCTATCCTAAGCGTATATGAATTGGTTACTGGTCAGGAAAAACCACATGGTGATCATTCTGAATTCCAAACCGCAGATGTAATCTCGGCCTTTGGCTTGAATGAAGACGTGACCCTACGTATGCCAGGTAAAGAGAAAATTACTCTTAGTCGTGCCGAAGCGGAAGCGGCTATGGCCAATGCCAAAGTTATTCAGGGAGCAGGAATGACCGAGAACGAATATGGCAATGTCTTATTTGCCGACTTCTTTTTCTTTGTTACCGGTTTCCATGGTACTCACGTATTCTCGGGAGTAGTGCTTAATATTATCATTTTCATTAATGTTTTAATGGGTACCTACGAGCGCCGTGGTCACTACGAAATGGTAGAAAAGGTTGGTTTGTACTGGCACTTTGTAGACTTGGTTTGGGTATTCGTATTTACCTTCTTCTATCTCGTATAAATTATTTTAGATTTTCATTATGTCAGAAAACAACGCATATCCTAGCGAACATCACGACGGACCAGAAGGAACCGGTTGGATTTGGAAGGTATTTTGGATCTTGTTGATCGTTACTACCGTAGAGGTTGTACTCGGTATTATTAAGCCTGACTTCTTAATGGGTAAGGTATTAGGTACTAGCTTGCTTAACATCATCTTTATCGTGTTAACTATTGCTAAGGCCTACTACATTGTTTCAGAATTCATGCACTTGGGCCATGAGCGCAAGAACTTTATCTGGACTATTACCTTACCTATCGTAATATTGATTCCCTACCTTACCTTCATTCTACTTACTGAAGGAGGTTACATGAATGTTTTGATGAACCAGTAATGGCCAAGAACATAATTAACAAGAAGGCAGTACTAATCTTGGTTTTAGTGCTGCCTTCTGTGCTTTATTTCATTTTTGTTTACGGGGCTGAAGGTAATTTCTTTCAGACCTTAGAATACGTTGGTCCTAAAAAGGTCATTACGGTAGAAAAGGAGGGGCAGTTGGTGGATGATACTCTGCACTATCAAATACCGCCCTACGAGTTTACTTGTCAAGACGATACCAGTCTTAGCAGTGCTGAGCTGCGCGGTAAGATCTATGTGGCTAACTTTTTCTTCAGTACCTGCCCCAGTATTTGCCCGGCCATGAATTTCAATTTAAAGCAGGTTCAAGATCGGTTCTTGGGTTATGAGGATATAAACTTTGTGTCATTCACGGTAGATCCGGAGCACGATTCGGTAGAAGTACTTAAGGCCTACGAAGAGAAAATTGGTGCGGTAAATGGTCGCTGGTATTTCCTTACTGGTGAGAAAGAGGCCATTTATAAAACAGCGAAAGATTTTTTCCTCAACGCTATGGAGGACGAAACGGCTGCAGGTGGCTTTTTACATTCCGAACATTTAGTTTTGGTAGATTGGGAAGGCCGCATCCGCAGTAGGGTAGATGAGGATGGTAACCTTAAGGCAGTTTATGATGGGCTATCTGCTGATGAAGTTGGTAAACTAAAAGACGATATAAAGGTTTTAATAGCAGAGTACGAAAAGCATAAATCGGTAACGGAGTACCGAGAATCTAAAGAGAAGAAGGAAAATGGGTGAGCTAAGAGGTCTGCCAAATCAAGCCAATCGCAACGATAGAGTAGCGATTCCGATTATTGTTCTACTATCGGTACTGGTGCCGGTGGCAGTGGCTCTTTTAATCTTGTTTCCCCAAGTCTTTAAACTGGAAATGGGTATAGAGCGCAGCACTTTACCCGCCTTTCACGCCTTTTTGAACGGATTAACCGCGGTTCTGCTGGTGCTGGGCCTTTTCTTCATCATGCGTAAGAATATTGCGGCTCACCGCTTAGTGATGATGTCTGCCTTTGGTCTTTCGGCCGTTTTCTTGGTTTCTTACGTTATCAGTAAGCTGAACGCTGATCCCATCCCTTACGGGGGAGAAGGTTATCTGCGTTACCTTTATTTCTTTATCCTAATTAGTCACATTCTTTTAAGCATACCGGTATTGCCCCTGGCCATGTTAAGCATTTATCGCGGATGGACTCAAGAGTACGAAAAGCATCGAAGCTTAGTGCGCTACACCTTTCCTATTTGGCTGTATGTGGCTATTACCGGAGTATTGGTATATTTATTCATGCAACCCTATTATTAATGAACAAGGTTCTTAGAAATAGCTTATTTCTATTGATTTTAACATGGTTAATGCCCCTTTCGGTGGATGCGCAATGTGCGATGTGTAAGGCCGTGGCGGAAACTAGTACCGAGTCTGGGAGTTCCGTTGCCACTGGTTTAAATGGCGGGATTTTATATCTAATGGTATTTCCCTATCTCATCCTCGCGGCGGTTTCATTCGCCATATATCGTCATAAGAAAGCGCAAAAGGCCAACTTAGAAGCGGAGGATTAGCGCGAAAGCCTATCTTTGTAAGGCTACTTGGACAGGCAAATTACCTCTATGATGAAATTTAATTTTAGCCTGTTGGCCTTATTATGGTCGACTGTTTCTTTTGCTCAGGTTAATTATCCCGAGACCTGGACGCTCGAAGACTGTGTTAATTACGCTTTAGAGCAAAACATTAATGTACGGCAGGCGCAGATGCAAACCGATATTGCGGCTAACGGCTTGCAAACGGCACAATACGATTACCTTCCCAATCTAAACTTTAGCTCCAATTACTTTTGGAACTTTGGTCTTAATATCGACCCGGTAACCAACCAGATCAGTCGACAAACTCGCCAGACCGCCAATTTCAATTTAAGTTCGAATTGGCTCATCTATAATGGAGGACGTAAGTATAATACCATTGCTCAGAATCGCCTGCAGCTCAAGGCCGCTCAACTCGACTATCAACAAGCGCGCAACGATTTAAGTCTTAATGTAGCGTCCGCCTACCTGCAAATTTTACTCAACCAAGAAATAGCAGCGGTAGCTCAAGAGCAACAACGTATTTCACAGCTGCAGGTAGACCGGACCGATAAGTTGGTGAAAGCCGGTACTTTGGCCAAAGGTGACCTCTTGCAGTTGG
This sequence comes from Croceimicrobium sp., assembly GCA_965656185.1. GTDB lineage: Bacteria > Bacteroidota > Bacteroidia > Flavobacteriales > Schleiferiaceae > Croceimicrobium. The sequence goes on from CBFHJH010000007.1 coordinate 21,842, forward strand.
AAGCACAATTAGCACGGGATCGACAAAACGCTATAGCTACCGAGAACGCGGTTAATATTAGCAAATTGCAATTAGCCAATTTACTACAGTTGCCCAATCCCAATGAATTTAACGTGGGGAGTCCATCGCTAAATTTACCCGATCCCACGGTTTTAAGTCGTAGTCCGGCCAGTGTTTATACCACCGCCCTAGAAACCCAGGCCAATATTAGAGCGGCGGAGGTGCGCACTTTGGTGAGCGAAGAGGCGATCGACCTGGCACAAGGCGGATACCAGCCTACATTAAGTGTTATTGCTCAAGTAGGGTCTAATTACTCGGATCAAATCCCGAATGTAGTAGGAGCTAACGAGCAATTGTTGCCGATTGGGCAAGTGGCCAGTACTGGAGATCTGGTGACTACTATTAGCCCTCAAACGATTCCTACCATCGATGGCATTCAGCCTTTTGGCGAGCAGTTCAGCGATAACATTAATGAGGTAGTTGGGATCAACTTGCAGGTGCCGATCTTTAACCGTTTATCGATTAAAAACGCCGTGCAAAATGCCAAGATCAATGCCGATATAGCTCGCCTGAATTTAGAGCAAGAAAAAAATCAATTGCGGCAGACCATTTACCAGGCTCATGCTGATGCGAAAGCCGCCTACCTGCAATATCAGGCAAGTGAAAAGACGGTGGAGGCCAATAGAGAGGCTTTCGATTACGCCCAGCGTCGGTTCGAAGTAGGGGCCATTAATCAAGTAGACTTTGAAACGGCCAAGAACAATATGGCTGCCGCCCAAAGTCAATTCGTACAAGCCAAATACGATTATATTTTCCGGATCAAGATTCTGGAGTTCTACCTAACCAATGCCGTAAACCTCTAATTATGAGTAAGACCCTTAAAATTGTTTCGATCCTCGTAGTAGTGCTGATCATTTTCTTGGTCCTTGCCAAGAAGGCTGGTTGGTTAGGCAAGGATGATGGACTAGCGGTAGAAACTGAATTGTCCGAAAAGCGCGACATTACCGAAACGGTAATCGCCAGTGGAAAGATCCAGCCGGAAGTGGAAGTTAAGATAAGTGCAGAAGTTTCTGGTGAGATCATTGAACTTCCCTTCCAAGAGGGGGCCAGCGTGAAAAAAGGAGAACTTTTGGTTAAGATCAATCCCGATCTGTTTCTAGCTGCGGTAAATCGAACCAAGGCCTCGGTAAATTCGGCCAAAGCGGCATTAGCCACGGCCAAAGCGCAATTTTTAGAAGCGGAACGCAATTTTAAGCGTAATAAAAAACTGCACGATCAACAGGTAATTAGCGATGCCGAATTCGACGCGGCAAAGCGAGCCTATCAAGTAGCCGATCTTGGGGTTGAGTCTGCTCAATATCAATTGCAAAGTGCTGAGGCTACCTTGCAAGAGGCCAAAGATAATTTAGGCCGTACTACCATTTATGCTCCGATGGATGGAACCATTAGCATGTTAAACTCGGAAGTTGGTGAACGAGTGGTTGGAACCGCACAAATGACCGGTACCGAGATTCTACGGGTAGCCAACCTAGATTTAATGGAAGTACTGGTAGAGGTAAATGAGAATGACATTATTCGGGTGCAAAAGGGAGATACTTCTTTGGTGGAGGTCGATGCCTATTTGGACCAGGATTTTAAAGGAGTGGTAACCGAAATTGCTAGTTCGGCTAAATTGCAAGGAACTACCATCGATCAGGTGACGAACTTTGAAGTAAAGGTTCGCATTCTAAAAGAATCTTACCAAGATTTGATCAAAGAGGGACAGGCAAACCCTTTCCGTCCCGGAATGACTGCATCTTTAGAAATTTTGACCAATCGTAAGGTAGACGTACTTACCGTACCGATTCAGGCCGTAACCACGCGAGTGGATACATCCAATAAGCCGGTTTACGAAAGGAAGAAGGCAAGCGGTGATGATGATGAGATCTTTGAGGTTGTATTCGTGAAAAAAGACGGTAAAGCTCAACTTAGGGTGGTGGAAACAGGAATTCAAGACGACGAGTTTATCGAAATTACCAAGGGAATTACCGCCGAGGAAGAAGTGATCATTGGCCCTTATTCTGCAGTTTCTAAATTATTGAAACCTGGCTCGGCAGTACATATCGACACCGAGGAAGATCAGGATCCAGAAGAGGACTAAGATGCTTTATTTAGCCCTGGAGACTTCTACCCGAAATTGCTCGGTGGCCCTTATCCAAGATCAAAAGGTCTTGGCTATAAAAGAGGCGCATTCCGATCAGTACATTCATTCCGAAAAGCTCCACTTATTCATTGAAGAAGCCTTAAAGTATGCGGGGCTCGATAGCAAGGACCTAGAGGGTATTGCGGTAGGTAGTGGTCCTGGCTCCTACACCGGACTGCGTATTGGGGTCGCTTCCGCGAAAGCGCTGGCCTATGCTTTAAAAATCCCAATGATTTCTGCTAAGGGGCCTGAGCTCCTCGTGGCGGGTGCAATGGAGCAATTCGACTTTGATACGGAAGCCATTTTGCAGCCAATGATCGATGCTCGAAGGATGGAGGTTTACACGGCGGCTTACGACCTGCAAAATGGGTCTTGGACCGATGTGAGTGCAGAGATTATCGATGAGACTTCCTTTAGCGAGGTGGAAAGGCCACTTTTTTATTTTGGCGATGGGGCCGAAAAATGTCGTGCTACCCTTCGGTCCGAAAACTTGCATTTTTTGGATTTTCCTTTTCCTTCGGCGGCGCATTTTAAGAATTTTGGTGCGCAAAAGTTTGCTCAAGGTGAAATAGAGGATTTGGCTTACTTCGATCCTTTTTACTTGAAATCATTTCAAGCGATAAAGCCAAAAAGATTACTTTAGAGTACCAGACCTCATTGCGATGCTAGGCCAGTTTCAGTTTAATTTCTTTTCGCTCGCCCTGATATTTTCCGCGGCGCTTGCTTTCCTTCTTGCCATTTGGATCTTGCGGAAAAGAGGCCATGTATTTAACTGGTTTAGTGCCATGTTGGCGGCCTCCGCCTGGTGGGCGATGGCTTATGGTTTTGAACTAGCTAGTTCTACCTTGGATGCGATGTTGTTTTGGATAAAGATCGAGTACATAGGGATTAGCACTCTTCCCAGTTTATTCTTGATTTTCTGTTATGTCTTCATTGGTCGAACCAATCGCTTGGTGTCTTTAACCTTTATTGCGCTTTTCGGTTATTCCCTCATCACCTATTTAGCCGTTTTTACCAATGAGTACCACCATTTATTTTACGCTTCAACTTCGGTAGATAGGAGTGGCCCCTTCCCTTTATTAGCCATTGAGGCGGGGCCTTGGTATCACATCCATACCATAATCTTTTACCTTTTGGTGATCATAGGCTATTGGGCTCTGATCGATAATATGCGCCAAACCCGCAAAGTCTTTCGCAAGCAAAATCGCCTTTTGGTGATTGGAACCTTGGTGCCCTTATTGGTCAATTTTGGCTATATATTTTTTGATCTAAGGCCCTATGGTCATTTGGATCTAACGCCCTTGGCCTTTCTGTTTACATCCTTTATCATCGCTATTGGATTGTTGCGTTTTGGCTTATTCGACATCAGTCCGATGGCTCGAAGCAGGGTAATTGCCGAAATGAGCGATGGGGTAGTAGTGTTGGATGCTTTTCAGCGGATCATCGATTACAATGATGCTTTTTTTGAACTTGCGAATGAAGGGGAACGTGAATTGATCGGAATGGATATTCATGAACTGGTTACCGACCCCAATTTTCCGAAAGATCTCATGGATGAGGATCTTCTGGCACAAAGGGCCTTTATGATTCGCAGCGCGAAGCAAAGGCACCTAGAACTCAGCATCACAGGTCTCTACGAAAAAAGTGGTGTGCTAAATGGGGCGGCTTTACTATTTAAAGACGTTAGCGAGCGGGTTGAAGCTCAGGCCGATTTGATGGCCAAAACGGTGGAGCTTGAGAAACTTAATGGTTTAAAAGATCGCCTCTTTTCGATCATCGCTCACGACCTGCGCGGTCCTTTACTCAACTTACAAGAAGTGATGAGTTTGGTGAATCAAGGAATTCTGAATGAAGAGGAGCGGGCCGAGATGCTTAAAATGCTAGAGCAGAATGTGGACCAAAGCGTATCCCTAATGCAAAATTTATTGGCTTGGGCCAGCAGTCAGCAAAAAGGGGAAAGCCTTAGCCTTACCAGTTTCAATATCAAGGATCTGGTTTTAGAAGTGGGGGGGAGCCTTAAGGCGATGATGGCCAAGAAATCGATCGAGTTTAGTTTAGAGCTCAAAGATGGACCTCAAGTATTTGCCGATCGGGAAATGATTCAGATCGTGGTACGGAATTTAATCTCCAATGCCCTTAAGTTTACCAATATTGGTGGGCATATTAAGGTCTATTGTGAAGTAGAGGCAGAGCTGTGTCGGCTTTTCATCGAGGACGATGGTGCCGGGATATCACCCGAAGCCTTGAAGCTTTTGCGGGCCGAAGAGCGTCTAAGCACCAAAGGAACCGCCAATGAGGAAGGTTCGGGCCTCGGCCTAATGCTATGCCGGGATTTTGTGGCCAAGAATGGTGGATCACTACAAATTGAGAGCAAACTCGGAAAGGGAAGTGTTTTCAGCTTCGATCTAGCTATCAGTAAATAAAAAAAAGGCCCCTCTTAAATAGAGAGACCTTTTTTAAAATCTCGTAAGATAACTTAACGCACGTCAATTACTTTATTGGTAATAGGCTGATCGAACCAAGTCTGAGAGTTGCTACCGCTACTTATGACCCATGCCTGAAAAAGTGGGTAAGCTTCCACCATATTAACTTCCTCGGCTGGGGTGCGGTAGTGATTGTTGCTAATGATCTCAAAGGCCCAGGGTAAGCCTGATTCGGTGCGGAAGTCACCATTATCTAGGAGGGTGTTCGCTAAACTTGCATCGAATGCGGCAGAAGGAACGATGCCCGGGCGGTGCACTTCACGGCCTCTCTCATTTGAACGGAAGAGGTAAAGTTCTGGAATAAAATCCACCGTGAGTCCAGGTTTAAAGCTTAGAGTGAACTTCAAGGTATCTGGGGTGGCAGTTGGACCAATTCCATTATTTCGGTATTGGTTGTTTACGGTTTCAACTACATCATCACTTAAAATAAAGCCATTGGTGTTTAAGGGGTCATTGCTGATGTCCCCGCTGAAATTGTCCGTAATCTCGGCATTGAAAAAGCCGTTATTATTGTTTCGCAGTAACAAGCCAATACCATTTCGAACCCCGGCGCCTATAGCGTCAATACTTACTTCAAAGTTAGCCTCAACCAATTCATTAGCGCCACTCCGAATGATCTCAACTTTCTGATTCAGAGCTAGGTCATTAAAGTCGTAATCTCCTAAAGCAGGCCAAAGGTCTTCAAAAACCACTGTTTGACGTCCGTGACTAGGAAAGAAAGAACGACTAGCTCTTGCCGGGTCTTGAGGGAAGTCATCCACCTCATCTTGTACCCCATCACCGTCTTCATCACATTCGATACGGAAATTATCCAAGAGGTTTCCCGAAGAGGGGCTACCACTACTAGAGGATACAGCTTCGAATACAAAAACCGTTGTGGTTTGATTGGCGGGAATATCATAAGTGCCGAAGTGATGCCCCCAGGCATTATTATCGTCCGATATTGTTTTCTGAGTCACCGCGTTGGCAACACTTTCGCCAATTTTCACGCGAGCTACATCGACACCATTACGACCGCGGTGAAAGACTGACCAGCGAATGGTAGTGCCTGGTTCAAGGCAAAGGGTTTGGTACAGCGCAGCAGCACTATTTGCATTGATCTCAAAAAACTGCCTTCCCTCTTGAGCGGGAGTGTTAAAGAAACCATCGGTCCAAATTTCTATCAATCCATCTGGAGCAGTGGTTTCCCAACCGGGTACCTGACTTTCATCAAATAAACCATATGTACCGGGAATAGCTGGCTCCTCAGCAAGATTATTAATGATGGTTTGAGCGCAGTTGGTGCAAGAGCCGTTCTGGGAAAGCGACCGTTTTCCGCCTAGGTCCTCTAAGCGGAAGGTATAACGGCCGGGTCCATTAACATCAAAACGCTGGTCCGTATAAGGGAAATGAATTTTAACATCATCGTTTGAAGGCAGTTCAACGTCGAAACTGGCTGAATTACCGTGGACCCTAACTTTTTGCAAAACATTTCCCTTAGAATCTTCCAAGAACATCATTTCTTGGTCCAAGGAGATATTATCTGGGTTACTGAATAGAACCAGGATCTCTCCGGTTTTGCTGGCCGACCATTCGAAATCTGAACTTACGCTCATATCTTTCATGTGATCTACTAGGGTTGGGGTGCTGGAAGTCGCTGGTTCCTCGTCTCTGGAACAGGACCAAATCAATGAGAGGGCCAAAAGGGAGTACAGACCCATGTTCTTTAAATGCATATGAATGAGGTAATTGGATAATTGTTCAAGATAAGACTTTTAAGGAGTGAAAGCTTATAAATACCAGTAATCTTCGCCTGGTTTTAAGTGACGAGAATATAGGAAGTCTTCGAGTGCGCGTTTTTCAGAAGGGTTAGGATAAACCCCGATCAAGAGCCTTAAACCGGGCTTAGGTTGAATCCGTCGATAATCCTCGATCATATGACCGTTTATTCCTTCGGGGTATCGGCTGGGCTCTAGATCCATCCACCGAAAGGCTACCTGATGACGGTCTAAGATGCTGGCGCTCAAGCGGGCCTTTTTGCCGCTGCCCCACAAACAGAGCTCTGTAAATTCTTCTAATTCTAAAAAGCGCTTTAGCTTTAGCTGGAAGAAACTTTCTTGCGCATAATCCGCTGAATTGCGAGAAGTCCGTTGCGGGTGTTCTCGCCAAAGTAGCGTAGTACTTTGCAAGCATTCGATTTCAAAACCATTCTGGTAACAGCGAAAACACCAATCATAATCTTCGGGATATTCTAAGCCACTGAAGCCTCCAATCGCGTGTAATTGTGCGCTAGACATGAGCCAGTTAGGAGAGGCAATAACGCATTCACGGTAAATTTCCGACCATTGCAGTTTACTGATATTAACCTGATTGATCCACTGCTGGTATTTTTGATAACCTTTTGAAATAGGTCGGTCCGAAAAATATTGTACCATGCCGGTTACAATAGTCTTAGGATTGGCTCCGCGAATTAAATCGTACATTTTCTGTAAACGGCCTTCTGGCATCAGGTCATCGGAATCAAAGCGGCCCACGTACTTGCTCCGGCAATGGTTAAAGGCTTCGGATAAAGCAGGGATTATACCATGTTCTGGGTTTAAATGGAGCTGAATGCGCGAATCCTTTTTCTGATAGGCCTCCGCTATTTCGGCACTTCGGTCCGTAGAATGGTCATTTACCATGATGAGTTGCCAGTCTTCAAAATCTTGCTGTAGCACAGATTCTACCGCTTCACCCAAATACTTTTCGGTGTTTTTGAAGGGCATAAGAATGGCAATGGTATACTCCATTTTTGTAGCTTGCTGAATATCTTAGCTTTATGAGAAACTGGACCAATCTTGTCTTGATCTTAGCCTTGAGCTTCTCCTGTAAAAATAGTGAAGTTCTTTTTGGACAAGGCCGTATTATCAGTAGCAGTGATGACCCAATTTCGCTGGACATTACTATTGAACGCAACTTAATCATTGTTCCAGTAGAAATCGACGGCAAGAGCTACCGCTTCCTTTTCGATAGTGGGGCACCTTTGGTCGTTTCTAAGGAGCTTAGCGAGTCACTGGGGATGAAGGTCTTGAAGCGTAGTAATGTACGCGATTCACAGGGAAAGATTAATAAGCAGAATTATGTGCGTATAGAGTCCTTAAGTATGGGGGGAGAGGAATTCCAGGGTTTTACCGCTATTGAAGCAGATCTTCGATTCAGTCCGCTTTTGCGTTGCATGAACTTTGATGGGGTTTTAGGCGCCAACTTGATGCAGTATCGCTATTGGGAAATTAACTCGGCCGATAGCACCCTCATTATGTCAAAATCTAAAGCCCACTGGAATTGGCAGGGTAAAACTACTTACCGGATTCCTTTCACTACCAAGACTACTCGTACTCCGGTGCTGCGGTTGCCGATCAATGGCCTGAAAGTTAGTGGCATTACCTTTGACACCGGTTCTAGCGGGGTGTTATCCTTGCCCAAAAAAGTTAAGGAGGGCTTAGATCCCGACTCCTTGGTCTTCGATCAAGCGGGTTATTTAAGTGGTGGCCTTTTTGGTTCAACCTTAGATAGTTCGGAAGAGCACATGCTTTCCTTCGATTTCCCCGATACTAATTTTTACTTTCCGGTAGAGTTCGAATCAACCAAGCGAGCGGGCTTATTGGGGATGAATTTTCTAAAGCACTTTCGGGTCTTTATCGATTGGCCGGCTAAGGAAATTGGCTTGCAGTCGCCAAGGCCTTTTGTGGCCAATGCCATTTGGCCACTCGGTCCTTATTTCGATCAGGGAATTATTGTGGGTAGCCGCAATAGCTTAATCGCAGAGCAGAATATAGCCGGAATTGAGCTTGGTGATACTATTATTGCCTGTAATGGGGTAGACTATTCAAATGCCGACCGCGATGATTTCTGCCGTATTCTGGAGCAATTCTCACAGGAGCAGGAACAATTGAAAATTGAGATCAAGGGGAAAGGAGTTTTTGAGATCTACCGAAGACGCCCTTATTAGGAAAAATCTTCACGAAACTCTTTTGGATTACGATAGGGCAATTGGCAGCTGCCTTCCTGGCATGGATAGATCAGAGTGCCACTTGTGGGCAATCGTTCCTGGAACACTGGAATATCCGATGCTTGTTCGCTCCATAAAAGTAGCTGATCGGGGCCTTGCGTTTTCATTAGGTCTTGGTAAAAACTCTGAGCCTCGCTTCCGCTGATCACGACCTCATAAAAAGGGTAGGCTTGGTGTAAGCCTAAGTCAGCCCAATGGGCATAAGATTCGCCGTATTCCAATACCTGTTCTTTCAGATGACCTAAGTTTTGGCGTGCCTGCTCACGGTAAGCAGAACGATCTAGAATTAAGCCTAATTTAAATAAATTATGGGCCATAACGGCATTGGCACTAGGAATCACGTTATCTGCCGTTTCCATGGAACGGGCAATCAGCTGTTCACCCTCTTTGGGGCGGGTGTAAAATAAGCCACTATTGCGATCTTCGAAATGAGACTGGCTTAGTTTACACCACTTTTCTGCATGTTCTAAGTAAGTAGTTTTACCGGTAATCTGATATAGGTTGATGAAGGCTTCGATTGTAAAGGCATAATCTTCAAGCAAGCCTTGGATGTGACTCTCCCCTTGACGCCAGGCGTGACGAAGGTTAAGGCCATCACTTTGTTCTTTTAGGATCCATCGAGCAGTGGTTTCGGCTAATGCTAAATATTCGTCCTGCTCAAAACTTTTATAAGCTTCACAAAGTCCGCTAATTGCTAGCGCGTTCCAGCTCGTTAAAGCCTTATCGTCTAAACCTGGACGCACTCGCTTTTCCCTGGCTTCAAACAAAGTTTTTTGCCAAAGCTCTAGCCGCGCCTCAAGTTCTGCTGTACTTATTTGAAAGTTGGCCGCTATTTGTTCTGCGCTTTTGTCGCGCAGCAAAATGTAATGGCCTTTTTCCCAAAGTCCTTTTTCGTTCACATTGTAATAGGCCGCAAAGAGAGCCCAATCCTCGCTGGGAATAAGGGCTTGAAGTTCCTCAGCTTGCCAAACGTAGAATTTACCTTCCTCCCCTTCGCTATCAGCGTCAAGCGCCGAGTAAAAAGCACCTGAATCGTCGCGAAGCTCTCGCTTAAGAAAAGAAATCGTTTCACGCACCACCTGCTTATAAAGTTCATTGGGCTTATGCCGATAGGCCTTGCTGTATAGACCAATCAACTGGGCATTGTCGTACAACATCTTCTCAAAATGCGGTACTTTCCAGTAAGCATCTACCGAATAGCGTGCAAAACCGCCCCCAATTTGGTCGTAGATCCCACCAAAAGCCATTTTTTCTAAAGTAAGTTCTAGGTGAGCCAAGGCAGCTTGATTACCGCTTAAAATGCCGTAATCGAGCAAATAATTTAAGTTGACCGGCATGGGGAATTTAGGAGCTCGATTAGGGCCGCCATGCTTTGCATCTAAGCTGTTTTGCCAGTTTTCGAAAACAGAATCGGCTTGCACTTCGCTGTACTCCAGGGCTTCACGTTTAAGGGCGATCAATTGGCTTTGCTTTATCCCTTGAGTTAGTTGTTCGGCATAGGTCAGTACTTTTTCGCGGTCTTGATGGTACATTTTAGATAGCTCCTGGAGCACTTTCATCCATTTTTCACGTGGTACATAGGTGGCGCCCCAAATCGGTCTTCCATCGGGAAGGCAAACTACATTTAAAGGCCAGCCGCCTTGATTGGTCATTAATTGAAGAGCACGCATGTAAATTTCATCGATATCGGGCCTTTCTTCACGATCTACTTTAATACTAATGAAGCTTTTATTCATTACCCTAGCGGCCCGGTCGTCTTCAAAAACTTCATGCTCCATTACGTGGCACCAATGACAGGCACTGTAGCCAATGCTCACGATCAATAGTTTGTCCTCGCTTTTGGCTTGCTCCAAGGCTTTTTCGCCCCAGGGAAACCAGTTTACAGGGTTAGTGGCGTGTTGTAATAAATAAGGGCTCCGAGAATTCGCGAGCTTATTGTGAGGATTAGACATATTGCTAGTATTTTCGCAGGCGATGCAAAGTAAGGACCCCAGAAGCAGAAAAATGTAACTCTTTCTTGCAAAGCCTACCATCGTTAACATGGAGATAACATTAGATTTCAACATTTGTATCCAAATTTAAAGCTCATCGAGCCATCCATGGACTACTACCTCATTTTAGTTATTGCATTATTGATTCTCGCTATTGGCGACCTGGTAGTAGGAGTTAGTAATGATGCGGTAAACTTTCTTACTTCGGCCATTGGCTCCAAGGTGGCTTCAAGGAAAACTATTTTGATCATTGCCGCTCTAGGAGTTTTTGTGGGCGCGGCCTTTTCATCAGGTATGATGGAAGTTGCCCGTAAGGGAATCTTTAATCCGGGTTATTTCTCCTTTGCCGATGTAATGGTAGTCTTCATGGCGGTAATGATTACCGATCTCATTTTGCTCGATACCTTTAATACATTTGGCTTACCGACTAGCACCACCGTTTCTATCGTTTTTGAATTATTGGGAGCTAGCTTTATGGTGGGTTACCTTATGCTGCAAGATGGCACTCACCCCGAATTAGGTATCTGGGATTTGATCAATACCGCAAAGGCCGGTCAGATCATATCAGGGATATTCATATCTATTGGCGTAGCATTTAGTATTGGTGCCTTAGCTCAGTGGATCTCTCGTTTGTGGTTTACCTTTAATATCCGCCGAGGCGTAAAGAAATACGGAGCGCTTTTCGGAGCTATTTGCATGACCATTATCATCTACTTTTTGCTGATAAAAGGTATAAAGGGAGCAGACTTTGGTGCATCCGTGAATCGCTTCTTCAAAGAGCAAACCTTACAGATCGTGCTCTATACTTTTGGCTTTAGTCTGGTCATGTTATACGTGGTACAGCGTTGGGCTAATATTAATCCACTCAAGGTCGTAGTCTTGGCCGGTACCTTTTCTTTAGCTATGGCTTTCGCTGGAAACGATTTGGTAAACTTTATTGGCGTGCCTATTACGGGTTACCAATCTTATGGGATGTGGCAAGAGTCGGGCTTGGCAGCCGAAGCCTTTAGTATGAGCTCTCTGGCCGAAGCGGTGCAAACCCCCAAAATTCTGCTTTTCATTGCTGGCTTGATCATGGTAGTAACCTTATGGTTCTCGGCCAAGGCACGCAAAGTGACCGATACTTCGGTTAAATTGGGGAGTCAGGGGGCGGTAGACGAACGCTTTAAGCCCAATAAGATCTCCAGCGGAATAATCTCAGTGGCAACCGGTTTTAGTAATTTCTTCACGGCCATTATTCCGAATCGTACCCTCTCGCGGATTGAAGAACGCTTTACTTTACAAGAGCTTAGCGAGGATGATAAACCTGCCTTTGACCTATTAAGGGCGTCGGTTAACTTGGTAATAGCGAGTATTCTAATTGCTTTTGCTTCCTCTTTAAGATTACCTCTTTCCACCACCTATGTTTCTTTCATGGTAGCCATGGGGGCTAGTTTAGCCGATCGTGCCTGGGGTGCCGGCAGTGCGCCCTATCGGGTAGCTGGTGTAGTAAGTGTTATTGGGGGCTGGTTCCTTACCGCGATAGCTGCTTTTACAGCTTCAGCCTTGGTTGCACTGGCCATTTATTATGGTGGTTTTTGGGTGGCCATGATCCTTTTCTTGGTAGCCTTAGGCGCTCTCATCCATAGTAATCGCAAGAAGTAGTACTAGCTTTAGATCAAAAAAAAGCCCCACTAAACAGTGAGGCCCTTTTCTAATAGATTCCTTTCTTAAGCATTCAGCGCTTTAAAGTGCTTAAAGAAGTGGGGGATTGTTTCAATTCCTTTATAGAAGTTGAACAGGCCATAGTGCTCATTCGGAGAATGAATAGCATCACTATCTAGCCCAAAGCCCATTAAGATCGATTTCAATCCTAATTCTTGCTCAAATAATGCTACGATCGGGATACTACCTCCGCTGCGCACTGGCACAGGAGTTTTTCCAAAGCTCTCTTCCATAGCTGCACTGGCCGCTTGGTAACCGGGGTTGTCTACCGGGGAAACATAAGGTAATCCGCCGTGATGAGGCTCTACCTCCACTTTCACGCTGGGAGGAGCGATGCTTTTAAAGTGTTTTAAAAACAGCTCTGTAATTTTATCTGGATCTTGATTAGGTACAAGTCGCATAGAGATCTTAGCCTTGGCCCAAGAAGGAATTACGGTTTTGGCTCCTTCTCCCATATAGCCGCCCCAAATACCATTAACATCGAGGGTAGGGCGGATAGAAGCTCTTTCTGGAGTGCTGTAGCCTAATTCGCCGTGTACGTCGCTTAGGTCTAAGGCTTCTTTATAAGCTTCTAGGTTAAAAGGGGCTTCTGCCATAGCCTTGCGCTCGGCATCACTTAATTCCTGAACGTCTTCGTAAAATCCGGGTATAGTAATATGCTTATTGTCGTCTTGCAGACTGGCGATCATTTTGGTGAGCACATTGATCGGGTTAGCCACAGCACCGCCGTATAGGCCAGAGTGTAGATCCCGATTTGGGCCAGTTACCTTAACTTCAACGTAGCTCAATCCTCGTAGCCCTGTGGTGATACTAGGGGTGTCATTGGCGATCATGCCAGTGTCTGATATAAGGATCACGTCCGCAGCTAGCTTTTCTTTATTGCGCTTCACAAACCAGCCTAGGTTTTCTGAGCCTACCTCTTCTTCCCCTTCGATCATGAATTTTACATTACAAGCTAAGGTACCGGTGGCGTTCATCACTTCTAGGGCCTTAACATGCATAAACATCTGACCTTTATCGTCGCAGGCACCCCGGGCAAAAATGGCGCCATCTGGATGCTTATCCGTTTTACGGATAGTGGGCTCGAAAGGTTCGGTCGTCCATAATTCCATCGGATCAGGCGGCTGTACATCGTAGTGGCCATAAACCAAAACCGTTGGTAAACTAGGATCAACGATCTTTTCAGCAAATACAATCGGGTAGCCAGGGGTTTCGCAGATCTCTACTGTATCGGCACCCGCTTTCTTTAAGCTTTCTGAAACAGCTTCGGCCGTCTTTAAAACATCGCCTTTATATTGACTATCGGCCGAAATACTAGGAATTCGTAAAATTTCGAAGAGCTCTTCTAAGAATCGCTCCTTATTATTTTCTAAATACTCTTTTTGAGAAGACATTTTGAGTGGATTTTCCTCAAAGGTACACAGCCTTAATTAATTTACCTTAGCTCAAGAACCAAAAGAATTAGCTTGGCATTTGGGTATTCAGTGCAATTTTATCTTTTGAGTACGTTTTAGTTTTATGCGACTTCCATTATTGATAGGTTTCTTAATATTTGGCTTTAACTTATCCTTGAAGTCCCAAGCCTGGAATAGCCTTCCAAGCTTTCCCGGTGTGGCTCGCGACGATGCCTGTGGCTTTCGGATCGGTAATTCCATTTACTTAGGCACGGGCCTCAGCCCTTGGTTTTCTGAACAGGAGGACTTTTGGCTTTTTGATCTGGCCAATGGCCAATGGCAGGCAGTGGCCCCTTTGCCAAGTGGGGAAGGTAGGCAGTACGCTGCTTCATTTCAGAAGGATGGAAAGGGCTACGTTTTTGGTGGTGTACGTGCCTCTAAATACTTAAATGATCTTTGGGTTTACGAGCCACTACTGGATCAATGGTCGGCTTTAAGTCCGCTGCCCGATAGCGGCCGCAGTGGTGCAGCAACTTTTGTTTTGGGCGACACCGCCTATGTTTTGGGAGGAAAGAGTCAAGATAAAGCGGCCATTTCTGAACTATGGGCTTATGCCATAGGTCAAGACCGGTGGTTTAAGAAATCCAAGCTTCCTAAGGCCTTATGGCGCTCATCGGCAGCAGCATCCGATAGTGTGGGATATATGATCTTTGGAATAGACTCTTTGGGGCAGTATTCGAATTATCTGTTCCAATACGATCCGACTTTAGACCTTTGGCAAAGGATAGACAGCTTCCCACAATTAGGTCGCAGCCATACTTTTCTATTGTATGATCAAGCGAGCTTATGGTTAGTTATGGGGATAGATAGTTTGGGTGATTACAAGAACGATCTATGGGAATATGATTTAGCAAGTGGGAATTGGCAAGCCCGCGCTAGTTTGCCTGCACCAGGTCGGAAAGGGGGCGTAGCTTTTAAAGGACTCAACGCTAGTTTGATCTATTGTACGGGAATCGATGTACAAGGGCATCGCTTAAAGGAAACTTGGCAATTCCAGATGCCGGTAGGTTTGCAAGAAGAGGCTAAGAGGACCAAGGAGCTAATTGGAACCTATGATCTTTTAGGACGGGAAATTCCCTTTAATTCCTCTGGAATCAAGGTGAATAGCTACAGCGATGGGAGCTTTGAAAAGGTTTACCAGCAAGCACCCTAAGTTATCAGCGCTAAGCGCTTAAGCTAGAAGGATCAAACTAAAGATGCCACTAACGATCATTAGTCGATAGAGGTGGTTCAAGTAATGAAAGTGTTCTTTCTTTTCGGCAAAGGCCAATAGTCCGGCACTGAAGAAAAGCGCGGCCAACCCGATGATCATAAAATAACTAATGCCTTCAAATCCGACTTTATAAACCACCGCGGCCCCGGGAATAAGGCCACTTAGAGTAAATAGAGCCACCACCCATTTAGTCTTGCTGACCCCATAAGTTACGGGCATGGTTGGGTATCCGATAATCACATCGCCTTTTAAGGCTTCCAAATCTTTTACGATCTCACGGATGAAGATGATCAATAAAATAAAGCTCACGTAGGTTAGGATCAAAAGATCTTCAAGGTGGAAGTAGAGGAATATCGCGAAAAAGGGGGTGATGGTGAGCAAGGCGGCCATTAGATTACCGACGAAGGTGATCTTCTTTAACTTGTGGGAATAGAGCCAGAGCGCAAAATTGAAGAAGGCAAAAAAGAAAAATACATTCCAGCTAACACTCAAAGCAAAAAGCGCGGCAACCGTCGCGAATAAGAAGTACAGTCGTAGGGTAGTACTTTGCTTTAGGATCTTCTCGTAAAGCGTTTTATTGGGGCGGTTGATCAGATCCTTTTCGAGGTCGTAAAAGTTATTGATGATATATCCGGCGGCGACCGAAAAAAGAGAGGCAAAAACGATGAGGTGAACCTTGGGGTCTAGTAAAAGTTGCTTCCAGGCACTCGGTTTATTTAAAACAAAAATAACCGCGAGGTATTGAGCCAGAGCGAGAAAGAAAATGTTGTACCACCGCACCAAGGATAATAGTGCGGAGAGTTTAAAGATCAGGATCCTGTCTCTCCGGCGTAAGGCCATCAGAGGCGGTAGATGATTTCGGTATCGTAGTCCTTAAGCATTTTTTGAGCACGCTCTAGGTCAGGGGTAAAGCCCAAGACAAAACCACCTCCTCCGCTACCGCAGAGCTTGAGGTAATATGCATTGGTGTCGATTCCTTGCTTCCAAAGTTCCTTTACATTTTGCGGAATCATAGGGGTGAAATTCTCAAAAACGAGATGGCTCAACTTCTTAAGATTACTAAAAAGTGGTTTGCTGTCGCCTTTGAGGAAAGCCGCTATACAAGCATCATTATACTTGGTAAACTGCTCCTTCATTACATTGCGGAAACCTTCTTGTTTCATCTTCTCCATGAAGATGTTCACCATTGGTTGGGTTTCGCCAGGCTGACCACTATTCAACAGGAAAATTGCGCCTTTTCCTTCGCGATGAGGAATATTTACCGTTCCAAGGTCATCCTTAGAATGGATCAATACCGGTAATTGTAAGTAACAGATCAATGGGTCAAGGCCAGAGCTTTTTCCGTGGAAATAGGATTCCATTTGACCTAACACTTTCTTGAGCTGCTGAATATTTTCTTTACTGATGTCCGCTTCAGGATCGATGCGATCCTGCGCATAGCGGTCGTAGATGGCAGCGCAAAGGGCGCCGCTACTGCCTACACCATAGCCTTCTGGAATTGAGCTATCGAAGAAATAACCATTATCGATATCAGCTTTAAAAGCCATTAAGTCAAGAGGGGCAATGATTTCGCCGTTTGACTGTAATGCTTCTAAATGCCTATAAAACTCTTTTAAACTTTGATTGGATCTTTTAGCCGATCCTTCTAAGGTGTCCGCCTTCTGAAAAGCACCTTTATAGTAGTTGTAAGGCACCGACAAGCCCTTGGAATCATTGATGATTCCATATTCTCCGAAGAGGAGGATTTTGGCGTAATAGAGCGGATTATTCTTCATTATCAAAGCTTTTCAGGTCCGTGGCCTACTTGGTCACAAATATACTCACCCTTTTTTAAATAGGGTCTTAATGACTTCTTAACGAATTTTAGCACTGCTTGTTCGATCGCTGCTGGGTAGAGTAAGTGTACGTTGGCGCCGGCGTCGAGTGTGAAATGCACGGCTTGGCCGCTTTCCTTCCGATAGGCCCAAACTTCCTCAATGATCTTCAAAGTGTTTGGTTTCATTAGTATGAAATAAGGCTTTGAAGTCATCATCATAGCATGCAGGGTAAGCGCTTCGTGCTCGATAAGCTTTCCAAATGCCTCCAGATCGCCCTTCGCTAAAATTTGCTTTAGCTCATCCATATTTCGATGTGCCTGGGCAAAACGCTCCTTGGCAAAGGGGTGCCCTTCCATTAAGCCGTGACCGGCCGTGCTACTCACCGCTTTTTGACCTTTTTCAACTAAAAGAATCGTATCGCGATAGTCCTTAAAGACCTCATGAACGGGGCCACTGTAAGGAATCGCATATTCGTCGTGGCTTTTCTTTTCCGAATCTAATTTCCCCCATAAACCAAACCGTGGGTAGAGGGAGCGGCTGGCCGAACCAGAGCCCAAGCGAGCCCAGGTGGAGGCTTGGCGGAGGAATTCCTCAGACATTGGTTCCGGTGCGCCGGGTTTAAGATCTAATAAACAAAGGGCCAATGCACTCATTCCACTGGCCGAGCTAGCGATGCCGCTGCTATGTGGGAAGCTATTGTGCGTATCGATCCGAAACTTCGACCCTTTGATGAAGTCTAGTTCATCACTAATGCGCGCTAAGAACTTTTCGATCTTGGGTTTAAAGGCATCTACTTTTTCACCTTCCAGGTAAATGTCGAAATCGAAGTCGCCCTTTCCCTGCTCCTCCAATAAGGTGAGCCTTGTTTCAGTGTAGCTGTTCCTAAGGGTAAAACTAAGACTGGGATTGGCCGGTAATTGCGGCTCGTATTTACCCCAGTATTTCACCAAAGCAATATTAGATGGACTGCGCCAGTTGGCAACTTTTTGATTCATGGCAGCTTTAACCTTTGAAGACTAATAAGGTTTAGGCGCTTGCAACTTCTGCTTCGCGGTGAATTTTTTTCACCAGGCCTTGTAGTACTTTACCGGGACCTACTTCTGTGAAATGGCTGGCGCCATCGGCTACCATGTTTTGTACACTTTGGGTCCATTTTACCGGAGCAGTTAACTGGGCAATTAGATTTTTCTTGATTTCCTCTGGGTCGCTAACCGCAGTAGTGGTCACGTTTTGATAAACCGGACAAGTGGGTTGTTTAAAGGTTGTAGCTTCAATGGCAGCGGCTAGTTTCTCTTCGGCGGGTTTCATGAGAGGAGAGTGAAAGGCGCCCCCAACCGGTAGGATCAAGGCACGACGCGCCCCAGCCTCTTTCATTTTCTCGCAGGCAGCTTCCACCGCTGGTACGGCTCCAGAAATAACCAATTGCCCAGGACAGTTATAATTAGCGGGCACTACCACTCCATCGGTTTCAGCACAAAGCTTTTCTACCACGGCATCTTCTAGGCCCAATACTGCCGCCATGGTGCTGGGTTCTGCTTCGCAAGCTTCTTGCATGGCTAAGGCGCGCTGACTCACCAACTTGAGGGCATCTTCAAAAGCCAGAGTGCCATTGGAAACCAGGGCAGAAAATTCACCCAAGGAATGGCCAGCAACCATATCTGCTTTAAAATCGCCCAAAGTCTTGGCTAAGATCACCGAATGTAGGAATATGGCCGGCTGAGTTACCTTGGTTTCCTTCAATTGCTCGGCGGTACCTTCGAACATTATATCGGTGATGCGGAATCCCAAAATTTCATTGGCACGCTCAAACATTTCTTTAGCCTCAGAATGATTATCGTAAAGGTCTTTTCCCATCCCAATAAATTGGGCGCCTTGACCTGGAAATACGTATGCTTTCATTTTTGTTGGTTTTTGTAAAACTAATTTTTTATTGCTTCACGGAGGGTCAAAGCGAAAGAACAAGCCTATGCCCTTCAGCTTCTCTTACTTAAAAGCTATTGATCGCTTTGTTATTCTCCAAAGTACTCTACAGCGTTGTTAATAGTTTCCTCCAAGCGAATTTTGTGCAGGGCACAACCATGCTGAGCGATCTCAGGTGCCAGGATCTTCCAAAATTCTTCGGCCAATACCTCAGTACTAGTAAACTTGCCCTTCATGAATGGGACATCATGATTAAGGTTGGCGTGGTCTACTTCTGAGATCACTTTCTCTTGAATGATCTTTTTAAGATCCACTAAATTCATTACAAAGCCGGTATCGGGGTTTATTTCACCTTTTACCGTAACCACGAGGGTGAAGTTGTGGCCGTGAAAATTCTTATTGGCACATTTGCCAAAGACCGCTTCATTTTCTGCTTCGGTCCAATTGGGGTTGTATAATTGATGCGCCGCACTAAAGCGCTCTTTTCTTTCGATGTAGATCATCGCCTAAGCCTAAAATTTTTGCAAAGATAGCCAATGCGCTTGGCCTGAATTACTTCAGTTTCTCATTATTATGATGACGATCGTGATCGCGTTTGGCTTTATGATCCATTTTACGATCAAAAGCGCTTTGTAGATCGGTGCCAGTCTGATTAGCCAAGCATAGAACTACGAAGAGCACATCTGCCAATTCTTCGCCTAAATCCTTGTCCTTGTCCCTTTCCTTTTCGCTTTGCTCGCCGTAGCGGCGGGCAATTATGCGGGCCACTTCGCCAACTTCCTCACTGAGTTGTGCCATATTGGTGAGCTCATTAAAGTAGCGTACTCCGTGGTTTTGGATCCATTCGTCTACTTGAGCTTGTAAGTCTTTGATGCCTTCCATTATTCTTTGTTTTTAGTGTCTATCCAGATCGTAACCGGACCGTCGTTAATGAGATCTACCGCCATATCTGCCCCAAACTGACCGGCGGCAACTCGTTGTTCCCCCATCTCTTGCCGGGCCTCGCTTAAGAATTCCTCGTACATTTTTTCGGCCAGCTCTGGCTTTGCGGCTCTGGCATAGGACGGCCGGGTGCCTTTTTTGACCTTGGCGTGTAAAGTGAACTGGCTAACCACTAGCATTTCTCCTTTGATATCTTCGACCGAAAGGTTCATTAAACCTGCCTCATCGTTAAAAATCCGAAGCTTGAGAATTTTTTGCAATAACCAGTCTCTATCTGCAGTTTCGTCTTCTGGGCCAACACCTAAAAATACCAATAGGCCCTGGCCAATTTCTCCAACGATGGATTGATCAACCGTAACTTTAGCCTTGGTACAACGCTGAATAAGGGCTCTCATCGCTTTGGATTTAACTGGCCTTTCAAAGCCTCGTTTAAGTTAAGCTGACTTTGCTTGATCGAATCGGGTAGCTTTAGAAAATCGCCGTACATCGGGTTAGGGATTACCACGATCTTGTTTTGCAGTTTCGCTTCCGCGGATGCGAATTCTGCGGAGAAGTCTCCTAATTGATCCCCAACCAATAAAGCGATGGTAAAGGTCTCACGTACCTGTTCTCGCCGAGCCGTTTTATCAGAACTCTCCGAACGTAGTAAAACTCGGTTCGAATCAGCTTGTGGCACTTGCAGCGCGATAAGATTCTCTAAGGTAGGTCCCAGATTCTCGACGCTGCGATTAGAGATATAAAAGATCTGAAAGCCGGCACTGTCTGCTTTACTGAGGAATTGAAAGGCGCCTGGGATCAGATCAGCTTGAGCTTCTTGGACCCACTCCGACCAAGTTTCGGGTTCGAATTTCCCACCATCCTGAATTATTCTTGCCTCATATGGAGCATTGTCCACCACTGTTTCATCCAAGTCGAGAACCACCGCAAGACTATCTGCTTTGAGTCCCGTTTCTAATTGCTTTTCCAGCAAGAGCCAAGCGTATTGATAAGCTTGTTCCCGGGCTAAGCGGGCCGTTTCACCTTTTTGTAGCCATAGTACCGCTGCCGTGAGGTGATCACTTTCCCCTCTTGGTACAGGCGGTTCTTCATTTTTAGGGCCTTGGCAGGCCAATAGCCCTCCGAGGCTAATTAGCGTAAATATCTTTGCGATAGGTTTCATCATCGTCGTTTCCTTCTAAAAAGTTGAGGTAGCTTTCATAGCGGGTAAAAGCTAGTTTATTGTCTTCTACCGCCGCTTTTACGGCACAGCCTGGCTCGTGTTGATGGGTGCAATTATTGAATTTGCAATCGCCTTTAAGTCTAAAGATCTCTGGAAAATAATCCCCTAACTCCTCGGCCTCCATATCCACTAGACCAAAACCGCGAATCCCGGGGCTGTCTATCAAATAGCCACCGAAGCTAAGGGCATGCATTTCGGCAAAAGTGGTGGTGTGTTGTCCTTGTTCATGGGCGGCTGAAATACTCTTGGTCTTAAGGTCTACACTAGGTTCCAAGCGGTTTACTAAACTGCTTTTCCCCACCCCACTATGGCCGCTCAACAAGCTTGTCTTGTTTTGTAATATCGCTTTGAGTTCTGAGAGACCTTCGCCAGTCTCGGCCGAACATTCCATCACTTTATAGCCGGCGTCTTGGTAAACGAAACGCAAGAACTCCATCTCATCTTGAAGGTACTCATCGTAAAGGTCGATCTTATTAAAAACCAAGATGAAAGGGATGTCGTAGGCTTCGGCCGAAATGGCGAAACGATCGATAAAGCGCAGATGCGTTTTTGGATACTCTAAAGTGGCGATCAATAGGGCCTGATCTAGATTAGCGGCTAAAATCTGGGTTTGCTTGGAGAGGTTCACAGACTTACGGATGATGTAATTCTTGCGGTCCAAAAGCTTGGTAATAACCCCTTGCCCTTCTTCTTTGGGGGAAGGTTCGATCAAGACCCGATCGCCCACCGCTACCGGATTGGTACTTTTAATTCCCTTCAGCCGCAGCTTACCTCTGATACGACACTCAAAGAGTCCCTTATCAGTTCCTACTCGGTACCATGAACCGGTCGATTTGAGGATTAATCCTTCCATTTGCATTTTGCAAAGGTGCAGAATCTCTGCCTTGGACAAAAGCTTTACCTTCGTGGCACTAAAATCTTTGCATGTCGATAAGCGTTTCTCAACTTTCAAAACTGTATGGCGAGCAAAAGGCGCTCGATGCCGTTGACTTTAAGATTGATAAAGGTGAGATCGTGGGTTTTCTAGGTCCAAATGGGGCGGGAAAATCTACCATGATGAAGATCCTCACTGGCTATATTCCGCAAAGTGAGGGTGAGGCCAAGGTCTGCGGTTTGGACGTGAGCGATGAAAGTATCGATGTTCGTCAAAGAGTGGGCTATCTGCCCGAGCACAATCCACTCTACTTGGAGATGTATGTAAAGGAGTATCTATTGTTCATTGCCGGATTGCATCAGGTTTCAAAAGAGAA
Organism: Croceimicrobium sp.; assembly: GCA_965656185.1. Taxonomy (GTDB): domain Bacteria; phylum Bacteroidota; class Bacteroidia; order Flavobacteriales; family Schleiferiaceae; genus Croceimicrobium. The sequence continues at coordinate 44,044 of CBFHJH010000007.1, forward strand.
GGTTGATGCTATGATCGAAAAGGTGGGCTTAAGTCCCGAGAAGAATAAAAAAGTGGGTCAGTTGTCCAAGGGCTACCGACAAAGGGTTGGTCTGGCAGCAGCCCTTATTCATGAGCCAGAAGTACTGATCTTGGATGAGCCAACTACGGGATTGGATGTGAATCAATTAGTGGAAATCCGTCAGCTTATCAAAGAAGCCGGTGCTGATAAAACGGTTATGCTTAGCACTCATATCATGCAAGAGGTAGAATTTCTTTGCGACCGGGTGATCATCATAAACAAAGGCAAGATCGTTGCCGATAGACCAATAGAAGACCTGAAGGAATTGGCTTCAGGCATTCATTTCCGAGTAGAGTTCGACAAGTCTTTCACAAAATCCGCTCTCAAGAAGATATCTGGCTTAAAAGCAGCAGAGGAACTAGGGGAGAATAAATGGTTGATGGAGGCCCGACCAGATGTTGATCTACGCTCTAAGGTATTCAAATTCGCCGTGGAGCATGAAGCCGCTGTGCTTGAAATCCAAAAGCAATCGGCGAGTTTAGAGGACGTATTTAAAAAGCTTACTTCTTAATTATTTTTTCCGCAGATAGATCTGAATTGGAACTCCCTTGAAATCATAATTTTCACGCAACTTGTTTTCCAAGAAGCGCTTGTAAGGATCCTTCACATACTGCGGTAAATTGGCAAAAAAGGCAAAACTAGGATTCTTGGTAGGCAGCTGCGTACAGAATTTGATCTTGATCAATTTCCCCTTAGTAGCGGGAGGTGGGTAAGCATCAATGATCGGTAACATTAGGTCGTTGAGCTTGCGGGTTGGGATACGCTGACTACGACGTTCGTATACCGCCACCGCTTCTTCGATTGCTTTGTAGATTCTTTGTTTATTTAGGACCGACATAAAAACTACCGGGATATCACTAAAAGGAGCCACCCGTTCGCGAATCTGTGCTTCGAATTTTTTAGCCGTATGGGTGTCTTTTTCCAGTAAGTCCCATTTGTTTACTAATACTATAATTCCCTTGCGGTTGCGTTCGGCCAAGGCAAAGATCGATAGGTCCTGACCTTCGAATCCACGTTCGGCGTCTACCAAAAGCATACATATGTCGGCGTCTTCGATTGCCCTTACCGATCTTAGAACTGAGTAGAATTCCAGGTTTTCATGCACCCTAGATTTTTTCCTTAACCCGGCTGTATCTACCAAAATGAAGTCCTTTCCATACAGGTTGTAGCGGGTATTGATGGAGTCGCGCGTGGTGCCAGCCACATCAGTAACGATATTGCGGTCTACCCCTGTAATGGCATTGATGAAAGATGATTTCCCAGCATTGGGTCTACCAATTACCGCGATCTTAGGAATATCTAGTTCTTCTTCGACCTTATCTTCGGGCAAAAGCTCTACCATGGCATCAAGCATCTCTCCCGTACCACTGCCATTATTCGCCGAAATATTGTGCACTTCACCCAAGCCTAGGCCATAGAATTCGGCGCTTTGCGTCACTCGAAGGGCATTGTCAACTTTATTGGCGACCAGCATTACCGGTTTCTCAGTTCTGCGTAAGAAATTTGCCACTTCTTCATCCATTCCGGTAATGCCTTCTTCGGCATCTACTAAAAAGATGATCAAATTTGCTTCTTCGGTAGCGATCTGTACCTGCTTACGAATCTCTTCTTCAAAGACATCATCACTGCCAATGATATAACCACCGGTGTCGATTACGGAAAATTCACGACCGGCCCACTCGGCCTTGCCATAAAGGCGATCCCGGGTAACTCCTGCTACCGAATCGACGATGGCCTTACGCTGACCGGTAAGTCGGTTAAAGAAAGTGGATTTCCCAACATTGGGTCTCCCTACGATGGCGACGATATTGCCCAAAACTTAAAATTTTGGCAAAGATAGTCTAATGTTTCTCAGTGCCCTAAAGCTCTAGGCTAAGAGTTCGCTAGGAATTTCACAAACCGGAATAGGCTCCATTTTGTGCAGGTTAGCCCGGTGCAGGCGAGTGTAGATCTTCATTACTTCGGCTTCACGTCCATTGAAGTCGTTGGTTTTTTTCCCGGCCTTTTGTTGTTCCATGGCCCACTCTAGCTCGGGATAAGAGGCCCCGAGTTGATCTTCATCGGTGCGATCATCGCCCCAGAGGCCGTCGGTAGGAGGGGCCTCTAAGATTTCATCGATCACTTCCATTTCTTCGGCCAGCTCGAATACTTGAGTTTTGTAAAGATCGGCAATGGGCGAAAGGTCTACGCCACCGTCGCCGTATTTGGTGTAAAATCCTACACCAAAATCTTCCACTTTGTTACCGGTTCCCGCTACCAATTTTCCTTCCAAAGCCGCAAAATAATATAGCGTGGTCATTCGCAAGCGGGCGCGCGAATTAACTAAGCTCATCTCTTTTTGCTCGCTGTTGGGTACATTGGGAAGGGCCGATAAAAAATGATCGAAAACAGGGGTGAGGTCTACTTGAACCCTACTAACATTAGAATGTCTCTTTTGTAATTCTTCAATATGCTTACGCGCTCTACTTACTTGGTCTGGACTTTGGTAGATCGGCATTTCTACGCATGTTACGGGATAACCGGTGGCGGCTACCAAAGAAGAGGTAAGCGCCGAGTCGATGCCTCCTGAAACCCCAACCACATAGCCTTTAGTGCCAGAGTTTTCGGTATAGCTTTTCAGCCAATTTACAATGTGCTCAATTACTCCTTTACGGTCCATAGTTAAAATAATACGCCTACGCTAATAGAGATATAATCGAAGCGATACTGGTATTGTTCATCCAGTCGTGGGTCTTCGTCGGCCAGCAAGTTATTGGCAAGAGCACGATGGTATTGCAGTCTTCCTAAAAGCTTAGTTTCGCCACCGAGGTCGTATTCCATGCCAATGCCAATGCGGAAATTTGCGTCGAATAGCCCCACCAGACTATTGGCGCCTCCGTTGGGGTCGCCGGGTTCCCATTCTACCTCTTCTCCAGTTTCAAAACCAATGGCAAAACCCATCTCGGCGAAATAAGTAGAGTAGCCAAATTGGCGCGTGCGCATTTTTATTTGCAGGGGGATCTGAATGTATTGTGCGCGGTAATCTCCGGTAGTATCGTTAATGGAAAGTGAACCACCTCTATTCAAGAATTCAAAACCAGAGCTAAAAGAATAGCGATCGGCAAAGTGATATTCGGCTAAACCACCAAAACCAAAAAGTAAGGTTCCCCCACCGTCTGCATTGGTCTGATTGGTGTTGATATAGCTAATTTGGCTGCTGCCCATAATTCCCAATTGGAATTTACGTTCCTGTCCGTACAGGTTGCTATAGATCAAGAGTGCAATTAGACTTGCTAGGATTCGCATAGAATTGGATTAGATTTGAACAAAATTAAGACCCTAAGTACAATGAGGCACCTCCAAAGGAAGCTTTTATTTAACATCTTTATTACGAGCCTAGTTCTAAACTTAGTTTCTTGTTCTGAGGATCCCGAAGTTCCCTTGGATCAGGTTCCGGTGGAAACGGAGATCCAACGCTTCGATAGGGCCTTTTTTGAATCGGATACCACCAATTTCGAAACCGAACTTAAGCGCCTTAAAGCCGATTACAGTCCTTTCTTTTCGTCTGAAACGGAAGATGTTTTTTGGTTAAATCAACGCAAGGATAAGCTTCAGAATGAGCTGTATCAATTAAGTGAAGAGGTGCTGGGCGATATGGAGGCTTATCAGGCAGAAGCCAATAAAATTCTGAAGCGCTATTACTACTACTTTAGCCTACAGGACAGCCTAAAGTTGTACAGCTATATTTCGCGTTTAGACTTTAATTTCCCGGTCATTTTTTCGCCCCCTTTTATTTTTATTGCCAACGACCTGTACCTCGGGGAGGTGGGGCAAGATTATTATGCAACCTTACCGGTTTACCTGCAATACGAGCGTCAGCCGCAGTTCTTACTCCGCGACCTGGCTTATGCTTTGGCGGTATCTAAAGTGCAAAAACCGCAAGAGCCCGCTAGTTTTTTAAGTGAAATGCTCTATCACGGAAAAGTGCTTTGGCTTACTAGGAAGCTATATCCTGCCTTGGACGAAGCCAATTTGTTGAAATATCCACCAAAGAAATTGCTTTTTGCCAAGGCGCATGAGAAAGAGATGTGGGTCTACTTTATTGAGAATGAGTTACTTTTTAGAAGTGATCAGGCGGTGAATCGTCGTTTCTTGGACGTCGCTCCGTTTTCTAAATTCCGTACCAAAATCGATCAAGAGACTCCGGGTCGCATTGGTCGCTGGTTTGGTTATAAGATCTTTGCCGCTTTCGCGGAAGAGAACCCTAAGCAAGAGCTGAGTCAGCTTTTAGGCGAGTCAGACAGTAGAAAGTTGCTTAAACTTTCAGGCTACAAGCCATAA
>CBFHJH010000007.1:48520-71290 GCA_965656185.1 Croceimicrobium sp.
AAGCTTACCTTTGCCCAAAATTTAGATCCATGGCCGTAGAGCATACTTCCGATATTTCCATTCAAGTTGGTTTAGATGAAAACCGTGTCCCTGAAGAACTCACCTGGTCGGCGCCCGATAGCGGCGTGCAAGAGTCCAAGACCAAGGCAGCGATGATCTCGGTATGGGACGAAAAAGCTCAAGAAACTTTGCGTATCGATCTTTGGACCAAGGAAATGCCCTTGGATCAGATGAAAAAGTACATTCACCAAAACATCCTTGCCCTGGGCGATACTTTAGAGCGTGCCGGAGGCGAAAAGGAGTTGGCTCAAGAATTACGCGATTATGCGGTAAGTTTAGGCGAGAAACTTAACGTTTTGAAGCGAGGTTAATCGGTGTGACCGATTTGCTTATTGATCTGTCCGATATAGCTTAAGATCTCTGCTTTTCCTGCACCAGTTTCGGCGGAGGTGGCGAAATGAACCGGCACTTCCGACCAGGTTTCCAACATCTTTTTAAAATAGACCTTCAGGTTCTTATTGAGCTGGTTGGTCTTCAGCTTGTCGATCTTGGTGAATACCATAGAGAAGGGAATTCCGTTTTCCCCGCACCACTCCATAAATTCTAGGTCGATCTTTTGCGGTTCGTGGCGCGAGTCGATCAAAACAAATAGATTGATCAAATTGGGCCTTTCCAGAATATAATCTTCGATCATCTTTTGGAACTTCTGACGCGAAGTTTTGGAAACCTTGGCGTAACCGTAGCCCGGAAGGTCAACTAGGTACCAAGAATTATTGATCATAAAGTGATTGATCAACTGAGTCTTACCCGGTTTACCTGAGGTATGCGCTAAGTTTTTAATGCCCACCAAGCGATTTATAAGGCTGCTTTTACCCACATTAGAGCGGCCGATGAAAGCGTATTCTGGTTTGCCGTCCTTAGGACAATGTTCAATCTTCGTATTACTGATCGTAAATTCTGCGCTGGTAATTTCCATGGGGCAAAGGTAATATTGCTAAACCGCTTCTTGCTTTTTAGCTTTACAGAAATTGGAATATGCGCGCAATACTTCTCTTTTGGACTATTTTTATCTCTTTGGCATGCAATAAGGCTGCACCTATGGAAGCGCCTGATCAGGCGCCCCGGGAGAGCTTTCGCTATTTGGCTTTGGGAGATTCCTATACCATAGGCACAGCCATTGGTCGAGACAGTAGTTATGCCGCTTTATTGCGAGATTCTTTACGTTCGGCTGCTAATGACTCGATTTTTTACAAGGTAATTGCTACCAACGGTTGGACTACCGCCGATCTGCAAAAAGGTATAGATACGGCGCAGCCCGATTCCAATTTCGACCTGGTTTCACTTCTTATTGGTGTCAATAATCAGTACCAAGGTCGTTCTATTTCCGAGTATCGGGTCGAATTTCGCGCCTTAGCTGAGCAAGCGATCGCTTTGGCCAGGGGAAACCCACAAAAGGTGATGGTTTACAGTATTCCCGATTGGGGGGTAAGTCCGGCGGGGAGTAGCAATCGTGCCCTTATCGCCCAAAAGATCGATGACTTCAATAGGGCTCAAAAAGGAATCTGTGATTCACTGGGCTTGGACTTTTTCGATATAACCACCAGCAGCCGAGCAGGTCTCCAGGATCCGAGTTTGATCGCTAGTGACGGATTACATTTTTCTACTAAAATGCATCGCCGTTGGATGCGAATGACATATAAGGCTTGGTATGATAAATTAAGGCAGCCGTGAGAGCGGTGATGCTGGCAATCGTTTGTTTCGCCTTTAAATCGCTTCAGGCGCAAGCCTCTTATACCTTGGATATTGAACAGGGCTTTTTATTCCTTCACTCTCAGGATGTGGCGCCAATTGGACAGTCTTATCCTACCGCATTTAATCTGAGTTATAATTCCTGGCTTTTAGATTCCAATCACTGGGAAAGCTGTCATTGTTTTCCTCGGGTGGGCCTCAGCACCGGCTTTCACTACTATGATAATCCCTCGGTATTAGGTTGGGGAATACCCCTGCAGGGTTTCTTGGAGCCCTGGTATAAACTGAGCGACGATTGGTTCTTACAAATTAGAGCGGGCTTGGGTTTGATCTATTTAAGCGAACCCTATGATGAACTTAGTAATCCCCTAAATTTAAGTTATAGTTTACCGGTAAGTGCCTATGTTTCGCTGGGCTTAGGGGTAGCTCACGTAATTAGCGACCAGTGGCGCGTGGCTTTGCAAGCGAGTTACGATCACACTTCTAATGGGGGTATACGTGAGCCCAATAAAGGGCTTAATTACCCCATGCTTAGTTTTAATATTGACTACAGTCCACAAGCCATTTTTTTTAAAGCGGGGCAACGCAATCCCTTTCTTTGGACAGAAGCCAAGCAGGAATTTCGAATTATGGGATCTTTGGCAGCACAAGCGGGCGGTACAGTTGGCGAGGGGAGTGAAGAGCAGGATGTAACCTATTTGGTTTCGGGGCTAGCTTTCTGGTTTTCACAGCAAGTAGGGCGCTCATCCGCGCTGTTTGCTGGAGCAGAGTGGATAAATAATTTAGCCTATCGCCGGCAAATCGAAGATCTGGGTTTGGCTTCCGATCACAACCAATTCGCACTCTTATTCGGTCATGAGTTTCTCCTAGGGAAATTCGTCTTTAGTCAGGCCGCCGGAGTTTATCTTTATAAAGAATATGGGGCAGAGGCTTCATGGTATCAAAGGTACTTGTTGCTGTACTATCCCTATGAGAACTTTGGCTTTGGCCCTGGCTTAAAGGCACATGCTCAGGTAGCCGAGTATCTAGATTTCAGAATTGTCTGGGACATTCCGCTTAGAACTCACTAATATGTACCTTTGTGGAAACTAAATTTTTCGATGAAGAACCTTGGAACTATTCTTTCAGTAATTGCTTTAGCCGGTGTAATTTATTTGGGGATCAATAATGGTGGCGCAGAAGCTTCCACTGAAAGCAAAATGCCTCCCAAATCGGAAGGTGAACTGAGACTAGCTTTCGTACGAACCGATACCCTTTTAACCAAGTATGAGCTACATAAAGAGTTGAAGGGTAAATTAGAGACCAAGGCTAAGGAGATAGAGTCTGAGTTGGCCCGCCGCAATGAGGCATTTCAAGAAAACTTTAAGGTATTGGAGCAGCAAGCTGCTTCAATGAGTCAGGAACAAATCCAGCAAACTCAAATGGAGTTGCAGCAAATTCAGCAGGGATTACTGCAATATCGCGATGAGCGCACCCAAGAGTTAGCTCGGGAGGAACAAGAACTTACCATGTTGATCATGGAAGATATGGATGCTATCTTAGATAGCTTGCGACTAGAGAATGGTTATGATTTCATTTACAGTTATGATCCTGCGAGTAATCTGCTATCGGCCAACCCTAGTTATGATATTACCGATATAGTTGTAAAGGCACTCAATGACTCTTACCAAAAGAAAAAGGAATCTGAAGAATAGCGCATGGTGGAAATACGCTTTAACAGCGCTACTATTTTCCTTTCTTATTGCATGTGAGGAAGACAATCCTTTTGAGGATCCCTCCGCAAACCGGGATAATTATTTAGGCACTTGGCAGGTTACCGAAAACACGGGGATCAATCATCCACAATTCTACTCGATAAATATTACTGCTGGCACGCAAGACGACGAAATTGTAATCCAAGGATTATACAATGAACCGCAGGTGCGGGTGGCAGGGGTAGTTTCGGGCAACAGCCTGAGCTTACCCAGTCAACAGAGCCAAGGCGTGAACTTTGTGGGCAGTGGTACGGCTAATGCCGATTTTAGTCAAATCCAGATCACTTTCACGGCTGACGATGGCGCTGGGCCCGACGTGGTGGAAGCGGTCTTAGTTCCTTAAAATCTCAAACGAATCCCGGCGTTGGCGCCGAAGTTTATTAAGGTTTCGCGTGGCCAAGGGAGCTCGTCGCTCGCTTGAACCATATCGTTAAGCATATACTTTACCGAGCCACGGAAGAATAGTCCCCATTCATTGGTGAACCAATAAGTTCCACCAAGAGCGATACCTACACTCCAATTAAGATCGCGCAGACGATCGTTAAGATTAAAACTAGTGTCTGGGATAGCTGAGGCCGTTGGGAAGGACCAGATGGCATTATAATTATCGATAAAATTAAGTTCCACCATAGGAACCACTTCCAAGCTAAATACATCCGAGATCTCGGTATTGAAATTGATCTTGAGAGGTATGGACCACATGGATACCGATACTTTATTGTCTAAGGGAACTGTGCTGAAACTATCGCTAAATGTTACGTTGCGCCAAGTATAACCACCGTAGGAGCGCCCGATGCCTAAACCTACGTGAAAAGATGGTCCGATTTCGTAAAACACATCCAAACCATAATCTAAGCGAAAGGCTCCATCGGCCTGGATTTCTTCTGAGAACGTTTCAAAGAGGCTGTTTTCGGCATCGTCGTTAATTAGCCGCATATCTGTGAAGTAAGGATTGAGATTTAGAGCGAGGTTGAATCGCGAGTCCTTGACATCCGAATCGGTATAATAAACGATATCATCATCGGGTTGGGCCAGTAAGCAACCGGCCGAAATGATCAACAATAAGCTGAGCAGTTTTTTCATCACCTTAGTTTAATAGTTCTCTTGCGGCTTCCAAAGCCTCTTTAAGTCCTTCGGGTTTGCTGCCTCCCGCCATGGCAAAACCTGGCTGTCCGCCGCCACCGCCGCCTATTTTTGCGGCAAGTTCCTTAACGATATTTCCGGCTTTCCAGTCGGAAGCACTTAAAATAGCATCGCCTAAAGCTACGGCTAATTGTACTTTCCCATCGCTTTTGCTACCAACAACTGCCACCAAATTTGGTTTTTCCCCCTTTAATTGGAATAGCGCATCTTTAATACTCTTGCCATCCAGGTCGGTTTCTAATACTAAACGCTCGAAGTTACCTTTATCTTCAATTGCGTTTAGCCAAGCTTTCTTCTCCGTTTGCGCTTGAGCTTGCTTAAAAGACTCGATCTCTTTTTTAAGCTTAGCGTTTTCATCTTTGATCTTCCTTAAACCGCCAAGTGGGTCCTTAGGAGATTTTAATTCTTCCTGAATCGCTTGAAGGGTCTGGGCCTTTTGTTTAAGGTACTGTTGGGCGCTGGCTCCAGTGTAGGCTTCTATGCGTCGCACGCCGGCCGCAACTGCTCCTTCCGAAACAATAGTAAACAAGCCAATTTCGCCGGTAGCCCCCACGTGAATACCACCGCAGAGCTCAATACTTTCGCCAAATTTGATCACCCTTACGGTGTCACCATACTTTTCGCCGAAAAGGGCCATGGCTCCCATTTCCTTCGCTTCTTCGATCGGAATGGTACGGAATTCTTCCAGGGGTGCATTGTCGCGGATGCGGGTGTTTACCAAGTTCTCGATCTGCTCAAGTTCTTCCGCTTCCACCTTGCTAAAGTGACTAAAATCGAAACGAAGGTGGTCGTGTTTTACTAAGCTACCTTTTTGCTCCACGTGCGTACCCAATACTTCTCGCAAGGCTGCGTGTAATAAGTGGGTAGCGCTGTGGTTTAAGCTGGTGTCTTTTCTTTTTGATTTATCTACGATCGCCTTGAAGGCAGCGTGTGGGTTTTGGGGGATCTTATCGGCAAAATGAATAATTAGACCATGTTCTTTTTTGGTGTCGAAGATCTTGATGCTTTCTTCATCATTTTGCAAAATGCCAGTATCGCCAACCTGTCCACCACCTTCGGGGTAGAAGGGAGTAAGGTTCAACACGATTTGGTAGAGCGTTTTCTTTTTAGCCTTTACTTCTCGGTATCGCGCTACCCGCACGGTAGCTTCAGTTTGGTCGTAACCAATGAATTCTTCGCGGTCATCGTCTTTGATTACCACCCAGTCGCCGGTATCCATTTTAGTAGCGGAGCGGGCGCGGTCTTTTTGCTTTTTCATTTCCTCTTGGTAGGTTGCCTCATCGAAGCTCTTGCCTTTTTCACGGAGGATCAAAGCCGTAAGATCTGGTGGAAAACCGAAAGTGTCGTAAAGTTCAAAAACTTTGGCGCCATCAATGAGCTTTCCGCCTTCATCTGCAATTTGCTCCAGGCGGTTTAAGCCTTGCTCTAAAGTACGCAAGAATGAATGCTCTTCTTCGCGAATAACGCGTTTTACCAATTCCAGTTGACTTTCGATCTCTGGGAAGAAGTCTCCCATTTGATGGGCAAGGATATCTACCAATTTATAGATGAATTCCTCCTTGGCATCGAGGTAAGAGAAACCATAACGAATAGCCCGGCGTAAGATGCGGCGAATCACATATCCGGCACCATTGTTAGAAGGTAATTGTCCATCGGCAATGGCAAATGCCACGGCTCTAACATGGTCGGAGATAACCCTTAAAGCAATGTCACTTTTCTCGGATGCTCCGTATTTCGCCCCGGTGATCTCCGAGATCTTTTGGATCAAAGGCTGGAACACATCCGTATCATAATTCGACTTTTTGCCTTGTAGGGCCATGCAAAGTCTTTCGAAACCCATCCCGGTATCTACGTGCTGTGCGGGTAACTTTTGCAGAGAGCCATCGGCCATTCGATTGAACTCCATGAATACCAAGTTCCAAACTTCCACTACTTGTGGGTGATCTTGGTTAACTAGGGTGGCGCCATCTATCGAAGCGCGTTCCTCATCACTTCGTAAATCGATGTGTATTTCACTACAAGGGCCACATGGTCCGGTAGCCCCCATTTCCCAGAAATTATCTTTTTTATCGCCGTCCAGAATTCGTTCTGGGGTGATCCACTTCTCCCAAGCTTTTTCAGCATCTGTGTCGCGCTGTAGTTTTTCGATCGCATCGCCTTCAAAAACGGTTACGTAGAGGCGATCTTTATCCAAGCCGTATACTTCGGTTAATAGTTCCCAGGACCAAGCAATTGCTTCCTCCTTGAAATAATCTCCAAAGCTCCAGTTACCGAGCATCTCAAACATGGTGTGGTGGTAGGTGTCGTGTCCGACCTCTTCCAAATCATTATGTTTGCCGCTTACCCGCAGGCATTTCTGGGTGTCGGTTATACGCGAAGAACTAGGTTTGGCGTGACCTAAAAAAGCATCTTTGAATTGATTCATACCCGCATTAGTAAACATTAAGGTGGGGTCACCTTTAATTACCATGGGGGCAGAGGCAACTACTTCGTGCTCTCTGTTTTTAAAGAAGTCTAAGAACTTCTGGCGAATCTTTTTAGCGGTCCAAGATGTAGCTTGTGTCATATGGAATTACACAAAGGGGTGTTTATTACGTAACTTTGTCTATATTATTTAAGCTTCCAAAGCTTGGTAAATTAGTTGCCTAAATAATTTGGGCCAAAATTAAGGATTATGGCGAAGGTCAAGTACTACTACGACCCGAAAACACTATCATATCGAAAAATAGAGAAAACTCCTGCCTATCGTTTGCAGCAGACCTTGATCTATTTGGCATCGGTTTCCCTAATGGGATTTCTCTTCTACATGGTGGCAGATACCTTTATCGATTCCCCGAAGGAGAAGCGTTTACGCCGGGAATTGGAGAATATGAAGATCCAATATTCCATCCTCAACGAGCGCATGGATCAGGTGTCTAATGTATTGGCAGATCTGCAGGATCGCGACGATAATATTTATCGGGTAATCTTTGAGGCCGAGCCCTTACCCGCCTCGGTGCGTCAGGCCGGATTTGGTGGAGCTAACCGCTATAAGCGTCTCGATGGTTTTGAAAATACCGATTTGATCAAACAGACCGCCAAGCGCCTCGATCATCTCACAAAGCAGGTTTACGTGCAAACGAAATCCTTTGATGAGATCGTAGAAATGGCGAAGGATAAAACGGAGTTCTTGGCTAGTATTCCCGCCATTCAGCCGGTGGCAAATGAAGAATTAAAGCGGATGGCTTCGGGCTATGGTTGGCGATTGGACCCCTTTACCAAGACACGTAAGATGCATTACGGCATGGACTTTTCGGCCGAAACTGGAACCCCGGTTTACGCCACAGGCGATGGTACGGTAATTAGGGCCGATAGCAGATCTAGTGGTTTTGGCCGTCATATTCGTATCGATCACGGTTATGGTTATATCACCATCTACGCACATTTGAACGATTATAATGTACGTCGAGGTCAAAAAGTAAAACGGGGCGATTTGATCGGTTTTGTTGGAAACACAGGCCGTTCGCGCGGGCCGCATTTACATTATGAAGTGCATCACAATGGTAAAAAACTCAATCCGGTGAACTTCTACTATGGCGAACTTTCCGCAGACGAGTTTAGCACCATTATCGATATGGCCAGTCAGTCTAACCAATCCTTTGACTAATGGAAGATATTTTAGACGAGGAGAAAAGGTATTATACCATTGGTGAGGTGGCGGCTATCTTTGATGTGAATACTTCCTTGATTCGTTTCTGGGAAAAGGAATTTGAGATCCTTAAGCCCAAAAAGAACAAAAAGGGAAATCGTCTCTTCACTCCAAAGGATGTTAAGAATCTCAAGATAATATACCACTTGGTGAAAGAGCGAGGCTTCACCCTTAAAGGGGCGAAGGCCAAGCTCAAAGAAAATCACGCCGATACGGCTAAAATTTCGGAAGTGGTAGATAAATTGAAAATGATCAAACAAGCCCTCGGCGAGATACGCAAAGAGCTCGATTCCGATCAAGATCAATAATTAAACTGATATCGTATTCCCACCGTTGCCCAAAGTCCTGATAGCTCTACATTAGCCCGGTCAAAGTACATTTGATCGAGCAGGTTTTGTGCATTGGCAAAGAAGTTGAAGTCCTTCCATTGATAATTAAGGCTAAGATTAATGAGAAACACTTCAGGATACTCTTCCATTACCCCGGTAGAAGCATTGGTGTACTCGCCTTCTCGTTTTTGATAGGAGAAGAAGTAGGATATACTAAAGTTCTCCATTAAACTTTGTTGCAGCCTAAGGCTTAATTTGTCCTCTAAATAGTCAAATACGTATAAGGAACGATAGATCTCTGCTCCAGCTTGAGTTTCGTTTTGCAGGTAGGCATAACCTATTTCGGCTGATTTAAAGCCAAGTAGGTTATTTTTGAATTGACGTCGGAGGCTAAATTCTAAACCATTGAAGTTCACCTCATTGGTGTTGCCTGCAATTAGGTCGCAAGTGTCACAAGCTTGGGTCCAGTCAATGATATTCTTACCGGCCCGTCTGAATAAACTTAAATTGAGGTACCAGCCATTTTGCATGAGGCGGTAGCCAATTTCGTAATTCATCGATTCTTCCTGTTTCAAATCACTACTGCCAATAGCACCGCCTAAGCGATAATAAAGGTCGGTGTAGGAAGGAAAGCGGAATGAACGATTTATACTACCGTATACTTTTTGAGTTTTATTGATGCGGTAGCCGGCATTTAAGGCGGGATATGCACCAAAGCCAAAGTCGCTGTTATAGTTTAACTGCAAGGCGCCACTCAGCTGAAAGCCTTTAATAGTTACTAAATGCTGTAGGGCTCCAGAAATATTGTGTCTTTCCGCGCCAAGGTAATAGGCTTCGCGCTGGCCAGGGATGTCGATAAGGTTTTCCAGACTATCTCCTAAATTGTTGCTGCGCACCTGCTCGAAACGATAGTCCAATCCAAAAGCGGTGGTGCCCAGTTTATTTTTCCAGGTGCCATCTACCTTGGCTCCAGCTACATCGCTGCGATGGTAGTTGTGTTTGGTGTACCAGCTTGGGGCGGTATCTAAATCACTAATGAATAACCCGTTGCGGTATTGATAAAAGTCATCACTTTCTCGGTATAACTGGAATTCATCCCAATTACGTCGCCAATATACCTGACGGTCCCAATCAATGACCCCTTCACTTTGCCAATTTGCACTGGCGAATAAAGTGCGGGTCATCTCATACTGCTCTGGATAGGTGTTCGAATAGAAGTTCTGCGCACCAAAGCCTTGATCGGTATAGCCTGCTTGCAATACCAGTTGATCTTCACCGATTTCGACCTTGCTGTTCAAAGCAAGATTAGTGTGGCTGAAATCGGTATTTCGCTTAAAGCCCTCCGAGCGGTTATGACCAATGGAAATGCGGCTTTGATGTTTGTCGCCAACCCAATTTTGGCTAAGCTGGCTTTGCAAGGTTTCAAAGGAACCGTAGCTCACTTTAGCAGTAGTGCTATTGCTGGTTGCTTCTTTGGTGATTATGTTCAGGGCGCCACTAAAGGCATTGGCACCAAAAATATAGGAGCCACCGCCCAGGAGCACTTCGATCCGGGCAATGTCTTCTTTGGCTACCGGTAAGTTCATTAAATGATGTCCAGTTTGTGGATCGGCCAGCCGCACTCCGTTTACCAAGACCAATACTTGTTCAAAGTTTCCTCCTCTAATACTAAGGTCGGTTTGGGTGCCGTAGATGCCGCGCTGGCGGGCATCGATCCCAACCATGAAATCCAATAATTCGGCCACCGTGTTTACCGGGGCCTTTTCGATCTCTTCCCCGCTTATCACTTGGACATTGCGGTTGCTGTTTAACAAGCTTTGCTCCATTCGGGCACTCGAAACTACTACGGTATCGAGCATTTCTTGGCCGAGGGCCCATTGAGAACAAAGTACTAATAATAGGGTTCTGATTCTTAACATGGGTTCAATTTGGTGCGGCAAAACTAGAAGCTTCTTTTTGTTCTCAACTATTGGGTCTTTTCTTTTTTGGTTATAGCTTTGCCGCTTCTCACGGGGTGCTTTTTACACTTAGTAAAAGGCTGAGATTATACCCAAATGCGCTTCCGGCGCATGAGCCTGATCCGGGTAATGCCGGCGTAGGTATTTTTTAAGGGAATTGATTTTTAAAACTGCAAAAGGAGCATACCCCGGTTTCTTTTCATAAGCGTATTATTATGAAAAGGCAACTATTCTTTGTTCTTGCATCCATGGGCTTGAGCAGCCTAAATCTAAATGCTCAGTCAGACAGTTTGCGTGTTGAGCAACTGGAGGAAGTAACCATCTCTGCGGTGCGTGCTTCCGAAAAAGCGCCGGTGGCGCAGGTCACTTTATCTAAAAAAGATATTCAAGCGGTTTATCAAGGCCAAGACGGGGCCTTCCTTTTGGAGCGATTAAGTCCAGCTATTTTATCTTATTCCGAATCTGGAACCAATTTTGGCAACTATGGTCAAATGCGATTACGGGGTATTGATCAAAGTCGGATCAATATTACGCTCAACGGAGTGCCCTTAAATGATATGATCGATCAAGGGGTGTTTTTCTCCAATTTTGTCGATTTTGGAAATAGCATTGAGTCGGTTCAGGTACAGCGAGGAGTGGGAACCTCTTCTAATGGGGTGGCCTCCTATGCTGGTTCGGTAAACTTCGAGTCCGTTTCATTGACCAGATCCAAGCCTAGTGCTGAGTTACAGTTAACCGGAGGTTCTTTTAACAGTCAAAGGGCTAGCGTTGAGGCGCATACCGGTTTAATGGAAAATCGTACTGCTTTTTACGCTCGTATGAGTCATATGAGCAGCGATGGTTACCGCGATAATAGCAGTACTTTATCAAATTCATTGTTTTTTTCCGGCGGCTATTTTGGCGAGAAACATGCCTTGAAACTGACCGGTTTTGCTGGTCGTAGCGAAAATGGTTTGGCTTACATACCGGTTTCTTTGGCCGATATCCAGCAAGACCCTCGCACCAATTACCTAGAAGAAAATGATATTGACGATTTCGGTCAGTGGTTATTTCAATTGCAACATACCTGGCGCATCGGCGATAAAACCAATTTGGTGAGCACGGTATATTACGGCGGCGCCGGCGGTGATTTCCCTTCAGGTTTTCGCGACAGCACTGGAACTTTAACTCAGTATAATTTCCCGCTCTACAATGATCACCTAGGGGCTATGACCAATTTTAATCATCAAACTCCGGTAGGTAATTTTAACATTGGCTTACATGCCTACCGCTTTTGGCGAGAGAACGCCCAGTTTGTAGTTCCCGATCGTAGCAACCCTTACAATCAGGAGTTTAGCGAGAAGGACGAAATTGCCGGTTTTATTAAATGGGAAAAGGCATGGGGCGACCTTAAGCTTTTCGCAGATTTGCAGGCGCGTAATGTGAATCTTCGCATTGGTGGCGATGCCAGTTATTTGGGAGAATTACCGAATATTCCACAGCGCGATTATTTCTTCCTTAATCCTAAATTAGGGCTTACTTATGATCTGAAAGAGAACTGGCAGTTATACGCTTCTTATGGTCGTAGCGGTAGAGAGCCGCGAAGAGCAGATATCGTGGGCTTTGAGGTGAATTCTGGAAATTTAAGTGATGCCAGGGATGCTAGCACTGTGGAAGCCGAATATGTTGATGACATCGAACTGGGAACCCGCTTTCAAAACCAAAGCTGGGCCTTCGATTTTAATCTGTATTACATGAATTTCCAGAATGAGATTGCACCTATTGGGGCTTACATTCCCCAATATTTCTATCAGATCTATCTAAACCAAGCTCCTAGCTACCGCGCTGGTGCAGAATTAATGGCTTCCTATTCTTTTTGGCAAGACCGTATTAAGTTAAGTGCTCAAATGGCTTATTTGAACGCCAATATCGAATCGTTTTCACCAGCTGGCGTAGATGTGATTTACACAGATATTACCCCAATTCTTAGCCCTGAATGGAATGGTCGTTTTGCGATCGATTATCAAGTGGTAGAGAAATTGAGCTTAGGTTTTAATGCTCGCTATTTAAGTGAGCAACTCATGGAGCTTAGCAATGATCCCAGCTTAACGGTTCCATCCTCCTTTATTCTAGGAGCTAGCGCTAACTATAATTTCTATAAAGAACACAGTTTAAGCCTTCAGCTTAATAACCTTAGCAATGAACTGTACTATACCTATGGTGCTCCCGATGATAATTTCGGACCGGCATACCTGGTGCAAGCGCCTTTTAATCTTTATGCAACATTAAGATTGGTCTTTTAGAATGAGGGAATTAATAACTCTCGCTTTAATCGTCTTAACCTTTAATGCCTGCGACACCAGCTCAGAAGCAAGTCCTGCTAAGAATGACCGGGACGAAGAAAAGGCATTGGACACGCTCCATTTGGCCTTCGATTGGCGGCCTAATGTTTTGCACCTTGGAATCCTTCACGCCGAGCAGCAGGCCTGGTTTAAAAATGCTGGAATTCACTTGATTTGGGATACTCCCGAGATCGATAATTACACCCGAAAGCCCATCAAGCGACTGCTGGCCGGTGAGGTTGATCTGGCTATTGGTCCTTCCGAACATTTATTGGCTTTTGCCGCAGATAGTAATGGTGTGAAGGCGCAGGCAATTGCCACCTTACTGCAATCAGATCGTAGTGCTTTTGTGGTAAAGTCGAAGCTTGGTATTGAACGACCGGCAGAAATCGACTCGGCGCTTTATTTGGGCTACCACACTCCCTTGGAAAACGAAATACTTTCGGCCATGATCGAAAACGATGGAGGAGAGGTACGATACCGCGAGCACGAGCCCGGCCGTTTATCGGTTTGGCCAGCATTTGTGCGTGATTGTGGAGCTATTGCTTGGGTTTTCCTTCATTGGGAAGCGATTCATGCCCAGAGAGCGAGCATTGCACTAAATGCTTTTGTGCCCAATGACTATGGGGTGCCTTACGGTTATTCTTCAGTAATCATGGCTCCCACCGGCCTAGATTCCATCAAGAGAGATCTTCAACAACGATTCTTAGAGGTTTTAGGGCGTGCTTATCGTGAGCTAGCCAAATCGCCAGCAGACTTCGCCTTTCAGCACCCTAATTTTCAAGATAGCTCGTTTATCCAGCAAGCTTACGAAGATATCCGGGCGCATTACTTGGATGGGGATTCGGTTTGGGGTCGAATGAATTCCGATAAATGGCGTGACTATGCCGCTTGGTTAGAAGATCGAAACTTATTAGACCTGAAAGGGCAGCCAATTGAAGACTTTTACACCAACCAGTATTTGCCTTAAATAGACTTTAAGTCTTTGAGAGCGTTTAGAGCATTTTCTAAACGCTCTTTTTTTTGCCCTTGAACTACTCCATAGGGTCGATTTAAAGACTTGATCCAGCCTAAATGATCATGGTAAATTTGCCTTCTGTTTTGGGGGTTTTCCCGCAATGGGTCTTCTGCCCAGGGGAGGTCGGGCTTACAAATTAGGTAGTGGTGTTCTGCTTCCTGTTCTAAACCCATACTAACTTCCGGGAACTCTTTGTCGAAAACCCATTTCGACCAAACCATAAAGTTTACACTGTCCGTGTCTAAGATGAGAATGGATGGCTTTTGCCCTTTAGCTTCCGCTTGAAGCCATCGCTGTTTACGATAGATTTTCAAAAAATCATCTGCGTCATACTGCGGTCCGTGTTTTTCAAGATATTCACGGGCATACTCTGGAACCCAAGGGCAATTTAAGCTTTCACTAAGCTCACGGCAAAGTTGCGACTTGCCAGAACTTTCTGGACCGGTAACTACTACAATAATTGATTCCATTGTAGGTAACCGTTTATCGCCATCAGGGTGTAGAAAATAAAGAGAATAGCACTCAGCTGAAGTCCTCTTCTAAAGTATAATACAATCGATACTGCATCTATAACGATCCAATAAAGCCAGTTATCTGCGTAGAGCATTACCATCATAGCGGTAGCGATCAAGCTAAAAACCGTGGTAAAGGAATCGAGATATGGCAAAGCGGAGTTGCTAATTTTGCTGAGGGTAAAACCACTGAAGCCAACCACTACGGCACCACCTAAGATGGCTATTGCATGGTATTCAAGGTCCATGGTTAATGGTTCATCACTTAGTCCTTCACCCCAGTTGAGGTATCCAAAGACTGCCATAGCGATATAAAAACCTTGCAAGGCTACTTCGGCATAAATGCGACGTTGATAACAAAGAATTAAGAAAAACAAGCCCGATAGAAAGGCAAAGAGCCAACACCAAATGCTGCCGTAAGTAATTAAGAAGGTATAGGTTAAACTAGAGAGAACCGCTGCTATTTCGAGAATAGAGCTGCGCAACTAGTAATCCTTTAGTTCCATTTCGGAGAGGTCTCCCTTAAGTACTTTTAAAACAAATGGACTTTGCCCGCTTTCGAAAGAACGGCTTATTTCCTGCTCCAAAAGAGGGAAGATCTCCTTCGACTCGCCAAAGATTTGGGTGCTAATGGAGCTTACTCTGATCTTAATATTCGGATGTTGATGCAGCCGAGCTAAGAAATCATCTACTCTATCTAAGTACTGCTCGGTAAGCGGGTACTTCGAAATCTCTACACTAATTTTCATGCTTAGGATTTAAGGGCAGTGGCTATTTCGGCCAAGGCTTCCGGCTCAGATTCAAACAAATTACCGACTACGATTACATCGGCTCCCGCTTGGGCTAATTCTTTAGCTTTAGCAGCGGTTTTTATTCCACCTCCTAAAATTATAGGCTTGTCGATTGAGTTACTTACTTCTTTCACCAATGCCGCACTCACCGGCTTTTCGGCCCCACTCCCTCCGTCTAAATAAAAGAATTGCAAGCCCAGCATTTCGCCGGCCATCGCTGTGCAAGCGGCAATCTCCGGTTTGTCGTAGGGTAAAGGCTGACTATTGCTCATGTAAATTGCTGTGGTGGTTTTGCCACAATCAACTAGCATATAGCCGGTAGGAAGAATCTCTAATTTACTTTGCTTTAAATACGGAGCGGCAATCACTTGGTTTCCGATCAATAGGTCTGCATTACGACCAGAGATTAGGCTCAAGAAAAGTATGCCGTCTGCTTTATTGGAAACTTGCAGTACACTTCCCGGAAAGAGCAATACCGGTAAATTGCAATAAGAGCGAATTTGATCTAAGCAATGCTCTAAGCCATCGTGGGTTAACAAGCTTCCGCCCACAAAAATAATGTCCGCACCATCGGCCTCAGCTCTCTTGCAAAGAGATTCGAGTTCTACAGCACTGGGTTTGTCCGGATCGATAAGTACGGCTAAAAGCTTTTTCTTATCGCGGTAGGCTTGGTTAATTATTTGCGAAACAAGGGCATTGCTCATACGCCACAAACCTACTAAATATTAAGATTAGGGAGCGGTTTTTTTTAGGGCATGTAACTAAAGCAAAGGCAGTAGTCGTCTTCGAATTTGAAAAATAGAGGGAAGCGCTTTAATTGCCCTTCCTTGCGCACTAATCCTTGACTCATTCCACTTTTGCGAAAGGGAAAGGGGCTAATGCGAATTTCTTTTCTGAGGTCTAAGCGCGGATCATCTTCCATTTTTATGAGGGTTTCCTTCGCACTCCAATAGGCTAGGCACAGATCCCGTTCGTTTTCTGCCTTTATACTATGGCGCTCTTGCTTACTTAAATACCGTTCTGCTAATTGGAGCATTTTCGGCCGAAAGGCTTCGAGATCGATCGCGACTTTCCATTCCCTGCTAAGGATCACGGCACAATATTGAGCATTATGGCTGATCGAAACCCCTCGATGATCGGCTAAAATTGGCGAACCGCTTTCGCTATAGCTTAGTTCTATATTGCCGTCGCTTAAATGATGTAGGGCTGCACGTGCACTGAGGAACTCTCTTTGTTTTTTTGGGTTTTTAAATTTCTTGAAACGCTGTTGATCCGCTTCAGAAAGCAGATCTTTCCAATAGTCTAAGTCGAAGTCTTCCTCAATTTCCCAGACCACTGCCTTAAAGTGTTCCCATTGGTAGTATTTATGGACTCCCATATTCGATCAATTAGCTTTTGAATGCGAAGAAGTTAAGGTATCTTTGCCCAAATTTTCAAATACGAATATAAACAAGATGAGTACAGCTGTTGGAAAATACATCCCTTATAAGGTGAAAGACATTTCTTTAGCCGAGTGGGGAAGACGCGAAATTGAATTAGCTGAAGCGGAAATGCCAGGACTTATGGCATTGCGTGAAGAATATGGAAAGGATAAGCCTTTACAAGGTGCACGCATTGCTGGTTGTTTACACATGACCATTCAAACTGCAGTTTTGATCGAAACCTTAGTAGAGCTTGGCGCTGATGTGACTTGGTCTTCTTGTAATATTTATTCTACCCAAGATCATGCTGCCGCGGCTATTGCTGCTGCGGGTATTCCGGTTTACGCTTGGAAGGGAATGACCGAAGAGGAGTTTGACTGGTGTATCGAGCAAACCTTGTTCTTTGGCGAGGAGCGTACCCCATTAAATATGATCCTCGATGACGGTGGTGATCTTACCAATATGGTATTGGATCAGTATCCTGAATTGGCGAAAGGGGTTAAAGGTTTAAGTGAAGAGACTACCACCGGAGTACACCGCTTGTATGAGCGTATGCGCAAGGGAACTCTTCCAATGCCTGCGATCAACGTAAATGATTCGGTTACCAAGTCGAAATTCGACAATAAATATGGCTGTCGCGAATCTGCGGTGGATGCCATTCGTCGTGCTACCGATGTAATGATGGCAGGAAAGGTTGCTGTAGTTGCTGGTTACGGTGATGTAGGTAAAGGTACCGCGGCATCACTGCGCGGTGCGGGTTGTAGAGTCATCGTTACCGAGATCGATCCAATTTGTGCTTTACAGGCGGCTATGGATGGTTTCGAAGTGAAGAAAATGGACAACGCTGTTGAGGAGGCCGATATTGTTATTACCGCTACTGGTAATAAAGATATCGTGGCTGGTCGTCATTTCGTAAAAATGAAGGATAAGACCATCGTTTGTAATATTGGCCATTTCGATAATGAAATCGATGTTGCTTGGTTGAAAGAAAACCATGGTCAGTCTCACGTTGAGATCAAGCCTCAGGTAGACAAGTACAATGTAGATGGTAAGGATATTATCCTTTTGGCTCAGGGCCGATTGGTTAACTTAGGTTGTGCTACAGGTCACCCAAGCTTTGTGATGTCGAATTCTTTCACCAATCAAACCTTAGCGCAAATGGAGCTTTGGAATAACACCGATTCGTATAAGAATGAGGTGTATACCTTGCCTAAGCACTTAGATGAGAAAGTAGCTGAATTGCACTTGGCTAAGATTGGGGTAGAATTGGAAGAATTGTCTGCCGATCAGGCCGCTTATATTGGCGTGGAGCAACAAGGTCCATTTAAACCTGAATACTACCGCTATTAATAGTTTTTCACTATAATTTTTTAAAGGCTCGTTGGAAACAGCGGGCCTTTATTTTTTTAAACAAGCTTTAAAGTGTTGTGTTTGTTGGGTTTATTTGATATTTGTTGTATTATTGTTAGTAGAAATTCTGCTATAATGTTTTCTACAATGAATGTGTTTCAGCTTATTGCCATGCACACCACAGATATGGTGTGTTTGCACGATGCTGATAATACCATTCGTTTTGCCACTCCTAGTTCGGCTACTATCCTCGGTTATCAATCCGAGCAATTGATCGGTAAAAAATTAACCGACTTCCTTTCGGAGGAATTCATCAATGAGATGGACTTCACCACTTTAATGCGTTTTTTCGATCAGCCTGGTACGCGGATTCGTTACCAAGTAAATCACGGTGAAGGCCGTTTGCGCTGGCTCGAAACTTCCTACACCATCCTAGAGGGTATTGGAAATGTTCAGTATCGCAGTTTGAGTACTACCAGAGATATAACCGAATCTGTACATTTAACCGAGGACCTAATGAATGCCCTTTCTAAGGAGCAGGAATTGTCGAAGTTTAAGACCAATCTGTACTCGGTAGCCAGCCATGAGTTTAAAACTCCTCTGGCGGTAATTCAGGCCAATATTGAGATGCTAAAGGTTAAGCAGACGCCTAAGCTTTTGGACTTAGGCTTAAGTACCATGGAAGAAGAGGTAGACCGCCTCAATACAATGATCATGGATATGCTCGAGCTCAAAAAATTAACTACCGGGCGGAGAAACTTCCATTTGAGTAAAGTGGATTTTGTGCAGCTCATAACTGAACTGGTTAAGGAATATCAAGAGTCTCAGACCAATTCGGTAGAAATCAAATTCGACCTGATAGGGGAGGCAGATAGCTTTCAAGCCGATTACTCTTTGATCCGCTACATATGCAGCAACCTCCTTGGTAATGCCGTAAAATTCTCGAAGCCCGGCTCCTTGGTACAGGTCAGTTTAGAGTTTAGTGATGATTGGCTTGAGATGAATTTTATTGACCATGGAATAGGCATTCCCAAAGAGGATCAAGCCAAAGTATTTCAGTCATTCTTCCGTGCCTCAAACGTGGGTAATGTGCAAGGAACGGGGGTAGGGCTGTCTATTGTTTCAGAATTCGTAAAGCTCCATAAAGGAAAGATCAAGCTCGAAAGTGAAGAAGGTGAAGGCACCGTTTTCACCGTGAGCTTACCTAAATTGTAAGTCTATGCAAAAGAAATTATTAATTGTTGAAGACAACGAGAAGTTGTTAAACTCGATGACCGCCCTTTTCGAAGATTACTTCGAAGTATTTGAGGCGGTAAATGGATTGGACGGTTTGGAAAAATGTCGTCTTAATATGCCCGATGTTATTATCAGTGATATCATGATGCCTGAGATGAATGGTTATGAGTTTACTGAAAACGTGAAGTCCAACGATCGTACCTCCCATATCCCGATTATTCTGCTTACTGCCTTAGGAGAGGATGAACGTAGGATAGAGGGCTATAATTTTGGGGCGGACGATTACATTGTAAAGCCCTTTAAATTCGACATCTTATTGGCAAGGGTGAATAATTTGCTTAAGACCCGCGACCAATTGCGGAAGATCTATGATACTGCAGCCCCGATCAATCATGAGTTCGGAATAAAAGATCCGGTATTGTCTCATATGGAGGCATTATTAGTGAACCATTTTAGATTCCGTAACTTCAGCATCCCAGAGATCGCTGACATGATGAATATGACCACTCCAAAATTAGAGCGTGAAGTAAAACGTCTCACCGGAATGACGCCTATTCAGTACATCAACGATTTCCGATTACACAAGGCGAAGAATATGCTTCAAACCGAAGACCTAAGTATTTTCGAAGTATCCCATGCCTTAGGCTTCCGCAGTTTAAGCTACTTTGGAAAGGCTTATAAAGATAAATTTGGGATCTCGCCTTCCAAGACTAAGAAACTATGAGTAGCGAAGACTTAAGCATCATGATTGTGGATAATGATCAGGTTAACAGCTTTGTGCTGAAGAATATCATTACCCGTAATTATAGTGATGCTAAAGTGGAACTCTTTCCTGATGGAGCGGAGGCCTTGACCGAACTGCAAAGACTAGATAAGAGTTCGGATACTTTTCCGGCGGTTATCCTCTTGGATATCTATATGCCAGTGATGGATGGTTTTGAGTTTTTGGATGAGTATATGAAAGACTTTGCCCATAAACAGACCATAATCTTCGCCATGAGTAACTCGTTGATCAAGGACGATCAACAAAGGGCTAATGAGTATGAGGTGGTGAAAGGCTTCATTACTAAACCGCTTATCTATAACAACATCGAATTCATTGTCGAAACCTACCTCCAAGAATACGGAGGAGGGGCTTAAAGCATAGAAATAAAAAGACCGCCGAGTGGCGGTCTTTTTTTTTAGCCATAAAAAAAGGTCGCTCAATGCGACCTTTTTCTTAGTAGCGGGGGCCAGACTCGAACTGACGACCTTTGGGTTATGAGCCCAACGAGCTACCAACTGCTCCACCCCGCGATATGTTGTTCCCGTAATGGGGCGGCAAATATAAAATGAAATTTAGAACCTCACAAGAGAATGACCTTTATTTGGTAAATTAGAGCCATGTCTCTGCGCCTGTCTTTGTTTCTATGCTTACTTTCAGTCTCGCTTGTTTCAGGTCTGAAAGCACAAAACCCTTATACTGCCGAGTATTGGGAAGATAATTGGCGCGATTGGCCACGGCCGCGTTTCGATTACCGAATCGATAGTTTTGTGGCGGTAGAAAATGTCATCCAGCGCGAATATTTTCAATCCAATTCGAATATTAGTGGGGAGATATACCGCCACTATGCTCGTTTTCAGTACCCCGATAAAAAAGCGATTGAAGAGCATAGAGAGTTATTGTTTCAGTTGCCAAACTATGAGGTCCTTGAAGACATCGACTTTAGAATTTGGGACCGTGGATTATTGCATTATGAAGCCCGAGCAGCAGCGATTCGCGAGTATTATTTAGATAGTATTAGTGCCGACCCTTTTACGGATAAGCTCTTTGCTTTTCGCTTACGCTTTCCAGATCTTAAACCAGGTCAGATCGTAGAGGTAATGATAACCTGCAAGGGAGTGCCTTTGCCTTATCATCTAAGTTTCGAGCAAAGCTTTCCGGTTATCAAATCCTACCAGCGGATAAAGATGCTTTCGGCTTTTCCCTTGCGCTACCGCGCCGATTCTATCATTAAGGTAGAACGCGACCGAAAATTCGATTTCGAGCTCTATAGCTTCCAAATGGATAAAGTCACAGCTTATCCTTTGGAAACTGGGCTCTCTACTCAGTTAGCCGATCTGCCTGCGGTTTGGCTCGACTGGAAGGATCAGATCTTCTACTATGATCGCGATGAACGCGATGACTGGGCCGAAGTATTACCTTACCTTTTTTATCAGGGAGACCTGCAGGATTTTATCGTTTACCGTAACAGTTTGGCCGAGGAATTTGGCTTACAGCAATTCTATGGCAGTTGGATTAGGCCGGTGCGTTTTTTTCACGGCAGGAGCGAGGAGTATCAAGTTAATTCGGCTTACGCCGAAGGTGGATTACGCTTGTCTAAAGCCTATGCCAATATCTGGTTGGAGGTGGAGGAGGAGCTTAATCGCGTGGTGATCGATAATCAGGTTCCTGTCTTTGATGAAGCCTTGTCCTTGGTCTTAAAAGCGCAGGAAAAGGCGGTGCGAACTTACCTTAAAAATTTACCGATCGAACCACCGGTTTTTCGTGAATACGGTTTGCTCTGCTCGCACCTAGAGAAGCTTTTAAATTACTTTCAATACGACTACCGCTTAGCCCTTTTCAGCCCAGCTCGATTTGGTGTGCCGCCAAAGAATTTCGCCTCACCTTGGTCTGCTGTGGCAAGAGGCTTGGCTTTTCGCAAAGACAGTTTGGCCCAATGGACTTACCTTATTCCTGGTCCATACATGTCGCAGTTTTATGGTCCGAATCGCTTACCTCCGGACCTCTCCGAAGGTTGGGTGCAGCTTTTTTTCCGAGGTGATTCGGTTCCCGAAGTTTTAGGTTTACCAAAGGTAAAGGTAACGGAGCACGGTTTTCAGCATGTTTTCCATCAGCAACAGCGAAATGATAAAGGACATTGGGTTTTAAATGATACGCTTTATTTCGAGGGGGCATTTCGTTCCATTCTTGCCGCTGGCTATTTACGCAGCGACTCGGTAAAGGATCAATTGAGCTATACCAATCATCAATTAGTGTATCAATTCGAAAAAAACGATTCCATGCTTGTGGGAAGATCTCAAACCCAAAGGATAGCAGACAGCCTTATCTTTCTGGTTCCTTTAGATGAGGCCTTGAGTATTTTGTCACTGCCAGCGCCAAAACGTTCCTTTGCTCTTCCCATGCCTTTTCGGGCAGAGTGGCTCTATCGTTTTAAGGTAGAGGACAGTCTCGCGATACAACTGATCATGCCGGAACTGGAGCCCAATCCTTATTATGAATTATCAGCTCTACGTCGAAATTTAAAAAATGGTGAAGTTGAAGTGCGGATTCAGCTTAGCATCGAAAAAACGCTAATTAAAAGCAGCGATCTGGCGCAGTATAATCAATTGCGATCCATTTTAAAGGAAGGGGTGCCGCTTACGATTTGGCGGCTTAAAAATTGAATGCTCAATATTCTTAGTAGGTCTTGGCATCGATTATACCATGCTCAATAGCATATCGGATAAAGCCATCGATC
>CBFHJH010000007.1:71389-85100 GCA_965656185.1 Croceimicrobium sp.
CTAGAATGGAAGAAAAGCGCTGGAGCGATAATGAAGTTGATTTGAAGCTTACCTTTGTCCTCAAGAATCACTTCTTAGGTGGAAAAGACCTAAAGCTTTACCGCGAAGTCTATTTAAAGCTGCTGCAAGGAGTGAGGGTGAACGTGAGAAAAAGAGTATGAGCCATCGTGCAGGTTATGTCAATATTATCGGCAATCCCAATGTAGGGAAGTCCACACTTCTTAATGCTTTATTGGGAGAACAATTATCCATTGCGACTCCCAAGGCTCAAACTACGCGGCACCGAATTCTGGGTATGCTCAATGGTGAGGATTATCAAATTGTATTTTCCGATACGCCGGGCATCATCAAGCCGGCCTATGCCTTGCAGGAGAGTATGATGGATTTCGTCCATTCTTCTTTCGAAGATGCGGATGTCTTTTTGTATTTGGTTGAACCGGGAATTCGAAACTTGAAAGATGAGCAGGTCTACCAGCGTTTGAAAGAACTCAAAGAGCCGGTTTTTATCATCCTTAATAAGATCGATAAGATCGACCAAGGCAAGTTGGAGGAGGAAGTAGCTTTTTGGCATGAAGAATTCCCCAAAGCAGAGATCCTCCCTATTTCTGCCTTGCAGGATTTTAATGTGGATGTGCTGCTAGAGCGCCTTAAGGAACTTTTGCCGCTTTCGCCTCCTTACTACGATAAAGAGCATTTGAGCGATCGCAATGAGCGCTTTTTTGTGGAAGAGATGATCCGCGAACAAATTCTGCTCAATTATAGTAAAGAGATCCCTTATGCGGTTGAGGTAGAGGTGGAAGAATTCAAGGAGGAAGAATCTATTATTCGTATCCGCGCCAACATTTACACCGAGCGCAATACGCAAAAAGGAATTTTGGTAGGGGCTAAAGGCTCAATGATCAAAAAGACCGGTACAGGCGCGAGGAAAAAAATGGAGCAGTTCTTCAATAAAAAGATCTTTTTAGACCTTTTCGTGAAGGTGCGTAAAGATTGGCGCTCCAATGAAAATGAACTGAAACGCTTCGGTTATAAGCGTTAGTCACAATTGCAACCCCAGGTGGTGTGAAGCTCAGACCCTGGGAAGCATTCGTACAGCCATTTAAGATCTCTAGTGCCCAAGTAATTGCGTCGTAGGTCCAACTCCTCCAAGCTTTTTAAGTCGCAGATATTTTCCGAAATATATTTTACCTCGGCATCCCAAAGGTCAAGCTCTTTTAGACGAGCAAAATCACCCGTGGCGATAATTAGACTGTCGATGGGGTTCTGATCGAGCACAAGCCTTTCCAATTGCGGTAAGCTCTTCAAGAGAGAGGGAACTTCCTGAAACTGATTTTTAGAGAGTTTAAGGATCTTTAAGCTTTGCAGCTGATGGAATTCGGCGGGAAGGCTTGTTAGTTTATTTTTACTTAGATCTAACTCCAGCAAGTTTTTGCACTCAAAAAGCTGCTGGGGAAGTTTTTCCAGGTCACAATTGTGCAGGTCTAGGGCAGTGAGGGTAGTTCGGTCCGAATGGCTTAAAAAACGCTCGAGTCTCTTTTGCGCATTCAGGTTAAAACTAGCGCTCACTAAGAATAGTGCGAGCAGCCGCTTCATCTTTTTCCAGTTGTTTTTTAAGTGCATCAGGCCCGTCGAATTTCATTTCACTCCGCAGTGATTTGACGAACTTCAGTTCCAATTGCATGCCGTAAAGGTTTTCCGTGAAGTCGAATAAATGTGCTTCGATAGTTTGGAATTTACCTCCAAAGGTGGGTCGGATACCAATATTGCACATCCCGTTTACCGAAGGTCTTTCCAAGTCGTGCGGGAAATTTACCCTTACTGCGTACACCCCATTGGCTGGTACGATTTTATAGGAATCGTCCACCACGATATTAGCGGTAGGGAAGCCAATTTTATGACCAATCTTTTCACCTTCCACCACTTTGCCGGTGAGTGGAAACTCATAATTGAGGTATTGATTGGCTATTTCGATGGTACCGTCGCTAATAGCCTTTCGGATCTTGGTACTACTAACCGTGGTGTCTTCAATGTCTTGGGCGGGGATTTCCTCTACCTCAAAGCCATATACCGGACCAAATTCTTTTAAGTGTTCAAAGCTTCCTTCGCGATTGCGGCCAAAGTGATGATCGTAACCGATCACTAATTTTTTTGCGCCAATTTGGTTTACAAGGATATTGCGTACAAAATCGAGCGAGCTGGTTCGGCTAAATTCGGCAGTAAAAGGGTGGATGATTAAGTGATCCAGTCCGGTAGATTTAAGCAGTTCGATCTTTTCCGCTTGAGAATTGATCAGTTTAAGGTCTAGATCGGGCTGTAGGACCATTCTTGGATGCGGAAAGAAGGTGAGCAAAACGCTTTCTCCCTCTACTTCTTGGGCCACTTTGTTAAGTTGGGCTAAGATTTTTCGATGTCCTAAATGAACTCCGTCGAAAGTGCCGGTGGTTACCACCGCTTTATCCAGTTTTTGAAAGTCGTCGATGGAATAGTAAACCTTCAAATTATCAGTGTTTTAATGTGCTAAAGCCCAAATCGAGCCGCTTTGTTAGTTACCTGTTCAAAATTAGCCAAATTAAAATTCCAACAAGCTTCTGTTAGTTAATATAAAATGGACTAATTTTGCCGGCAAATTAAGAAAACCCCGCGGGGTAATTAAATTGATACACATGTCTCAAGTTGTTGGAAAAATCGCTCAGATCATTGGACCAGTAGTAGACGTATATTTTGATACTACGAATGCCGAACTTCCTAAAATTTACGATGCACTTCACGTAAGCCGTAGTGGCGGTAATTTGGTACTGGAAACTCAACAGCACATCGGAGAAGATACCGTTCGCGCTATCGCGATGGATTCTACCGATGGTTTGCAAAGAGGACAGGAGGTAGTTGCTACCGGAAGTCCAATTAAGATGCCTACCGGAGAAGGAATCCGTGGTCGTCTATTTAACGTGATCGGCGAATCAATTGATGGTTTGGAAACGCTTCCTACCGAAGGTGGTCTTCCAATTCACCGTGAAGCTCCAAAATTCGAAGATCTTTCTACTGCAACTGAGATTCTTTATACTGGTATTAAAGTAATCGACCTTATCGAGCCTTATGCAAAAGGTGGTAAAATTGGTCTATTTGGTGGTGCCGGTGTAGGTAAAACTGTATTGATCCAGGAATTGATCAACAACATCGCCAAAGGTCACGGTGGTCTTTCGGTATTCGCCGGTGTAGGAGAGCGTACTCGTGAGGGTAATGACCTATTACGTGAGATGTTGGAGTCTGGTATTATTAAGTATAGCGACGAGTTCCTTGAGTCCATGGAACAAGGTGG
Source organism: Croceimicrobium sp. (assembly GCA_965656185.1). Taxonomy (GTDB): domain Bacteria; phylum Bacteroidota; class Bacteroidia; order Flavobacteriales; family Schleiferiaceae; genus Croceimicrobium. The sequence continues at coordinate 74,706 of CBFHJH010000007.1, forward strand.
TTGGGACCTAAGTAAAGCGAAAGCGGAAGATCTAAAAGAGTCTAAAGCGTCCTTCGTATTTGGTCAGATGAACGAACCTCCCGGTGCTCGTGCTCGTGTAGCTCTTTCTGGTCTTACTCTCGCCGAGTATTACCGCGATGGAGAAGGTGATGGAGCTGGCCGTGATATTCTATTCTTCGTAGACAATATTTTCCGTTTTACCCAGGCTGGTTCTGAGGTATCTGCCCTTTTAGGTCGTATGCCTTCAGCGGTAGGATATCAGCCAACATTGGCAACTGAAATGGGTGCCATGCAGGAACGTATTACTTCTACCAAGAATGGTTCTATTACTTCGGTACAGGCGGTATATGTACCAGCGGATGACCTTACCGACCCTGCTCCCGCAACGACTTTTGCTCACCTGGATGCTACTACCGTATTATCTCGTAAACTAGCTGCGCTTGGTATTTACCCTGCAGTTGATCCACTAGATTCTACTTCTCGTATCCTTGCGCCAGAGATTATTGGTGACGAACACTACGATTGTGCTCAGCGTGTAAAAGTGATTCTTCAGCGTTATAAAGAACTTCAGGATATTATTGCCATTTTAGGTATGGATGAACTTTCTGAAGAGGATAAATTGGTAGTTGCCCGTGCTCGTAAGGTACAGCGTTTCTTATCACAACCATTCCACGTAGCAGAGCAGTTTACCGGTATCCCTGGAGTATTCGTAGGTATTGAAGACACTATCAAAGGATTTAATATGATCATGGATGGTGAGATGGATGCTTATCCAGAAGCAGCTTTCAACTTGAAAGGTACCATCGAAGAAGTACGCGAAGCTGGTGAGAAGATGTTGGCGGAGGCTAAAGCCTAAGCTTCATCCTATTTAATTAACGATTATGAACTTAGAAATTATCACCCCGGAAGCCAGGATTTTTGAAGGACAAGCCGATGCCGTGCAATTGCCCGGAAAGGATGGTCTCTTTCAGGTCTTGAACGGACACGCCCCATTGATCAGTACCCTTACTGAAGGCGAGGTGAAAATCGATATTCCTAACTCATCCAAAACTATCGATGGTTTACACGGTAGCATTGTTGCCGATAAAAGCGACGATAAAGTTTTACGTTTGAGTGTGAAAGGTGGAGTAGTGGAAGTGCAGCAAGATAAAGTGATCTTGTTGGCCGACTAAACTCGATCTTCGATAGTCTTAAAGCCGCAGGGAATTTTCCTTTGCGGCTTTTTTTATTAGTTACTGACGCGAATTACGGCACCGTCGAAGGTACAGCGATATTCTACCATGCTCGTGGTAGCGTCTTGAGCTGGCGCCCCGTCGAAGAGCACATATTTCTCACCACCACAAGGACAAGTGGCATACAAGCGGTCTTCATCGATTTCCAAAACACTACAGTTTTCGCGATAATGTTGTGGGCATGCGCGATCGAATGCGCCAAAGTCATTTAAGGCATTATTGTTATAGCGTCGGTAAATGATCAAACCGCGGTAGCCTCCACCAAAAGTGATCACCCCTCCGGGATTTTGCAATTCGATATTGGCAGGATTATTTAGATAGATGTATTCGTCTATACTCACTACCGGAAAGTCGCGCCGCTGAGTTTTTTCACAGGCGGAGGCAACTAATAAAAATACTATCGTCAATAAAGGTGTAAGTCGCTTCATAAAAGAGGTGCCTAAGATGCGGCTTTTCAAGAAAAACGTCCTTTGAATGTTGAAATTTTATTGCTCATGAACTTATTCTTAAAATTATGTTAACACTTATTAGTTCATTTTCAAGCAAATATTGAAGAACTCTGTGATTCCTCGGAATTTAGCTTTTGTCGTGAAGCTTGTTTTAGGTTATATTTACGGCCTTTAAAATTCAGGAGGGATCTCAATAACCTAATAAATAGTATGGGAAAGAAACTACTCTTACTGCTATTCGTCACTTTCAGCACCTTGAGTTATGCTCAACAGCGCCCCGGTTCTTTACGGGGAAAAGTGACCGATGCTAAAACTGGCGAAACCGTTCCTTTTGCCAATATCGTCATAAAGGACGCGTCTGGATCTACCATCACTGGTGGTACAACCGATCTTGATGGTCGCTATAATATTAACCCGGTTAATGCCGGCACTTACACGGTTGAAGCCTCATTTACCGGTTACGCTACCGTTAAGATAACTGGTGTTGTGGTTGCCCCTAACTCGCCCACCTTGCAAGATTTTAAATTGCAAGAGGAGTCGGCGATGCTTACCGAGGTAACTATTACCTACGAAGCGCCCTTGATTGATAAGACCAAGTCATCGAAGGTTACTACCGCCGAGGATATCCAAAATATGGCGGTGCGTGATATTACTTCAGTAGCCGGTCAAACTGCGGGTGTAACTCAAGATGCCAACGGTAACACCAACATTCGTGGTGCTCGTGGTGAGGGTACCGTTTACTTTATCGATGGTGTTAAAGTGCGTGGTAGTGTTAATATTCCACAGGCCGCTATTGCACAAACCGAGGTAATTACCGGTGGTCTTCCCGCACAGTACGGTGATGCCATTGGTGGTGTAATTAATACCACAACTCGTGGACCTTCTGGTGAGTGGTTCGGTACAGCCGAGGTATTGACTTCTTTACCATTTAAGTACCTAAACAATTCTGACGGTAGTCCGATCTTGGATGGTCAGAACTATAATCTTGCGGCCTTTACCTTAGGCGGACCGATTTATAAGAATGATAAAGGTCAATCTATCGTTGGTTTCCTCTTTAGTTCAGAGTTCCTCTACGTGGAGGAGCCTCGTCCGGTTCCTGGCGATATCCCATACATCAGCCTAGACGAAGACGTACTAAGAGATTTAGAACAGAATCCTTTATCGGCCGATCCAAACGGTCGTGCGGTTATCTTTAATTCGGAATTCGTTACCGAAGACGATATGAATAATATTTGGAGACGTCCTAATTCTTATTCGAATGACATGCGTTTCAATGGTAATATTCAGATCAAAACTTCTAAGAATACTAATTTAACCGTTGGTGGTCGTTGGGTATATTCCGATGATCGCTCTGCCAGCTATGCGAGCCATATTTTCAATTACCAGAATAATATGCGCACCATTAATAACGACTGGCAAACTTATGTGCGCTTCCAGCAAACCTTCGATAATGATCCTGAAGGAAACAGCTTGATCAAGAACGCCTACTATACGGTACAAGTAGATTATACTCGTGACTTTAACGAGACCATGGATGCCGAGCACGGTAGAGATTTTTTTCGCTATGGTAATACTGGTCGCTACGACGTAAGTACCACGCCAGCTTATGTATTTGGTACCGATACCAATGCTGGGCTTGATGGTTGGTTATACGTAGGTGACTTTGACCAAGGTATTACTTGGACTCCTAATGGTTACAACCCAATTCGTGAAAACTACTTACGTGATTTCTTCGAGATCACCGCCGAAAATCCCGGTATCAATGACCGTACCTTAGACGATGTACTAGGATATGGAATGCCAATTAATGGATTTAACCCGCGCTCTGTATATGGCCTTTGGACCAATACTGGAGCGCAGCAAGGTGGTTACAACGTTAGTCGTAATAGCCAGTTCAGGGTTACTGCTTCTACTAACTTCGATATTAAAGACCACTCTTTAATTGCAGGTTTCGAATACGAGCAACGTATCGACCGGGCTTACGGTTTGGGAGCGCAAGGAATCTGGACTTTAATGCGTCTTTACCAAAATCAGCCTAACTCTCAGTTAGACCTAAGTAACCCGCTTGTAGTATATGACGAGTTCGGTAACTACCAAGATACTATTAACTACAACTATGCCTACAACCCACAGGATGCATCTCAATTTTCCGAAAGCATTCGTGAAAAGTTAGGATTAGATCCACGTGGTATTGAGCAAATCAACATCGACAACCTAGATCCGTCCATGTTCTCTTTGGATATGTTCTCTGCCGACGAATTAGTGGTTCCTAACGGTGGTGGTGCGGTAGCTTACTATGGTTACGATTACCAAGGAAATATCCTAGAAGATAACCCAAGTGTATCGGATTTCTTCCAGGCCCGTGACGACAATGGTCGTTACCTTCGTCCAGTTGGTGCTTTCCAGCCTATTTATATTGCTGGTTATATCCAGGACCAGTTTACCTTCCGTGACCTTACCTTTAACGTAGGGGTTAGGGTAGACCGTTTCGATTTGAACCAATCGGTTTTACGTGATCCATATATCTTATATCCATCATATACCGTTTCAGACCTTGCCGACTCTCCGCTTAGTCCAGAGAATCGTGCAAACGTGCCTGGAGGTATTGGTCAAGATTATGCGGTTTATGTAAGTAGCTTCGATTACAGTTCTGCCGAAATCGTAGGTTACCGTAACGGTGATCAGTTCTACAATGCCAACGGTGAGCCAATTACCGACCCAGGTATCCTTTCAGACGCTGCAGGTGGTGGTATTAAGCCATTCTTGGTAACTCCTCCTGGAAGCGAAGAGACCGTAGGACGTGATATTCCTTCAGAATCATTTGTGGACTACGATCCTCAAACTGTAGTTATGCCGCGTGTGGCATTTAACTTCCCAATTACCGATGAGGCGATCTTTATTGCTCACTACGATGTATTGGCTCAGCGCCCTACTACGGCATTCTCACGTCTGGATCCATTCGATTACTTAGGTCTTACTAACCTTCGTAATGGTGGTATTCTTAACAACCCGAACTTATTGCCACAGCGTACTACCGAGTATGAGTTGGCATTTAAGCAATTGCTTTCTAAGAAATCAGCCTTAAAGATCGCTGCTTTCTACCGTGAATTGCGCGACCTACTTCAGGCGGTAGCCTTCCCAGAGGCCTATCCTATTACCTATGTTGCATACGGTAACCGTGACTTTGGTACGGTTAAAGGATTTACCTTGGAGTATGAATTACGTCGTACCAACAATATTAAAATTGATGCGAACTACACCTTGCAGTTTGCCAGTGGTACTGGATCTAGTGCCACTACCGGTGCGAACTTAGCCCGTGTAGGAGCTGCATCACTGCGTACTCTTTTACCATTCGATTACGACAACCGTCACCAGATCTTAGTGCGCTTTGACTGGAGATATGGTCGTGGATTGAACTACAACGGTCCTAAGATCAATGGTAGAAATATCTTAGAGAACTTCGGTGTGAACATTACTTGTAATGCGCTATCAGGACGTCCTTACACTCGTCGTGACCGTGCTTACGCAGTAACTGCCTCTGCATCCGCTGCAGCACAAACCGAAGGTCAGATCAACGGATCTCGTTTACCATGGCAAGTAACTTTCGACGCTCGTATCAACAAGAGCTTCATGTTAGACAAGCGTGGCACCAAGAGCATCGATGTTTATCTACAGATCTTGAACTTATTGGATACAAGAAACGTAGTTAACGTATACCCATTTACTGGCTCTGCTGATGATGACGGATTTTTAGCCTCTCAAGCTGGTCAAGCACAGATCAGCGGTCAGGTTAGCGAGCAGGCCTTTATCGATATGTATAATCGTAGAATGAATAGTCCATTTAACTTTTCATTACCACGTCGTTTCCGCTTAGGAATTGCTTATAACTTTTAAGAAATAATTAAGTAGCTGTATGAAAATCAGAAGCTTTTTAACATACTCGTTGGTTTTTGCGGTAGGAATTACCGGATTATATGCGAAGGAGAAACCAGCGAAGAACAACAACAAGAAGTCTGCATTAGAGGCTTTAGCTGAGGGTTGTGCCCCGGCTACTGCTCAGACAGACTTAAATATTAACAACGTAAGAGCACGTATCCTCGGTGGTGGCGACATGTGGTGGGACCTTAATGATGCCCAGTACGAGGTGCCAAAGGGTTCTAATAAGCACTCCATGTTTGCTGGTGCACTTTGGCTTGGTGGTATCGATGATGCCGATCAGCTTAAGCTCGCCGCGATGACTTACCGTCAGGATGGAGTTGATTACTGGCCTGGTCCATTAGATGACAATGCTTCGATTACTGAGGGCGTTTGTCAGGATTATGACCGCCACTGGATGGTTTTCCGTTCTGAAGTAGAAACTCACCGCGCTTGGATCGAATGTAAAGAAGATCCAACCTGTAATGCAGAGGAGCGTTTCCCTGGTTATTCAGGCAACATTCCTCAAAGTATTATGGAGTGGCCAGGTAACGGTGTAGAATCTGAACTTCCTTACAAATTGGCGCCTTTCGTAGAGTCCGATACCAATGGTATTCCTGGATTGTATGAGCCCGAGTGGGATTACCCAGGTTATGACTTCACCCGTGAAGCCGATTGTCAGGCGAAAGAAGTAGACTTGCTTTATGGTGATCAAACCATTTGGTGGGTTTATAACGATAAGGGTAATATTCACACCGAAACCAATGCAGCTGCCTTAGGTTTTGAAATTCGTGCGCAGGCCTTTGCCTTTACCGCGAATGATGAGGTGAATAATATGACCTTTAATAATTATCGAATCATCAACCGTTCTACTTTCCGCTTGCGCGACACTTATTTCGGTACTTGGTTCGACGCTGACCTCGGTAACCCATACGATGATATCATCGGTTCGGATATTGCTCGCGGTTTGGGATATGTTTATAATGGCGATAACGATGATGAAGGCGCCTTAGGTTATGGAGCCAATCCTCCTGCGGTTGGATTCGACTTTTTCCAAGGTCCTTTTGCAGACTACTTTAACGGCATCGACGACGATCGTGATGGTTGTGTTGATGGTATTCGTATCGATGGTGTTTGTCAGCCAGAAGATCCAACGATCGGCCGTAATGAGCGTATCATTATGTCTGGTTTCATGTATTACAACAACCGTTCGAATTTTGGTGGCCCTCCCGGAACTACCGACCCGAACAATGCTCAAGAATTTTACAACCTATTACAGTCTATCTGGAAAGATGGTCGCCCATTGGTGATCGAGACTCCATCTGGACGTGGTAATACCGGTAATGGTGATGGTTACTCATTAGATCCTTCTTTGGTACAAACTCGTTTTGCCTATCCAGGTAATACTATTGATACTACCGGTGCCTACGAGCCACTTGCACCAATTAATTGGTATGAGTCTCCCAATAACCAGGCAGATAAGCGTGGTTTGCACTGTGCGGGACCTTTCTCATTGGCTCCCGGTGCATTGAACTTCATTACTACTGGTTCGGTTTGGGCCCGTAATAATGCTTCTCAAGACCTTTTTGCTTCTGTTAATGATGTGATCATTGCAGACGACAAGGCCCAGCAGTTATTCGATAACTGTTTCCAAGTATTGGATGGTCCACGTGCTCCAGATGTAGATATCGTGGAACTAGATCGCGAGTTGATCATCAACCTTGAAAACGCTTTTGATGAGCGTACCATGGGCTATGTTCAGCGCGACCCACGTATTCCACCAGATCCAAACTGGACTCCTGCTCAGATAGACTCTGCAGACCAAGCCGGATATTTCTCCTACGTATTCGAAGGTTTCCAAATCTTCCAGGTGGCCAATGCCGACGTGGGTGTTGATGACCTATATGATGTTACTCAGTCTCGATTAATTGCTCAGTCTGACCTTAAGAACGGGGTAGGACAATTGGTAAACTACTTTGAGTCACCAGACTTAGTTGGAAACCCACTAGAGCCTATGGATATGACCTTAGAGGCTAATGACGATGGTGTTTCTTTAAGTTACCGAGTATTCGAAGACGCTTTCGCTGAAGGTGATCGTCGTTTGGTAAATCACAAAGAATACTATTTCTACGTAATTGCATACGCTTACAATAACTACCGTACTTTCAATCCAGGTAATACCGGGGATAATGAGAATGCTCAGAAATCGCCATACTTAGCCGGTCGTTTGAATATTGGTAGAAACTCTAAGCCGATCTTGGGAATCCCAAGTAAAGTAGAGAGCCGCTTTAACGGTACCCAGCTAAACTCCGAATGGGGTGATCTTATCGAGGTAACTCGTATTAGCGGAAAAGGTAATGGTAACTCTTATCTAAGAGTGGCTGAAGAAACGGTAGAAGAGATCCTCACTAATGGTGGTTCTCAAGAAGTGAAATATGTTCCTGGCTTTAGCCCAGTGGATATTAAAGTAATTAACCCTTACCAAATTGGAGAAGGCACTTACCAATTGCGTTTCACAGATCTTACCAATACACGAACTTGGGAGCTATTCAATGAAGATGGCCTCAAAGTAGCGGAAAGTGAAGAAGGTATCGATTACAGTGCCGAGCAAATCGTGATCGAAGAAGATACCCTTAGCGGTAATGCTACCCCATTAGGATTCTCAATCAAAGTTGATGAAGCAATTGCTCCTGGCCTTGAAAGAGAAGGATCGGTAAATAATGGTGTAATTGGCGGTGAGATCATTTACAGTGATCCTACCAAGCCATGGTTATCAGGAGTACCCGATTCAGATGCTGAGAATCCTACCAACTGGATCTTGGCTGGATCGAATAACATTTCGGATAATGATAACCTTCCTTCTGTATACTACAATGACCATAGTGCGGGCGACAATAATGTAGACCCCTTAGGTCAGTTCGAAACTATCCTCGGCGGAACATGGGGACCTGTGGCCCTTGCTAGTAATGTGCCTTTAGCGGGTACGCCTGCTAATGAGCCACCAAGTCGTCAGAGTCCTGGATTCCCATTACGTGATGGAGGTAACTTCAACCGTATGTATCCTATCAGTCAGCTACCTAATATCGATGTGGTTATTTCCCCAGATCCTGATAAATGGTCTCGTGTACCGGTATTGGAATTAGGTAATTATGCAGACGCCAACGAAGGTGGAGTACAAGCTTTCCGTTTACGCGGTGGTAATAGCTTGAATAAAACGGCCGATGGTACTTTGGTAGAAGATCCAAACTCTACCGGTTGGTCTTATTTCCCAGGTTATGCTTACAATACTGAAACAGGTAATCGCTTAAACATCGTAATCGCCGAAGATTCTTGGTTGAAATCTGAGAATGGTGATGACATGAAGTGGAACCCTACAGCGAACTTTACGCAAAAATTAGGTAATATCGCTTTAGGTGGAATGCACGTAGTATATGTGCTAGCCGATTCATCTACTTTCCGTGGTACGGTTAAAGATTTGACTTACCAAGGGGATGATATTAATGACTACCCAATCAAGGATGAGCTTGAGAACATGAACAGTGCCCTAACCCGTACTGATGTTTGGGGCTCTATGACTTGGTGTACGATTGGAATGCTATCGAGCAACCAGTATGAATTTGATGATTACCGTGATATCCCATCAGAGGTAAAAGTGGAATTACGTGTTCAGAGTCCTTACGGACAAACCGCTACTAGCGAGAATGACGGTAACCCACTCTACGAATTCAGTCTGGATGGTTACAGAGCAAGCTTGAATAATTTACAAGTGGCTACTGATGCACTAGAAAACATTCGCGTTGTGCCTAACCCTTACTATGGTTCTTCGGGCTATGAGGACGGACAGCTTGATAATATTGTGAAGATCACAAATCTTCCACCGCGTTGTGAGATCAATATCTTTATGCCTAACGGTACTTTGGTACGTACCATTAATAAGGATAATGCCTTGACTTACACCGAGTGGGACTTGAAAAACGAGTTTAACGTACCGATTGCAAGTGGTATTTATCTAATTCACATCGATGCCGGGGCTGCAGGCCAGAAGGTAGTGAAGTGGATGGGTAGTCTACGTCCGGTTGACCTTAACGCATTCTAAGAACGATTTAAGTGAAGAAATCCATGAGATATTTTCAGAAAATAGCCACTGCCTTTTGTATCCTAGGTTTAGTAAATAGCGTACAAGCTGGTAACCCTCAACGTGCCGGCCAGGCAGGAGCACCCGAATTGTTGATTAACCCATGGGCGCGTTCTGCGGGTTGGGGTGGAGTAAACGTAGCCAATGTTGGCGGGGTTGAATCATCCTTTATCAATATTGCCGGTATTTCCAGTACAGAAGGTACCTCAGTATCTTTTTCAAATACCCAATGGCTCGTAGGTGCAGGGATTGATATCAACGCCGCTGGTTTTAATCAGTCCGTTGGTGATAATGGTGTACTTGCCGCTAACTTTATTTCTTTCGATTACGGTTCGTGGGAACGCACTACTGTAGAGAATCCAGATGGAGGAATCGGTAGTATTAGTCCTTCTACTGCGATCATTGGCTTAGGCTACGCACAGAAGTTTACCGAGTCGATTCGTGGTGGGGTTAACATGAAGGTTTACACCACAAGTATGGTTGACCTTAATGTAACTGCTCTTAATGTTGATGCTGGTGTACAGTATGTAACTGGTTCTCGCGATCAAATGAAGTTTGGTATTACCTTGAAGAATATTGGCCCAGCGGCCGAGTACGACGGAGAAGGTCAATCCATTACCCTAACCGTTCCTCAAGGTGGTTATGCTCAAGAATTCAATGAGCG
>CBFHJH010000007.1:85199-144250 GCA_965656185.1 Croceimicrobium sp.
TTATCCAAGGACAATGACAACACCTTCCAACTCGATTATTCCTTCCGCTCTACTGCTTTCTTCTCAGGAGTACATAGCATTGGAGTTTCAGTAATGCTCTAATTTTTAGGGAGCACCGGAAGAATATTTAATATCTTTGTAGCGTAGAAAAGGCCTCTTGGAGGTCTTTTCTGCGTTTTAATATTTACAAGAATGGGAGTAAGTTACTATACCAAAGAGGGCCTCGAAAAACTAAAGAAGGAGCTCGAGCATATGAAAAGTGTGGAGCGTCCACGCATCTCACAGCAGATCGCCGAAGCGCGCGATAAGGGTGACCTTTCTGAGAACGCTGAGTACGATGCCGCTAAAGAGGCTCAGGGGCTATTGGAAATGAAGATCAGCAAATTAGAGGATACAATGTCTAATGCGCGTTTGATGGATAGTTCTAAGATCGACACTTCCAAAGTGATGGTCTTGGCTACCGTGAAGATCAAGAATGTGCAAAATGGCATGGAGATGAAGTACAAGCTGGTGAGTGAAAGCGAAGCTGACCTCAAGGCCGGTAAAATCTCCATTAGCAGTCCCATCGGAAAAGGCCTAACCGGCAAAAAGGTCGGTGAAACCGCGGAGATTCAAACTCCGGCTGGAAAGATGACCTTCGAGATCGTAGATATTAAGTTCGATTAAGATGGCGAGTATATTTACAAAGATCATCGCAGGGGAGATACCTTCATATAAAATTGGAGAAACCGACTCCTGCTATGCCTTTTTGGATATAAACCCATTACACGAAGGCCATACTTTAGTTGTTCCAAAGAAGGAAGTTGATTATCTATTCGATCTTCCCGAAGCGGAGTATCAGGCACTGATGTCTTTCTCCAAAAGAGTAGCGCATGCAGTAGGAAAAGCTATTCCTTGTAAAAGAGTAGGGGTGGCGGTAATTGGCTTGGAGGTACCTCATACCCACATACACCTTATCCCGATCAACAATGTTAGTGATATCGACTTCTCACGGCCAAAACTGGAATTCACCGCAGAAGCTATGGAGGAATATGCTTCTAAGATTCGCTCTTACCTCGATTAGGCCAAACGATCTGGGTTGTCTTTTAAAAACTTGTCCCAAGACTTAGCCTTAGCTGCCCCGGCCAGGGGATGGCTGTCTTGGTAATGATGGCATAAAGCTGCGGCTAAGGCATCCGAGGCATCCAAGTAACGCGTTTCGATCTTATGACCGAAGCTACGTTCGAGCATAGCGTAAACTTGTTCTTTACTAGCACTCCCTCTACCGGTGATACTTTGTTTGATCTTTCGTGGAGAATATTCCTCAACCGGGATGTTTTTAAAAAGTGCGGCGGCCATGATCACACCTTGGGCTCGCCCTAACTTGAGCATACTCTGAACATTCTTTCCAAAAAAAGGAGCTTCCACCGCCATTTCATCGGGTAAATAATCCTCGATCACCGCAAGGGTGCTTTCGAAGATCTGCTTCAGACGTAAAATAGGAGAGTCACTTGGCTTGAATTTTACGCTGTCGAGGTGAATGAGCTTAAAGTTTTTCCCCTTCGTTTCGATTAGGCCATAGCCCATTATTTGAGTACCAGGATCTATTCCGAGGATGATTTTTTCGTTCGCCATTGGACCAAATTTAATGCTTTACTTTGTTTATGCTTAGTTCGCTTACTCCCTTATTATTGCTATCGCTGTATGCGCTTTTATGGCTATTTCTTCATGGCGGTCTTGAGCGATTGAAAAATAGAAAGTCAAGTAAACCATTAGAGTCAAAATGGGAGAAGCTATGCCTTTTAATTCCCCATCGTGATGATGAGGCCTCTTTATTTCAATTACTGGCGACCTTAGCTGAGGATGAGAAGCTGGCCTCTTGCCCCATAGTCTTGATCGACGATCATTCTAGCCAGCCTCTAAAACCAAGGCTCGAGGCTTCAAAGCTAAACGAAAACCTTAGAATTGAACTTTACCAAAATCAGGGCGAGCCGGGTAAGAAAGGGGCTTTGGCATATGTACTACCTCAATTGACCTATCAGTATATCTTACAATTGGACGCGGATGTGCTTCCAGATACTAAGTTGTTCCAGGAACTTGACCGATCGTGGACGAAGGATACAGAGCTTCTAGTGGCCGGAGTCCGCATGCAGCCTACCAATAACCTTTGGTCTCAATTGGCTGCCTTAGACCACCTTTCTTTGCAGCTAAGCATGTTTGCTACTCTCGCCCAGAAGAAGCCTATTATGGCTAGCGGAGCCACCATGCTTTACGCTAAAGAGGCTTATCTGCGCTATCAGGCCATTGGGTCAAATTGGCAAAGTGGAGAAGATACCTTTTTCCTACAGGCCCTTTCACGGCAAAAAATTGATGCGATCGATTTCAATCCACGCGCTTTTAGTGTAACCGCGGCACCAAAAAACCTCAAGGCTTTGCTTAGGCAGCGATTGCGTTGGGGCGCCAAAACGAGAGCCTACCCTTCAAACTTTGCTCAAGCTTTAGCCCTGCTAGTAGCCTCACTAAACCTTTACGTGCTTTACTTTTACCTCTTCAGCCTAATCACTTGGTCTCTTTCTTTATATGGCCTCGCCTTACTGTCCCTCAAGTTTATAGGCGATTATTTACTCCTATTTAAATATGCCAGCCTTACGGCGGAAAGGAATTTACTGCGAGGGTATTTAGCCAAAGCGATGCTCTATCCTATTTATATAGCATTAGTGGTGCTAATGATACCATTCGCGCCAAAAAAGAAATGGTTGCGGGTTTAAGCCTGATTATTGATAATTCGGCTGAAATCGCCTCCACTTGGATTCTGGAACACTTTTAGGTCGAAATGATCTACTGCCGCAAGCAGATGATCCATTACATCGCTTTGAATGTTTTCATAATTGATCCAAGCAATATCATTACTGAAGCAATAGATCTCGAGCGGAATGCCATTTTCGCCAGGCTGCAATTGCCGTACCATTAACACTTCTTCCGAAGCGATCTTGGGATGCTGCCTCAGGTAACTTTCGATATAATGGCGGAATACGCCAATATTGGTCATGTGTCGCCCATTGATCAACACCGACTTATCCACCTTGCGTTCTTGATTGGCCTTGTCGATCTCGTCCTGTCTTTGCTTTACGTATTGGGCAACCCGTTCAAATTTATTGAAGCGCTCGAATAGCTCAGGATCTACGAATTTTATCGAGTGTAGGTCGATGAAAATACTGCGTTTGATGCGCCGTACCCCTTGGTTGGTCATGCCACGCCAATTCACGAAGGAATCACTGATAAAGGCATAGGTGGGTACGGTAGAAATGGTTTTGTCCCAATTACGGACCTTAACCGTCGTGAGGTTGATTTCGATTACATCACCATCGGCACCGTACTTTGGCATGCTCACCCAATCTCCGATCCGAACCATATCGTTACCAGAGATCTGAATACTAGCAACTAGACCGAGAATGGTGTCTCTAAAGATCAATAAGATTACTGCGGTGGCTGCACCAAAGGTGGTAAGAATGGTAGTAGCACTTTTATCCAATAAATTGGAAATAATGAAGACTCCACCGGCAATGTAAATTACAATAAGACTTACCTGAACGTAACTACTCACAGGTTTGCCTTCAAAGCGCTTAGAATGTAAGCCAATGTATTCTAAAGCCTTCAGGAACTTGTGGCTAACGTTGATAATATTGATGATCACATAAGTTACCACCAGCTTCCGTAAGATCTGCACCAAAACATCCGATTGCTCAAATAATTCCGGGATCGAGTAGTAGACCACTATGGCGGGAAGCAAATGGGAAAGCGAACGAAATACGCGCTTCTCCAAAAGGATATCGTCGTAATTGTTTTTGCTACGCTTAACGTAACGACCTACAAGGCGTAGGATAATCTTGCGTGCAATGAAATCAACGATGAAACTCAGTAACAGTACTAAGCTAAGGTCGATTCCGAAAGTGAGGCGATCTACCCAAAGCTCATTTAAGCCTAAGTCGCTTAACCATTGATGTGCCCAATGATTGATCTGCAGTTTTTCCAAGCTTTCTACTTTTCAACAAAGCTACGATTTATGGTGTATACCGCAGCCCGTTTTGATTGGCGCCAAAAATTTGAAAATAACCATAGGCATAGTTTTCTGGCTTATTTTCAGCCCGAATGTTTCCAATGATAAAAGCAGGAGGCGCATCAAAGGGTGAACCGGTTTGCACTTGACTTTGGAGAATGGTTAAATAACGCTCAAAGTCCTTCGATACTGCTTGAATTTCAACGGTTAGACTATCCGGACCAGCCCCGACTTCAGGTGCCTCAAATGGACCAAAGATGGCAATGGGAGGAAATTGCCCGCGGCCAAAATAGATTCCATCGACTTCCTCATCGTTTATAAGGATTGTTTCCTGGGCAAAAGCCGAATCGTTTAAGGTCCTTTTGATGCGGTAATAATCTCCCCGTCCTTCAAAATCGCCAAAAAATATTAAGGCATAGTCCCCCGCTTCAAAGACCGAAGGAGTGGTATTTCGGTTTAAAGAAGCTTGTTTCATGGAATCGATCTGCGGAGCAGGCCTTAAGGTATCAAGATCAGAAATCCAGTTGCCCAATACTTCTTCAGGGTAATCGCCATTGATTTCGATCTTAAGCTGATAGCGCTTATTCACACTACCGCGAAAAGGGGCCTCATATAGTCCAGGCTCAGTGTTCGACTCATTCAAGACGATCGCTTCTTGACCATCTTCCCAGATACTTACTCGTGCCTGAGATATAGTAGTGAATGCTTCATTATCAAAGAATCCAGCGGTAGTTTGTAGTTTAACAAAAACATCCCGGTCATTCCTTAATTCTCCGTTCACCACCAAGGCAGGCGCCGCGTCTTCCACCTCAAGTTCTACTACATCAGTGCAAGCTACCAGACTAATGATTAGTGCCGTTAGTAAAGCAAATCTTTTCATGTTTAAAAGTTGAAGTTCCAGGTTACCGAAGGGATGATCGTTCCAAATATGGATAATTGTTGGGCTTGGGTATTTAGGTTTTGAACCGTTGCGCCATTTGCGTTTTCCGCTTGTTCGAAAAAGATAGAATAGGCATTTCTTCGGGCATACACATTGTAAAGACTAAAGGACCATGAACTGTAAAACTTCTGCCCTTCTTTTTTCTCCGGTGTGTAATTTGCCGAAAGGTCTAAACGATGGTAATCGGGAATGCGGTAGGAGTTCCGATTTTGGTAAATGGGAACGATGAAATCTTCAAACTGAAACTTTCCTTCTGGAGGGGTAATGGGACGACCACTTTGGTAGGTGAAGTTCATACCCAGATCCCATTTTTTAGTTAGCTGGTAATTAAGAACAAAAGTGATATCATGCCTCTTATCGTAATTAGCTGGATACCAGTTACCGGCGTTAATGGCCAGGCTTGGGTCCCCATCGATCTTAAGCTCGGTCTTAGATAGAGTGTAGCTTAACCAGCCGCTAAGCTTACCACTTTGCTTTCTGAGGTAAAATTCCAAGCCATAAGAACGTCCAATACCAGCCAGGATCTCAGTTTCGATCGCTTCATTAAAAATAAGATCAGCGCCATTTCGATAGTCAACGATATCTTGAAAATCTTTGTAATAGGCTTCAACCGAAAATTCATAGGCATTGTCGGCAAAATTCTGGAAATAGCCTATGGCCACTTGGTTTACCGTGGCCGGTTTTATGTGCATCCCAGCTGGTCGATAAAGATCGATTGGGGTAGGGGCTGTGGTATTACTGATAAGATGAATGTACTGGCGGGTGCGATTGTAGCTGGCTTTTAGACTCTTTTCATCATCAAGTCGATAATTTATTGCCAATCTAGGCTCTAAACCCTCTAGCCCATTATAGGCCTCAATGATTTCATTTTCTCCGTAGCTCACCGTCTCGATTATTTCATCGGCTTCGGGAAGCCTCTGGTCTTTGTAGATGTTCTTTACCTGCGGACCTAAATTGTAAAAGGAAGAATAGCGCAGTCCGTATTGTACGCTAAATAGAGGGCTAAACTTATATTCATGCGAAATATAAACCGCAGGCTCTAAGGCATATTCACGCTGTAAGGTAAGATCTACCACACCGCTAATAGTTCCGGGCCTAAAGCGGTAGTATATAGCTTCTAGTCCAAACTCCACCTCACTGTTATTTTTTGCGTAATAGGTGTATTGGTTCTTGAAATGATAATCCTGGATATTTGATTCGAGACGGAAATTGAACTCATCGTCTTCTGGTGTGCCTAAAGCATAAGAGTAGTCGCTGAAGATGAGTGATACATTGGAAAATAGTTTATCGCTAAAGAGGTGATTCCAACGTGCAGTAAGGGTGGCATTGCCCCATTCAAAGCCAAAGAGATCATTTATTTCAAATACATCTCTACCAAAATACCCCGACAAGTAAACGCGGTCTTTTTCGCTAAAGATATAGTTCAACTTAGCGTTGAAATCGTAGAAGTATAAAGTGTTTTCGGCAATGGTCTCGTCGGGACTTAAACCCAAAAACAGGTCGGCATAAGAACGACGACCAGCTACCATGAAGGCTGATTTCTCCTCTTGGATGGGGCCCTCGAGTAGCAGACGACTGGAAAGCAGGCCTAAGCCGCCGGTGCCCGCAAATTCACGATTGTTGCCGTCTTTCTGCCGAACGTCCACCACCGAACTTAAACGTCCACCATAGCGAGCCGGGATGCCACCCTTATAAAGTTTCACGTCTTTTACCGCATCGGCATTGAAAATGGAAAAGAAACCAAACAAGTGTGAACTGTTATAGACAGGCGCTTCATCTAAAAGAATCAAATTCTGGTCGGTGTTTCCGCCGCGCACGTTGAAGCCATTGGTGGCCTCTCCCACTGTGCTAATACCCGGTAATAAGGTGAGGCTGCGAATAATGTCTACTTCCCCTAAGAGGGCGGGCATTTTCTTAACGTCTTTTACGTCTAATTGAGCCACGCTCATTTCTACGCTACTCACATTGCGGTCTATTTTTTCGCTGCTCACTACCACTTCCTGTAATTCGGTGGTAGCCTCTTTGAGTTCCCAATTTATTTTAAGGTCTCGGTTAAGTTCAATTTCTCGTACGATGGTTTGATAGCCGATGTATTGAGCTTGTATTTCGTACTTGCCGGGAGGGAGACTTAGTGAGAAAAAGCCGTAGGCGTTACTCGTTGCCCCGGTTTTGAGACTGGGTATCACAATATTAACTCCTATTAATTCTTCTCCACTGTTGGCGTCGCGCGCATAACCACTGAGGGTAAATTGTTCTTGCTGAGCGGAGACCAAGAAACTGCCGAAAAGAAATAGGAAAGGAAGCAGCTTTTGCATTTTAACGTTTAATTAGTTTTCGTGCGAACAAGTCTTATTAAAAAGGCCTTATTTTTACAATTGATGAATTATGTTTTCGTTGGCGCAAAAGTATTGCCCTAATGCTTTACAAATTTTGCCATAGCGCTATTTAACAAAGATTTAAGGATAAAGATCTATGACATTTATTCGAACTGTAAATAAGTTCCGTTTTTTAATACTCATTGCAGCCATTGACCTTGGCTTTGCATTTTATAATCCTGCCGGAAAAGAGGAGAAAAAGGATCAGTTGATCATGAACTTGGTTTATCAGATCCTGAGAACCAATCACTTTGCGCCACAGGACTTAAACGATGATTTCTCGCATAAGGTTTATGATGGCTTTTTAGAAAATCTAGATTACAACAAACGATTTTTATTGGCTTCAGATGTAGAAATGCTCGAAGAGCATCGTTCGGACATCGATGATCAAATACAACAAGCCAATTTGGCTTTCTTTAATCAGGCCTATGATATCTACAGCAAAAGATATGGTCAAGCCCATGAGTATTATCAAGAAATACTGGCCAAGCCCTTTGACCTGAACAAGGAAGAGTACATTGAAACGGATCAAGAAAAAATGAATTTCGCATCCAGCGAAAGCGAATTAAAAGACCGCTGGCGTAAATATCTTAAGTATCGTGTCCTATTGCGAATTGACGACATGAAACAAGACGCCTCTAATGACAGTACCGAGTCTGAAGCCATGGCATTGTTGGATATGGAGGCGAAAGCGCGGGAAAAAGAATTGGAGATCCATGAGGATTGGTTTAAAACGATGGATGATTTGGAGCGTTTCGACTGGATGTCTACTTACATGAATGCCATTACCTCAGTTTACGATCCACACACTCAGTATTTTCCTCCCGAACGTAAGGAAGATTTTGAGATCAATATGACCGGACAGCTGCAGGGAATCGGGGCGCAACTTCAACAAAAAGGCGATTATGTAACCATTTCTAAAGTTATCGTAGGGAGCCCATGTTGGAAGCAAGGAGACCTGGAAGTAGGTGATAAAATTTTAAAGGTAGAGCAGGAAGACGGTGAGATCGTTGATCTCGTGGGTATGAGTGTTCGCAAAGCGGTGAAGCACATTCGTGGTCCTAAAGGAACTGTAGTGAAACTTACTGTGAAGAAATTAGACGGTAGTAAAATGGAAATTCCGATTACTCGCGATATCGTTGAATTGGAATCGACCTTTGCTAAATCTTCCGTATTGGGAGAAGGCGATGATAAGGTGGGCTACATTAAGCTGCCTAAATTCTACGTGAATTTTTATGGTGATGAGAACCATGATTGTGCCGAAGATATGGCCGAAGAACTAGAAAAGCTCAAAGCCGAAGGGGTTAAGAGCGTGGTATTGGACCTTCGCAACAATGGAGGTGGCAGTCTACAAGGGGTAATTGATATTGTAGGCTTGTTTATCGATGAAGGCCCCGTGGTGCAGGTAAAGACTTCGGGTCGGAAGCCTAAGGTCTTATCGGACGATGACAATGGCGTGGTTTACGATGGCCCTTTAGTGGTTATGGTCAATCAGTTTAGTGCATCGGCAAGTGAGATCTTTGCTGCGGCTATTCAAGACTACCAGCGGGGCATCATCATTGGTAGTCCTTCTACTTTCGGGAAGGGTACAGTGCAGAATGTGGTAGATATGGATCGCGCTGTAAGCCTAGCTTATAATGATTTGAAGCCATTGGGAGCCCTTAAACTTACCATCCAAAAGTATTACCGAATCAATGGAGGAACACCCCAATTGAAAGGGGTTAATCCAGACATCGTACTTCCGGATAATTACATGTATATCCCTTACGGTGAAAAGGAACAAGATTATGCCCTTCCTTATGATGAGATTGAGGCCGCTGACTTTAATAAATGGGATAAGGGCGTAGACTTATACCAGGTGGCAAAAACTCATAGTGAGGAAAGATTAGATACCAGCGAGAAGTTTGCATTGATCGAAGAATATGCGCAATGGATCAAGGAAGAGCGAGAGGAGAGCAGTTATCCACTACAAGTGGACGCTTTCATTGCCGAACAAGAAGCTTATCGTGAAGAAGCAAAACGTTTTAAAGGGATGCGCAAAAGTGCGGAGGAGCTTATGGTGACCAGCAATAAGGCAGACCTTGAAACGATCGAGTCGAGTGAAGAAAACAAAGAGAAAACTAAGAATTGGCATAAATCCCTGCGGAAAGATCTTTACTTAAGTGAAGCCTTTCGCGTAGCTTTGGATCTCTCTAAAGAAGGATAATTTGAAAATTTTAGGCGGAATTTGGAAAGATCCCCTCGGTGCGGCAGGATTGCTTGTCATCCTTATTAGTGGTTTCTTGGCCTTGTTTGCCTATCTCTTTATCACCGATACCAGTCCGCAGGCGAATGAGATGCATTTGGCCTTGAGCAATCAGCCGCCTGGTAGTGAGTTTGAGTTCCTTCAAGTCCCTCGGGAAACTGAGGCAGTATCATTCTGGCAAAAATTCTGGAACGGCAGTCCTTCCAGTTTCGAACGTATTCCCATTGAGGACTTTCGGCTCAACCAAAAGACCCTAAGTTTTGTTGAATATGGAGCTCCCGAAGAATCTGATTGGAGGGAATTGGACTTGAGCGTGCATTACAGCTTAGCTCAGATAGATCAAAAGGAGTTTCTCGACACTCGCACCTTTTATTTGGGCACCGATCGCTACGGGCGGGACCTCCTAAGCCGATTGATTCTTGGTGCGCGAGTGTCCTTTTCGGTAGGTTTTTTAGCCGTTTTGATTTCCCTGATAATAGGCATTCCCATTGGTGCGCTCGCGGCATATTATGGTGGATGGGTCGATAAAGTAATCATGTGGCTTATCAATGTAGTTTGGTCTATTCCCGGTTTGCTCATGGTGATCGCGATAACCTTGGCTTTGGGCAAAGGACTTTGGCAAGTATTTATCGCCATCGGCTTTACTATGTGGGTGGAAGTCGCTCGGGTGATCCGCGGACAGATTTTAAGTATCCGTGAAAAGGAATATATACAAGCGGCTAAGGTCCTGGCCTTTTCAGACTTCAGGATTATATTTAGGCATATCCTACCCAATGCGATTTCACCTTTGATCGTTATTTCGGCAGCAAACTTTGCCGCAGCCATTTTAGTAGAAAGTGGTTTGAGTTTTTTAGGCTTGGGCGCTCAGCCACCCACTCCCACCTGGGGGACCATGATCAAAGATCACTATGCCTACCTTATTATGGATAAGGCTTATTTGGCCATTATTCCTGGCTTGGCGATAATGGTTCTGGTACTATCTTTTATGTTCGTAGGTAACGCGCTGCGTGACACCCTTGACGTGAAGGCAACTTAGAGTTGCAGCTTTAAGCCAATACCATTGCCGTTTAACTGAATTGTTTCTAGAATAGGAAGCAAAGCTTCGTTTCCGTGATGGGCATGCACCCAATACATGATTAAGTCGAATGTGAAGAGGAAAGCGCCATTAATAATAACGGCTCGTCCAAAGCCTTCCCAGCGATCGAACTCTGCGCTACGATTCTTAGCTCTTTCTCGTAAGTAGAAACCACCAGCCATATAAGCTAAGTCTAGGCCGGCATTTACCGCTAGAATACGTTTAATACTTTCTTGAGCCTCCAGACTTTCGACCAAACTTAGGTTTTGAAGCTGGATAGATTGATAGTAACCAAAGCCCGCAATGGTTAGATTAACCGCGTTCCAGCCTAAGTTCATCTGGTGGTAGGAGCGTATAAGTCCATCGCTGTTATTGAGATTAAAACCACTCCAGATCATATTGCCAATAGACCAGGTGCCAAGAATTAACATTCCCTTTTGGTTGAGACTTTGCCTTTCCAGATTAAAGGACTCTAGACTTAAATGGTTTTCCTGTCCGATTACAGAAAAGCTACCCAGTAGTAAACAGAATATGAAAATAGATTTGGTAAAACGCATAAGATGATAATCTTAAGCGATTAGAATTGTTCGTCCCTGTCGAATACCAATTCGGGATCTTGGGCCTTTTTTAAGGCAAGTTTTAATTGTTCTTGGAAAGCTTCTCGAGGAATATTCACTGCTCCTAAGCTACCCAAGTATTGATTGTATACCTGGCAATCGATGAGGGAGTAATTAAAAACGGAAAGTCGTTGAGCTAGTCGAATAAAGGCGATCTTACTGGCATTACTAGTCTTGGAAAACATCGATTCGCCAAAAAATGCGGAACCTATTGATAGACCGTAGAGACCACCAACTAATTCTCCCTCTTGCCAAGTTTCGATGCTGTGGGCGTAACCTAATTCATGCAATTCCTGAAAGGACCTTTGGTGTTCTTCGGTGATCCAAGTGCCGTCTTGTCCTGGTCTTTGAATGGATTTACATTGGGCCATTACCTCCTTAAAGGCTCGGTTAAAAGTGACCTGAAATTTACCTTGGTTAAGCAAATTGCGACTGCTTTTGCTGATCTTTACTAGCTGTGGTTTAAGTACGGCCCTTTCTAAAGGATGCCACCATAAAAGCATTCCTTCAGGTTCATTCCATGGGAAGATTCCCATCTGATAAGCACTTAACAATCGTTTTGGACTTAAATCTCCCCCTACTGCTATGATGTCACTTTCGGTATTCCACTGTTCAGGTTCTGGAAACCAAAGAGAGTTCTTATGCAGTTGATAGATAGACACTAGAATAGCATTAGGGCGGTACCAAAAATAATTAGACCCACTAAAAGTAATAAAATGGTATATGGGACTATTTCCCTTGCTTTTAGACCGGTTATACCTAGAAGAGGTAGGGCCCAAAAAGGTTGCAGCATATTCGTGAGTTGATCGCCGTAGGCCATAGCCATAATGGCCTTGGAAAGGGGAATTTTTAATTGACTGGCTGTTTCAATAATTACAGGACCTTGAATAGCCCACTGTCCACCACCACTTGGCACGAAAATGTTAATGACTCCGGCCGAGAAAAAGGTGTATAAGGGAAAACTAAAAGCGGTGCTATTTGCACTGAAGAATTGGCTTAGGCCTTCAATTAACCCTCCATCTTTCATCAGGCCCATGATACCAAAGTATAGTGGGAATTGCAGTAAAATTCCTGCGGCACCTTTTATTGCTTCGTCTATCGCAAGTAGGAATGATCGCAAGTTTTTATGAAAGCTTAGGGCCAAACCCAATAGCATTAAATTGATGTAGTTGGGATTAATGAAGCTTGAGTCTGTTGACTGCCATGCTTTATGAAGGCCAATGAAGATTATAGCCAAGCCGATTATTAAACCAAAGTAATTCGAATGATCGATTTTCTCAGCCCCCTTCACTTCCGGGTCAGAAAATTGTAAACCGTCCCTTTCCTTGAGCATTACATTTTGGCGCTTGGCCTTGCGGGCAAGGAGATAGAGAACCAGTGGAACGGCAATGAGTACCAATAAGTTGGCACTTAGGTTTAGCTTGCTTAAAATGGTGTCGTCCAACAAAAGTTGGTCGGGCAGGCCTGCGGAGTGGGGGCTTAAGGATTTTAAATGACCGCTTTCTGCTACTTTAACGGGTGCGCTACCACTTAAGCCGCCGTGCCAAACCATTAGTCCGCTGTATCCAGCAGCTCCCAGTAAGCCATAGTTGAAAGCTAGATTAGCCTTACTGAAATTTTCGGCAGCCTTTCGGGCCATTACAGCACCAAATACCAGAGCAAGTCCCCAGTTGAAGTAGGCAACCAGTAAGGTGAAAAATGCAATCAGGGCGGTACTACTTTCCGGTTTTTTAGACCAAGAAAGGATGCGGTCGATAAAACTTCCTACTGGCTGTGCCAGAGCTAAGCTATGGCCAAGCACTAAGATGAGCATCATCTGCACCATAAAGATCAGCAGAGGGCCATTCCACAGCCCTTTCTGCCAATCTTGAATAGAATTACCGATGTTTTGGGTCCAAGTCCCATCGGCATAGAACCAGTAAAGGATGAAGCTGAGCAAGCTTAATAATACTGCGATCGCAAAAGGCGATGGCAGCAAATAGCGAAAGGCCCTTTCAAACTTCCCGGCGAAACTCATGCTTAGAAGGGTAGGTCGTCGTCGTCCTCTTCGTAAGGTGCCATACTTGGAGGCGTATTGTTGCTTTGTGGCTTAGAACCAGCAAAGTCATTTTGAGCTGGGGCTGCTTCTCCCGATTGTGGGGCGGCACCGCCGGCCTTTTCTATTCTCCAACCTTGAATACTATTAAAGTACTTAACCTCTCCTTGCGGTGAAGTCCATTCTCTACCGCGAAGGTTAATCCCGATAGTTACTTTTTCCCCTTCCTTATAACTGTCGAGTAGGTCGGTTTTATCTTGTACGAACTCTATGCTTAAATGCTGAGGATATTGCTCCTCTGTGGTTACTACAATTTCTCTTTTGCGAAAATTAGCACTGATCTGTTGGGTGTCGCTAATTCGTTTTACGATTCCGCTTACTTCCATTTAATTGATTTAGTTGCGATTTAGTCGGTCGCTAAGCAAGACTTTCCATGCTTTTTGGACCTTATTTTTAGATAATAATTCTTTGGCGTATTCGTGCAATTGCTCGCGAGCCTCCATGCCATCGGCAGAATTGGAAAGAATATCCTTAATGCGGGGATGTTTAGCAATTTCTGCAATCTCGGTATCGGAAGGTAGGCGTTCTACATTACCAAGTTTCCCAAGGTCGTTTCCGCTTAAGTAAACACTATCGCGAATGCGGGGAGGGATTTGGTCTACACCGATGCCTAGAGTTGCCAGTGGTTTTTCCACTTCGAACATCGATTCTCCATTGGCCCGACAGTACCAATTGGCACCCATTCGAGCTACTAGGTCAAGTTTAGTGCAATCAGCAATGCCGTTTTCATTTAGGGCCGATTCATCCACGTGCATTTTTAGTACTTCACAGAGGATGAGGTTACCAGCACCTCCTTCTTCTCCAAGGTAAATAATGTCGCGCACCTTGCATTCAAATTGCACTGGCGATTCCTTAACGCGGTAAGGTTTCACCAATTCAGATTCGATAGGGGTGAGGCCTGCTTTGTCAAATTCGTTGATGTCACTGTCGTATTCGGTGGAAGAGAGTGACATTTGTTCTACCAGGTCGTAGTTTACCACGTTAATCACCACCTCACCAGTTGCTTCCGCATTATGCAAGGTGTCTTTGGTGGTATTGTTTCTTACCCGTCGGTTTGGCGAAAAGATCAATACCGGAGGACGTGTGCTAAATACATTAAAATAGCTGTAAGGGCTTAAATTAGGTTTGCCATCGGCACTTACCGTGCTAGCAAAAGCAATTGGCCTAGGCCCAATAGATGCCAGCAAATGGGCATGCGCCTCTTTGCCAGGTAATTCGTTTAAATCGATAGATTTCATAGTTCGAAAATGATAAGCAAAAATAAGGATTTAGCTATGGCTAATGGTGACTAATTCGGTGACAATTATTTGGTAAATATTTAAGCACAATTTCTAAAGTCTTTTGCATCCTTCCAGTGATTTGTTTTATATTTGCCGCCCTATTGCGGGCGTGGTGGAATTGGTAGACACGCTAGACTTAGGATCTAGTGCCGCGAGGTGTGAGAGTTCGAGTCTCTCCGCCCGCACTCAAAAAGGGTTAGCAGAAATGTTAACCCTTTTTTATTTATCTAATTATTAATTCTTCTGTGACCTTTTGATGCCCTTTTTGTACTTGCAAAAAGTAAATTCCGTGCTTGAGGTGGCTGAGGTCCACTTCAGATTCTCCATGAGAATTGAGTCTTCCTTGGCTCAATATTTTTCCAGAGGAATATAGTACCTGGAAAAACTCGAATTGGCCGATCGGGTAGTCAAGTTTTATAATATCCTCTCCCGGTTAGGATAAATTCGAAGTTGTTCCGCTTGTAATTGGCCTAAACTCAAATTGGTGATGTCGATACAATCTGAAGTATCTACACAACCATTTAAGGTAATCTCAACCGCGTAGCTGCCATTTTGAAGAATAATAAAGTTGCGATTCTTTACGCCCTGTATCGGTCTCATTCCATCGTTGCAATTGAGCCATTGAAAACTTGCACTTGTATCGCTTTCATTAGCTTCGATTTCGTTTGTAGCAATTCGATTTACGGTATTGTCGATGTTTACTACTTGTAAGTTTAAATTCATGATGGTGTCACAGCCAGCGGCGTTGGTAAGGGTGTCGGTGTAAAATCCATTGCTAGTGTAGGTTTGTCCGTTTATGGCAGTATAGGGGCCGCAAGAGGTAATGTTCTGATTGAGTTCAGTGCTAGAGCCTAAGAGTGGGCTACTTATGTAGTTAGAGCCTCCACCATTTAAACTAAAATTATTGAGGCTACCGTTGTTTGATCCGGCATCGTCTATCACCGTGCTAATGCTGGAGTTATTCGAAGCTGCGATGCCCTCATTAAATTTGTAATAGGCGAGCAAATTGGCAGAAGGAGCACAAATTTCGTTGCTGTCGTTTTGGGCAAGTTGACTTGCCGTAAGCGCAGTGTTCCAAATGCGTATTTCGTCAATATCTCCATCAAAGTAGTTGATTCCATCTACTCGACGACCGATCATGAAATTACCAGAGCTTGTATTAATGCCACTCAAGGTACCCGAATTGTCTAATACCCCATCCACGTAGAGGCTTACAAAGTTTGAATTAAGGGTAACGGCAACATGGTGCCAATTCCCATCATTTACCGCTACAGTTCCGCTTATACCCGAACCACCAATTTCTAAACGGATGGCATTACTCCAAAGGATATTGAAGGTGAAGCGCGTGCCAGTGGCCATGGTGCCCCAATTGGCGATCACTTTTTGTCCGCCTTGGCCAGGAATTGCGTTGGCCGTGGTCCTGATCCAGGCTTCTATGGTCCGATCATTATTACCACTAATACCAGAAAAAGAGCTCGAAATGTAGTCGTCGGTTCCATCGAAATTTAAGCCGGTTTGAGCCTGTCCTATCAGCGGAAGAGAGCAAAATAAGTAAAGAAGGGTAAGGCTTAAATTGATTTTCATGTATGAAGTGCTTTGAAAGGGAATTTACGATTATTCCTTGAGCTCAATTTTAATGGGCACTACAAAGCTCATGCGGACTGACTTGCCGCGCTGACTGGCTGGTTGGATATTGGGCAAAGATCGAATAACTCGGATGGCTTCTTCATCTAACCAGGGATCTACTCCCCTTAATAATTCTACATTAGAGACTTGACCATCTTTTTCTACTACAAATTGTACGATAACTCGCCCCTGAATTTTTAACTGTCGGGCTGCTTCACTATACACAAAGTTTTCACCTACAAACTGAAGAAGCGCTTGTTGAAAGCAGGCTTTTTTCTCATCATTACTGGCATTTTCGTCACAGCCTGGAAAAGTGGGGACGGATTCAACTACCGCAAAGGGAATGGGGTCTTCTAACTCCTCTAGGACCTCTGCCTCCTGTTCTATTACTTCCACTTCGCCGTCAACGTACTGCACATCTTGATCCGAATTTATGAGGAATTCATCTTCATCTGTTTCGGTGGCTCGCATGTCTAGTTCATCGTCTACTTCAAGGTGATCGTCTATTACCTCTAGTTTAGAAGGTAATTCTTTCGGGGTTTCGGTTTTTTGCACCTTAGGCTTTTGCAAAGTGATCGGGATGACAATATCATCACTATCTACCACAACCTTTTCTTTAGGAGCGGGTGCCTCTTCGCTGAAGTTAATGTTAAAAATGCCGATTACCGCGGCGATGGACAAGGCCAGACCGATCAAGAAAAAATGGGTGCGGTATTTCTCAAGGTCAATATTGGGGTTCTTCTTAAGTCGCATGGTTTTTTATCGAAGGTAAGATTTTCGGAGAGGATTATCTGTGAGGAATATCCAAAAAGAAAGCCGGCAAAGCCGGCTCTCATTCATTATTTCTTGATCAGTCGATATTGCTGTCTTAACTGATTTGCTTCCACTTCCAAGAGGTAGAGCCCTGGTGGCAGATTTGAAATGGGGTAACTTTCTTGTGCCCCCATCCATACTTTAATTAGGGCACCTTTAGCATCCCTTAATCTAATAAGCTCCAAATCAGGCAAAGCTTCGGGCCAATCAATTCGGAATAAGCCTTCACTTGGATTGGGATAAACACTAATTTGGCTGATCAAGTCCCGGTCTTCCAACCCAATCTGATTGAGTCGGAATTTACGGCTATCGGCAGTACCACAATTATTGGTTACGGTAAGTTCCACCTCGTAGAATAAGCCAGGAGTGCTGTAGATGTGGATGGGAGTAGGGCCAGTTCCCGTATTGCCATCACCAAAGTCCCAATTATAAGTGCTGGCATTTTGCGAGAGGGTCCCGTCGAATTGTACCCTTAAACCGGCATTAATTGGATTTAATATAGTGTAGGTCCAGTCAGCCTTAGGTGGATCACAGGCAACAACGGTTTGGGTTAAGGAAACCGTGTCTCCGCATGCATTCCAGGCGGTAAGGCTTACCGTCTTATTGGTGTTCAGGTTGCTGTAAACCACCACTGGAATAGGGGAGTTGCTCGTAAAACCTTCATCGAGGTCCCAAGAATAACCAATAGCATTATTACTAGGGTCGGCTTGGTAGAACACCGTATCATTATTCACAGTCCAAGTGAAATCAGCGCGAAGCGTATCACAAATCCTAATATTCTGCACCGTTGTGTCGCCCACTCCACAATTACTTAGGGCAACGTGGCTTACGGCATAAACACCGGGGCTAGTGTAGTTATATACTGGATTGGCTAAGCTACTGCTGTCGCCATTCCCAAGATACCAGTACACCGTATCGGCATTGGTGGCATTAGAGCTTAAACTTAAACTTAGGAAGTTTCGGCTGAAGGTGAAATTAGAACTCACAACCGGACAAGGGTCGGTGCTTAAAGTATCGGTCAAGGGGTCGCTTAGAACCCCATTAACACAGCTATCCACCAATTGGATTACATAAGCAGTATTTGGGTTTAAACCGGTTAAATTATAGGGGCTGCTTATGCCAGTGACGGTTGTAGCCGATCCAGGGCCAGAGGCGGCTTCATACCAAATAAGATCAGTAGTGGAACCATTGGGATTGGCGTTTTGCCAAGTTAGATTTAGGCCAGTAGTGGAACTGCTGCTTACCTGTAAATTCGTTGGGGCATTGCAATCGGGCCCCGTTTCTTCTACGCGCACTTCATCTACTGCGATATCACTACCGCCATTGGAGCTGGTAGGTTCTGCTCTAAATACCACCCGAATGGTATCACCTACATAGGCTGACAAATCAATCGAATCAAGTTTCCAAGCATCGGCAGAGCTTGACTGTTGCTGACTGCTCCAAGTGCGCTCTAAATTTCCATTTCCATTATTGCGTGAGTTGATCTCAATTTTTAAGTCGCCCACATTACTTCCAAACATATGGTATTGATAGTATAGCTTGGGACTATTGGCGCCAGCAAGATCAATTTCAGCACTACGAATAAAGGCGCTGATACTAGTGCTGGTAAAATCACTTTCAAAGTAAATGTAGTTTCCGCTGCCGCTTACATCTGAGTTTGGACCGGTATTAAAGTTAGCAGTTGCGCCAGTTCTGGTGCCCCATTTATCGGTTTGATTTGAGCGGTTACGCACCCAACAATTGCTTACTTGGTCATTGCTATTGAAGAATCCGATCCCACTTTCCCAAGGACTGGCATCAAAGTTTTCTGCATAAGGCAAACTACTTACGCCACAGCCCGTAAAAGCGAATAATGGGCCTGCCCACCAACTTACGTCTCCTTGTCCACAGCTATCACGTACGTAGATCTCGTAGCTTGAATTCGGATTTAAACCGGTAAGGTTAAAGGGGCTACTATTTACGTTTACGATGGTAAACGGCTGATTGCTTCCAGTTTGTCGATACTGAATTTGCCAATTATTGGCTCCACCGCTGGTCCAATTTAAGTTGATAGAAGTAGGGGTGTTGGAGCTGGTGCTTAAATTACTTGGAGCAGGACATGTGGGTACATTATCCACCCTAATATCATCTAAGGCAATATTTACCCTAAAGGCAAAATTCGTCGTACGGAAAGATCTAAATCGAAATTTGACGGTATCACCAACGTAAGCCGATAAGGAATTAATACTTTCTTGCCAAGCAGCGGAGCTACTGGTTTGTTGTTGCCCACTGATCGTGTTAAGGGTAGACCATCCATTTCCATTATTAATGGCTACTTCTAATTTATCGATATCCACTCCAAACATGTGGTACCAAAAACGTAGTTCTGGATTGCTTAGGGTGTCGAGAGAAATTAGGGGCGTTTCTATATCGGTGCTCAAATTGTTATTAAATGCTCCGGCTCTAAAGCTGTATACATATTTGCCTGAACCGGTGGTGTGGTCGCCACTCGGTCCTGAGGAGAATCCGTCTGACGCCCCTTGGTTTGGTCGGAAATAAAAGCCAGAAGTGTCGGTTCTACTCCAACAGGGGTCTATAACTCCAGGGTCATTGAAGGCCACTGGGTCAGACCAGGCTGAACTTTCTAGATCATCGAAATAAGGGGCGACAAAGAGATTACAATCCGTTCTAAAGTTTAGGGGACCAACCCAAAAACTCACATCGCCAGGGCCGCAACTATCGCGCACATATATCTGGTAGGGCGTATTGCTACTCAATCCAGTTAGATTAAAAGGATTAGAAGTGGCACTTACGAGAGTTCCATTTCCTGGATTAAAGCCAACTGGACCGTATTCGATTTGCCAATTATTAGCTCCTCCGCTGGTCCAACTAAAATTAGCGCTGTTGGCACTAGTGCTTACTAAGTTAAAATTACTGGGCTGCGGACAGCTAGGTTGTTCGTCAATTCGTAAATCGTCTATCGCAATGGGCGCTTGGTTAGAAAAGGGCGAGTTGCGATGGGCCACCAGCTTGAGCTGAATTGTATCATTCGCATAGGCAGACAGAGGTACAACTGCTTCTAACCAAGCATCGCTCGAGCTTGACTGTTGTTGTCCACTAAGGCTCCACAAATAGGTGAAGCCTTGTCCTTTATCGACGTAAACGCTTAATGAATCTATGCCGAAGCCATATAAATGATACCAAAAGCGAAGCTCCGGAATGGTCAAAGGGCTTAAGTCTACGGCTGGGCTTAGGACCTCCGCACTGGTAACCTGATTTAAATTTATACCGAATAAGGCTTGGCTATAGATGTATTGACCGGTGCCTGTGGTATGGTCGGCATTAGGGCCAGCATTAAAGGTACCAGGATTTCCATCTTCTACCGACCATTGGTAGTTAGAGCCGGTATCGAGTCTCCAACAGCTATTTAAGGTGCCTGCAACATTAAAGCTGCCGGGACTAAAATCTGTGCCATCAAAATTCTCAAAATAAGGTGCACTAATCGGTAAGCATAGAGTCTGAAAGGAAATAGGGCCTACCCATGCTGATACATCGCCTGGTCCGCAGCTGTCGCGAACGAAAGCTACATAATTGGTATTTGCCGATAAGCCTGTAAGGGTGCCAGGATTAGCGTTGGTGTTAACCACAGTACCATTGCTGGCAGTGGTTCCGGGCGGTCCATAACTGATGTTCCAGTTGGTAGCGCCTCCACTTTGCCAACCTAAGGTAGCAGTAGTGGCCCCTAGACTGGTTACGTTAAAATTTTGTGGTTTCGGGCAGCTTGGTGCCTCATCGATATTCACATCATCAATCGCTATATCGCTTGCAAAGCCATTGGCAGTTTTCAGTGCTACGAAGCGTAGTTGAATAGTGTCGTTCACATAGGCCGACAGGGCAACATTAATTTCTTTCCAGGCGGCCGATTTGCTACTTTGCTGTTGGCCACTTTGAGTATTTACGAGGGTAAAGCCCGAGCCATTATCCACGTAAGTTTTCAAGGAACTAATGTCGGAGCCAAACATGTGGGTAAAAAAGGTGAGTTGAGGATTGGTTAACCCACCCAAGTCTATTAATGGACTGGTAAGCTTCGCGGTATCCGTGCCGCCGAACCCTGTAGTCTCCGAATACATGTATTGTGCGGAGCCAGTGGTATTGTCACCACTAGGACCCGCGTTTGTAGGGCTAAAAAATGGTGGGCCGGGCTTCCAAACAAAGTTGTTAGAGGCCTCACGAATCCAACAGGAGTTTATTTGTCCTAAACCATTAAAGGTTGAACTCGTGGTAAAACCATTGGCATCAAAGTTTTCGGTGTATGGTGTGCTTTGGGGATTGCAGGCAGTTTTAAAGGCTAAGGGGCCTACCCAGTTAGAAACGTCGCCGGCTCCACAGCTATCGCGCACGTAAATTTCATAATTTGTATTAGGGCTTAAGCCAGTCAGGGTGCCAGGGTTGGAGCCTACGTTTACAATAGTTCCATTAGCTACACTAAAATTGGGGCTCCCATAACTAAACTGCCAATTCGTAGCTCCACCACTTAGCCAAGAAAAGCTGGCCCGGTCGTTACGGAGGGAAAGCACCTGGAAGTTTTGTGGTTTAGGGCAAGAAGGTGTGTTTTCGATGCTAACTTCATCAATACAAACCGCGTTGCGTGTTCCAAGGGTTTGTTCGAAGCTTTCAAATAAAATTCTAACAGTATCATTACTGTATGCACTTAGGTCAATGATTAGTTCTTTCCAGGGATCGTTATTGGAAAATTGCTTTTGTCCGCTTAATGTGCGTAATAGCGTATAATTAGCTCCGTAGTCGGTAGAGATGAAAACGCGTAATTCTTCAATGTCCGTACCATACATGTGGTAAAAGAAGCGAAGGCGTGGACTGCTTAAAGCCGACAGGTCGAATAAAGGTGAATAAAGTTGAGCGGAATCGGGATTGCCAAAGTTGAAACTGATATCATCCACCATCATGAATTGACCACTACCACCCACGCCCTGGGCAGCGCCGGTTAAAGTATTCAGAAATTGTGGGGGACCTGGTTTCCATAAAAATCCATTGGTCGGTGTCCTTTGCCAACAGGCATTTATAGTTCCCGCCGTATTAAAAGCCCCAGGTGACCAGGCCGCGCCGCTAAAGCCAGCCGTAAATGGGGGAGTTACCACATTACAACTCGTGCTTAAAGTGCTAACGGTAGACCATGAATTACTACCGGTACAAACTTCTCGGATTTGAATTTGGTAACTCGTATTAACATTAAGTCCGGTAAGATTGTAAG
The DNA here is from genome assembly GCA_965656185.1 of Croceimicrobium sp. Classification (GTDB taxonomy): domain Bacteria; phylum Bacteroidota; class Bacteroidia; order Flavobacteriales; family Schleiferiaceae; genus Croceimicrobium. The sequence continues at coordinate 107,550 of CBFHJH010000007.1, forward strand.
GCTTTGAGTTAATAGTGCTCACCGGAGCAGCTGTGATACTCCCTCCTTGGATTACATACCTTATTTCATAACTCGTACTGGTAGTATTATCCCAGTCGATTAGAATGAAGTTTGGCCCATAGGCACTGGCCCGCAAATTACTTGGGGTATTGCATTGCGCGCTCAATTCAATATGAGGAAACAGGAACAGGCTAGCGAGAATCAATACTAATTTCTTCATAATGGTCAGATGGAATACACAAAAATAACGTGAATATTGCTGAAATGGTTGGTAGAGAGATGCTTATATCTACCCGGAGCTCTTAAAACTAGTTATCGGTCGCTTATGAGAGTTTAAGGGCAGCCTTGAATTATTTAATTTAGCTGAAAATCATGCAAAGACCTATGTCTGATCCAGAACATAAAGAACAAACCATCAAGGAAATTCTGCACCAAAACTTTCCCGTTTTTAAGAATGATGCCATGTTGGACTCCATTGCTAAAGACGCGAGATGGTTCAATAACGATACCGAGGAGTTAATTGTTGATATCGGTGATTTCCCCCGCTGGATACCTCTGGTTACTAAGGGGGCTATTAAAATTAGTAGGGCCGACGATGATGGTGGTGAGATCTTTCTCTATTACCTGTATCCTGGCCAAACCTGTGCCATGACCCTGAACTGCTGCATGATTGACAAGCCAAGTGAAATTAGGGCAGTGGCAGAGGCCGGAACCGAATTCGTGGGCTTACCGCGTAAATCGCTTCCTAAATGGATGCTAGATTTTGAGGAATGGCGGCAATTTACGCTCGAATCTTACAATGAGCGCTATGAGAATCTATTGGCTACTATCGACGCCATCGCCTTCCAGAAACTGGATGAACGTCTGATCAACTTATTGCGCGATAAGAGCATTGCCGTTGGGAAAACAGAAATAGACGTAACCCATAAACGCCTAGCGGAAGAGCTGCATTCGTCACGGGAGGTAATTTCCCGCCTGCTTAAACAATTAGAGAAAATGGGTAAGGTAGAGTTAAGTAGGAATAAAGTTAAAATCCTTGATTTTTAGTGCTTAAGGTGACAAAAGTCATAAGATAAGTGCCCTGTATTCCATACCTTGATTTAATTAATTTCAGGTTATGGAAGCAATTAAAAATTTAGAGCAATTGCATCATAACCTCAACCTGGGTCCGGGATATGGAGGTTATAGCGAATTGCTAAAGGCGTTTGATTTTTCACCAGATGAAATTCAGTCATTAAGCATCTTTTCTGAAGATCATTATCAACGAATAAGATTATACGACTCTAATCTAGTGGAGGCGGTGCTTACCTGTTGGAAGCCAGGTCAAGTAGGTAAGATTCATGATTTCCACCGTTCTAAAGGTTGGTTTAAAGTATTACAAGGATCGATCTTCTTAGAACGATTTAAATTTAGGTCCGAAGGGCCAAAAGTTTCGTATCAAAATAATTATTCTGAATTGAGGCAGGGCTTTCTAACGGATGACCTGGGCTTTCATCGTTTTAGTAATCCTCATCAGCGTGATGCGGTGGTACTCTTCATATATGCCGATAAGATATATTCTTGGGATGTCTTTGATTCGGAAACGGGGCAAGTTAAGCGATTGCCAGCCGAGGTTGATTATAACTTGGATGTAGTGAGCTCGTGATTAAGGTCACTTGAGAATTTGTCCTAAGAGCGCATTTTTGCAGGAAAGAAAAACACTACATGGGATTATTATCATTCTTTACTAAAAAAGGGGACCGTATCAAAGACTTTGTGTCGCGCGGGGCAGTAATTGTAGACGTTCGATCGAAACAGGAGTTTCAAGGAGGACATATTAAAGGATCTAAAAATATGCCATTGCCCAATTTAGGAGCCAAGGTGAAAGACTTAAAAAAACTAGAAAAGCCGATAATTTTTTGCTGTGCTTCCGGCATGCGCAGTGGTCAGGCAACCGCGATGATGAAGCGGGAAGGTCTGGATTGCGTTAACGGTGGAGGCTGGCAAAGTCTATCGCGTCATTTGTAGTTCAATTGGTTTAGTGAAAGAAGGTGCCTCAGGGCACCTTTTTTTATGCCGTATGCTAGGAAGGGGTAACTTTGCGACCTTAGAGTAAATTATGTTTGATAAGACCCTCAGTAAATTAAGTAGTATCGCCGTGCATTTGGTTGGGAATAAGGCCAAGGACGAAGAATTACAACTTAGTAAAGCCGAAAGTGGCATCGATACTCCTACCCTCAATATTGTTTGGTATTACCTCAATAGTGCTTTTAAGAATCCTGAATATTATCGTTTTGTGCATCCTAGCGGCTTGGAATTCAATAGTGTTTTTCAAGTTTGTAAGGCTTTGTTTGCTGAACCGACTTCTTTCCTGACCTCTTCTCAAAAAATTGCCCAATTACTTTTTGAAGTATCGGATCACCCTCAGGTTAAAAGCGGGGAATTAATGGTAATGTACTTTGAGCGACTACGACATTTACAATTTGATGCCCCGGCCATAGCTATTTTTAAATCAGAGCAAAAGCAGCCTTTTCTATTTACCGAAGAAGAGGAGGAGGTTATAGAGCTTTATAGTTACCAGGGAATTAATCCGGCTAAAGTGGATAAAGCAGCTTTGATCTTCGATACGGACCAAGAAGAGGGCTTTCAAGTTCTTTCGGTAGACAATCTTAATAAAGGGGAAGAAACCAAGTTCTGGTTTGAGCAGTTTTTAAAGATTCAGATGCGCTCTAGTGATTTTGTGAAGACTAGTGAAATTATCAAAATCACGAAGAGTTTTATAGATCAGGACCTTAAAGAGGATCAGGACTTAGAGCGTTCGGAAACCCTTGAGTATTATGGTAAGAGCAAGGACTATTTTGAGGTGAACGATCAGTATGAACCTGAGAAATTTAGTAAGGAAGTCTTTGATGATGAGGGAGTAGCCGATCGCTTCCGGGAGTATATTAAATCAAGAGATCTCAATGATCTAGGTCTCGACGCAGAGTTCGAAGTGTCGCAAGAGGCTCTTAAAAAGAAAGAGCGCACTTTTAAAAGTGTTTTAAAGCTCGATAAAAATTTTCACATCTACATCCATGGCGATCGGTCGAAGATTGAAAAAGGCGTGGATGAAAACGGTAGGAAGTTCTACAAAGTTTTTTACGAAGAGGAGCATTAAAAAAGCCCTCACTGGGAGGGCTTTTTTTAAAATTTGTAATAAGCGCCTAAATAAATATTTCGACCAAAAATTGGCCCCCAAATAAAGTTGGAGTCAAAATAGGGTGAAAAAGGATTTTGAGCATTTACGATCGGCTCTTCCTGTTTAAAGTCCAGGAGATTATCTACCCCAAGGAAGAATTCGAATTTTCGCCATTCCTTATTTATTTGAGCATTTACCGTAAAGAAACTTGGCGACCGCTCTTCCTGTTGATACTCAAGTGGACTTTGGTCCGTATCGGCTAAACGCTTCGGTCCAAACCAGTTTAAGGTTAGGTCATATTTCCACTTTTTCTCAGTTTGATAAGCTGCATTAAGAAATGCCCTGTGTTCCGGTATTCCATAATTGAGTCGCAGACCCTCTAAAAAGTTCTCTTCCGAACGTAGATATTTATAAGCCAGTCTAAATTCCCAAGCTTTACTCGGGCTATAGTCCAATTGGCTTAAAGCCGAAAAGGACCTTGATCCTCTTTGACTGATGAGGAATGCAGCTCTTGGATCGTAGTCGAGGTCATTCACCAATTTCGATTCGAACCATGTGTAAAAGAGATCGGTGTTCCATACGATCAAATGGCTTCCGATGAATATATTTTGGTTCCAGCTAAAACCAGCATTCCAGGCTACTTCAGGGATTAATTCAGCATCTGAGAAATTCATAATGCGATTAGACGCCAAAACATTGGCGTTTTCCACTAAGCGATTCGGACTGCGCTGGCCCCGACCACCGCACAATCTTAGGGTAGTATTGGTCCCAATTTGATAGCGTGCTTGTAAGCGAGGGCTCACGAATACAGTGTCGAAATAGCTATTGTAATCGGCTCTAAGCCCTGCCACTAAGCTGAAGAACTCATTTGGGCTATAGTTGTATTCAAAATAAGCCCCAGGCACGATTTCTTGGCGCTGATGTTGGTATAAGCCTACAGTAGTGCTATCTAGGCCTTCTTGGTATTGCTCTAAAAAGAATGAAAGCCCGGTTTTGTACTGGTGCTTATCCGAAGCGATTTCATCTTGGTAGATGCTGTTAAAGTATAAATTCGCTTGTTCTGCATTCAGATTACGCTTGCCATAGGTGCTTTCTCGATTTTGATATGAAGCGCTGTAAATTAAGCCCAAGCTTCTAAAATCAGAATCTGGGAAGAGATAACCGTTTTTCCCAAAAAGTTCAAAACGTTGATCTCTTGCACTAAAGCCCCAAGCACCGGCTTGATCATCATTTATGTAAGCTAATTGACCGCCTTTTCTTTGATCGCTCAAAACATTGAAGCCAATTTGACCCTCCCAATTATCGCCGCTGTGGTAGTGACTGCGGTGAAGTAAGTTTAATTGGTTGCCGGTAGTAATGTCGGCGAAATTATCTCCATTACGATCTTGAGCAAAGGGTATGCTGCTGAAATGCAACATGGTAGTATGATGTTTCTGCTCTTTACCAGGATAGCTATATAGCAGGTTTAATTCGTTACGCCCGCCCTGATTAGCGAAAGCATTTAATAAGAGCGTGGGTGAATTCTCTGGCTTGTAGTAGTCAACATTAATCTGACCAGTAATGGATTCATAACCATTCAATACTGAGCTTAGCCCTTTGGTAACTTGGATGCTTTCTATGAAAGGGCCAGGAATATAGGCCAAGCCATTACTGGCATTAATGCCTCTGGCAAATGGAATATTCTCCCTTTGAATCAGAGCATATTTACCGGCGAGACCAAGCATTTCAATTTGTTTAGTACCACTAATTCCATCACTAAAAGAAACGTCGATGCTTGCATTTGTTTCGAAGCTTTCGCTGAGATTGCAGCAAGCGGCTTTACGTAATTCGCCTTCATCGATGCGGTACTTCAGGCCTGCCGATTTGGCGTCGATTTGAGTGGCCTTGGCCTTGCCAACAACCGTAACATCATCTAGTTGAGCATTATCGCTTGGTAAGGTAAAATCTGTATTACCTTTTCGGGAGATAATCATTTTTTGCGCGGTTCGGAAACCGGTGAAGCGAACCTTTAAAAGATTAAAACCAGCTACTTTTTTTATTTCAAAAGCGCCATTCTCATCGGTGGTGACTCCCACATCACTACCATCCCAATAAACTTCAGCGAAAGGTGCCGGGCTTTTTTTACCATTCTCTAGGAGATATACATGCCCAGAGATTTGTGCTTGGCCCCAGAAAGTGATCAGGACCAGCATAGTACTTAGAATCGATTTCAGCATGGCTTATTTCTCCTTTTGGTGGTCTGCGTGGGTTTGCGGATCACGGTACATGCAACAAGCATGTAAAGATTGATAAGCCGAATCTGGAGCAGCGAGGTATTCGGTGTCGTAACCGGAAGCAGCAACTGATTTATAAATCTTGCTGAGATCAACTTTTTCGACGTCGTAGCTCAGTTTCAAGATTTTTGTGTCTTGGTCCCACTGCGCTTTATCTACTCCTTCCAGTTTAGCGGCTTTTTCGATGGTGCTTTGGCACATTCCACAGACGCCATTAACCACCAAGCTAGTGTCGATTTGTGATTGAGCTTGTATACTTAGACTAACAGAGAGTCCGAATAGAATTAGAAATAACTTTTTCATGTCTTATTTGATTTAAATTTAAAAATGGGGAAACGGAAGTCTCGCCTTTTCTAAATCAAATAAGTCTGAATTTCAGCTAAATATTGGGATAGAAGGGGTGTTTGTCCAGAGTCGCTTGCGAGGTATTGCCTCTCCGAGGGTAGTAAGCGGTAATTCGGATTTAAAAGCAATTTGCTCCCTTCCGTATGCGCCTTCCCTAAGTTGAGATCTTGCTTAGCCGCTGGTTTAATAGAATGACCCTCAGTTCGGTCATTGCTTGCTACTTCTACCTGAGCCACGATTAGCCATTCGTCGTCACAACAATCCTTATGCGAATTAATCGTGCTTAAATTGCAAGCGTTAGATTTACTTTCAGACTTATAATGGGCTTCGGGTTGACATGACTCAGCTTCGAAATAAAAGCTTTCCTCCTCCAACATTCCAAGACAGTAATGTCGGCTCAAAGAAAAGCCTGCACCCGACCATAAAAGAACCGGGATGAGAAAAACTGCACTTATTTGTTTGATTCTCTGAACCATACTACAAAGATAAGATTATAGCTATGAAATAAAAACCCCGGCCTTGGAGCCGGGGTTAAAGTTTTACTAATTCTTAGCTAAAAAGCTCATCTAGAATTTGGCGATCCATGCATCGCTGTAATATTTACGGGCTTCTTTACGAGCCGCTTTAGCTTCTGAAATGCTGGTACTGGATTTATAAATTACGCGATAGGTATCCAATCTTTCAATGTAGGCTATCTGCATCTCATCCTTATCTAACTTCGTGCGGTCGATAAACTTTTGGGCCCCGCTTCGAGTAGGGGAAGAAACTACGATAACGCGATATTGAGCCTCGCCTAAATCGGCATCTGAAGCTACGGCTGACGATTGAGTCTTATTGTTTGCGGTTTGAGTGGACTTTTCTTTTACCACTGGATTTGCTTTGAGGCTGTCCACTTCATTGCGAAGCATGGCAATTTGCATGTCTTTCTCTTGGTTACTCATCTCAAGACGGCCTACTTTTTCGGCGTTACGGTTGGCTTGAGACTCAAAACGCTCACTGCTGTCCGCTTTCGCTTTAAGCTGATTAAATTTCTTAGGATCTACTTCGATCTTGGATTTGTCGCGATCCGATTTCAAAGTAAATTGAGTGCCAACCATTAAAACACCATAGGTGTCGAAGGATTCTGGATTAAAGGCATCAACCCATGGTTGGAACCACAGCACGCGGTGTCCATAGCTTATGTTGATATCGATTTTATCGGTAACAGGAATTCCCACATTTAAACCCAGTAAAACGAAGGTTTGAATAGAAAAACCGGTCCCGCCTGGTTCTTGAGCCGGTACTTCTGTTACTTTTTGGCGACTATTTATATCGTATAAAATGGAATTGGTGATGCCAGCTCCTAAACCACCTAAGGCATTTAACTTATAACGCGGTTTGTCGCTAAATAATCCAAGCAGATTATATTCTATGGCTGCCGCTCCTTCATAAGTTTGGTTTTGGAAATAATTTGTGGCATTGTTCCCGTTGAGCTGCAAGGCTAAAAAATCTAACCTCACTCTGGCTTCAGGGCTGAGGTTATAGCCGATCCCACCGCTAACACCTAGGTTGGGTTTGTAGCCTTGATAGGTGTTTTGGTTTAACTCTACGAAAGGTATGCCTAATCCTACTCCGAAATTGGCAGAGAGCTTTTCTTGGGCTTGTAGGGAAAAAAGGCTTAGTAAAGTTAAGCCTAATAGACTAGTAATTTTTTTCATGTTTAAGTTGAATTGGTTGAATTTCCTTAATTCAGCTACTGGTAAAAATAGGATTTTTTATCATAAAGCCTCATTTTTTCTATTATTTACGTGGATAAGGCGGGATCAGATTTCACTCGTCTCGCTAATATTACGTTCTACGCTTTCTAACTCACTAATATTAACTACTTTTGCGCTCCCTTTTTAGAAAGTATTAAAGCAGCTATAATGAACGTAACTGTAACAAAACAAGATGATTTAAATGCGGTCTTAACCGTTAAAATCGAAGAATCTGATTACCGTGAGAAGGTTGAAAAGACCTTACGCGATTACCGCAAGAAGGCAAACATTCCCGGTTTTCGTCCCGGGCACGTACCTGCAGGTCTAATTCGTAAGCAATTCGGTAAGTCTGTGTTGATCGAGGAGATCAATCAAATTTTACAGCAGGCAGTTTACGATCATATTCAGAAAGAAAAAATCGATATCCTTGGAAACCCAATGCCAGTAGAGCAGACCGATATCGATTGGATCGAGCAAAAAGACTTTAGTTTCGATTACGAATTAGGTTTAGCACCAGAATTGGAGGTGAAGCTAAATGCTCGTACTAAGATCCCTTACCACAAAGTGGTTGCAGACGGTGAGATGGTAGATCGTTATGTAAATGACTACGCTCGTCGCTTTGGCTCCATGTCTTACCCTGATGCCATTGAGGAAAATGCAATTTTTAAAGGCAAGTTCGTTGAAGTTGCCAAGAAGGGCGAGCCCGTAGAAGGAGGCATTGAAGTAGAAACTACCCTGGCCTTAGACGCCCTTAGCGACAAAGGTCTTAAGAAGGCGATGGGTAAGAAGACCGGCGACGTGCTTCTTCTCGATAAAAATTGTTTCAAAGATGATTTCAATTTGGCGGGTGTGTTTAAAGTAGAGCCAGATCAACTGGAAAATTCTACCCAGAAGTTCGAAGTGGAGCTAACGGAGGTTAGCAAATTGGAGCCAGCGGAATTGAATCAAGAATTATTCGATAAAGTATTTGGAGAAGGTACAGTAAAGGACGAAAAGGAGTTCCGCGCCCGGATTAAGGAAGATGCAGAGCGTGTATTTGTGGGCGATTCAGATCGCAAGTTTTACCAAGATGTACGCGATAAATTATTGGATAAATTCAAATTTGAGTTACCAGAAGCCTTCTTAAAGCGTTGGATGCGCACCGCAGGAGAAAATCCAATGTCGGAGGAAGAGGTTGAAGCTCAATTTCCCAATATGAAGGATGATATGCGTTGGCAGATCATTGAAAACCGCGTGATTTCGGAAAATGACATAAAAGTCGAGCACGAAGAGTTAGTAGAATACACCAAGCAAATGGTTCTGCAGCAAATGGCTCAATACGGCCAGTTCCCTGAGGACCTCGATCTTGACAAGATTGCTCATAATGTACTCGGTAACCGTGAGGAAGCGCAACGCATTAATGATCAGCTTTTCCAACAGAAGTTGATGGAGTTCTTTAAGAACACCTTCAAAGTGGAGGAAAAGGAAGTTACTTACGAGGAGTTCGTAAAGGCGGTCTCTAAGTAAAAGCTGAAAAGCTGACAGATATTTAAATTGGCCCGATCATTGTCGGGCCTTTTTTGTTAATATTATCGTACAAAAGTCAAATTATGGATTTCGGAAAAGAATTTATGCAATATGCGGTTAAAGACCGCGGATTGAACTCCATGCACGTGGGGAAATATCTAGAATCGTCTTTAACTCCTTATATTATTGAAGAGCGACAAATGAATGTGGCTCAAATGGACGTGTTCTCACGTTTAATGATGGATCGTATCATTTTCTTGGGCACTGGTATTAATGACCAAGTTGCTAATATCGTCCAAGCTCAGTTGTTGTTTCTCGAGTCGTCAGATTCCCAAAAAGACATTCAGATTTATTTGAATAGTCCGGGTGGGTCAGTTTATGCCGGTTTAGGAATTTATGATACCATGCAATTAGTTAAGCCTGATGTGGCTACTATTTGCACTGGAATGGCAGCTTCAATGGGAGCAGTGCTTTTATGTGCAGGTGCAGATGGTAAGCGTTCGGCGCTAAAGCATAGCCGAGTGATGATTCATCAACCGATGAGCGGCGCTCAGGGGCAGGCGAGTGATATGGAGATCGCCGTGCGCGAAGTACTGAAGATGAAGGAAGAATTGTATCGTATCATCGCCAACCATTCTAAGCAGCCCTTTGAAAAGGTAGAGGGTGATTCTGATCGTGATTACTGGATGTCTTCGCAAGAGGCAAAAGATTACGGTATGATCGATGAGGTACTTGATAGCCAACGAGGTCAAGACTAAATACGTTAGTATTAAGAGTTTATAAATGGAATCCATTCCAAGCTACTGGAATGGATTCCGTATTTTTGCATTTTACATTTGTTATGAGCTCCAAAAAGGAAAGTTTAAGTTGTTCGTTTTGTGGTCGTGAGAAAAAAGACACCAATGTCTTGATCGCGGGCATAAACGGGCACATATGTGATCACTGCATTCGCCAAGCCTATGGTATTGTGGTGGAGGAGATGAATACGAAAGAGCATAAGGAGCTGAGCAAGTCCCTTCGCCTGGTGAAACCGCGAGAGATCAAGAAGTTTCTGGACGAGTATGTTATTGGCCAGGACGAAGCGAAGCGAATTTTGTCGGTAGCGGTTTATAACCACTATAAACGCCTCAACGCCGTGCAAGATGAGGCCAAAGAAGATGTGGTGGAAATCGACAAGTCTAACATTATGTTGGTGGGTGAAACGGGCACCGGTAAAACCCTCTTAGCTCGTACTATAGCTAAAATGTTGAACGTCCCATTTACCATAGTAGATGCCACGGTTCTTACCGAGGCAGGTTATGTTGGTGAAGACGTAGAAAGTATTTTGACTCGTTTACTACAAGCGGCCGATTATGATCAAAAGGCTGCAGAAAGAGGGATTATTTTCATCGATGAGGTAGATAAGATCGCCCGTAAAAGTGATAATCCATCCATTACGCGAGACGTAAGTGGAGAAGGGGTGCAGCAAGCCTTACTTAAGTTACTGGAAGGCACTAAGGTGAACGTGCCTCCTCAAGGTGGTCGCAAGCACCCTGATCAAAAGTTTATCGAAGTAGATACGCGCAATATTTTATTCATTGCTGGAGGAGCTTTTGATGGAATCAGCCGTCATATTGCCAATCGTTTAAATACTCGAGCAGTAGGTTTTCATTCTTCTCAAGACCGAGAAAGTTTCGACGAGCAGAATATGCTGCAATACGTAGCTCCCCAAGACTTAAAGAGCTTTGGTTTAATACCTGAGTTGATCGGTCGTATTCCAGTTTTAACGCATCTAAACCCGCTTACTCGAGATGTGCTCAAGCAGATCTTGACCGAGCCTAAGAACGCTATTATCAAGCAATATGTAGAATTGCTTAAAATGGATAAAGTGGACCTTAACTTTAAAGAAGAGGCCATTGATTATGTAGTAGATAAAGCGATCGAATTTAAATTAGGAGCGCGCGGGTTACGTTCGATCATTGAATCGATCCTAACTGATGCCATGTTCGAGCTTCCCGGCGAAGTAGAGGATGGTCACAGCTTAATTGTGGATGAAACTTACGCTGCAGAGCGCATCAATAAAATGTCGATGAATGCCCTAAAAGCGGTGAGCTAAGAAGGTATTTCGATCTTTTTATAAGTCAAAAACTCAAAGGTGTGGGCGTGTTTATCGTCCGCCTCTTTTTTTTCACCCCTAGCCAGCTTCCATTTATTGTTATCGAACTCGGGGAAAAAGGTGTCACCTTCGTATTCGGAATGAATAAGAGTCAGTTCTATAGTGTTCGCAATAGCTAATGCCTGCTTGTAAATCTGGGCTCCTCCAATAATGAAAGGCTGGTCATCATCTTTCACCAGTTTAATTGCTTCTTCCAAGCTATGGGCCATTAAGCAACCTTCAGCTCGGTAGTCTTCTTGCCGACTGATAACGATATTGACCCGTTTAGGTAATGGGCGCATCATGCTCTCATAGGTTTTCCTACCCATAATCACGTGATGGCCGCTGGTAAGGGATTTAAAATGTTTTAGGTCATCTGGAAAATGCCAAATTAAGTCGTTGTCTTTACCGATTACCCTGTTCTGTGCCATAGCGGCAATTAGTGTAAGATTCATAATTTATTCTTCCAATTTGGCATTGATAGGAATGGTGAAGGACATCCGAACTGGTTGGCCATCTACAATCGCGGGATGAGTTACTTTGAAGGCCCTTATTACCCTAAGCGCTTCACGATCTAAGTCCTCACTCACACTCCTTGTCACTATAACGTTGCTTATTCTGGCGTCCTTTTCAATAATAAAGTCCACGTAAATCTTACCCTGAATTCCAGCTTTTTTATCTTCCTTAGGATAATTGAAATTCTGCGACACGTGGTTTAGAATGCTTTTAACAAAGCAGTCCTTTAAAACGGCATTGCTCGCCTGGTCGTCACATCCCAAGGCAACAGGGACCTTATCTACCCCAGTATAGTTCGATGATTCTTCCTCATGTTCCCCGGAGGTAATTTCTTGACTCTTCAAGCTGTAGCTTGAAAAAGAAAATAGGGCTAATAGAATGAATTGGAAGATGCCTGGCTTCATGATTGAATTTAAACGGCTACCTGTGCACGTATTGCAGGATGGGGGTCATAATTAAGTAACTCAAAGTCCTCAAATTTAAAATCAAAAAGGCTTTTGATTTCAGGGTTGATCTGCATTTGAGCTAAGGGGCGGAAATCGCGACTCAATTGCTCACGACTTTGTTCTAAATGATTCTCATAAAGGTGCGCATCACCAAATGTGTGAACGAAATCGCCTAGTTCAAATCCGCAAACTTGAGCGATCATCATTGTAAATAAAGCATAAGAAGCAATGTTAAAAGGTACCCCTAAAAACACATCTGCCGAGCGCTGGTAAAGCTGACAGCTTAATTTATTATCGGCCACATAAAACTGAAATAAGGTATGGCAGGGTGGCAAGCCTGATTTGGCCATTACCGGAACATCCTTAGGGTTCCACGCGGAGATAATATGACGGCGACTATCTGGCTTGTTTTTGAGATCTTCCAAAAGTCCTTTTATCTGATCTACTCCTTCGAAATTTCGCCATTGCCTGCCGTAAACTGGGCCTAGTTCTCCCCATTCTTTAGCAAATGACTCATCCTCTACGATTTGGCTCTTGAAACTGCTAAGTTCTTCCTTCCACTCGGCGGAGTACTTAGGTAATTTGTCGGCTAAGCCTTTTTGTACTAAGTAGTTTTGAAAAGGCCATTCGTTCCAAATATTAACCCCGTTCTTAACTAAATAACGGATGTTGGTGTCTCCCGCAATGAACCAGAGTAATTCGTGAATGATAGACTTGAGGTGGATTTTTTTAGTGGTAACTAATGGAAAGCCTTCTTGCAAATTGAAACGCATCTGATAACCAAAAACTGATAAAGTATTAATGCCAGTGCGGTTTTCCTTCATCACCCCATTATCTAGGATGTGTTGCATGAGATCGTGATATTGCTTCATCTGCTTTCCTTTAAGGGTAAAAATAGAACAAGGAATCGGAACAGCTATTTTGCTTGTGGACTAATTCCGAAGCTTGTTAATTTCTTTTTAGATGGATAGCATTTTTAAATTTTATTGGCCAATTTAGGCTCAAATTTGAATTATATGGCGCGCATCCATGATAAGCTTCTCATTGAATGTTCCTGGGAGGTATGTAATCAGATCGGTGGGATATATACGGTTCTAAGGTCTAAGGTACCAGCAATGATTGAGCAATGGGGCGATAATTATTGCTTGCTAGGGCCATTAAATGATCCAAATATAGATGCGGAATTAGAAGATATTACCGATCTAAGTGACCCCATTGCTCGGGCAGTACAAAAGCTAAGAGATGAAGGGGTAGAAGCGCGCTACGCTCGCTGGTTGGTTACTGGTCGTCCTAAGGTAGTGTTGATTAGGCCAGACCATTACTTTAATCAACTGCCAGAAATTCAAGCCCATTATCAGAAGAGCTTCGGCTTAAGCCAAGATGCCAACAATAAGCTTTTTAATGAAATGCTTGTTTGGGCCAAGGCTAATTTGAAGTTTTTACTGGCTCTAGAAAAAGAGACAGCGGCTAAAAATATTATTTGCCATTTTCACGAATGGATGGCCGCTGCCCCCATCTTAGATTTAAAGGAGCTGCTGCCGGATCTAGCTACCGTATTTACCACGCATGCTACGATTTTAGGGCGTTATTTAGCCATGAGTTACCCAAGCTTCTATGAGCAGTTAGCCGACTTTGACTGGCGTAAAGAAGCGCGCCATTTTGGGATCTTACCTTTGGTGGAGTTAGAGCGGATGGCGGCTAATCGAGCCAAAAGCTTTACTACGGTTAGTGAGGTCACAGCCTTGGAGTGTGAGCATTTGTTAGCGAAAAAACCAGATGAGGTTACACCCAACGGACTCAACATCAAGCGCTACGTGGCCATGCACGAAGTGCAAAACAAGCACCAGCAATTTAAGGAGCACGTGCACGACTTTACCATTGGGCATTTCTTTCCTTCCTATTCCTTCGATCTTGAAAATACGCTCTACTTTTTTACTTCTGGCCGTTATGAGTTCAGTAATAAAGGATACGACATAAGTCTTAAGGCTTTGCAGAAGCTGAACGCCAGGATGAAAAAAGAAGGAATGGACACCACGGTGGTGATGTTTTTTATTACCCAGAGAGATACCTGGTCGATAAACCCCAAGGTATTGCAATCTAACGGAGTTTTACAGGAGATCCGCAAGAGCGTCCGGTCTATTGAACAGCAAATCGGCAGTCGCTTGTTAAGAGCAGCAGTTAGTTCAGATAAGGATCATCGCTTACCCGATACCAGTGCCATGGTAGATGATTATTGGAAATTACGTTACCGACGAACCATTCAATCCTGGAAGTCGGAGGAATGGCCTTATATCATCACGCACAATTTGAAGGATGATCAAGGAGATCAGATCCTTAACGAGATGCGGGCCTTGGAAATGTTTAATAGTCCATTAGACAAGGTGAAGGTGGTTTATCATCCCGAATTCATTAAAAGCACCAACCCCTTATTTGGGGTCGACTACAATGACTTTGTGCGCGGTTGTCATTTGGGCATCTTTCCGAGTTATTATGAGCCTTGGGGTTACACACCTTTAGAGTGTATTGCACGGGGGGTGGCCACCGTTACTTCCGACCTTTCCGGATTTGGAAAGTATGTGCAAGGGATGGAAGAAGCTAAAGAAGATCAGGGGATATTTGTTCTGCGGCGAGAGAATCGCAAGGAAGAAGACGCAGTCGAGGATCTAGCGACTTACCTCTATCATTTTGTTAAACACAATAGACGCTATCGGATCATTCAGCGGTCTAGAGCAGAAGATTTTTCTGAGCACTTCGATTGGAAGAACCTTTTGCATCACTATGAAAAAGCCTATGCTAAAGCCTTGAAAGCTAAATAACTTCTTTAGATAAGCATTCCCACGATTACCGCCGTGAAGAGGCTGGCCATAGTGCCCGCGATCAAAGCTTTAAATCCGAGGCGTGAAAGGTCACCTTTGCGAGAGGGTGCGATGGAACCAATGCCGCCAATTTGAATACCAATACTGGCAAAATTGGAAAAGCCACAAAGGATATAAGTGGCGATTATGATGGATTTTTCTGAACTGAACTTCCCGGCTTCCATCAATTCACCCAGCGATACGTATGCTACGAACTCATTTAAAATGGTCTTTTCTCCTAAGAGCTGGCCCACTAAAAAGATATCCTCGTTAGCCACTCCCATTAACCAAGTGATAGGAGCCAAACAATAGCCTAGGATAAATTCCATCGAAAAGCCGTCGTACTGGCCGTTGGTAAAACTGAGTACCCAATTATTTAAGCCGGTAAACTCACCAATAAAATCAGTAAGGATCGCATTGAACATAGCAACCAGAGCGATAAAGACCAGGAGCATGGCCCCAACATTCACCGCCAACTTCAGACCATCGGTGGTGCCGTTGGTAATCGCTTCTAAAGCATTGTCGCCAATTTTCTGTTTACCTAAATGCATTTCATTATTTACCTGCTTTGTTTCGGGCAGTAAGATCTTGGCCGCAACCACTGCTGCTGGGGCACTCATAACAGAAGCGGCTACCAGGTGTTTGGCAAAGAAAGTTTGTTGAACAACATCATCTCCACCCAAAAAGCCAATATAGGCCGCTAATACGCCACCGGCAATGGTGGCCATTCCTCCGCTCATGATACAGAGCAGCTCGCTTCGGGTCATTTTGTTGATGTAGGGCTTCACCAATAGCGGCGATTCAGTTTGACCGAGAAAGATGTTTCCGGCGGCCGAAAGTGCTTCTGCCCCACTTAACCTCATGGTGCGCTTCATGATCCAGGCAAAAGCATAAACGATCTTTTGCATTACTCCATAGTAAAACAATAAGCTGGTTAGCGCGGAGAAAAAGATTACCGTAGGGAGGACCTTAAAGGCGAAAATATAGCCTAAAGAACTAGTTTCATTAATTAACTCCCCGAAGAGAAACCGGGCACCAACGTCGGTGAAGCTCAGGAGGATCACGAACTTTTCAGAGAGCCAATCGAAGGCGTTTCGGATAAAGCCCACTTTTAAGATAGCTAAAGCAAAGGTGATCTGGATGATTAAACCTTTAATGACCAAAGGCCAATTCACGGAGCGCCTTTTGGATGAAAGTCCGAAGCTGATGCCAATGAGTATGATCAGGCCCAGTAAGCCTCGAGCCAAGGCTGCTAGATCGAAACCTTCTTTAGTGAAGTCGTAGTCGATCGGTAATTTTTTTAGGTTGCTGCTGCCAGTACCAGCGATATTTTCTTCCTGTAAAATGCGGCCAAAGCGATAATGAACGCCGTTTTCTTCGATATCTAAGAGGCTATCACTAAGCTCGGCAATGCGGTAAAAGCGATTGGTGTCGGAAGGTAAGTGGTAATGAAAACTTAATACCGCTCCAAGGCTATCCTCAATTAGGGAATAAGTTCCCCTCGCCTTAAGGTCTTTGGCTGCTAGTTGATAATAAAAGCTATCATTATCGAAGATCTTTAGACTATCTTGATTTGAGATATTAAATAGTGAGTGCTGTTCTTTTTCGATCGAAATGAAGCGCCACTCACCAATAAGTGACTGAGCGTTGATCGAAACGGTGCATATCAGCAGTAGGAGGAGTTTGGTTAGGCGCATGGTCTTGGTTTAAGCGGTCTTCTTATTGCTCTTCTCCGGATTCTCGTTTGTCGATTTCATCCCTGATGCGGGCGGCTTTTTCGTAATCCTCATTTTGCACCGCTTGATCTAATTGCTTTTTTAAGCTGTCGAGGCTATTGGTCGAGAGCAAACCAGATTTACTGCCTTTAGAGGGCTTTTCTTCCGTTTTAGGAGTCTCGCTAGGATTATCGGTACTCACTTCACTACCCCCTTCCTGCAGGATGATACCGGCTTTATCTAGGATATCTCCATAAGTGTAGATCGGGGTCTTGAAACGAATTGCGAGAGCGACTGCATCCGAAGTCCTGGCGTCTAAACTATGTTCCTCACCGTCACGATCACAAACCAAGATGGAGTAAAAAACTCCATCTTGTAATTTGTGAATCAAAACTTCTTTAATTTGAATCCTGAATTGGTCGGCAAAATTCTTAAAAAGGTCGTGGGTTAGGGGCCTTGGTGGATTCATATCCTTTTCAAGGGCGATGGCAATACTCTGCGCTTCAAAGCCACCAATAATAATTGGTAGCCTTCTTTCCCCGTTTTCTTCTCCTAAGACTAGGGCATAGGCCCCACTTTGGGTTTGACTGTAGGAGAGACCTTTTACAAAGAGCCTAATGCGATCCATTTAGTTGGATGCCTTGAAATTCTTGATTTCTTCGGTCAATTTTGGTACCACTTCAAAGGCGTCACCTACGATGCCGTAGTCTGCTGCTTTAAAGAAAGGGGCTTCAGGATCTTTATTAATAGCCACGATGGTATTAGAAGCGCTCACCCCAGCCAAATGCTGGATTGCTCCAGAAATACCAATGGCAATGTATAAATTAGGTTTGATGGCAATACCGGTTTGACCCACGTGTTCGCTGTGAGGACGCCAGCCCATATCCGATACGGGTTTCGAACAGGCGGTACCGGCATCTAATAGTTCTGCCAATTCTTCGATCATACCCCAGTTCTCTGGACCTTTTAATCCGCGCCCAGCACTTACTACACGTTCTGCCTCGGGTAATGGAATTTTTCCCTTAACTCGATCAACCGATTGTACCGAAACGCTATGTGCGTCTCCTTTGTCGGCTGTGGTGCCTTCTACCTTGGCTTCGCCACTACCTTCTACTACCTGAATAGAGTTAGGCACAAAAAGTACTACGCGTTTCGCTTCTTCTGAACTCAAGAGGTTGAATCCTTTTCCCGAAAAAACACCTCGTTTTACGGTAAATGGGCTGGTGCTTTCTGGTAAGGCCACTACATTGGTTAACAAAGCAGCATCGCTGGCAATGGCTAAAGCAGAAGACATGGCCTTGCCATTGAAAGTTCCGCTTAGGATAACCGTATCGGCGCCTTCAGCGGCTGCTACGCTGGCCATAGCTCTTCCGTATGCGTTGGCATCAAAACTGTCAAAACCATCGCTAAGGTGCAGCACTTTGTTAAGTCCATATTTCCCGGCTTCAGCGGCATCATCTTCTAATTTGCCAATGCAGAGACCGATCGCTTCAGTGCCCAACATTTCAGCCGTTTTAGAAGCGTAAAGAGCCGCTTCCCAAGTATTCTTTTTAAACTTTCCTTCCCAAGATTCTAGATATACTAAAACAGACATTTCTTCAATTTTTTTAATTAGATCACTTTCGCTTCGTCGTGCAATAGCTTCACTAGTTCAGCTACGTTTTCTGCATCAATCATTTTGACTGCACTCTTAGGGGCAGGCTTGCTAAACTGGCCTAAGTTGGTTTTCTCGACCGCATCTACGGGCGATTTAACCTCCAGTGGTTTGGTTCGCGCTTGCATGATACCACGCATATTTGGAATGCGCAAATCGCTTTCTTCAACCAATCCTTTCTGACCCCCGATAATAAAGGGCAAGCTGGCGCTCAACTTTTCTTTACCTCCGTCGATCTCGCGAGTGAAATTGTATTCAGAACCTTCACCTTCCATACCTACACAGGCATTAACAAAGGGCCAGTTGAGCAGTGCAGCCACCATTCCAGGCACCTGTCCACCGTTGTAATCGATCGATTCACGACCGGCAATGATCATATCATATTCACCTTCCTGGGCAACTGCGGCAATTTGCTTGGCAACGAAAAATGCGTCTTTGGGATCAGCATCCACTCTAATAGCGTTATCAGCACCAATAGCTAATGCCTTACGCAAGGTGGGTTCGGTTTCGGCACCACCAACATTAAGAACCGTAATAGAGGCTCCTTGCTTTTCCTTTAACCAAACTGCTCGGGTTAAACCAAATTCGTCGTAGGGGTTAATTACGAACTGTACTCCGTTCTTATCAAAGGCGCTGTTGTCAGCGGTAAAATTGATCTTTGAAGTAGTATCGGGTACGTGACTAATGCAAACTAATACCTTCATATTATTTTTTGAATTCTGAGAAGTGATAAAGTCTAGACCGCGAAAATAGCCTAAAAATAAGCGCGGTCAAAATGCTATGCATGCATATTAAATGCAGAAATGCAGGGAATCGTTCACAATGCGTCTAATTTTTCTTCACTCTTTAGTACTTTTGGCCCTTCAAATAAATTCCAATGGGAAGAGTAATTCAGTTTAGAGAGGCAATTGCCGAAGCCATGAGTGAGGAAATGCGCCGTGATGAGCGTATTTATTTAATGGGTGAAGAGGTTGCTGAATACAATGGTGCTTATAAAGCGTCAAAAGGGATGTTGGACGAATTCGGTCCTAAACGGGTAATTGATACTCCTATCGCCGAATTGGGTTTTGCTGGTATCGGTGTAGGTTCGGCTATGAATGGTTTACGACCCATTGTGGAGTTCATGACCTTTAATTTTTCGATGGTGGCGATCGATCAGATCATCAATAATGCCGCGAAAATGTTCCAAATGAGTGGAGGGCAATTTAATGTGCCGATAGTATTTCGCGGTCCAACCGCTTCTGCCGGTCAGTTAGCGGCTACTCATAGTCAGGCTTTCGAATCTTGGTATGCCAATTGTCCTGGATTAAAGGTGGTTGTGCCTAGCAATCCATACGACGCCAAAGGGCTTTTAAAATCTGCGATTCGCGATAATGACCCTGTTATCTTCATGGAATCCGAGCAGATGTATGGCGATAAGATGGAGGTGCCGGAAGAGGAGTATTTGATTCCTTTGGGCGAAGCCGATATTCGTCGTTCCGGTTCTGACGTGACGATCGTTTCTTTTGGTAAGATCATCAAGGAGGCTGATAAGGCGGCGGAAGATTTAGCCAAGGAAGGGGTAGAGTGCGAGATCATCGACTTACGCACCGTTCGTCCGATCGATTATGCCGCAGTGGTAGAGTCTCTAAAGAAGACCAATCGTATGGTAATCGTAGAGGAAGCCTGGCCCTTAGGTAATATTTCAACTGAGATCATCACGCATTGTCAAGAGCATGCTTTCGACTATATCGACGCACCGATAATTCGGGTAAATACCGCCGATACTCCGATGGCTTATGCGCCTACATTGGTACAGGAATTCCTGCCTAATGCCGAACGTATTATCAAAGCAGTGAAAAAGGTTAGTTATATAGACTAGCCCTATTTTATAAGGTTTATTTAAAGTCACCTTCTTTCCAGAGGGTGACTTTTTTATGCTCTTCCCTTTTTATAGCGCGCTAATTCTTTGGCTGAAAGCCATTTTAACTTACTTTTGCGCCCCTTAATACGTATCTAAATCAATCAATAAATACTATGAACGACTGGTTAATGTATTTGGTTCCTGCCCTTGGAATAGTGGGAATCTTAGTTATGCTGGCAAAATCTGCCTGGGTTAGTAAACAGAGTTCGGGTGATAAGAATATGTCAGAACTCGCCGGGCACATTGCCGATGGCGCCATGTCTTTTTTGAAAGCCGAGTGGAAGGTAATGTCCTATTTTGTGATCATCGCCGGTATCCTTTTGGCCTATTCTGGAACTTTGGTAGAGCACTCAAGTCCGATTATCGCGATCGCTTTTGTAATTGGTGCAGTATTTTCTGCCTTGGCCGGTTATGTAGGGATGCGCATTGCTACTAAAGCAAACGTAAGAACTACCGAAGCTGCCCGTACTAGCTTAGTATCTGCCCTTAAAGTTTCTTTCACCGGTGGTTCGGTAATGGGTCTAGGTGTTGCTGGTCTAGCCGTTTTAGGTCTAGGCTCATTGTTCATCGTATTTTACAATATGTTCGTGCCAGCAGGGGCTGCCATTACCGGTGGTGAAATGAAAACCGCTATTGAAGTATTGGCCGGGTTCTCTTTAGGCGCTGAATCGATCGCCTTATTTGCCCGTGTGGGTGGAGGTATTTACACTAAAGCGGCCGACGTAGGTGCCGACTTAGTAGGTAAAGTTGAAGCAGGTATTCCTGAGGATGATCCTCGTAACCCAGCTACCATTGCGGATAATGTGGGTGATAATGTGGGTGACGTTGCTGGTATGGGTGCAGACCTTTTCGGTTCCTATGTTGCTACTATTTTGGCCACTATGGTATTAGGTCAAGAAATTGCTTCCGCTGATAATTTCGGAGGTATGGCTCCGATCCTTTTACCAATGGTAATTGCTGGTTTAGGCTTGATCTTCTCCATCATTTCTATGGCTTTCGTTCGCATTAGTGGCGAAGAGAGCTCAGTGCAAAAGGCACTAAATATGGGGAACTGGTCTTCGATCATTTTTGTTGTAATAGCCTCTTATCCCTTAAGCATTTGGATGTTGCCAGAAACCATGGTTTTACGGGGTTACGAGTTTGGTGCTAGCGATGTTTTCATGGCCATCTTAGTAGGGTCTATCGTGGGAGCTTTAATGAGTTGGATCACCGAATTCTACACTGCCATGGGTAAGAAACCGGTTAATTCTATCGTACAACAAAGTTCTACCGGACATGCTACCAACATTATTGGCGGTTTAGCCATGGGTATGCAGTCGACGGTAATTCCGATCATTATTCTAGCAGCGGGTATCGTTTTATCCTACAATTTTGCTGGTCTTTACGGAGTAGCCATTGCGGCTGCTGGTATGATGGCCACTACTGCTATGCAATTGGCAATCGATGCTTTCGGACCTATCGCAGATAATGCCGGAGGTATTGCCGAAATGAGCGGTTTGCCAGAGGAAGTACGTGGACGTACCGATAATCTTGATGCAGTAGGAAACACCACTGCGGCAACTGGTAAAGGTTTTGCAATTGCTTCTGCCGCCCTAACTGCGTTAGCTCTATTTGCCGCTTTCGTAGGTATTGCGGGTATTGATGCGATAGACATTTACAAGGCTCCGGTTTTAGCGATGCTATTTATTGGGGGTATGATTCCATTCATTTTCTCTTCATTGGCGATTTCGGCTGTAGGTCGTGCGGCTATGGCCATGGTGTATGAGGTACGTCGTCAGTTTAAAGATATTCCTGGTATAATGGAGGGAGAAGCTACTCCTGAATACGAAAAGTGTGTAGAGATCTCTACTAATGCTTCGATTAAAGAAATGATGCTTCCTGGCGCAATCGCATTGATTACTCCGGTAGTAGTTGGATTCGGTTTCAACGGTGTTTTCGAAGGTACTTCTTCGGCTGAGATGTTAGGCGGTCTATTGGCCGGTGTAACCGTTTCGGGTGTGTTAATGGGTATCTTCCAGAACAACGCTGGTGGCGCCTGGGATAATGCAAAGAAGTCTTTTGAGGCTGGTGTTGAGATCGATGGTAAAATGGAATACAAGGGTTCTGATGCTCACAAGGCATCGGTAACCGGAGATACTGTTGGTGATCCTTTTAAAGATACTTCAGGTCCATCTATGAACATCTTGATCAAATTGATGTCGATCGTTTCTTTGGTAATTGCTCCTCATATCCATGTGGGCAATGCAGATGAAATTAGCCTTGAAGGTAATTCTGAAGTAGTTACTTACGCTTCGGCGGATAGTGATGCACTGGCGAAATTAAGCGGAACTGCGGTGAAAGCCGATGGTGGAGACGCTGGTCTTGTAGAGATCATGGGGCCAGATTTATTCTCAGGTTCTGCTATGGTTGAGGTATATAAGTTCCAATACCATAACAATAGTCTTTCTGACCTGAAGATGGTACTCAACCTAGAGCAGGTTCAAGAGATCTTCATGGTAGAAATGGAAGAAGCGTTTGTGCAAGCAAATGATCTCCAATTGAATCGTGATGGAAAGTATAGCGGAGACGCTATCCTGAGTATTGGTGGTAATGACCATGAAGCCAAGCTTAGAGTACAGATCCAAGAAGATAAACGTGTAAATGCTACAGTAGCGATCATGCACTAAGCATTGACATAAACTATTTTTTGATGGTCGGCTAAATCTTGGGGATTAGCCGGCCATTTTTATTTCTGCCCGGGATAGTAGTGGAAAGCCCGGAACGTGTAAAATGCAACATTTAACCGCTGGGGCGAGCGACAAAGAAGCTCCGACCCAAAAGGATTAAATGGCATTTTTAAGTGAGGACTTGTAATGAATAGCCCTTGCGGCAGCCTAAAATAAGCCGTTCAATTCGGCGTCGATGTTATTGATAATTTTCCCAAGGTCTTCCGGGTCGTTGGCAAATTTGTTCTCGTCGACATTAATCACGAGTAATTTGCCTTTATCATAGCCAGAGATCCACGCTTCGTAGCGCTCGTTGAGACGGTTAAGGTAATCGATTCGAATGTTGTTTTCGTAATCGCGTCCTCGCTTCTGAATCTGATCGACCAAAGTAGGAATAGAGGCCCTTAAGTAGATGAGCAGATCGGGTGCCGGAACAAATGATTCCATCAGCTCAAAGAGATCTTGATAATTCTCAAAATCACGACTAGGCATTAAGCCCATTGCATGCAGGTTTGGGGCGAAGATATGAGCATCTTCATAGATGGTCCGATCTTGAATAATGTTTTGGTTGCTATCGCGGATTTCTTTAACCTGGCGAAAACGACTATTCAAGAAATAGATCTGTAGATTAAAAGACCAGCGTTGCATTTCACGATAGAAATCATCGAGATATGGATTATCCTCTACGTCTTCGAAATGTGGGGTCCAATTATAATGCTTGGCCAACAAGCGAGTTAAAGTAGTTTTTCCAGATCCGATATTTCCTGATACGGCAATATGCATGGTCAAATTTTTAAAGCACACAAATCTAAGCTTTCTAAGCTAAAAACTGGCTTTGAAAACCAGCTAATCCAAGCGATAGATGTGCAGGCGATCTGCTTCCCAGATAAAGACCTTATCCTTACCTAGAAGGGCCTTTTGCGCCTTTGGAGCGGGCGATATAAATGTTTGAGGAGAGCGGTTTTCCGGAAGGGAGTAAATACTTAACAAGCCTTTCGAATTAAGGCAAAGGATGCGGTCATTATAAAGATCGATACTGCGTAACTGGTCGGTGCAAGAAATGAACTTATCCATCGCTCCCACGGCGTCAAAGATCAAAAAACCTTCATTTTCCAAATAGACCATGTTGTAGTTAAAGGAACTGAATAGCCCTGTAACGAGGGAATTCTTGCCTCTAATTTGACTTATTATGGGGCTGCGGTTGGAAATGCGATTATCGCTTAGGGAATATTGCATGAGGCGATCGGCACTTTGGTCGTAAACCCAAAAACGATTTTGATCCGAATAGGCCACGTACTTCGGGTCATTGAAACCAAGACTGAGCATCGAAAAGGATCGGCTTTCATTTAGGCGATTGTCCAGGATCCTAATTTGGTTAAAGTCGGCATAATAAATTAGGGGGTTGAGGGCATTTAGAAGATCTACTTGATCGATTCGTCCGAAGTTGGGTGCGGCGAAGCTGGCTTGAAAATTGCCTTCGGCATCTAGTTTTCGCAACTCTGTATCTGAAACCAGATAGATATTTCTGAAATTATCAATTTCCAAATCATCCGGCGTAATGGGGAGACGGAGGCTGCCAATGGAGCTAAGTTCTTGAGCCAAAATTAAATTCCCCAGAAGGAGCGCTATCGTGAGGGAAAGGACTTTCATTGTAATTCGAGGAGCTCTTCAATATAGTCTCTGCTATTACTGAGTCGTGGAACTTTATTTTGTCCGCCTAATTTCCCTTTTTTCTTCAGCCAGTCGTAGAACAAGCCTGGTTTTCCCGGAATGATCTCCAGCTGCCTTAAAGCCATTCCTTTGTGACGCTTGGCCTCATAATCGCTATTCAAGGCACAAAGTTCGGCATCCAAAATGTGGGCAAAGTGAGCCAGGTCCTCAGGGCCTTCTTCAAATTCAATCAGCCATTGATGAGCCCCACTTTGTTTTTGCTGCATAAAAATTGGCGCTGCGGTAAATTCCTTGACCGTGGCATTGGTTTGTTCACAGGCCTTTTGAAGCGCGGCTTCGGCGTTTTCTATGATAAGCTCTTCCCCAAAGGCATTTATAAAATGTTTAGTACGACCGGTGATCTTAAAGCGATAGGGATAAGTTGAGCTAAAGCGGATCGTGTCTCCAATTAAGTAGCGCCATAAGCCGCCATTGGTTGATATCACTACCGCGTAATTTTTACCTGTTTCAACTTCCGCCAAACTAATGGTTTTTGAGTTTATGCCGTCGTATTGATCCATCGGAATAAACTCGTAATAGATGCCATAATCGAGCATTAAGAGAAGCTCATCAGAGTCTTTTTGATCCTGAATGCCGAAAAAGCCTTCGGAGGCATTGTATGTTTCGATGTAATTGATCTCTTTACCGATCAATTTGGCGAATTGCTCACGGTAAGGGGCAAAGCTCACACCGCCGTGCATATAAAGCTCTAAATTTGGCCATACGTCGATGATCTGATTTTTACCACTCATTTCCAATACCCTCTGAAGTACCACCATCATCCACGAAGGTACGCCTGCCAAACTTGTCACATCTTCCCTTAAGGAGGTGGTGGCCATCGCCTCGATCTTTTCCTCCCACTCGCTCATTAAGCTGATCTTATTATTAGGAGTGCTACGCATCTCTACCCAAAAAGGTAAATTTTCGATAATGATCGCCGATACATCTCCCGAATAGGTATTGATCTTTTCATTGTCAATAAAAGTGCTTCCACCTAAGCGCAGGTTCATGCCGCTAAAGATGGTAGTGTCGGGGTAAAGGTTACAGTAAATGCTTAACAGATCTTTTCCGCCTTTAAAGTGACAATCTTCGATGGCTTCGGGGCTAACCGGAAGGAACTTGCTTTTCGCATTGGTGGTGCCGCTTGATTTGGCAAACCATTTGATTTCTCCAGGCCAAAGGACATCTTTTTCTCCATTTCGAATACGATTAATGGTGGGTTCGAGATCTTCATATCGATTAAGGGGTAGTCTCTCCTGGAAAACCTCAGAACGGTCTATGCTGCTGAAATCATATTTCTGGCCCCATTCAGTATCTGTCGCGGTACTCAATAAATTGGCCAGCACTTCGGCTTGTACTTCATGAGGGTACTTCATGAAAAGCTCCAACTGGTGGTAGCGCTTTTTCATGCGCCAACTTAAAAATGAATTTACCAGGTCAAGCTTCATATATGCTGTATTTTCGCACTAGAAATTAAGGTATGGATTTTACAATCACCCTCGAAAAAATGCCCGCTTGGTTAGATGAAAATGGCCGAGCCCATTATTTATTGAAGACCGATCAAGACTTCATCAAAATGGAGCATTTAATCGGTAGCCAAATTACAATAGAATTTCAGAACGAAAAGTATTGTAGCAATTGCGGAAACCAATTTGAAGATCTCTTTCGGATGGGGTTTTGTAAAAACTGTTTTTTTATCGCTCCTCAAGCAGGAGAAAGTATTATTAGACCAGAATTGAGTAGAGCGCATGAAGGGGTAGAGGATCGTGATCTTGAATTTGAAAAATCCTACCAATTGCAGCCTCATGTGGTTTATTTAGCCAATAGCGGAGACTTAAAAGTGGGCGTAACCCGGGCAGCCCAAAAAACTACCCGATGGATCGATCAAGGCGCTTCGGAAGCAATTGTTTTTGCTCAGACCGAAAACCGTTTTCAGGCTGGCCAGATCGAAGTTGCGATGAAAGCCTATTTAGGGGACAAGACTCCTTGGCAGAGGATGTTAAAGAATGCAATTCCAGAAATTGACCTGCTGGAAGAAAAGCAGCAGCTAAAGGATAAATTAGAAGGTGATCTGGCCCAATTTTACTCACCGGATGATCAAGTGCATAAGATTGAATTTCCGGTAGATGAGTATCCTGCAAAGGTTAAATCCTTAAATTTAGATAAAGACCCCAAGATCGAAGCCCAATTGAAAGGGGTGCGCGGTCAGTACTTGATTTTTGAAGGCGGAGTTGTTTTCAACGTACGTGCCAATACTGGTTACCGCGTCAGGCTTTCCTACGCTTAATTCGTGCTAATTCATTTTTCTTCAAAGAGGCTAATCCCACGGTGGAGGGAATGGCCCAGTTAAAGGCCCAGATTATAGTAGTAGCTATAGCAAAGCCTAAATTATTATCGGAGAACATATCGAAATAGTAAAGGGAGAGGGTGCCTTTAATCAAAAAGTCTAATCCGGTATAACTTGGTATCAAAGCGCTGATGAAATAGTAGACTGGAATGCTAAGTACGATGCTGAGACTGAGGTCACTAATGCCAAAGGTCCAGAGGCACAAGGTGAGTTGTAGTGAATAAACAAGCAATCGGGAAAGATTTAGTCCTAGCAGTTTTAGTTTCATGCTCATACGTGGCTGCCCCTTGACCAAATAATTTTTAAACTCCCTCTTTCCCCATTTCTTCTCCGCTACAAGGCTTATCCATTTTTCTAAACGTATGTAAAGCAGACTAAGGATCAGGAAACTGCCCCAAATGAGCAGCTTAAAGCTGATGTCTAGCTTGGGGAAAAGGAAAGGGATGATCAAAAAGCTTAAAAGTGCTTTAGAGAAAAACTTAGGCGCGTGGGTCCAAAAAGTTAAAAAGAGGGCTTTACGCTGATGGTCGGGGTCTTCTTGAATAATGTACCGTCCTACGAGCTCCCCACTATTTACGGGACTTATGAAAGCCAAGCCATAACACTTTAAATTATGCTGTATGGCCTTAGATAGTTCAATGCGACTGAGGGTAGATTGAACGATTTGCCAAGCCTTGGCGTCCAGGATTAGGTTAAGTAGCCAGAATAGCAAAAATAGGAAGAGGGCTATGATGCTATTACTCTGCCATTGCCAATTCAAGTTTTTGAAATCGGTAGAACCAATCTTTTGGCTAAAAAAGTAGATTGCCAATGCAAGCAGAATGAACTTGGTGGCTGGAAAGATTACTTTTTTCACCATACAGAAATCTCCTCATTGGCCTTCAGTTTGAAATAACGTCTTATGCCGTATACGAGAGGGTAAATTAAGATCGTATCCGCCGCAGCGAAAAGGACCTTGAACAGCCAACCATCTCCGATAAGCGGTAAAATCTCTTTAAATGGTTTAAGGCCAATAAAAATCACGGAAGTGACCAATACGGTGTCCACAAATTGAGAAAACATCGTAGAGAAGTTGTTGCGCAGCCAAAGAAAACGGCCCTTGGTCCTCCGCTTCACCAGATGAAAAATTCGCACATCAACGAACTGAGCCACTAAATAGGCAAGCATACTAGAAGAGATGACCCGCCAGGAGTTTTGGAAAACCGTATCATACTCGAAATTACCGACGGGCGAATCCTTGATGGCTGGGAAATAGTGACCGAGGTATAGGATCAAAAGTACCAAGAGTGAGGCGAAGAATCCGGCGAAAACTACCATGCTGGTATTGCGTTTGCCGTAAACTTCACTGAGTATGTCGGTGATTAGGAAAGTAAGAGGGTAGGGAATTACCCCTGCGGAAACGATAAAGGTCTTAAAACCGAGATCTACCGTCACGAACTTATTGGCGATCAGATTACAGGTTATCAAAGCGGCAATAAACAAAGAAGCCAGGATCACGAAAGTGAACCCGGCATGTCTTTGTTTTTGTGCGCTTAATGGGGGCATTAGTCGATTACAAGGTCGTACTCCATACGAGTTTGTAGACCCTTGCGGTTTTGTGCTTTTTCCAATAGCTCGAGGTAATAGGCGAACTCGCCTAACTCTTCCTTGATTTTGGCCTGACCCATACCTTCGCTAAGGTCCTTGATTAATTGTTGCAAGGGATCTTCCATTTCAGGATAGCTCACTACGCTATATTCGCCCAAGCCGGCTTTCAGTGCTGCGGCATCGATGGCATCATTTAAGCCGCCCAGCGCATCTACCAAACCTAGGTTTTTCGCTTGTAAGCCAGAATATACGCGTCCCTGACCTAAACTGTCCACCATAGCTTGACTCATGCCACGACCTTCGGCCACGCGGGCGGTGAAGGTGTTGTAGATCTTGTCTACCTGACGAATCATTATTCTACGTTCGGCCGGACTAAGGCTACGGTCGATGGTGCCTAGATCAGCATATTTATTGGTTTTTACGGTTTCGATGTTGATGCCTAGTTTATCGTGCATTAATTCTTCTGCCGTAAAGAAAAGGCCAAAGGCGCCAATTGAGCCAGTGATGGTGTTTTCTTGGGCAAAGATGCTATCGGCAAAGCAAGAGATGTAATAACCTCCGCTGGCCGCTACATCCCCCATAGAAGCGATAACCGGTTTTTCTGCTCGGGCCAGATCCACTTCTCGCCAGATGATTTCCGAAGCCAAGGCACTTCCACCGGGGCTATTTACGCGAAGCACGATCGCTTTTATTTTGTCATCCTCGCGAGCCTTGCGAATGGCTTTGGCGATTCGTTCAGAGCCAATTACATACTCACTTCCTTTACCAGATTGAATTTCGCCTTGAGCTACAATAACGGCTACGCGATCGGTAGAAAAGTCCTTGCTGCCATTTAGATCGTATTTCTTGCCGTATTTAGAAGGACTAATAAAGGCTACGTTGCCAAAGGAGCTTGCTCCAACCGCATTGGCCAAATGCTCACGTACTTGGTCTTCATATGCCAAAGCTTTGATGAGGCCGAGGTCGTGTGCCGACTTTGGGTCGGTGAGTAGACTGTCGGCAATGGCATTTAAGTCAGCGGTTTTGAGACCAGTACTTTCGGAGAGGTCTTCGAGGTACGATCCCCAAACCGAAGAAAGTAGTTCGGTCAATTGCAATTCATTGGCAGCGCTCATTTCGTTGGTAAGGAAAGGCTCTACGGCCGATTTGAATTTATTTCCAGTAGCGCGGAGAACCACGGGCTGCACACCCAGTTTATCAAGCGCTTCCTTGTAATAGCTTACTGAAGCACTTAAACCAGAAAATTCGATTATTCCTTCCGGATTAAGGAAGAAAGTATCGGCTACCGATGCGATGAAGAGTCCTTTTTGGGTAAGGATTTCGCTGTAACCATAAATGAACTTCCCACTTTCTTTAAATTTCAGAAGAGCTTGGCGCAACTCTAATAAAGTGGCGTTCCCGGCAAAGGGGATTCCACCTTGTAGGTAAACCCCTTTGATCTTAGGGTCATTTTGTGCGGCATTTAAGCTGCTTAAGATTTTATCGAGGCCATTGGCACTCTCGATCTCACCGGAGATCGGGTCAAAGCTTTCGAAAGGATTGTTTTGGGCTCGTTCTACAAACTGACCATTTAAATTGATCTTAAGAATAGAGTTTTCCTGTACTTCAAGCTCAGGACTTTGAATTGAAGCCAGAGAAGCAAAGAAGATAAAAAGGATAAATAACAAGATGCCTCCACCCAGAATGGAAGCCAAAAGCATTTTTAGGAAGGATTTCATTTGATTCTATTTAGTTTTGCGTTTCGATATACAATATTATAAAGAGTTTTCCTTTGTCGGTAGCGAATAGGGGTATTTACCTGCTTTTAGGCGGTAATCTGGGGAATGTAGTCGATACCTTTAAAAAGGTAGAGGCCCAAAGTGCTGATTTCATGACGGTAGAGCGAAAGTCGAGCCTTTACCGTTCGGTGCCATGGAAAATGCGTAGCGAGCATCAATTCATTAATCAGGTTTGGCTTATTTCCACAAGGCTTGCGCCTGAAGCGCTTTTAAGATCGCTTTTAGGTTTAGAGGAGAAATTAGGTCGCCAAAGAAAATCGGATTTGGAAGGATATCAAGACCGTCTGATCGATATCGATATATTGCTTTTTAAAGATCTCGTGATCGAGCACGAACACTTGAAAGTACCGCATCCTAGAATGAAACAAAGGGCATTCACTTTGAAGCCATTGTTAGAAATTGCTCCTAGTTTAATTGAGCCTTTGACCAACCAGTCTTATCAGGATAGTCTGGCATTATTAAGTGAATCTGAAAAGCAAGCAGTAGAGCGCATTGAAGAAGGTTAATTACATCGCAATCGAGGGTAATATTGGGGCCGGGAAAACCACTTTATCCAAGCTTTTAGCACAAGAGCTCAATGCACGCTTGATACTGGAAGGTTTTGAAGATAATCCTTTCTTGAAAAAATTTTACGAAGACCCCAATCGCTATGCCTTTTCGGTGGAGATGGCCTTTTTAGCCGATCGCTACCATCAGTTGCAGGCTTTACAAAGCACCGAGGATCTATTCCAGCCGCTGATTATAAGTGATTACGCTCCTTTTAAGAGCCTGATCTTTGCTCAAAGTAATCTAGAGGAAGATGAGTTTCGTTTATACCGCGAATTTTGGCAAATGGCCTTAGGGAAACTCAGGCAACCAGATCTCATTCTGTATTTAAATAGGCCTTTAAGTTCCTTGCAAAACAACATTGCGAAAAGGGGGAGGGAATACGAAAAAAATATGTCGATTCCCTATCTCGAAAAGTTAAGTGAGCGTTATGCTTTCTATCTGAAAAACAACTGGCAAGAAAAATTAATTTATATCGAAGCGGATAATTGGGATTTTCTACAAGATGAAAATCAGCTAGGGGTCTTCATTAACAGATATTTAAAGAAATATCTAGATTGATATATTTTATTTCATCAAAAAATTAAAGTCAGCTTTTTGCTAAAATGCCTTGGTAATAAGTGTTTTTAGTACTTTTGCTTAATATTTATTGCAAAGGCAAATACTTTAACCCTTTATAATTTATGAAAAGACTAAGTCTACTTTTCGGATTTGTATTTACTGCTGGTGTTGCTACGGCTCAAGACGAAGTTCGTCTATCTGAGGCGCATCCCAGCAACTTTCGCACCTGGTCATTAGGTGTAAATGTAGGAGCCAATGCTTCGCTTGGTGATGCAGCTAGTTATTTCTTCGGAGAAGATACTCCCAATCAGCCCAGTGGTGTAGGTGGCTTTGAAATCGGTGCCCGTATGAATTTAGGCACTTGGTTTAGTCCAACTTTAGGGGTTAGCGGTAATTTAGGTTATGGCGCAAGTTCAGGTTCTTTTCGTGCTATTCAATATTATGAAGGCTGGAACTTAGATGGTGATTTAAGCTTGATGGTGAATTTAACCAATATGTTTCTTTACGGAAAGGATTACCAGCGCAAGCATGCGATGATCTTCCGTATTGGTCTTGGCGCAGGTTTATTCGAAGCTGATGGCTATAACGATGCAGGTGTGTTATTAGGAAGTGCGGGCGGCCCAGATGGTCCGGCCATCATTACTACTTTCCCCTTAGCGTTGAACTACAAACGCATGATCAATGAATCATGGGATTTTGATGTTACTTACCGCCATACTTTTGCTACCATCGATGGAGCAGATGCAACTTCGGTTGCTACTACTTCTTCTGATATGTTCGGTTACTTAGGAGTGGGTGTTTCTTACACCTTCGGAGATAAGAACAAAAAGAACATTGTTTACTATAGCCCGTTTGAAGGAATCTTCGCGGATATCACTGAAATGAAAGAAAATTACGACAAACTAACCACCGATGATGATGGTGATGGTGTAAGTAATCTATTTGATGAGGATAATAGCACTCCTGACGGAGTAGCAGTTGGTCCTAATGGCGCGCCAACCGATGTTGATGGTGATGGGATTCCTGATTACCTTGATGCCGATCCATTTACTCCTAAAGGGGCCAAAGTGGATTCTGAAGGTCGTACGATCGACTCTGATGGTGATGGCGTTGGTGACCACATCGATGAAGAACCTAACACCCCTGCGGGTACAATGGTTAACTGGAAAGGTCAGGCCGTGGCTGATGCAGCTTCTGGCAATGGCGGTGCTTACATGCCTTCAGTTTACTTCAGTTTCAATAGCGCTACCGTAACTGATGCCAACTACATGCGCTTAGCAGCAATTGCTAGCGGTATGAAGGCTAATCCTAAGGTGAACATTACTTTGACTGGATACACTGACGCTTCAGGTCCTGAGGAGTACAATAAAAATTTAGGTCAACGTCGTGCAGATGCAGCCAAGAAAGCTCTTGTTCAAGAATTTGGTATCGACGAGTCTCGTATTTCTACTGAGTCTATGGGTGAGTCAAATCCATTGGCTAAGAGTCGCAAAAACATCAACCGTCGCGTTGAGGTTAGCGTGAAGTAAGAGACTTCTTTACAATACAATTGAAGGGCTCCATTTTGGAGCCCTTTTTTTATGCTTTAAGGCGTCGGATATAGTCCCACATAACGATGCCGGCACTTACCGAAATATTTAAGGAATGTTTAGTACCAAATTGGGGAATCTCTATGGCGCCGTCGCAGAGGTCCAAAACTTGGTCACTTACCCCACTAACCTCATTACCAAAGATCAATACCTGCTTTTGCTCTAAATTAGGTTGCCAGTCTCTTAGATCTACCGCTGTATCGGTTTGTTCTACAGCCCAAAGCTGATAGCTTTCTTTTTTTAGCTGTTCTAAGGCCAAAAGGATGCCTGATTCATGGTATTCCCAGTCTACGGACTCTGTAGCGCCTAAGGCGGTTTTATTCATCTCCCTCGAGGGTTGGGGACTTAAGCCTCCCAGAAGTATCTTCTCACAACGAAAGGCATCAGCCGAACGAAAAACCGATCCGATATTCAAGAGGCTGCGAACTTCATCTAAGGCGATGACGAAAGGGAATTTCTCTTCTGTCTTAAAGGCTTCGGTGCTCAATCTATTTAGTTCGCTCATGCGGAGCTTTCTCATCGTAATTGTATTTTAGCCAATCATCAAAATTACTGGAAATTGGCGGCGAAATCGAAGTCTGAGACCCCCTTAATGAAACAATACAACGAGATAAAGGCTAAGCACCCTGATGCAATGCTTTTGTTTCGAGTTGGCGACTTCTACGAAACCTTTGGGCAGGATGCCGTTAAGGCCAGCCGTATTTTGGATATAGTGCTTACCAAGCGAGCAAATGGAGCCGCGGCTCATATCGAGTTAGCCGGCTTTCCACACCATGCTTTAGACTCTTATTTACCTAAACTGGTGAGGGCTGGTGAGCGGGTGGCAATTTGCGATCAGCTGGAAGACCCTAAACAGACTAAAAAGATCGTCAAGCGAGGGATAACCGAGCTAGTTACTCCAGGTCTCACGACCCACGACCAAGTATTGCAGAGTGGTAAGAACAACTTTCTCTGTGCGGTGCACCTTACCGCTCATAATCAAGGCGTCGCTTTCGCGGATATTTCTACAGGTGAAATGATGGTGGCCCAAGGGAGCCATGATTATATCGATAAGTTAATTCAAACCCTGCGACCGGCAGAAGTATTATATCCAAAGGCAAAGCGACAGCTTTTTGAGGAGCTTTATCAAGGAGAATACTATGCCTTTCCTTTAGATGAATGGATCTTTCAATTTGACTTTGCTGAACAGAATCTTTTAGATCATTTCAAAGTGAAGTCCTTGAAGGGCTACGGGATTGAAGATATGCCCGAGGCGATTTCAGCCTGTGGTGCCGTTTTTCATTACATGAAAGAAACCCAGCATAATAGACTGGAGCATATTAGTGGTGTTTCTCGAATAGATCACGGTGAGTACGTGTGGATGGATCGATTTACGGTAAAGAATCTAGAGATCTTTGAGTCTAACAGTAGAGGAGGTAAATCCCTTTTATCGGTAATCAATCATTGTTTGTCGCCCATGGGATCTCGCATGCTGCAGCGGTGGTTGGCTATGCCTTTGTTAGATTCAACCAGTTTATTGAATCGCCATAATGCAGTAGAGCAGTTTTACGGTCAGGCAAGTTTATTGGAAGAGGTTCGCGAGGCTCTTGCAGAGATAAACGACCTTGAACGACTAGCAGTAAAGCTAAGTACGGGCAAGATTCAGCCTAAGGAATTGATTCAATTGAAGCGAGCCTTGAGTTTGGCTAATCAGGTGAAAGCCCTGGGTGAGAAGGTTGAAGGAGCTTTTGCTGAACTAGCTGGTGGCATCGAGCCATTGAAGGATGCCATTGCCTTGGTCTCCGAGACTCTTAAAGATGAGCCACAGAATAATTTAGCCAAAGGCGAGTACATTCGAGAAGGGGTTTCTCCCGAGCTGGATGAATACCGTGAGCTTCTTTATAACGGAAAAGATAAGCTCTTGGCTATTCAACAACGCGAAGCCGAGGCTACAGGAATAACGAATCTTAAAATAGCCTTTAATAATGTATTTGGTTATTATTTGGAAGTTCGTAACACCCATAAAGACAAGGTCCCAGCCGAGTGGGTGCGAAAGCAAACTTTGGTTAATGCCGAACGCTATATAACGGAAGAGCTTAAAGATTACGAGCAGAAGATCCTTAGCGCCGAGGAAAAGATCACGGTCTTGGAACAAGCTCTATATCAGGAGCTCTTGCAGAAGCTGATTGGATATTTAAGTAAAATTCAATCTACTGCTAGGAAATTGGCGGAAATTGATTGCCTAGCTTCATTTGCATTTTTGGCACAACGGCAGAATTATCACCGGCCCGAATTAATTGACGGGAAAGAAATTACTATTACGGCCGGTCGCCACCCAGTGATCGAAATGAGTTTGACTGCTGGAGAAGAATACATTGCCAATGATTTGAACCTTAGTCCAGATGAGAATCAACTTATGATGATCACTGGTCCAAATATGTCAGGGAAGTCGGCCCTTCTGCGCCAAACGGCCTTGATTTGTTTATTAGCACAAATCGGTTCATTTGTGCCTGCTGAAGCGGCTAAACTGGGCTTAATAGATAAGATATTTGTACGAGTTGGCGCATCCGATAATATTTCGCAGGGTGAGTCCACTTTTATGGTCGAAATGAATGAAACGGCCAGTATTTTGAATAATCTTTCTGACCGGAGCTTAGTGATCTTGGATGAAATTGGTCGAGGGACAAGTACTTACGATGGTATCAGTATTGCCTGGAGTATTGCTGAGTTTCTGCACGAACATCCCGCAAAGGCCAAAACCTTATTCGCTACCCACTATCATGAACTGAACGAAATGGCGAATATCTTTCCCCGTATCAATAATTTTAATGTAAGCGTTAAAGAGGTAGGGGAGAAGATCATCTTCATGCGCAAGCTCGTCGACGGCGGAAGTGCTCATAGCTTCGGTATTCATGTAGCGAAAATGGCAGGTATGCCTAGTTTGGTGATCAATCGTTCCGAAAAAATATTAAAGGAATTAGAAGCTTCACGCTCCAAAGGAGATTCGGCCGAAACCTTGTCTAAAAACGAAAGGGAAATGCAGCTAAGTTTCTTTAAACTAGATGATCCCATTTTAGAAGATATCCGCAAAGACATTGAGTTATTAGATATCAATACCCTTACTCCAGTAGAAGCCTTGATGAAATTGAATGAAATCAAGAAAAAAATTGGGGCTTAGGCTTGTTTCAGTTTCAGAAATGATATTATATTTGCCGTCCCAAAGCGCAAGCAGCGGGAAGTTCTTACAAAACGCGAGAGTAGCTCAGCTGGTAGAGCACAACCTTGCCAAGGTTGGGGTCGCGGGTTCGAATCCCGTCTCCCGCTCAAAGGCCCTCCAGGAGAGGGCTTTTTTTTGCACCTATATGGTGCATGGTTTTAGACTCTAATTGAAGAGTTTTACATAAACCGCCCTGGTGGTGGAATTGGTAGACACGCGGGACTTAAAATCCCGTGGCCAGTAACGGCCGTGCGGGTTCAAGTCCCGCCTGGGGCACACTGATAAAGAGAGCGTTAGCAAAAGTTAACGCTCTTTTTGTTTTTATGGGGCTTTCGAGTTTGCACACAATTTGCACACAAGTATTATAGCAATTGCTTACTAAGTACTCTAGATAAAGCGGATTAGGTTTTCAAATTATCTAAATTTGAGACAACCCTTCACG
>CBFHJH010000008.1:0-62781 GCA_965656185.1 Croceimicrobium sp.
GGCTCTAGCGATAACTGTAGCGTACAAAGCTTGGCCCTAGATCAAACGGCCTTCACTTGCGCAGAAGTAGGCGCGAACACGGTAACCTTGACGATAACCGACGCGAACAGTAACACATCAACCGCTACCGCCACGGTAACGGTAATGGATACGATCAGTCCTACAGCCGTAGCTCAAAACATTACCGTTTACTTGGACGGAACCGGTAATGCCACGATCACTGCAAATGACGTAGACAATGGTTCTTCAGATAATTGTGGAATACAAAGTATTGCTTTAAATCAAACCGCCTTTAGTTGCGGAGATATAGGCCTAAACAATTTAACGCTAACGGTTACAGATGTGAATTCGAACAGTTCTACAGCTTTAGTAAGCGTAACGGTGTTAGATACGGTGAGTCCGGTGCTTAGCACCCAAAACCTGAATATTTATTTGAACCCCATGGGCACAGCCAGTCTTAATGGTTCTGACGTTGATAATGGTTCCACCGATAATTGTGGTGCTATATCATTCTCTTTATCCACTTCAACGTTTGGCTGTGCCAATTTGGGGCTCAATACGGTTCTATTTACGGCGACCGATGCCAATGGGAATAGCTCGAGTCAGACGGTTTCTATAACCGTATTGGACACGACAAGTCCGATAGCAAGCTTCAGATCGAACCTCCAAGTTTCTTTAAATGCGGCCGGCCAAGGGGTTCTAAGCTTCAGTGCTGTTGACAGCGCTAGTTCAGATAACTGCTCATCCTTCACAGCTAGCCTAAGTCAATCAAATTTTGATTGTACCGACCTCGGTTTGCAGCCACTAAGTATTGCCCTGAGCGACCTTTCAGGAAATACAAGTACTTGGTTTACCCAGGTAGAGGTAGTTGATCAATTAGCGCCTCAGTTGCAGATTACTAATACTACTGTCTATTTAGATGCCGCCGGACAAGTCTTGGTAAGTCCAAGTCAATTGGATAATGGAAGTTCTGATAATTGCGGTATTGATAGTATGTGGCTCGATGTGGAATTATTTGATTGTGCAGACCTGGGGCAAAACATTGTAAGCTTAAATGCCAAAGACTCTAGTGGTAATCAATCTTCAGCCTCGGCATTTGTTAATGTCCTAGACACCATAAGTCCGAATGCGGTAAATGTTCCAAGCAACCTTACGGTATACGTAGATCCAGGTCAATGTTCTGCCCCAGTACAATGGCCGATAATTACAGGTACGGATAATTGCGGTGGAGTAAGCATTACAACCAGTTCTATCAATGGTGGGATTTATGGAATTGGTAGCACTACTGTATTCGTTTCAGTGAACGACTTGAGCGGAAATCAACTTTTAGATAGTTTCCAGGTGAACGTAATTGATACGATTGCACCAAGTTTTAACTTTTTCCCATCAAACTATACGGTAACCCCGGATAGTAATTCCTGTACTGCAACAGTAGGTTGGCAAAGTCCTGTGGCGATTGATAATTGTTCAAGTGTGAGTATTAGTTCAAGCGCTACTTCAGGGAGCAGTTTCCCAGTGGGTACATCAACGGTTGTTTTTACCGCTACCGATGCAGCTGGGAACAGTCGCAGTCAAAGCTTAGTAATTACGGTCTTAGATGTGATTGCGCCTGTTTTCACAGCATTACCTGTAGATACTGTGCTTGAGGCAGATGCAGGATCCTGTTCAGCTTCTTATACCTATGCTCCAGCTCAAGCTAAAGATAATTGTGGAAGCCCAACCATCAATTATTCCATGGCCTCAGGATCTACTTTTGGAGTTGGGTTACATGTGGTGACGATTACAGCCACTGATGCATCCGGAAATACCAATACCGAGAGTTTTGTGGTACAGGTAGAAGATAAACAAGCGCCCATTGTGAGCTCAGTGCCAGCAAGTGATACGGTAGGGGCCTGTGATGCGGCCTATATTTACAACTTGCCCACTGCCACAGATAATTGTAGCACGGTGAGCATTACCCAAATAAGCGGATTACCGAGTGGAAATATTTTCCCAGCAGGTTCCACGCAGAATAGCTTTCGAATTAGTGATGCGGTGGGTAACGATACCATTGTAAGCTTCACAATTTTTGTAGTTCCCAATGGACAGCCCGTTCTTCCAAATGTAGTAGAGGTGTGTGCAAACGATCCTGCTTTCGATATCACTTTAGGTCAGAATATCGTCTGGTCTGGTCCGGGTGTACAGGGCTCAAGTACCTTTGTTCCAGCTGCGGCAGGAACCGGTAGAGTTAGCTTAAATTATGTGTTTACTGATGATTACGGTTGTACGGTGAGTGGTCAAATTACCATCACAGTCGTTCCTGCTCCTCAAAACCCGGTTATTGTTCAAACAGGTTCAACAACCATAAGTACGACGCAGATGTACACGTATTACCAGTGGTACCGCGATGGAGTTTTAATACCTGGTGCTACAAGTCAATCTTACTCCTACACAGTAGGTGGTAATTATCAAGTAGTCGTAGGTAATAATGCGGGCTGTGAAGTGTACGGAAACGGTTACATCGTTGGTTCAGCCGGTGGCGGTATTGGTTTAGATGAGTTTAGTTTGGATAAGATAGAAGTGTATCCGAATCCCAGTAGAGGATGGGTGCAAATCGGGACCCATAGTGAAATCCCGAGAGACTTAATTTGGAGACTATATAGTCCAGATGGTCGAATAATTCGAGAAGGAGCAGGTCGTACAGATGAGTCTGGAAGCTTAACCTTAGATCTACATAACCTACCTACTGCTACCTATTACCTACACATTACTTCAGATGCTGAATTTGTGGTGCGCAAACTTATAATCAACCCTTAAACATTCAAGATGCAGTCATTTAAAAGCTTAGTGGCCCTCTTATTTTGTGGGCTAACATTCACCACGACCTTTGCCCAAAACAACGAGGAACTCAAAAGTTGGTCTTTAGGCGTTCAAGTAGGTCACATCTATGATCTTGGCGATTATCGCTTTGATATAGCACCAGAGGAAGACTTGCGTGGTCTGAATGGCGATAAAACAAGATTTGACCTAGGTGGTCAAGTCTACTTTGAAAAACAATTGAGTCCGTTATGGGGGATTCAGTTGGGTGGTGCTTTTGGTTCGGTTACTGGTGCAAATACTGTTGAGTATTACGAAGGGAGTTTTTATAATATGTCTCTTGATGGCCTATTCATGGTAAGTAACTTGATGGTACGTAATGTTCCCAGTTCCTTTCACTATTACTTGAAAGGCGGAACAGGTCTTGGGCGTTTTGAATCCAATCAATTCTTAATTTTTGATGATAGTCCAGACAATTCGCAATCAGGATCTTTTAATCTATACCGCTTGGGAGTAGGAATGCACTATCAATTGAACTCTAGTTTGCGGCTTGAAATGGAAGTGCTCTACACCTCTATTTTGAATGATGGCTTCGATGGGTACGATAATGCAAGTGGACATGATGCCTTAGTGAATTCATCCATTGGTCTGGCCTATACTTTTGGGGGGAGAGATCAAGACCCTTTGTTTAATATTAGTTCATTTAGTCAAAGGTATATTGGCTATCCTAAGCTTAATGATGCTCACAATAGTGAGGAAGAGGCTAAGCCTAGATCGGATGATCAGTCGGCAAGAATTGATTCCTTGGTAGAATTGAATAAGGGCTTATCTAAAAGAATGACAGATCAGGAGCGCCTAATTGTTGAGCAGCGGGAGTTGCTTAAGGAGGCCTTAAGTCGAGAAGTTGGTTCGAATCCTAGTAAAATTACTATGTTCTTCAATTTTGACAGCAGTACTTTGGAGAAAGAAGAAATGCAAAAACTCTATGAGTGGCTGTCTCAGTTTGAAAAGCCGGAGGAATATAATTTTAAGGTTACAGCTCACGCTGACAAGGTTGGTAGTCAACAGTATAACGCGGGATTAAAGCAACGCAGAGCCGCTTCAGTTTTAGCGCTTATTACAGACTTAGGCATTCCCTCGGAGGGGGTTACAATTTTAGAAGGTGAAAGTTCCTCAAAGGATCCGGATCAATCTTTTCTTTTGCGCAGGACTGAAGTAGTGGCGATCCCTAAATAAGACCAGTTTTTTGGATTAATTTGTTTCCTAAGTTGGTTTTGAGGAGTTTCATAACTGAAATTAGGTTACTGCAGTTTTAATAATTGAAGGCCTTATTAGTTCTCGAGTAAACCCAAGATTGTTTGGCCAATGTAGGTTTATTAGGTAAGGCCAGAGTCTCAGTCCATTCTGTTTGTCAGAGAATAATTAGGTTGATCGGCACTTTCTTGGTCTTCGTCAGAATTTTGTTGGACTTTACTGTCTCAGCGACGAATATTGGTGATAAATACCTATAAAATGAAGACTTACTCTATTCCTTTTCTGATCTTATTCTTTTGGTCGAGTTCAATTTTAGCTCAAGCCCAAATGAGTGTTTATTGGGCGGATACTTTGAATAAAACACTGGAAAAGGAGTTTAATGATGAGGGCATGAATGGTTTAGTGGGATCCGTAGT
The DNA here is from genome assembly GCA_965656185.1 of Croceimicrobium sp. Taxonomy (GTDB): domain Bacteria; phylum Bacteroidota; class Bacteroidia; order Flavobacteriales; family Schleiferiaceae; genus Croceimicrobium. The sequence continues at coordinate 4,467 of CBFHJH010000008.1, forward strand.
TTTTTCAGATGGTTCTGTCTGGGTAGGTGGCGAAGGGAATCATTTTAACTTGCCTTTAGGTGGGAACTTCCTTTACGATATTGGGAGTAACACTAAAACTTTAATTGCTGCGATTGTATTGTTACTCGAGGAGGAAGGGAAATTAAGTATTTCGGATTCTCTTTACTCCTACATTTCGCCGGTAACTAATGTCATGCCTGGTGTTACTATTGAACAGTTGCTAAAACACAGAAGCGGCGTTTATAATTACACAGAACATCCAAATTATATTAATGAAATCCTTAATGATGAAACCAAGTTTTGGCACCCTGATACGATTCTTAAGGATTTTGTTTTAGCGCCAACGGGTAACCCTAATCAGCAATTTAGATACTCGAATACGGGCTACATCCTTTTAGGAAAGCTTATTGAAGCGGTAGAAAACAAAGCTTTAAATGATGTTCTGCGAGATAGGATTTATCAGCCACTTGGTCTGAATAACATGTTTCTAGCGCAGTATGATATGTACACAAGCACTAAAACAGGTGCTTGGCTATCACCATTGCAATACTATCCAAGTATTGAATCCCTTTTAGGTTCTGCTTGGGCAGCGGGTGGAGTAGTCTCACAACCAGAGGATTTTGCGAGGTTTGCGCACAAAATGTTAAGGGGGGACTTACTTTCTAATGCCTCAATGCAAAAATTAAGAATTGGTACCCAACTACAAGGAGGTGATATTTATGGCCTTGGCGTTATTGAAAGCGATTATATGGGGCATACCTACTTGGGTCATGGTGGCACCACCTTGCAGAATAGTGAAATGGAATACAGCCTAAGTTCAGACTTCAGTCTTGTCTTGTTCAATCTTGACAATGGTTATTTTGATGAAACTCGTAGAGCTCGAAATGCTTTTTTAGAGCTTTTGGAATACATAGAAAGCAATCATCAAGGAATGGTTACAGTGGAAGAAAGAATATTAGATTTCCCTGTTTCTATTTATCCAAATCCAAGTTCAAATTTGATCAAAGTGAAACTTGAGTCTTTGGATAATCTTGATGAGGCTTTTCTGAGGGTAAAAGATATAACAGGTAGGGTGCTTTCACGGCAAACGTTCAATAGCGAAATTCTTGAGCTGCAAAAGAGTGATTATGGAAATGGAGTTTTTGTCCTTGAGGTGTTAAGAAATGAAGCCGTACTTAGGACTGAGCGAATAATATTTAATTGAGGGGAGACAATATTTCTCTCAGTTATTTCAGGTTAACTTTTGCAGTAAAATTGAAGGTTTTACTCTGAATTAAAAAGGTCTGTAATCGGCTAATTATAAATAGTAGTGAAAAAAGGGTATTTCAAGAATAAGACAGTATTTGCTTATGATGAGGCCAATACGTTAATAGGTTTTATAGAAGAAGAGACAGATAAAAAAGATATTGAGTTTGTAATAGGAAAGTCTAGATATAAATTAATTAGAAAGGGATCACGTCGCAAAGAGCTGATTGCAGACGGAAAAACTGAACGCCGTTTTCGTTTTAATGGGTTTTTAACGCATGTTTTCGAACTGGAATCTCAAAGGAGGTATACTGGCTTCTATGGATTTAAACATGGGTCAAGGATGGTAGACAAGGAGAACAAGACTTTAATAGAAGTGAGAAATGCCAATACCTTTCTAGATACACAAAAGTATATGATTGATACTGACTGCTCAGATGCATCTAAGTTGGACGTATTGCTTGTGACCTCCTCCCATATTATGTACTAGCCAGAACTAGAGAGTCAGGGCTATTTGACCTCCTCCCATATTATGTACTAGCCAGAACTAGAGAGTCAGGGCTATTTTGGGTTAAATTAACAAATTCATTGGGAGATATATCTCCCAATGAACTATGTGGGCGAAAGCTATTGTAATCTTGCTTAAAATCGTCAAATTTTCTCTGGGCGTCTTCTAGGGATAAAAACCAATTAATATTCAGGCACTCATCTCTGAGGGATCCATTAAAGCTTTCGATGAATGGATTATCAGTTGGTTTCCCAGGCCGTGAAAAGTCTAATTCGACTTTATGATCATAAGCCCATTTGTCCAATTCGCGACTGATAAATTCGCTGCCATTGTCTACCTGTATTCTGCATGGTAATTCTCTTCCCTGATCGCTGATCCGCTCCATGACCTGCACGACGTCTGAACCTTTTAGAGACTTACCAGCATGGATGGCTAGACACTCTCGACTAAAATTATCCACTATAGTTAAAGCCCGGAATCGGCTACCATCAAAGAGCTGATCTGATACAAAATCCATGCTCCAGCACTCATTGATACTAGAGGCAGACCTATCGGATGGTACACGGTGAGCAGCGGCACGACTTCTTCTTGGTCTTTTGACCCTAAGGTTCAGCCCTTCTTCCTTGTACACTCGGTACATGCGCTTATGGTTATCTGTAAAGCCTTCTCTTCTTAGCAATATATGAATCCTCCAAAAGCCGTAGCGCACGCGCACTGAGGCTATTTCTTTCATTCGCATACGAAGAAATTCATCATCACGTCCTTTTAATCGATAGTAATAAACGCTCTTCTGAAGTAGAATGAGACTACAAACGCGATTGATGGAGATAGGATAATCCATCCGTATATTATCGACCATCTCCCGCTTATGAGCTGGTCTTAAAACTTTTTTTTAAGAACATCCTGAAGGATTTGCTTATCAAGGCTAAGATCCGCTACTAACTTTTTGAGCTGGGCATTCTCTTCTTCCAAGTTCTTTAATCTTCGGAGTTCTGAAACTCCTAGTCCTCCATACTTCTTTTTCCAATTGTAAAAGGTGGCCTCACTTATGCCCATCTTCCGACAGACCTCTGAAACTCTAGTCCCAGTCTCTGCCTGTTTGATAGCAAAAACGATTTGTGACTCGCTGAATTTTGATCTTTTCATGGCTAATAATCTAAGGTAAATTACTAATTATTTGCCCTGAATTTCTCTAGTTTTAAATAGTACGATTTAATGGGGGGACGTCAGGGTCTAGTAGCATCCATCGGTTTTAAGGTTTATCATCAAATTTAAGATTGCTCAACCCGCCACAGCGGTTTGGAAGCGAAATACCCACTTGAGTTTATTTGTTGTTGGCGTGTCGTGTTTATTCTTTTACTCCGCCTTTAGCTGAATGGATAGACCTAATGCATGAGCTAGCAAAGCAAAGTTTGATAGCCTAATGTCCTCACCATTTTCAATTCTTGAAATGTAGGGCCTTTTTTTACCCACCATTTCAGCTAGTTTCTCCTGGCTAATATGAAGTTCCTTTCTGCGGTTTTTTATGATTTCGCCGAAATAGTAAGAAAAGGCCTCTTCTTTAAACTCTTCTCGTTCTTTACTTCCCTTTTTTCCGAAGCGTTGACTCAGCAGATCTTCTGCTTTAACTGCTTTAACTGCTTTACTCATTATCCTTGCTTTTTAAGTACTCTTCCAGAGCTTGTTCTGCCTTTTTCAGGGCCTTTTTATAGTCTTTAGTGGACTTTTTCTGAAAACCATAAAGGCAAACAGCTTTTTTACATTCACTAAAATTGAGATGATCGATCGCGAAGATTACCACGCGGTACTCATTACCTGCTTTGATTCTCAATTCATAAAACTGAGAGTTTTGCAACTTCTTGACGAAGCTTGAATGAACAACTTTGACTTGTGTAAGGATTTCCAACAGTTGGAAAAACTTTAAGGAAACCCTGTTATTTTGACTGTCAATGAAGTCCAAGCAGTCCTGAGTGATTTCAATTTCTCTCATTGAGCAAATGTAACGAAAAAGTTACAAAACAGGTAAAGACAAGGTTCGTTTACATGCACGCCAACGGTTCGGCTAAGAAACGTAGGGCTTTCGGAGCGATTACTTGTCCACTGTAACTAAAGTTAGTTTAGTGCACGAACCATTCTGATAGCCTTGTCTGCCCTATGTTTTCTTAGCCATTGTGTGTGCCCAGCATGGGCGAACACGTACTGCAAAGTACGGAAGTTCATAATTATATCCAGAGGGTTAAAGTCCCTTATGGGCCAGTTAAGCGAGCCCATTAGCAAGCTACAAGGTCGCCGCGAGTAATCGCGGGACTGAAGGAAGTAGGACTGCAAAATTCGGTACTGAGGAACACGAACCGCATACTGAGGCTAACGATAGTGGGTGAGTGAGCACATCTTCACAAAGCCCTAGCGTAACAAACTATGGTTAGTAGATGCGGCAGGAATCGAAGGGAGGATATAGCCCTTACCTGGGGAGATCCTGATTTTCTTTTTTTGTTTAAAGAGGATTAGGAAGTCAGCCGAGGTCATAGTACCAACAGAACCGAGCGGAGAAGGCGAATACCCTAACTCCAAGGTCTCACAGAAATTGGGAAGGACCGAACGTTACATCGCGTTTTGATTCGCACAGGAACACAGAGGGAAGCCTTGTTGTAGCCTATGCTTAAAGAAACAAGAACAGAAAAGAATGATAGCTAAAGTATTAACAGCAAGTAACCTTACGAAGGCTCGAACAAAAGTTCTAGCTAACAAAGGCTCAGCAGGGATAGACGGCATGCAGACTAGAGAGCTAACGGAGTATCTTAAACTCCACCGCTCAGAAATCTGTAGCCAAGTACTTTCCCGTCGCTATAAACCACAAGCTATCAAAGGGGTAGAGATACCCAAATCTAAGGGTAAGACCCGCCTATTGGGTGTGCCCACCGTAGTAGACAGATGGTTACAGCAGGCGGTAAGCCAGCAGCTGGCCATTCACTTTGAGCTAGACTTCGAGCCGGAGAGCTATGGTTTTCGGCCTAGGAAGAACTTACAGCAGGCAGTGTTGAAAAGTCAGCAGTACATCAACGATGGATATCAAGACATAGTAGATATAGACTTGCAGAGTTTTTTCGATGAAGTACAGCACTACAAACTACTACAGCTTATCTACCACAAGGTTAAATGTCCGACCACACTATGGTTAATCCGCAAATGGCTTAGAGCACCCATCTACAAGAAGGGTCGGCTTTACAAGCGCAGGAAGGGATTGCCACAGGGGAGCCCACTAAGCCCCTTGCTGTCTAATATCCTATTAGACCGACTGGACAAATACCTAAAGCAAAGAGGGTTAAAGTTTATCCGCTACGCTGACGACTTTAGCATATACACAAAGTCTAAAGCGGAGGCTAGAAAGATAGGGAACCAAGTGTACCGCTTCTTAAAAGAGAAGCTAGACTTACCCATCAACAGAGCCAAGAGCGGCATACGTAGACCTAACAGCTTCAAGGTATTGGGCTACCGGTTTACGCCCGTCTATAAGAAGGGTGTAAAAGGACAATACCAACTAGTGGTAAGCAAAGAAGCTTGGCAGGCACTCAAGCGTAAGCTCAAATACGCTACCAAGAAAACGCTGCCCTTGTCACTACCAGAACGGTTACAACGGCTCAAGCTCATCTACCAAGGTTGGCTCAATAACTTTCGCTTAGGAAGCATACGGGCCAAGCTTAAGAAAGCAGATGAATGGCTTAGAAACCGACTGCGGTATTGTATTTGGCACGATTGGAAGAAACTTGAGCGCAAAAGAAAGAATCTAATACGTCTAGGAATCTCGCAAGGTCAAGCATACGCTTGGAGTAGAACAAGAATGGGCGGATGGGCAGTGGCTCAGAGTCCTATTATGCGTACTACGATTACCGAGAGACGCCTGCGTAAAAGAGGCTATCAAAGTATGCTTGAGTACTACCAGAAAGTAAAGTTTTGATGTAACGAACCGCCGTATACGAGACCCGTACGTACGGTGGTGTGAGAGGCGCACCTCAGTCCTGATTAGGGCTGAGGCCGTCTACTCGATGTGTGCCCAGCATGGGTGAACACGTACTGCAAAGTACGGAAGTTCATAATTATATCCAGAGGGTTAAAGTCCCTTATGGGCCAGTTAAGCGAGCCCATTAGCAAGCTACAAGGTCGCCGCGAGTAATCGCGGGACTGAAGGAAGTAGGACTGCAAAATTCGGTACTGAGGAACACGAACCGCATACTGAGGCTAACGATAGTGGGTGAGTGAGCACATCTTCACAAAGCCCTAGCGTAACAAACTATGGTTAGTAGATGCGGCAGGAATCGAAGGGAGGATATAGCCCTTACCTGGGGAGATCCTGATTTTCTTTTTTTGTTTAAAGAGGATTAGGAAGTCAGCCGAGGTCATAGTACCAACAGAACCGAGCGGAGAAGGCGAATACCCTAACTCCAAGGTCTCACAGAAATTGGGAAGGACCGAACGTTACATCGCGTTTTGATTCGCACAGGAACACAGAGGGAAGCCTTGTTGTAGCCTATGCTTAAAGAAACAAGAACAGAAAAGAATGATAGCTAAAGTATTAACAGCAAGTAACCTTACGAAGGCTCGAACAAAAGTTCTAGCTAACAAAGGCTCAGCAGGGATAGACGGCATGCAGACTAGAGAGCTAACGGAGTATCTTAAACTCCACCGCTCAGAAATCTGTAGCCAAGTACTTTCCCGTCGCTATAAACCACAAGCTATCAAAGGGGTAGAGATACCCAAATCTAAGGGTAAGACCCGCCTATTGGGTGTGCCCACCGTAGTAGACAGATGGTTACAGCAGGCGGTAAGCCAGCAGCTGGCCATTCACTTTGAGCTAGACTTCGAGCCGGAGAGCTATGGTTTTCGGCCTAGGAAGAACTTACAGCAGGCAGTGTTGAAAAGTCAGCAGTACATCAACGATGGATATCAAGACATAGTAGATATAGACTTGCAGAGTTTTTTCGATGAAGTACAGCACTACAAACTACTACAGCTTATCTACCACAAGGTTAAATGTCCGACCACACTATGGTTAATCCGCAAATGGCTTAGAGCACCCATCTACAAGAAGGGTCGGCTTTACAAGCGCAGGAAGGGATTGCCACAGGGGAGCCCACTAAGCCCCTTGCTGTCTAATATCCTATTAGACCGACTGGACAAATACCTAAAGCAAAGAGGGTTAAAGTTTATCCGCTACGCTGACGACTTTAGCATATACACAAAGTCTAAAGCGGAGGCTAGAAAGATAGGGAACCAAGTGTACCGCTTCTTAAAAGAGAAGCTAGACTTACCCATCAACAGAGCCAAGAGCGGCATACGTAGACCTAACAGCTTCAAGGTATTGGGCTACCGGTTTACGCCCGTCTATAAGAAGGGTGTAAAAGGACAATACCAACTAGTGGTAAGCAAAGAAGCTTGGCAGGCACTCAAGCGTAAGCTCAAATACGCTACCAAGAAAACGCTGCCCTTGTCACTACCAGAACGGTTACAACGGCTCAAGCTCATCTACCAAGGTTGGCTCAATAACTTTCGCTTAGGAAGCATACGGGCCAAGCTTAAGAAAGCAGATGAATGGCTTAGAAACCGACTGCGGTATTGTATTTGGCACGATTGGAAGAAACTTGAGCGCAAAAGAAAGAATCTAATACGTCTAGGAATCTCGCAAGGTCAAGCATACGCTTGGAGTAGAACAAGAATGGGCGGATGGGCAGTGGCTCAGAGTCCTATTATGCGTACTACGATTACCGAGAGACGCCTGCGTAAAAGAGGCTATCAAAGTATGCTTGAGTACTACCAGAAAGTAAAGTTTTGATGTAACGAACCGCCGTATACGAGACCCGTACGTACGGTGGTGTGAGAGGCGCACCTCAGTCCTGATTAGGGCTGAGGCCGTCTACTCGATTGTGCCATGTGGTCCTAGTATTAAAGTTCCTTAGACAAGAAGAATGCTAGCTTGGAGGCGCACCTGAAGTTTGCGCCGCTTGCGCCGACAAAGCGGTATTGTGGATGAAATATCGGGAAGGATCTATAAAGCCAAGCCAGAGCTTTCGTTTAGGCCTGTTTTGTCCAATGAAGCACAGACCGTTTTAATTTTTTCTTTAGACAACGTTTTGGTTCTCCCTCTTTTAAAAAGCCTGGCTTGTCCGGGCCATTGAGCACAACTTGTTTATATGCATAATAAAATGCATGATCGCCACCCATCGTGTGTTGCATATGCCGAAAAAGGACTTGAGGATAATGAAACAGCATTTGTTCCGAAATTAGGACTTGTGGGTCTAAAATCCTAATGAGAGAAACAAGTAAACCCCCGAATGCTTTCGGGTAGCTTTAGACAGCTCTAAAACAAAAAACCCAAGTCTGCACCGGACTTGGGTTTTTGTTATGTGGAGCATATCGGAGTCGAACCGATGACCTCTACACTGCCAGTGTAGCGCTCTAGCCAGCTGAGCTAATGCCCCGATTTTGGGAGGGCAAATATAGCTTATTTTTCCATTTTTGAAATAGCTAGGATATTTTATTCACGATGTAGTCGAGATCTACGTTTTCCTCGATTAGGTCTATCGCACGCTTGATCTTCCAGGGGGTATCGCGGTTGATCTTTACTTCGATGCGACTTACCTTTAAGACCACCCCATAGGTGTCTAATTCGGTTTGCACCAAAGGGGTTTCGTACTCGTCTATGATGTTGTCCGTTTCTTCGGAGATTTCCCCTTCGCCGCAAACGATAATGCCACTTAAGGGCCAACGCTCGATCTCGGCCTCCTCATTAATTTCCATGATCCGCTGTATGGTAGCGTCTAGCCTCGCTTTATCTACCACCAGCAGTAAATTCTTCCTTTTCTCCAACTTGGAACGATCCAAGACCGTGCCGGCTAAAACGTCGGCTACCTTGTTCTTAGTAGATTGTGGATTGGCCAATAACTTGCCATTAATGGCCTTGGCCACGGTAGACATTACCGGGTAGGCCAAAGTACGGTCGTAAGGCACCATGCCTAAAAGCGGAATGCCCACGCTATCGAGGTATTTCTTTAAATAGGGTTTGATCTTGTCGATCTTATCTTCCCGCACTTTATTGATAATGATCCCCATAATCGGAACCTGCTCTTCCCGAAAGAGGGAAATACACATATTGATCATGTCTATGGTAGAGCCTACGCCGCCTTCGGCAATGAAAATCACCTGGGCGTCGAGCATTTTGGCCACCCGCGCATTGCTCAGGTTTACCACCGAACCCACCCCGGGGTGACCGGTGCCTTCGTGAATGGTAAGTTCCTTCCGGCTTTCTAAAGCGGTTTTGGCCTTGAGGATCTTTTCTTCGTAGTTGAAATCCTCTGGGTGGTCGATAAAGTCGGTGGTAGCACCAGAACCTAAAATTACCGGACTGTGAATTTCCGGATGCAAGTCGAATTGGATCAGGTCCGAAAAAAGAATGGTATCCTTATCCACCTTCAGGTCGTTAAGGTCCACGAATTGCTGCCCCACCGGCTTGCAGTAGCCAATATCGATGCCCAGTCTTTGTAAACAGTAGGCCAAGCCCAAGGTAGAGGTGGTTTTACCTACGTGCTGGCGCGAAGCGGCCACATAAAGGGTTTGATACTTCTTCATTTCTTTTGGCTTTAGTCAAAGCTAAAAAGCTTTTTCTATCCTAGTTCTTCCGCTTTAGCCTTTTTCAAGAAATTTTGCTTGGCAGCAAATTAGGCCCGACCTTTAGCGGCATGGAAATGAGCTGGGAAAATTGTTTTAGTGCCGAGCGTTATGGCGATGATCGCCTGCCGGCGGATGCGCGTTCGGTCTACGAAAGAGACTACGACCGTATTATCTTTTCATCGGCCTTTCGCCGCCTGCAAAACAAGACCCAGGTATTTCCGCTTCCCGAAAGGGTTTTTGTGCACAACCGCCTTACCCATTCTTTAGAAGTAGCCAGTGTAGGCCGCTCGCTAGGGATGATCGTGGGCGAGGCCTTGGCGCAGTTGGAAACTCTAAAACACAATGAAAGCGCGCAAGACTTTTACCGCAACCAATTGAAGTCGGTCATCTCGGCCGCTTGCTTGGCGCACGACCTCGGTAATCCCGCTTTTGGGCATTCGGGTGAGGAAGCGATCTCTAAATACTTTTTAGACCGCCAACACGATAAGGGCTTTAGGGCCGCTTTTAGCGATGGCGAGTGGCAGGATCTGATCAATTTTGAAGGTAATGCTAATGCCCTGCGTTTGTTGAGCCGCCAGTTCAACGGCCGCTTAAAGGGAGGGCAGCAGGTTACCTATTCTACCTTGGCCAGCATCTTAAAATACCCCTGCGAGAGTTTGGGACGCGATAAGTCGAAGGGCAAACACCGCAGTAAGTATGGCTTTTTTCAGTCCGACAAGGCCGTGTTCGAGGCCTTGGTGCAAAAGCTTCCCCTCAAGAAAGAGAGCGATAGTCCCCTGGCTTATTTCCGTCACCCCTTCGTCTATTTGGTGGAAGCGGCCGATGATATCTGCTACAGCATTATCGATTATGAAGACGCCCATCGTTTGGGAATTCTCAGTTACAGCGAGGTGCGGGAAGACTTTATGGCCATCTTAGAGCAAGACCCTCAAACCGATATTTCCCGAGTACATCGTAATCTCGAAAACTTGAGGGAGGATAAGAATGAGTCGGTGGCTTATTTACGAGCCAAAGTGATCAATGTTTTGGTGCAGGCCTGCGCGCAAACTTTTATCGAACAACAAGAGCAATTCTTGGCCGCTCGTTTTCAGGGTTCCTTACTAGGCAGCTTGGATCATTTTCAAACTGCCTTATCGCGCATCGAGAAAAAGTCGATCGGCCGTATTTACAATCACGAATCGGTGATGAAGATCGAACTGGCCGGTTTTAAGATCATGAGTGGTTTGATCGAAGACTTTGTAGAAGCGGCCCTATTACCGCAGTCGGAGCGGCAAAAAAGACATCAGAAGATCCTGGCCTTGATTCCCTTTCAGTTTCACTTTAAAGAGGGCGATTCGCCTTATGAGAAAGTGATGAGTATCTTGGATTTCGTGAGCGGTATGACCGATAATTACGCCCTAGAGCTCTACCGTAATTTACGCGGAATATCGGTGCCCGGTATTTAGTACACCGCAGCCAGATCGCCTTGCGGCAGCCAACCGATCTTACCGTCGATCAAGCGGACCTTTACCCAACCTTCGTATTCTTCTACCTGCTCGGCTTTGGTACCGGCGTGCAAAATGAATAGATCTTCGGCACTCTCACCCGGACCACTCTTCACGTAAGCCGAATCGCTCATTACGATAAGGGCCGGATGCTGCTCTAAATAAGCCTGGTGCTGAAAAGACATCCAATAGGAAAAGAGGCCTAAAGCTAAGGTGGCCAAGCCCAAGACGAAGCCCAGGCGCTTGCGGCTACTAAAGAAATAAATCAGGATACCCAGACTGGCCAAAAAGAGGAGAACCAAGGCTAAAATGGCCCATTGCAGGGGACTAAAGGCTTGCAAAACCCCCAAGCGGAAAGCCTTGAATAAATTAGGGGGAAGCTCTTCGAAGCGGTCTACCTTTTTCTGTTCCGCCAATTTTAGATTATGCTTTACTTCTTCGTCGCCAGGCTTGAGGTAAAGCGCTTTCTCGTAATTCAATATGGCCGGTGCCAAAGCCCCCAATTGGTAATGGGCATTCGCTAAATTGTAATAGAGCGCGGCACTTTCATAACCTTGCTCGGCAATGCTGTCGTAATAGCTGATCGCCAATTCGTATTCTTTGTCTTGATAGGCCTTATTACCAGCTTCAAAGAGTGCTGCTTGTCCGAAGGCAAGACTGGACAAGCTTAGCAAGAGGATGCTTAAGGAAATTCTCATCACAGTTTCTTTTCCAATTCGGTTAATACTCGGGTACTTTCTTCGAAGTCTTGGGCCGCCGCTTCCACTTTTAAGCCGGTAAAGCGCGCCATCTCGGCTTTTTGCAAGAGCTCTTCCAAGCTTTTTAGAAGCGTGGGCTCGATGGCTCTTTCGCTTAAAGCGGAAGCGATCAATTCCTTACTGAGCTCACTTTTGGGAAGTTTCAGCTTATCCTCGAAATAACCCCAAATGGCATTTTCCAATTCTTGGTAAAAGGTTTCCGGATCTTTATCCTTTAAGGCCTTTTGCGCCTTAACGAGACGCTTACGTGCTACTTTACCCGCGCGCTGCACCCGTAATTGATCACCTTGTTCCAATTCATGTCTTTTACGGCGCCAGATCAGGAAGCCCGCTAAGCCGATCAGGAAGGGCAATAGGCTGAGCAGCCAGAAAAGGCTGGAACCCAAAAAGCCTTCTCCTTTTTTACGCCAGGGGCTTTGGGTCTTGATGAAGAGGATGTCTTTATTGATGAAACTTACCTGTTCATTTTCTTTGGGACTCATTACCCCATTTTGCTTCTCTTGGGGCGCCAAACTGCCGCCTTTAACTTTTACGCTGAATTCTTCGCTTTGCAGGCGGATATACTTCTTTTGTTCGGGGTCGAAATAACTGAACTCGATGGGTCCGATCTTGTATTCACCGCCGTAGCGCGGTACCAAAAGGTATTCTACCGTTTTAGAGCCACGCATGCCATAGCTGCCCACATTACTGTTTTCTTTGATCTCGGGGTCGAATACTTCGAAGGCGGTGGGGAATTCGATTTCCGGCAGCTCGGCTAACTTGATATTGCCCTTGCCCTCGATACGTAATTTGAGGGTCAAACTGCCATCGGTGTCGATCTCATCGGCACTAATGCTGGCATTCATGTTAAACTGTCCTACCGCCCCGCTAAAATTAAGCGGTCGGCCCTTGCTGGGCAGCGGTTTCACCTTGATATTGGGAAAGGGAGCAAGCAGGTCACGGTTCTCGGTTCGGGTAATGGGGAATCCGAAGATATCCCGACGGCGCGACTGCACACGCACCGGGATGCTCATGGCTACATTACCCGGAATGTAGTCTCCGTCTTTTTGGGGGATCAAGACCATTTTGCGCAGGTCGGCAACATAATAACGCTGGCCACCTAAATACTCCTCTTTGGTTTCGATGCGGTTTTGTTCGATGTTTTCTCGGTAAAAGCCTTTAAAATCAGGCTCGTCCTGAAAGCTGTGCTGGTAAACTTCCGAGCGAAAGTAAAGGCGGTAATTGGCGTAGATCGGTTCGCCCTGATAGACACTTTGATCGGAAACATAGGCTTTGAGGAATACGTCCTTGGGACGTTCACGCTTTTGGGTCGCCTGGGCTTCTACCACCTTGATCTCTACCGGCTCGGTGCGGTAAACCCGTCCTTCTACCTTAATAAAGGCCGGGTCTATGGTATAGGTACCGGTCTTGAGCGCTTTTAGAACGTAGGAGTAGGTAAGGTTGTAGCGGGTGCCACTATTATCCATAAAGGTGCTTACCGAAGTGTTGGGTCCGCCCAAAACTTGTAAGCCCGGAAAACGTGGCGCCTGAAAATCGCTGCCGCGCTGGTTTACTTTAAACTCAACCACAAAGCGTTGTCCCACCGCTATTTGCTTCTGGCTAAGATGGGCGTGGAACTCCACTTGGGCCGAAAGTCCAAGGCCCAAGAAGAGGAAAACGGCTATGTTCAAAAAGCTTTTCATTACCAATCTTTAGAGCTATTGGAAGGTTTGGCTTTGATCTTTTTCTTCAGTAATTCTTTTTGCAGCTTCTCCTCATCGCGGTCTAAGGCCTCGAGCAGACGCTCTGCATTTTGCCGATTAATGTCGCGTTTTTGCGACTCAGACTGTGAAGGATCCTGCTTTTCTTGATCTTTCTGATCCTGATCCTTTTGATCTTGCTGCTGATCATTCTGATCCTGCTGATCCTTTTGATCCTCCTGATCTTTTTGATCTTGGTTCTGCTGATCTTTATCCTGATCGTCTTTGTCTTTGTCTTGATCTTTTTGCTGCTGCTGCTCTTGCTTTTGCTGCTCCAAGGCCTTGGCTAAATTGTAACGGGTTTCTTCGTCGGCCGGGTCATTAATTAGGGCTTTCTTGTAATGCTCGATCGCTTCTTTCAGTTTATTCTGCTTCAGATAGCTATTGGCCAAATTGTGATAAGCGGCGGCTCTTTCGCCTTTGCTTTCCGCCTTTGCGAGACTTTCCTGGAAGGCCTTTTCCGCTTCCTCAAAGCGCTCTTGTTTATAGAGGGCATCCCCCAAATTGAAGTTTAAGGTCTGCTGGTGTTTGTCCTCTTTTTTAAGGGCCTCACGGTAATTGATCTCGGCTTGATCGAAAGCCCCTTCGGCGTAAGCCTGATTGCCTTCTTGCACCTTTTTACGGGTGTTTTGGGCTTGTAGGCCGAGGCTTAAAGCCACTAAGAATAGGATCCAATTAGTTTTCATCTTGTTCATGGAATAGGTTTAAACTTTTGAACCACTGTGTTTTCCGTTCTAGAATGAAGACATCTAACAGTAATAACAGCAAGGCCGGTGCCAAGAGCCACTGGAATTGGTCTTCGTAATCGGCAAAAAGCGAGGTCTCGAACTGACTTTTTTCCATTTTTAGCAGGGCTTCCATAAGTTGCTCTACTGCTTTTCGGGTGCGGTTGCCATCGAGGAAGGCGCCATCTCCTTGCTCTGCTATTTCTTGCAGGAGGGGCGCATTGAGCTTGGTAATGACCACCTCTCCGTTTTGGTCTTTCTTATAGCCGGTGATCACCCCGCGGTTCTTAACGGGGATCGGTCCACCTCTTTCGGTACCAAGACCAATGGTGTAGATCTTTATCTGCGCTTCCAGCGCTTCGCTAATTACCGCATCGATACCCTCCTCATGGTCTTCACCATCGCTAAGAATCACCAAGAGGCGATTCTTTTGATCTTCATCGTCGAAGTAGCGCGTGGCCAGATCGATCGCCTCGCCAATAGCGGTACCTTGGGAGGGGATGAGGTCGGTATTAACATTTTTGAGGAAGAGCCGCGCAGCCCCGTAATCGGTAGTAATGGGCAATTGCGGATAAGCTCTACCGGCGTAGGTGATGATACCAATGCGGTCGCTCACCAATTCGTCAATGCTACGCGAGATGATCAGCTTGGCCCGCTCCAGGCGGTTGGGCTTCACGTCTTCGGCTAGCATACTCTTACTTACGTCTACTGCAAATACCAAGTCGATGCCTTCTCTTTGCACTGTTTCTAGGCGGCTGCCGATCTGCGGATTGACCAAGGCCAGGCTTAAAAAGCTGATCACGGCTAAGGCCAGGATAAATTTGATGAGCGGTTTATTCTGACTGCGCTCCGGACTTAGTTTTTCCAGTAATTCTTTGTCGCCAAAATAGTTTTGGGCCTTACGGCGCCATGCCAAATACATAAAGTACAGCAGGGCCAGGGCCGGCACCAGCAGCAATAAGTAGAAATATGTAGGTTCTTCTAATTGATACATTAGAGGAAGTTTTTCAATAAGGTGTAACGCAAGATCACTTCAAAGGCAAAAAGGCCCAAGGCCCAAAGGGCAAATAGATCGAACTCTTCATCATAAGTATAGAACTTGATTTCTTGCAATTTGGTCTTTTCCAATTGGTCGATCTCTTTATAGATGGCCGAAAGTTTTTCATTATCGGTAGCCCGGAAATACTGTCCACCGGTTTCGGAGGCGATTTCTTTAAGCAGCTCTTCGTCGATGCTCACCGGTATGCGGTCGAAGATAAATCCGCCGCGACCATCGTAGCGCACGGGGGTGCGGGCCATACCTTTGGTACCTACCCCAATGGTATAAACGCGAATACCAAATTCTTTGGCCAGCATGGCGGCGGTAAGTGGATCTACCTCGCCGCTGTTATTCTCCCCATCGGTAAGTAAAATGGCCACCTTGCTCTTGGCCTTACTGTCTTTGAGTCGGTTTACCGAAGTAGCTAAGCCCATGCCAATGGCGGTGCCGTTTTTTATAAGGCCATGTTGCAGATCCATTAGGGCATTGCGCAAAATTTTATGGTCGCTGGTAAGGGGGGTTTGGGTATAACTTTCGCCGGCGTAAACTACCAAACCGATCCGGTCGTTGGGTCGGCCTTCGATGAATTCGGAGGCTACCTCTTTGGTGGCTCCCAAACGGCTTGGTCGCAAGTCTTGGGCCAGCATACTAGCCGATACGTCTACGGCCATTACGATGTCGATACCCTCGGTATTGCGAGAGCGGGTATTTTCTTCCGAGCTACGGGGGCGGGCCAGGGCAATAATGATAAAACCAATGGCGAAGATGCGCAAGACTTGGGGTAGGTAGTGCAGCATAGACCAGCGGTTGGCCTTATGATGGGCAAGGAAATCGGCCTCCGGGAAATTGATTTCTGGGTAGCTGTTGCGCCGTTGCCAATAGTACCAAAAGGCGATTATTGGCAGCAGGCATAGGAGCCAGAGGAATTCGGGATTTTGAAATTCGTAATTAAACATCGGTAGACTGGGGCTTTTGATGTTGTTCTACAAACTGACGAATTACCTGGAGGGCCTTTTCGTTTTCGTGGGGCAGGGCTTTTTGCCGTGCGTATTTTACCATAGCACTAAGACGTAGGCTGCCGTTTAGCTCCTTGCGAAGCTCGCTATCCCTTACCTTGTTTTCCAGCTTTTGGATGAGCTCGTCGGCCGTGCTTTCCATGGCCTTCATCCCGTATTCCCTTTCGAGGAAATGGCGCAGGATGTCTACTAATTCCGAAAAGTATTTCTTCTCTTCCCCTTGCTGCCATAGGCCGGCTGTTTCCAATTGACTTAAAGCTTCTAAGGCCCATTCTACCGGACTGCGCGGATCTTCGATCACCGGGGCAGCGCTACTTTGCGGGCTCCTTTTGGCGTATTTGCGGATGAGCCAGATAACAAGGGCCACTATGGCTAAGCCTCCAAGGAGGTAAGCGGCAATTAGCCAGTAATTAAGCGGGATCTCCCGCGGATCTTTTATATCGAAATAGTCTTGATCTTCCTTGATCTGAGGGAAGAATACGCGGATCAGGGCTGAGTCGGACTGATAAGTTTGTTCGTCTACGATGAGCTTTAAAGCGGGGAGGTACACTTCGCCTGAGTCGAAGGAAGTGAGGCTAATTTTCTGCTTCAGCTCTATTTGATCGCCCTTTAATAGGCTGTCGATAGGGCCGCGTTCAATAATGGTTAAACCGGTGGCGCTGTCTAAAAGGGGCCATTGTAGTTGGGCTTTCGCCGGAACCAAGGCGCTAAGGCTTAACTCGATGGGCTCACCGATCTTGATCTGATTGGTATCTAGAGCGATCGAGAACTCACTTTGAGCCTGAAGGCCGAATTGCGTGGCCAGTAGTAAAAGTAGCAGGTACTTTTTCATCGGCTGCGTTTTTTGAAGTAAGTTAATAAGGCGGCGGGATAGCTTTGATCGATACGGATCGATAATTCGCCGGCACCACTGCGGAGAAAGCTTTCGCGGTAATACTTCCAATGATCTTTGAAGCGCGTTCGTAATTGGTGACGCAATTTATGGGAGCGGGTATTGATCCAAGAGATCTTCCCACTTTCTGGATCGCGCATCGGCAAGAGCCCTAAATTGGGTAATTCCTCTTCACGAGGGTCAAAGATACGGATGCCGGTAAGGTCGTGTTTGCGACTGGCGATCTTGAGGGCATCGCGGTAGCGGCTATCCATAAAATCGCTTAGAACGAAGGCGATCGCACGACGTTTTTGGAAAGCACTGAAAAAGCGTAAAGCCTCACCAATATTGGTTTTATTGCTTTGGGGCTTAAATTCGATGAGCTCGCGAATGATGCGCAGGGTATGCGATTTTCCCTTGGCCGGCGGAATAAACTTTTCCACCTTATCGCTAAAGAAGATCACCCCTACTTTATCATTATTCTGGATGGCCGAAAAGGCTAGGGTAGCGCAGATCTCGGTGATCATTTCCCGTTTTAATTGGGAGCGTGAACCGAAATTTTCAGAGCCACTTAGATCCACGATCAACATCAGCGTAAGCTCCCGTTCCTCCTCAAAGACCTTTATGTAAGGTTCATTGAGTTTAGCAGTAACATTCCAGTCGATCGCTCGAATATCGTCGCCAAACTCATAACGACGTACTTCACTAAAGGCCATACCGCGCCCCTTAAAGCTGCTGTGGTACTCCCCCGAGAAGAGGTGATTACTGAGCCGCCTGGTCTTGATCTCGATGCGACGTACTTTTCTTAGAAGTTTTTGGGTGTCCATAAATGCTTCCGGCTATTATGGTACTTCGATCTGGTCTACGATTTGGCTAATAAGGTCTTCACTGCTTACGTTCTCAGCCTCCGCTTCGTAAGTGATGCCTATACGATGACGTAGAACATCTTTGACAACGGCGCGCACGTCTTCGGGAATTACGTAGCCGCGGTGTTTGATGAAGGCATGCACTTTGGCCGCGCTAGCCAAGGCGATACTACCTCGCGGGGAGGCGCCAAATTCGATCAAAGGCTTTAAGCTGGGTAAGCGGTATTCTTCCGGATTACGGGTAGCAAATATGATGTCGAGAATATAGCGTTCGATCTTTTCGTCCATGTAAACCTCTTGCACTACTTCCCGTGCTTTGAGGATCTGCTCCAGTTTAACCACCGGTTTGATCTCTTCGAAACCTCCTTGCAGATTTTGACGCATGATAAGACGTTCTTCTTCCTTTTTAGGATAGGTGATCACGGTCTTTAGCATGAAGCGATCACTCTGGGCTTCGGGAAGGGGATAGGTGCCTTCTTGCTCTACCGGGTTTTGGGTGGCCAATACTAAAAACGGCTTGGGCAATTGATGCGTTTCTTCCCCGATGGTTACCTGGCGTTCTTGCATCGCTTCCAAGAGGGCGCTTTGCACTTTAGCCGGGGCGCGGTTGATCTCATCGGCCAATACGAAATTGGCGAAAATGGGTCCTTTCTTTATGGCGAACTCATTTTTCTGCATGTTGTAGATCTGGGTACCGATCACATCACTGGGCAAGAGGTCGGGGGTAAACTGCACGCGACTGTAGTCGGCTTCTACCGCTTGGGCCAAAGATTTAATGGCAAGGGTCTTGGCCAAGCCCGGCACCCCTTCTAATAGAATATGACCATTGCCGAGTAGGGCGATCAATAAACGCTCTAACATGGTCTTTTGTCCAATAATGGACTTATTGACCTCCATCATTAACAGATCAATGAAGGCACTCTCCTTTTCGATCTTTTCATTCAGGGCGCGGATGTCTACCGCGGCATCATTTGTTTCCATGTATTCTTTTAAATCGGTTAGAACGAATTAAAGCTTTTGAGTAGCATGCGAATTTGCTTGTTTCCGCGCTAGTGCTGCGTTAAAGGCTTGTTAAATTCTTTTTTACATCTACTTATTGGTCAATGCTATAGAATGCAAATCGCAAGAATAGCCAAATTGTTTTGGCTGCCCCAAGAAATTAAGCGCTTTGCCGCAATTTTAATTTAAGGTTAAAAGGGAAGCTGCATTCTAGAGGGTGATAATCAGCCAGCTACTTAAAAATAGGTGCGAAAAATTGTGGCTGTCGATCGCCGCCAAATTACCAGAGCTTTTCCTTAAGGTTAAGGCGGCTCAAATTGATCACATAGCCTTAAAAAAGGCTTAGGCTTGAGCTAAGATCAGGGGGTCACTTTTGTGCTGCAATTCAATATCAACACAATGAAAAAAATTTTACTAAGTACTGCCGCCCTGCTTTTGGCTTATGGAAGTAAGGCGCAATCATTCTCTCCGGAGATCGACGTGACCAACTGGGAACCAACCACCGTAATGGTACCGCCATCTCCTCTAATTACCCAATACCTATTTATCGGTGGTCACCATAAAGTGCAAACTACTGCTACTTATGGTAATGCTGCCGGTGAAGCTCTCGCTAAGCAATGGCATGACTTTATTGGTTTTACCCCCGATAACAATGGTTCTGACCTAGGTTGGGTAAGTGTAAACCACGAAATGGTGGTAAGCAATGACTCGATCGGCGACGGTGGAGGTATGAGCGTATTTAAAGTACGTCGCGATCCGGCAACCGACTCTTTGATCATCGTAGATCAAACCCTTAGCGACGGTCGTCAGGGTAAATACTTCGCAGTAGACTTTGCCAATACCGTAGGTGAAACTGGTATGAACTGTGGTGGGATCACCGGTCCCGACGGTAGAATCTGGACCGCCGAAGAATGGTGGAGAGGCGACAATGGCTCTATTGCCGACCGCGACACAGGCGACTTCACCATCGGAACCGGAACCGCGAACTATCCGGTAAGCGAAGGTTTCGCCGGCTACAACGGTCAAACCATTAAAAAGTATCAGAACTACAACTATATGGTAGAGATCGACCCTCGCGAGGCTAAAGCCGTTCGCAAGCAGTACAACTGGGGTCGTCAGCCTTTCGAAGGTGGCGCCGTAATGCCCGACAATAAAACGGTTTATTTAGGAGCAGACGCCACGCCTGGTTTCTTTACCAAATTCGTAGCCGATAATGCCGGTGACTTTACCAGCGGAAGGACCTACGTATACAAGCACGATGCTACGGGTAGCAAGTGGGTAGAGATCGACAATAGCGATTTCAGCAAGATGCTGAACTTTAGCGCTGAGGCAGTAAATGCCGGCGCTACCATGTTTAACCGTATCGAGTGGGTCGTAGAGATCGGAGGTAAGGTATACTTCACCGAAACCGGTCGTGATAACCCAGCAGGACGTTGGGCCGGAGAAAAAGCGGCCGGTGCCGTATTTGCTCCGCATCACATCGCACGTGCCGCCGATCAGAGCATCGAGTTCAACAAAACCATTACGCCAGACAGCGCCCAGTACTGGGACTACTACGGTCGTGTGATCGAGTATGATCCAGCTACCGAGATGACTTCAGTTTTTATGGAAGGAGGTCCTTATTTCTCAGTAGATCCAGCGGTAGCACAGTATCCTGACGTGCATCTTTCTAATCCTGATGGATTAAACAAGATCACCATTAACGGTAAAGATTATATGTTGATCAACGAAGACTTGAACGGGACTTCTAAAGGTCGCACTCCGGCCGGAATTAGCAACCGTACTTGTGAGTTATTCATGCTTGATATGAGCATCCAAAACCCTACTTTGAACGACCTAGTGCGTATTGCCTATGTACCAGTAGGAGCAGAGATCACCGGTGCCATCGGTACTCCTGACGGAAAGACCATCCTATTTAACAGTCAGCACCCAAGCACTTCGAATCCTTTCCCTTATAATAACTCTTTGACCGTAGCGATCACCGGTTGGGATCAAGTTACCATTGGCGTGCCTGAGAATACTTTCTCTGGCGAGATGTTCGAGATGTACCCTAACCCAGCTACCCGCACGCTTTACTTCAGCGAGCGCGGCGATATTGCTATCTACAATGTGAACGGTAAGCGGATGAACGTTTACCGCGATGTGGAGAACATCGACATCAGTCACCTAAGACCTGGGGTGTACTTTGTGCAGAATGCTGCCGGTACTACTCAGAAACTAGTGGTAAAGTAAGATAGAACCTGAACATGAAGGGGCCTCTTTTAGAAGGGGCCCCTTTCTTAATTTTTAGCCAATTCCCATGAACTTAAAGTGGAAGGTGTTGAGCCTCTTATTAGGACTGAGTTTTTTGCTGCACTTTGCAGGCAAGGAAGAGCAACGTCCGATCGAAGCGGTGCAAGCGCAATACCAAGCAGGATTAAGGGCATTTCAGAGCAGCATTAAAGATTTTCGAAGCGACTTTAGGGCCTTTCGTCAAGGAGAGCTGGAGCAAGCAGAGCTTCAGGCCTCATTTGCGAAAATGCGCCTCGCCTTCAAGGAGATCGAGTTTATCTTGGATTATTTGGAACCGCAAGATGTTAAGGATCATCTCAATGGCGCCCCCTTACCCAAGACCGAGCGCAATGCCCCGCGCATGGTGATCATGGAGCCCAAAGGACTGCAGGTGATCGAGGAGTTGGTTTACGATGAAGCATTGGGCCAAGCGCCGGAAGCCCTGGCGGGATTGATCAAGGACTTGGATTATCAATTCAAAGCGATCCAGGCTATAGGTCAAAAGCAAAGGATCAGCGACCGACAGGTATTCGAGGCGGCGCGTTTGGGCATCATTCGCTTGATCACGATGGGCATCACCGGCTTCGATACCCCCAGTAGCGATCAGGCTATCGTGGAGAGCGGTGAAGTCATGTCGGCCATTCACCTTGCCCTAAAACCCTATTTGCGGCTCAGTACTAATCGGACCTTGAAAGATAGCATCGAGGCGAAGTTTGCCGGAGCCCAGGAGTTTCTAGCGGCTCATACCGATTTTGAAAGCTTCGATCGGCTCACTTTTATTCGCGATTACGCCGAGCCCCTTTTTGGCTTATTGCTCGACTTACATTTAGACCTTCAGTACGAAACGGCCGAAGAGGTATTCCGCGGTCAATTGAGCTTTAATTATCGCTCGAGGCATTTGTTTAGTGCTGAGTTTTTTAATCTTCAATACTACACCGGCCTGGTGGCAGACGAGACCTTAAAGGCCAAGCAAGAACTGGGGCGTTACTTGTTCTTCGATCCGGTCTTGAGTGCTAATTACGAACGTTCTTGTGCCTCTTGTCACGATCCCGCGCTGGCCTATACCGACGGTAGGGCGAAGAGCTTGGCCTTTGATTTTAAAGGTGAGGTGAAGCGCAATGCCCCCTCATTGTACAATGCCTTGTATTCGGAGAAATTCTTCTACGACCTCCGCGCCGACCGGATGGAAAGTCAGATGGAACACGTGATCTTTAGTCCCCAGGAATTTGCCCATAATTACCGGGGTATCTTTACTAGACTAGAAGATAGCGAAGCCTATCAGGCTTTATTCCAAAAAGCCTTTCCTGATTTTAAGGGCGCGATCAATCGGCATACCCTCTCCCAGGCCATCGTGGCTTTTTTAAGTGAGCTAAGCAGTTTTGATACCGAGCTCGATCGTTATTTGCGCGGAGAAAGCGCGGCGATAGCACCCCGCATTGCGCGAGGCTTTAATCTCTTTATGGGGAAAGCTGCCTGTGCTACTTGTCATTTTGCCCCTACTTACAGCGGTTTAGTGCCCCCATGGTACCTCGAAAATGAATCGGAGGTACTGGGAGTCTTGGAATCACCAGATTCTGAAAACCTAGACCTCGACTTGGGTCGTTATGCCGGAGGAGTGGTACAAGATGAGGCGCCTTTTTTTAAGCATTCCTTTAAAACCCCAACGGTGCGCAATGTGGCTTTAAGCGGACCGTATTTTCACAATGGCGCTTATCCCGACCTTCGCTCCGTGCTCGACTTTTACAATCACGGCGGCGCGGTAGGTCTAGGCTTGGATCTTTCAAATCAGACTTTACCAGGCGATTCGCTTTTCTTGCTAGAGGAGGAATTGCTAGATTTGGAGTACTTTCTGCGTGCTTTGACCGATACTTCCCGACGGGTCGATGCTCCGAAAGAACTGCCCTTGATCGAAAATAAGGCGGCCGAATTACGGTTAATCGGAGGAAAGTACTAGTTAATCGAAAAAAGCATTGTTTACCGGTCCGCTTATTGCATTTTTATTCGCTAAACTGGGCTTATCGTACACCGTCGCTAAATAGCCAAGCAAGCTAAGCGGCGCGAAGCTTGATTCTGATAAATTAGTATATTGAGAATCAATTTATTAAACGATAGTCGCTGATAAGGGTTAAATGCGAGTAATAGGATATTTATTTTTAGTTCTCATCATGGGCGTCCCGAGCTTCACTGCGCAAGCTCGGGTGGCCAATGGTGAATTAAACTTAAAGGAATCCTTTTATCAGAACGACGACGAAATAGATCTTGACGGCAGCTGGCGTTTTTACTGGAAGGAGTTCTTAGACCCACAGGTGGAACCCGAATTGGATGGTCCGCCCAAGTTGCTCGACTTTATGGCCAATTGGTCTTCGCTGCCCAATCTTTCCGGTACTTATCACGCCAAGGGCTTTGCTACTTATGAATTGGAGATCTTCTCCAGTCGAAATTCGGATGAATTAGCCTTACGGATTCCCGAATTTTATTCCGCTTACGCCCTGTACCTTAACGGTGAATTGGTAGCCAAGAATGGCAATGTGGGCGATAATATTGCCGATTCTGAGCCCTATTGGTTGCCCCAAGTAAAGAACATTAAGATAAATAAGGGAGCGAATCGTTTGGTCTTACACGTTTCCAATTTCCATCATCACAAGGGAGGTGCCGTGGCGCCCCTAACGATCGGAAAGTCGGAGTCGATCTTCTTTTTCAAGAATATCTCGGTGAGTCTTTCGCTCTTTATCGCCGGTGCCCTCATGGTATCGGGCCTGATCTCCATCATTATATTCTACTTTCAGAAAAGCGATTTTTCCTTTTTATTCTTTGGCCTCTTTGCCTTAAGCTACATCTACCGCATCGTAGGTACCGATACTTATTTCTTGCACGAAGTTTTTCAGGACCTAAGCTGGTTCTGGGCCATCCGGATGGAGTACCTCAGTCTCTTTTTGAGCGTGATCTTTTACACCTATTTTTACAAGAACCTGATCGCGCGTCGGGCACCGGAGTGGATCTTTCATACCATTGCAGGCGTTTCGGCCCTTATGGCGATCGGGGTATTATTGCCACCAGAGACCTTTAGTGCTATCATCGACTTTTATCTGATTTTTATTGCCCTAGCCTTAGTGGCGACTACCTCCTTCTATTTGCGCACCATTCGCCTCAGCCATACCATGAGTTGGTTTACCTCCATTTCGGTGTTGTCGCTTATTTTGGTGATGGGGCTTAAAATGTCGGCCTTCTTCGGCTTTGGCTCGGGAGCGATCCTTATTTCAGCTTTTGGTTATTTTGTCTTTATCATCAGCCAAACCATTGCCTTGGCCCAGAGATTTGGCTATAATTTGCGAGAGCAGACTGAGAAGGGAGAGGTGGCCGCCGTGAGTCAGCAGAACTTTATGAACTCGGTGAGTCATGAGCTTCGTACCCCCATGAATGCTATCTTGGGTATGACCGATTTCCTTTCTAAGACCGAACTAAACTCGGATCAATCGGCGAAGCTGGAAACCATTCGCAAGAACAGTGAGCAGCTCAACAATATTCTGATGGATTTACTGAACTTTTCGGCGATCGACTCGGGCGAGTTGAAATTGGAAACCAAGAAGTTTGGTATGAAGGAAGTGCTGGATAAGGCGGTAGAATTGGCGGGAGCCAATAGCCTAAAAGCCGGCCTGAACTTCAAACTCGATTACGACGAAAATATACCGGAAGACTTGATAGGAGACCCCGAGCGCTTAGGCCAAGTGATCTTTCACTTACTAAGTAATGCGGTGAAGTTTACCGAGAAGGGAAATATAGCGCTTGACCTGCGTATTGAAAGTATCGAAGGCAATCGCGTAAAGCTATTGCTTAAAGTAACAGACACTGGGGTGGGGATCAAACCAGAAGAATTGCAAAAGGTGGTGCAAGCCTTTAATCAAGGCGATGAGGGCAATACCCGTAAGCACGGTGGTACCGGTCTTGGTCTCACCATTGCCTCTAAAGTGGTGGAATTAATGGATGGAGACCTGTGGATCGATTCGGAGCCAGGGCAGGGAACGGTAGTTACGGCCGACTTTATCTTGAAAACACCACGTATAGACCTCTCTAAGGACGCCCAAGAGATCAAGGAAGAATCGGAGCAGAAGTTGGAAAACTTACGCATTCTCTACGCGGAAGATAACCCGATAAACCAGAAGCTGCTTACCATGATCATGAAGACCATGGGCTATGAGGTGGATCTGGCCAACGATGGTCTGGAAGCGTGGGAAATGGCGATCACCACCAATTACCACATTATTTTCATGGACGTGCAGATGCCCAATATGGATGGCATCGAAGCGACCAAGAGGATCATCAAAGATCAAACACAAAGGCCGATCATTATTGCGGTTACTGCTAATGCTGAGGTAGCGGATCAAAAACGTTGTATCGAAGCCGGTATGAATGACTTCATTCCGAAACCCTTTAATGCTAAAATGTTAAAAGAGGCCCTGCGTAAATGGCAAGGTTTATTACATTACATGGAAGAAGGGGAAAAGGATGATAAACTCCGCATCATTTCATAATTACTTATCGGAAGCTCTGCAGGCCGGTGCCTTCTTGGAAGCCAAGCCCCTTGCGGGAGGCGACATCAATCAAGCTTTTTTAATTCGCTTTGAAGCGAAGGACTATTTTCTCAAGTATAAGCCATCCGCATCCTTAGAGTTCTTTCAGGCGGAAGCCGATGGATTAAAAGCCTTACAAGCAGGAAGCCCTTTAAAAGTGCCAGAGGTTATTATTTGCGAGCAATTTGAAGGCGAGGCTTTTTTGGTATTAGAATTTCTGAAAAGCGGTTCCAAAGGAGCGAGGTTCATTCAGGGCTTAGGCGAGGGCTTGGCGGAACTGCATCGCAAGAGCAATTCGGCTTTTGGATGGGCGAAAGACAATTACATCGGTAGTTTAGAGCAGCCCAACGCTTGGCGCGAAACTTGGCCGGAATTTTATTGGCAATCCCGGTTGGAAGGGCTTTTCGCCCAAGCCTATGACCAAGGATTGGTGAACAGAGCGGACCGTAATGCCATCGAAAGATTGGCGCTGCGTTTGGAAGAATTAATTCCGCCAGAGCCGCCGGCTTTACTGCACGGAGACCTATGGTCGGGGAACTGCATGTGTGGTGCCGATGGTGCGCCTATTTTGATCGACCCGGCAGTGTATTACGGTCACCGCGAAATGGACCTGGCCATGATGCAGCTCTTTGGCGGTTTTTCACCAGAAACCTTTGCTGCCTATGAGGAGCAGTTTCCGCTGGAGCAAGGTTTCCAAGCGCGCTTGGATTACCATCAGTTGTACCCCCTGTTGGTGCACCTTAATCTTTTTGGAGCGAGTTATTTGGGTAGTTGCCGGGGTATTTGGGAACCTTTTCGCTAGCTGATCTCGATCACGCGATCTTCGACGATCACAAATACTTTATCCTCTTTTTTAACCTTTAAAGCATGGGTACCGGTAAAGGTGCCGAAGGCAGGCAGGATCCCTTGTTTAGGACCGAAGAAATAACAGGCCAGACGCAAGCTTTGCCTGGCT
The DNA here is from genome assembly GCA_965656185.1 of Croceimicrobium sp. Lineage (GTDB taxonomy): Bacteria > Bacteroidota > Bacteroidia > Flavobacteriales > Schleiferiaceae > Croceimicrobium. Next base: position 31,173 of record CBFHJH010000008.1, read on the forward strand.
TGTCCTCGCATTATTACCCCTGGGTGGATATGTCCGCAGAGATTGTAGCCCTCACTTGCCTCCTCCAGTGGCTCATGACTTAGGAGGAAGGGACCCAATTTTAAGGTCTCGGAATGAATTTCTAAGCGGGCGCGGTAGTAGGAGGCCTCATCGAGAATGTCGTGGTTGCCACCGATGAGGTGGAATTCGGTTTTCGGGAAAAGGGCGATAACTTGTTTAAAGGCGATCCACTCGTGGTTCATCTCCGAATGGAAGAGGTCGCCTAAGAAATAGACTTTTTGGGCTTGGGTGCTGTAGAGGAGGTGTTCTAAGCGTTTGAGGTTGTCCTTAGCTGCTTCAGCCGGAACGCCAATGCCGTGTTTCCGGAAGTGACTTACTTTACCAAAATGCGTATCGGCAATGAGCAGGCTGCGTTGGGCCGGCCAATAAATAGCCCTTTCGGCCAGCAGCCATAATTCCTCTCCCTCTAAAAGAAAGCTTTCTTTCATGGCCGGCAAATTTACCGCTTTAGGCTGCCGGTTCCTCCGTTTCGGGAGATTTTAAGGGAATGAGTCGGCGGTAATGATCGTAGCGCAGAAAGATGTCGCGCACATAGTGGAAGGGCTCATTGCCTCGCACTGGACCATAGCGGATGAAATCTTTACTGTAATGCTTGTACTGACCGAGGTCTTTGAGCCAGTGTTCTACCGAATTATCGTAAACCAGAGAATCTTTGCCATCGCGTGAAGTTAAGCGCTGGGCGTCGAGGAGGTGACCATAACCGCAATTGTAAGAGGCCATGGTAAATTTGATGCGTTGGATGCTATCGGGGATATTATCGAAACGATCCCAGATCTCACGGAGGTAACGGGTACCGGCCCTAATATTACCGCGCGGAGAGTAAATGTTTTGCAGCCCTAAATCTTGTGCGGTGGCTGGCATGAGTTGCATTAGGCCACCGGCTCCAGCCCAAGAAGTCGATTTGGGATCGAAGCGTGATTCTTGGTAGATCAAGGAGGCCAATAAGCGCCAATCCCAGCCAAGGTCTAAGGCAGCCGCTTTGATCAAATCATCGTAGACGCTGATCTGCCCGCTATTCTTACTATAAAAGTCACTTTCCACCCGTCGTTTATAGGACTTTTTGTGAGCGTAGTATTTGTTGTAGATGTAATTATAGGTATCACGCTTACGCATGGAAGCGATCCATTCGTTGATCGCGGCCAATAATTGCGGCGAGTTCTGCCGTAAGCCCCAAGCAATGCGTTGGGAAAAGCTCAACGGTGTTTCTACGTCTAAGATGGGATAAAAAGTTTGGTTGATGGAGGCGATATTGTAATCGGCTACGGCATAGCGCACTTCGCCATCTACCACCATTTTGATAACATCTTCAATATTGTAATCGCCCACGATGGTATCGATGTGGATCTTGGCTCCTATTTCTTCTTGAAGGTTGAGCAGGCGCTCATAATACGAGGAACGGCGGTGCACATGCACGGTGTCATCGATAAGGTCTATGACATCACGTACTAAATAGTCTTCGATTTGATCGCGACGCATCCGACGCCAATTAGCCGGTTTTCTTTGCACCAGGGCTTGGTGAGTAGTGTAGAGGTAATCGCTAAACTGCAGTAATTCTTTCCGTTCTTCGGTGATGGTAAGGCCATAGGCAATGATGTCACCTTCGCCACTATTGAGGAGATCGAATACTTGATCGATATTATCGGCCAGTACGATTTCCAATTCTAGACCAAGGTCATCGGCTAGGCGCTTGAGTAATTCGTACTCGAAGCCCATAGCTTGACCGCGGTAAAGAAAATAGGTGGTACTGCTGTAGATCATGATGGCCTTCAGTTTACCAGCGGCTTTGATCTCAGCGAGATCACGCTTCAAGGCGGGTCCATCAAGCTTGGCCCTCGGTCCAAGATTCTTGGATGAGTCCAGCCCTGCTCTGTTACATCCCCCCAGCGTAAAGAGCAAGATCGATATGATCAGTAGTGTTTTTCGCATTTCGTGCAAGATGAAAATACTAAAAAGAGCGGAGTCTAGAAAGGATTATAGAAAGAGGTTATGAACATACTTTTGAAAATCAAGGCTTTGAGGGTGGAGATAAAAAAAGCCGCCCTCGTAGAAGGCGGCTTTTGAAGGTGTTTTGAGAATGCTTATTCCTTAGAACTAGCTTCCATGGTCATCGCATCCGATTCTTCATTTTCCTTAGCCATCGGTTTTACAGGCTCGGTAACGATATTCATCTCTTTGATCAAATTATCGGCACCGGCGTATTTTTCGATGATGAACAAGGTATAGCGTACGTCCACTGAAATGGTACGCTGAATTTCAGATTCGAAATTAATGTCGCCACTCATCGCTTCCCAGTTACCGTCGAAGGCAGTCCCGATCAGCTCGCCACGTGCGTTGATCACGGGTGAGCCTGAGTTACCGCCGGTAATGTCGGTATTGTGAATGAAACATACTGGTAATTCGCCTTCTGCATTAGCGTAGCGACCGAAATCTTTGGCTTCGATAAGCTCCTCCAATTTAGTCGGAACGACAAACTCAGGATCGTCGTTATCTTTTTTCTGTAAGATACCCTCGGCGGTAGTATAGTGCTTGTAATGCACGGCATCGCGGGCATCGTAGCTACCTACCGTACCGTAAGTAAGGCGCATGGTGCTATTGGCGTCTGGGTAGTAGTTGCGATCTGGATTCATTTCACGTAAACCTGCGGTAAATAAGCGGTAAGCTTTTTCCAGCTTGTCGCCGCTTCCACCGTCTTGGTTCGATTGAAGGTAAGCTTGGTACAAGCCTTCGCCTAAAGCGATACCCATATCTTTTTCTACTACTTTGTCCTTAGGATCTTCTAAGTACTCCATCATCTCTTCTTTGCTCGAAAGCACACTTTTCTTGAAGAGCTTTTTAGCGTATTTGTCGAAGTCACCCTTGTAATCGTCGGCGATCTCCTTAAGGATCTCAGGCTGTTGATCGGCGCTGATATCTTGGTGATAAAGGGCCAATACTTTAGCGGTCATTTCCTGGTCTAGGGCAGGATTGTAGTCTTTGAAGAACTCTTCCATCGAGGCTTTCACTGAGCCTAAGATCGCTTTGGCTTTCGCTTCTTCGGCTTCTTTGGCCTCGCCTTCAGCTTCCTCTGCAGCTTCCATGGCCTTAAAGTAAGCGGTCATGGTGCGACCGAAACGCAATCCTTGAAGGGCGATCTCAGGACCGGTAATACCGGCTTCGCGGGCGTATACTTTAGCGGTTACCGAAGCGTCGGTAGAAGAATAGGCTTCGTCGAACATCTGCAAGGTTTCGCCGTATTTGGCTTTACGTGCAGGATCGGCATTTACCCATTTTTGGAATTCTTCCTCAATGGCTTTTTTCTTCTCGTATACTTTATTGCTCTGCAATTGCTCGGTTTGACCGATATAATATTTCCAGTAATTGGAAACGCGGGCGTATTTAGAAGCGTATTGAATGCGGGTCGCGGGATCGGCATTCATGTACTTTTTCATCACCTTTAATTTAAGGTCACGTACACGCACTACGGCAGGACCGTACTTTTCAATGGCCTGTTTTACGCCATAGCTGCTCAAATAACGATCGGTAGAACCAGGGTAACCCATTACCATGGTGAAATCGCCATCCTTTACCCCGGTAATATTAACCGGTAAAGAGTGCTTAGGCTTTAGTGGTACATTGTCTTCGGCGTAGTCGGCAGGCATACCGTCCTTGTCGGCATACACACGGAACAATGAAAAGTCGCCGGTATGACGAGGCCACATCCAGTTATCGGTATCGCCACCGTACTTCCCGATAGAAGAAGGGGGAGCACCAACTAGGCGGATGTCGTTAAAGGTTTCGTATACGAATAAGTAGAACTCATTTCCGTGGAAGAAGCTACGCACATTCGCGTCGTAGTGATTGCCTTCGGTCGCTTCATCGGCAATGGTCTTTCCGATCTTGGCGATCGCCTGACTGCGCTCAGTTTCGCTCATGTCGTCATTAAGCTCATTGAGTACGCGGTTGGTCACGTCTTCCATACGTACGAGGAAACGCACGAAAAGACCTTCATTAGGCAGCTCTTGGCTTTTTTCATAGGCCCAAAAACCATCGGTAAGGTAATCGTGCTCAGTGCTAGAGTGAGATTGGATCTGACCGTAACCACAGTGGTGGTTGGTAAGAATCAGGCCTTGATCGGAAATGATTTCTCCGGTACAAAAGCCACCGAAAGAAACGATAGCGTCCTTAAGGCTACCATTGTTGATATCGTAGATCTGCTCCGGAGTTAATTGTAATCCGTGGGCTTTCATGTCTTCGTAGTTGCGACCAAGCAACATAGGAAGCCACATCCCTTCATTTGCTAATGCTGGCAAAACCAGGGTTATAGCCAACAAAAAGCTCAGAATTTTTTTCATCGTTATGCTAAGTTTAAATTATTGAGAAGCGAATTTAAGGATTCAAAGCTTTCTAGCCGAGCCCGCAAGGTCACAATACCATATATAGAGTCAATTTATCTAAATGTAAGTGGCCTATGGCTTAGATGTCCATCAAAGCCTTTTAATTTGTGCTAAATAGCAAGATATGTCAGATCAGAAGCTGCGTTTTAACTCTTTAGTTATTCACGGCGGTCAGTCGCCCGACCCTGCTACCGGAGCCGTAATGACCCCCATCGTGCAAAGTTCTACCTACGCCCAAAGTGGGCCTGGAGTCCATCAGGGCTATGAGTACTCCCGTTCGGGAAATCCGACCCGGGCGGCTCTGGAGCGGTCCATTGCCAGTTTGGAAGGGGTGGAGCATGGCTTGGCCTTTGGTAGTGGCCTTGCGGCGATCGACGCGGTCTTGAAACTACTTAAACCAGGCGATGAGATTATTTCTACCGATGACCTCTACGGAGGCTCTTATCGGCTTTTTAAGGGAATCTTCGAGAAGTATGGTATTCGTTTTCACTTTGCCCCCATGGGCGATCCGCAAGCGGTAGCATCCTTACTGAGCGATAAAACTCGTATGATCTGGGTAGAGAGTCCCACCAATCCGATGATGAGCGTGATCGATATCGCGGCCATCAGCAGGTCGGCCAAGCAAGCCAAGGCTTTATTGGTGGTAGACAACACCTTCGCCACGCCCTATTTGCAGCAGCCCATTGGCTTAGGGGCAGATATCGTAATGCACAGCGCCACCAAATACCTAGGTGGGCACAGTGATGTAGTACTGGGCTTATTGGCGATCAAAGACCTTGAGCTCGCGCAAGAATTGAAGTTTATCCAGAATTCAAGCGGAGCCATTTGTGGCCCAATGGACGCCTTCCTCAGTCTAAGAGGTATAAAAACCTTGGCCCTAAGGATGAAGCGTCATTCTGAGAACGCCAGGGCAGTGGCCCAATTTCTCACTCAACATCCCAAGGTGGAAGCGGTGTATTGGCCCGGTTTGGCGGATCATCCCGGACATAAAATAGCTGTTGCCCAGATGCGAGACTTTGGTGGGATGTTAAGCTTTCGCTTGAAGGAAGACCGGCAAAGGGCCGCCTTCGAGGTCTTGAAGCATTTAAAGGTATTTACCCTAGCCGAAAGTTTAGGAGGGATAGAATCTTTAGCGGGGCATCCGGTAACGATGACCCACGCATCTATCCCTAAAGCGGAACGAGAAAAGAATGGGATCACCGAGGGTTTGATACGCTTAAGTGTGGGTATCGAAGACCAAGCGGATTTGATCGAAGATCTCGATCAAGCTTTAGCGCGAAGCTGATCTTTATCAGGCCTTGGATGATCGAATTCAATACCTTTGATAAAAACGTAAGCATTGAAAAAATTCTTTATTACCGGCACCAGTTCCGGTATTGGCAAAGCTTTGGCGGAGGCCGCTCTCGACCAAGGTCATAAAGTAACCGGGATCAGTCGCCGGCATACTATCGAACACGAAAACTACCGTCATTTAGCGATCGATCTTTCCGATCTGGACGATTATGCCGGAATCGGTTTCGAGGGGCTTTCGACCAAGACCGAAGAGGTGATCTTAGTGAATAATGCAGGAACCATTGCTCCGGTAAAGCCGGTCTCACAAATGGATCCGGTTCAGGTGGCCAATGCCTATCGGTTAAACCTCACCGCCCCTAGCATTCTTTCCCAACTTTTTCTGGAAAACCTACGCGATTTCCCGGGGAAGAAAACCATTATCAATATCTCAAGTGGTGCCGCTTTTTATCCGGTAAAGAGCTGGTCGGTCTACTGTGCTTCTAAGGCTGGGCTTAATATGTTCAGTGAAGTCTTGCATCTCGATCATCCGGAAGTCCGCTGCCACGCGATCTCTCCCGGCATTGTAGACACCGAGATGCAAGGGGAGATCAGAGCTACTTCGCAACGCGATTTTCCCGATCGTCAGCGCTTCGTGGATTACAAGGCCAATGATGAATTGGTTTCAGCCAAGGACGTAGCCCAAAAGATCCTTCACGTGCTGGGTAAGCCCGAGCAGTTCGAAGAAGTTTCGATCTCTTTGCGCGAGGTGGAGCTGCCTAAATCTTAAATTGGTCTTAAAGGCGCAAAGTGGATTAAACCAAAGCACTTTTTGGGGCTCAAAGCATTGAATCTAAATTTAATGTGATGAGACGAATAGTTTTAAGTATGGCCTTTTTTCTAGGCCTAGGATTAAGTGCATTTGCGCAAACTGGTGGGCATCATGGGCATGAAAGATTGACTGCCGAGGAACGAGTGGAAAAACAGACCGCCCGGATGGAAGAGCACTTAGGCCTAAGCGCCGAGCAAGTGGCAGCTATACAACCCATTTTATTGGCGCACCACCAAAAAATGGATGCCCAGCGGTCAGAAGCCAAGCAATTGCGCGAGGAGCGCCGCGGAGCGATGCAGAGCTTAAAGCTCGAATTGGAAAAAGTGCTCGATGAGGAGCAAATGCAAAAATTAGAAGAGCTCCATAAAGAGCACCGAAATGAGATGCGAAGACAGCGAAGGAATGATCACGAATCGCATTAAGAAGACCGAAGACCCGCTTTGTTCGAAGCGGGTTTTTTTGTGCTCAAAAACCGCCATTTTTCCCCGGTTTACTGAGGCTTCTTTAGTAATTTGCACTGTATTTAAAACCAAAAATCAATCCCATGTCCAAGATGCAGGATAAGATCAAAGAGCTCGAGTCTAAATTAGCTGAAGCCCAGTTGGGTGGCGGTCAGAAGCGTATCGATGCTCAGCATGCCAAAGGAAAATTAACCGCGCGTGAGCGGATTCACTTCCTCTTAGATGAGGGGAGTTTCGAAGAAACCGGCGCTTTGGTGATGCACCGATCTACCGACTTTGGCTTGGATAAGCAAAAGATCTTGGGTGATGGGGTGGTAACCGGTTATGGAACCATTGAAGGCCGATTGGTTTATGTGTTTGCTCAGGACTTTACCGTTTTAGGGGGCTCTTTGGCCGAAGCGCATGCCGAGAAGATCTGTAAAGTGATGGATCTGGCCATGAAGAATGGGGCACCGGTAATTGGATTGAATGATTCGGGGGGTGCTCGGATCCAGGAAGGGGTGGTTTCTTTAGGGGGCTACGCCGATATCTTTTACCGCAACACGAGGGCAAGTGGCGTTATACCACAGCTTTCTGCGGTTATGGGGCCTTGTGCCGGTGGGGCCGTATACTCCCCAGCTTTAACCGATTTTATCGGGATGGTCGAAAATACCAGTTATATGTTCGTAACCGGTCCCAATGTGGTGAAGACGGTAACCCATGAAGAAGTGAGTTCAGAAGAACTGGGAGGCGCCTCGGCTCATAGCACCAAATCGGGGGTAACCCACTTTACTTATGCCAATGAAATGGCTCTGATCAATGGTTTTCGTCAGCTCATGACCTATATCCCACAAAATTGCGAAGAAGAAGCGCCTTCTATCCCATACGAAGCTGGTGATGAAACTCGGGCAGAATTGAATGAGATCATACCGGATAACCCCAATCAGCCTTACGACATTCGCGAGGTGATCGACGGTACGGTAGACGCCGATAGCTTTTTAGAAGTGCATAAAGATTTTGCCCAGAATATCGTGGTCGGCTTTGCGCGTTTAGGCGGTAAATCGATCGGGATCGTGGCTAATCAACCTGCTTATTTGGCTGGGGTTTTAGATATCGACTCTTCGACCAAAGGCGCCCGTTTCGTGCGCTTCTGCGATAGCTTTAATATTCCTCTTTTAGTATTTGAAGACGTACCGGGGTTTTTACCCGGTACCGATCAGGAGTGGAATGCCATTATTACCAATGGGGCAAAATTACTCTATGCCTTTAGTGAGGCTACCGTGCCTAGAATAACGGTAATTACCCGTAAGGCTTACGGTGGTGCTTATGACGTAATGAACTCCAAGCACATTGGTGCCGATATGAACTTCGCTTGGCCATCGGCCGAGATCGCAGTAATGGGTGCCAAGGGCGCGGCCGAAATTATTTTCCGCAAGGAAATCAAGGAGGCGGCCGATCCAGAAGCCAAATTAAAAGAGAAAGAGGCCGAGTATGCCGAGATCTTTGCTAATCCATATCGCGCTGCGGCCCGTGGATACGTAGATCAGGTAATCCGTCCCGATCAAACGCGAGAGAAGTTGATCAAGGCATTTGCCATGTTGGAAAATAAGGTAGATAGCCTGCCCAAAAAGAAACACGGTAACATCCCACTCTAAATTCTCTATTTTCGTGCCCTAAACGCAAGCTTTTTTCGATGATCAGGAAATGGCCGTTTTTGGTATTCATTTTAGTAGGCTTACAAGTACAGGCGCAAACCTGGAATCAGGAATTAAGGGAAATCCAATTCTTGGTAGATACCGCCGTGTACAATTGGCAGAATGACCGGGTTCATTTTCGGGGTGAAAAATGTTTGGCTTTTGCTTACGATGAGGCCAATACGGAAGCCCTTTTGCGAATGCCTCCCCAATCGTCATGGTTCCTGCAGGAGCAGGAAGATTATGTTCTCCTGGATAGCATAAAGACCGAGGATTACCGCGAGTACCGTCTGCGTTTTCAAGACTTGAACGAGAGTGCCTTTCCGCGCTTGATCTTTCGGAAAAATGCAAACCCTAACGCCTTTGTCTTGCCTTTGCTCGCTTACGCTGAAACCTATTTGGATCTAAGTCCGCGTGAAGATGAACTCTTTTTGGGTGAAGAAAAGGTATTTGAGTTACCAGCGAAGCATCCAGAAAAGATCGATCTCAATTTAAACTGGAATAAGGAAGGACCTATTCACTATCGCTTCAGCTATCAAGGAAAGCGGGTTTTATTGCACCTATTGCCACAGGAAAGAGGCCGTCAGCAGCTCCAGATCCCTTTGAAACTCAAAAGCCCCCGTTGGGACGGTCAGCTTTTATCTTACGATATGCCGGGCCTCCAGGCCGAGTTTTTGGTGAAAACGGGCCGTTTGGCCTTCTTACAGCTCAATGAGCAAGAATTCACCCGAATAGAAGGAAGTACCAAACCCATTGAAGTGCAGATCGACGATCATCCTTTTCTGCAATTAAATAAGACTTACCGCATCGAAAACCAGGAAGAGGCCGGTGGGCCCCTGATCGCGGAGCTCTTTACCAAGAGCAAGCTAAATAACGACCGGGTACTTTGTTTGCTACGACCCTATTCCTATCACCGCAAAACACAAGGTTATCTTTATCTAAAGGACGGCGATCGAGCTCGTTTCATTACCAATTTCAATTTGAGTCCGCAAACCAAGGTAGAGCGCATTTTCGTGCAGAGGGAAGGGAAGAACTGGGAAGCCGGGAACACGGTGTATCCCGGCGAATCACTCAATATCCGACTGGAAGGAGAAGGATTGCACAAAGGTGATTTCTCATTTTATGGGGCGGCCATCCTCGAAAACGATAGCTTAGTGCGCAATGAAAATGTAGCCTATTACCGTTTGGAAGTACCGATGAATATTGGGATTCGTAGCATCGAGATCTTTAATAATGGTAATAATTTGGGCAAGAGCCTACAGGTAAAAGAGTATCAACGTCCGCGGCCCTTTGATTTCATCGATCTGGCTTTGGGCCTGAAGCGTTATCAGTTGGACAAAATAGACCGTCCGATCTATTATGAAAAGACCTTATCGGATGTGGTAATCCGCTTCGATCAAAAGAAGCTTGACCGTCAGGAAGACCTCTACGGAAAGCAATATCTAAGTATCAAAGTGAAGATCAGTAATAAGAAAGGGAGTTTGGTAGAGCTCTACCAATTCGACAATGTTTTGATCTGTCCCGATGATGGATCTCCGCGCTATACCTATTACAACCACGAGTCTTGCCGCTTAGAGGATATCAATCTCAATAACTTCATTAATAATAAAACTTCCAACCTGGAGGAATGGTCTACCATAGACCTTGAGTTTAGTCACCAGAGTGAGAAGTATAAGACTGATGGATTTACCAAGAAAGTGAAGATCTATTTATCGCGTAAGATCAATTATGATATAGACGTGTCTTTCCCGGCCGGACTATTGATCCTTAAAGCCGGAGAGAATGATTTCAGCAATTTTGGCGGCATCAGTTTTGCGATGATGGCCCAGATGAGTTTTTACCACCCCAATAAGGTGGCCAAGTTGAGGCCTTTTAAGATCGGTGCAGGCTTCATTGCTTTAGATGCTTTCAACTTTTCGGAGAATAGCAGTAATCGCGACCTGGGCCTGGTATTCTTGGGTTCCCTTTATCCCACTTCTAGTGAAAATAGGCTGAGCTTTCCCCTATTTGTGGGCTACGGTTATCTGCTTAAACAGAAGAAGACCTTTTTCTTGGTGGGCCCGGGCATTCGGGTGCGACTTTAGAACATTAGCGTCAATTTCGTAGTTTTCATTTTCTAAAAACACTGAGAAAATGAAGAATCTAAAATTTTTGAGCCTGGCCCTGGCCGGTTTATTGGCCCTAAGTGCGGCAAAGAAGGATAAGCCCATGTTGGCGATTGGCAGCAAAGCTCCATTGGTCGAGGTCGCTATGCAAGATATTAATGGTGGCGAGCTTTCGCTGAATGACCTTAAAGGAGAGAATGGTCTGTTGGTCATTTTTTCCTGTAATACCTGTCCTTTCGTTTTAGGTTGGGAAGACCAATACCCTAAACTCCATGCAATGACGCAAAAGATGGGTGTAGGAATGGTTTTGGTTAATAGTAACGAGCGCAAGCGTGATGGCGATGATTCCAAAGAGGAGATGCAGAAGCACGCAGAAAAAGCGGGCTATGAGATGCCTTATGTAATCGATGAAAATCATAAACTGGCCGATGCCTTTGGTGCTCGCACTACTCCGCACGTGTACCTTTTTAATGAAGAGCTTGAATTGGTATACCGCGGCAGTATTAATGACAAATACGAGAACAAGTCGAAAGTAGCGGAAAAGCAATACCTGCAAAAGGCCCTAAAAGCGCTAGTAGAGGGGGGAGAGATCGACCCCAATGATACGCGTGAGATAGGCTGCTCGATAAAAAGAGTTTAAGCGAACCGAAATAATAAAGGTAGAAAGTGCGTTTCACATTCTAAATCGATAGAATGAGGAACGCATTTTTTATTGGCTTTTGGTTGGCCTTCCATTTTCTTTTCTGGAAACAGGGCTTAGGCATCAATGCGGTAGTATTCGGATTGGGATTACAGCTTTACGCTAAATTCGACCAGGGCTGGAAGATTCACCTTGCGCAGGAGTGGGTTTATGTATTCGCTTTCCTGACCTCAAGCTTCGGATTGCTCTATTTTCAAAGTGGGATAGCCCAGTTCAGTTTTGTAGTAGTCAATCTCGCTTACTTCAGTTTCCACTATTCCAGTCGGTTCAGTCCTTTCGAGCATTTCATCAATGCTTTGCTGCGACCTTTTAACATAAGGAAACCGCTCTTAGCTGAACCGATCTTTGGGGTAAATCGTTCCAAAAAACAGCTCTTTAATTACCTCAGTCTGAGTATCATTCCCCTTTTGCTGATCATCATATTTGGCGCATTATTTAGGGCCGGTAATCCGGTGTTCAAGGAATGGAGCCAAAAGGTTTTGGATGAAATAGCCTCCTATTTACCCAATTACGACCTCAGTTGGTTTGCCTTTATGTTCTTGGGATTGCTGATCCTGCGGATTGTATTTATTAAAGGCAAGGACTTCTATCTGCTTTTGCCCGAAGGCAATTATGTGGTGCGGAAGTTTTCTAAATATAAGCGCATCTTCAAGGTCTTGGGTCTTAAGCGGGAGTATCAAATGGCGCTGATGGTCTTCTTTTCGCTCAATCTGCTCTTGTTAGTGGTCAATTTGATTGATATAAGGTGGTTTTGGTTTGGCTTTGAGATGCCGCAAGGCTTTAGCCTCAAGGAGTTTTTACACGAAGGAGTTTGGGCTTTAATTATGAGTTTGGTTTTGGCTACGGCGGTGAGTCTTTACTTTTTTAGAGGAAACCTCAATTTTTACCCTCGCAATAAGTTCTTGCAGGCTTTGGCTCAGCTCTGGGTGGTGCAGAATATGATCTTAGCCATATCGGTGTTTTTACGTTCCTGGTATTATATCGACTTCCATGGCTTGGCTAGCGGCCGCATTTTGGTCATTGCGCTACTTAGTCTGGTGTTTTTCGCGCTAGTACTGCTATTCGTGAAGATACGCACGGCGCGTAATGCTTCTTTTTTAGTACGATGGACCAGTGTTTACCTGGGCTTTTTGCTGGGTCTATGCAGTTTAGTGAACTGGGATAGCATGATCTTGAAATTCAATTTAGATCACGGCCGATTAAATGAGATCGACGTAGATAATTACCTCTATTTGCACCCGCGAGTTTATCCCGAGATCCTGAAACGTTTGCCCCGCATCGAGGAGCAGATCGAAGCACATAATGAGAATGCCAAGGTGTGGATTAGTGTAGAAAGCATCGAGGAGTTCCAAGAACGGCTGCAAAAGCGGATCGATCGTTTTATTGCCGCCGAAGAGGAGCAGAAATGGCCGGCCTGGAATTATGCCGAGGCCCAGGCTTTCGCTCAGTTAAAGGGCTTGAAGCAGGGGCAAGATAATTGATTTGCTCGCGGAGCATGTCTATTATCCTTCGTACTTTTGCCACTCAAATTCGAAGCAATGAAAATTGGCGTTGTAGTTTTTCCGGGTAGCAACTGTGATCAGGATATGATCTATATCCTGCGGTCTATGGACCATGAAGTTATAGAACTGTGGCATAAGGACACCGATCTGCAGAATGTAGAAATGGTGGTGCTTCCGGGAGGCTTCTCCTATGGTGATTATTTACGCTCTGGTGCGATCGCTCGTTTTTCTCCCATTATGGAAAAGGTGATCGAATTTGCTCACAAAGGAGGTTTTGTCCTAGGGGTTTGTAATGGTTTTCAAGTTCTTTGTGAAAGTGGTCTTTTACCGGGTACCCTACAGCATAACCTATCGCACACCTTTATTTGTAAGAACGTATACTTAAAGCCGAGTTCGAAGTCGGCGGCAATTAGTGCCGATCTAGATACGAACCAGGCCTATAAAATTCCGGTAGCTCACGGCGAAGGCAATTATTACGCCGATGCGGAGACCTTAGCCGAGCTTAAGGCCAATGATCAAATCATATTCCGTTACTGCGACGCCCAGGCTGAGGTTACTGAGGCAGCCAATTTTAACGGTGCAATAGATAATATTGCTGGAGTATGCAATGCCGGGAAAAACGTATTTGGCATGATGCCCCATCCCGAGCGAGCGGCCGACCCAAATTTGGGGAACACCGATGGCGCAGAGCTCTTTAAAAGTCTATTCAATAATCTGGCCGTTAAGGCTTAGCGATTATTCAGATATACTAAAAAGCCCCGAAATTCTTCGGGGCTTTTTTATTAACGTACTTGTAATTGCAAGCGATGTATTTCCTCTCCTTTACGCAGACTGGCGATATACACCCCAGCTTCGAGTTTGCCGGGTCTAAAGACCTTATCGGGGCTTTTGTGAGACCAACGGTCTACAAAGCGTAACTTCCCTTTCATATCGAAGAGCTGCAGCTCCCAAATTCCTTCTTGATCGAAGTCGATTTGAAAGTGATCAACTAGCGGGTTTGGATAAACATTAATAGAGTTCTCTTCCGCCGCAAGGCGATCCTCCTCTAAACCAATTCCACCGGCAAACTGAGCGGTATAAACACCGCGTCCGTGGGTAATGGCCATAATGGTGTAATCGCTTTTACGCAATTGCAACATATCTACTCTTACATTAGCTAAACCGTTATTAGCGGGTACCCAGTTGGGACTAGGATCGGAAAAGTTTCGGGTTTCCCACACGCCAAGTTCGGTAGCCAGGATAACGTTATCGTAATCGCGTGGATTAAAGAGGGCCCAACGCACCGGCATATCCGGTAAGTCTCCTTCTTTGTTTTCCCAAGTTTGGCCGCCGTCGTTGGTGTAGAAAACCGATGACACGCCATAATTGGCGAAAGTAGCGATCAGTTCATCTTCGGTGCGACCTACTTCCACACAACTGAGGTAAGCCACGGGGAAGTTAGCTCCGGTTATATCGGTGATTACTTCACTGCCGTCGATATCGGCACTATCGATACGTACTAATACGCCGCTACCGCTCCCTACATAAAGGGTAGCTTCGGCATCGATAAATGGCGATACCTTTAGGTGGCTGGCTTGGCTACGCATGCCAGGTACATTAATGGTTTCTTCGTCTACATTTCCACTTACATTGGCATAGCGGTAAATATCGCTCGCACTTTTACAAGCATATAAAATATCGAGATTTGCGTCAAAATCGGCTGGGTTGATAAATCGGCCGTCACTATTATTAATGAATCGGCCGCCGAAAGAATTCCCATTGTTATAGGAACGCCAGTAGGCGTTGTAAACATAGCTGGTGATCCAGAAATTAGGATTGAATTCATTTATAAAACAATAGGCTCCGTCACCACCCGTGGCCCTCTGGGTAGGCCCCATCCCCGGTGAATAGAACTTTTCGGTACCATTATCTTGCGAACCGGCTACCATATCGTCTCCTCCTGCGGTTGGGCCAATATCACCGGCATAGTATTGGGTGGTATTATAAGCCGCGTTGTGCACCGCAAAGCTGGGGAAAGCACTATTGAAGTTGCTAGAGTAGGCAATGCCGCCGTCGCTTCCGCTGATAATCTCACTGGAAGAACCCGGTTTAAAAATAAACTGGTGTTGGTCGGCGTGAACATAGGGATAGCCAAAGCCACCGTACCAATGGCTCAATTGCTCCCAAGTATTAGCGGTATCGGTACTTCTAAATAAGTTGATTCCGCCCACTACCACGGTATAGGGATCATTAGGGTCTACCTGAGCGATAAGGTCGTACCAGGCTTGTCCGCGGGAGAAATCATTAGCCGGAATCCCGGGGTCATCATCATTAGGCTCTGGCATCGCTTGCCAGGTGTTGCCACGGTCTACGGTTCTAATGACCCGTTCTACTCTTCCGCGATGCTCAACCAAGGCGTAAAGCACATTAGGGTCGGAAGGTGCGCAAGCTATTTCTACTCTCGAGCCATCAATATTTCGGTTGCGTACGAAGTTGATGCCATCGTCGCTATAAAGAATGTCGCCCCCTCCTTTTGGTTGAGCGCTGCTGGCACCAATTGGCCGGGTAGTGCCAAGCCAAATACGATTGTCAGCGGCAATTTCGATATCTGAAATAGCGTAATTAAAATCTTGATTAGGAATTATGGAGTCAATAACTTGAGAAAAGCTCTGACCGCCATCGGTCGATCTAAACAGACCTTCATCGTTGCCAGCGGAGGGAGTGAAGCCCCAATAATTGGCATCTTTTACCGCCACATAGAGCACCCCTTGGCCGTTTTCATCGCGCACGGCGATATCACGCACATGATCGAAATTGGCGCTGGCACTTAATTGGGTCCAGGTTAAACCGGCGTCGGTCGATTTAAAGACGCCCTGGCCACGACTCCCAGATGAACCATAACCTTCTCCGGTTCCTACATAAAATGTTTGCGGATCGGTAGGGTCATGGGTAATGCAACTTACCCCGAGGGTAGTCCAAAAGTCATCTACCGGTACCCAAGGGTTGTTGGCATCGGTAATGTCGGTATTATACCATAGTCCGCCACTTACCGCACCGGCCCATACCTTTTTAAGGCTGCTATCATTAGGGTCGTACATAATGGCTCGGGTACGCCCCCCTACATCGTAAGGACCACGTTCTTCCCAAACTAGATCGGGTAAATTAGAATCCAAGATCCCCGCATTCTTTTGGCGGTAAACATTCTTTGCCGCTTCGATCCGGCTTTTTGCTTGCACCAATCTTTCAGGGGTAGGATAACCCAGAGCGGGATCCATGGTCATAATGAAATTTTGCTCCCAAGCCAGATCTGGACGATCGGCTTTTGGCATCTTTTCCCATTGCTTCAAGTCCACTTTGCGACCTTGGTTCATGGGGTGATTGGATACAAAATCATTGTATTCTTGTCGTTTGTCTTTTGGTTCTTCGTCGATCACATTCCATCCGAACCACATTGAGGCTGCACCAATAGCAATGAGCACAACCCGTCCAATAGCTTTAATTTCCATAAAGGCAGAATTTTAGGGGAAGGCTAATATAAGGTACGAATTTTAATTTTAAGGTGATGATAGTATGCATCGATAAGATTGACGAATGCTACCAATCTGACTAGCCGTGACTTAAGGGGGTAATTAATTTTAATGGCCTCGGCGGTGGCTAGAATATAATGAGTTGATAGGCAGGACTTAAGAGAACTCCATCAGTTTGCGTCGGTAAACCGAAAAGAGTTTGGATTTACTCACGAAGCCACGATAATTTCCATCTTCTACCACGGGTAGGTTCCAAGCTCCGGTTGACTGAAACTTCTTCATTACCGAGCTCATGTTTTCGTTGAGCTGAATTTTAGCCGGAGGAAGACTCATTAATTCAGAAACAAAGGTGTTTTCATAGCGTTCTTGGTCGAACATAATCCCGCGGAAGTCATCTAAAGTCAAGACCCCAACCAGTTTTTTCTCTTCGTCTACTACCGGAAAAAGGTTTCTTTTCGAACTACTCACTACCCGCACTAATTCTCCTAGATTCATTTCGGGTGAAACCCTTTTAAAGTCCTTCTCGATCACCTTTTCCAGTTTAAGCAGGGTGAGTACCGCTTGGTCTTTGTTGTGGGTAATAAGATCTCCTCGTTTGGCCAATTGCATATTGTAGATGGAATAGGGCATGAGGTTTTTCGTAACCAGATAGGAAATGGCCGAAACCAGCATCAAGGGTAAAAATAGATTGTAGCCCGTGGTGATCTCTGCGATCATAAATATTGCGGTAAGGGGAGCGTGCAGCACCCCAGCCATTAGGCCCGCCATACCTACCAGGGCGAAATTGGTGGTGTTGATATTCACGATGCCAAAGGTGCTTAAGCTGTAGGCGAAGGCAAAGCCCAGGGCCGAACCCACGAATAGAGATGGAGCAAAGATGCCTCCCACTCCTCCGGCACCCATGGTGAAGACTGCCGCTAAGATCTTGACGAATACCAAGCCCAGTAAAAGGCCGATCACAATGTAAGGCCCGTCGAACCAATCGAAGATGAGGCTTTGTTGCACAACTTCAAAGGCTTTTCCATTTAAGAGGGCGTTAATGGTTTCATAGCCTTCACCGTACAGGGGCGGTACCAGCCAAATGATGAGACCTAAAGAAAAACCGCCCAAAAGCAATTTTTTCCAACGGGATTCGATCTTGGTAAAGAAATCGTCGAAGTAGAAATAGACCTGATTGAAATATACCGAAACCAAGGCGGTTAGCACTCCGAGTAGGGCATACCAGGGTAGGTGGCTTACTAAAAATGGATCGAGACTGGAAAAGTGAAAGAGGTGGTCATTGCCTTCGATAAAAATGGAGGTAACCGCACCGGACACCGAAGCCAATAGTAGGGGTACCAGAGAACCTAAGGTGAGGTCTAAACTAAAGACCTCGATGGTGAAAATGATGGCCGCGATGGGCGCGTTAAAAATAGAAGCAATGGCACTGGCGGTTGCGCAGCCGATCATTAAAATGCGCTGTCTAAAATTTAGGTGCATCAACCGTCCCAGATTCGAACCGATGGCCGAACCCGTGCTTACGGTAGGTCCCTCCAGTCCAACCGAGCCGCCAAAACCAACCGTAAAGGCTGAAGTAATAACGGAAGCATACATCTTGTAAGGTCGTAAAAAGCCACTGCGTTTGGAGATCGAAAACAAAGTCGATGGAATGCCTTCGCCTACCGGACCGCGAATCCATTTCTTAATGAGCAAGGTTAGCCCGATCCCTATAACTGGAAAAGCGAAATAGTAAACATTGAAATATTGGTCTAGGTAATCGGATCGAACTAGATTCTGAATGAAATGAGTAGTGTTTTTTAACACCACCGCTACGATTCCCGAAATAAGGCCCACCACCACGCTCAGGATAATCACAAAGCGGTCGGGCGAGATATTACGTGCTCGCCATACCAAAAACTTTCCTAAGAGGCTTTCCGGTTTCTTGGCCATTAGTCTGCTTCGGGACGTAGGTCTATGCCCAATTCCACTAATTGTTCTTGATCTACGCTCGCGGGGGAGTTGATCATCAGATCACGACCTGCATTATTCTTAGGGAAGGCAATAAAGTCGCGGATGGTTTCTGAGCCCCCCAAAAGTGCTACTAGTCGGTCGAATCCAAAGGCGATACCACCGTGTGGGGGAGCTCCGTATTCGAAAGCATCCATCAAGAAGCCAAACTGAGCCTTGGCCTCTTCGGCCGAGAAGCCGAGAACTTCGAACATCTTGCTTTGTAAAGCGCGATCGTGAATACGAATAGAACCACCGCCGATCTCATTACCGTTAAGAACCATATCGTAGGCATTGGCGCGTACTTTTCCTGGATCGGTTGCTAAGAGAGGGATATCCTCTGGCTTTGGAGAAGTAAAGGGATGGTGCATGGCGTGGTAGCGGCCACTTTCCTCGTCCCACTCCAATAGTGGGAAATCTACCACCCAGAGCGGGGCGTATTCATCAGCCTTGCGAAGGCCCAGTTCTTCGGCCATATGCAAGCGTAATTCGCTCATCGCCTTACGGGTATTATTAGTCTCACCGGCCAGGATCAAGATGAGATCGCCGGGCTGGCTGCCAGCGGCTTTATGCCATTCGGCCTGTGCGTCTTGGTCGAAGAACTTGTCTACCGAAGACTTATAGCTGCCATCTTCATTGTATTTGGAATAGATCAAGCCCATCATGCCAATTTGAGGTCGCTTTACCCAAGCGGTAAGGGCATCCAATTGCTTGCGGCTGTAGTCCGCACAAGCTGGGGCCGAAATAGCAAGCACCAACTCGGCGTCATCAAAAACCTTGAAACCTTGGTTTTGGACTAGGTCGTTGAGTTCGCAAAACTCCATTCCAAAGCGGATGTCGGGTTTGTCATTACCGTATTTACGCATGGCTTCGGCGTAAGAAATACGGGGAACCTCTTCGATTTCTACTCCCTTGATTTCCTTGAGTAGGTGAAGCGCTAATCCTTCGAAGGTGTTTAAAATATCTTCCTGCTCCACAAAGGCCATTTCGCAGTCGATCTGCGTAAACTCCGGCTGGCGGTCGGCTCTAAGGTCTTCATCGCGGAAGCAACGAACGATCTGGTAATATTTATCGTAACCCGAAACCATGAGCAATTGCTTAAAGGTTTGAGGCGATTGCGGTAGAGCGTAGAACTGACCTTGATTCATCCGAGAGGGCACTACGAAGTCCCGTGCTCCTTCGGGAGTCGATTTGATCAAATACGGAGTTTCGATTTCGAGGAACTCTTGGTCATTTAGGTAGCTGCGAACCGCTTGGGCCACCTTATGACGTAGCATAATATTCTTTTTTACCGGTTCCCGACGCAAGTCTAGGTAGCGATACTTCATTCGTAATTCCTCGCCACCGTCGGTGTCGGTTTCAATGGTAAAGGGTGGTGTTTTGGCGGCATTTAGTACCTCTAAGGCTTCTACCTTGATCTCAATATCACCGGTAGCCATATTAGGATTTTTGCTTTCGCGCTCCAATACCACGCCTTCAATGGCGATCACAAATTCACGGCCTAATTTACGTGCTTTATCCAGGAGGTCTTCATCCCAACCGTCGTTAAAGGCCAGCTGACTGATCCCGTACCGATCGCGCAGATCGATGAAGGTCATGCCTCCTAAGTTGCGTACCCTTTGTACCCAACCGCTCAGTTTTACCTTTTCTCCTAGATTCTCAATTCTTAAAGCGCCGCAAGTATGTGAACGATACATTCGAATGTATTTTAGCCGGCAAAATTACAATAACCACTATGGCTTGTCTATTTTTACCCCTAGAAATTAGTCCTCTTTTTATTTAGCACCATGATCAAAGCTTACGACGACGAATACTTTATGCGCCAGGCTCTTGAAGAAGCAAAAATTGCTTTGGAGGAGGACGAGATTCCAGTAGGCGCTGTGGTGGTAAGTAATGATCGGATCATTGGTCGGGGGCACAATCAAACCGAGCGCTTAAATGACGTAACGGCGCATGCAGAGATGCTGGCCATTACTGCAGCCGCCAATTATTTAGGCGGAAAGTACCTGCGCGACTGTACGCTCTACGTGAGTCTAGAACCCTGTAATATGTGTGCGGGGGCCCTTTTCTGGTCTCAAATTTCGAAGGTGGTATATGCCGCCAGCGACGAAAAGCGAGGTTTTTTAAAATCAGGCTCAAAACTACACCCTAAGACCCAACTAGTTGGGGGAATTTTACGTGAAGAAAGTAGTAGAATATTAAAAGAATTCTTCCGTTCTAAGCGTTAAGCTAAATGCTTGAGAACCATTTGGATAATTTTTTGTATATTCTCCGACACTAATTTTTCCCGTTAATGACAATAACAAATCTGCAAATACGCAAAACTTTACAGTATGCACCCATTGCACTCGTAACCCTGGTGCTTGCTGATCTTATTTTACTTTTCATTCCCGAGTTTTTGGGAGGTATTAAGGTGAATGGCTACGTTAGTGGCTTGATCCTTAGCTCTGTAGCCTTATTTTACGGCTATGTTGGTTATCCGATGTTCTCTTTCGACGCCAAGTCGGATCGAATAAAAATACGTTCGCATTTAGCCCTGAGTAGTTTAATTGGTAAGAAGTTGAACGTTCCCAAAATGAACATTACCAATTTAGAGATCGATAATTCTGGAGTACGCGATAAATTGATCGTGACCTTTGTGAATAATCAAGGAGTTGAGGTGCAAGAACGATTCTCCATTACTATTCTAAGCAAGCGGAAAAAGGTGATGCTACACAAAGCGGTGGAGGAATTTGCGCGCGAACGCAATCCACAGACTTTGCATTCCTTTATCTAAACATAAATGATTCTTATTGAGCCGGGTTTCGTTCAGGAATCCGGCTTTTTTGTTTGTAAATTTGTCTCACTAAAATAAAGAGATCATGTATCCAGAAGATATTATTGCCCCAATGCGTGCCGACCTTACCGAGGCGGGTATAACCGAAACACGCAGCAAAGAAGAAGTTGAAAATGCTATCAAGGCCGAAGGAACTACTTTAGTGGTTATCAATTCGGTTTGTGGATGTGCGGCTGCCAATGCTCGTCCTGCGGTAAAATTGGCTGCTCAGCACAGTAAGACTCCCACTCGTATGATTACCGCCTTTGCCGGTAATGATGTGGAAGCGGTGAATACGGCCCGCGCTATGATGGCGCCATTTCCCCCTTCTTCGCCAAGCATTGGTTTATTCAAGGATGGTCAACTAGTGCATATGATCGAGCGCCACCACATCGAAGGTCGCCAAGCGCAAATGATCGCCGATAATCTAATCCAAGCATTCGATGAGTATTGCTAAGAAAACGGCATAAAAGGTTTTAAGATCCCGGCTTTTTAGTCGGGATTTTTTTGGGCGGCATTTCGGGCTATCCACTACAATTTAGCCGCTCTAACCACGGCTTTGCAAGCTTTGCGGTGGCTTCCGCTGGTCGCCTCCTCAAGCGGCAAAGGTCAAGCGGTAAGCTCGGCTAAGATTTTCGTTCCTATCCCGGCCGCAGGCGAGATTGGCCCTTACAAACTGGGCCATGATCAATAAAAAAGCCCCGACTAAACTAGTAGTCGGGGCTTTCTCATTATCTAAAGAAGAATCTTATTTCAATACTACTTTTTGCGTAGCGCTGAAGCCTTCATTATTGCGGATATTGATCAGGTAAATACCTGCATCAAGGTTAGTCGCATTCCACTCAACCATACCTTCAACGTCGGTCATTTCACTAACCAAGCTTCCAGTCATGTTGTGTACGCTTACTTGGAACTTACCGGCAGGTAATTCAATATTGGTAGATCCTGAGAATGGGTTAGGATATACTTTGAATTGAGCGGCGGTTTCCTCGGCAATACCAATAGTAGAACATTGTTCCCATGGAGCCGAAATGGTAACCGCGTTACCAGTGGTACGCTGTAGGAAGCGGTTAAAGTCGCCAGTACCACTAGGTTCTAAACAGCTAGTGTCGGTAGCATTTGCGAAGCTTTCTTCGATCTGATCTCCGTTTCCATCTTCGATCATGTATTTAAAAGCAATACGTCCAGGGCAAAGACCAGTTACGGTAGTTTCGAATACACCTGGTTGAGAAGTAGAAGCGGTTAGTGGAATAGCACCACCTTGCCACTGAGGATCGGTAAAGTTTCCGATCAAATAAACTTGTACAAAGCTTGATGGACCATTGGTCATATCTACTTTGAAGGTTACGTCGGCAGCAGGAGGCACAGGGGCACAAGCTCCAGCGGTCGCAAAGCCAAAGCAACGAACTGCCATGGTTGTGTCACTACTGAAGTTTACTACGTTATTGTTTCCTGGCTCCCAGTTGGCATTACCATTTTTAATGATACGGGCCTTGTACTGGAATTCTGGAGCAACCGCGCGAACGGTAATTTCATAAACCATGTCCCCGTCAGGATCGGCCATGAAGTCACCACCAGACCATCCGTTGAAGGGACCAGCAATATCTACTGAATCGGTAGCTGGATCGAAGTCACAAATGGCTCCGCTCATGTCTACCTGTAAGGTCAAGTCGAAGGTATCTGGAATGAAACAAGGACCACATTGAGCATAACAAATAGGACCGAAAACAGTGTCGGCACTCACGATAAGCTGACGGTTGTTATTTACTGCACAAGCAGAAGGTACGCTTTCATCGTCGCCCCAGGCAGAACCATTAAGGAACTTAAAGTTCATGGTATCATTCGTAGGGATGTAAGCGATGTAGCGGTACATGCTGTCGGCAAGGATGTCGTAAAGCTCGGTGCTTCCAGGTGACCAACCTTGGAAATCTCCAGCTACGCTTACTACCGTGTCGATACTGGCCTCGAGGCCCATGTCTAATACGATAGATACTGCAGAATGACCGGCAGGAGCAGCTCCTCCGAATTCAACCGCAGCTAAAGTATCGTTGCCATCAACTTGAACCCAACGGTTACTGTTACCACCGCCAAATCCAAGACCTGCACTTACTTGTGCTGCAGCTGGAACGCCTTCGTCGTCGCCCCAAGCATTACCGTTGAGAAATTTGTATTCGTACTTCCCATCAGGGATGCTTACGGTTACCGCATAAATGTTAGAGGTACCCACTTGGCTAAGTGCAGTTGCGGCTGGATCCCAGTTACCGGGTGCGCCGGCAGCTTGTTGGAAATCACCTGCGATGTGCACACCATTGGCGCTTACGGTTTGGCCAGACATGTCTACCTGGAAGGTAACACTGCTCTGGGCCCACGCAACTCCAGTGGTGAACAAGATCGCCATAGCGAGCGTGTAGATTTTTTTCATAACTCTGAATTTAATGTTCGATTTAGTAAGTGTATTATTTACATTTATAACACAAATTAACGAAAAAATCTCATTAAAACTTAATATTGCCCTTAAGTTAAAATCATACTAAATATGAGTAGTTCCCTATTTCGAATTCAGATCTTCCTTGTTTTTGGCATCTTGGCTTTTACCCTTAAGGCTCAGACCGAGGTTTGGCCGCCCCATTGGTTCAAAGGCCTCAAGGATACCCACTTAGAATTGATCATTTATCAAGAAAGTGGCTTTAAGGCCCTACCGGTAGTGCAAGGAAAAGGCGGGCCAAGGGTGGAGCAGGTTCATTTGGCCGACAATCCGCAGTATGCCTACCTACAATTAGATCTGGCAGGATTTAAGGGAGATCAGTTCGGTATTGAGCTGGACCGTGAGGAGCTTAGTTATCGATTAAAAACCCCGACTGAGTACCGTCCTCAAAGTTTGAGGCCCAATGATGCTATTTACCTCATCACTCCCGATCGTTTCGCAAATGGTGATCCTAGTAACGATCGCTTAGATGGGATGAATGAGGGTAAATACGGCAGAGAATATCCCTTTGGCCGGCACGGCGGCGATATACAGGGGATTATCGATCATTTGGATTATATACAAGATATGGGCTTTACCGCTCTTTGGCCATCGCCGCTTTTAGAGAATAATGAGTTTAAGGAAAGTTACCATGGTTATGCCATAACCGATCATTATGCGATTGATCCGCGTTTTGGCAGTAATGAGCTTTACGCGGAAATGGTAAACCAGGCCCATGTCAAGGGACTAAAGATAATCATGGATGTGGTGTACAATCATTTTGGTTCGCAGCATCAATTTCACTTGAACCCACCCGATTCTAATTTCTTTCATTTTGAGTGGAAGGGGAAGCGTAGCAATTTCAGGGCCGTCACGCTTATGGACCCACATGCCTCGAAAATTGACAAGGAGAAATTTGCTCAAGGTTGGTTCGACGACCATATGCCCGATGTAAATCAAAGGGACCCGCACATGGCTAATTTTTTAATTCAAAATTCACTTTGGTGGATCCTCGAGTATGGCCTAGATGCTTTCCGGATAGATACCTACGCTTATCCAGATCAAGCTTTTATGGCCGAATTAGCACGTCGTGTAAAACTGGAGCGACCCGATTTCTTTCTCTTTGGAGAAATATGGGTGCACTTCCCAGAGATTCAAGCCTATTTCTCTGGTCATAATCCAGCTAATCCCCATGAAAGCGGTTTAGATGCAGTAACCGATTTTCAGTTTCGTTATGCTTTAAAAGAAAGCTTGGAGCAAGGGCAGTCTTGGACCGGGGGTTCGGCCAAGCTATACTATCGCTTGGCGGCAGATTACCTCTACGCTGATCCTTCGAAATTGATCACCTTTATGGACAACCACGATGAGCCACGGATCTATGGAGAGTTGCATCAGGATCTGGCTAAATTAAAGGCTGGCCTAACAATTATGTATACCATGCGCGGTATTCCGTCAACCTATTATGGCACGGAGATCCTAATGAAGGAAACGGCAAACCATGGGGTGATCAGAGAAGATTTTCCCGGTGGTTTCCCAGGCGACTCCCTCAATAAGTTCGACGATAGGGATCTCCAGGCAAAGGAGAAAGAGCTTCGGGATTACATGCGTCATTTATTGAAATGGAGGGCCGAGAGTGAAGCTATTGCTAAGGGAGAATTCCTTCATTTCGTTCCCGAAGGGGACCTCTACGTTTATTTCCGAATCAGCGAAAGTGAAAAAGTAATGGTGGTATTCAACAGCCACCAAAGCGAAAGCATAGCGATAGGCCTTTCTCGTTTCGAAGAGGTTTGGGCTAGTGGAGGTAGGGCTAAGGATGTGCTCAATGGCGAGGAAGTAGAGATGGAGGGATTAAGAATAGAGCCTATGTCGGTACAGGTCTATAGTCGAAAGCTTTAGACTATAGACTGGCTTCTAAGGCCTCTATCAAGCCTTCGTCTTGGCCCATTTCTATTTTACGAGCAAAGAATTTATCCGACTTCTGAATATCGGTTAGGTCTTTTATCGTTAGAACCCTGGGGTGCCCTTGGCTTTGTCCGCGCCAGTCTACGTATACCAAATGTTCCTTAATACTCTTTTTAAAATCTGAGTTGTAGAGAATGGTGGCAAAATAAAGTTCATCAGCGCCCCAGCTCATTTTAAAGAAGGCATTGTACTTCTTTTCACGATGGTAAAAATTTAAAATGTATTGGGCCGCCTCGCTGGTGATGGTAAACCAATTGGAACGGCCAACGATTTCATAGGGATAGGGAAACGTACGCTCTGGCAAGAGGGCAGAAACAATTTTACTCAAACGAAATTTACCGGGAATGTTCCAATTCACAAAGTGGTATTTCTTTACTCGCCTTTGGGCTTCGGTCCATTGATCTGCTAGTCGTTCGCAGGTGATGTATTCGCTCCCTTTATGCTCGCCTAAAAATTGATGCAGTTTTTGGGGGCTTTGCAACGGGAAGTCTTGACCAGAGATCACATTGATGTAGTCTACCTTCGAGTCTAAAATTTCGGCAAATCCATTTAAGGTAGCCTGAATAGTGCCCCAAGCAGCCCAGTGCACACTAGCTCTATTGTTTACAAGCTTTACCTTGTCACTAACCAATTTCTGGAAAGGGGTAATGTCGGCCTTAGCGTCCACGTGAACATAGAAAGATGCCTGCGGATGATCGAGCGCCTTGATCAATCGCTCTACCTGATCGGGGTTCTTATGGGTGAGGATTAGATGAGCAATAGTAACTGAAGCGGAAGGAGCGTTCATAAGATAAACTTAGTATGAGCTTGAAAATTAGTAACTATTTAGCGTAGGCCCCTCATAAAGTTCGCTTTTTATGCTTCGGCTTTTAGTTGTTCCGCTTCTCCAAATAGGGGCTCTTGTATTCGGAAGGTGAACAGGGCCGCTAGCAAAAATAATACGCCACCAAAAGCGAGGTAATAGATCGCATAATCGTCGAAGAAGGCGTGCACGATCGGTCCGCCGATCAAAGCATTAATGATCTGAGGTATTACGATGAAGAAATTGAAGATCCCCATATAAACCCCCATTTTTGAAAGGGGTAGCTTATCTATTAAAAGGGCATAAGGCATGGTAAGAATACTGGCCCAAGCAAAACCAATGCCCACCATACTGAGGATAAGCCAATCTTTATCGCTGATGAAATACATACTGATAAGTCCAATACCCCCGGCCACTAGAGCCATGATGTGAACGAACTTTCGGCTGGTTAAACGGGCCAATGGATTGAGCAAAAAGGCAAAACCCAAGGCAAAGGCATTATACCAACCAAAGAGGAAGTTCTGCAAGTCCCCGGCATTATTAAAGGCCGTAGAATGAGTGTCGCTTGGCTCTAATCCATAGTGGTGTGTGGCCAGAGCGGAGGTGGTATAAACCCACATGGTAAAAAGAGCAAACCAAGAAAAGAACTGCACCAAACCTAAGCGCTTCATGCGTTTGGGCATTTGCCAGGCATCAACGAAAATATCGCTCAGCTTTGCCTTTTCTTCTTTTAAATTTTCTTCCTCCCCCTGGTAGCTTTTAAATTCAGCCGGAGGATATTCTTTTACGGTGCTTATCGTGTAGAGAATGGTAGCCATCAAAATGGCTGCACCGAAGTAAAAGGACCAGATCACATTGGGTGCTACTGATCCCTCTGGAGCGGTATTCGAAACATCGAACCAATTCGTGAGGATCCAGGGCAAAAAGGAGCCCAAGATCGCCCCGGCGCCTATCAGAATAGTTTGCACGCTAAAACCTAAACTTCCTTGCGACTTAGGAAGCATATCTCCCACTAAGGCTCGAAAGGGTTCCATGGAAATGTTAAAGGAAACATCCATCAAAGCTAAAAAGCCAATGCCGATCCAAAGCAGGGCCGATAAGCCTAAGAAATCGGTGGCAGCCATATTTTCTCCTGCCACGATATTAGAGTTGGGCAGGAAGATCAAGCCCAGTGAGGCCAAGATCGCTCCCACTAGAAAATAAGGTTTGCGGCGACCGAGTTTGCCCCAGGTATTGTCTCCCATGTGTCCAATGATCGGTTGTACGATTAAGCCGGTTAGAGGAGCTACGATCCAAAACCAACTTAGTTGATGAACATCGGCACCATAATTGGCTAAGATCCTACTGGCATTGCCATTTTGTAGGCCAAAGCCCATTTGAATACCAAGGAAGCCCATGCTAAGATTTACGATAGAGCCCAGACCTAAACTGGGTTTTTCCGCTCCTTTTTTCATAGACTAATATTTAGTGGAAATAAGAAGGTAGCTGTGAGCGGCTAATTTTTGGGTCGGCTCTAAACTAGTACTTGCCTCAGGCGCCAAGACTTGGTATTTGGACCTGTCAAGTCCTTGATCACTAATCTCAAGGTTATTGTCGGTCATGTTTAGGTAAACGATAAGCTCGTGATCCCCTTTTTTACGAGAGTATACGATCAAATCGTCCGAGATCTCACCGGTTTCGAAGCTTGCTTGCTCGGCACCATTTTTTAAACAGGGATGCTCTGCCTTGATGCGTAACATCTTTTGGTAAAAAGCTTGTAGACTTTTATCGCTCCAATCGATGGTGTCTTTTTCGAAAAAGGCCAGACGTTTGTTTAGTCCCACTTCTTGACCGCTATAGATAAGGGGCATGGTTTTGGGCAAAGTGGTGGCCATTACGAAGTAATTTAGACCGTTAGCTCCCATACGCTCCTCAATGGTGCCATTCCAGCTATTTTCATCGTGGTTGGTGGTAAAATACATCCGCATGGCATCAGCTGGGTATTGTTCTTGTTTTTCAAGGTACTCTACCATATCGGCAAAACCCATTTCACCCTTGGCCATTTCATTCATAATGTGATGTGGCTCCCAGCCGTAGGTCATATCAAAAGCCTTGGCATGAAACTCGGTTCCTTCTGCTTCTGCCAGCATGAATACTGGTTTGATGGAGTCTAGGTAATCGCGGGTCTTATTCCAAAACTCCATGGGTACCATCATTGCTACGTCACAACGAAAGCCATCTATATTCGCCTCCTTTAGCCAAAAGCCCATTGCTTCGCGCATCGCATCACGCATGGAAGGGTTGTTGTAATTCAGATCGGCTACATCGCTCCAGTCCTCTACCGGAGCAATGATCTCTCCCGCTTCATTTTGAGTGTACCAATCCGGATGTTCTTCGATCCAGTGGTGGTCCCAGGCGGTGTGGTTGGCTACCCAGTCGAGAATTACTTTCATATCGCGATCGTGGGCCATTTCAACCATAGCTTTGAAGTCTTCTAGGCTACCAAAGTTGGGATTCACCGCTGTGTAGTCCTTAATGGAATAATAGCTACCTAAGCCGCCTTTACGGTTTTTTTCACCAATCGGCTGAATGGGCATCATCCACAAAATCTTAACGCCTAATTCCTGCAGGCGATCTAGGTGTTCGCTAAAAGCCTGAATAGTGCCCTCAGGAGTATATTGTCTAATGTTTACCTCGTAAATATTAGCTCCGTTTAACCAGTCATCTTGTTCATCAATATTTTGATTATCAGCCACCTGAGTGCTGTCGCTATTGGCTTGATCTGTGTTTTTAGGACCGGGATTTTGGCAAGCCGTCAAAAGGCTTAAGCTGAGAGCTAGGGATAAGATCTTTTTCATGTCTTTTAAAGATTAATAGTTGGCAAACATTTGGTAAGAAAGGGGTGCGATAGGCGCTGGTCCGAGGCGTTCCATTCCATCTTCCATGAGGCCGTTTCGCACTTTATTCAAAGAACGATCAAAACCCTTAGTCAAGCTAGGGTCTATTTCTTGAATTGAATTAGAGAGATTAAATATGGTAAGTACGCTTTGGTCAAGGTAATCACGTCTAATGTAGATAAGTTCGCCCTCTACTTCTATGGTGGTGTTTCCGTAGATCAGAGCAAGGTTTTCGGCACGTAGTTCATTGAGTTCTTTAACTTGCTTGAAAAGCAGGGCTTCGTTCTCATCCCAATTCTCAAAGTACATCATACGGCGGTTATCGGGGTCATTGGCACCGGGTAGGCCAATTTCATCACCGTAGTAGATACAGGGTATACCTGGTACACTATAATTAAAGGCATGTAAGAGGGCCAAGCGCTTGTAGGCTTGTTTATTGGCTTTGGGGATTTCACGTTCCCAGCCAGCTAATTTGGGATCTTCATCAAAGGCAACATCGCCAGAAGCATAGGAGATGAAACGAGCACGATCTTGATTTCCGGAAATATTTCCCATTAAGTGATGGTGACCATAAGTTTCCAAGCCTGCCTCCAAGGTAGATTTAAGATGGGCCAAGTTCTCGCTACGGGCAAAAGTGGCAACGGCTGCATCATAGAGGTTAAAGTCGAATTGGGCGTCTAGCATTCCCGTAGAAATGTAGCTATTGATCAGTCCTGGACTGCCGTATGTTTCACCAATTTGATAGATGGGCCCTTTATTCAATTGGCGAATGCGATAGCTCAAAGTGCGCCAATAAAGCTCATCGATATGCTTGGTAGCATCATGTCGAAAGCCATCTAGCTGGTAATTTTTAAGCCAATAAACCGCAGAGTCTACCATAGGGTCTACCACTTCCCAACGACGAAGGTCTAAGGTGGGCAGATGATCGTCGAACCAAGTGGTAAGACGATATTCGTCCCATTTTTCGGTATTCTTGGTGCCGTCAGGCAAGTAAAGCGAAGTAGCCCAATCGGGGTGTTCTTGGTAAATGGGATGTTGCAAATGCACGTGATTGGCTACATAATCGAGTACCACGTTGAAGTCTTGTGCATGCGCATCGGCAATAAGCGCCTTGAAGGTTGCTTTATCACCAAAGCGATAATCGATGCGAATATTGCTAATGGGCCAATAGCCGTGGTAGCCCGAAAACTTTGATTTTACGCTGCCCTTATCCCAATAACCCCAAGCGTCTTTTGGGTTTTGAATAATGGGCGAGACCCAAATGGTGTTTACACCAAGGTCCTTAAAATAGCCTGTTTCGATCTTTTGGTTTACTCCTTTTAGGTCACCTCCCTGATAATTGGCTTGCGGCATAATGGAAGAATCGGCCACCGCTTCATTATTGCTGCTATCGCCATCCATAAAACGATCGACCATGGCAAAGTACATACGAGCTGCATGCCAGTCTTGACGCTTTAAATTTTCTTCGTCCTGAATTACCTTGCCGTAATGGAGCGGGATTAAATAATCGTCGCCCTTGTTTTCGCCGAGGTAGCTAAAGACCCTGATATAGCTACGTTCTATTGAGTTTGCTTCTTCCGGTACCCTAATTTGGCAAGTAGGAGGATAGTTTTTCTTACAGGGGAAGTCAATCATTTTATTGTTCCACAAGGCAATGATCTTTGCGCTAGGCTCTCCATTTTGCAAGGTAATTAGCTTGTCTGTAGCGCTTAATTGGAGTTTGGCTGGTTGTAGGCTGTCGCCGGAAACGACTAAAATATTGTTGAAACTGCCCAAGCCATTGCTCACCTTTTCTTCGACTTTGGGGTCTAGAGTTTCGGCCCCATCTACATAGAGTTTATATTGATAACGTCCTGGTTCGAGCAATAAAGTGCGACGATAAGTTTTGTTCTGGTATTTCAGGGCTGGCGACTGACGATTCCAGTTATTAAAGGTTCCGATCAGACGAATGTCTTTATTCCGTCCAAAGTCGGATCGATCGTAAACGAACTCAATGTTTTTAGCCGCAGATTTAATAAGGATGAGGTGCTCTTCTCCCTGCACGGTATTTAATTGAAGGCTACTGATCTTAGTGGCAGGCTTACCCACCAATAGCAATCGCTCAGGCTCAGGGCTTACATTTTTTAGGCCCTCGGGCAATTCAACATTGCGCAGGCTTTTGTCTGCTAGGTAATCACGCAGGATAATCTCCGTGGTATCAGCATTTAGGTAAACAGGAGTGTA
>CBFHJH010000008.1:63314-77531 GCA_965656185.1 Croceimicrobium sp.
GCGGCCTGAACCACGTGTACACAGGGAGAAAGGGAGCTTTCATGCACGGTGCGGGGCTCGTAAAAGTCGAAGTTCCGTTCCAATTCATCCTTGCTAAAATGGTCTTCGAAAAAGTAAAAGCCTTGCAAGACATCGGCTTGTTTGATAAAGCATGAACGCAAAATGCGATCCCAGCTCCAATGCTGATTGATTGGACGTTCACTTAAGGGCAGGTCTTCTGCCATTCTTTGCTCCTTATCCAAAAAGCCTTCTTGTTGCAATACAACCCCTAAGCTTTCGCTTGATGGCAAATAAACATTGCTGCTAATTTCATCCCAAGTCTTTAATTCTTGATCGGCCTGAAACTGCGTCTTTTTATTGATACGTTCAATGGCGGATGGATCCATGGCGATCACCTTGCTGTAAGATTCGCTGGCGTATTCCAAGCACCATTTTGCTAAATAATTGGTGTACCAATTATTATTCACGTTGTTCTCATATTCATTGGGTCCAGTTATCCCTAACATCACGTACTGTCCTTTGGCCTCACTGTAGTTAAAGCGCTGGGCCCAGAAACGAGCGATTCCGATAAGCACCTCTAGGCCATATTCGGCCAAATAGGCTTCATCACCAAAGTAGCGGATGTAATTAAAGATGGCAAAGGCAATGGCACCATTACGGTGAATTTCTTCGAAGGTGATCTCCCATTCGTTATGACACTCTTCACCGTTCATCGTTACCATGGGGTAGAGGGCTGCCCCTTTGGTGAAACCTAGCTTTTGGGCATTTTCAATGGCCTTGTCGAGCTGGCGATAACGGTAGATCAATAAGTTACGGGCGACTTCCTTTCCGGCCGAGGCCATATAAAAGGGAAGACAATAGGCTTCGGTGTCCCAGTAAGTTGAGCCACCGTATTTTTCGCCGGTAAAGCCTTTTGGGCCGATATTTAAGCGAGCGTCTTCGCCAGTATAGGTCTGGGTAAGATGAAAGATATTAAAGCGAATGCCCTGTTGGGCTTCAGGGTCGCCACCGATCATGATATCACTTTGCTCCCAGCGTGCCGCCCAATCGGCTTTTTGCTCTTCTAATAAGGCGGCAAAGCCCGCTCGGCGCGCTAAAGAAGCTAGTTCATCTGCTTTTTCGCTCAATTCTTCTTTGGCATAATGGAAAGAGCTGCAAATGGCGGCATATTTATAAAGCGTGTAGCTCTGATCTGCCTTGGCCTCTATGCTAAAGCTGTTTTCCGCGTATTTGTCGCGGCTATTGGTATTGGGATAAAGAGTTAATGGCTCAGCTTCGCTTTGGTACATTTCATAACGCATGGCCGCAGCTACTTGAAAGTCTAATTTCTTGGTCTTGGCAAGGATAACCGCTTTCTGACTGGCTACATTCTCGGAGACACCTTCCCAGAATTTCTCATCATAGTTCGAGTCGTGATTGATCACGTCGAAATCCAGATAGGGAGTGATCTCGACTGGAGCGTCAAATCCTTTCAATTTGAATTGATAGCGAATAGCTCCTACCTCCTTGCGTTTCATGCTGATAAAACGGTAAACCTCCGCTTCTATCTTTTTACCTTCGGCTAACTCCACCGTAAAACGGCGCAGGAGGTAGCCCTCCTTCATATTTAGTTCCCGGTAAAAGTCGATTACTTTATGGCGGGCGAGATCCAAGTCGGTGCCATCTACTTTAATGGAAATACCGATCCAGTTTACCGAGTTAAGTACTTTGGCAAAATACTCTGGATAGCCATTTTTCCACCAGCCAACGCGTGTTTTGTCGGGATAATAAACCCCGCCCAAGTAGCTGCCCTGCAGGCTTTGGCCACTGTAATTTTCTTCAAAATTGGCTCTTTGGCCCATAAAGCCATTGCCAATGCTAAAAATGGACTCGGAACCTTGGTGAAGTTCCGGCCGCCAGCGGTCCTCGATGATCCGCCATTCGTCGGTTACCAAGTACTTATTATGCATGTTCTTTAGATGTGGTTCAGTTGGTTGATGAGTTCGGCAGGGCTGTAAGCGGCCAGGTTTTCGATCACCAGCTCGGCGTCTGTTAAGACTTCTGCTTCACCTATTCCCACGCGGCGAAAACCGCCTTGTTTGGCTGCTTCGATGCCGGCCAAGGAGTCTTCAAAAACTACAGTTGCCGAGGGCTCTAGGTCAAGCGCCTCCGCCCCCATACTAAAAACCTGGGGGTCGGGTTTAGAGCGGGTGATCTTAGTACCATCGATAATGGTTTGGAAATAGTCTTTGATCCCTAGTAGGTCTAGGATCAAAACCGCATTCTTACTGGCCGAGCCCAGGCCGATCGCGATACCTTGTCGACGAGACTCTTCCAAGAACTCCACTGCTCCCGGAAGTGCCTCATCGCTTTTCATTTCTCTTACGTATTCTAGGTACCACTCGTTTTTGAGCGCCATCATACGTTCGAATTCATCCTGTTCGAGGCTTTTACCGCCCCAGGCCAGGATCTTTTCTAAAGACTCCTTCCGACTTACCCCTTTTAGTTCTTCATTCTGTTCCGCAGTAAAGGGGATCTCTAATTCTGAGGCGAGGCGCTGCCAAGCTTTAAAATGGAATTTAGCAGTATCTACTATAACTCCGTCGAGATCGAAGAGGAATCCTTTAATGGCCTTCATTAAACTTTCTGATTAATCTTATAGCGTCTGTAATAATCGATCAAACCGTCTACCGGTCTGCGTATGATCTGTCCTTTCTGCAAGTCGAAATAGTCCAAGACATCACTTAGTACCGACTCGAAATGATAGGCAATGGAGCCCACAAAGCTAATCGGCACCTTTCTGGAGTTTGGAAAAGGAAGCACCTGGGTTTCGATAAACTCCCTAAAACCGTTAAAGACCATTTGATAAAAGAAAGGTCGGTCGAGGTGTTTATGAGCAAATGGTGCCAAATCTCCCAAGAATACGTTGGCCCCAGTAGGAGCGTAAACCCGCTCTCGTATCATGGCTTCATTTAAACCATAATGTTCTTCGAACTCACGAATAAGCGCTTCATCCATCTGACGGTAGAGATAGGCTCGAACGATGCGTTTACCGATGTAGGAGGCAGAGCCTTCATCGCCCAATATAAAGCCATAGCCGGAACGGCCGGGTTTTAAGCTTTGACCGTCGTAGTAAACGCAATTACTGCCCGTACCTAAAATGCAGGTTACTTGAGGTAAACCATTCCAGGTAGCATAAGCCGAAGCTCTCAGGTCGTGATCAACGATGATTTCCGCATTGGGAAAACCAGCCTTCAGGCCTTCGCTAATTTCTACGTTGAGCTCGGGAGAAGAACAGCCGGCACCATAGAAAAACACTTGATCCACCTCGGAGCCCATATCAATGATCTCGGGGACTTTTATAATTTCCTTGGCCACGTACTGTCGGTCGTGGAAGTAGGGGTTAAAGCCTATGGTGCGGATACGCTTTACTTCTTCCCCCTCATTGGTTAAAAAAACGGCATCGCACTTTGTGCTACCGCTTTCAGCGAGGTAAATCATAATGCAAATTTATTGCTTCTAAAGAGAAGCCATTTTAACTGCCATGTCGGCTAATCTCGCAGAATAGCCAGCTTCATTGTCATACCAGCCAACCACTTTGATCATATTACCATTGGCATTGGTAAGGTCTGCATCAAAAATGGTGCTGTATTTACTACCAACAATGTCGGCTGAAACGATAGGGTCTTCGGTGTATTCGAGAATACCTTTTAGATAGCTATCGGCAGCTTCTTTAATGGCAGCATTTACTTCTTCTTTAGTAGGAGTATTTGCAAGTTCTACCGTTAGGTCAGTAACCGAACCGGTAGGCGTTGGAACGCGTAAAGCGAACCCGTCTAATTTACCTTTTAGTTCTGGAAGTACCAAACCAACTGCCTTGGCGGCACCGGTAGAAGTAGGAATAATGCTTAGGGCAGCGGCGCGACTACGACGTAAATCTTTGTGAGGCGCGTCTTGTAGATTTTGATCTGCGGTATAGGCATGGGTAGTGGTCATGAAGCCTTTAACGATGCCAAATTTTTCATGCAACACCTTGGCCATGGGCGCCAAGCAATTGGTGGTACATGAAGCATTACTGGCAATCACGTCATCTGCTCCCAACTCTTCATCATTAACCCCTAACACTACTGTTTTCACATTACCGCTAGCAGGAGCCGATAGTAATACTTTCTTGGCTCCTGCCTGACGGTGAAGATCCATCGTTTCTGCAGTTCGGAATACACCGGTACATTCGAGGACAAGGTCTACTCCTAAGTCGCCCCAAGGAAGATTTAAAGGATCTCTTTCCGCGTAAAGCTTAATGCTTTGACCGGCGATTTTTAAAGTATCACCTTCTAAAGAGATCTCGTGTGGAAAACGTCCGTGAATGGAATCATATTTTAATAAATGCACCAAGGTCTCAGGGGCAGTAAGATCG
Source organism: Croceimicrobium sp. (assembly GCA_965656185.1). Taxonomy (GTDB): domain Bacteria; phylum Bacteroidota; class Bacteroidia; order Flavobacteriales; family Schleiferiaceae; genus Croceimicrobium. The sequence goes on from CBFHJH010000008.1 coordinate 67,711, forward strand.
TTAATGGCAACTACCTGCACTCCTTCTTTCTCTAATAAATTGCGAAAGCTTAGACGACCGATACGGCCAAATCCGTTAATGGCGATGTTTTTCATAATTGAATTATTAAGTCGATAATATTTTTAAGATTCGATTTAGTTCCATGTCAATTTCTGACTTGCTAGCGATCGCTTCTTTAAAGGGAGTGTACTGCAATTGATTGTTCACGATCCCGATCGCTTTTCCGCTAATGCCATCCAGTAAAGACTCCACGGCAGCCACACCCAATCGACTCGCTAAAACGCGGTCGGTGCAAGTGGGGGAGCCTCCCCTTTGCAGGTGACCTAAGATGGTGATCTTAGACTCCCAGTGGGGGTATTTTTCTTTTACGGCCTGGGCAATTTCATAGGTGTCGCCCAGGGTATTGCCCTCAGATACCATTATGATGCGATTCATCTTATTATTGGAAGCTCCTTTCTCCAGTTCGGCGAATAGGTCTTCCATCGGTGCTTCTTCTTCTGGTAAGACTACATCTACTGCACCGGAGGCTAGGCCAGAGCGTAAAGCAATGAAACCTGAATCGCGGCCCATTACTTCCACAAAGAAAAGGCGGTTATGGGATTCGGCCGTGTCCCGGATCTTATCTACGCAATCGATCACCACATTACAGGCCGTGTCAAAACCAATGGTGAAGTCGGTGCCTGCCAAATCGTTGTCAATGGTGCCGGGAAGCCCCATTACCGGAATATCGTATTCCTCACTGAAGTACATAGCACCGGTAAAAGAGCCGTTACCGCCAATTACAACCAATGCATCAATGCCAAGAGCCTGAAGGTTTTTAAAGGCTTTGGCCCGACCCTCTTTGGTCTTGAATTGCTCCGAGCGAGAAGATTTAAGGATGGTGCCACCACGTTCAAGAATGTTTTTAACCGAACGGGCATTAAGTTCCAAGATCTGATTCTCGATCATGCCTTGATAACCTTCGTAAATTCCGAAAATCCTTTTATTGTAGTACTTTCCGGCCCTTACTACCGCACGTATAGCAGCATTCATTCCGGGCGCATCGCCCCCGGAGGTTAAAACACCAATAGAATTTATTTCCTTTGCCATCGCGTTTGAAGATGATCGTACAAACTTAGTGTATTTTTTACACTTGCGAAAAAATTTTGTATTTTCATCCACCCAAATCAGTAACCTAGGACATATATAACTGTGAGTGAAGCTATCCAAAACGTAAACCCCAACGTCTCTGTAGACTGTGCCGTATTTGGTTTTGATAATGAAAAACTGAATGTGCTTTTGATCGAACAAAAGATGAGTGATAAGGATAAGGTGCAATTTGCCTTACCGGGAGATCTTATTTTGGATGACGAGAGTTTAGATGACGCTGCTTCACGCGTTTTAAAAGAAATTACCGGTCTTTCCGGAATTTTTCTAAGACAGTTCAAGTCCTTTGGCGATCCCAATCGGGTTAGTGATATAAAGGATTTGGAATTCTTGAATTCTTACCGTTCCAATCCGCAAGCTCGCGTAATCACGGTGGCCTATCTGGCCTTAATTAAAATGGACGATTTCCAGCCCGAGGCCTCTTCCTTTGCCGAGCGCGTTTTTTGGCAAGAGGTGCATAGCGTGCCTTCTTTGGCTTTTGACCACAACAAGATCCTGAATCAAGCTTTGGATCGCCTGCGCGACGATTTTGTGAATCATCGAACTGGATTCGAATTGCTGCCGGAGTTATTTACCCTAGGTCAAATTCAAAAGCTTTATGAGATCATCCTCGATAAAGATCTTGATAAGCGTAACTTCCGAAAGAAGATCCTCAAGGAAAAGCTAGTTACTGCGACCAACCAGAAGCAAACGGGAGTTTTACATAAACCGGCGGTCCTCTACACCTTAAATGAGGCGAGTCTCTAAAAAGCTTTCAAATTTATTTAAGCCTGCTCCAAATTCGGCCAAAGCTGATTTTGGTCATTGTTGCTATCCATAAACTCCTATAGTTTAGATGCTAATTAAGCGTAGCAGACTGCTGTTTCGCTCATTGATCCTATCTGCCTGCTGAAAACTTTAGAGTGTACTTTTTACACTTTTGTATTTTTATTTTACTTTTGGTGGACCAAATTTTTAATGTAATCCTATGAAAAGAACTTTACAGTCTCTTTTTGCATTGGTCTTCTCGATGGCCGTGTGGAGTCTGGAGGCTCAAGTAATCGAGGGTGCCATAACCGATAAAGCAGGCGAGCCATTGCCTGGCGCTTCTGTAGTGGTACTCGGTCAATCCGGGGTGGGAACCTCTGCCGATTTCGATGGTAAATACACCCTTAGCGGGGTGAAGCCAGGGAAGTTAACGCTAGAGTTTTCCTTCATCGGTTTTGAGACCAAAAAGGTAGAGGTAGAACTTGCTGCCGATGCCAAGAAGACCCTAAACGTTATCCTTGTTGAAAACAGCAGCCAACTCGACGAGATCGTGGTAGTTGGTTATGGTGTGCAGCGTCGGAGGGAAATGACCGGTAATGTGGTGAAGCTAGATGCCAAAGAGCTTAATGATATGCCGGCTCCCAGTTTTGAGACCGCCATGCAAGGTAAAGCCGCGGGGGTACAGATCGTAACCGGTAGTGGTTTGGCTGGCTCGCCTTCGGTAGTGCGTGTGCGTGGTATTGCTAGTATTGGCGCCGGTGGTGACCCACTTTACGTGGTAGACGGGGTACAGCTGAACCAAAACTACTTTTCACGAGGTAATAGCGGTGGAATGAACCAAAACCCTTTAGCTTTCTTGAACCCAGAGGATATCGAATCGGTAGAGATCTTAAAAGATGCCTCTGCCACAGCGATATATGGATCGAGAGGTGCAAATGGGGTAATCCTCATTACCACTAAAAGAGGTAATGGCGGATTGAAGTTCAACTTCTCTACTACCCAAGGTGTTTCACAAGCCACTCGTTTACCAGATATGCTTAATGCCGATGAGTATTTGCAATTATACCGTGAGGCTTGGATCAACGACGGTAATACCGGAACGCCAGTTTTACCCAATAATATCATGACTTGGGAAGAAGCCCAGCGTAATAACACCGATTGGGTAGATGAAGTTACCCGCACTGGTTATAAGGCCTTTTACGATTTTGGAGTTTCAAAAGGAACCAAGAAGTACAATTTTTACGCCGGTGTCTCTTTCGATCAAAACCAATCCTACATTGTGGGTGACGAGTACAATCGATTAAGTGGCCGTTTTAATGGCGACTATCGTTTTAGCGATAAGGTGTCTTTGAGTGCCAGCTCAAGTTTAACCCAAAGTGTATACAATCGGGTAGACAATGCCTGGTCGGGAGGTTTAGGAGCCGCCATGAGTACTGCTTTACCCATTTATCCCATTCGTTGGGATCGATACAATATTAATGGCAGCGGCGATACCCTTAATAGTCCGGGCGATTGGTGGACCGAAGGAACTAATCCGGTTGCTCAGCGTGAAACCAAGGATTGGCGGATCACCGACCTTAGGGCCGTCAATAACTTGAAACTTACCTATGCGCCGATCAAGAACTTGACCTTCTTGGCAAGTGCTTCGATGGATTACTTCCAGTCTATGGAGGATATCTACACGGTAAACTTTAATCAGAATAACACCACCATTGGTGGAGGTACAGCGCAGCGCTTCCCACAGCGTTCTTATAACTACAATGGTTTCTTAACTGGTACCTATGATTGGAAGCTCGATGACGATAACAAACTTAGCTTCATGCTAGGCTCGGAGTACCAGACCAATTACACCCGAAACTATCAAATTACCACCTACGACAGCTTGGGACAACCAAGTGGCGTTAGAAACGATGTGCTAGATGCTCCGGGACCTTTCTATGAGCACGCCGATCTACGTAATAACTATGATTTTGATTCGGTGAATACTTCGTTTATCAGTCGTTTCATGTCCTTCTTCGGACGCGTAAACTACAATTACAAAGGGAAGTATTTAGCTCAAGTAGTGTTGCGTTCAGACGGTAGTTCTCGTTTTGGTCCTTCCAATCGTTTTGGTTATTTCCCTTCCGTTTCTGCGGGATGGATCATTAGTGAAGAAAGTTGGATGCGTGAAAATCGCGTGATCAACTACTTGAAACTGAAGTCCAGTATAGGCTGGATCGGTAATGCCGGTTTGACCGATATCGAATTCGCTGCGCGTTATCAACGTAATGCTCAAGCCTACGATGGCCGCGATATCCTTTATCCTCTTAATAACCCGAATCCAGACCTGCGCTGGGAGACTACCCAGGTTTTTGACCTTGGTTTGGAATACGGACTTTATGAGGACCGGATTACCGGTGAAATGGCTTACTATCGTAAAAACACCACTGATGTACTCCTAGCAGTTTCCTTACCAAGGGTAAGTGGCTTTAGCAGCTTTTACGATAATGTTGGGGCCCTGTTGAATGAGGGATTTGAATTCCAGATCAAGACCCGCAACCTAGTAGGCGATTTCCGCTGGACCACCGATTTCAATATTGCCTATAACTATAATGAAATTCGTAGCCTAGGAGGTTATTCTGCCGATGCAGTTGGCGGAGGAACTAATGATACCCGTACCGTGGTTGGAGAACCAGTAGGCACCAATTTCTTGGTACGCTTTTCACACGTAGATCCTGCTACCGGTCGTCCAGTATATTTAGACATCGATGGTAATCCAACTTTTACCTGGGACCCAGCAGACCGTGTGCCGGTTGGTTCGGTTTTACCTGATGCAGTGGGTGGGATCACCAACACCTTCAGTTACAAACAATGGGATCTAAGCTTCTTAATGGTATTCACCATTGGTGGAAATATCTATGATTCTTCATCTAAGCGTCAGCTTGGCCGAATGGATGATTGGAACAAAACCGCTCACATTTACGACCGTTGGAGAGCTCCTGGCGACGAAGCCAAGTATCCTGCCCTTACGCTAGATGAAAATAACTTGGGATCAACAACGCCTTGGATCAACACTGATCAGTGGTTACACGATGCCAGTTACCTGCGCTTACGTAATTTAACCTTAAGCTATCGTTTAAATCGCAATCAGGCGAAAAGCCTAGGCCTAAAAGGAGCCCAAATCTCCTTTATCGGTACCAACCTTTTGACCTTTACCCGTTATCCTGGTTTGGATCCAGAGATCGCGCGTGATTTCGAAAATGTGACCGATCGTAATATGAGTGTGAACATCACCTATCTCACTCCGCCACAGGAGCGTACTTATTCGATTCGTTTAAATGTAAACTTCTAAGCCAGTCATCATGAAAAAGTCAATTAGTTTATTTGCTTTAATCGGTGGCCTATTGCTTAGCACAGGCTGCGAAAAGATTTTAGAAACGCCCTTGCAAGGAGGAAACCTAACCGAGGCGGAAGCCTTGCAAAGTAAACAAGACGTGTTGGATCTTCTCCAATCTTGTTACGATGTAACTGCGAATGTTTACAATGGTCGTATCCAATATTTGGGCGAGCTTTTATCCGATAACCTTACCGAACCTACCATTAATGAAGATCTAACGGAGGTGTACAATCACAACACCTTGTTCTTCAATGGAAGTATCGGTGGAATATATGCGGATCCTTACATTACTGCCTTCCGAACCAACCGCATCTTGGAGGTAATGGACAACTTCGACTTCAGCGAGGCGGAGAAGGCCAATATTACTGCTCAGGTGAAGTTTTTACGTTCGGTGTCGCAGTGGGAGATCTTGAAGTTATTCGCTCACCCTTATGGTTACACGACTAATAACAGTCACCCCGGAATCATTTATAAAACCTCTACCGTAGAGGAGGTGGTGCCTAGAGATCCTGTAGGAGCAAACTACACTGCGATTATTAATGATCTGGAATCAGCTCTGGCCGATCTTCCCTTGAATTCAGATTATTACGCCTCTCAGGATGCGGCTAACGGATTCTTGGCCAAAATCTATTTCCAGGCCGGTGACTACACCAAAGCGATCGAACATGCCAATGCGGTGATCAATTCTGGTCGATACAGTTTAGGCACTAGTTTTGACCGTTTTGAGAACGATACCGTAGATGTTACCGAAGCTATTTTTAGTAATACTAGTCGTCCCGATTTCGGCGATTTCCGTTCCGGTGGCTTTGGCAACTATCGCTCCGATGTTCCAAACCCTCCTTTGTTCCGAGCTAGCATGGATTTTTACAATATCTACTCTCAGGATACTTCTGATCTTCGAATGCAAGCTTTTTTCGAATTGGATGAAAGCGGCGACGAACCCACGGTGTTGATCAAGAAGTTTAACCAAGAGTGGTTTAATGTTACTATCTTACACTTAACCGACTTAAAATTACTTCGTGCCGAGGCAATTGCTTTGAGCGGCGGAGATATTACGGTAGCCATTCAGGATGTGAACGACGTGCGTGAGCGCGCTTATGGCGGAAGCCAAAACAACCTGAGTGCCTCGGCTTCGGCAACTGAAGTTCGTGATGCAGCACGTTATGAGCGTCGCATTGAAATGTTTGGTGAAGGTGACCGTATCCAACAAATCAAACGTCGTGGAGCGATAGAAGGTGAAGCGATGGAGGTACGTGGTGATGCTTGGGACTGTAATGGTATGATCATTCAGTTTCCGATTTCTGAGAAAACTGATGAATTTGAATTGAATCCCACCGGCGGATGTTAAAAAATAGGAATATGAAAAAATTACTAAGCTTAGGCCTCTTGACCTTAGCGGTTTGGGCCTGTCGTCCAGAACCCTATCAAGAGATCGGTGAGCCGTATTCGGTAATCACCGGTATTAACGGAACCTGGACCTTAAGTACAGTTGAGGTAGAAGATCGTTCTTTCCCCTTGTGGGAGACAAGGGATTTTACCGACTTCTTTGTAGATAATCCAGTGGAGATAGCCTTTACCGCAGAGGATAATAGCTACAGTATCAATGCGAGCTCTCTAGACGGTTTGCCCTTTACTGCTACCAACGGTAATTACGCTTTTGATGATCCGGAGTATCCCTCCAATCTCTATTTGATCTCTCCTGCGGGAGACACCAATACGGTAGAACTGGGTAATATGGTTCGCCCGGTAGATCCTTTATTGCTTTTCCAAGCATTAAAGACCAAATGTGATGGCGTTTATGCTCGTTATATCTACACCTTTAACCGCAACTAATGATGAAGAACAATAATTTAAATAGATGGACTAGCCTTCTGGCCGCCTTGTTTCTTGGAATTGGTATGCAAGCTCAAGTTACTACCGAGCCGCCAGAGTATGAAGATCCTGAGTCGGAGTTGAAGATCATTGTAGATCTCAGCCAACTCGATGCTAGTTTAGAGCACACGCAAAACTTGTTGGACGCGGCAGCTGCCGGAGAGGACATGTACATTTGGACTTGGAGTCCGGCGGAGCACCCTGCCAACCATCCCTTGACCAATGGCTTGGGATCGGAACCTTGGAAGAATAGTAATGATTCATTGATCATGACCAAGGAGGCCGAGAATGTATATTCTTGGACCATTATTCCTACCGAGTTCTACGAGGTAGATGCCCAAACCGTATTTGAGAATGATATCAGCTTCTTGGTGAAGCCGAAAGATGGTGGCGGTTACGGTGATCCTGATATAAAGTCGGAAGACTTAACCGTGGCGGTAGACCCTCCAAATACCGAGCGTAATCCGGCATTCTTATTCCCGGCCTTCTTTAGCGACGACGACTTGGTAATGCTTTACTATGACAATAAGTTGGAGGAAGTAAGCGGTATGCAGAATTTGGCCACGGATGACGTATGGTTCTTCGCCGAAGCTACCTTAAGCGATAGTACGTCGATCAAGATCGCGAATAATGCCTTTGATGTTCCCAATCATCCAGAATTACAAATGGAGCATAAAGGGGATGGAATCTATAAGGTGTTCTTCGTACCAAGAGACTTTTTCAATGTCCCTAGCGGCAAAACGATAACTCAAATTGTGATGTACGTGCAGCGCCGTGTTTTTGTGGGTGGCGGCTCACGAATCTCATACGATATTGTAGCCGAATTGGGCTGCGATTAAATAGGGTTCTAATGCTAGAAATTGGCCCGAGATCAATCGTTTTGATCTCGGGCTTTTTTTATTCTTCTAGGCCTTGCATTAAGACGCCGGCAACTCTTTGTAATTCGATTTCAGAGAGCTTTCTACGGTACTTTAAATCGTTTACGGCCGCTTTCGCGGAAATGAAATTCAGCTGGGCTTCTCGATATTGCGTATTGTTAATGCTCCCCAGGGCATAGGCCTCCTTACTTCTTTGAAAAGTTAACTGGGCTACCGCTAAGTTTCGTTCTTCTAAGGCCAAGATCCTTTGGGCGTGCTGATAATCCAACCAAGCATTGGCTAGATCTACCTTGAGGTCCTGTCGAGCTTGTTCTATGGCCAGCTCCGATTGGAACACAGCGATCCGTGCTACTTCCACTTGGGTCTGACTGCGATAAGAGCTGAAAATGTTCCACTGTGCACTTAGACCGTATTGCCATCCGGTGTTTTCGGTGAAGCGTAAAAAGCCCCCTTCATTTTCCTGTCGGCTAAAATTATAACCCGCGTTCGCCGCTATTTCGGGCATGCGATCACTCCAAGCCAGGTTGAGGTTTTTTCGGTTGATATCCTTACTAATGCGACTTTGGATCAAGGCTGCATTGTTCTGCATAGCCTGACCTTGAAGTTGTCCATAAATTAGGCCCTCTTTAAAGGTTACCGTACTATCCACTTTTAGGGTCGTATCCGCTGGAAAGCTCAAAATGCGGTTTAGCTCCCGATTACTTTTTTGCCAAGCATTCAAAGTGTTTAAATAAGCGATGCTATCGCGGCGCAGGTCTACCATGGCACTGAGGCTTTCTAAACGCCCTTGAGAACCTAATTCTAAGGCAGTTTGCGCCCGTTGGTACCGTTTTAAGGATATCTGCACCGATTCCTTGGCAATGTCCATTTGCTCACGTTGACGGGCCGCTTCGTAATAAGCGCTGAACAATCCTAGCAGGACGTTCTCTATGGTAAAGCGCAATTGAGTTTCGCTAAGCTCCTCTTGCAATTGCAACCTTTTCAGGTTGTTAATTCTCCCCAGTCCATCAAAAAGCACATAGGAGGCACTTAAACCCGCTTGGTAGTTTTCGGCCACAGCATCATTGAATTCTCGAATGGGGGCGGGACCGCCTGTGTCGCTGCCCACCGCTAATTGCTGTTGTACATCGGTTTGGGAATAGGTGTAGGAAGCATTGGCGTTTACGTTTGGTAGAAAACCGGCATTACCCCAATTGTTGTTCTTTTCCGCAATTCGCAGATCTTGCTGGGCTACCTTTATATTGAGGTTTTGCTCTAAAGCGATCTTTACCGCTTCATTCAAACTTAATTCTTGGGCCTGAGCTTGGAACAGTGATAGACAGAGTCCCAAGCTTATGGGGATATACTTATTCATGTTCACTTTCCATTTCAATGATAGCGGGTTCTACTTCTTCGTGACTGGGCTTTTTACCCTGCCAGAACCAAGTTCCATATACTTTGGCGTGGTTTAAATAGCTTAGCAGGACCGGTAAAAGGACCAAGGTTAAAAATGTAGCCATGAGAATACCATAGGCAAGGGAGATCGCCATGGGAATTAGGAATTGAGCTTGCACGCTTTTTTCAAGGATCAAGGGGGCTAAGCCGGCGATGGTCGTTGCACTGGTAAGTAGAATCGCCCTAAAGCGAGAAAGACCGGCCTGGAATACCGCTTCCGAAAAACCAAGACCTTCTTTCAAATAGCTGTTCATTTTACTGACCAAAACCAGCGAATCGTTTACGATAACCCCAATTAGGGCAATGATGCCAAGAAAGGAAAATATGCTCAAAGGGATGCCATGTAAATAATGACCCCAAGCCACTCC
>CBFHJH010000008.1:77631-86733 GCA_965656185.1 Croceimicrobium sp.
ACTAAACTGAGGGGGATAAGGGTAAAGATCACCACCGCTTGATAAAAACTCCGGAAGGTGAAGGTAATTACCATGATAATTAAGGTAAGTACTAAGGGCAAGGTTAGCCGAGCCGAGCGAATGGTTTTCTGCGCTTCTCGGTTTTGACCTTCAAATAACACCGATATCCCTGGATAATCGGCCAAAATAGGGGGAAGTACTTCGTCTCGCACATAAGCGATCATATCTGGAGCCGATCCATTGGGGTCGACGAGATCTGCCTCTACCTTGATCTCCCTCTTTCCGTCTAAATGATTGATGCTTAAGGGTCCCCTTTGAATGCTGTAATCGCATAGCTCCCGCAAAGGGTATTTACCACCTTGAGGACTGCGGATATACATTTCTTCTAAATTGTAGATCGAGCTACGGGTAGCATCATCATAACGCACCCATACCTTTACTTCATCCTCTCCAATTTGCAAGCGTTGTACTTCATAGCCAAAGAAGCCCCGACGTACTTGTTGCATTATAGAGGCCGGATTCAAGCCAAGTAGATAGGCTTTATCTTTAAGTTTCAGCGAGACTTCTCGCACTCCTTCCAGGTCATTATCGATCACATCACGCAGGTCAGGCACCTCACTCATGGCCGCTTTCAGCCTAAGCTTTACGTCTTCTAATTGCTCGTAATTAGTGCCCAGTAATGAGACTGATACCGGTTTCCCGAATGCGCCCGTAGTTCCGAAGGTTAGGTTTTCGGCTTCATAAATGGGCCCAGTTTTTTCTCGTAAGGCGTTTACAACTATCGTACTGCTAATGAGGCGTTTTTCAGAATCGAGCAGAATTATGTCTAAACTTCCTTCGTTGGTGTTAGGTCCGGTGGTCATTTCTACCATGCGGATAACATCTTCTCCTCCCGGTATTATCGATCTTAGACTGTCGTTAACTGTGGCGGCGGCTTCACGAATTCGATCGAGATAGGAAATGGTGATTTCTTCCCGGGTACCAGCGGGCATTTTGATCGCCACGGCAAAGTTATCGCGATCTATGAAGGGGAAATAGCTTACGCGGATCAGTTTGCCTTGAAGTGCCCCCAGGGTGATGAGGAATAGACCCAAAGCGAAACTGAAGGTCATGAATTTGTATTTCAAGGCGAAATCCAGGATAGGCCGGTAAAAGCCTTCGCGCATTTTCTTCAGACCGCTTTCTAATTTGCGTTCTAGGATGTTTTTCTTGTAAGCGAGAGTAAGCGCCTTACTATGACCGATGTGGGAAGGTAGGATCAATAGGGCTTCAATTAATGAAACGCCCAGCGTGGCAATTACGATAAAGGACATTTCCGAAAAGAAATCACCCGCTCTACCATCGATATAGAAGAAAGTGGCAAAGGCGATCATAGTGGTTAAGATGGCGGATATTACTGCTGGCAAAACTTCCATGGTGCCATCTATTGCAGCCTGAATGCGATTCTTGCCTTTCTCGTAATGATGGTAAATGTTTTCACTCACTACGATGCCATCGTCTACCAAAATTCCCACTACGACGATCATGCCGAAGAGTGAGATAACATTAATAGTAACCCCAAAGTAACTGGCAAGCATAAACATGCCAAAGAAGGAGATGGGTAAGCCGGCCGCTACCCAAAAGGCCACCCGGAAATTGAGGAATAAGGAAAGGAGGATGAGAACCAAGACGATTCCAATTAAGCCGTTCTCGATTAGTAAGGCTTTACGCTGTTCCAGTAAGTCTGCTCGGCTATTCACCACAGTGGCCTCTAGGGTTTCATGCCTTTGGTTGAATTCGGCCACATAATCTTTCACGCGGGCAGCGGTACTTAGAATATCCTCACTATCGGTGTTGTTGATCAAAATCTTAACCGCGGCATTACCGTTTAACTCTACCGCTGCGGCTACATCGGCAAAACGTCTTTTTACGTCAGCCACGTCTTGCAAGATCACTTTTTGACCCTGTGGATTGGCACGAATTACTACCCCCAGCAGGTCTTCCGGATCATAAGATTTATAACGCGCACGAATTAAAAGTTCTTCTTCACTGGTCTTAAGCTTACCTCCGGTAATATCTAAATTGTAGGAGGCTACCGCCTGACCGATCTCTTCGAAACTTATTCCGTAAGCCCGTAATTTCTTTTGATTTACCGAGATCTCTATCTCTTCATCGGGGAGGCCTTGTAATTCTATTTTAGAAATGCCATCCAAATCCCGCAAATCATCTTCTATTTCGCGCGCTTGTTTTTTTAATGCGCTTAAGCTCAGTCCTTCGCCTTGGAGGGCAAAGGTGATGCTGAGGGTTAAATTTTCGCGAAGAAATACCGTAACTGGTTCTAGGCCCGCGGGAAAGGATGAAATTTGATTAACAGCATTTTCTACATCGTCTAAAACCTCCTTGCTATTCGCGTTTCGCAATACCTCTACCGTAATGGTAGCGGCATTTTCACTGCTGCTGGAAGTAAAGCGATCGATTCCCGATAATCCTTTGAGGTTTTCCTCGACCTTATTTACCACGCCCTCTTCGATCTCTTCGGGAGATGCACCCGGATAGATTGCGTTAATGACGATGAATCTTTCTGGGATTAGGGGAAAGAAGGTGGAGTTCAAGCTATTCCAGGCTACCGCGCCAAATACCAAGGCAAAGATCATCATCACGTTAACCGTGATAGGGTATTTGATAAAGAATCCTAAAAACCGTTTCATAGACTTTAGTTTAGGATCCTAACTTTCATGCCAGCAAAGGCTCCGGCCACGGGCTTTAAGGGAACGGTTATGCTGCTTTTCGCAGCGCGTACAATAACTTGCTCTGGGCTGCTGTGTAAGACTTCCACCTCTTGCTCTACCAGCATACTATCTTCCACCGTAAAGAGGTGATTTTCATCGATCATCAATTTGCGATCGATGGCCATGGCTTCGGTGATCTCTTGACCCTGAATACTTCCTCGAAGGTATTCGCCATCACTGAGCCCATTGCCATTTAGTTTTATGAAGATCTGCACTCTTTGTGTACTCGGATCTAATTTTTCATTCTTTCGAAAGAGGATGCCTTGGTAGGCTTGTCCGTCATCGTTGGCGAAAAGTTGCACACTATCTCCGATCTTAATTCGGTTCAATTCGGCACTAGCTACCGACGCGATCATCTCATAGCTTCCCTTTCCAATAAACTCCCCTAGCTTTTGTCCTGGACGTACCAATTGCCCTATTTCAACCAAAGCTTCGGTAAGGGTGCCGGCATAGGGGGCACGAATTTCAAATTTGCTCAAGCGGATGCGAGCACTTGCGGCGTTTTGATAATTACTATAGAGTCCGCGGCCGGTTAGAAAGAGCTTTAATTGTTCGTTGTCTTCCTGGGGGGGTGGAGCAAGACCTGCTTGATTATTTAGGTTCTTGAGGTATTGGTAGTAAAGCTGATAATCTTGTGGGTAGTCTAGTTTAAGATCCGGCAAAAGTTGGCTCAAAGTGTTAATGAGTACGCTTTTTGCGCTGAGATAGGCAGACCGCGCTTCCGAGTCATCGAGGTCCAAGAGGATATCCCCGGCCTCAAAATAGTTTCCCGTTTCAAAGGGCACGGTGCTGCTTTCGATAATGCCGGTCACCTCTGAGTAGATCTCGATCTTGTTGGTGGCTTCTACCGGCCCGTCGATTGGTATTTGAATGGAGACTGGTCCAGCATCGATAGTTTTTGCTTCTATGGCCTTAACCACTTTAGCAACCTTGCGACTGTCCTGCGGGTCAGCTTCACCGAGTATATTCTTTAGCCATAGGGAAAGCGCTATGAGGAGCGCTCCGCCAACAATGGCCCACTGTCTTTTTTTCATGAGAGCTTAAGGTGATAATCACGGCAAAGTAAGGTAAAAAGCGGGTTCTTTGTTTAGACATCGGTCACCATTCTCTCTTAAGATTACGCTAAAGCTAGGCGATAAAGTTCTTAGCATCGCCAGAACTTCTACCTTTGCCCCGATGAAAGCATTCTGGCGCATTGTACGATATGCCTATCCTTACAAGGCTACGGTAATTCTTAGCGTAATTTCCAATCTATTTGCAACGGTATTCGCCTTGGCTAGTATTGGCCTGGTAGTTCCGGTATTGCAAATCATTTTTGATAATACTAAAGCACCTGACCAGGCGCCGGTTTTTGAGGGCGACCTAATGAGTTTTGCTCAAGATTACTTGGCTTATGAGATCGGGGTGCGGATGGAAACCACCGGTCAGCAGGAAGCCTTACTCTACGTTTGTTTTTTGGTGATAATAGCCTTTTTCCTAAAGAACGTCTTTCGCTATTTGGCGCTTTTCCTATTGGCTCCAATGCGAAATGGGATTACAAGAGATATCCGCTTAGACCTTCACCGAAAGTTGTTGGCTTTACCGATCGGTTATTTTACCGAACAACGTAAGGGCGATATCATATCGCGCATGACGGCCGACCTCAAGGAAATAGAAAATGGTGTGTTGGCCACCATTGAGATGTTTTTCAGGGAGCCCTTCATTATCTTGAGTTCCATGGCCGTGCTTTTTTGGATGAGCTGGCAGCTTACCATTTTCGTGATCCTCCTTTTACCCATCGTGTCCTTGCTTATAACGCGTATCGGTAAAAGTTTGAAGCGGGCCAGTACCAGAGCTCAGGAGTCTATGGGCGATATTTTGTCCTTAACCGAAGAAACCGTGAGTGGCTTAAAGGTGATCAAAGCCTTTACGGCCGAAGATCAAAAGTCGAATTTGTTTAATCGTGCGGCCAATAGCTATTTCGCCTTGATGAATAAGGTGATTCGACGTAATGATCTTGCCTCGCCCATTTCTGAGTTTATGGGTTCCTTGGTGATGGCGGTAATTATTTGGTTTGGCGGCGGTTTAGTAATCGCAGAGAATAGCTTTACTGCCGAAATGTTTATCGCTTATGTGCTGCTTTTTTATCAGATCATTCCCCCGAGCAAGGCACTTTCGCAAGCCAGTTATAAAATTCAAAGAGGTAATGCATCCGCCGAAAGGGTCTTGGAATTACTTGATGCCGAGAACCCTATTGCCGATGCGCCTAATGCTAAGGCCTTGCCCGAATTTAAGCAGTCGATCGAGTTTAAACAGGTAGGTTTCTCCTATGCCGAGAAAAAGGTTCTAGATGGGATAGATCTGAGGGTGGAAAAGGGAAAGACCTATGCTTTGGTAGGACAAAGTGGAGGAGGAAAAACGACCCTCACCAATTTAGTGCCCCGTTTTTACGATATCTGTGAAGGAAATTTGGAGATAGACGGCCTAGCTATTAAGGACATTAAACTGAAAGACCTTCGTTCGCACCTGGGTATCGTAACCCAAGAGACCCTGCTGTTTAATGAAAGTGTTGCATATAATATTGCTTTAGGTAAACCTGATGCAAGTAAGGAAGAGATTATTGCTGCCGCCAAGATCGCTAATGCACACGACTTCATAGAGCGCTTGGATAAGGGTTATGCTACCAATATTGGTGATGCAGGAGGCAAGCTCAGCGGCGGACAAAAACAAAGGTTAAGTATCGCTCGAGCTGTTTTGAAGAATCCACCAATTTTAATCTTGGATGAAGCCACTTCGGCCTTGGATACCGAATCGGAAAAACTCGTGCAAGATGCCCTGTACCGCTTGATGGAGAATAGAACCTCTATGGTTATTGCTCACCGTTTGAGTACCATTCAGCACGCAGATGAGATCATTGTGATAAATGACGGGAAGATTGCTGAGCGCGGTACTCACCAAGATTTGATCGCCAAGGAAGGGATTTATCAGAAATTGGTGGAAATGCAAAGTTTCGCTTAAAATTCAATGCCATGCGCAAGATCGAACATATCGGCATAGCCGTAAAAAATCTCGAAGAAGCCAATAAAACCTATGCTGCTCTTTTCGGAAAAGAGTCTTACAAGCAAGAAGGGGTAGAAAGCGAGGGGGTAATTACTTCCTTCTTTCAAGTAGGGCCCAATAAGATCGAACTGCTGGAGGGTACCAACGAAAATAGCCCTATCAGCAAGTTCATCGCGAAGCGCGGTGAAGGGATTCACCATATCGCTTTTGATGTAGAAGACATTGAAGCAGAGATCAAGCGCTTGCAAAACGAAGGATTTACCTTGCTCAATGAGCAACCAAAACTAGGTGCCGATAACAAGTTGGTAGCTTTCTTGCATCCAAAAAGCAGCCATGGCGTGCTAGTGGAGCTTTGTCAAGAGCGCGAGGCCTAAAGAAAAAGGCCCCATCCATCTTCAGATGAATGAGGCCATGCTCTGAGGGGAGTAGAGCGATATATTATTGAACCATGAAACTGGTGAAGATCACGTTTCCTGGGAATGGATCGTTACCAAAGATTTCAGGACCATCTTCTCCTGAATTACCGTCGAATTCATATTCTCCAATAATACCTGTGTCTAGGTGTAGCATGGGGAATAACATCTGACCACTAGTAATGGTTACTGAGGTATCCAATTGTACGGTAACATTGGTGTTAACCCCTTTGCTTACCATGGTCTTGCCAATGATGCCTGGTAATACGATACCACCACTACCGTCGTCGTTATGCACTACTAACCAGCCATCGGCCGCAGCTACTACCTCTGGAATAGTTACCACATTGTTGGAAACCATGGCACTACTTACATCGATACTAGCTGAGTTGATGTTGATAGAGGTCATTACAGGTGCTCCGTCTACAGTATAAGGAGGGTCTAGGTCGTTATTACCGTCAAATTCATACTGCATTTCAGTACCGGTATCTTCGTGTAGCATAACCCATACTTGATCGCCGTCAGAGATTGAGGCGTCGCCATCGATCGCTACCATTACTGATACACTCTCTCCCGCTTCTACAAACTTTGGCTCTGATATGATCTCTGGAACCACCGGACCATTGTTTCCATTGTCAGCATGGATCACGATCCAACCATCATTGGGTACATCTACCATAGAAACTTCTACCATGTTTTGAGAAGTTACTTGAGTTTCGGCCGATAAGGTGGCCACACTTGGCTCTGGCATGGGTTCCATACCTTCATCATCATCACTGCATGAACTTAAACCCAAAGTTAGGGTTAGAGCGAAAGTTAATTTTAATAGTTTTGAATTCTCTAAATAGAACATATTTCAAATTTTTAGTTCACTAGTATTTACGAGCAAAAAAGAGAATCGGATTTCTGACCATCAAATTTGAGTAACCGCAGCCCCATAGAAATAAAAATCATTAGCCTATTAAAAGGAGCTAATCAAGAAGCTATCTCGCTGATCTATGATAACTACGGCGGTGCTTTATATGGTATGTGTCTTAAAATGATGGGTTCGAAGGAGGATGCAGAAGAAATGTTGCAAGAATCTTTAACTAAGATCTGGCGCTATGCACAATCCTACGATGCAGATAAGGCAAGGCTTTACACTTGGATGATCAATATCACCAGGAACACTTGTATCGATCAAATTCGAAAAAATGATCGAAGACCACAAATCCAAGATGTTGAATTGAACGTAGATAATGGTGAGGCGACTCCAAAAACTGAGACCCCGGTAGATCATATCGGTCTAAAGAAGGAGTTGATGAGCTTGCGGGAAGAAGATCGCAAGGTTTTAGAGTTGGCTTATTTTTACGGATTCTCTCAAAGTGAGATATCCAAAAAACTGAATGTGCCGATCGGGACCGTAAAAACACGGGCTCGCAAGGCTTTAAACGAGTTAAAAACGCGCTTAGCGAAAGACATTGGATCCTAAGAAGTACATAGAAAGCGGAATTCTGAACGATTATGTGATGGGCTTTGTCTCAGATCAGGAACGTCAGGAGGTGCAATGCTTAAGTAAGATCTATCCTGAGATCAACGAAGCATTGCGTCAAGCTGAGGATTTAATGGCTTCTTGGGCGGCAGATAATGCAGTAACACCACCGCCAGGGCTCAAAGATAAGATCATAGCCGATCTAGGCGAGCAAGAGCCAGCCAGTCAAGTTCCGGCACCAGAGTTAGAGGAGGGTTCTAAGGTAATTAGCCTCGAGAATGCTAAAGATCAGAGTGTAAAGGAAACTTCGAATAATACTCCATTTGCTTGGATCGCTGCAGCAGCAGCCGTTTTATTGGCAGCATATCTCGCCTGGGAATGGCAAAGTAGTTTGTCGCTCCAGAATGAAATGCAAGAAATTATTGTAAACCAAGAGCAGAAACTGGATTTGCTCGACGGTGAGATGAATAATATGCAGCTGGACCAGCGCCAGATGGAGCAGAGTTTAGCCGTTTTGAGTGACCCTAATATGCATAAGGTGGCACTAAATAGTGTTAACGAAGCACAAAGCGCCGCGGCCACTATTTATTGGAATCCTGAGGAGAAAAAGACTTATTTCTATCGCAATCAATTGCCACCAGAGCCAACCGAGGCACAATACCAACTATGGGCCATCGTTAAAGGAAAGCCGGTGAGTATTGGTCTACTAGCCTTAAATGATGAGGCCGGCTTACAAGATATGGCTGGGGTGGAAGATGCGGATGCTTTTGCCATTACCTTGGAACCATTAGGCGGCAGTGAAAGTCCTACCTTAGAGCAAATGGTGGTGCTTGGAAAGGTATAGCTATAGCTGTTCTTTAATCTTCTCAAAACTGTCTTCACCTACTTTAAAGTGCCAGCTTTTAATTCCTAATTTCTTAGCGGCCTTAATGTTTTCTTTGCGATCGTCTACAAAGAAACAGTCTTCTACTTTTAATTTTTGTTCGGCAATGATCTTTTCAAAGAAGGCAGGTTCCGGTTTACGATGACCCTGCTCATGGCTGAAATAAATTGAGCTGAATGACTTTAAAAACTGATGATATTGAAAGGGTCCACAAAGTTCCTTGATCTTTTCGAGGTGCAATTCATTGGTGTTGCTTACCAAATGCAGCTTATATGACTTCGCTAGGCGTTTTAAGGTATTCATGTTTTCTTCAGGGATACAGGAATAGCACAAGGCATTCCAAGCCTTAAATAGATCGTTCTTAAATATCTTTTTCCGAAAAAAGAAGGGTTTCAAAGCCTCAGCAAATTCATCTTTGCTCAATTCTCCGCGCTCCATTTGCTCGAAAACATCGTGTTGGTCGGCCAGTTCCTCCTTGGCTCCCAATTGGGCGAATGCATCGTAGGTTAGTTCTTGATCTATCGGAAT
>CBFHJH010000008.1:86832-100359 GCA_965656185.1 Croceimicrobium sp.
CATCACTGCTCCGAAGTCGAGTAAAAGGTCTTTTGGCATAGCTTGGAATTAGGTCACAAGATTACGTATTATGGATATCATGAGAAAATCAATTTTGCGGTCTTTGGGCAGGATAATTTACTATTTTTGCGGCCCTGATGTTTAAAAGACATTATACCGGGCCCATAGCTCAGCTGGTTAGAGTAGGTGACTCATAATCACTTGGTCGCAGGTTCAAGCCCTGCTGGGCCCACAAGAGCCATTTCCCTAAGGAAGTGGCTCTTTTTAGTTTGTAAGCTACTGTGATTTTTAATTTTCCAGTGATTTTTCTTGAATTCACAAAAATTCTCCACTCTGGCCGCTCTTCCATGCTGGCTCTAAGTTCTGATTGGGCTTTTTTGATGGGAATTAATAAATACCCCTCATTTTGTGACAATTCCTTGAAAATCACGTCTTTCCGATAACTTAATTAGGAAATCGAATGGGTATTTTTAGCACCTTTGTATCTTAAGCTAAGTGAGCGTCTTTAAAAGATTTAGTCTTAGTTTTTAAGGCTTTAAAACTAGAAAACAATTAAAAAACCCTTCTCATGAAAAACAAGTACTTTGCTTTTCTGGCCCTAATAGCAATCGTATACAGTTGCGCCAAGCCAGATGACATTTTGAATGATTTTGACGTTCGTGTAACGCCGAACTTCTATTCATACACCGTTCAGCTAAATGTAGAGGATATTACAGATCCTGATGCTGCCCTGCCTTCTGACTTGGATATTGAAGTAACTGGTCGTGACGCTGCTGGAATATATTATACTGATGGTACTAAAAACTTTGAGGTGTCAAATGGTGCATTAACAATGTTTATTGCAAAAGGCTTTGAACCAACTGAAAACCAACCAGTAGAATTTGACGTAAGGTTAACCGCCAATGGCTACAGGAAAAACTCAAAGAAAATTACAGTAGAATATGAACAGTACTCGGCCATTGCAAGAGCTAGCTTATTAAATTTAAACAATTTGCCTTCTGGGGTGAGTAACAATACTGCAAGTGGTGCGGTTGATCCTGGTACAAATTCTCTTAGTCAGCCTTTAACAATCAATGCCGGAACTGCAGATAGTACTTCTTCCGCGGACATTACTATTCCAGCTGGTAGTAAATTTTTAGATGCAGATGGAAACGTTATCACTGCAAAAGGAGGTGCATCTGATTTGACAGTTAGCGTTTTGAGTGTTTCTGATACTTCTAAATCTGGTCAAGACTCTTACCCTGGTGGTACGGGACTGCTTCAAGATGTGGATCTAGGTGGACAAACTGAATCCTTTTTACTAGAGCCTTCATCCTCCTTTGATATTTCCATGGAGCTTGGTGGTGTTGAAGTTTCCGGTTTGGACGGAGGAAAGAAAAGCGGAGCGTTCACAAGCAAATTATACTTCTCTAACGGATTGTTGAACCCGGTTACAAACAATTCTTATGCAGTGGGTGATAGAGTTGGTGTTTTAGTTTTTAATTCTGAAAACCAACGATGGACCTATGAAGGCGAAACTACTGTACAGTCTGGAAATGGAAAATTATACATTGAGGTGTCACTAACAAAAACTGGTCCACTCAAAGTGTACCCTAGTCCATCATCTATTAGTACTTCGATTGTAGCCTTCGGTGGTTATATTGAACCTAGCGCAACTAGTGAAACTAACATGAAGCAAGCGGAAGGAAGTATTTCGGTTGGTAATATTAACCTTTATTATGGCCCTACTTTTAGAACTTCATTTAGACTGTTTGGGCACACATTTAGAGTGTCAACTAACCGTGTCGCTCAATTAAATAACAATCCAAGTTTTAGAAGTGGAGCTGGACAATGGAATGGCTGGGATGTTACTTATGATTTTGTTACACCAGTGCCCTCAGGAATATCGGCTGATGTTGCATTCGCAATGAAGGCCACCCAGGTTTCTCAAGGAGTGACAGTTGGATTTACATTAGAATGCGATGGGGCTTTCATTCAACCTCCAGCTTCTACGGTAATGAAATATAGGTTAACAAATTGTGGAAGCACTACTGGATGGCAAAACTTGATAACCTTTACATCTGAAAACGTAAATAATGCGGTATTTAACTTCCCTCAATTAGAAGAGGGTCTCAACTATGATTTTCTAGCCGTTCTTGGAAATAAGACCGTCGATACTTGCAATGTTGAGATGTTCGATAACGGTTATATCTATGAGGTAGAAGCTCCAGCTGCTCTTTGTAGTGAAATCGGATTTTAATCAACCAAACCTATTTATATCATGAAAAGATTTTTATCATTTATTCTTATCCTAGGTTTGCGTTCTACCGCCTGGGCGCAAGAAGCCACGGAAGCTAGTACGAGCGACTCTACCGAGAAAGTGATCGATAAGTATGAAATGTGGCAAAACCGCCACGCGATCGCCTTATCGGCGGGTTTACCGGGCTACGGTTTGGAATACGCCTACAACATTAACCGTAGCTTAAACATAAGAGCCGGATTCTTGATGTTCGCTTTTAATGATTACAATACCGACTTAGATATCAATGGTCAGGATGTAAACGTAAATGCTAATCTAAACTCTATGGTTTACGACTTGATGTTGGAGTATCATCCTACCTCAAATAAGGCTTTTAAACTAGTAGCTGGTTTAGGTTATTTGAACGAGGTAGGGGTTAACACCCTCATTTTACTCAATAATGATATCGGTTACGGCGACATTACCATCGACAATGAAGAAATTGGTAATATAGACCTAAGCGTTTCATGGACCGGCTTAGCTCCTTATATGGGTTTTGGCTTTGGTCGGGCTATTCCTAAAAAGCGGGTAGGTTTCGGTATCGAATTCGGTACTTACTATGCCGGAGGTCCCGATGTAGAAATCGTGGCTACCGAGATGTTAGAGAATACTTCTCAGGAGGCTGAAGAATTGCAAGAAAACCTTTCTTCTTACGCCTGGATGCCACGAGTGATGGCGCGTTTGGCGATCAAGCTCTAAGAAGCTCCAAAGATGTAGAATAGAAAAGGATCTCCATTGGGAGATCCTTTTTTTATTGATCCATTTTTATTGATCTAGAACTTACAGTTCGTTACAGAAGTTACCCATTTCTATTTGAAAGCTGTAATCGGTTTGATTCAGGGTTTCGGTTTTATCATAGCGTTCGCCATTGTAATAGGCCCTGAAGTCATAGGTCTGGCCAAGCTCTACTTGAGTGGTGCTAAACGAACCTTGACGAACGTATCCCAGGTAGCGGTACCAGTTGCTATTGGGTGACTTATAGTAAAGGTAAAATGAAGGCTTTAGGGTAATACTGGCATCATCTTCACAATATCCTTCTAGGTCTAAAGTGAAAACCGTTGGAGCAGGAGCATTTATAGTTATACTTGGATTGCCCGAGCAAAGTGAAATACTTCCGGTTTGACCTACTAGTGCGTTGCTTCGAGGGTCAAAGGCTTTAATTTGCACGGGAAAATTAGGCACATTTCGATAGGTGATTGTGCTGCCATCACCAATTAGCCTTCTTCGTGAAGCGTAGCGCGATACCGGTTGATTTGTGCCAGCGTAGACTACTTTCATCAAGAACCAATCTTGTGCTTCACTCCCCCAACCGGGAATGTTTACGTTAAGAGTCGCACATGGCCCCAAGTATTGATACACCCAGCGGAAGCCACTTCTGGTCCATTGGCCACCGCAACAACGGCTGCCATAAAAGTCAAGGTTCCACCAACTAAGGTGAGTGGTCTGATACTGCACCTGCAGACCGTTTGAGCCCTGCACTGCAACGCCAGTAGTTTCGTAGGCCCAAACTCCTTCAGTTTCGTCGAATGACCAAACCGGCACAGAGTCACCGAGAGCAATCACTGATCCAGTTTCGGGGTTTCGGGCACCCTGAGCAAGATCCATGGTTACCGTAATTGGTTTCGAAAAACTCTTTACTTCAGTGCCCCCAATTGACATGTTCATGGCAGTAAAGCCAGCGGTAAGGAAGTTGCCAGAACTAGCGCTGCCATCAGCTAGTGCTACTGAATCTGGGGCAAATCCTCCAGGAAAAGCGCTAAGAGCAGATTCGGAGCTAGGGTCGAATTGACCGATATCAAGATTAAGGTCGCTACCGCTTAAGGGATTTCCGTTTCGGTCTAAAAAGCTAGTACCAGCAGGAAGGTTTATTTCCATGCCTACGGTTGCGCCAGGACCGGCCCCTAAGGAAGTTGAATAGTTAGCCGCTAATGAATCGCCTTGAAGGGCCGTGCTTTCCGTTTTAAACTGTACTCCAGAGGGCGGATTTGTGCGGTTAACCATTGGAATACTCAGGATCTGACGTGGATTCTCAACATTGAAGTTGATGTCGTAATAAGTGTCTAGGTAGCCATCGGCGGTAATGTGCAATCGAACGTTCTGGGGAGCTTCAGGAGCGGGATTGGCGCGAGGATGAAGACCTAGTTCAATTCTACCGTCTACCGGGCTCAGATCACTTTTACCAGATCCTTCGTATACATCTTCGGCATTATTACTTTCTACGGTAATCAAGAGGTTGGCCGGTACAAGAGTCGTATCGGCGGCGTCAAATATTTCGACCATGGCCGAATATTGCATCAGTTCGGGCTTAATGCCTAAACTGAAATCATTAAGTACCTGGTCGGTGTCGCAAGAAATAACAAGAAGGCCTGCTATTAGAATTGTAAGTAATTTCTTCATGATCAATAAGATTAAAGTTTAATGCTTAAACGGAAGTTCATTTGAGGATACCAGGCAAACTGAGCTAGATTTTCTTCCAGTTCAGCTTCTTCGGCTTCACTAATTTCGACAAGACCATAGCTGGCTGTTTCAATTTGCGGCGGACCAGTGTAGAAAGCCCCAACTTCAAGAGCAAAGCCCACGCGGCCCTTAGGTACCGCCCGGCCAAATCCTAGCCCTAGATAGGGCGCTATGCGGTTCCAATTTACGCCTAAATCGATTCCGCCGATGTCGTCAGGGTAATAGATAAAATCGCCTTTGTCATCAGCATCTGGTCCGTCATCACCAATATATAGGGTGTCTTGAATACGTATGCCAATGTCAATCCGGTTTTGCACAAAATAAGCAGCACCAGCCATGATTTTAAAGGAACTATTCGGGGAAGGGTAATAATCGAAGATCAGGCCAACTTGTTGTAGGTCTAAAGCAAGATTAATATTTACATTCTGACCGTCTAGGGAATATGGGACTTCCTGAAAGTCAAATTTGTTGTACATGCCCCGAACGCGAACGGAAAAGGCTGGGTTTATTCGGTAGGCATAGTCTAAGCCCACGCCTTGTGAGCCAAAGTTGATGCCTATGGCGTGTTTGCTGCCAAGGTCCATGGTGCTGTCGGTGCTAGTGGCCACGGTATCACTTTGAGCCAAGACTAAAACTGGACTCAAAAAGGCCATGGCCAAAAAGAAAAGGAATTTTTGGAGATTCATGTGAGAAGGTTTAATTAGACACCTCAATATACTACATTATTGATAAGCAGTAGTTTAGCGGAGTGTTATTTCATGGCTAAATGACCTAAACAACTCTTTTCAGTACATGAATGACCATAAAAAAAGGCCCCGAAGGGCCTTTAAGTATCTGTTATTTTACCTTATTCTACCGTTACCGACTTCGCCAAGTTTCGAGGCTGATCGACATTACAGCCGCGCATTACAGCAATATGATAGGATAACAGTTGCAATGGAATGGTGGTGAGCATAGGAGAGAAGACCTCCAAAGTATCGGCCACCTCAATAACATGATCGGCCATTTTAGCGATCTCACTGTCTCCATTGTTAACTACCGCAATTACTTTACCTTCTCTGGCTTTAACTTCCTGAATGTTGGAAACGATCTTTTCGTATTGCCCACTTTTAGGAGCAATCACTACTACTGGCATGTTTTCGTCGATCAAGGCAATGGGTCCGTGCTTCATTTCAGCCGCCGGATAACCTTCCGCGTGGATGTAGGAAATTTCCTTAAGCTTCAAAGCTCCTTCTAAGGCTACCGGGAAATTATAACCCCGGCCTAGATATAAGAAGTTTGGAGCATCCTTATATAGCTCGGCGATGTACTTCGACTGAGAATCGCTTTTGAGCATGTCCGTAATCTTATTAGGGATTTCGTTTAACTCGCTCAATAAACGATGGTAATAGCTTTCCTTAAGTAAACCTTTTTTATGTGCGATCTTGATCGCGATTAAGCTAAGCACCGCTACTTGAGAAGTAAATGCCTTAGTAGAGGCTACGCCAATTTCTGGCCCTGCATGGGTATATGCGCCGGCATGTGTTTCACGGGCAATTGAGGATCCCACTACATTACATACTCCGAAAATAGTAGCTCCCCTTTCTTTAGCAAGTTTGATCGCTGCGAGGGTGTCTGCGGTTTCCCCACTCTGACTTACCGCGATCACCACGTCCTTTTCACTAATGATCGGGTTACGGTAGCGAAACTCGGAGGCGTATTCTACTTCAACTGGGATACGGGCGAGGTCCTCGAACATATACTCGGCCACTAAACCAGCATGCCAAGAGGTGCCACAGCCAATAATTATAATGCGTTGGGCATTGATCAGCTTTTCTTGATATTGATAGACCCCGTCCATTTGAATAAGCCCTTGATCGGGAAGCAGCCTACCGCGAAGCGTATCGCCAATGGACTTTGGCTGCTCATAGATCTCTTTCAACATGAAATGCTCATAACCTCCCTTTTCGATAGAGGCTAAGTCCATTTCCAACTGATGGATATAGGGGTCGATATTGCGATTATCGGTAATGGAAAGAACTTCGACGTTCTCGCCACGATTGATTACCGCCATTTCGTCGTCTTCCAAGTAAATTGCCTTCTTAGTAAACTCTAAGAATGGAGTGGCATCACTAGCGATGAAATGCTCGCCTTCGCCCACTCCCAAAACCAAGGGGCTACCTTTCTTGGCAACAACGATCTGGTCTTGATTGTCTCTATCAAATACGGCAATGGCATAGGCACCCACCACTTGGTTTAAGGCAATACGAACTGCTTTAGCCAGGGTGGTTTCCTCACTTTTACGCACGTCTTCAATTAGGTTCACCAATACTTCTGTATCGGTGTCACTATGGAACTCATAACCCCGTTGAGTCAGGGCTTCTTTAATTGAGCCATAATTTTCGATGATACCGTTATGGATCAAAATTATTTGACCGCTGTTGGAGGCGTGAGGGTGGGCGTTTCGGTCACTTGGTTCACCGTGGGTAGCCCAACGGGTATGACCAATTCCAATGGAGGATTCGCCTATAGAGCCATTGATCTTGGCTTCCAGGTCATCTACTTTTCCCTGGCACTTTACTAAATTAACCCCTCCGTTTAAAACGGCGATACCCGCGCTGTCATAGCCGCGGTATTCTAAGCGACGCAAACCATTAAGGATTACGGGGACGGCG
Organism: Croceimicrobium sp.; assembly: GCA_965656185.1. Taxonomy (GTDB): domain Bacteria; phylum Bacteroidota; class Bacteroidia; order Flavobacteriales; family Schleiferiaceae; genus Croceimicrobium. The sequence continues at coordinate 94,222 of CBFHJH010000008.1, forward strand.
TTCTTGTTACCAATGTAACCTACAATTCCGCACATAGTATTACTAAGGTTTAGTATAATAAACAACAACGGTAGCACGCTCTGAGCTACCTGATCCTCCCCTCAAAATTGTTCTGTTGGCCGCGGTAGTTCGCGTCTTCGGAACAATGGCTAAAGTATTGTTTTCTCCCGAATTAAGTACTGAGAAAAGGTGCCGACTAATATCGAAACTGTATTTGTTATTACGCAGGACACCACGATTTAATGCACCATTAACATCACTGGCGTCTTGGAAGTCGATGATGCGGTCGTTCAGGCTTCTTCCTTCTAAGAAACGCAACTCCATACTGGGGCTTGGTGCCACAGATTCTCCGGTTCCTTGGGCGGTGTACACTTCTAATTGAGCGCCATTTACAATAAGACCCTCATCAAGCAGGCTGTCTATCTTGGCTTTTTCAAATTTGAAGGCAGTACAAACTCCACCCATGGACTGCACGTAGGTTTGAGCTTCGCCATTTACAGAATCTAAACTTAAACGAGCTAAATTCGATCCGCTGTAGTCAAGATCAAAAGTGCTAAAGTTGATGGGCACTGAGGAGCGATCTTGATCGAAGCTGAGGTCGGTGAATGTAGTGTCGTTGTCGTTGTGGTAATATATGCGCAGCAAGCTGTAAGCACTAGCTAAATTGGTGTTCAGTATGGCGCCTCCGCTTTCACTACTTAATTGGATACCTTTAAAATATTCGGTAAAAGCTTCAAACTCGCTAAAGGCTTCGAAGCTTCCATCACCCACATCAGCGAAATTAGCTTGAAAGTAGGCAGTATCTAGGGGAATGCGCAGGTGGGCTGGTGCCACTTGTCCTTCAAAGGATTTTTCCGTTTTTGGACGGGGTAAGTAAGCGTCTAAACGACCTAATTCCTGTCCCAAAACCGGACGGAAATTAGAGTAGAAATTACTGTCGCGTGAAAGTCCTTCGTCGAGCAGGTGCACGGCAATATCCATTGGTAAACTGGTATCACCATAGGAACCGGTTAATCGAATGTAAAGGTTTACCGAGTCAACCACCGGATTGGAGCCAAAGTTGGCATTTACCTGCTCGGGCAGCAATTGACTCACCAAAATGGCCTTTTCGGTTCCAAAGTAGGTGCTTTGGCTTTGGCCCATGATCCGCACGGGATTGTAACCACCTAGTAGCTGCTGCCGTTCGTAATCCAAGGCAACTACAATGCTATCGATAGGGGCGGTATAGGAAACTACTTTAAGGTGCATGGTGTCTGCTTCAATAGTACCGCCAATGATCTGTTCAAAGCCAAGGTTGTCGGTTGGTCTTTCACAGGAAATTACCAAAAGCAAAGGAGCCATTATAAGAATGGCTCGCTTTAAGGTTTTAAAAATATGTTTTGTCATAAAAATTAGGCCAAAGATTCTTCAACGCTGATTTGCTCATACAGCGTTGTAATTTCCTCATGTGGTTTTTCTGAGGAAGTAAGGTCGATGAATGAACTAACGTTTTCTTTCACATATTCTTTCATCTCATCTTGCAATCTGCTTCCCGCTAAAGCTACTCCGTCGCAGTATTTCATATTGGCTTGGTATACCGAACTGATATTAGATTTCTCGTAGGCCTTGGTTTCTGCTTCTTCTACTCCGTCGAAGGCGAGGTAGTTAGGTAGCTTTTCGCTCATTTTTTCTTCCGTGGCTCCGTAAACAGAAAGCACGGTTTTGCTATCCGAGAACATGGGGTCGTCGTGGTGGAACTTCTTTAAATAGAGTGGTAAGAAGCTAGCCATCCAGCCGTGACAATGAATGATATCAGGGCTCCATCCTAATTTTTTTACCGTTTCAATTACTCCGCGGCAAAAGAAGATGGCACGTTTATCGTTGTCGTCGTGAAATTCTTCGTCTTCAGTGTAGAAAATAGATTTGCGTTTGAAGAACTCATCATTATCGATAAAGTAAACCTGCATGCGTGCTTGAGGCACTGATGCTACTTTGATGATCAAGGGCTGATCTTCATCGTCGATGATGATATTGATACCGCTCAAACGAATCACTTCGTGCAATTGGTGGCGACGCTCATTAATGAGACCGTAGCGAGGCATGAATACCCGCACTTGGTGGCCGCTCTCGTTCATCTTGCGCGGCAGCTCAAGCGAAGGTTTTGAAATTTCATTCTCTGGGAGGTAGGGGTGAATCTCCTGGCTCACATACAATATTCTCTTGCTATCCATGATTCCGTTTTAATCTAGATTCTAAAGGCCTGCAAAAATATAGCTTTTTTGTGAATAACTCAATTTATAATGATAGCTTTACCCGCTTCAATGCCTTATAGATGCAAGTGTTTCATACTCTTGAGGAGCTGCAAAAATTTCAGAGTAAATTAAAAGAGCAGCAGCACGATTTGGGGTTTGTGGCCACCATGGGCGCTTTGCACGCAGGGCACATGGGGCTTTTACATCGAGCGCAAGCCGAGAATCAAGCTACTATCGTAAGTATTTTTGTTAATCCCACGCAGTTCAATAATGCAGAGGATCTTGAAAAGTACCCCCGTCGCACCGATGCCGATCTAAGTTATTTGGAAAAAGAAGGGGCTACCGCAGTTTTTATTCCTTCGGTGGCGGAGGTTTATGGTGATGAGGTGAAACCCGACCACTTGGATCTACAAGGTTTGGATCAAGGCATGGAAGGCGATTATCGACCGGGTCATTTTCCGGGTGTGGTAGCGGTGGTGCGTCGTCTTTTTGAAATGATCAAACCCCAGCGGGCCTATTTTGGAGAAAAGGATTTCCAACAATTACAGATCGTAAGGCTCATGGCGCGTCATTATAAACTACCGGTAGAGGTTATTGGTTGCGAAACGGAGCGCTATGAATCAGGGCTCGCCATGAGTAGTCGTAATTATCGCCTTTCGGCGGAAGGAATGCAAGAAGCGTCCATCATTTACCGTGAGATGATCTGGGCTCGTGCAAATTACCAGGATTATAAGCCGGACGGGCTTCGTAAGGCGATCCAAGATCACTTTGAAGCCAGTGATTTAAACTTGGAGTACATCGATTTTGCCGACACAGAGAGCATGGAAAAAGTGAAGGACTGGCAAAAGCACCGAGCGGTCCGGGTTTTCATTGGCGCATTTTGTGAAGGAGTACGTTTGATCGATAACCTTGATCTCTATTAGATTTGCCCCTAAAGGCATCGCAGATTTTGCTTTAAAGCGTAATTTTGCCGCATGCTAATCGAGGTATTAAAATCGAAGATCCACCGCGTTAAAGTAACCGGTGCCGATCTTAATTATATAGGTAGCATTACCATTGATGAAAATTTAATGGATGCAGCCAATTTGATTCAGGGTGAAAAGGTTTCCATTGTAAATGTTAATAATGGAGAACGCTTAGATACCTATGTGATAAAAGGTGAAAGAGGAAAGGGCGAGATTACTATGAATGGCCCAGCAGCGCGTAAAGTGCAGGCGGGCGACATTATCATCATAATTGCCTACGCTTCGATGGACTTTGAAGAAGCTAAAAGCTTTAGTCCGCGCGTTATCTTTCCCAATGAAATGGATAATAGCTTAAACTGATTTTTTGAAAGCGCGCTTTAAAGACATCCTGAAATATTTTCTCTTCCTCAGCATTGGTGGGGTTTTCTTGTATTTGGCCTTTCGTAAAGCCGAGTGGTCGAAATTGGTCGAAGACTTTCAGTCGGCTGACTATTCTTACGTTATTTTGTCCATGATCATGGGTTATGCCGCTTTCATTAGCCGCGGCTTACGTTGGAATTTGTTATTGGAGCCTTTAGGTAAAAAGGCTAAACCGTGGAATGCGGTTCACGCGATTTCGGTAGGCTACTTTGCCAATGCTGTAGTTCCGAGAGCCGGAGAAGTGATGCGCTGTACTTCCTTGAAAAGCACTGATGACATTCCTTTAGAGCGCCTATTTGGTACGGTGGTCTTAGAAAGAGTGATCGATGCCATTATTCTATTAGCCCTTATTTTATTCACCTTTATTATTCAACTGGGTAATCTGCAGGACTTCTTTAGTCAGGCTTTTGCCAATGCAGAAGGTGCAGAGTCGTCTGGCCTCAGTTTGAAACTGATCTTGATCATCGGCTTTGGCCTTTTGGTGGTCCTAGCCTTTATTTTTCGCCGGCGCATTCAGGCCCTGCCCATTTTTGCCAAAGTGCGCGAATTATGGCAAGGTTTTAAAGAAGGATTCAAGTCTCTTTCCAAGGTGGAACACAAGTGGGCTTTTTATGGCCATACTGCCTTTATATGGATCATGTATTTCTTGATGATCTACGTGGTGATCTTCGCACTGCCAGCCACTGAAGACATAAGCCTGGCCAATGGGCTCTTCGTGATGATCGCTGGCGGCATGGGCATGGTGGTGCCTTCTCCCGGTGGGATAGGCTCTTATCATTACTTGGTGATGCTAGCCTTGGGGGTCTTGGGTATCCAAGAAGCAGATGGACTTAGTTTTGCTACTTTAGTACACAGCGGACAGCTGATTATGACCTTGATCGCTGGCGTCCTTGCATTACCTATGGTATATCGCGCCCGAAGAATTTTGAAAAAAGAATTATCATGACCTTAAGAGAAGCCCTTAGAGCTAAAAAGATGAGTCTCCCCGATATGGAACGCAAGATCAACTCTTGGTCTATTTACGGGGAAGAGTCGGTAGTATTGTTTTACGCTAATTGGGCTTGTAGTTCTAACAGCTTAATCAAGTTATTAGATTACCTAGCTTTGGTTGATAAGCTTATCGTAGCCTTACCTAAAGGGATAAGCGATGACACTATCTTCCAAGTAGCCAATTTACAGGTGGTTCATGGCATTGTGTTGTACGAGGATATCGATTCGGCGGTGGCGCAATTTAGTCAGGCCAAATTGGCTTTCGAAGGCACTAGTCCAAGTAATCCCAAAGAGCTTAAGGGAAGAATATTAGATCTTTAATGGCAAAGGCGAAGGTCGAATATCTTTGTCAGTCATGTGGTGCCAAGCACTCCAAGTGGATGGGCCAATGCTCGCGTTGTGGCGAGTGGAACAGCATCGTGGAGGAAGTTGTGCAAGCGCCCTCTAAAACCGATTGGAAAAAAGGATCGGTAAAGTCCTCTCAGGCGAAAGCCTCCATACGTTCCATAAGAGATGTAAAGGCCGATGAAGCGCAGCGTTTTGCCAGCGGTGACTCGGAACTTGATCGTGTGTTAGGCGGTGGAATCGTAAGTGGTTCGGTGGTCTTGATTGGCGGTGAACCGGGTATCGGGAAAAGTACCCTGATGCTGCAGATGGCCTTGCGCTTACCCAAGAAAGTGCTTTACATTTCGGGAGAGGAGAGTGAACATCAGGTGCAAATGCGGGCTCAGCGAATCGGGATCCAAAACGAAAAATGTTATTTACTTACCTCCACGCAAAGCCAAGAAATATTTCAATTGGCACAGGAGAATGAGCCCGATATTTTGGTGATCGACTCTATTCAGACCTTACAATCTCCCTTGATCGATTCTGCCCCTGGTTCGGTCTCTCAGATTCGCCAATGTTCGGCCGAGTTGATCCAATTCGCTAAGGAAACGGGTACACCGGTATTTCTCATTGGTCACATTACCAAAGAAGGACAGATCGCCGGGCCAAAGCTATTGGAACACATGGTAGATACGGTGCTGCAGTTCGAGGGTGACCGCCATCATATTTATCGACTATTAAGGGCGCATAAGAATCGTTTTGGTTCTACTCATGAAATTGGTATTTATGAAATGCATGGAGCGGGCATGCGAATCGTAGAAAACCCATCTCAATTAATGCTGTCCGAGCGAGGAGCCGACTTAAGCGGTAATGCTGTAGCAGCTACCTTAGAAGGGATCCGCCCTATGCTTATCGAAGTACAAGCTCTTTGCAGTTCGGCGGTTTATGGTACGCCCCAGCGTAGTACTACTGGGTACGATACGCGACGACTAAATATGCTTTTGGCGGTTTTGGAAAAGCGTTGCGGTTTTAGGCTGGGCACCAAAGACGTCTTTTTGAATATTACGGGGGGTATTAAGGTTGATGATCCTGCGATCGACTTGGCCGTTGTAGCAGCGATCTTAAGTTCGAACGAAGACATCGCACTTACTTCCAAAGTGTGCTTTGCAGCCGAAGTGGGCTTATCGGGCGAATTGAGACCGGTG
>CBFHJH010000008.1:100457-124103 GCA_965656185.1 Croceimicrobium sp.
GCCGCGCATTGAACAAAGGGTCTCGGAAGCCGAGAAACTGGGTTTTGAAGAAATTCTTATTTCTGCTTCTTCCAAGTTTAAAGGCGATAGCGGTATCAAGGTGATTCGCTGCTCTCAAGTAGAAGAGGTCTTTCAGCATTTATTCGGCTAATTATAAGGCTTTTCTATTCTTTTAAATAGGTGATAGATGTCATTATTAATTGCGTGACTTCTGTCTTATTTTTGCTCAAACAAAAATCCAGAATGGCTTACACCAAGAGTGACATTATAAAAGCACTAGAATCTATCAAGGCAACCAAAGGAGGAACGGATTTGGTTAATGCCGGACACGTGAAAAATGTGCAGATATTCGGCGATGAAGTAATCGTGGACGTGATCTCAGAATCGCCCGCCTTGCACGTGAAGAAGAAATTGGAAGTGGATATCCTAAAGCAGGTTCACGAGCAGGTAGATAAGAAATTAAAGATCACCGTAAATATTGAGGTGCCCAAAGCGGCCGAAGAACGCGCCAATATGATACGCGGTGAAGCATTACCCGGCGTTAAGAATATTATTGCGGTGGCCTCCGGTAAGGGCGGGGTGGGTAAATCTACCGTGGCTGCCAATCTAGCGATCAGCTTAAAGCAAATGGGTTTTTCGGTAGGTTTGGTAGATGCAGATATTTATGGGCCATCGATGCCTACCATGTTCGACGTTGAGACCGCTCGACCAGGAACTATAAATGTAGACGGCAAGAGTAAAATGGATCCGGTAGAAAGTTACGGCGTTAAACTTTTGTCGATCGGTTTCTTCGCTAAGCCAGATCAAGCGGTGGTTTGGCGTGGACCTATGGCTTCCAAAGCATTGAATCAATTACTGCGCGACGCACACTGGGGCGAGCTGGATTTTATGATCTTAGACCTGCCTCCAGGGACTGGCGATATTCACCTTTCTACCGTTCAGGCCGTGCCTATTACCGGCGCTGTGATCGTTAGTACTCCTCAAAACGTGGCTTTGGCCGATGCCCGTAAGGGGGTAGCCATGTTTAAAGTAGAGAACATCAATGTACCGGTATTAGGTATGATCGAAAACATGGCCTATTTCACGCCACCTGAGTTACCCGATCATAAGTATCATATCTTTGGAGAGGATGGAGTGAAGAACCTAGCTAATCAGCTGCAAGTACCTTTCTTGGGCGAATTACCAATCGTTCAGAGTATTCGCGAGGCAGGCGATGTTGGTCGTCCGGCCGCCCTACAAGAAGGAACACCAGCTCAGGAGGCTTTTGAAGCGATCGCGCGTCGTACCGTGGAAGAGCTAGTGCGCCGTAATGACGAATTACCACCTACAGAGATCACCCGGATAACAACTATGGCGGGTTGCTCTGCGGTTAAAGATTAAGCAATGAAAAACAAAGAGGATATATTGAATCGCATAGGCGTAGCGCTGGATGAGATTCGTCCTTTCCTGAAGTCTGACGGTGGCGACATAAGTTTGGTGTCGCTAGAAGATGATGGCACAGTGAAAGTTGAATTGCACGGGGCCTGTATTGGCTGCAGTGTAAATCAAATGACCTTAAAAAGTGGAGTGGAAATGACTATTCGCAAGCATGCCCCTGAAATCAGTTCAGTGGTGGAAATCGGAAGTCTCTAAACCACGACAATGAAAAAGACCCAAACCCTTTCTAAAGTAACCATTCATTTTGCTGGCGACTCGGGTGATGGAATTCAGTTGGCCGGATCACAGTTTGCCAGTACTACCGCTTTGGCGGGAAACGATTTAAGCACTTTTCCCGATTTCCCTGCGGAGATTCGCGCTCCGATCGGAACGGTTTCTGGGGTGTCTGGATTTCAGATCAACTTTGGCAGTGAAACAATTCACACTCCAGGTGGGCGGCCCGATGTATTGGTTGCCATGAATGCTGCGGCTTATCGCAAGAACTTCCCTAACCTGAAGCCGGCGGGAGTGGCTATCGTAGATCCAGCTGGATTCGATAAAAAGAATTTGCGCTTGGCTGGTTATGAGGATGAAGAGAACCCGCTGCTCAATAAACCAGCCGATTATCAGTTTTACGAAATTGAGGTGACTCGCCTCAACCGCGATGCGATGAAGGAAGTGGATATTGCCCCACGAGATCGCGATCGTTCTCGCAACATGTTCGTGCTGGGCTTCATTTATTTCCTCTACAATCGTGATCTAGATGTTACCCTCAACTTCTTGGAAGAGAAGTTCAAGCATAAACCGATCGTTTTAGAAGCGAACCGGAAAGCCTTAATGGCCGGATACAATTACGGCGACACCATTGAGGCGATCACGCGTTACCGAATAGAAAAAGCCAAATTGCCCGCTGGCGAGTACCGCAATATTACCGGTAATCAGGCCTTGGCCTTAGGCTTGATCACCGCTGCCAAGAAAAGTGGTCTAGAGCTTTTTTACGGCTCGTATCCTATTACTCCTGCTTCTGATATTCTGCACGAATTGGCGGCCCGCAAGAATTATGGTGTGAAGACCTTTCAGGCCGAAGATGAAATTGCTGCGATCACTTCTGCGATAGGAGCTAGCTTCGGCGGAGCCTTGGGCGTAACTGGAACCTCGGGTCCTGGAATGGCGCTTAAGACAGAGGCCTTGGGCCTGGCCATGATGTTGGAGCTACCTTTGGTGGTAGTTAATGTGCAGCGCGGTGGTCCCAGCACCGGTTTACCTACAAAAACGGAGCAAAGCGATCTAATGCAGGCTATTTATGGTCGGAACGGTGAAACACCTATACCAGTAATTGCAGCTGCTTCGCCTTCCGATTGTTTCCAGGCGGCGATCGACGCAAGTCGCATTGCTATAGAACATATGACACCGGTGATTTTATTGAGCGATGGCTATATCGCCAATAGTTCCGAACCTTGGAAATTCCCGAAATCGCAAGACATTGAGGCGATCAAAGCACCTTTCCCTAAAGCAGAAGGTGATTATCTACCCTATGAAAGAGATGCTCGGGAAGTGCGCGAATGGGCTATTCCAGGCACCGCTGGTTTGGAGCATCGACTGGGTGGTTTAGAAAAGGAGGATAAGACCGGTAATGTGAGTTATGATCCCGAAAACCACGAGCTAATGGTTAAAACCAGGGCACGGAAAGTAGCTTTGGTGGCACAGGAGTACCCTCCCACAGCTTTATTGCAAGGACCTGAAAAAGGCGATTTATTAGTGCTAGGCTGGGGTAATACCAAAGGCGCAATTCAAGTAGCGGTTGGGCAGGCTTTGGCGGAAGGGCTTTCGGTAGCGCAACTGCATTTGCGCAACATTAATCCTTTACCAGAGGACTTGGCTTCGATCTTAAAGAATTTTGAGAAAGTGCTGATTCCAGAGTTGAACAATGGTCAGCTCGTGCGAATAATACGCGACCAGTTCTTGGTGGAGGCGCATGTGTTAGATAAAATTCAGGGTAAACCCTTCCTCGCCGAAGAGATCCTGATGGAGATAAAAAGAATGTTGAAGGATGGATACACCGGTTAAATTAACGGCGCGCGACTTTAGCAGTGACCAAGAGGTTAAATGGTGTCCTGGTTGTGGCGACTATAGTATTTTAAAGCAAATGCAATCGGTGGTGCCCGAGCTAGGTATCGCTAAGGAGGACTTAGTGTTTATCTCTGGCATTGGTTGCAGTTCCCGCTTTCCCTATTATATGAATACCTATGGTATGCATAGTATTCACGGCAGGGCGCCGGCGGTAGCTTCTGGTTTGAAAATGGCAAATCCCGATCTAAGTATTTGGGTTATTACCGGCGACGGTGATGGCCTTAGTATAGGAGGAAACCATCTAATGCACTTATTACGTCGAAATATCGACCTAAATGTTCTCCTCTTTAATAATGAGATCTACGGTTTAACTAAGGGGCAGTATTCACCAACTTCTGAGTTTGGCAAGAAAACCAAAAGCAGTCCCTTGGGGAGTTTAGATCATCCTTTTAATCCTTTGGCTTTGGCGCTTGGCGCGGATGCGACTTTTGTGGCGCGCAGTATCGACCGCGACCCTAAGCATCTTCGTCATGTTCTAAATGCCAGTCACTTACATAAAGGAACTAGCTTTATTGAGGTTTATCAGAATTGCAATGTTTTTAATGACGGAACTTTCCTAAACTTTACCGATAAGAAGTTAAAGAACGAATTCGTCTTACAGCTGGAGGAGGGACAACCCTTGATCTTTGCTGAAGGAACCAAGGGGATTCGCTTAAATGGCCTAAAGCCTGAGGTAGTTGAATTAGAGGAAGGAACTTCAACCGATGGGTTATGGGTCCACGATAGTTCCGACCCCACCAAGGCCTATATTTTAAGCCGCTTTTTTGATGATAGCCTGCCAAGACCTTTTGGCATTTTCTATCAAGCGCAAAGACCCTGTTACGAGGATGAGATGATGGCACAATTGAATCACGCTAAAGAAGCGCGGGGAGAAGGTGACTTGGACGAACTCATCCGCGGTGAGCGCAGCTGGACCGTAGAATAAGGTTCTTTGAACAAAGTCCTTGGTAATTTGTAAATCTACCAAACCTAGATCGCTTATTCGTGGTGAGTTCTGAAGAGGGCCTGGACTGTTTAGACCTCAATACCGGTGGAGTATTAAAGCCACGGATAAATATTGGTCAGCGCACGAGATGGGTGCAAGCCGGTAGCCTAGACGATGAACTTTTCTTTACCAGCCAAAAGAACGGGGTTTTTCAGCTAAATCGTCTCGCGCTAGCAAGTGGATCATTGCAAAGCTTTAAAGCTGAGGACTACCCTTATTTACATAGTTCTTCCGTGTCGGTTGATGCTTTGAATCAGCGCTTGTTCCTTTATAATCCCGGTGAGGCAATTGCGGTGGATCTTGCTGATTGAGGCTATTTAATCGTTGCCATCACAAAAGCAGAGACTAAATACCGTGCCTTCACCTGGCTTACTTTTAACTCTTAGGTCACCATCATGCAGTTTCATAATGGTTTTACTCAAGCTTAGGCCGATCCCGGAACCATTTTTTCGCGTGGTAAAGAAAGGTATAAAGATCTGACTGAGTAATTCACTGTCGATGCCTTCACCGTTATCGGCAACCTCTATGAGTACTCCCTCATGAGCCAGTTTGGCCTGCATAAGGATCTTAGCCTCTTCGATTCCTTCCAAAGCAGCGATGGCATTTTTAATGAGATTAATGATAACCTGTTCGATCATTTTCTGATCGGCCTCGATTGCTAGCCGGCTTTGGTCGAGCCGATAGCTCAATTCCACTCCTTTGGCTTTGGCTTCTTTTTGCATTAAAGACTGGCAATCTTCAAACAGTTCTTTAATGCTTACCAAGCTCTTCTTAGGGGAGGGAATTTGGCTGAGTTTTCGATACTCCTCTACAAAGCTCAACATTCCTCTACTGCGTCGAATAATGGTTTTTAAGCCCTCCGCAATATCCTTCATGTCGTCCTCGTCAAGGTCTGAGGCTTTTTTTAAGCTCCCTTCTTGATGGATCATGTCACCCAAAGTTTCACTGAGTGATACCACCGGCGTAACCGAATTCATCACTTCATGCGCCAAAATGCGAATTAAACGATGCCAAGCGTCTATTTCTTTTTCTTCAATAACATTACGGATGGTGCCAATACTAAGAAGATGCAGGGAATTACCTTGAACCTTGATATGCCTCAAGTCGAGGTAAAAATCTTCTTGTTCGCTTTTATGGAGCGGAGACCAGAGTTTCCTGCCACTAAATGAAAAATCACCCACGGCCTCGGCCAAACTGGGTAATTTATCTTGCACCCTTTGCCATTCCTTAAAAGCGGGGATTCCCAGTAGATCGGAGCATTTATCATTGCTAAAAATGATCTTCCCATCGGTGTCGATCAACATTAGTCCGATGTTTACATTTTCTAAGACCAAGCGTAATACCTCTTGATGTTGATCGCCGGCATTGCGGTTTTCTTTCAGCTTGGCCAGAAGTTTTACAAACTCTTGCTCCATTTTAGCAAAGGCTTGGCCAGATTGGGCTAATTCGAAGCTAGTGCTGTAATCTTCAAAACGAACACCTTCTAGAAACTTGCGGGTTTCGCGCACTATCTTCATTTGGTAATGCCATAGTTCATATGCTTGGCCTATAAAGATCAGGCTAAGGACCACCAATGAGAAAAATACCTGGTAATTAAAGGATAGATAAAAGGCCAAGCCCATGGTAAAAGCCAAGCCTAGAATGCGTAAGATTATTTGGATGGAAAAGTCCTTAAAGCTCATATTTTTCCATTCTTCGGTACAGGGCGGCCCGAGTTAGTCCAAGGTCTTTAGCTGCTTTTGAAATGTTACCACGATGCTTATCCAGCGCTTCGGTGACCAAGTGCCGTTCCATTTCTTCCAAATTTAGACCTTTTGGTTTTGAGGCTTCTCCACTTTTTAATTGAAGGTCTTCTGGAGCAATTTCTTTATTACTGCTTAAGATCACTGCTCTTTCCATGCTGTGTTCCAATTCGCGCACATTGCCCGGCCAATGGTATTCGCAAAGCGCATCGAGCGCCGGTAGGGAAAGACTCAGTTTATCCTTTTGGTATTTAGCTTTGAAGCGCTCAAAGAATTTCCTTGCCAAGAAGGGAATGTCTTCTATTCGCTCACGGAGGGGAGGTACGGTAATTTCTACCGTATTAATGCGGTATAAAAGGTCTTGCCGGAAACGATTTTCTGCAACCCAATCGTGTATGGGGCTATTGGTTGCGCAGATGAGGCGAACATCCACGCTTCGGTTCTGATTTTCCCCCACGCGGCGTATTTGCTTGCTTTGTAGGGCGTGTAAAAGTTTAGACTGCAAGCTGAGGTCTAGGTTTCCTATTTCATCAAGGAAGAGGCTGCCTTCTTGTGCTGTTTCAAAACGGCCTACTTTGTCTTCTTGCGCATCGGTAAAGGCTCCTTTCTTGTGACCAAAGAGCTCGCTTTCGAATAAGTTAGGGCTAATCGCTCCGAGGTCCACGGCTACAAAGGGCTCATGCTTACGTATACTTTGTCGGTGAATACTAAGAGCCAAGGCACTCTTACCCGTACCATTTTCGCCCAGCAAAAGAATATTTGCATCGGTGCTGGACACCTTGGCTAAGGTTTCTAATACCGCTTGCATTTTGGGAGATCTACTGCGGAGGTCGTCTTCCTTAAGTCCGGCTTGGTCTTCCCATTGCCTATTGCTGTTCTGTAGCTTAACCACCTTTTGCTTCTGTTTTGCCAGTTGCAAGGCATTATTTAATGTGGCCAAGAGCTTTTCGTTGGTCCAAGGCTTAAGTACAAAATCGAAGGCCCCCTTTTTAATTGCCCTCACGGCCAATTCCACCTCTCCGTAAGCGGTCATAAGTACCACCTGTGTTTCAGGGCTTAGCTCTAAAATATGGTTGAGCCAATAGAGACCTTCGGCGCCATCATTACGCCCCTTGCGAAAGTTCATGTCCAGTAATACCAGGTCAATCCTTTGTTTACTCAAGATCTGATTAAGCTGATTGGGATCTTCGCTAGTTTCTACTTTGGCGTAGTGCTGCTTGAGGAGAATACGCGCGCTAGTTAGAACGTCATCGTCATCATCGACGATCAATATATGATGGGGCTTTTTCACATTATCGAAAGTAGACCACTGTTCGAAATCGAACAAGTAGCTGTTCGAAATCGAACAGGTTTTTTTCAGGTGCTACATTTAAGTTATTGATAGTCAATATTTTAATTTTATGGCATAGGCTTCGCACTAAGTATAAGCACGAAAACTAAAGCATAAAAAGCTGGAAACTCTTCTTGAATTGAAGGCTTACGATGAAATTAAAAAAACCTCGGTTCCGCGATCACAGCAACGTTCTTTAAAGGCGGCACCCTGCAACATTTGAATTTGGTTGTTTAATTAGTTCAAGTAGCAGAATTTAGGGTTAAATCGGTTATCCTCTTGCAGGTCTGTCGTAAAGCCGAGGTTTTTTTCTTTTTCATCCCTCCTCAAACTAAGTCCTCTGTCATTATGAGCTTTTCCGTTAATTTGTAGGACTAGCTGATCAATGATTCGAATACACAATTTATCCAAAGTATATCGTGCGCAGGGGGTAGAAACTCGCGCGCTCAATGATATTGACCTTCACGTTCAAGAAGGTGAATTCGTTTCCATTATGGGGCCTAGTGGTTGTGGCAAGACCACATTATTGAATATTCTAGGGCTTTTGGATACCTACGATGAAGGATTATTCGTGTTTCGCGATCAAGACGTTCAGCAAATAGGTGAGAAGCAAAAATTACAGATCCGGAAGGAGCAAATTGGCTTTGTCTTTCAGAACTTTAATTTGATCGACGACCTTACCGTAGCCGAAAATATAGCGCTACCGCTGCATTACCTTAAAGTTCCATCCGCCGAAAGGCGCGAAAAAGTACTGCAAGTATTGGATCGTATTTCGCTCGGTCATCGCCGAGACTTTTTCCCCAATCAGTTATCGGGTGGTCAGCAGCAACGCGTTGCAGTGGGGCGGGCCATTATTACAGATCCCAAGTTGATCCTGGCCGATGAGCCGACCGGAAACCTGGATACTAGTCAGGGTAATGATATAATGGAAATGCTCAGTGGTCTTAACGATAAGGGCACTACGGTGGTTATGGTTACGCATTCTAGTCATGATGCTTCTTATTCTCAAAGGATCGTAAGGGTTTTAGACGGCTCGATAGTTTCGGAGAAAAAGGTCTTGCATGCTAATCTCTAGGCTGCCATATGCCTTTCGTAGCTTATACCGGCAAAAGCTTTATACCGCGCTAAACTTAGGCGGTTTGGCCATTGGTTTGGCGGTTTCTCTTCTGGTAGCCCTTTATCTTTATTCGGAATTTACTTACGATAAGCACTGGCAAGATCATCAACGTATTTACCGGGTTAACTCTGAGTTTCACTTAGGCAATCCGGTGGAAGTTTACGGTGGAAGTGGTTTTGGTTTAGCTTATCTGATGGATGAATATTATCCGGAAGTACAGGCCAGTACCCATATTTTTCATTTAGAGAATAGCATTTACTTTCAGAGTGATAGTTTGCGAGACCAAGTGGAGGAAGTGGCGATCGGAGATTCGAATTTCTTTAAGGTCTTTTCGCTCAAATTTTTACGTGGTGATCCGAAGCAGGCTTTGGTGAAACCGCGTAGCATTGTGCTAAGTAGGACCTTTGCAGAGCGCTATTTCGGAAGCATCGATATTATAGGTAGAAGTATTTCCACTTCTAACTATATGTATGAAGTAAGGGGAGTAATGGAAGATATGCCCGAAAATAGCCACCATTATTTTCAGGCAATGATCTCGGAGCCCAATCTATCGCAGGATACGGTTGACTTAGCTTTGAGCCTCTGGCAGGCAGGATACTACACCTTCGTGAAGCTGCGGAACGGAGTAGGGCCCAACTTTGTGGAGGCCAAGTTCGAGGGTTTTTTCGACCGTTATATGGCCAGTTTCGCCGAGGCAGTGCAGGGCAAGTATTATATCAACCTCCAGCCCATCGCCGATCTGCATTTTAACTCCAATAAAGTTTACGATAGACCCGGTGGGCGCTTGGCCTATGTTTATGGTTTTGCTGGGATTGGCCTGCTCATTCTCATCTTGGCCATTATCAATTATGTGAATATGGCTACCGCGCGGAGTCTTAAGCGAATTCGAGAAGCAGCGATGCGTAAGGTCTTAGGGGCCAATGCCGCCGAAATCCGTTTGATGATACTGGTAGAATCTGTACTACTATCGCTTACCGCACTCCTTTTGTCTTTCGCCCTCGTAGAAGTTGGGACGGAGATCTTACCATTTAATAGTGCGGTAGGGAGGGACCTTAGTTTAGACTTTAGCGATAAACCGAACTTGTTATTGTTTTCGATCCTGCTGGCTTTTTCGGTTGGATTGTTTAGCGGCTTTTATCCGGCTATCAACTTATCGAGGGTTTCACCCCTCGATGCCTTTTCGAATCGCAAGGGATTACAGCGGCAGGATTATATGCCGAGGAAGGTACTGGTGACTTTTCAGGTAACCGTATCGGTAGCGGTGGTTATAACCGCTTTCTTTATGTACCGGCAAATGGAGTACATCAAGAATCGAAACTTAGGCTTTAATGCCGATGAAGTGGTCTTGGTGAGCATTCAGGATACCAGCAGTATTCAAAAAGTACAGGAGCTTACTGAATCCTTTGGTCGCAGCTCCTTCGTTGAGGCGGTTACCACTGGAGCCAGCGTAACCGGAAGTGGTACTTTTAGAGGTCTTTTTGAGTTCGAACAAGATGGATCTTCCCAGTACCGCAGAGAAACAATAAACTTTCTATCGGTAGGCCCCGAGTATTTAAGTACGATGGAAATTCCCTTACTCGAAGGGAGGGGTTTTAGTCAAGCAGATCTCGCCGATACCCTTAATGAGGTTCTGATCGTAAATCAAGCCTTGGTAGATTATATGGGTTGGGAGAGCGCCATTGGGAAGCGTGTGCAAACTGGGATCGATGAGGATGGCGGTGTATTGGTTAAGGCCAAGGTGATCGGTGTATGCGCTAATTTCAACGCTCAATCTTTGCATTCAGAAATGGCCCCGCTCATCTTAAGCTTGAACCGCTCGGTAGCGCGGGTTTTACACTTAAAGATCGAGAGGCAGCAGGTCTATGCGGCCTTAGATGATATCGAAAGGCGATGGACGGCTTTGGTTCCCACCGTGCCATTCCAATTTTCCTTTCTCCGTAAAAACCTTTTGGAGCTATACGAGGAGGAGCTCCGCCAATCGCGGTTGATCCTTTACCTTACAATTATCGCGATCATTACTTCTATCTTAGGATTTGTAGGTTTGGCTTCTTTCACCACCGGATTACGCACTAAGGAAATAGCTATTCGCAGTGTGCTGGGTGCCGAACGCTGGAATGTGGTCAATTTGATCTTCAAGGAGCTGGTCGTGGTTACCTTAATTGGAGTGTTAATTGCTATTCCACTCTCGATCTTTGTTACTTGGAAGTGGTTGCAGAACTTTGCCTATCAAACTTCTATAGATCCTCTTATCATTATCTTCACCGTCTTCTTAACCTTATGCATCGGTTATGGAATAGTTGCGGTACATTCGCTCACCATAACTAGGAAGGATAGCATTAAGAACCTGACTTAGTTTTCATGCGCAAATTCGTTTTGCTTTTTCTCCTTAGCATTCAGTGGCTGAAAGCCGATGTTTCTCCATTTCTTTATGAGCACCAAGGCTTGCAGGATTGGTATTTAGCGCTGCAAAATTTTGAAAGAGTAGACCTTGAATCACCGCTTTTGGCAGATTGCTCGAAGGTAGAAATGCGATTTGCCAAGATGCAATACCACTGGCAGCAAATGTTGCGAGGGGCCAATCGATCTTACCATCAAGAGCGATTAGCTCAAATCAAGGCCAATGCACTGGAAGGTGGCTCAGACCAGATTTTGATCGATAGGGTCTTAAATTCTTTTTTCTTGGCTCGGGCTGCCGCACTTCAAGGGAAGGGTTTAGCAAGCCTTAGTTCCTACTGGGATTCATTTGAATCTATGGAGCAATTACTGGCGAAGCAGTCGGCGCCAGAAGAAATAAAATTGGTGCAATTGATCTATGCCTTGGCCTATCAGGAGTTTAGTAGTAATCCGCTTTATTGGAGTCTTACGGTGCTTATGCCTAGTCCGCCGCAAAGGGTTAAGCCCGCCCAGCTTGAAGCACTAAGGACCAGTGAATCGCCCATTGTTTCTTCGGAAGCAGCATATTTTGCCTACCGTTTGCAATTGGAAGATAGGCCCCAGCAGGCCCAGGAGAATCTTAAATACTTAGTGGAGCGCTACCCAGATAATTGGATCTACCGCATCGAGTATTTCAAGCATTATAGCCAGGATAAGGATCTGGAAAGACCAGGCATCTTACAAGGCATTGAGGCGAGTGCTAAATTGTTGCCCAATGAGAAGGCCTTTTTTAGCGCCTTGTTGGTGAGCCTTTAGACTCTTGCGCTAAAATGCGCAATACTTCTAGGTAGAACTCTTGTCGGTTCTTAAGCAATTTCTCCTCAGCGATCATTTTGGCTTTGTCTGTACCGCCCAGGTAATAACGATTTAACCAGGGAAAAACGGCGATAAATGCATCAAAGAGCGAGTAGTTAATTCCCACATTAATAGCCAAGGCAACGAAGGCTACGTTGAGAACGGCGGAGTTGATGCCATTGCGGAAATCCCCCGCATATAATTGGCCCAAGCCAGGAAAAAAGTAGCTTAACTTCTTTGCGGTCATTGGGCGCGGTCGGTACAGAGAACTGGTATCCGAGTAATGCAGATCTAAAGCGCTCATTTTAAGGTTATCCTCTCCGGCCGCAGCCTTAAAGGAATAAAAGGATTGTTCAAAATCTTTATTGGCAAAATGACAAATGCCTTCGTAAAAGTCGAAGCGCTGCTGAATTTCAGAGTCCTGTGTGGAAGATGCGAAGATCTCGGCCAAAGCCAAATTAAACTCACGCATTTGCATTAGGGCTTGAACCTTGGCCAATAAGGCTTGCTGTTGTAGCTCGGTCTCCTTGCTACTGAAATAAACCCGGTCGTAATAGTCTAGAGATTTGGGGGCCTCTCCGCCTAAGCGGTAACATTCGCCCATCCGATAAAGAATATTAACTTCCAGTTCTTGGGGCGAGAAATATCGAGCGCGCTCATAAAAGTAGATCGCTTGGTCATATTGCTTACCAGCATAGAGGGTTTCTCCCAAACTCAAGGTAGAGTCTAGGTTTTGCCCGATCAAGCTTATACCGAACAAACTATAAACGCTGATATAAATAAGTCTCCACATCGGATTGATAGTGTTCAAGTACGCCGCGATTGTATTTGTTGACGGCCTTAGCGGTGCCAAATAAATTTCCTAAATAAAAGCCAGTGCTAATCGACCCAAAGATCCAGCCATAAGCACTGCTAATACCTTGTTGTGAGAAGCCGCGATAGGAGCCATAAGCAGAGCCAGCGATGAAAAGGAATGAAACTAAGCCATCTTTCCAGTTGCCCAGATAGGCTTTTCCAGAACCTGGAACTAAGGTGCTCATGGCAATAGCGAGGGCCTTATTTTTAGTTTTCAGTGCAAAGCTCTCATCGATAAGAGCCTTAAGCTCAGGTTCGTTTAGCTTCTGCAGTTGGTATTTTTCATGTGCTTCGGTATACTGTCTTTGGCGTAAGGCTAAACTAATTTGAACCGTGTTTACGTACTCACCTTCAAGCTTTTGGTGCAGGCTTACGAACTCTTGCATGCGAGCGAAATCCTTTTGGAGAAAAAGAATTTGGTTGAGTTCACGGGCTAAACGTTGTGAGCTTTGGTATGCTGCAGCTTGCGGGTAAAGATCATCAAAGCGCTGCAAGCCTTCATCCCATGAATCAGCAAGACGGTAGGCACGAATCATGGCCCAATGAATGCTGTCCTGCCCAGGTTTCATCAAATTAAGTCGCTCCCACTCGAGGATGGCCATTTTGTGACTTCCTTTTTGGTCGAGAAATTGCGCAAAGCGCAGGGAGTTTTGGTAGTTATAAAGGTCTTCTTTTTGGGCTAATAAGCTAGCATTGCCTAAGAAAAGGAGGCAATAGATAATGAATGATCTCATTTTTCCTCGGGGCTAAGAGGGTCGTGGGCCAAGCCACTTTCTTTGTGAACTTCGTATTGATCTAGGTTTAACGGATGACAGCGGGTCATGCGATCAAAAGCATCTACCGATCCACCGATCAATCCTTTTTCGCGCACGGCTTGCATGGCGTAAACACTGCAGGATGGATGAAAGACGCAAGCCTGCATATCCTGCGAAGAGATAAAGGCCTTATATCCAGAGAAGAGAAGTTTCATGAATTCCAATACCTCAGTTTCTCCTTCATAATGATAGCTATAATCAGGCTTTTCCCTTTCCTGCATGATCGACTTTGCTAGGGCAAAGTCTTCCGGTGCCTGAGCGCTTAGCCCTAGGCTAATCAGGAATAGGAAAATTGTACTTATCCGTCTTACCGTACTCATTCACTTTAATGTTTTTATAATTGGTCTTCTGCACCACTTCCAAGCCTTCTACCTTCACTAAGTCTACAATTTCAGTGGGGAATTGCAATCCACCGACGTTTTCATAGTTTCTGAAGAACTGCCTTCTTAAGACTTCATCCTCGCCGTTCATAAAAACCAGACCAAAAAGCCTTTTGTTTTTCTGACTTAAAAGTACGTCGCCCAGCATGGAACTCATAATTGCGGGAGGGCTCCAAGTGTAGATTACCATATCGCCACTTTTTTCGACCTCATCCAAATCGTAGATAGACTCCTTAAGACCATAGTCACTCAATTTATTATTTAAAATTAAGTGGAAAATAGAGAATTCCACGATCGATGCTCCACCAGCTTTTTCAAAAAGAGTATCGGCGCGTAAGCGGAAAATCATAGAATCCGAAAGCACCCAAGTTTCCTTTTGTGGAAAGTCTAACTCATATACCACCTTTTTGAAGTTGAGGTCATAATAGAAACTTCCGCGGGTTAAGCTAAAAGTGCTATCGTCCTTAGACTTAATTGAAAAGTCGCCCGAAATACGGTAGAAGTCTTGTCCATTAAGCGGGAACAAGCTGCCGATGAGGAGAAGGAAAATGAGGCTTAGACGGTGGAATGGCATGTGTATAAAGTAAAATTCCCGCCCTGTTGGGGCGGGAATTATTTCAATTAAGAGTCTCTTAGAGCGCAGCGCTTGCAGCGGTAGCAAATGCGGCGAAGTAAACGATTATGTAGATTACAGCGGCACCTACACAACCCCAAAGAGCTTCTTTGGTCTCGTCTTTATTGTCGGCTACGAAGTAAACGATGGCCACACCGGCTACACCGAATACACAACCCCAAATCCAAGATGGAATACCCAACACGCGGTGACGCTTGGCCATCGCTGGGCTCATCATGGCTTGGTCTGATACGTTTGCGATTAATTCACTGTCAATTTCTTGAAGTTCTGCAAAGCTCAGGTCGTTCTCGTCCAAGTACTGATCCAATTCTTCAACTTGAGCTAACTCAGTGTTTACTTCGTTGATTTCAAAATTGAAAAGATCGCTTTTGTCAGCTTTCAGCTCTTGGAAAGAGAATCCAGCCACTAGAAGAGCTAAAGATAAAATACGCTTCATTGTAATGGTTTTGATTAGAATCCTCCAAATATAAAAATGCAATTTGAAATAGAAAGCCTTCAAAGAGCCTTCAGTGCCGCATTTCTCGATTTTTTAACGTTAAAACTTAGTCAAAGTGTCCAAAGAACAATTTTTGACTTAATTCTCTTTTTATTTTCGCATGCCCTCCATTATGCATTGGAGTCTCTAATTTTCAATTAATGACCAACTTTAAGTTTTTAGCGAGCCTTACTTTCCTTGCTTTTCTATTTCAGATTAATCCCGCTGCAGCGCAAAATTCGCGTGCCGGATCTCAATTGGACCTTATTCAGGATAGTCGCAAATACACTATCGTACAAGACCTTTTAAGCTTAGAGGATGACCTTATCGATATCAGGATCGTACCGCCGATGATCGAAGATAGTGTGGTAGAGTTCCACATTCCACGCGTGGTGCCCGGGACCTATGATGTGAGCAATTTCGGTCATTTTGTAAAGGACTTGGTAGCCCTTACGGTGGATGGTGATACCTTGAAGAGTGAGCAATTGGATATTAACCGTTGGCAAATCGATGGGGCCGAAGCCCTATTTGAGATTCGTTATAAAATGGGTGACTCCTACGATGAGCCCGATGGCCCGGATATTTTTGAGCCAAGCGGGACGAGTAATGAAGAAGCAGTTTTCTTGCTCAATAATTTTGGCTACCTCGGTTATATCGACGGTTATCAGGACCGACCTTTCGAACTTCAGGTCTTGAAGCCGGAAGGATTTTATGGGGCCTCGGCGGTAACAGCTAATCGGGGAGATAGTATCGATACTTTTCAATATCAAAACTATTTTGAACTACACGACAACCCCATACTTTACTGTGAGCCCGATACTACCAGTAAGATGATAGGAGGCGCCCGCGTGGAATTAGCCGTATACAGCCCAAATAAAGTAGTGGATGCAGAGGCCTGTTTAGATGCGATAAGTGATGTAATGCAAGGGGCGGCCAACTATTTAGGTGGTGAGCTACCGGTAGATAAATACGCAGTGCTTATCTATTGTGTGCCGCGGGAGGAAATGGGTAATCGTTATGGTGCCTTGGAGCATCATCGCTCTACCGTTCTCTATATGCCTGAAATGAGCAATGAGTATTTCCTCACCGGAGTGCGAGATATTACAGCGCATGAATTCTTTCATATCGTTACTCCTTTAAGTATCCATTCGGAATACATCCATGACTTTGATTTTATCGATCCGGAGATGTCGGAGCATATATGGTTGTACGAGGGGGTTACCGAATACAATAGTCATATCGTACAAATGCTAAATGGAATTTACAGTCCGGAGCAATTCTTGGAAGTTATTCGGGATAAATTCATTTCTAACGATGATTTTGCTCAGAATGTACCATTAACCGCAGCGAGCAAGTATACCCTATCTTACTATAAGGACCAATACCGCAATTTCTATGAAAAAGGAGCCCTAGCCGCCATGGCCTTAGATCTTCGTCTCATTGAGCTTTCGGGAGGTTCGATGCGTTTGGTGGACCTCTTGCAAAACCTTGGCAGTGTTTATCATGCCGATACTTTTTTTGTGGATGAGGACCTTTTCAAGATCATGGCCGATTACAGTTACCCGCAGATCGAGGAATTCATGGTGCGACATTTCGCTGCTAATGAGCCATTTCCTTTCGAACGACTTTTAAGCAATGTGGGCATCGATTACGAGGAAGTAGGTACTTTACAAGGTTGGAGCTTAGGGTGTGATGAGTTTTCGTACAATTTGGAAACCGACCGGATAATTATCGCTAGTGAAGAAGGTATTGATGAGTTTGGCGAGGACCTGGGCTTGGAGGCTCTGGATGAAATTGTAAGTATAAATGGGGATACCATTGGCCTTTATAACTTTCAGGAGATACTGGGGCGTTACCAGGAAGAGCTTAATGAAGGTGAAAAAGTGGTCATGCGAATTGCTCGGCCCAAGAACGATGAAGGCGAATACCGTTACAAGACCTTAAAGGCGAAGCCGCAATTGATCGATTATGAAGAGCGACATCTCTTATATTTGACACCAGAGCCTAATGAGAGCCAGCTTCGCTTGCGCCGTTATTTTCTAGGGCTTTAAATGTGATGGAAATCACGGCAAGCTTTGATAGGAAGCGCTTTTTTTGTGCCAATCAAAATTGAGAACTACTATGCAAGAATTAATTAACAACCCAAAGACCTTTTTGGTCGACGTGAGAACAGAAGCTGAGGTAGCTGAGGTAAGTGTGCCAGGTGCGGTAAATATCCCCTTAGACCAGGTTCCCGACAATCTAGAGCGCTTTCGCCAAGCGGAAGGAGCAGTAGTGGTATTTTGCCGCAGTGGGGCCCGCAGTGAAAACGCTAAGAACTGGTTGCTCCAGCATGGAATCGAAGAAGTTCATAATGCCGGCGGATTTCCAACGGTACTTAACTACAAAAATTAATTTATGACACGTTTACTAAGCTTTTTATTGATCTTTTCGGCCTTGAGTGCTTGTGCTCAGTCCGAAGGTACCAATCAAACGAACCTCAATGTAGAGGAGGTGAGCCAACTTCTTGAGCAGAATAAGGAGGTAGTACTTATCGATGTTCGCACGCCTCAAGAGTTTGAGCAAGGCCATTTAAAAGGAGCCGATTTGATCAATTATTATGGCGCCAACTTCAAAGATGAGGTGGCAAAATTGGACAAGGATAAAGAATATGTGATCTACTGCCGTAGTGGTGGTCGCAGCGGTAAAGCGGTTAACATGATGCACGGTTTAGGCTTCGAGAAGATCCACAATATGAGTGGGGGTATTCTAGCCTGGAATCGCGCAAACTTTGAAACTGTAAAATAAGATGGCAAGCTTCAAGGACTTGATCCAGTCCGAAAAGCCGGTCCTCATCGACTTTCATGCCGAATGGTGCCAGCCTTGTAAGGTTTTGGGGCCTATCGTGAAAGATGTGAAATCGCGCATGGGCGATCGTATTAAAGTGCTTAAGATCGATGTCGATCGCAATCCGGCTTTAGCACAATCCTTGGCCATTCAAGGAGTGCCCACTTTAATGATCTACCGCAAGGGGGAGCAAAAGTGGCGGCAAAGTGGTGTTTTGAGCGCCGAAGCGATCATCTCCCAACTGGAGTACAACGGAGCCTAAAGGCTCGCGAATTGATAGCCTTTTTGGTGGAAGTGCTCTAGTATTAAGGGGAGTACGTTTTGCAGTCTGGGCCAAGCTTTGAGAGAGTCGTGAAATACTATGACCGAGCCAGGCCTGCTGTACTTTTTAACGTCCTTTAGGCAATCGGCAGGAGTTCGGCTTGGGTCCCAGTCGCCACTAAGTACGTCCCACATCACAATTTTATAATTAGCCCGGCTCAATGCTTGAGCTTGGGCTTTTTTTATGCGGCCATAAGGCGGGCGGAAGAGGTCGGTTTGGAAGTACTCCTCGCAGGCTTTAACGTTTTCTAAGTAAATAGCTACGTCGTGCTTAGATCCTTTAAGGTGGTTGTAGGTGTGGTTGCCTATGCGGTGTCCGGCCGCTTGCACGGCAGCAAAAACTTCGGGGTGTTTGCGCACATTATCGCCAATGCAAAAGAAGGTGGCTTTCGCCTGATAGGACTCTAACTGTTTTAATACCCAAGGGGTAACTTCGGGGATAGGACCATCGTCGAAACTTAGATAGATCTTTGGTGTAGTCGCATCCGCCGAAAGGCGCCATATGCGCTTGGGGAAAAGCGCCTGATACCAGCGTGGTATGTAGGGTAAGTAAGCCATTAAAAAACCCCGACACTAGGGCCGGGGTTCTAATTTATGCCATGCCCAATGGCCTTAGTGCGTTGATGTAGCGTTGGTATAGCTCATCTTGGCTCAAGGCCTGTTGGTTGTTTTTGTATTCATACTGCCCAAGGAAACGGAGGATCTGGCGGTAATACTGTGAAGCCACTCCCATTTCTTGGTTCACCTTGTTGCGATCATCACCCGTAAATTGGGTGTAATATGCCAATTCTTCATCCAGTCGGTCGGCAAATTTGTTCAGCATTTCACGCGCTCTCTCGGTTTCGCCGGCCATATAATAGCCTTCAATGATGTTGAAAACGAAATAATCGTAGGCGTACTTTTCTTCCGGCATTTTCTCCATGGCTCGGTCCAATACCTGAATCGCTTCTTGCTTACGACCACGTTCTGCGAGATCTTTACCTAAGCGACCGTAGATATTACGGAGATTGTATATAACACGACGATTGGTCTCGTCCAGGTAAACGCCAGGTTCTTCCATGTTACCAAACTCAAACTTGTTCATCAAGTTGTCGTACATAATGTCGGTAGCAATTTTACCAAAATCGGTTTCTTTACGACCGCTGGCGTCGCGCTTACGCTCATTAAATACCGGTACAAAACGGTAAGCAAGACCTTCAAGCTGGAAGTAGTCGTCGAGCCAGAAATAACTTTGACTGCTATTACCTACGGTCACGCTGAAGTAGATCGGGCGAGTCCAGTCGTTCTTCGAGATCAAGTCGATTACCATGAGGTCGCGCTTGGAAAGCACATTGGTCTTGATGTCCCAGTCGATGTAGTCTACGATACGACCAGTGTCTTCGGGAAGAACCACATTTTGTGCTAGTACGGCCTCTTTATCGATATCTACCCGCAATTTTTTAGTTGGGAAGTAGATCAATTCCTTTTTACCATTAAAGGCGGTAAAAGTGTTCTGACGGCTGTCTTGTTTTACCCAACGAATAAAGGTTTCTGCGTCCCAGCGCTTTTCGCTGATGCCACGATCTTGAAAATAGATCACATCACGGGTACCTTGTTTGTACTCATCATTGGTAAAACTAAAAGGTACTGGCTGGGCATCGTACACGGCACGCTTGGCTTGATCGATATACCAATCGGTATTGAGCAGGCTCAAGTTTATGATCCGCACATCGGTGCGGTAACCTTCTACCTCCTGGGCATACCACAAGGGGAAAGTATCGTTATCACCGTTAGTGAAGAGGATAGCGTTTTTCTTACAGCTGTCGAGGTAATCTCTGGCAATATCGCGTGCCACGTAGCGCTCACTTCGATCATGGTCATCCCAGTTCTGACCAGCCATCCAGCCTGGTACGGCGAGTAAGGTTACGAATGACACTGCGAGGGCGGTCTGACGATTGTCTTTTTTCAAAAGTTCAAATAAAGCCATTACCCCTAGCCCGATCCAAATACTAAAGGCATAGAAGGAACCTACATAGGCATAGTCCCGTTCCCTAGGCTCAAAAGGCTTATGGTTTAGGTAAACCGCAATGGCCAAACCAGTAAAGAGGAAGAGCAGGCTAACCACCCAGGCGTCTTTTCCGGCCTTTTTGTAGTGGAAATAAGCCCCTACTAAACCAAGTATCAAAGGCAAGAAGAAATACACGTTCCTACCGGCATTATTTTTATCGTGATAGGGGAGATCGCTTTGAGGCCCGAGGCGCCACTCATCGATAAAGCCAATACCGCTAATCCAGTTTCCTTTGGTGTATTCATAGCGGTGTTGCTCATCGTCTTGCCTTCCGGCGAAGTTCCACATAAAATAGCGCCACCACATATGGCCCACTTGGTAGTCGAGGAACCAAGCAATGTTTTTACCGAGCGGGATGGGTTTGTCCATATCCGCTTTTTTGATGCCAGCGTAACGCTGGTAGTTCTGAACCGAGTTGGGGTCATCATTCCACATTCTGGGGAAGAAGCCTACAAAGCGTTGGTCGAAATTTCGGATCGAAGCTTTACGCTCGTCGCTTATTACGTATTTACCGCTTTCATCATCACGACGGTAAACGGGATTTCCATCCGAGAAGGGATTCTGTGCGTCTAAAGGCGCGTTGAATGATTGTCCGTAGAATACTGGGAAGTCACCATATTGCTCACGCTTGTAATAGGCCAAGAGCGACATAGCGTCTTCGGGATTGTTTTCATCGATAGGAGTGTTGGCATTCGAACGTACCGCAAGGGTTACAAAGGTGGAGTAACCTAAAATGATGAATAGAACCGAAAGGATCAAGGTGTTCCAAATCGGAGATTCCTTTTTTCGGGTGTAGATCAAACCGTAGGCGGCTGCACCTGCAATGATCATAATGGTTAAAATGGTGCCCGTATTAAAAGGCATGCCCACGGTGTTGACCATGAAAATTTCCAGTTTGCCGAACATGTTCAAGACAAAAGGAATAATGGCCGAGAAGATCGCTCCTAAGATCAGGACTCCTACTAAGTTGTAGATGATAAATTTATTACGCGAGATCTTTTTATCGGTTTTATAGAAGTACACCATAACTACTGCCGGAATGGCCAAGAAAACCAAGATGTGAACTCCGATAGACAGGCCAATGATATAGGCAATAAAGATCAACCAGCGATGAGCGCGAGGGCTGTGATCGATCTCGTTCTCCCATTTAAGAACGGCCCAAAAGGCAATGGATGTGAAAAGTGAGGACATAGCGTATACCTCGCCTTCTACCGCCGAGAACCAGGCGCTATCGCTAAAGGTATAAGCAAGGGCACCTACTACAGCACCGCCAAAAACCGCGGTTAAACGACCTTCGCTGAGGTCGCCGTATTTGCTGGCAAACTTTCTTCCCAAGGCGGTGATGGTCCAGAAGAGGAAAAGTACGGTAAAGGCACTGGCTGCCGCCGATAAAAGGTTCACCATCATCGCTTGACGCGTTACATCGCCAAAAGCAAACTGAGAGGCAAAGTTACCCATCAATTGGAAGAGCGGTGCGCCGGGAGGGTGACCCACTTGAAGCTTTACGGAGGTTGCGATGTATTCACCACAATCCCAAAAACTTACGGTAGGTTCGATGGTGAGGAAATAGGTGATCATGGCGATGGCGAAAACGATCCATCCCAAGAGGTTGTTAATTTTCTTATAGTTTGCAAGCATGTGCATACGGTTTAAGTAGCTGCGGGCGAATTTATGAAATAAAGGTTGTTATAGACTATCAAGACTTTGTTAAAGGCTTCCGAAGGGATTCCTAAAATTTTTCCTACTTGTTTTAAGAAATTATTTGCGCGAATAAAATCAGGGCCTTACTTTTGCCCTCCCAAAATCAAGGATGCCCCATCGTCTAATTGGCAGGACAGCTGGTTTTGGTCCAGTCAGTCGAGGTTCGAGTCCTCGTGGGGCAACTAAAAAATCAAATAAACCCTTGTTAGTCAAATGATTAGCAAGGGTTTTTTCTTTGGGTGTGTCTTATTTGTGTCAAAAAATTGGCTTAATTCATGTCAATTTGAGTCGATTTCAAGCTAATTTCTCTGATTTTAGAGCACAAAAAAGGGCTAAATGCCCCTTTTCTTAACTAGTAGTCCTGTAAAGTCTGTCTTTTCTAAACCTAGGACGACCACTAACCATGATAGTTTCAATTTCTCCGTTTTCACGCATCTTGTTAATGGTGCTTCGTGCAACACCAAGGTGGTGACAGGGCGCTTTAACTGCTTTTCTATATCGGGAAAGTACTGATGAAGCTCCTTTAATTTCGGAGGCTATTCTTTCTTAGAAGACATTTGAAAAAGCCCATACAACGGGCGATCGCCTAATTGCTCTAAGTCTTCATAAGTAAGACTTAGACGGAGATAGGCCTGAATGTATTTTAAGACGATATTGCGGGATAAACCCAGATACTTGGAGATGAAAGGTTTGCTTTTTCCTTTGGTGTAAAAGCGTAAAGTGGCTTTTAACTCACTCATAGTTATTGGTATATTGACCATAGTCTCAGGAGTTGATTAGACTCCAGAAGATAAAGGCCACCAACAGCCTAAATAATCCCTGTTTTAGTGGTTCATTTTGATCCGGAATCAATGGCTCAGTTTGATTGGAATTTCCAGGGGGGACTTACAGGCGGTTTTCAATAATAGCATTGTTCAAGATTTGACGATTAACGTTTTTGTACCTGCTTAGGGAAATTAGCATTTGCATGGGAGTTTAGTGCAACTTCAATACATAAAAGGCTTAATTATTTGAAGTTTGATTGGAAGAATTCATTCATTTCCTTTAGTTCAAGGATAATATTAATCGACTCCTGAAAATCAACCTGGTATTGAGCTCCATTCAACGAGAAAATATAGCCCCATTTGTCTTGATCATATATAAGTGATATGCCTAATTTGTCAGCAATTAAGATGTTGTAAGACGCTTGAAGTTCCTGCATGGGGTTTGCTTTGCCCATAGATGAGTTTATGAACTCATAAACTTCTTTGAACTCCTCCTTTGTTAATTCAAGGTACCCTTCGCGGCTGTACACTTCTGTAATTGCTCCAGATCCGAATGAAAAACCTAGGTTCGCATTAATCCCTACACTTGCGCTTGACCCGACTTTTTTCTCTCCAATATTTTGGACATTGACGGCGACAAATTCAGTGGTGTCATCAAAGTTATTTATCCTTTGTGCTAGGTTGAACTGTATCGATTTTTTCTCTGTACCAAATAATAGACTTGAGCTCAATCCAGCATTTTTATAGATGGTTACTTGTGAATATTGTGTTTGGCCATAAGATAGTTGGGTGAGCGATAGTAGTAAAAGCACCAATTGCAGTTTCATTTGAGCTAGGTTTTAATAAAGGTTGGTTCCAAATCTATGAAACCTATTGGCAA
>CBFHJH010000009.1:0-1270 GCA_965656185.1 Croceimicrobium sp.
TATTTCTGCCGATGATCTTGGGGCTAAACTTCAAGCCCTTTCTGGTGATACCTTTAAATTGAAAATGATCACCAACCGCGGGGTGAAGGTTTTCCCTGATGGATTACCGGAAACTTTCTGTACCGATCACTGGCGTTGTCGCTTT
Organism: Croceimicrobium sp.; assembly: GCA_965656185.1. Classification (GTDB taxonomy): domain Bacteria; phylum Bacteroidota; class Bacteroidia; order Flavobacteriales; family Schleiferiaceae; genus Croceimicrobium. Next base: position 146 of record CBFHJH010000009.1, read on the forward strand.
GTGCATAAAGACAATCCCAAGGATGTGAATCAGATGAAGGCGGTGGCCAATGCCAGCGTTCCAGAATTGATCACTAACTTGGTATCGAATGACGTAGATGTGATTAAAACCGAAAACCTTTATTATTTCGACGGTAAGCTAGCCTTTTCGCTAGGTCAAGGAGAATAAGATGAATATCAATCTCATAATAGATAACTTCCTCAGTCCGCCCATCCTTTTCTTTTTGGGCGGACTGCTGGCAGTTGCCGTACGTTCCGATTTGGAGATCCCACGCGATGTGGCCAAATTCCTGTCCCTATTCCTGCTCTTTTCAATCGGTCTGAAAGGTGGAGTGGAATTAGCGCATGGCGAGGATTGGGCTCTAATGCTGAAGCCACTGCTCTTTGCGGTGGGCTTAGCGGTAGTGGTTCCGCTCTACACTTTTTTCATTTTGAAGAAGAAGGTAGATGTTTATAATGCGGGGGCTATTGCCGCAACCTATGGTTCGGTAAGTGCGGTTACCTTCGTTACGGCGGTATCTTTCCTACAAGAATCGGGTACGCCTTTCGGCGGACATATGATCGCTGCCCTGGCTATTATGGAGTCTCCGGCTATAATCGTTGGCGTGATTCTCATCGGCCGCTTTGCGAGCCAAAAGAAGGGGCGTAACAAATTGAAAAGTGTCTTGCACGAAGCCTTTACCAATGGTTCGGTTTTTATCATCTTACTTAGTTTGATCATCGGTTTGGTTATATCTGATAAGCAGTATGCTGGTGTTGCTCCATTTAGCGATAGCCTCTTTAAAGGAATTCTCAGTCTCTTTATGCTCGATATGGGGCTCTTAGCCGGTAAAAGGATCTCAGGATTGCGCACCAAAGGGGCATTTTTAACTTTATTCGGCATCTTGGTACCGCTTATAAATGCCTCTATAACCATGTTGCTTTGTCCCCTTTTAGGTATTAGCTTAGGAAATGCCTTTTTACTTACGATTTTAGCGGCAAGTGCCAGTTATATTGCTGTTCCGGCCGCAATGCGGATGGCTGTTCCACAAGCTAACCCTGGTATTTACGTGCCGATGTCCTTAGGCATTACCTTTCCGCTGAATATCATTGTAGGTATTCCAATTTATTATCTTGCCTTGCAGCA
>CBFHJH010000009.1:1367-3287 GCA_965656185.1 Croceimicrobium sp.
TACGTGCCGATGTCCTTAGGCATTACCTTTCCGCTGAATATCATTGTAGGTATTCCAATTTATTATCTTGCCTTGCAGCATTTATACGCCTGATCATGGAAAACATTCGTAGAGTAGAAATTATCGTTCCTCGAGCAGAGGTAGAAAACGTTTTAGACCTGTTTTCGCGTGAGAAAGTAGAGGGTTATACCCTGATCGATAAAGTGATCGGTATGGGGCATCGTGGAATCCAAGATGGTATGGGTCTTACCGATGCTTTTACGAATTCGATGATCATTTGGTATTGCGCTCCTGGCAAATTCAAATTGCTGCAAGAGTCCATAAGAATACTTTTGGAAGAGTCTGGTGGTATTTGCGCCGTATCCGACGCAGAGTGGGTTAAGCATTAATTAGATTTTTAATGCCAATGCCCAAGCCTTTGGCGCTTTTACTAATTTTGCGTCAATAGCTGTTTATGAAAATTTTCAAATTTGGTGGAGCAAGTGTAAAAGACGTTGCGGGAGTGCAGCGCGTCGCTTCAGTTCTAAATCATTTCCCAGAAGAGAATATTTTGATCGTGGTCTCGGCCATGGGTAAGACCACGAATGCCTTAGAAGACTTAGTGGCTTGCTTTCTTAAGCAGGAAGACGAGGCTTGTCGAAGTCAAATTGAAAAACTCAAAGCTTTTCATATTAACATAGCCAAGGGCCTTTTCGGTGAGGAAGGCGATCAAAAGGTATTCCAGGAAATCGACCAACTTTTCACGCAGCTGGAAACTATTTTAGCCGCCCCTCCTGCTGGCACCTTCAATCGAGTATACGATCAGATCGTATCCTTTGGAGAACTGCTATCCACCAAGATCGTTTCGGCTTACCTAAATAGTAACAATTATCAGAATACCTGGCTAGACGCTCGCAGGTTGATCCGTACCGATCAGAATTATCGAGCCGCGCGAGTAGATTGGAACTTTACTCGCCGCATGGTGAAGGACGCCATTCAAGAGGGAAGAAGATATATTAGTCAGGGCTTTATTGGTTCAGACGATGACCTCAATCCAACTACCTTGGGCCGAGAAGGCTCGGATTATACCGCTTCCGTTTTGGCCTATGTGCTTCAAGCCGAAGAGGTGGTTATTTGGAAAGATGTGCCCGGTGTTTTGAACGGAGACCCTAAAGTGTTCGAGAATACCCATTTATTGCATCTTATTAGTTATCGCGAAGCGATCGAATTGGCTTATTATGGGGCCTCGGTAATACACCCCAAAACTATTCAGCCGTTGCAGGAGCGCAATATTCCACTGCGAGTTCGGTCTTTCGCAGCTCCTGATGAGCAAGGCACCACAATCACAGAAGGAGCGGCTTTAGATCCACATTTGTCTTGTTTCATCCGCAAGGAGCGCCAGCAATTGATCGGCCTTTCTACGCGGGATCTGGCTTTTATCGCCGAAGATCACCTCTCGATGATCTACAAGTTATTTCATCAATTTGGCCTTCGGGTCAATCTATCTCAGCATTCTGCCACAAGTTCTTATTTTTGTGTAAATGACGATCCAATCGCTACTCCACAGTTGGTAGAGCAACTCAAGCAGAGTTTTGATGTGAGCATGGTGAGTGACTTGAGTTTATATACGGTTCGTCACTATGACGACGCAGCTTTGTCCTATATCCAAAGCCTCGGTCGTAAGATATTGGAGCAAGTAAGCGCCGAAACCTATCAAATAGTACTGAGAGAGTAAATGGCTCGCATCAATCCCAAAGAGGTTCTAAGTCGGGTACGACTAAATAAATTAAAGCGCCAAGCCTGGTTAGAGACCTTGGCTACCCTTTCGGGTTTGGAGAGTCGCAGTTCGCTGCTAAATCAGCTTGCTCAAACGGGCGAACAAGATCTCATTGCTAAGTTTTTCGAAGAACTGGAGCTGAACTTCGAGTATTTTTCCCAGGA
>CBFHJH010000009.1:3387-36103 GCA_965656185.1 Croceimicrobium sp.
GCTCAAACGGGCGAACAAGATCTCATTGCTAAGTTTTTCGAAGAACTGGAGCTGAACTTCGAGTATTTTTCCCAGGAACTTCGCAGGGTACCGGAGAGAGGTCCTATCATCCTAATTTGTAATCACCCCCTTTCCGGTTTAGATGCTCTTATCCTAATTCAACTTTTAAGGGAAAAGCGTCCGGACTTGAAGATCATTGGTTCCAATCTCCGCAAGAATGTGGAAGTATTGAGGGATTACTGGGATCTAGATACCGATAACGAGCCCTTAAGTGAAAGGAACTTAGCGGATCTGATCGCAGATGGACAAGCAGTGGCTGTTTTCCCTGCTGCCAAAGTTAGTTCGCAGTTCGATCTTTCACGTAGGCAAATGCGCGATGGCGCTTGGGACCTCCATCTTATTTCTGAGATCGCTTCCGCGGAAGCGCCAGTGGTACCGGTCTATTTTAAAGCAAATCAAAATTTAGCTTATCAAGTTTTTCGTCGCTTATTGCCTGCAGTCGACGAATTTCGGGTTCCGGCCGAGTTTAGGCGATTTAAGTCGCGGCCCGTAGTGGTACGCTTTGGTAAGTCGGTTTACCCCAAAGAATTGGCGGAATACACCAGGGTGGAGGATCTAGAGCATTTTCTAAAATCCAAAGTTTACATACTAAGTAATGCCTTGGCGCCAAGCTTCAAGCTTTTAAGTCAAAAGCGTCCCGAAAGCGCTGAGGCGATTATTGAGGCGGTGGAGCCTACTGCGATTAAAGCCGAAATAGAAGCTTTGCAGTTGAGTGGTGCTGAGGTAAGTGAGCGTCGAAATTACCGATGTTATTTAGCCGAGGCAGCCGAGATACCGAATATCTTAAGGGAAATCGGACGATTACGTGAAATAACCTTTCGCGCGATCGGTGAAGGCTCTAACTTGTCCTTGGACTTGGATAGTTTCGACTACCATTATCATCATCTATTATTATGGGACGAGGAGCAATCGAAGTTGGTAGGAGCCTACCGTTTAGCGATCGGTCCGGAGATCTATTCTGCTTATGGCCACCAAGGATTCTACCTTAATACTTTATTTAAATTTAGTAGCCGTGCTAAGCCCATGCTTGGCGAATCATTAGAAATGGGTCGTGCCTTTGTGGTGAAGGAGCATCAAAATAAACCTTTGCCATTATACGTAATGTGGGAGGGGATTCGGGCCTTGATGAGGGAGCGTCAGGATTTAAAATATATCGTGGGCTGCGCCAGTATTAGCAATAATTTCTCTCCATTTAGTAAGGCGCTCATGGTAGCTTATTTGCTCAAAAACTTTGGCGATGCTCACCTGTCTTTAGAGATAAAACCGCGCAAGTCGTATAAGCCGAAGTTAAAGAAAGAGGGCAGAGAAATCGTAATGAATTCTTCGGCCGAAGATTTGGTGAAGTTCGATCGAAAGATCGATGAGATCGAGCCTGGTGATCTGCGAATGCCACCGCTAATTAAAAAGTATTTACAGCAAAATGCATTGATGGTTTGTTTCAATGTAGACCCCTTATTTAACAACTCCTTAGACGGATTTATGTATATTCATCGTCAAGATCTGGAACTATAAATTGACAATGATGAATTTCGAGGCGGCTTCGAAATGGCAAGAACATGTTGTTTTAGAGTCTATCGGAGCAGAGTTCCTCACTCAGCATGGTGCCTATGGTCATTGGCTTATAGATCCGCAAAATCCCGATCAATTTTTTTTAGACCCTAAGCTATCCTTGATTTTAGGCTTGGGTCCTTCTTTTGATCAGTCCAAAAAATTCTTGGAAAAATATCTAGGGCCAGGTCAATGGAAGAGGCTTCAGGAGCTTGCTTCTGAGAAGGGCGCACCTAAGCGAATTGAGTACTATTTAGAAGATGAGCCTAAGTTTTATTCCTGTCTCTTGAAAGTAGTGGACTATGAAGGAAGGAAATTGTTGTTAGCCCTACATCAAGAAGAGTTGTTTCTGCCTTGGCCCAAGGATTATCGGGTAGCTTACAATCATCAGCTTAAAACCAACCTAGAAGGTCGTTACGTCTATTATAATAAAAGTTATGATGAGGTTTTTTTAGGACAACACTCGAGCTCAAGAGTCGATTGCGACGCCATGGAAGACATAGTGCCAACCAGTCGCGAAAACGCGGTTAAAGCGGCCGAGCAAGCTTTGCAGAACCCAGGAGAAATTGTAGACCTGCAACTAGATAAGTTGATCGAAGGAGATAAGGTATTAAATACTTATTGGCAATTTATAGCTTGGCCGGAAGCTGAGCACGGTGTGGATGGCGTTTACGCCCGAGGTTATGATGTTTCTATTCTACAAAGGACCCAAGAGGACCTCAAGGATCGCAGTCGGGAATTAGCCCTTTATTACGCCTTTTTCGAAAACACCTATGATGCTTTACAGGTGGCTAATGTCGACGGTGGCTTAATTTATATTAACGGGGAGGCTTCCCGCCGATTAGGTATTCCCATGGCGGAGGTTCAGCGCTATAAAGTGCAAGATTTTGAACCGCGATTTAAAGAGGAGGAAGCATGGCGGGAGCATTTGGATTTCCTGCGAAATAATGAAGTTTTTAAGGCTAAGTCGACCAACCGGAATTTAGAATCCGGCGAGCAATTCGTGGTCGATGTAGTGGCGAAGCTAATCCGTATCTCCGGTAAAGAGTACATCGTGGCAAACTCTAGGGATATCACCGAGGAGGAACAAATGCGAGAGGAAGTTGCGCAAAAGGACCGCGAGCTTGGATTGTTCTTTAACAATAGCTTGCTGGGTGCCTTTTTTATGATGCTGCCTGAGCCAATTGATTGGGATGATACGGTTGATAAGGATCGAGTGCTTGATTGGGTTTTTGAAAATCAAATGGTTACCCGAGTGAATCAGGCAATGCTTGATCAGTATGGTTATCGGGATGAAAATGAATTCATTGGCTTTAGACCTAAGGATTTTTTCATGCACGACTTGGAAGAAGGTCGTAGGATTTGGCGACGATTCTTTGATATTGGCCGCTGGCGCTTAAAGACCAATGAGCGTAAACTTGATGGTAGTGAAGCGACCTTTGAAGGGGATTATATTTTGATCAAAAATGATGAAGGAAAGATCATGGGCCATTTTGGGGTACAACAGGATGTAACCGAAAGTGAAAAAGCTCTGGCAGAACTGGAGTCGAGTAAAGATCAGCTTGAGCAACTTACTGCTCGTATTCCAGGGGTAGTCTTTCAGCTGGAGCAAAAAGATCATGATGTTGCGATTAGTTTTTTAAGTTCTGCCTACGATAATTTGAATTTAGGGCTGGCCCGTGATCAATTATTTAGAAAACCAGATTTAATCTTAGACAGAATAGACCGGGCCGACTATTCCTTGGTTATAGGCTCCATGCTTTATTCCTATCGCAAGTTAGAGCCTCTTAATTTGGAGTTCAGGTTTAAAGATAATCACGGTGAAATTCGTTGGTTCCAGGTCGAAGCAAGGCATCGTGAGAATGAAGATGGATCGCTTACTTGGTATGGGGTGCTGAGTGACCGAACTGCTTTGAAAAGGGTGGAGGAGCAACAAAGTCGCTTGGTGCATGCTAGCAGGAATATTAGTGATGGGATCATGATCTTCGACCGTGAGATACGTTTAAATTGGATCAACAAGGCGGCAGAAGAAGTATTGGGAGTAAGTCGAAGCGATGCTTTGTCGAAAACTGTGACCGACTTGCTTCAGGTTGAGACTCAAAGTCAAGCTGACTGCGATAAATTGATTGCTGAAATGCAGGATTACCGCAGTGCTCAAATTCAAGTATTGGTAAAACAGGATCGAAAGACTTCACTTTGGGTTCAGATAGAACATAAACCGGTTTGGAACAATAATGGAGAGTACCTCTATGGTTTACTCCTAATTCGGAATGTTAACGAGATGGTTACCAAGCATCAGGAAATGCAGAAGCTCTTAGATCTTACCGCCGATCAAAATAAAAGGCTGCAAAGCTTTACTTATATCGTGTCTCATAACATACGCTCTTATTCGGCTAATTTGAGTGGACTTATTCAAACTTTGGAGCATACCGAAGATCCGGTCGAGCGGCAGCAATTGTGGTCATATCTAAACGATGTTTCTAATGGTTTAGATGAGACTATTCGTAATTTGAATGAGGTGATTGCCGTTAATACCAATTTGGCCCTGCAAAAGCAAGACTTGCATTTACGAAAGCAAATAAAGGCTATTCTCAAGATCTTCAGACTAGAGCTAAAGGAGATCAAAGGGGAGGTTCAAATCGACCTGGAAGAAGAGGTGCAGGTTTCAGCGGTACCTTCTTATTTAGAGAGTATTATCCTGAACTTATTGAGTAATGCAGTGCGATATCGCAGTCCGGAACGTGAATTACGCGTTACGCTTTCTTATGAAGAGGAGGGAGAGTTTCAGGTGTTAAAGGTGCAGGATAACGGTCTGGGAATAGACCTTAAAAAGTACGGTAACCAGCTTTTCGAACTTTATAAGACCTTTCATAATAATCCTCAGTCGCGTGGTTTAGGACTTTATATTTTGAAAAGTCAGATTGAGGCTATGGGCGGAAAGGTGGCGGTTAGTTCTAAGGTAGACCGAGGAACGACCTTTTCTATTTTCTTTCCAAAATATTAGAACCAAATTTCTTTGGCCAAGCGGTAGGTATTGGCGTGGGCTTCTACGATATCAGCCAGTCGCTCACTGTAGCCTCCACCCATGCTGGCTACAATAGGGAGAGCATTTTCGTTAGCGAGTTGAAAGACGAATCGATCGCGCTCCTTGCAGGCTTGCAGGCTTAAGCCCAATCGTCCTAATTTATCACTGGCCAAAACATCCACGCCACTTTGGAAAAAGAGAAAATCAGGCTTTTCTTCTTTGATCAACTTGGGTAAATGCATTTCCAGTTGCTGCAGGTAGCTCTCGTCATCACAACGATCGGGGAGGGCGATATCTAAGTCGCTTTTTTCTTTTTTTAAGGGATAGTTATTCGCTCCATGCATGGAAAATGTAAATACCCGTTCCTCATTTTGCATGATCTCGGCCGTCCCGTTTCCCTGATGAACATCCAGGTCAATTACCAATATCTTGGAGGCTAAGTTTTGGTCTAAGAGATAATGGGCCGCGATGGCAATATCATTCAACAAGCAAAAGCCTTCACCTCGGTCTGTATAGGCGTGATGTGTGCCTCCGGCGATATTAAGGGAAACACCAAATTCAATGGCATAATGACTACATTCTATTGTACCCTGATTAATCCGTCTTTCTCGTTCTACCAGTTGAGCCGACAAAGGGAAACCGGTTCGTCTTTCTTCGGCCCGGGTGAGGTCGAGATTCTTTAGTTTTTGCCAGTATTCCGCTTTATGAGTACGCAGTATTTGTTCTTCCTCGAGTAAGCCAGGTGAAAAGAAATTAGCCTTGGTACAAGTGCCCTCATAAAGCAGTTGCTCTGGTAAGAGACTGTATTTTGCCATTGGGAATCGATGACCCTTGGGCAAAGGGTGGTGATAAATGGGGTCGTAAGCGATCTTCAGCACAGGGAAATAATTATTTAATGTGCCAGAATGTTTAGCCTATCGTAAGGTCGCCTTAAAATTTTTCTCGAGGCTTTTCAGGATCTTGCTCATCATTTGCTCAACGGCCTTGTCATTAAGCGTTTTTTCGTCGTGGCGGAATACAAAGCTCATGGCATAGGATTTTTTACCATCGGGTAGATTCTTGCCTTCATAAACATCAAAGAGATTGATTTCCCGCAATAGTTTACTTCCGGCCTTTTGAGCGGCTAAGGCTAGATCGGCATAAGCAGTTCCTTTGTCTACCAGTAGGGCAAGATCGCGACGCACTTCGGGGTATTTAGGTAGGTCCTCCATGACGATACCCACTTTCTTCGCTGCTTTGCGAATCATATCCCAATTTAAGTCGGCGTAAAATACCGGTACTTTAAGGTCGAAGTCCTTCAACAACTTTGGGTGTAATTGTCCCATTTCAACCAAGCTTGCTTTACCGCGACCAAAACGAATGCCATCAGCAAAGATTTCATTCTGAAGCACTTCTTCCTGATAGCCGTTGATACCTAGGCGGTCTAGAATATTTAGTACTGCATTTTTCAGATGGAAGAAGTCGCTCTCATCCTTCGCGTATTTCCAATTCTCACTTTGATAATCACCACTGATCCATAAAGCAAGGTGCTCTTGCTCTTTGTAAGCGTCTTTAGATTTCTGGTAACTCCGTCCAAATTCAAAGACTTTCAAGTCTGGGCGTTGGCGCTTGCGATTGTAGTCGATTGCCTCCAGTCCACCAAAAAGAAGGGTTTGACGCATTACCCCAAGGTCTTGACTGAGAGGGTTGATCATGGTCACACTCTCTTCGGCTTTAAAGCCATACTTTTCGTAGTGACTGGCTTTGGTGAGCGAATTGTTCATCATTTCATGAAAGCCAATACTGCTGAGGAGACTACTTATCACTTCCCTTTGCTTAGCATCATCCCGCGGGTCTAATTGTGCTACAGACAGCTTCATGGCGCCTTCGTAAGGCACTGCGTTAAAGCCGTAAATACGTAGCACTTCCTCTACAACATCTGCCGGACGTTGCACATCTTGGCGATAAGTCGGAATTTCCAGCTGGAGCGTGCGACTTACTTCGGCCCGAATGCGAATTTCTAAAGAAGCCAGGATCTCTCGAACTTGTTCTACCGGAATGGCTTCCCCGATTAGGGTATCCATGTAATCGAGATCCAAAGAAACTTCGAAGGGTTCTAATTTTACGGGGTGTTCATCGCGAATGTGCATTGCAATTTCACCGCCTCCGTATTCTTGAATTAAGCTAGCAGCTCGTTTTAAGGCGTATTCAGTCATTGCTGGGTCTACCCCTCTCTCGTACCGGAAAGAAGAGTCGGTACTTAAGCCATGACGCTTGGCACTTTTCCGGATATTAACCGGATTAAAGTAAGCCGCTTCTAGAAATATATTTTCAGTTTCTTCGGTTACTCCAGAGTTGAGGCCACCGTAGACCCCAGCCAAAACCATGGCTTTTTTGGGATCGGCAATAACTAGATCTTCACCGCTTAGTTTTAACTCGGTACCATCAAGCGTGGTGAAGTCTTCTCCTTCTTGTGCTTTTCGCACCACGATCTTATTTTTTTCAATGCGATCGGCATCAAAGGCGTGCATTGGATGTCCGCATTCATGTAACACGAAATTGGTTACATCCACCGCAAGGTTGATCGGTTTTAAGCCAATACTACGCAGGCGATTCTGAATCCACTCTGGCGAGGCGCCGATTTTCACATCCTTGAGGCTTACCCCCAGATAACGATAACAGGCATCCTTGGCTTGAATGTCTACATCAATATTTAGATCCTTGCTTTTTACCATGAAGTTGGCGGTAGAAGGCAAGTGTAATTCTAGATTTTCATGATCAAATCGAAGCAAGGCCGCTCTTAGATCTCTGGCCACCCCATAATGCGACATGGCATCGGTGCGGTTTGGGGTTAAACCGATCTCAAAAATGTAATCGCTTTCAATCTTAAAATAATCAGCTGCGGGAGTACCTACTTCGGCCTTTGGGTCTAATACCATAATGCCGTCGTGATCATCGCCCAAACCCAATTCGTCTTCGGCGCAGATCATTCCTTCAGAAACCTCTCCCCGTAATTTACTTTTCTTGATAGTGAAAGAGCCTTCCTCGCTATGCATTTCAGTACCAACGGTAGCAACCGGCACTTTTTGTCCCGCCGCAACATTCTTTGCACCACAGACGATTTGAACGGCATCACCCTTACCTAGATTTACTTTACATAGCTTTAAGCGATCGGCATTCGGATGCGGAGAAGTTTCCAATACTTCTCCAATCACAACGCCTCTTAAACCGCCCTTTACGGTATCTACTTGCTCCAAGCCTTCTACCTCTAAGCCAGTATCGGTTAAATAGTCGGATACCTCCGCTGCTGGAAGGTCGATATTTAAGTAGTGCTTAAGCCAATTGTAGGAAATCTTCATGCCGATATTTTGAAAGGCGCAAAGTTAATTGAAATGGCTCAGTCGCCCAGATTATTTTAAGCCTGATTAATGGGCTAGTCTTCCGAACTTTCCTTTTTTGCCGTATGCTGCAATTGATAGTTTTGCTTGTATTGCTCAAAAGGTTGTTCCTTGGAGTGGTCCTCGGCTAAATAGCTAAGTGTGCGTTCAAAGTCTTGGGGTCCCATATAGCCCGGTACTGGTTGAATCAATTGTAAATTCTCATCGAGGTATACAATGGTTGGATAGGAGAGCCTGCCGTTCATTAGCAAAGCGGCAAGCTGATTATAGCCGCGTCGGCCGTGTTCTACGAAACTGTAGTCCTGACCGCGGTAGTGCACGGTGTCTTTGCGTTCTGCGTTGAATTTAACCGCGTAATAGTTTTCATTAACGTATTCTACAATGCCCGGATGTTGAAAGGTGGCCTTGTCCATCTTTTTACACCAACCACACCAATGGGTATACATGTCGATGAATACTTTGCGAGGCTCTTTGGCTTGAGCAGCTTCCAGTTCTTCAATGCTGATCCAGTTTATTTTAGCCGTCTCTTGGCCTGAAAGGCCGAGGCTTAAAAAGACCAAGATTAGGAATATTACGTTTTTCATGCTTTTGGTTCTACTTGACTTTTAGGTACTTCGGCGAAAAGTACCATTCCCATTTGTTCTATCTCCAGAAAGACCCGATTTTTAGACTGACGGACCACTTTGCCGTATTGGTCTTCCAGCTTCCCGTGTTTAATGCGCAGCTCATCCCCCTTCTTAAACTCCTTACTTTCGAGTTTTACTCCTTCATAGCGCTCCAAAAAATCCTTAATTGCAGCAATTTCGGTCGGTCTTATTTGAGCGGGTTTCCCTAGCCAGTTTACTAAGGCCACTACCCCAGGAGTGCGGAGAACCTCTGCTTTACCTTTTTCATTAAAGCGCACAAAAACGTAGCTCTTGAAAAAAGGTTCCTCCACTTTTTTAATGCGATCGCTCCATTGTTTGTGCAGCGTTTGGGTGGGCGCATAAACTTCAAAGCCTTTGGTTTTAAGGCGTTCAGCGAGTTTCTTTTCGCTGCGCGGTTTGGTGTAAAGGGCAAACCAGTTGCTTTGGGTGCTGCTTTCTTGCATAAGACAAAGGTGCTGTATGCCAGGCTATTTTCCAAGTGTACTTCAGTACCTTTAGGCCTTAAATTTTCGCATGAACTGGGAGTTCTATATCAGTTTTATAATAGCGGCTATGGGCTTGACCATTATGCCGGGTCCAGATAATTTATTCGTCCTTAGTGAGTCGATCTTAAGGGGGCACCAAAGGGGCATTAGCCTATCGGCGGGATTAGCTTCGGGTGTGATGGTCCATACTTTTTTAGCCGCTAGCGGTTTGGCTTGGGTGCTTCAGGCCAATCCCATGGTTTTCGCTTTGATCATGACTGCGGGAGCTTTTTATCTTCTTTTCTTGGCTTGGTCTACCTTTAAGGAAAAGTCCTCCAAGCTCGATTTAGAAGGAGCGGCGGCTATTGGTCCCATTCCAAGTTTTTGGTCCAGTTTCCGCAAAGGGTTTTTAATGAATGTATTGAACCCTAAGGTTACCATCTTCTTTTTGGCTCTTTTACCTCAGTTTGTTGATAGGGGCGATGCTTGGCCGCCCTTCGGGCAAATGGTTTTCATGGGTTTTAGCTTTATGCTTCAAGCTTTTATTATTTTTTCTGTGATCGCGTTCTCGGCCGGTCGTTTAGCTCAATATTTGGAAAGCCCCGGCTTTCAAAGCTTTAGTCGTTGGTTTCAGATCGCTATTCTTCTATTATTGGCTCTTGGATTACTTTTTTCGGCTTGGTTTCGTTAGGATCGTTTTCCCGGCAAGGGAACATAGGTCTCATCTTCCTCCACTTTGGGCCAATCCCAAGCTTCCCATTTTTCCTTCGCCCTTTCTATTTTATCTTGCGAACTGGAGACGAAATTCCAATAGATCTTGCGCTCTTCTTCAAAGGCTGGTCCGCCAAAGAACAGAAGATGAGAACCTTCTTCGATGCCAAGTTTACAAGCGTCTTCTTCCTTGGCTACCAATAAGTTTCCGGCCTCGACTTTTTGATCGCAGGCGTAAACCGCACCTTCAACTACACATATCCCAACTTCTCCATTCAACTGTCCGCTGAGGTCTATTTCGTTGGCCGCTTCTGCTTTAAGCTCAACCATAAATAGCTTAGAGTGCACCGGAACAGGCGACCGATAACCAAAAGCTTCACCAGCAATTAACTTTAAACGATTTTCACCAAGTTGCCATGTGGGTAGTTCCTTTGCATCGAAATGGTGGAAGGAAGGCTCAATGTATTCCTGGTCTTTGGGTAAAGCAACCCAAATTTGATAACCATGCATGGTAAAGGAACTTTGCTTATCTCGCAAGCTTTGAGGGCTTCGTTCGGTATGCGCCACTCCACTGCCAGCGACCATCCAGTTCACTGAACCCGGTCTTATAACTTGCCTGGTGCCAAGGCTATCCCGGTGTTCTACTTCTCCCTCCAGTAGAAAAGTAAGAGTGGCCAGGCCAATGTGTGGGTGCTGGTCTACGTCCATATATTGCCCCGGTCCTAATTGGGTCGGTCCCATGTGGTCTATAAAAATGAAAGGACCTACCATGCGCTTTTTGCGAAAAGGGAGTAAACGGCCCACTAGGAAGTCGCCAATATCACGACTGCGTTCGGGAATAATTAAATCTTGATTGGACATATCGTAATTTTAGGTGCTTAAAGGTACATTAGCGCTATCGAAAAACAGCAGCATGTCCCTATACTTGAATTTACTTTTTCTATCACTTCTTATCCCTCGACATGATTTTCATGTAAGCATTGCCCAAGTCGATTATAAGGATCAGAGCTTGCAAATGACCTTGAGAGTCTTTACCGAGGATCTTGAAGATCGCCTGGAGGAGGATTGGGACATTGACCTTGACCTCGGTGCAGATACTGAAGCGGAGGAGACGGATCGTTTGATCGAGAATTACCTGCGTGAACGCCTGGCCTTTAGTTCCGGCGGTCGAGATTTGGAAATGCGCTATATTGGTAAGGAGGTAGAAATTGAGCTATGCTATATATACCTTGAATTCCCTTGCTCAGATGCTCCTTCGGACTTATTGGTTAAGAATCAAATATTTTTTGATAGTTTTGATGATCAGAGCAATATCGTCAATGTAAAGGTGGGAGAAACTTTGCGTTCGGCGTTTTTGAGTCCGGGGAAAGGGGAACATAAACTAGAGTTTTAATGTCGGCATTTAGCAATTACTTACGCTTGGGTTATGAGCATATTTTAAGCTTAGATGCTCTCGATCATATTTTGTTTATCGTAGCCCTTATGGCAGTTTACCAAACTAAGCATTGGCTTAAAGTGGTTATCGCGGTAAGCTGTTTTACCTTGGGGCATTCCCTTACCCTTAGTTTGGGTGCATTGGACCTGGTTAAGATCGATAAGGCCTTGGTCGAGTTCCTCATTCCCTTAACCATCGTACTTACGGCCCTCTTTAATCTTACTAAAGCCGGACAGAACTCTACGTCGAAGTCGAAATATTGGATCGCCGGAGTCTTTGGACTAATTCACGGTTTGGGCTTTTCCAATTACTATGGCATGCTGGTTATGGGCGATGGAAATTACTTTGAAGCATTATTACCTTTCAACCTGGGAGTAGAGCTTGCCCAATTGCTTGTGGTCCTGATCGTGCTAATCTTTATGGGGATTTATAGCTTGATCTTTAACCGAAAAATTCGCGACTGGAATTATTTCGTTTCTGGAGCGGCTTTTGGCTTAGCCCTTATCATGTGTTTGGAAACTTGGCCTTTTTAAGATTCAAGAATCTTATAGATCACTAAACCACTGCGTAATTTAGGTTCGATATAGGTGCTCTTGGGTGGCATGATCTTGCCTTCATCGCTCACTGCCTTTATTTGTTCGATGCTTACGGGATGTAAGCTAAAAGCAATGTCATACTTTCCTTGATCTATCGTTTTTTCTAAGGCCTCTAAGCCTTCGGTGCCAGGTAAAAAGCTCACCCGATTATCCGACTTTAAGTCCTTAATATGAAAAATGGGATCGAGGATATTACGGCTAAGAATTTCCGCATCGAGGTGGCCCACGGCGTCTCCTGGGTCAAAACTGCCCATTTTTGGACTTAGTTTAAACCATTCCCCTTCCATGTACATTCCTATTTCATGCAACTTCTGTGGGTGAAAGGTTTCTTGGTGTTTGGGTTCGATCTGGAAGTATTGGTGTAATTCCTCTAAGATCTGTTCCTTTTTCTTGCCACTATCGTTTTTAACCAAGCGATTATAATCGTAGATTTTCATCTGCTCTTCCCCGATCAAAAAGGCCATGAAGTATTGGTGATCTTCACCGGGCAGCTCTTTGCTTAAAGCACGCTCGGCCAAGAGCGAAGAGCTGGCGCTGCGATGATGGCCATCCGCAATATAAAGCGCTTCTTGTTTTTCGAAGGCAGCTTGAATGAGGGCGATATCCTCTTGATTGTAAATGGGCCAAAGTTGATGAAAGACCTTATCGGTGCTAGTAAACTCGTATTCGGCGCGACTTTCGATGTAGCGCGCATACAATTGGTTAAGCTTAAAATCATCGTGGTAAACCAGTAAAACGGGTTCGGCATTAAAGCCCGTGTGCTCAAGGTAATTAGTAAACATTTCCTCTCTTGCACTGAGGGTGTTTTCATGTTTCTTGATCCGACCCTCTTGATAATCTTTCACACTAACCCCGGCGATAATTCCAATGTACTCGTTACCGTCTTTAAGCTGGCTGTAAAGGTAAAAGGCCGCTTGCTCATCTTGATTAAAGATCTCCTCTTCACACCAGCGATCGAAACTCTTCTTTACAAGATCGTATTTCTCGGTGCCATAAGGCAGGTGTCGGCCGTCTACTGGGTCGATCACATGCATAAAGGTATAAGGATTGTTCTTTAATTTATCGTCCATTTCCGCTTCCGAGTAACTCATATAGGAACGGGTAGCCACCAGATAGGCTTTATCGCGTGGCGGACGAATCGCTTTAAAGGGACGGATCTTGATCATGGGACGAAATTAATCAAAGACTTGGCTTTATCGCTACTTTTGCCCTCATGCATTTTTTAAGTCCCCAATTAGAAGATTACTTAGCCCAGCATCACGAACCCGAATCGCCGCTATTGGCGCAATTGAATCGTGAAACGCATCTCAAGGTTTTACAACCTCGCATGTTGAGCGGCCCCCTCCAAGGTCGCTATTTGGCAATGCTTTCTAAAATGATGCGGCCCAAGCTGATCTTGGAAATTGGCACCTATACGGGCTATTCGGCTTTGTGTTTGGCGGAAGGACTCCCGGCAGATGGCGCACTGCATACCTTAGAGATCAACGATGAGTTGGAAAATTTTTGCCGTGGCTTTTTCGAGCGTTCCCCTTACGGCGAAAAGATCCACCTGCACATTGGCGACGCCCTTGAAACCTTAAAGCAACTCGACCTGGATTGGGACCTGGTCTTTATTGACGCCGATAAACCACGTTACTTGGATTATTATAAAATGCTTATTCCACGCTTGAAGTCGGGGGCGGTAGTTTTAGCCGATAATGTTCTTTGGAGCGGTAAAGTGCTCGAAAGTCCCGATCCTAAAGATGAGAGTACCCGAGCTCTCTTGGAATTCAATAAATTCGTGCAAAATGACCAGCGCGTAGAAAACCTGTTGTTGCCTTTACGCGACGGCTTAATGTGTATTCGAAAGAAATGAGAAAATATTTTAGAACTAGCTTATTAGTGATCTTTTCAGGCTGTAGCCTGATGGCACAAAATGTCCTGATCGGTGAAGGGAGTTTACTACGTGGTCGAGGACTGTGCGAACCCAGTATCAGTATCAATCCTAAAGATCCTGCCAATTTGGTGGCCGGTACGGTCCTCGATCAGGTATTTTATTCGCAAGATTCAGGGCAAACCTGGTTAGGAGATACCCTAGTTTCATCCTACGGGGTATGGGGAGATCCGGTTTTGGTTAGTGATACTGCCGGTCATCATTATTACATGCACTTATCCGATCCCGATGGTGATAATTGGTCGGGCGAAGGTATTTTAGATCGAATCATCATTCAAAAGAGCACCGATGGGGGTGCAACTTGGTCGAATGGAAGCTATACGGGTATGTTTCATCCTAAGGACCAAGATAAACACTGGGCGGTGGTGGATCCTAAAACCAATGCCATTTACCTTACTTGGACTCAGTTCGATAAGTACGGTAGTGAAGATCCTGCGGACGAAAGCAATATCCTTTTTTCTAGATCTACCGACGGGGGGATTACTTGGTCGGAAGCGATCCGCATAAATCAAGTGCCAGGGAATTGTTTAGACGGCGATTCAACCACCGAAGGAGCCGTACCAGCAATTGGACCCGATGGCACCATTTACGTAACCTGGGCCAATCAAAATAAATTGTATTTCGATCGATCTAGCGACGGTGGAGAGACTTGGTTGGAAGAAGACCTGGTCATTGCCGAGCAAGCTGGTGGCTGGGATATTGATGTGGATGGTGTTCAAAGGGCCAATGGTATGCCAATAACCCTTTGTAATTTGCACGAAGGACCTTATCAGGGACACCTCTACGTTAATTGGGTAGACGACCGTGAAGGCAATTACGATGTTTGGTTTATGCGCAGTGAAGACGGCGGCGACAGCTGGACCGAGCCGCAAAAAGTGAACGATGATGAAGGAGAGGCCGATCAATTCTTTACTTGGATGACGGTCGATCAGAGCAGTGGCTACCTGTATGCGGTTTTTTACGATCGGCGCGGTCTCAGCGGTCGAAAGACCGATGTTTACATGGCTATTAGTCGCAACGGAGGCGATAGCTGGGAGAATTTGAAGATCAGCGAAAGTCCCTTTAAAACCAATCCGATGGTTTTCTTTGGAGATTATAACAATATCTCGGCGGTTAACGGAGTAGTGCGGCCCATCTGGACGCGTATCGATGGTTTAGTGATGGGGGTTTGGACCCATCTTTATCAAGAAAATAAATAGGAAGCTTTAATCGATTTAGAAAGGGTAAATTTGTGCTCCCAAAAGACCCTAGCTCATGAAAGCTTATCATAGCGATCGTTCTAAAGTCCTCATGATTTCTACCTCCAAGATCCACGGATCGGAGTATATGGAATACATTATCCCTGAGATCAAGGATTTTCTGGCCCAGCGCAAGAGTATCTTATTTATTCCCTATGCCCGCCCGGGCGGCATCACTTATGATGAGTATACCTCTTACCCTCAAAAGGCATTAGCAGAAAGTGGCATTGAGGTTAAAGGTATCCATGAATTTGCCGATCCGGTGAAGGCTATTGCTGAGGCAGAGGCGATCTTTGTGGGAGGCGGAAATACCTTTTTACTTACCAAGACGCTCTATGAACTCAATTTGATCGAGCCCCTACGAGCGGCGGTAGTTGCGGGAACACCCTATATGGGGAGCAGCGCCGGTAGTAATATTACCGGCCTTAGCATCGGTACCACCAACGATATGCCTATTGTGTATCCGCCCAGTTTCGAAGCCCTGGCTTTGGTTCCTTTTAATATCAACCCACATTATTTGGACCCCATTCCAGATACGAAGCACCAAGGAGAAACACGCGAAACTCGTATTAATGAGTTCCATCATCAGAATAGCCAAGCAGTCATTGGGATCCGCGAAGGCAGCTGGTTGCGCTTGCAAGATTCTAAGTTGGCTCTTCGAGGAGCTCATTCTGCCCGTCTCTTTGAAGCCAATAAAGCAGCCCGGGAAGTAGAGCCAGGCGAAATATCTTTCCTCTTGGATTGATGGAATCCGCTGCTTTTATTGAAGGATTATACGCTTACGCGGATGCGAATTACCGCGAGAAACTGGCTGGATATGGTATTGATGCCTCTAATGCGATTGGCGTGCGGATGCCAGATCTTAGGACTTACCTTAAACCCTATCGTAACAATAAAGCTTTAGCAGAAGCCCTTTTTGAAAGCGATATTCATGAGGCCAAGCTGGCCGCTGGCCTAATCTACCCCTATAAGGAATTGAGCCCTGAGAAAGCCGATTACCTCATGGCGCCCTTGTATTCTTGGGACCTGGTAGACCAATATTGTTCTAACCTTTTTGCCAAGACTTCCTTCGCCCGGGACCTACCTTATTTGTGGACACCTTTGCCCGGTGAGTTTAATCGCCGAGCTGGAATCGTGATGATCGCTTGCCTATCTATGAAGCAAAAGAAGATGGCGGATGCCGACTTCCTACCTTATCTGGACCTTATTAAAGAGTATATACACGATGACCGGAATTTTGTGAAGAAAGCGCACTCTTGGTCCCTACGCACTTTGGGCAAGCGCAGTCTTTGGCTTAATGAGCAAGTGGTGACCTACATCCAAAAACACTGGCAATAAGATACTGGTCGTTTTGCTTATTGGGCGGCGGGAGATGCTTATCGTGAATTAAGAGACCCTATTCAGCTCAATCGTCTCAAAGAAAAGGCTTTGCGTAAGCGCTAGAGCTTTATGAATTTCTCAATGCTGGTGCCTTTCTTTGTTTCACACTCAATGAGGTACAAGCCGGGTTTTAGTCTATATACATCAATGCTTTTTTGTGCACAAAGCTAGCGACCATACTGCCGCTAATACTGTAAATCTTAGAGCTTAGAATCTTGTTTCCAGGGTCTAATTGTATTTGCAGGACGGAAGCAGCAGGATTGGGCCATAAGCTTACCAAGAAGTTTTGTGATTCCGTTTGGTTGCCCGACAATACTTGACTCCAGCAGGTATCTTGCGAGTCTAAATAATCACCAATTTCTTGGCTTTGCGCCTGTCCTCCTGCAACGGATTGCTGCCAGCTCTTGGTGGAAGAGCTAAAATGAAAGGCATAGCTGAGGCAGAGGCTTTCGTTTGTTTCTAGGTTCACATTAGGATGACGCAGTAGACTGCTGCGATTTTGGCCAAAAGGGTACCTGCCTTGCAGTGCTTTCCAATTAAAGTAGGCGTTGAATTGAAACTTGCTTAAGGGATACTGAGAACCATCCACATTACCACTAAGACTATCATTTTGAATCTCCGTGGGCCTTTTCACTTGCTTCTTTCCCCAGCAAAAATAGGAGTTGAGGTAATTGTAAAAATGATCGGCGCCCATGGGGAAATGATTTCGGGGTTGGTAGGTAGTGGAACTAGTCTCTTCCGGCGAATGTACCACCGTATGGCCAATCATTTGATGGTAGGGAATGCTTACAAAAGCACTTTGCCAGGCCCCATTATAAGGGTTCATCGGATAAATGAAGGCATTGTTATTTACACTATCACAAGCCCTAAGTCGAGTGCCAGAAGATTTGTTGTGTAACCTTGCTTCCATGCCTATATGCAGTTCTTCAAGTCGCCGGCCACGGTTGGTAATTTTGTATTCCACAAAGACCGCACTATCACTAGCACTACTATTTTTAGGTAAATGGTAAAGCATGATCAAGCCATCTATCAGCAAGGAGTCGGGCAGGCCAAGAATACCAGAGATTTCACTTTCATTGCTACCACGCGCATTGTTGAAGATGGCTAAAAGGGCCGCCTCTCCTTTAATAGAGGGATAATCGCCCTTATGGGGTTCATAGATATCATTGTAATTGAGATCCACAAAGGGAGCCATTAGCCAGGCTTCGCCATTGGTGGTGTCGCCATGTGCCGGCCAATTTTGTAGGACCTCTGGAATACGATAAAAGGGATTTTCGTAATTGAGTCGGAATTCATGGATCATGGCTTGGTCTACTTTCCATACACGATTGTAGCGCTGCCGAAAATGCTCATCTCGCTTAAAGCTGATCGGTCCGAAATTGATATCCCCCGCATCATTAAAAACTTTGGACTTAAGGGCGGTGCCCTTGAAATAGGTACGGGCCCCTGAATCGACTTCCTTCCGGTAGCTTAACCATAAACCGGCATCGGTAACCAGGTGGTTTCCTTCAGCTACACTCTGGAAATTTAAGGGGTCTTCGGCTCTTTTTTCATCCCCGTAAGGGCCATAATTTTGATCGAATAGTCCTCCGCTAGCGCTAAGTCCCGCCTGCCAAACGCCATTGTTTAAGATTGCCGTGCTACGCGGATTATCGAGGGCATCTAAGTGAAGCGCCTTAAGTCCGTTGTTATCCTTTAGACCGTAAAACAGGTTGCTGGCGCCGCGAAAATACTGGCGCATGCTGTATAAAATGTAGCCCTCAAGGGTGTCTAATTTTCCGGCTTCGATGCGGACCAATTCTTCTTCTGGATTTAAACCGTATAAGTTTTGGCTATTGTCCTCTTTGAAGTCTTGGAAAATAGCATCACTGAGTTTTACGAAGCCTGCTTGGGGAGAAAAGCGATAGCTTCCCACAAAGCCAAGGCTTAAGTACAGTGCTTTTGAGTGGCTGATGAAGAGATTTGTGTAGGTATTGCCAATACTAGTCCTTTTCGGTAAGGAGAAGCTTTTCCACTGATTCTTTTCTAAAAGATAAAGTTTATCGCGGGACAGAGCGTATACCGAACCATGAGCGGCATGAAGTGCTTTGTAAGCTTTTTCTTGACGCACATCCCAGGGAATGTTTATCGACCCTAAACTATCCTGGTCCCAGATCCAGAGTTTAGAATCTGCCACAAATAATAGACGCTGATCGTCGCTAAAGAGGTAGTTAACTTCGGTGAAGTTTTGGCCGGGCCAAAGGCTGTCACCACGATAAGTCTTGCCCTCTTGGTAAAAATAGATCCGATGATTAGCTAAAAACCATACTCGATTGTTGAGCCAGAGGCTCCAGATAGGTGCGAGTTTGTTGCCTGTTATAGGGTCTTTAGTGGTGATGAACTCCGCTTCATTGCTAAGCGGATTGTAAAAGACCCAACCGGAATCTTGTTCGATGAAGGCCAGGCTATCCTGAGCGTGAAAACCGCTACGCCATTCGAGAAAAAGGGGCTGGTCTGATTCGAAATTAGGGTTCCAGTGTTCTATCACCTGCCCCGACAAGGGGGAAAGCACTAAAAGCAAGCTGTATAGCGTGAGGTAAAAGCGAATCAATGGACGGGTTTCTCTGGTTTTAAGACCTTGAAGATACGAAAGGTTGTCTGAAGCTTAGGGTTAGTCTCTAATTTGCAGGAAATTCGAACTATTTGATTTCCTTGCCAAGTAGCCCTCTGTTGGCTACACGGCAGATAAAGATTAATCCTCTGGATTAAATTTTAAACTTAGGATACTGCCTCGGTCTTCCTTGCTGTGAAACTCGATTTGGTGACCACATTTTTCCATTTGTGCTTTGGTCATGAAGAGACCGATACCGACCGCATCCCTATTGCCATGAAAGGTCTTTCGGAATTTAAATAAATTATGGCCGTGTTGTTCTAGGGCTAGTCCTTTTCCATTGTCTTCAAATTGGTAGATCAGCCGGTTTCCTTCCGTTAAAAAACGCACCTTTAGCACTAATCTGCGTTTTGGGCTTTTGTA
Source organism: Croceimicrobium sp. (assembly GCA_965656185.1). Taxonomy (GTDB): domain Bacteria; phylum Bacteroidota; class Bacteroidia; order Flavobacteriales; family Schleiferiaceae; genus Croceimicrobium. Next base: position 22,815 of record CBFHJH010000009.1, read on the forward strand.
TTTAAAGGCATTGGATATGATGTTGTAGATCATTGACTTAAAGTAAACATAAGGGTAATTTACTGGTGGCAGTTCATTCTCGATTTCCAAGTCCGCTTTACCGTAAATAACCTCAAAACGCTTAAAGCTTTTTTCAATTTCTGCCTGCCATTCACAGAGTTCAGTGGGGTCCACTTTTTCATTGATTCGATTATAGAATTCGCCTAAGGCATCCAATGTTTCAATGTTTTCATTGACCCGTTTCAGTAATAATTCTCGTAATCTGTGTTCGGTGGCTTCGTCGAGTGCTTCGGTATTGAGCATTTCCACTACACTGCGAATGGCAACCGCATGACCTCTAAGGTTGTGCGAGGTAATTTGCGCGGCTTGTTTGCGCATTTCAGTTTCTGCAAAGAGCATCTGGTTTTTCTGATTGAGGCGCTTATTGACTTTAGATAAAACCTGATTACTAGCTTTTTCTCTGTGCAAACTGTAAAGTAGACTTTCTCGTAAGATTTGTGCGGTTACTATTGGTAAAAGGGCAAGGACCGTAAATAAAAATAAAATGGTGCCGGTAAAATGAAGGCTAGGTGATAACTGAAAAAATGAAATGAAAAGTAAGCCCAAAACTGGACTGATCAAGTAGTAGCGATACAATTCAGTGTAACTAATTTTAAAATACTGCAAATCGATGGCCTGCTGCAGACCAACCTTGGAGTCATTACTATTTAAATAATCGGCCTGGCCTAATGCTCCCATGAACATAAAATAAAGCGCGGTGGGCCAAGAGAAACTTTCGAAACCAGGTATCCTGTATAGTGTTTCTGGAGAAGCAAAGTAATTGCTTAAGGCGAACCCTCCGATTAAATAAAGCCCCAAGCTGATGCTGTAAGCGATCTTGGGAGTCAGTAACTTTTGATCGGGATAAGTTATTAGAATCGTGATAAGAAAAAGGGTGGAAGTTGCTGGGGAACTCTTTGTTAATGCCTGGGGCCAGAAGGTAGCACTAAGTAGGCCTTCTAAGAGGGAAGCGCCATGAAAAATTGCTACCATGGAAAACAAATAGATACTTAATTTCCAATTCCCTGTTATCCGGCACAAAAGCAAAATCATAAAGGTAGTACTTGTAGACAGCGTCATCGGAGCCCAATCGGGATGCAACTGACTAATCGTCTGTAGCCCTAGCATTCTATCAATGAATATCCAAATAAGGACTGCGAACAACCATATTTTAATCCTGGGAAAAAGTTTCATGAATCTAGCCTTCAGCTTAGAGAGAGCTTGGTTTTAAGAAAGAGGCTAATTAATTAGAATTAAGGCATTCCTCAATCAAGTTCTTCAAGCCTTCTCTGCTTACTGGTTTCACCCAGTAATCGGATATGGCCGAAAGTTCGGCTGCCCGCCTTTTGTCTTCGTCGTCTACCGAAGAGGTGACAATAATAATTTCTGATTTTTCCTTTACGGGCTTATTCAACTTGACATAGTTTTCCAAAAAGCCCCAGCCGTCCATTACTGGCATGTTTAAATCTAAGAAAATCACTCTTGGGACCTTGTTGGGCGACTCTTCTTGAGCTTCTGCCAAGAACTGAATCGCTTCCTTTCCATTTTCAAACTCTAAGATTTCATAGTCCTTATTGAGACTTTTAAGTAAGAGGCGGGTACTAATTCGGAAAATTTCGTCGTCGTCGATAATAGAGAACAGCATAATTGTATGATAAAGAGTAGCAAAGCTTGTGGGTAATCACAGGTTGCCCCTATTACTCTGCTATGAAATTAGAATATTTATTTGATCTAAAGCTTTTTGATGTAGTTTTTAAAAATTAATTTTTCTTTTTGAAACTTCAATAAATTTACACCTTAAGAGAAATTGAATTTTAATTAAGCTCATTGTAATACTTTAAAAAATAAATCCCAAGCTTGTTCTTATTAACTTTTGATTAAAAAATTTAAGATTACATTTACTGTAAACATCATTTTTCGAATTTGTCTATTGATGTGAGAAGTTTTTAAATTGCCATCAAAGCACAAAAATGAAAGTAGGCGTATTACTCCACGGTTCCGGAGTATTTGATGGAACTGAAATTCACGAAGCGGTTTTGAGTTTATTGGCTTTGGCCGAAGCGGGACACGAGTATTTCTGTTTCGCCCCCAATGTAGATCAGCATCATGTGGTGAACCATATCGACGGTTCGGAGATGGCCGAGAAGCGTAATGTTTTGGTGGAGTCGGCACGCATTGCTCGTGGTGAAATTAAAGACCTAGTGGAGGTGAAGGCGAGTGATATGGACTCCCTCTTTATGCCGGGTGGTTTTGGTACCGCTAAGAATATTACCAAGTGGGCCTTTAGTGGTCCGGAGGGAAAAATACTACCGGAAGTAAAGCAGCTCATTGTGGGTATGCTGCAAAACAAGAAGCCGATCGTGGCCTTGTGTATGAGTCCTACTACCGTGGCCAAAGCTTTAGAGGGAACCTCTTTCTCGGCCCGCTTATCGGTAGGCTCATCCGCGGAAGCTTCGCCCTATGATATGGAAGCGATTTCGGGCGGAATGGAAGCAGCAGGCGCTAAGGCGGAAGCAGCTACCATCGAAGAAATTAGCATCGACCCTGAACTTAAAATTATATCGGCCCCTTGCTACATGATGGAAGCTTCCATTTTGGAGGTGCGCGATAATATAAAACAAGCGGTTACCGCCCTGTCTAAGCTCTAGGGATTATTCCCTCTAAACATCAGGGTCTTCGGCATTTAATGCCTAATTTTGCCCTCTAAAATTTGCATATGAGCAGCACTAAAAAAGCGGCTTTGATCATATTGGATGGCTGGGGCATTGCCAAGAATGTGGCCGTTTCGGCTATCGACAAAGCGAAGACGCCCTTTGTGGATTCGCTATACCACGATTATCCCAATACTCGTTTGCAAGCATCCGGCATGGCGGTGGGTTTGCCTGAAGGACAAATGGGGAACTCTGAGGTGGGGCATATGAATCTGGGCGCTGGCCGCGTAGTATACCAAGATCTGGTTAAGATCAACTTAGCGGTAGAAGACGGTAGTTTGGCCCAAGAAAGAATATTGAAAGAAGCTTTTACCTATGCTAAAGAGCAAGGAGTTAAAGTTCATCTAATTGGTTTGCTCTCCGATGGTGGGGTTCATTCGCATATCAACCATTTAAAGGGATTGACCAGCGCGGCACAGGCCCAAGGTTTGGGTCGGGTTTATGTACATGCCTTCACCGATGGCCGTGATACCGATCCCAAAGGAGGCTTAAATTACGTAGCAGACTTAGAGTCTCACTTGTCAGAAACTGTGGGTAAGATCGCTTCGGTGGTGGGCCGTTATTATGCTATGGATCGCGACAAGCGATGGGAGCGGGTTAAGAAGGCTTACGATTTGATGGTAGGAGGAACTGGATTAGAGTTCTCTTCCGCGCAAGCGGCCTTAGAAAAAAACTACAGTGACGGTATTACCGACGAATTTGTAGAGCCAAGCTTGATCGATAAAGAAGGATTAATTGAGCCCGGCGACTTGGTGATCAACTTCAACTTCCGGACCGACCGAGGTAGACAGATCTCCATGGCCCTTACGCAGCAGGATTTTCCTGAGCAAGATATGCAGGCCTTGGATCTTCATTATGTTACCATGACCCGCTACGACGATACTTTTAAGGGGGTGAAAGTGATCTATGAAAAAGATAATTTAAGCGACACCTTAGGCGAAACGCTGGCCAAGGCGGGAAGAACGCAAGTACGTATCGCCGAAACCGAGAAGTATCCACACGTAACTTTCTTTTTTTCGGGCGGACAAGAAACCGAATTCGAAGGGGAGCACCGATTATTGATCGCCTCACCAAAGGTGGCCACTTATGATCTGCAACCCGAAATGAGTGCCTTTGAAGTGCGCGACTCGATCATAGAAGACATGAAAACGCAGTCGCCCGATTTTATTTGTCTCAACTTTGCCAACCCGGACATGGTGGGGCATACCGGAGTGATGGAAGCGGCGGTTAAAGCTTGTGAAACGGTAGACCAATGTTTACAGGCGGTGGTAGAAGAAGGTCTGAAACACGATTACCAGTTTATCGTCTTGGCCGATCATGGCAATGCAGATTGCATGCTCAATGAGGATGGGACTGTGAATACAGCGCATACTACCCAACCCGTGCCTTGTTTTTTGATCGGTAATGGAGTAGGCGGAACTAAAATGCAGGAAGGGGTGCTCGGCGACGTGGCACCAACCATTTTAGATCTGATGGATGTTGAACAGCCGGCGGCTATGACCGGAAAATCTTTATTGGCTTAATGTTAGATTCGAAATTAATTGCGGTCGATTTCGACGGCACTATCGTAGACGACGCGTATCCGAAGATTGGGAAGCCGATGCCTTTTGCTTTTGAGACTTTAAAAATGCTGCAAAAGGACGGGCATCGCTTAATTCTATGGACCTACCGCTACGGTCGGAAACTGCAAGAGGCGGTAGATTTTTGTAAAGAAAATGGCATCGAGTTTTATGCCGTAAATGCTTCCTATCCGGAAGAGGTTTTCGATGAACGCAAGGCAAGTCGTAAATTACATGCGGATATGTTTATCGATGACCGTAACTTCGGCGGCTTTCCCGGTTGGGGAGAGGTTTACCATAAAATAAATGGAGGAGAAGCATTAACCGGACCGGAGCAAAAGAAAAAATCCAAGAAACGTTTTTTTAAATTTTAGATGATCAAATTAAAATCGGCTAGTGAAATTGAGAAGCTACGGGCAGCAGCCTTAGTAGTGAGTAGAACCTTGGGGATGCTAGCCAAAGAAATAAAGCCCGGTGTGAAACCGGTAGACTTAGATCGTATGGCCGAGGAGTACATTCGCTCCCAAGGCGCGGAGCCTGGTTTTAAGGGACTGTACGGCTGTCCTTCCACGCTATTGATTTCCAAAAATGAAACGGTGGTACATGGCTTACCGACCGATATTCCCTTGGAAGAAGGTGATGTGGTAAGCATTGATTGCGGCTCGATCTTAGACGGATACTACGGCGATCACGCTTATACTTTTGAAGTGGGTGAAGTGGCCCCAGAGGTCAAAAAGCTGCTCGAAGTAACCAAAGAAAGTCTTTATCTAGGTATCGAAGCATTTGTGGCTGGAAACCGCTTGGGAGATATCGGCTACGCCATTCAGAAACATGCGGAAGGTCACGGCTACGGCGTGGTACGTGAGCTGGTGGGGCATGGTATTGGTACAAAATTGCACGAAGATCCCCAGGTGCCCAACTATGGTAAACCCGGTAAAGGGAAAATGCTCAAGAATGGTTTAGTATTGGCGATCGAGCCAATGATAACCATGGGGACCTACCGCGTAAAACAGCTTTCCGATGGCTGGACCATCAATACCGTAGACGGTAAGCCGGCGGCCCATTTCGAACATGACGTGGCCTTGGTAGACGGGAAACCGGAAATCTTGTCTACTTACGATTATATTTACGAGGCCTTAGGAATTAACCCCAATGATTAAATCACTTTTCAAATTTGCCCTGAATAATATTCCACGGCAAAGCTTGATCCGTTTGAGCTACGCGGCGGCGCCGGTATTGGCACTCTTTTATCGCGGTAATCGCTTTGAAGATCCTATCGATGGTAGGAAATATCGGAAATTGTTGCCTTATGGCTATAAAGGTCGTCAGCGTGAAAATGCCCTAGCTCCGGCTTCGCTCTCTCTAGAACGACACCGCCTACTCTGGGTTTATTTGCAAAAGGAGACGGACTTTTTTACCAAACATCAATCGATGTTGCACGTGGCGCCTGAGCAATGTTTTTACGGTCGTTTCCGTAAAATGAAGAACTTGGATTACCTCACTGCCGACCTCGATTCGCCTATCGCAGATGTAAAGATGGATATCCATGATATTCAATATCCCAACGATAGTTTCGATGTGATCTTTTGTAATCATGTACTCGAGCACGTAGATGACGATAAACAGTGCATGCGCGAACTATGTCGGGTCTTAAAGCCCGGAGGCCTCGCTATAATGCAGGTTCCTTATAAAGCCGATCAGAAGCAAACCGATGAAGATCCAAGCATAACCGATCCAGAGGAGCGTATTCGTCGCTTTGGGCAGTACGACCACGTTCGTCAGTATGGTAAGGATTATCCCGATCGTCTGGAAGAGGCTGGCTTCAAGGTCACAGCTTACGATGTGAAAAAAGCCCTTTCAACCGAAGAGTTGGAGCGTTATGCTTTAATGCGAGGGGAGGTCTTATACGCTTGCACCAAATAAATAGCGCCTTCATTTCTCGCTTAAACTAATTGCCACAGCATTGGTTAGGATCATAAACGGCACATATGCTTGCACTCTTATTGATTCTAAATTTTATGACCACCACCACTATCTACGATTTTGATACGAACCGCCCCGCTAAGGATTGGAGGGTGGTAGACGATGTTGTGATGGGCGGCAGATCGAAAGGGCATTTTGAGGTAAACTCAAACGGCCATGGCCATTTCTACGGCCAAGTTTCACTCGAGAACAATGGCGGTTTTTCGTCCATTCGTCATTCCTTGGAGACCACTTTCGTGGAAGAGAATACTAAGCTTGTTATTCGCTTAAAAGGCGATGGAAAGCGCTTTCAATTTCGGTTCAAGGCCAAGGCAGACGATTACTATTCCTACATCCAGAACTTTGAAACAAGCGGTGAATGGCAAGAAATTAGTTTGCCCTTGCATGAATTTTATCCCTCCTTTCGCGGACGGAAATTAGACCTACCCAATTTCGATCAAAGCCAAATCGAAGAATTGGCCTTCTTAATTGCCAATAAAAAAGCGGAGCCCTTTTCCCTGCTTATCGATAAAATCGAGTTGCGCTAACGCCTTACACCTTTAATCTACCCAATCGGCTATAAACAAATTGGTATTGCGGGTACCACCATTATTGCGGTTGGAAGAGAAGATCAACTTCGTTCCATCCGGACTAAACATTGGGAAGGCGTCGAACTGCTCATCGTGGGTGATCTGTTCTAAGCCGCTGCCATCTACATTGATCATGAAGAGATTAAATGGGAAACCCCGACGGCTGCGGTGGTTAGAACTGAAAATTATTTTCTCCCCACTGGGGTGGAAGAAGGGAGCCCAGTTGGCATTTCCTAAGTTGGTTACTTGCTTAAGCTCGGAACCATCTACATTACAAACGTAGACCTCCATATCAGATGGTTTCACCAAATTACGGCTCAAGAGATCTTTGTATTCGGCCTGCTCTTCTTCACTTTGAGGGCGCGAGGAGCGAAAAACCAGTTTGCTGCCATCGGGAGAAAAGAAGGCGCCGCCATCATAACCCAGTCCGCTGGTTACTTGGCGCTTGTCGGAGCCATCTAAATTCATGGTCCATAGCTCTAGGTCTCCAGAGCGAGTGGAGGTAAATACGATCTTATCGCCATTAGGGCTTACGGTTGGTTCGGCGTCATAGCCGGGCTCGGTAGTTAGGGTGTCGATGATGTTCCCATCTAGGTCGGCTACGAAAATATCATAGCTCTCATAAATCGGCCAAACATAGCCAAGGTCTCGGCTTGGTTCGGTCGGACAAGCTTCTCCGCCTAAGTGGGTAGAAGCGTAAACGATAGTGGTATCTCCAGGCATGAAATAGGAGCAAGTGGTTCTTCCCATTCCAGTGCTAAGCATAGGTGGCTTTTTAGCCATTAAATCATCTTCTTCGATGTTGAAGTAAAAGATCTGATCGCACTCTAGTCCCCACTCATCCCAATTACTTTGAAACACGGCCTTGCTGCCATCAAAACTGAAATAGGCTTCGGCATTATCTCCCCCGGCGGTGAGCTGGCGAATATTTTTCAGGTGCGATTCGCCTTCATAAGCTAGGTCATTTACTGCTGTAGTGGTATCCGCGGAAGCGCTTTCCTCGGCCTTAGTTGTTGAATTGTTTACATTGTTGCAGGCCGTTAAAAAGCCGGCAATTATCAAAAGACTAGTCAGTTTCTTTTGCATTTTCTTCTTTTTCTTTGCGAGGTACCGGGTCGTAGCCCGATGTGCCCCAGGGGTGACATTTAGATAATCGTTTTAAACCAAGCCAGGGGCCTTTTAAAGGCCCCCAAATTTTTATAGCCGCTATGGTATATTCGGAGCAAGTTGGGCTGTGCCGGCATGATCCTGGTGTTAGCGGTGAGATCGCATATTGATAGATCCGCACCAAAAGGATAAAGGGCCAAGCTACTACGCTCTTCCAATTCATTATACTTTAACGCTGTAAGTGGTGCCGTCTTTCCCGTCTTTTAAAACAACGCCAGCTGCGGCCAGCTTATCGCGAATGGCGTCGCTCAAGGCAAAGTTTCGGTCGGCACGAGCTTGCGCTCGAAGGTCGATCAATACTTGAACTACTTCGTCTAGTTTATCGCCACTTTGCTCACTGCTGCTTATGTCTTCTAATCCAAGAACCTCGAATAAAAAGGCTTCAAAAGTTTCTCTTAAGTTCTTGAGATCAGACTCGGTCAAGCCAGATTCTAAGTTGCGTCCGTTAATAAAACGGGCTGCTTCGAAGAGCTGACTGATCAAGATCGGTGTATTGAAGTCGTCGTTCATGGCCGCGTAGCAGGACTTGCGCCAAGCTTCTACTTCAAAGTCGGCACTGGTACCACCCACTTGCAAGGATTGAAGCTTATGGTAGGCGCTCATCATCCTCAGGTATCCTTTTTCGGCCGCTAGGAGCGCTTCGTTGCTGAAGTCGAGTTGAGAGCCATAATGCGCTTGCATCATGAAAAAGCGTACCACAGTGGGGTGGAAGCCTTTCTCTAAGGTATCCGAATTGCCGCTAAACAATTCGGCCGGGCTTAAGGTGTTGCCGGTGCTCTTGCTCATTTTCTGTCCGTTGAGGGTGAGCATATTACCGTGCATCCAAAAGCGAGGGCCTTTGTGACCGGTTCCCGCTTTGTTTTGCGCAATTTCACATTCGTGGTGGGGGAACTTTAAGTCCATTCCACCACCATGAATGTCGAATTCCTCCCCTAAATATTTAGTACTCATTACCGAGCACTCAAGATGCCAACCGGGAAAACCTTTTCCCCATGGGGAATTCCAGCGCATGATGTGGCTGGGGCTGGCGTTTTTCCAAATCGCAAAATCCAAGGGACTTTCCTTTTCGCTTTGGGCGTCTAATTCGCGTGTTCCGCTAATAAGTTCTTCGATCTTTCGGCCACTTAGTTCGCCGTAATTATCGCTTTCATTGTACTTAGGCACATTGAAATAGACCGAACCGTTTTTCTCATAAGCCAAGCCTGCTTCCAAGATTTTCTGGATCATATCGATCTGCTCTACGATATGACCGGTAGCAGTTGGTTCGATGGAAGGGGGGATATTATTGAACTTCTCCAATACCTTATGGAAATTTAAGGTATAGGTTTGTACGATCTCCATCGGTTCGAGTTGCTCCAATCGAGCCCTCTTACTGATCTTATCTTCGCCCTCGTCCGCATCGTTTTCGAGGTGGCCGGCATCGGTAATATTACGCACGTAGCGCACTTTGTAGCCAAGGTGCCGGAGGTAGCGATATACCATGTCGAAAGAGATGAAAGTACGGCAATTACCCAAATGCACTTCACTGTACACGGTAGGTCCGCATACGTACATTCCTAAATTAGGGGCATTTAGGGCTTCAAACTTTTCTTTCTTTCTACTGATCGAGTTGTAGATCTTCAACTCGTTTTTGTGGTATAAGGCCATGTTTTTGGATTTAGGCTCCGAAATGGGTGTCTAAATTGATATAATCGAGGAAATCTCTTTTCTTTTCTTCGCTTTGGAAGGCGCCGCCAAATTCAGCGGTAACGGTGCTACTCTCGATATCACGGATACCGCGAGAATTCACGCAAAGGTGTTTGGCGTCGATTACGCAGGCTACATCATCGGTTCCCAAGGCCTCTTGCAAGGCGGCAACGATCTGCTTGGTCATGCGCTCCTGAACTTGAGGTCGTTTGGCATAATAGTCTACGATACGGTTCATTTTACTCAAACCGATCACTCTCCCTTTAGAGATGTAGGCAACATGCGCTCTTCCTACGATGGGAAGGAAATGGTGCTCGCAGGTGGAGTAAACCACGATATTCTTTTCCACCAGCATTTCACCGTATTGATACTTATTGTCGAAGGTGCTGGTGCTGGGCTTTCTTTCCGGGTGTAAACCGCCGAAGATCTCCTTTACAAACATCTTGGCTACGCGTTTAGGGGTTCCTTTCAAACTATCGTCTGTAAGGTCTAAACCTAAGGTATCCATGATCTTCTCGAAATGATTTTGGATCGTTTCGATCTTTTCTTCATCACTCTGTGCGAAGGCATCAGATCGTAATGGCGTTTCGATCTTACCGCTTGAAACGTGCATGTCCCCGCGTTCTTCGTGACTATCTATAGAATTGTCCTTGTTCACTTTCAAATAATTAGCTCTTTCAAGCCTATCTCCGCTTGAGCCTGCAAAGGTAATATAAAATGCAGGCTTAAAGGCTTGCTTAATAAGGGCTTTTAGGCCAGACTAAGATTATATAGTTGGTGGCTATAAAAAAGCCCCGATGTATTAACACCGGGGCTTAGGCTTTTAGTTCATGTCACCATCTAAATAAGGTGCGCCACTATTGAGTAGTATGCTGTAGAAGCGGTCTAGGTCTTCTTGCAGGCCTTTTATCTTAGTTTGAAGTGGTAGTCGCTCTTGATTTAGAATACGCACATTCTTGCGTTGCTCGCCGGTAGGCGCCGAGCTGGTTGCGTAGCTATTGTATACGGCCGAATTTAACCGGCTCATCAAGCTAGGTTTAGTTTCAAACTCTTCCCTTTGGCGGATACGATCGCCGTTGAGGGCAATATCCAGGCTTTGCAGATCGGCTTCCACCTTTTTAAGATCGTTGAGAATGGTTAAAGGAGCACCTGGGGTATTGCGAGCCAAAGCCTTCAGTTCTCTGGTGCGCTTTTCAAGTTTGCCATGTAATTGGTTTAAAGCTACCATTTCCCGACGAATCGTTTCGATACTGTCTTGGAAGACGATCAGTTTATTGTAGTCAGCTGCTTTGAAGCTATTGTTATTAAGCCAGCGCAGGCGGAACTCCTCCTTAACGTTTAGAGGGAGAATGTTGCCATTATCGCTAAGGAATACTTCTACCGTGTAAGTTCCAGGTGCAGCAAAGTTGGCGCTATAGGCTTGGGTGAATGGTTCCCCGTTGCTATTGTTGTAACTACGGTTCCCTAGTTTTCCATCCCAATTGTAACGATTAATTCCCTTCTTGGGGCGCGCGGTTAGGCGTCTAACCTCTTGGCCTTCGGAGTCACGAATAAGGAATAATAGGTAGCTTGCTTCTTCGTTTTCCTCTTCATACAGGGCTTCGATACTTGGGTAAACCACGTCTTCACCGGCGTCACGTGCTTTTTTCTCGGCTGCTTTCCGCTCTGCTTTCCTGCTTTTCTCGAGCTCCTTAATGTAAAGGGTGAAGGTAGCACCGCGATCGGCGTTTGGAGCTGCGTAATAACTAGCTCCCATGAAGCCTTTTTTGCCATAGCCAAGTGGAGAGGCTTCGAAGAAGACCAATGCATCCTTAATGGGGTAAAGGTGAGCGTCCTTCTCTAAAGTTTCATTAGAAAGGTCGCGTAAGGGGCTGTAGTTATCTAGAACGTAGAATCCCCGTCCAAAGGTAGCGAGGACCAAATCGTTTTCTCTTCTCTGGATCTCTAGGTCACGCACAGCAATAGTGGGAAGGCCCGCTTTGATCTGGCGCCAATTTTTACCGGCATTATTACTGAAGTAAACACCGAATTCAGTGCCAATAAAGAAGAGGTCTTTATTCACGTGATCTTGGCGCATGGTGAAAACCGAACCGCGATCAGGTAGATTTCCTTGCATGGCGCTCCAAGTTTTCCCTTTATCTGTACTCTTTAATACATAAGGAAGGAAGTCACCGTTCTTGTGATTGTTGAATAGAGCGTAAACGGTGTTTTCATCATATAGGTCTGCCAATACTTGGTTAACGTAGGTGTTTTTAGGAACGCCTGGGAATTCAGCGATTTTGCGCCAGTTCTTTCCGCCGTCTTCGCTAACTTGAATAAGGCCATCGTCGGTGCCAATGTAGATCAAGCCTTCTTTAAGAGGAGATTCATCCAAGGCTACGATATTGCCGTAGATCGTGGTGGAACGATCGTAGCCAATGGCGTCTACCGATTGGATCTCGCCCATTACTTCAAGTTTATGGCGATCGATCTGTTGGGTGAGGTCCGGGGAGATCACCTTCCAGTTATTTCCGCGATCATCGCTGCGGAAAAGTTTATTGGCCGCAAAGTAGAGACGTTTATGATTGTGTGGGCTTATTAGTAATGGAGCGTCCCAATTCCAACGGTAGGCCTTCTCTTCCTTGCCTGGGCTGGGTTTAATGCCAACGCTTTCGCCACTGGCCCGATCATAACGCACCAACCAGCCATACTGTGCCTGTGCGTAAACGATATTGGGGTCCTTGGGGTCTACCTGCGATTCAAAACCATCGCCAGTATTGGTCACATACCAATCGGAGTTAACTACTCCTCTGGAATTAATGGTTTGACTTGGTCCGCCAAGACTAAAGTTATCTTGGGTTCCGCCGTAGATGTTATAAAAGGGCGCATCATTATCAACTGCTACACGATAGAATTGAGTGACCGGTAAATTAGGTTTGTAATGCCAATTAGCGGCGCCGTCGTAAGTTTCATATAAACCACCATCACAACCGGCGATCATTTGACGTGAGTCATCGGGGTTGATCCAAAGACAATGGTTATCTACGTGTTTGTTTCGTTCCGGAACGCGGTCCCAGTTTTTGCCACCGTCGGTGCTAACATGCATGTAAGTGTCCATGCTGTAAATTAGGTCGGGATCATTAGGGTCTACTACAATTTCTACATAGTAATTCCCGCTGGTATTGTAGTCGTCTAATTTGCTGAAACTTGCTCCGCGATCGTCGCTACGATAAAAACCATGACCTTCTACCATGGCGTAGATGCGGTTTGGATCTTGCTTGGTTAGGGCGATCGAAATGCGGCCCTTTTCGCCTGGTAATCCCTTGCTTAGTTTACGCCAAGTATCCCCGCCATCGGTAGATTTGTAGATATCACTTTCTGGTCCGCCACTTACGTAGGTCCAAACATGACGTCTTCTCTGGTGTGCGGTGGCATAAAGGGTGTTGTGGTCATTGGGGTCGAAGTGCACTTCATTAAAGCCGGTGTTTTCTGAAACCTCTAAAACAAGCTCCCAGTTTTCGCCACCATTCTTGGTGCGATAAATGCCTCGGTCGCCTCCTGCACTCCAAAGCGGTCCGTAGGCCGCAACGAAAACC
>CBFHJH010000009.1:36202-56349 GCA_965656185.1 Croceimicrobium sp.
ACGTAGTATTCACTATGGTCGTGGGGGTTTACGGCTAAATCGGCAATACGGCCAGAAGTTAAAGCTGGTCCTACCTCCCGAAAAGAAAGTCCTCCGATTCCCACTTCCTCACTCAAGGATTTCTTTTCCTGAGCATTAAGGTTTATGCCAATAGTTACGCTAAGGGCAAAGAGTAAAATACGTCTCATAAGCTTCAATTAAATTCCAAATGCATTAATGCGAGCCCGAATTTAATCAAAAGCGCTTAGTCTTCACGAAACGCTCTAATTTTCCTAGGAAACCAGCGGTATTATGGTAATTCTCTTCAGCGAAAGCTGATTCCTAGAACTTATAGCCTACCCCCGCACTGATGCTCATGAAGTCATTGTTAAGATCTAAGTCTTGGAGAACTTCAATTGCCTCTGTGCCTTGAGGTTCGATGCCTCGATAAAGCACTTGAGTGCGATTAAATCTGCTATTAACCGCGGTTAAATTCAATTGCCAAGGACCGCTCTGATAGGCGATGCCAAAGCTGATGTCTTCGCGATTACCGGCAGTTTGATCTTGCAGTTCGTTTTTGTAAACCGATTGATCTATTCGGTAGCCGCCTCTTAAGAAAAATCGTTTCGCGATACGCCACTCCAAGCCTGCCGCTATGGTCTGGCGGCCATCGCGGTAAAAGTCATCCAAGGCCGGCTGAAACTCATTTTGCAAGACATTTTCGGAAATATTGAAAGAATTACGATTGGTGTAAAGACGGTTGTTATCGGCGCTTTGGTATTGATAATCTACCGAAATTATCAGGCTTTTTGCGATCACGCTCGCTAAGCCGACCCTTAAGATCGAGGGGGTGCGAAGGCGGTAGGAGTACTGACCACTTTCTAATATCGCGCTGGCTGTGCTGGTGTTCACATCGGGGAAGGGACGCTGCGCGAAATTGGCGGTTACATCGGTTTCGTAGAACTGATTGACCGTATACCAACTGTTACTCTGGTAAGAGGCGCCAATCCGAAATTCGGGAATGGGTGCGTAGATTAGGCCAAGCTTGAAGTTAAAGCCAGTAGCACTTAGGTCGTTGAGACGGCGGTAAGTGTACTGATTAGCACTATAAGGTGGTGCAGAATAGTTTTGTAGGGTTTCGGTAAAAAACTCTTCTCGGCGAAAATTAAGGGTTGGAATACCAATGCTGAAACCGTAATAGAACTTGGCGTTTTTTTCAAAGGAAAAGGCGATGTTGGTTTCGTTGGCAGAGCCATTCTGATTGAAATTGTAATTGAGGGAGGAATTGGCTACTAACTCTCCGTCTATCACTTCGCCATAAGCGAAACCGGTTCCATCGGCCAAAATGTTGTCGTTGCTATCGGAAACTAGTATGTAGGCGTCCCAGGCAGCATAGGCGTCATTGCTGATAATATCTATGTTTTGACCTGCGCTGCTCTCGGCCCAATATTGTCCTAAGGTGTAAGGGTTGGAAAGTTCGCCTACATTAAAGTTTCGATTGAAATTTGCAAGACGATTTACGCTTATGGCCATAGAAAACTTCTGATCGTTTTTTTCGCCAAGGCTTAAATTTAAGCCGAAGTTTTCGAAGCTAGTGCCGAAGTTGTTTTTCGAGCCACCACTGCCGTAAAAATTATCGTAGCGGTAGTATTCGTCGTTAAAGCCTATGCTAAAGGAAAGTTCGCTAAACTCATTCACGGCACCTGCCGCGGGATTTATCCCGATGGCACTGGGATCACTGCCGAGGGCAGTAAAGGCGCCCCCCATAGCAGTGAATCGGGGGCTACCTTGAAGGTCTCTTTGGTGAAAGAGTTCTATGTCTTCCACGGTTTGGCCAAGGCTATGCAAGCTCAGGCCTAAGCTTAAAAGGAAGGCTAGTTTTTTCATTGTTTTCGTCATTTAGTATTAGCGTCCGCGACCCGATCTGCTCGAACCTGAGCTTCTGCTGCTAGATCCTCTTGATCCACCTGAAGAGCGACTGGATCCTGAAGAACGGTAACCACTTCCACGGCTGCTGCCGGAAGAGCGACCTACGCCACTAGAAGAACGTCCGCTTGAGCTTGGGCTGTAAGAACGACCGCGACTGCTACTAGAAGGAGTATAGCTGCGACTATTTCTACTTGGGCTGGCACTCGGGCTGCTGCTTCTCCCTTTGCTGGGTGTGTAGGAACGAGAGCGGTTGCTTCTATTATTAGGATTGTAGCTTCGATTGCTGCTATTATTCTGGAAAGTACGACTGCGCTCAGTTCTACTCTGGTAACTACTACTGCGATTTACCGAATTCTCACGGCTACTTCTTTGATAGTTTGCACTACGATTCGGGCTAGTTCTACCTCTCACCGTGGAAGCACGGTTCACTGAATTACTTTGAGTACTACGAGTGCTACTGCGATTTACCGAGTTGTGATTAGCAGCGGCGCGACTTACCGTGCTGCGATTGCTCGCAACGTAACGACTGGTGCGTCCTTGACTGCTACGCGCGGTGCTCACTCTACCCGCATTGGCGCTGCGGCTACTTAAGCTACTATTGCTAAAACGGCTGCTGCGATTAACCCTACCATTGGTAGCGCTGCTTTTACCTGATCTAGTATAAACTTCACTACGGTTTACCCGTCCAGTACTTGTCTTGTAACGATTGGTGCGTCCGCTGCTAGCATAAGCACTACGTCTACTTACGGCATAACCGGGATTTAAGTTATAAGATCCGCTGCGTCCGCGGTATCCGCGTACTCCTGTATACATACGGTTGTTGCCATAGAAATCATTGGCGCCGTAAAAATAACCTTGGTGATATCCAGCCCAGTAGGCGTTGTAGCTATTCCAGCCACCGTTCCAGCCCCATGAGGGACCCCATCCGGCATTCCATCCCCAACCGGCGCGCCATCCCCAATTATTGCGCCATCTCCAGTTCCAGCTAGGTCCCCACGCACTGCAATACCATGGATCGAAGAAAGGGTCATAAAAAGGGTCGTAAAAGCCCCAGTTGTTTCCAAAGCCTACACCCCATCCCCAGTTGTTCCAATACAAGTTATTGTTCCAGCCTGGGTTGCGAAGGCTTGGGCTTCCGTAATAGTTATTTACGATCACATTTCCACCGGCATTATAAGCTTGAGCCTGATTGGCGGCAGAGTTATCGTTAGGATCATAGTAATTGAGATCCTGATTTTGCTCTTGATTTGGGTCAACATCTTCTAATGAAAAGTCATCACTAGTGCTAGCGGTGTTAGGATTTGTTTCTCCTTGACCGTAAAGACCATCGTTATAATAATTGTTTACTACCGGTGTTTGAGAGCTACAAGCTCCAAGGCCCAGCGAGGTTCCGATTAATAATGCGACTAGCTTTTTCATGACTTATTCATTTTAGGGATTTGTTAAATAATTAGCTTTGCCATGAATATAATTGCAAACTCCATACCAAGATACAAATTAATGGCTCAGAAGTTAACAAAACGCGAGGAGGACTATTCAAAGTGGTATAATGAATTGGTGGTAAGAGCAGACCTTGCCGAGAACTCTGCTGTAAGGGGTTCTATGGTGATCAAGCCTTATGGCTTTGCGATCTGGGAGCGCATGCAAGCCGAGCTCGACCGTATGTTCAAGGAGACCGGTCATGAGAATGCTTATTTCCCGCTTTTTATACCCAAGTCTTTCTTTTCGCGAGAAGCAAGCCATGTAGAAGGTTTTGCCAAGGAGTGTGCTGTGGTAACGCACTACCGATTAAAGAACGATGCCGAGGGAAAAGGTGTGGTGGTGGATGAGAATGCGAAATTGGAGGAGGAGCTTATCGTAAGGCCCACTTCAGAAACCATTATTTGGGATACATATAAAAATTGGATCCAATCATACCGTGACTTGCCTTTAAAGATCAATCAATGGGCCAATGTGGTGCGTTGGGAAATGCGTACGCGCTTGTTTTTACGCACGGCCGAATTTTTATGGCAAGAGGGTCACACGGCCCATGCTACTCGTCTTGAAGCGATAGAGGAAGCAGAATTGATGCTCAAGATCTACGCTGAATTTGCTGAAAACTATATGGCCATTCCGGTTATTCAAGGTCTGAAAACCGAAAGCGAGCGTTTTGCTGGGGCTGAGGAAACCTATTGTATCGAGGCTTTAATGCAAGATGGTAAGGCGCTACAGGCTGGTACTAGTCATTTTCTAGGTCAGAATTTTGCCAAAGCCTTCGATGTGAAGTATGCTTCTAAAGAAGGTAAAGAGGAATACGTATGGGCTACTTCCTGGGGTGTTTCTACCCGATTAATGGGCGCTTTGATCATGACACACTCTGATGACCAAGGATTGGTCTTGCCGCCTAACCTTGCTCCCCATCAAGTGGTTATCGTTCCTATTTA
Organism: Croceimicrobium sp.; assembly: GCA_965656185.1. GTDB lineage: Bacteria > Bacteroidota > Bacteroidia > Flavobacteriales > Schleiferiaceae > Croceimicrobium. The sequence goes on from CBFHJH010000009.1 coordinate 40,534, forward strand.
TAAGGGCGAGGAGCAATTGGCGCAGATCTCAGAAAAGGCCTTGGAGATCAAAAAGTCCCTAGAGCGGATTGGAATTCGGGTGAAGTTCGATAATCGAGACACCCATAAACCCGGTTGGAAATTTGCCGAGTACGAATTGAAAGGTGTACCACTGCGAATTGCAATTGGTCCGCGCGATTTAGAGAAAGGAACAGTAGAGCTCGCGCGCCGAGATACCCTTAGTAAAGAATTTACCTCAGTTGATGGCTTAAGTGAAAAAATATTAGCCATGTTGGAAGAAATCCAAGCGAACCTTCTCAGCAAGGCAAAGGATTTCCGCGAGGCGCATACCTATACGGTAGATGACTGGGACGATTTTAAAGTCAAGATCGAGGCGGGAGGTTTTGTAATGGCTCACTGGGATGGCACATCCGAAACGGAGGAGAAGATTAAGAATGAAACGAAAGCTACTATTCGTTGTGTTCCGATCGATCGGCCGGAAGAAAAAGGGACATGCGTCTACAGTGGAGCGGCCTCTAATGGAAGGGTAGTCTTCGCTAAAGCATATTAATTTTTTAAACTGATTATCAGGGGTTTGTGAAAAATGTAGGAAATAGCTGATTTTTTTTCTTGCAGACATTTGTAGAAATCGAAATTGCCCTTACATTTGCAAACCCAAATTTGAACGGGAAACATAAGGCCCCTTCGTCTATCGGTTAGGACGCCAGGTTTTCATCCTGGAAAGAGGAGTTCGATTCTCCTAGGGGCTGCAAGGAAAAAGATTATGGCAAATCACAAGTCAGCATTAAAAAGAGTACGCGCTAACGAGAAAAAGCGCGATTTGAACCGTTACCAACACAAAACTGCTCGTAACGCGGTTCGCGCCTTACGTGCGGAAACCAACAAGGCAGAGGCTGAAAAGCGTCTTCCTGAGGTTATGGCAATGGTAGACAAATTAGCGAAGAAGAATATCATTCATAATAATAAGGCAGCCAACTTAAAGTCTAAAATGACCGCTCATATCAACGGTTTGGCTTAACATTGGTACTTCGAACAAATTAAGGCCCTTCTTTTGGAAGGGCTTTTTTTGTTTCTGACCTTTGTGAAAAATAAGACGGTGGTAGCAGAGAATCTTAAAGAGGTCAAAGAAAGTTTAGTCGAAGGTGTTCAATTGGTGGCTGTTTCAAAAACAAAGCCCAAGGAGGACATTGAAGAAGCTTATGCTGCCGGCCATCGTATCTTCGGTGAAAACCGTATCCAAGAAATGCAGGAAAAGGCAGAGGCCCTGCCTAAAGATATAGAGTGGCACATGATCGGTCACGTACAGGATAACAAGATCAAGTACATGGCCCCCTTTGTAAGTTTAGTACATGGCATGGATAAGCCTAAAAGGCTGAAGGCGCTCAACAAGGAAGCCGCTAAGGTAGGCCGCGAAATTGACTGTTTGGTACAAATTCACATTGCCGAAGAGGATTCCAAATTTGGCTTCGACACGACCGAGGCTATGACCTTGTTTGAAGAGGACCTGGAAAGTAAATACCCCAATATTCGGGTTCGCGGATTGATGGGGATGGCCACATTTACAGAAAACATGGACCAAGTGCGAAGAGAGTTTAAAGGCCTTAAACGGTTGTTTGACCAGGTGCAGGCTAAGTTCAATAAGGATTACTTCCAAATACTTTCCATGGGCATGAGTGGTGACTATAAAATTGCCATGGAAGAAGGCTCAAACTTAGTTCGAATCGGTTCCAGTATTTTTGGTGCCCGGGATTAGCGACCGCTTAAACCAATTAATACACCAATTACCGGACGAAGAGCACCTTGGTATTCATAACCAGGGCCTAAATACTCTAAGCTCGCTTCTTCTGCATTGCGGTATTCCAAAACCGACATGCTTTCGGTATTGACGATTTGCTCGAAGACTACTCCTCCATAAACTTCATAGAACAGTCGGCCATTCCGACTCATCCAGCCAATTTGCAGGTCATAGCCTAAAACTAAATTTTGGTCATTGCCACTAACCTCCTCGTACGTGTACACGGTATTGCCGTAGCGCTGACTACTAATCCAAGCTTCGGTTTCGTAATAAAGGTCTACCATGCCAATGCGGGGGCCGTGTTTTAGCGTAAAAGCTTCGCTGCTGGTATAGCCAAAGAAGAACTTTTGGAAGAGCGTTGCCTTTACTCCCCAGTTGGTAGATTGGTATAGATCTTCTTCGTAATAGGATTGATAGCTTGGCAAGCTCATTCGTAATCCTATATGTTGTTTTGGGCTTACCCGGAAACTTGCTTCAGCGCTAAAGGCCGGTACAGCAATATCGGTAACTACAATACCCCCTTGCCAAAAGGGCGTCTCAAACTCAGCTTCGCTTTGCCCTTGGGCAAAAAGGCCAAGGCCTGTAAGAATGCTTAGAAATATGATGCTTAAATACTTCATTAGATTTCGCTTAATAGTTCAAGGCTACCTTGGAAATAACGGTATTGACTTAGGCCGTTTTCTGAAACTGCTATGATGAGGTTTCCATAGGGGATGAGGTCTACGGCTAAGAAGTCTTCATCGCTATCCAGTAATTTCAAATTAAGGGGGTCGCTAATATCAAAGGTCTTCAAACCACGATCGCAAACAAACAAGGTGTCGCCATACAAGCCTAGTCCGTAAGGGTTAACCATTGGAAAGGTGTTGATAAGCTGAGGTTGACTTAAATTCCGAATGTCGATGATATCGAGTTGGTTGACCGAACGCTGACAAAATCCAGAGTTTTGATCAGAACGTAGGGTCACAAAAGCATAATTGCTATTAGCCACTACTGGATCACAAGCAGTGAAATGTTGATAAACACTGAGTTGATTGATATTAGGGGCATTGGATATATCGTAAATGAACATGCCGCTAATTGACCCAATAAATAGGGTTGAGTTATCGCGCGGAAAAATAGTTTCCACCTCGGTATTCAATTGATGTCTACTGAGGTAAACGGCATTGCTTGGATTACTTAGGTCAAATACTTTGAGTTCGCTACCATCTACCGCATAGAGATGGTCTCCAGCTACAGCAAAGCGCGCTAAGCTACCACCTTGCCCGGTTGTTTCACCACCCCCAGCACCGCTGCTTAATGAGTTTCCATCAGTTTCGCAGCCCCATAAAATTAGGGCTAAGCATAGAAGACTTAAATACTTTTTCATCGCTTTTCCCATTTAATGATTACTGTGTTCTCGGGTCTATCGCTCAATTCATCTGCGTAACCTCCGTCTGGAGATCCCAATTCTGGAAATACATCCTTGTTTCGATCTACTACATTTACTTTTCTGCCATCGTATTGCAATACCACTAGATCTATGGCATTGTCGGCGTAAATATTGCCATCTTTAATGGCGATGTCTATGTTTCCCGGGATACTGATGAAGCCCAGATTTACTGGATTTCGCGGATCTTTGTTGTTGTACACATGAACGCCCTCGTATTTCTCATTGATGAACAGGAGGCTATCGTAGCGATAGATCTTACCGTATTGACGATGGGTTTGCGGATCTAACAATTTCACCGATCGTTCCAATTCGCTTCGTTCCATTAAAACGGGGCGATATTCACTTTCATAACGTTCGACGTAGGGTTCATCTACAATACAGCTGGTCAAGAAAAACAAGCCTAGTATTGCATAGAAATGGGGAAGTTTCATACCAGAATTTTACCTAAAGATGCTTCAATTTAGGTAAAGGTTGGAAGGCTATTTAAGATCTTCGATTTTGTTTGTAATAGTCGTAATTGAAATCGAAACCGATTCTGAGTGAAGGGCGCAGTTGGTAGAAATTATCGATGCTTCCAGCAAATTCGACCCGTAGAATCTTGAAAATATTATCAAAGCCAAAGAAAACCTCTACAAAGGCACGCTCATTGGCAATATGCAGGCTGTTGAAGCCAACAAGAGAATGAATTTTATAGCGGCGTAAAAGCGATACATTAGACATTAAGGCACCATCGAAATTATGCTCATAATGTAGTTCTAGGTAGGAAGTATTGGTGCTAAAGAGGTAATACGGCATTGAGCTGAACTGCTTGATCATAGCCGAGCGTTGTGCGCTGGGCTGTAAGAAGAAAATCTGTACCCCATCAAAATGTTGATAATCGATAAAAGGAAGATTCCTCTTGTACAAAAATTGACCACCGCTGATATCAAAAGCGGATAAGCCGATATTAGCCCAACGAAAACGATGTTGAATGCCTAAACTGTGAAAGGCAAAGTCGGTAACTCCGCCAAAATAGGGGAGGCCAATGCGCAGGTCATAGTAAAGTTTTGGGGCACGGATCTTTATGTTTTTGCGCCCTTGCAATACCTCTTGGAAACGTTGGTTGTAGCGAACTTCGTGGCGATTGTTGAACTGATAGCTTAGGTTAAACTCAATATTGGCCGATTGATGGGGATCGAAACCCAGCGGACTAATATTGTCTGCAAAGGTCAAGTTATTAAAGTCAAATCTTGCGTCGGGGTTTACTAAGTTAAAATTAGTGCGGTTAAACAGGGGGTAACGCCAGGCGTATTCTAAATCTACTCCCAAACTAAATCCACTGCGAGCTTCGGCCTTGTAACTCAGTTTAAAATAATCCTTGCCGAAAAGGTGAATAAAGTTTTGGGCTAAAACCAAATTGTAAATAGTATTTAAAACCGGTAAGATAGGTTCGTCTTCATTAAACTGCATGACTGCGGTTCCACCACTTAGGCTAATGCTAAGCGGGTATTCCTTTCCGCCCTTCCAGCTTAGCTCCATTAGGTTTTTCCAACGCTGATCGGCACTACCATAACGGATTTGAGTGCGAAGATTTAATTCGTCAAAAGGCTTGGAGTATCCGACCGCTACTTGTCCGCGCCAATAGGCCCCTTCGACCGGGTTAAATCCCAGGCCTTTATAAATTGGCGGAAGGTCGATAAAGTAATTGCCGAAACGCCGGGTATACCCTCGGTAGAGGTTTTTATAGAAGACGTATGGTCCTGGGTCCAGTCGGGAACTCCCAAATTGCCTAAATTTCTTTTGGAGGCTATCGGTAATAAGATGCTTTTTGAAATAGGATTGAACTTCTTTTGAAGGACTTCTCCGCAACCAACAACTAGTATCGGGTTTAAAGTCTTTGGCTCTTTGATCAAAAACCAATTTGGTGAAATCTTCACTGCTCAGATCCGAGCGGTAGTCGAATTCTTCGTATTCGAGCTTTGTACGATAAAAGCCACGGAAATTGAATAAGTTGAGATGAAGCTCAATGGTTTGCTCTGCTGCCTTGTACACACCGCGTGTATTACTGAAGATCTGAACAACCGAAATGCTATCCATTAGCTCCAGCTGATTATTGGCGCTAATACTGAAATAAGCAGCAAGTGGTAGACCGTTTTTGGCTAATAGATCTACCGTGCCTTCTATGGCGGGATATTTTTGCTTGCGTGGCTTAAAGCTAATGCGATGCACCAATTCTCCTCGGCGGTATTTAGAGTCCACTAAGCTGTATTCGTAGAGGTTGGCAGATTTGCCGTTTAAGGGGCTGGCAAAGCCACGGTCAAAAGCTTCATCTAAATATATGCGCTCTTGAAGCAGGTTGAAATTATAGGCCGGAAGTTGATGCCAATTGGGAATAGGAAGGCTGCCCGCTTCACGCTTTAATTTGACGTCTTGATGGTAATGAAATCGGTCTAAAAACTTTGCCTCGATGAGCGCCTCGCTGCGGTACACCAAGCCCGTGTCTTTAGCGGCGGGTATGAACACCCCGGAAACCGGCCAAATATTAAATGGCACTTGCACGACATAAGCCTCACAGGTTTCAAAAAAGCGGCTTTCGTAGGCTTGGTATTTTTCAAGATGGCTTGCCCTATTGCGCCAAGCTCTTTGCAGGGTGCTATCCAAGCTCTGCGCCTGCATTTCCAAGCCAGTGAGCATTAGGCTGGTAATGAGAAGAAGAAAGAAATACCAGGTATGCGGAGCGGGTTTTTCCATTTCTCCTGCCAAAGTAAAGACATTCCTGCGACACCGAGCTTGGATTCCTTATATATTGAATATCTTCGTGGCAATGTTCTGTATCGTAGATATTGAATCTAGCGGAGGCCCTTTCGGGAAGGAGGCTATGATTGAAATTGCCGCCTTTCGATACGATGGCGATGAAATCGTAGATCAACTCATTAGTCTGGTGCATCCGCACCGCGAGGTCCAAGCTTTTGTTTCTAAAATGACTGGCATCACTCCCAAAATGCTGGCCAGAGCACCACGTTTTCATGAAATTGCTAAACGACTTTTACAGATTACTGAAGATGCGGTAATCGTTGGCCATAATGTGGAGTTCGATTATCGGATTCTCCGCCAAGAGTACGGTCGCTTGGGTTATCAATTTGAGCGCAAGACCTTAGATACTATTAAGTTGGCCGAAGAGCTAATTCCCGGTCTTAAATCATATGGTCTTGATTCCATGTGCGAGGAGTTAGGATTAAGTCGGCCGCAACGCCATCGTGCCGAAGCAGATGCCAGAGCCACTCTAGAGCTTTTCGAGATTCTCAGAGATAAAGATCAGCGAAAAGGTATCAATTCGGTAGAGCAGAGCATTCACGCTGGAGATTACCTCAAGGATAAGATCAATGACCTCTTACGGTCGGCGAAAAGCAACCGCGGAGTATTTTACTTACATGACCGCGAGGGGAAGCTCTTGTACATTGGGGCATCCGATAATATTAAAGCGGCGGTTAATCGACTTTTCATTGGCGAGAACAAACGTATCGTTAAGCTCAAAGAGTTGGTGCATAGTTTAAAAGTAGAGCCAGTGGGTAATTGGCTTATCGCTCGGATAAAACGTGAGGAGGAATTACTGAAAGGAAAAGTGCCCTTTAATGCTAAGCCCAAGTCAAACTTGACTTACGGAATCTATGCCGATCAAAGGCAAGACCCCCCAGCCTTAAGTATTCAGAAGATTGCGGAGGCTGGTAAAAAGAAGCCACTCCTTAAAGCTCCTAACTTAAAGTCGGCCCAGCGTGCTATTCGTATGTATCAGCGCTACAGTAAATCCCCCAGAGGTGAGGAGGTGCGTGCGCTTTTGGCAGATTTTCCCGAACAAGCTCTCTTTAAGGGGAAAGGTCGTAACTCTAGCGAACAAGCTGTCTTCGTGCTGGAAGGGGGTAGATTAGTGGGCTATCTCTATTTTAAACTCAATGATAAACTGAAGTCGTGGAGTCGTGTGCATCACAGTATGACCGAGATGCACGATGATCCTAGCTACCTTCAATTATTGAAGCTAGGCATCCTTACCGGTGAGTTTAAATTAATGGATTTACCGATCTTAAGCGACCAAGTTTAGAAAAGCTCAAAGCCTAAACAAAGCATTATTTGGCTGCTGCGCAGATCGGTCTGAACCGTGGTGCCAGTACTTCCTACTTGATCTACTAAGAGCTGTGAAGCCCAGGGACTGAAAGCACCTTCATAACGGACGTCAATGATCAGTTTACTGATTTCTAAGCCAAGCCCTAATTGATATCCCCAAGTTCCGGATTCAATGTCTTCACCGATCTTACCGCTAAGGTCAGAGAGGTTATTGCTGTACACCGGACCAAGCATCATGCGTATTGGTCCCAGGTCGGTTCCAACTAAGATCGGGATATCGATACGGCTTAGATCTAGTTCTATATCTTGAATATTCCCACCGCCTTGATCAACACTGGCGGTTTGATTAAGTTGATTGAAAATACCCTCAACTTGTACGAATACGACCGGTAAATCTAATTTCAAATAAAGACCGGCGTGATAACTGAGCTCGCGTCCCGCATGGTCGATGTCTTCGATAGCGGCTACTGCAGAACTAACATCAGAGATACTGGCCCGTGATAGACCTGCTCCAGCGCGAATACCGAAGTCGAGCTGAGCCCAGCTTGCGGTGCTTAGTAAAGTGAGGGTAATTAAAGAAAAGAGACGCTTCATATCTAAGGTTTTAATGCTTGGTTGATATTGCTAAGCAAACGGGCTTCGCTTGCTTGTTCTTCTTCAAATGTAAACTTTTCACCGGTAATTTGCTCAAACAGCTCGGCGTATCGATCGCTTACTTCTTGAACAAAAACTTCCGGCATTTCCGGAATGCTCTGGCCCTCTTTGCCTTGAAAACCATGCTCCATAAGCCACTCGCGCACAAACTCCTTACTTAACTGCTTCTGCTTTTCTCCCTTTGCTAAGCGTTCTTCGTATCCATCGGCATAGAAATATCGACTGGAATCTGGAGTGTGGATTTCGTCGATCAGAATAATCTTTCCCTCGCTGTCCTTGCCGAATTCATATTTCGTATCCACCAAGATCAAGCCTTGTTTTTGGGCCATTTCTTGACCTCTTTTAAATAAGGCCCGGGTGTATTCTTCCAATTGAAGGTAATCGGCTTCGTTTACGATTCCTTGTTTTAATATTTCCTCACGACTAATATCCTCATCGTGTGTACCAAGGTCTGCCTTGGTGGTAGGGGTGATGATAGGTTCTTTAAAGGCCTCATTTTCCTTCATTCCTTCAGGCAGGGCAATGCCGCAAAGCTGTCGCTCCCCACTTTTATAAGTGCGCCAAGCGTGGCCGGTAAGGTAGCCGCGGATTACCATCTCCACTTTAAATGGTTCGGCCTTTTTACCCAAGGTTGCCATGGAGTCTACCATTTTTAGCTTCCAGTTCGGAACCAAGTCGGAGGTAGCATCAAGGAAATAATTAGCGATTTGATTGAGGACCTGCCCCTTACCGGGAATACCTTTGGGTAACACTACATCAAAAGCTGAAATTCGGTCTGAGGCGATCATTAACAATAGATCGTTTTCTAAAAAGTATACATCGCGAACCTTGCCGCGGTAGAAGTCGGTTTGACCAGTTAAATTGAAATGAGTTTCCTTAAGTGCCTTCATGTTCTTCTTTGTCGTAAGCGCGGATAATATTCTTCACTAATTGGTGTCGAATCACGTCATTCTCCTCGAGGAAAATCTGATCGATACCTTCAATATTTTTTAAAATTCGCAGGGCTTCTTTGAGTCCAGAAACCTGCTTTCTTGGCAAGTCTATTTGGCTGGCATCACCGGTCACGATGAATTTAGCGCTAGCCCCCATTCGGGTAAGAAACATTTTCATCTGGGCATGAGTAGTGTTTTGAGCCTCATCCAGAATTACAAAGGCGCGATCTAAGGTTCTACCTCGCATAAAGGCCAGTGGCGCAATTTGAATCACTCCACTTTCTAAATAAAATGCCAGTTTTTCGGGCGGTATCATTTCGCGCAAAGCGTCGTATAGGGGTTGCAAATAAGGGTCGAGCTTCTCTTTAAGGTCTCCGGGAAGGAAACCTAAGTTCTCTCCTGCTTCTACCGCTGGACGGGTTAAAATGATCCTTTTGATCTCTTTGTTCTTTAAAGCACGAACCGCTAGGGCTACTGCGGTGTAGGTTTTCCCAGTACCGGCCGGGCCAACCGCAAAGATCACATCATTGGTCCGAATCGATTTAAGCATGCGCCTTTGGTTGAGCGTACGAGCCTTGATAGCCTGACCATTGGTACCATAAAGAATGATATCACTTTCGGAACTATCATTGCTTTCCAAGATCATTTCATCTTTTAAAATACGATCTACCTGATTGATGCTTAAAGAATTAAATCGATTGAGGTAGGAGATGATTTCAGCCACTTTTTCTTCAAAGCGGAGAATTTGTTTTTCTTCTCCATTCACCTTGATCTTATCGCCTCGGGCGGTAATCTTTAGCTCTGGAAAGCTGTTTTTGATGAGGTTCAAATACTTGTTGTTTGCGCCATAGATCTCACGTGGATCGACACTTTCTACCTGGAGAGTTTTTTCGCTCAAATTTGCTTTTGCTTCTTTAATTTACGCTTGCGCTTTAAATGAATATTTTTGCTGATACAAAATAACAATAAAAGGGTGATTCGCCCATTATTTTCCAGCCTATATGCCAATAATAAGTCTTAGTAGCGATTACGGAAGTAAGGACCCCTATAGAGCTATCGTTCGTGGGGTAATTGCTGACATGGCTCCGGCGGTGCAGGTGGTGGAGCTGAGTCATGAAATATCTCCGGCTAACTTATTGGAGGCAGCATTTATCGTTGGCCATGCTTATCCTTCTTTTCCCAAAGGTACGGTGCACTTGATTTTGAATCAGGAGCTGGGCGGGGCGGGGTCCTTTTTAGCAATGGAACTAGACGGGCATTTTTTCATAGCCGCCAACAATGGAGTGCTTAGTTTATTGCAAGGTGCCAAGAAGGCAAAAGCAATTCATAAAATTGAAATCGCCGAGGGAGCCGGAAGCTTGTTTCCCGGTCGCGATTTCCTGGTAAAAGCGGCCATTCATTTAGCTCAAGGTGGGGCCCTTTCTATTCTCGGGAAACCAGCACAGGATATTAAGCAGCGGAAGGCGCCACAACCAAAGGTAGATCGTGAGCGACAAATCATTCATGGTCATATCATCTACATCGACCGCTTCGGTAACCTGATTACCAATATTACTAAAGCTCAGGTTCAAGAAGTGCAGACATCCCGTGATTTCCAAATCAACCTGCCGCGGAATAAGGGCTTGGATAAAATAGCGACTGGTTATCAGGATAGTGGTCAGGATGGTGTGCTAGCCCTGATTAATTCTTTAGGTTTGCTGGAAATTGCCTTCCGGGATTCCCTGAGCAATGAGTTTAATGGGGCCAATAGTTTGTTGGGCTTAAAAATGATGGACGAAATAAGTATCAATTACTAATGATCACGCGAATCGTTAAAATGACTTTTAAAGAAGCAGAAGTGCCTAACTTCTTAGCTAATTTTGAAAAACACAAAGAACAAATTCGTCATTTTCCCGGTTGCCAAAAGTTGAAATTACTACAAGACCAAAAAGACCAGAATATCTTTTTCACTTACAGCTGGTGGAATGAAGCAACCGATCTTGAAAATTATCGTCAATCTGACCTATTCCAAGGAGTTTGGGCCTATACTAAAACTCTTTTTGCTGCCAAGCCTGAAGCCTGGAGTACTGAAGTGATAGAATCTCTATAATGTTTGCACTAGTTAAGAAGGAAATACGCGCCTTTTTCGGTTCCATCATCGGCTATTTGGTTATGATGGTTTACTTGCTGATAAACAGCGTTTTTTTATGGTTATTTCCAGGAAGCTTTAATATGCTCGATGGGGGCTATGCTTCTTTAGGAAATCTTTTTACGATTAGCCCCTGGGTCTTCTTATTCTTGATCCCTGCTCTTTCTATGCGCATGTTTGCGGATGAGAAGAAGGGCGGAACCATGGAGCTCTTGCTTACCAAGCCCCTAAGTGATCTACAAATTGTTCTAGCCAAATACAGCGCCGGTTTAGTGCTTTTGATCCTATCCTTACTCCCCACCTTGATCTACTATTACACCATTTATGTGCTCGGTAATCCTGCTGGTAATTTAGATAGTGGCGGAACCTTTGGCTCCTACATTGGTCTAGTGTTATTAGGGGCAGCTTTCCTCAGCATAGGAATCTTCGCTTCCTCATTAACCGATAACCAGATCGTAGCCTTTTTACTGGCGATGTTTCTTTGCTTTTTCATTTTTTATGGCTTCGATCAAATAGCCGGTTTCGCACTTTTTGGTTCGCTCGACCTTTTTATCCTTAAGCTTGGGATCAATGAGCACTATGTTTCCTTAAGTCGAGGGGTGATCGACAGTAGGGATGTGCTCTACTTCTTAAGTTTAATTGCCATGTTTATTGCGGCCACCCGCCTTGTAATTCAAAGTAGAAAGTGGTAATGAAAAAGAAAAGAGACTTATTTCGCTTTGTCCTATTCATCGCCATTTTGGTGTTGCTCAATTTTATTGGCAGTATCAAGTTTTTTCGCTTAGACCTTACGGCGGAGAAGCGCTACTCGCTATCGGAGGCAACGGTAGAACTATTGGAGTCATTCAATGATGTTTTGTTGGTTAAGGTTTACCTGGAAGGCGATTTTCCTGCGGGATTTCAACGTTTACAGGCTGAAACACGTCAGATGCTGGACGAGTTCCGTGCTTACAACCCTAATATTCAGTACACTTTTATCGATCCGGCTGCAAATGCCAGCGATGAGGAAACCAATACCCTCTTTCAGCAACTTCAGTTTAAGGGTTTAAAGCCTTATCAGCTGTCTACTAATAAAGAAGGATCCAGCTCCGTGAAGACCATATTTCCAGGTGCACTCTTAAGCTATGGTGAAAAAGAGGTGCCTGCCCTGTTATTAATGGATCAACTCGGTGTTTCCCCGGAGCAGCAGATCAATACCAGCGTAGAGAACCTGGAATTTAGCTTAGCGAATGCCATTCGCTCCTTAGTGCAAGATAAAAAGCCTCTTGTGGGATTCTTGCAAGGACACGGCGAAGTGGGGCCACGGGAGTTGGCCGATTTCGCAAAGGAGCTGAGTGCTAACTATCAAGTAGACCTTTTTAATATTCGAGAGTTCAAAAGCGACTCTACCGGTGAACAGCTAAGTATCGCCGAACAGCAGGTGCGTTTGAACCGCTTTGACGCCTTAGTGATAGCAAAACCGCAATTGTCTTTTAATGATCTTGATAAATACTTGATTGATCAATTTGTTATGAATGGAGGTAAAACCATTTGGCTGATCGATGGCGCTGAGGCTTCTATGGATAGTCTTAGCGAGAAATCGCAGTTTATGGCTTTACCCTTATTTGACAGATTGCGGATCAATGATCTCCTCTTCAAATATGGCGTACGTTTGAATACCGATATGGTAGCCGATATGGTGGGTGCTGGGGTCAATGATCAACGCAAGGTGAGACCATGGATCTATTTCCCTATGGTGATGCCGCAATCGAAACATCCCATCGCCAAGGACCTTAATGCAATTTGGTTGCAGTTTGCTTCTAGTATCGATACCGTTTCGGCTCCGGGCATTGATAAAACGATATTGCTTAGGTCTTCGCCTTATGCCGCCCGAAGAGCTACGCCCAACATCGTGAGCCTATCAGAGTTGTACAATCCGCCGCCCCAAGAACGTTTCCGCGAAAGCGGGATTCCATTGGCGGTACTGCTAGAAGGGAAATTCGAATCGCTTTATAAGAACCGTTTAAAGCCAAAATCTGGCAGTGAGAACCTGCCGATGTTGACCGAAAGTCGCGAAACCGAGATCTTGGTAGTGGGAGATGGGGATATAATCCGAAACCAAACCAATGTAGTTAATCCGGATATCCCGAAAGGAGCTCCTTTGCCACTAGGATACGACCAGTATACTGGCATGCAGTATGGAAATAAGAATTTTTTGGTGAATGCAATCGACTTTATGTTAGATGATAGTGGTTTGATCGACATTCGGAGCCGGGAGTTGAAAATTCGTTTGATGGACCTTAATCAGGTGAAACAAGAGCGATTAAAATGGCAGCTCATCAATACTTTGGTGCCGGTATTGCTCATCGTGCTGATGGCTCTGGTAAATTATTATTGGCGTCGTAAAAAATACCTTTCTTAATGAAAAAGAACCTATTATACTTAATCGTTTTCTTGGTCTTGCTAGCTGTTGCCGGGTGGCTATTTAGCGAGGGTGGTGGGAGCTCCACCTTAGAGGGTGAAGAAAATTACGCCTTCGCGGTAAAGGATACCGCCTCTATATCTAAGATCATTATTAGCGACAAAAGCCCTAAAAGAGTGAGCTTAACTCGTCGGGGAAAGGAATGGTATCTCAATGATGAGTATTTAGCGCGACGAGATGCAATCGAGATCCTTTTGGAAACGCTTTACCGCATGGAAATGCGTAATTTTTTGCCTCAGCGCAGTATACCGGGAATCGAACAGAAATTAGACGTTTTCGGAAAGCGGGTAGAGATCTATCAAAACGGCAGTTTGGCCAAGGTAATTTACGTAGGGCTGCCCACCGGCGATGAAATGGGGACTTACATGAAGTTGGAGGGGGCTGACAAGCCTTATGCTGTTCATATTCCTGGCTTTAATGGCTTTTTAAATACTCGATTTATAGTAGATAATCACCTCTGGCGAAGCCGCGAACTGATGCGAATTAAACCGCGCGAGATCAAGGAGCTGGAAGTATTGTTTCCAGATAGTCTAGCCCAAAGCTTTAAGGTACGGGTCTTTTCTCCCGATAGCTTGTATTTCGTTCGTGCAAGTGATAATAAAGTGATGAAGGAGGCTTCTCAGGTCAAAGGACGCTTGCTTTTATCGGCTATGGATAAATTGAGTTATGAAGGGGAAATCGTACCTAGTGACCCTATTTTTAGTCGGCGTGATTCTTTACGAGCAAGTACGCCGGTATTTCGAGTACGGGTAAAAGATATCGATGGTAAGATTCAGAGCTTTAGTGGTTATAAGATCAAAGCAGCACCAGAAACCATAGATTTTGATGATCCAAAAAGCTTTTACGATCCCGACCGCTTACATGGTTTTATTAACGATGAGCGGATGGTTTTACTACAATATTATGGTTTAGGTAAGGTAATCAGACCTTTAGATTATTACCTTTCTGAGGATAAAAGCTTGTAATTTTTAAAAAATGGTCCTAGGGCCGGCACAGCTAATAGCTATATTTGTGCATTAAATTCAAATTAATCACGGGCATATGAAATTCATCGTTTCAAGTGGTGCGCTTCTGAAGCAGTTGCAAATTGTAGGTGGAGTACTGAATAACAACAATACCCTACCTATTCTCGATAACTTCCTCCTTAAGTTGGAAGGATCAGTTTTAACTATTTCCGCATCAGACCTAGAGTCTACCATTAGTGCAACCCTTGAGGTACAGGGTGATAAAGATGGGGTAGCGGCAATTCCCGCCCGCTTGCTTCTCGATGGCCTAAAGGCCTTGCCAGAGCAGCCCGTTACCTTTATTACGGATGATTCTAGTATGACCGTGGAAATAAGCTCCGATTATGGCCGCTACAGCTTGGCTTACGTTGAGGGTGATGAATTCCCTAAACTACCGGAGATGGAGGATGTATCTACAACCACCATTCCGGGAGAAATCTTAGCTACCGCGGTAAATAAGACCTTGTTCGCCGCTGGAAACGACGATCTACGTCCGGTGATGTCTGGTGTCTTTTTTCAATTCAGTCCCGAGAGTTTGACCTTTGTGGCCACCGATGCACATAAATTGGTGCGTTACCGCCGAAACGATTTTAAGAGTGATCAGAGTGCGGAGTTTATCATGCCTCGCAAACCGCTTAACATTCTGAAATCTACCCTTTCTAGCGTAGGTGATGAGGTTAAGGTTCACTACAACGAGACCAATGCGCGCTTTGAGTTTGAAAACATTGTATTAAGCTGTCGCTTGATCGATGGCAAGTATCCTAATTACGAAGCGGTGATTCCGAAGGATAATCCTAATGTCCTAGAAATCGAACGCGGGAAATTCCTAAGCTCGGTAAAAAGGGTGGCGATTTTCTCCAATAAAACTACGCATCAAGTACGCCTTAAAATGGCCGGTTCTGAATTGCAAATGATGGCCGAAGACGTGGACTTTTCCAACAAGGCTCATGAACGCTTGGCCTGTAATTATCAAGGGGAGGATCTAGAAATTGGTTTCAATTCACGTTTCCTTACCGAAATGTTAAGCAATCTCGAGTCGGATAACATCAATCTCGAAATGTCGGCTCCAAATCGGGCCGGTATAATTCTTCCAGCCGATGGCTTAGAAGATGGAGAGGATATCTTGATGTTGGTGATGCCGGTGATGCTCAATTCATAAAATTAAGTAGTGGGCGTACTTATCGTAGGCGACGTTCACGGTTGTTATTACACCCTAAAAGCTTTGGTGCAGGGGCACTGGGACCCTGAGCAGGATCTGCTAATTTTAGTGGGAGACCTCCTCAATAAAGGCCCTCATAGTGTTAAAACTTGGCGA
>CBFHJH010000009.1:56445-59254 GCA_965656185.1 Croceimicrobium sp.
CGATATTGGCTTAAACTTAGTGCAAAGTATCCTACAAAAGTGATTCTCTTACGAGGCAATCACGAGCAGTGGTTTTTAGATCAATCTCGGCGAAAATTGTCCAGTAAGCAATTCAGGAAACTAGAGAAGTCCTTCTTGAATAAAGGGCTCAGTACGCTTAGTTTACAAGATCAAATCGGGAATTTGCCTTTACATTGGGAGAACGAGCAGCTATTTGTGAGTCATGCCGGCCTTGCGGCGGAAGCGACCGACCCTTATGATCTTAGAAAGCCTAATAATCTACTGACGAACCGAAAAAAGCTAGCCTCCTTAGCTAAGATACAGGTTTGTGGGCATCAGATTCTTGAAGGTGATAAACCCCTATTTAAAGCGAAGGAGAATGCCTGGCTCATCGACACCGGTGCATGGTGTAATTCAAGGCTCAGTGCCTTGTACTTTGAAGAAGGACAAGAAAGCCCTAAGGTTATTCAAGTAGAAAGAAAACCTAAGGATAATAGGGGTATTTAGGACTAGGCTTTTATTTTTGGCGACCCTAAAAATTCGCTTTGAAAAACCTATACTTTTTATTCGCAGGTATTATCCTCCTAGGCGCAAGTGCAGATCTAAAGGGGCAATTTCGAGAAGGAGAGATCCTAGTTAATGGTTCTCTTGGACTAAGGCCTAACATCAGTGGAGATATCGATCTTCCGTTAATATCACTTTCCGGTGAGTATGCCGCTACCGAGAATATCTCCGCTGGTCCCTACATTGGTTACACTCAAAGCACCGAAGACTTTCGACCAACCTTCGATATCGTTGCTCGCAACCGTTTGATTATTGTCGGATTACGCGGCTCATTCAGCTTAGAGCTTACCCGTAACTTCGACTTGTATGCTGGAGGGTATATAGGCTATACCGCTGCCACCACCGAGGTGATTGAGGGTGACACATTTTTCAACACCAATTTATTAGGCTTAAATGTTGGAGGTGAGCGCTTAGCTGCCTTCATTGGAGCGCGCTATTTGATCGATAATCGCTTTGGATTTTATGGGGAGCTGGGCTATGGCTTAAGCCTAGTTAATGTGGGTCTTAGCGTTAATCTTGGTCGCAAAAGGTTGTCCTTTTTGTAAAGAGTCTCTTTACGAGCTAATTGGTGACCTCGCTCTTTTTTTAGCCGCCACCTATATCCTATATTTGAGACCCTTTTAATAACCTCTTAAAAACTCAATAATGGATAAAGGTTTTTACCATGTTCCTCAGGCTATCAATGAGCCGATCATGAGCTATGCGCCAGGTTCTGAAGAGCGCAAGGCTGTGCAGGCGGCTTATGATAAAATGTGGAACGAGACTATCGATATACCCATGGTGATTAATGGTGAGAAAGTACGTACCGATAAAACGATGCGTGTTCTTCCTCCTCACGATCATCAGCATGATGTAGGTTCTTTTCATTTTGGCGAGGCCAAGCATGTGCATGAGGCGATCGACGCCGCTTTAAAGGCTAAAGAAGACTGGGAAAACATGTCCTGGGCCAATCGTTCGGCTATCTTCTTAAAGGCAGCAGATCTAGTGGCTGGTCCCTACCGCCACAGAATTAACGCTGCTACAATGATCCAGCAGTCGAAAACCATTTTCCAGGCCGAGATCGATTCGGCTTGTGAATTGGCCGATTTCTTGCGCTTTAACGTTCAGTACGCTACCGAAATCTATAATGAGCAGCCCTACACCCATTCTCATTCTACCTTATGGAATAGAGTGGATTACCGCCCACTAGAAGGCTTTACTTTCGCCATTACACCCTTCAACTTTACCGCCATTGCCGGGAACTTACCTAGTAGTATGGCAATGATGGGAAATACCGTGGTATGGAAGCCTAGCTTAAGTCAGATGTATTCTGCACACGTGGTAATGGAAGTTTTTGAAGAAGCCGGTATGCCAGCGGGAGTGATCAATATGATCGCTACCGATCCGCAGGAAACTGCTGATATCGTATTCGGTCATAAGGATTTTGCTGGCTTGCATTATACTGGATCTACCGAAGTGTTCCAGAATATTTGGAAGGTGATCGGTAACAACATCACCAATTACCGCACTTACCCACGTATCGTAGGTGAGACTGGCGGTAAGGATTTCGTGATGGTGCATAAGTCCTCTAAAGTACAGCAGGTTGTAACTGCTCTGATCCGGGGTGCTTTCGAGTTCCAAGGGCAGAAATGTTCGGCGGCTTCAAGAGCTTACATTCCAGATAACCTCTGGCCCGAAGTGAAAAAAGGCTTGGTTAATACCTTAACGGAGCTTAAAATGGGAAGTCCCCGTGACTTTGAAAACTTCGTAACGGCAGTGATTCACGAAGGATCCTTCGATAAGTTGGCCTCCTATATAGATCGTGCCAAAGCAGATTCGGGTGCCGAGATCATAGCCGGTGGTAATTACGACAAGTCCAAAGGTTACTTCGTAGAGCCTACCATAATTGTGGCATCCGAGCCTAAGTATGTTACCATGGAAACTGAATTATTCGGTCCGGTGCTTACTATTTACGTGTATCCGGCAGAGCAATATGAAGAGACCCTAACTTTAGTAGACGAAACTTCGCCTTACGCCCTTACCGGCAGTTTGTTCTCAGAAGATCGTTATGCTCTGGAGTTCGGTATGCATAAACTGCGCAATGCTGCGGGTAACTTCTACATCAACGATAAACCTACAGGAGCAGTAGTTGGTCAGCAACCATTTGGTGGTGCCCGCTCTTCTGGTACTAATGATAAAGCAGGATCTAAGCAGAACTTATACCGTTGGGTAAGCCCTCGTTTAATCAAGGAAACTTTAGTTACAC
>CBFHJH010000009.1:59352-66208 GCA_965656185.1 Croceimicrobium sp.
CCGGAAGATTACAAATATCCATTCTTAGCAAAAGACTAGGTTTTTAGGTTAAATTAATATTAAGCCACCTCGAAAGGGGTGGCTTTTTTATTTTAAGCTAACATTGTAAATAACTGAAAATAAGTTCATAAAAGTACATTTGCCTATTTAATGTTAACTCAATGTTAACTCATTGTAAATATTTTTCCTATATTTGTAGTGTTGAACTAATAAACTCTGTAGTCATGAAAAAAATAGTAGGACTTTTAATAGTAAGCTTGTTCATGGTGACTACAGCAAAAGCGCAATCTGAAGTATCGTGGGAAAAGCAGGATGATCAGATTAAAATGACACGCTATTTTGCCGGCACCGATCAAGTTAAGGAAGTAGGATATTTCAAAGATGGAGTATCACACGGGCAGTGGACCGAATTTACCGCTAGTGGTGATATTCGCATTGAAGCAACTTATATCAAAGGCAAGAAAGAAGGTACTTGGTTTGTTTGGGCCGATGATCGCACTAAATTATACGAATGTGTTTACGAAGACAATCGTATGGTAGAGCATCGTGAGTGGTCGCTCGATCAAAAAAATCTTCACGCAGAGAAATAAGTTGAAAGCATAAAATCCTTAAAGGCGCGGTGTTTCCACATCGCGCCTTTTTTATATTTGTGCTATGCGAATGATGGTATCGCCAGCCAAGACGCTGGACTTTGAAAATGATCAGGAAATAGGGCCTTCAGAAAGGCCAATCTTCGAGGAGTCGAGTGAAAAAATAGCTAAGAAATTGGCGAGCTATAAGCCAAGAGGTCTAATGAAACTCCAGGGTATCAGCGCGCAATTGGCCGACTTAAACTATCAACGTAATCAGGATTTACATGCAAAGACCAGTAGTTTGTCGAAGCAAGCTGTATTGGCCTTTAAAGGGGATGTTTACTTAGGCTTGGAAGCCGAAAAGTGGTCTCCTGCCGATATGGAGTTTGCGCGCCAGAAGCTCTTGATCTTATCTGGTTATTACGGAATCTTAAAACCTAATACGCTCATTAATCCCTATCGTTTAGAAATGGGAACCCCTATGAACGTTGGACGTAAAAAGAACCTTTATGAATTTTGGAGAAATGATCTTGAGTCATTTCTCCGCTCTGAATTACAAGAAGGTGAGCCTATCCTAAATTTAGCGAGCAAGGAATATTTTAAAGCGGTATCGCAATTAAACTTAGCCAACCCGGTTATTGAAGTAGACTTTTTAGACCTTTCCAAGGGAAAGTATAAAGTACTATCTTTCTTCGCCAAGAAAGCACGGGGTATGATGGCTAATTACTTAGTGCAAAATCGGATTGACGATTGGCGAGAACTAAAAGATTTTAACTTAGCCGGCTATTACTTTGCACCAGCGCGGTCTAGTGATCAGAAGTTGGTGTTTTTAAGAGACGAACGATGAATACACGCACAAGATTTGCAAGCCTGAGTATATTATTATTGATGGTATTTGGGCTACAAGCTCAGACCAAGTATACCAAATACTATGAGTTTGGCGCCGGTCTAGGTACACTCAATATGAGCAATGATATTGCAAACTCGGGTCGGGTAAGTGCCTTTTTTGCCGAAGTTTCGCCTGCACTAAATGTTTTTGCCAAATACCATTTCAACGACTGGTTAGGAATGGGTGCCGATATTCAATATGCCAACCTCACGGCGGCAGATATTAACCATGAGAATAGTAACCGTGGCCTATCAGTTACCACCAGTCTACTTAATAGTAATGCCTTTCTAGAAGCGCATTTTATTCGTTTTGGAAAATACCACCTCGATGATAAGTACACCATATTCATTAAAGGCGGTATCGGTGTTTCTGGTTGGAACCCAGAATTGACCTTTAATGACCTTATTCCACAGGATGTGGAGGTAGAAACAAATGCCTATTCTGGGTTAAGTAATTTCTACGCTATTGGTGCCAAGTATCGTTTATCCTATCATGGAATCTTAACCTTTGAGTTTCGCTACACGAATGCAGGCGGTGATACCATGGATGGTTTTATCGATCTTTCACCCCAGGCTACCAACGAAAACAACAGCTTTTGGGGCTTCAGCTTGAGCTACTCCTACGCTATTCTTTAAACTTAAAACTGGCGTTCGTAGGCGCCCAGGTCTGGTAAACCATTGAAGTTTCGAATCTTCCCTAAGATGTCCGTGGGAACTAGGAAGCCATCAGCAGTATTGCCGCGGTCTACCGCTTGCGAAGCGCTATCCAATTGATAAAAGTTCTGTCCAGGGTTCACGAAGAGGTTTTGCTCATTAATATATACCTGGGTGAAACCTGGTTCATTCACGTCAAAACCTCGATCCGCCACATCGTTGTCCAGTTTCATGCCTACCGAATTGAACTCGAAATTGAAGCTCGCTCCTTCATCCTCGGCTAGACCAAGCTCTTGTTGGTTATTACCGTCGATTAGGCAATTACCAAAATAGGCCGACTCTAAATCACGACTGATTCGTTGTAATCCATTTTCAGTTTGGAAATCCAAAAAGTTAGTAAGTAAGACTGTAGGGTCTTGTCGTGTACCTTGATTCCAAAAGTTTAGGAAACTGCAATGCCTAAAACTGTAATTGCCTCCAAAGGCGTAAAATCCGTAAAGTCCTTGATTAGCGATCACTAGATTTTGGGCATCTACACTACTGTAGCCGGCATAAAACCCTGTACGTGAGCTGTTAAGAATATAAGAGTTGCGAATAACCAGTTGATCACTGTAAATGGCGCTGTCCGTGCGTAAACCGTTAACTGCGTTTTTGAGGACCAGGTTATTGATATCGGCCTTGGCGCTTTGTCCGATGTACAAGCCGCCTAATACGCCGCCCCACTGTCCGGGAAGGTCTTCGTAAAATGGTTCGAGTCGATCGCTACTGAAAGTTACAGAGTCTCCCTGACCGGGATTCGCACCCGGGGCGATTAGCAATTCCCCCTCATTAAAGACCCAGAGGCCACTATTCTCATGAAAATGAACATCGGTTCCAGGGTCAATGGTCAGGGTGCAGCCGCTATCTACTACGGCATAACCATATACTACATGCGGTACGGTATTGTCCCAAGTGCTGTTGCAGTTAATAATTGAATAGGGGATTACCGTAGCACCATCTCCTTGGCCTAGTACGATAAAATTAGTGGGAAAATGAAAGATGGCTTGCTTAGCAAGGGTGACCAATTCCACCGTTTGACTGCTATTCCCTAGTTCGAAGAGAATTTGGTCACTTACCACCATCTCTGTGCTATTATTAATATCTCCCGCATTTATCTCCACAAAAATGTAAATGCTATCCTCAGGAAGGATTTCAACGTTACGTAGGTAATTAGTAGCGGTTCCGTTAATATTAAGTCGATAGGGGCTGTTGGAGTTGGCCAAGCGGATGTTGGGAATAGAAATAATTTCATTCCCGTCATTATATACTTTGAGCTGATAGGTGCTCGATCCGATCGTTTCAAAGACTGTATCTAAGAAAACCGTGTCGGTCGAAAACCGGAGTTCGGCGGTGGCCACTACTATGTTTTCTTCCTTGCGGCAAGCGCCTAGAATAACAGAAAGTAGAAGGCCTAAAAAGAATATTTTTCTCAGCATGAGTTACTAACGAAGATGAAGCTTCAAAAGTACTTTCTATCTTTGAAATCTCCTTGCGAGAAGAGGACTCAATTTATTTCGGTCTGTCTTGCCCTCATTCTAAATTATTTATAGCTTTGCAGCCCTTTTTTGGCTTGGGCAAAATCCTAACCATATAATTATAGTTATGCAAAAAGACATTCATCCCGAAAATTATCGTCCTTGTGTATTTAAGGACATGGGTACTGGAGATTACTTCATTACTCGTTCATGTGCAGAAACCCGCGACACCATGGAAGTGGACGGCGTAGAGTATCCATTGATCAAAATGGAAATCTCTGCTGCTTCTCACCCATTCTACACCGGTAAGGTGAAGTTGGTAGATACCGCTGGTCGTGTGGACAAGTTCCGCAACCGTTACGCAAATCGCAACAAGAAATAAGCGAAAAGCGTTTGAGAATATTTAACCCCTTTTCCTTTTGGAGAAGGGGTTTTTTTAGGTCCATCTGTTATCTTGCCAAGAAAATCCGCCGCCATGAATATCATCTTTTTCGACGACGAAAATCGTGACCATTTATTACCCCTAACTTTTACCAGGCCTAGTGCTAAGCTACGCTGTGGTATTTTAAGTTTGGAGGAGAAATGGTTGAAGCGCCTTGCGGCAGATGCTTGCTCTTACCTTACCCAAGATTATTTGCAGCAAAAGTTTCCCCTGTTAGAACAGGAAGACGACCTGTACCTGAATCCGGCTGTTTGTGCTAATGATCAATTGGTAGAAGCAGTGATGGCTTTGGAGGATCATCAGAGCTTAATGCACGGTGATATACTTATTGCTACCCGCGATTCGAATCATTTTAAGGATGAGTCCGAGGTGGACACTGAAGTTTTAGATTTTGAAGGGGATTTGAATTATATCGGCAGACCCTACGACCTTTTTCGTTTAAACGGTGCAGAACTTCAGGCCGATTTTAAAATGATCACCGCGGGCCGTCAATCACAAAGCCTATCCGATACAAATACCCTCATTGGAGATGAGATTTTTATTGAAGAGGGAGCGCAAGTGGAAGGGGCAATTCTCAATACGAAATCTGGCCCTATTTATATTGGCAAGGAAGCAGAGGTAATGGAAGGCAGTGTGGTAAGAGGTCCATTCGCCCTATGCGAACACTCGGTACTGAAGCTCTCCGCTAAAATCTATGGACCAACTACCATTGGCCCGCATTCTAAAGTGGGTGGTGAGGTTAATAATTCGGTAATCATCGGATACTCCAATAAGGGCCACGACGGATTCTTAGGTAATTCCGTATTAGGCGAGTGGTGTAATATTGGCGCCGATAGCAATAATTCCAACCTCAAAAATAATTACGATGAGGTAAAGATTTGGGATTACCCTAAAGGTGGTTTTGCAAAAACTGGCTTACAGTTTTGCGGATTAATAATGGGAGATCACAGCAAGTGCGGTATTAATACCATGTTTAATACCGGAACCGTTGTAGGGGTAAGTGCCAATATATTTGGAGCAGGTTTCCCTCGGAATTTTATTCCCTCTTTTTCTTGGGGTGGGGCCGCTGGCTTTAGCGAGTATAAATTCGATAAAGCAATGCGAACGGCCGAACTGGTTATGCAGCGTAGAGGTATTGAGCTCGACGAAATAGAGCGTGACATTTTGCAGGTGGTTTTTGACAAAACGGCCAGCCGCCGCTAGCAAAAAGCCTTTGGCATAAGGATTGAACCCCTATCTGTCCATTTTGGTGGACAAATTTCAGCTACATGAGTTTTATCGATTTTTCAGATATAGATGGTTTGCGCATGGGAGTGATGCGCGATGAAGGGGAGTATATCCCCTTAATGAGTAAAGAAGATGAGGAAAGCCTTAAGAATGAGGAGCTTCCAGAGATATTGCCAATCCTCCCTTTACGAAATACGGTTCTTTTCCCGGGGGTGGTGATTCCCATTACCGCTGGAAGAGACAAGTCCATTAGCCTTCTTAATCAGGTCAATAAGAAGCAGGGCTTATTGGGAGTGGTTTCCCAGACCGATGGAGATAAAGAGGACCCCAGTCCCGAAGACCTTTACCGCACCGGTACGGTGGCCCGGATCATTCGTTCTTTTAAACTACCCAATGGTCATACGGCAGTTATTCTGCAAGGCTTGAGACGATTTGTCATAGAAGACTTTACCGAAACTGAACCACATATTTATGCGAGAGTGCATAAATCGGATGAGATTATTCCGGATGAGAATAATCAGAAGTTCTCGGCGGTAATGGAGTCCATTAAGGATGTTGCTTTGGAAATTATCGAAAAGTCGGTAGAAATCCCGAACGAGGCGGCGATGACGCTGAAGAGTATCGATAGCGATACTTTCTTACTCAACTTCGTGAGTAATAATATGAATGCGGAGGTTGATAAGAAACAGCATTTATTGGAGGTAGACGACCTTAACAATCGCGCTCAGGAGGTATTAAAGCTTCTAAACCTAGAGGCGAAGATGCTGGAAATGAAAAACGAAATTCAAGACAAAGTTCGTTCGGATTTCGATAAGCAGCAAAGGGAGTATTTCTTGCAGCAGCAATTGCGACAGATCCAAGAGGAACTTGGCGGTTCCAGCACCGAATCGGAGATCGAGGAAATGCGTGCCAAGGGTCGGAAAAAGGATTGGCCAGAAAAAGTGAAGGAGCTTTTTGAAAAAGAAGTGACCAAGCTTCAGCGAGTGAACCCTCAGGTACCCGAATTTAGCATTCAAAGGAATTATTTGGAGTTTATGCTGGATCTCCCTTGGAATAAGGTGAGTGATGATAACTTCAATTTGAAGCGAGCCGAGAAAATCCTTAATCGCGATCATTACGGATTAGAAAAGGTAAAGGAACGCTTATTAGAATATTTAGCCGTTTTAAAATTAAAAGGTGACTTAAAGGCACCTATCCTTTGTTTATACGGCCCCCCCGGAGTGGGAAAAACTAGTCTAGGTAAAAGTGTGGCCGAAGCCCTGGGTAGGCCGTACGTGCGCATGTCTTTAGGTGGATTAGGTGACGAAGCAGAAATTCGCGGTCACCGTAAGACCTATATTGGTGCCATGCCTGGTCGCTTGCTACAAAACATTAAAAAGGCCGAAACTTCAAATCCAGTATTTGTTTTGGATGAGATCGATAAACTGACTTCCGGTCGGGGACATGGTGATCCAGCTTCGGCTATGTTGGAGGTCTTGGATCCAGAGCAGAACAACAGCTTTTACGACAATTACTTAGAAGTAGGCTATGACCTGAGCAAGGTCTTGTTTGTAGCTACT
>CBFHJH010000009.1:66307-68733 GCA_965656185.1 Croceimicrobium sp.
TTACGCGATCGGATGGAGATCATTGAGATCAATGGCTATACCGTGGAGGAAAAGGTTCAGATCGCGGCCAAGCACCTATTGCCAAAGCAATTGCGCGAGCATGGTTTGGAAAAGAAACACTTGAGTCTTTCAAAAAAGGTTTTAGAGTATGTGGTCGAAAACTACACACGCGAGTCAGGGGTACGTGGCTTGGATAAGGTGATCGCTAAAATGGTGCGCTATGCCGCCAAAAGCATCGCAATGGAGCAAGATTACCATAAACGACCAAAGGTTCCTGACGTACATGATATTCTTGGCGCAGCTCGCTTCACCAAAGAAAAGTACGAGGAACGTTCTATTGCAGGCTTGGTAACAGGCTTAGCATGGACTCCGGTTGGCGGAGATATTCTATACATCGAGTCATCCATCGCACGTGGTAAAGGGCGTTTATCGGTTACCGGTAATTTGGGAGATGTAATGAAAGAGTCGGCTAGCATCGCAATGGCTTACTTGAAATCGCATGCTGAGGAATTTGGTGTCGATTACCGCTTATTCGACCAATATGATGTTCACATCCACTTTCCGGAAGGAGCTACACCTAAAGATGGTCCTTCGGCAGGTATCAGTATACTCACTTCTTTGGCATCGCTCTTTTCACAAAGACAGGTGCGCTCGCATCTGGCCATGACAGGGGAAATAACCTTAAGAGGTGAAGTCCTGCCTGTGGGGGGTATCAAGGAAAAGATCTTGGCTGCTAAAAGAGCAGATATAAGGCACATTATTCTTTCATCCAAGAATAGAAAAGATATCGATGAAATTCGGGAGGATTACCTCACCGGCTTGGAGTTTCATTATGTAGATCGAATGATGGAAGTGATAGATCATGCTTTAAGCGATGAATTAGTTGAGAACCCGAAAAACTTGAAAGCTGAAGGTAAGGCCATCGGCTTTGGAGCGAAGGCATAAAGAAAAAGGGGCTTCGGCCCCTTTAATTTTTTCTCTTACCAATATTTATAAGGCTTTGGCGTTCTTTAATTAAATTCACCCCCTGGATGAAGAAGCTGTATTTTATTCTATTGATTTTGCCCTTTACGCTAGGGGCACAGGTGGGGGGCAATACTACCTTTCAGTTCCTTAATCAGGTTTCCTCAGCTCGCGTGGCTGGTCAAGGGGGTAATGCAATTGCCAATACTGCAGCGGATATCAATTTCGGGCTTTATAATCCCGCTCTACTTAATCGTGAGATGTCGGGTCAGCTCAGTTTTAGTTACGTTGATTTTTTAAGTGATATATCCTTTGCTGATGTCGCCTACGCCCATCATTGGGATAGCATTGGTACTTTTTCGGCCCAGTTGCAATTCTTCGATTACGGCGAATTCGATCGCACGAATGTGATCGGAATTAAGCAAGGAACATTTACCGGGAGTGACTTAGCGCTAAAATTAGGCTATGCTTACGAATTGGATAGTAATTGGTCTTTCGGGGCGAATATGAAAGTGATCAATTCGGTTTACGATACTTGGAGCGCTTGGGGATTGGCCTGGGATGCTGGGATAACCTACCGAATTCCTAAACGTCGCATTGCGGTTGCCCTTTTAATGAAGAATGCTGGCTTTCAATTAAACCCCTATGCCGACGAACGCGAGCCACTACCATTCGAAATTCAATTGGGTTTTAGCAATCGTTTCGAGCATATGCCGCTGCGTTGGCAGATTACTTTAGAGCAATTAGAGACCTTTGATTTGCGCTATACCGATCCTAATCGATTCACGGTAAATCAATTTACCGGTGAGGTGGAAGAAAACTTTCCCTCCATTTGGAATAATTTCTTGCGTCACGTGGTGGTGGGCTTAGAATTTGCCCCTTCGGAGTCTTTCAATATTCAGTTTGGTTATAGTTTCCGTCGCCGTCAGGAATTAAACTTGACCAGTCGTAGAACGGTGGCGGGTTTTGCCGTGGGTGGGGGCTTTAAGATCTATAAGTTCTATCTGCATTACAGCCGTAATATGTATCATATCGCGGGCAGCGCTAATCAGATTACCTTGCGCACGAATTTCGAAGAATTTAAATCCAAGCGCGATGCCGATTAATATCGCAATCGACGGTTACTCTTCTACCGGAAAAAGTACAATGGCGAAGGAACTTGCCAAACAATTAAACTACCGTTATATCGATACCGGCGCCATGTACAGAGGGCTTACGCTATGGGCGATACGGCAGGGGTTTTTCGAGAAGAAATTACAGCAAGAAGCTTTAATAAATTCCTTAAAGAAGGTACAGCTTGAATTTCGTTACGATTCGGATAGGGGACATTCGGTACTCTACCTAAACGGTGAGAAGGTGGAGGATGAAATTCGTCGCTCTAAGGTAGCCGACCGAGTTTCGGAAGTGGCCACTCTAAGTGAGGTGCGGAGGTTTTTAGTAGAGCAGCAAAAACAAATGGCCCA
>CBFHJH010000009.1:68832-73141 GCA_965656185.1 Croceimicrobium sp.
GGAGGGTGCGGTGGTTATGGA
Organism: Croceimicrobium sp.; assembly: GCA_965656185.1. Lineage (GTDB taxonomy): Bacteria > Bacteroidota > Bacteroidia > Flavobacteriales > Schleiferiaceae > Croceimicrobium. Next base: position 68,854 of record CBFHJH010000009.1, read on the forward strand.
TGGGAGAGATATTGGGTCGGTGGTAATGCCCGATGCGGAGTTGAAGATTTTCATGACGGCCGATCCAGAAGTACGGGCCCAGCGGCGTTTTCAGGAATTGAAAGCCAAAGGCATGTCGGATAGTCTTTCCGCCGTAAGGCAAAACCTAGCCATGCGGGATAAAATGGATACGAGTCGAGAGGATTCCCCTTTGGTGCAAGTAAAGGATGCGCGTGTACTCGATAATACCGATTTACAACCGGAAGAACAATTGCAATTGGCTCTAAGCTGGGTGCGCGAAATCGACGGTCATTAACCTTTCTTTTTCTGCTTATTACGCTTTTCAAGCGTGATGATGGTCTGAATATACTTTTCCTTGGCCTCCTGCATAGGCATGCCCATGAGGCGCTTCCAAGCGTCGTACTTAAAGGTTTGCACAACATTGCTGGATTCGGTTGGGCGAGGCGTATGATTATCGCCTACGGTAGCCTGCTTGTAATAAGCATATGCGATAAGCATATCGTCGGCTGCCTGGGGTGGCATGCTGTTGCCGATCTCAACATACTTTTCGAATTCTTTTTCCAAGTCTGAAGCTTCCATTTTAGTTTATTTCAGTTCGGCTAGAATTTGCTCTCCTCCACGTGGTTTATCCCCCACTTTTACCAAGATATTGGCATCAAGCGGAAGCACAACATCTACTCGAGATCCAAAGCGGATAAAACCGCAATCGGTTCCTTGCACTACCTTACTATTAGGCTTGGCGTAAGAAATTATCCGACGCGCTAGGGCTCCGGCAATTTGCTTGTACATTACTTCCACCCCTTGTTCATTTTCAACAACAATAGCCGTTCTTTCGTTCAAGGTGCTACTTTTTGGATGCCAAGCCACCAAATAGGCACCCGCATGATATTGGGCGTATTTAATGATACCACTAATCGGGTAGCGGTTTACGTGTACGTTGAGTGGTGACATGAAAATGCTAATCTGAAGCATTTTCTTTTTAAAATACTCGGGCTCTTCGATCTCTTCAATAGCCACTATTTTCCCGTCGGCTGGAGCAATCACTACGTTTTCCTTTTGAGGGGTAATTCGCTTTGGGTTGCGAAAGAACTGCAGTACCAAAAGGTAGATTACCAGGCTGATCACCAAAACGCTATTTTCCAGCCAAACCAAGTCGCTAAACCAAATGACCAAGGCATTGATCAAGCCGAGTCCGACCAAGAACTGAAGTAAAATTTTGAAGCCTTCCTGATGGATGCGTATCATAGAGCTATTAATTTTAAATAAAGGTATGCCGCGGGCATAACTAGTAGGAGACTATCGATGCGGTCTAGGATTCCTCCGTGACCGGGCATAAAATTCCCACTGTCCTTTAAGCCGTGTTTTCGCTTTAATGCAGATTCAAAAAGATCACCAAAGGTAGCAGATATAACAACTAATCCGGCAAGACCGATCCAATGCCAAGTTTGGATACTATCTAGAGCAAGAAAATGATCGAGCAGCCAAGCGGCTAAAGCGGTAAAAATAAAGCCGCCAAAAAAGCCTTCCCAAGTTTTTTTCGGAGATAGACGTGGGGCCAATTTGTGACGCCCGAGAAATCGCCCCACCAAATAGGCGAAGCTATCGTTGGCCCAAATCAATATGAAAATACCCATAAGGATCCATGCTTCGGATCCAAGCCAGGCCATTACCACCATGGAAGGAATAATGTAGATCAGTCCAAAGGCGCTGTGTAAAAGATTATGGAGCTGGTCTTCCTCTTCGTTTTGACCATAAAGACTGCGAGAAAACTGCCAAACTATTAGGATCAGCGCCAGGGGTAAAAGAAGGGTTTTTCCGCTAGCACTAATGGGGGTGTCGCCAAAAACATAAAGGGCAAGGAGGAGTTGTGCTATGGAAAAAGCCACCTGAATTCCTGCATCTTTGGAGGGTCTAAAAAATTGCCATTCTAATAATGCGAAACTGCCTAATAAAGCAGCAAGCAATAGCTCCCCAGAAGGAATGACAAAGATCCCCAACAAGATAAGGGCGACGTAAACACTACCGCTTAGGGCTCTAATGATAAGGTTTCGCATTTACAATTGATCTTCGAGGAGTAGCAAATAGATTTCCTTATTGCAGATCTTCGCTAGATCATTTTCCTCTATTTCTTCCACTTTCTTAGGACCCTTAATAGTAGTGATCTGCGAGGGGAGATTGTTTTGGTATTTTATGCGAATTCCGGCAAGAGCAGAGCGCAGGTTATCGGTTATTTGCGAAGTACGTCCTATCGTGATAAAGGTCTCCGGCAATTCGTCTAGCTTTTTTCCTTGTAACTGATTGGCACTGATCATGATGCCTCCATTAAAGGATACCAGGTATTCACAATCGGAACAAAAAGAATCAGAATTGGCCAAATTGTCGTTCACTTCTACTCCCGCTTTACGCAAGATCGATATCAAATTGGCATCGCGGCAATATACCTGGTGCAAGCCCGATTCTTCCATGATCATACGGATGTAGTTATAGGCCTCACTCTCGTCTTCACAATAAAGAAATTTACCCCCTGAGGAGGTAAACTTCTTTACAAATGATAAGTCTGTGGGTTCAGAATCGGCAGGAGCAAAGCTATTAGCACTTTGTTCTGTGGGCGCTTCATTTTTATCTTCTTCAGGCTTACCACTGAGGATATCCATGAAACGACCGAAAAAGCCTTTTTTACTCTTTTGCTCTGCCATACGCTCTTAGCTATGGAGCTTCGGACCTAGGCTTCGGCTTGATCTTCCTCTTTGGCCTTTGTTTCAGGCTGTTCAGAACTTAGCTCAGCTTCTGCCTTCTTAGTTTCGTCAGCTTTATCATTACTATGATTCTCGGCGTGCAATATCTCATCGCGTGAGGCCCACTGACGTTTACCGAAGATTTCCTCCAAATTTTCCTTAAAAATAACTTCTTTTTCAAGGAGTAATTCGGCCAGAGCAACAAGTTTTTCCTTATGCTCTGTTAATATTTGTTTGGCCCTTTCGTATTGAGCCTCAATGATCTTGCTGATTTCCTCATCAATGATCTGGGCAGTTTTCTCACTATAAGGCTTGGTGAAGCCCATATCATTGCCATTTTGAGAATCGTAATAGGTGATATTTCCGAGCTTACTATTAAGGCCGTAAATGGTCACCATAGCACGCGCTTGTTTAGTAACTTTTTCTAGATCACTCAGAGCGCCGGTAGAGATCTTGTTGAAAATAATTTCCTCAGCTGCTCTACCACCTAGGGCGGCACACATCTCATCTAAGATCTGATCGGTGTTGGTTAGTTGCCTTTCTTCCGGTAAATACCAGGCGGCTCCCAAGGATCGTCCGCGTGGAATAATAGTAACCTTTACTAGAGGAGAAGCGTGTTCTAAAAGCCAACTCACTGTGGCGTGTCCTGCCTCATGGTGAGCAATGGTTTTCTTCTCGTCGTGTGAGATGATCTTATTCTTTTTCTCCAATCCACCGATGATACGATCTACGGCATCTAAGAAGTCTTGTTGCTCAATCGCTTTCTTCTCCTTACGGGCGGCGATCAAGGCTGCTTCATTACAGACATTGGCGATATCGGCACCGCTAAAACCTGGCGTTTGGCGGGCTAGGAAATCGCTATCTACCGCTGCAGAAAGCTTAAGAGGGCTGACGTGTACTTTAAAGATTTCCTTGCGTTCGTGTAAGTCGGGGAGATCTACAAAGATTTGACGATCGAAACGACCGGCTCGCATCAAGGCTTTGTCTAAGATGTCTGCGCGGTTAGTGGCAGCCAGCACAATTACGTGCTCGTTGGTAGCAAAGCCATCCATCTCGGTGAGCAGCTGATTGAGGGTATTCTCCCTTTCATCATTACCGCCCGAAATTGCATTTTTACCTCTTGCTCTACCAATGGCATCGATTTCATCGATAAAAATGATGCTCGGAGATTTCTCCTTTGCTTGTTTAAATAGGTCGCGTACCCTTGAGGCACCAACTCCCACGAACATTTCTACGAAATCGGACCCGGAAAGGGAGAAAAATGGAACTTTGGCCTCTCCGGCTACCGCCTTGGCGAGCAAAGTTTTACCTGTTCCAGGAGGGCCTACTAAAAGTGCACCCTTAGGAATCTTTCCTCCTAATGAAGTGTATCGATCCGGATCTTTTAAGAAAGAAACGATTTCCTGAACTTCTTCCTTCGCACCTTCGAGCCCAGCTACATTTTTAAAGGTAATCTTAACATTGGTGTTCTGGTCGAAAAGCTGGGCTTTGGATTTACCAATATTGAAAATCTGGGCGCCCGGACCGCTGCCACCTCCACTCATACGTCGCAT
>CBFHJH010000009.1:73239-76107 GCA_965656185.1 Croceimicrobium sp.
TAATGAAGATCCATATCCCGATCATAAGAATGAAAGGGAAAGTCCAAGCAATCACATCGCTCCAGTAATCTTTGCGTTCTTCATGACTGGCCACTATACGCTGATCTGAAAGATCGGGATGCTGTTCGTAAAAGTAATTTAGATTGTCTTTGTATGCCTCGTAAGGCATTTCAAAAACGTAGTGGGGACCAGAGTTAAAACCTCCGATCGGTTTATCTTGAAGATCTTTATAAGCTTCTGTGTTTTCAAATGCCTCCTCTTTGAGGTATATCTGAACTTGCTTTTCATTAATGATTCGCACTTCCTTAACATCACCTCGCTCTAGCATTTCGGTGAAATCTTGGAAATTGGTGCGAGTAAGGCTGTTGCCAAAACTTCCAATTACCTGGATGGCAATAAAGATTAGGGCGATTGCCGCATAGATCCAATAAAAGTTAAAGCGTTTTTTAGGGTCTCCCGGGCCACCATTATTATTTCCACCCGGTTGTTTATTATTGGAGCCGCGAGAAAACTGCTCTTTCAGCTTTTTCAACTGCTCCTTATTATCCTTTTCGTTTTTTTCCATTCTAGTTTTTCGTTCCGTCTTAATATTTCTCTTCAATCACTGTTGTTTCCGCATCGCCCCATAAACTTTCTAAATCGTAAAATTCACGAGTTTGCGGTTGGAAGACATGTACCACGGTATCAACATAGTCCATCAAAATCCATTCGGCATTATCACTTCCTTCAATGTGCCAGGGCTTTTCTTTTAATTGCTCCCGCACGCGTTTTTCAACCGAATCACTGATTGCTTTCACTTGGGTATTTGAACTTCCCTCGCAGATAACAAAGAAAGAGCAGATAGAGTTTTCAATATTTTGCATATCTAGGATGGTGATCTTCTTGGCTTTAAGATCTTCCATTCCTTCGATGATCTCATTTACTAGATTCGGAAAGTTCCTTTGCGTCATTAATTCATTTAATTTGAGCACAAAATTAAGCAATGTCGCTTAGCTGCTCGGCATTAGCAATATATAACCATTTATGAATACTGAATTGGTGGGTCAAGAATTTCTCCACCTTGAAGAAACAGATAGCACCAACAGCGCACTCAAAGAAATGGTGGCTCGGCAAAAGGTCCCTGAAGGTTTCTGCCTATATACCGATTACCAAAGATCAGGCCGAGGACAATATGGCAAGCATTGGCAGTCGGAAAAGGGGCAAAATCTCTTAATGAGCCTGTATTTGCGTCCAAATTTCTTAGCTCCCGAACAAGCCTACCGCCTTACTATGTCAGTTTGTCTTGCCTTAGGCGATCTGGGCCAAGAGCTAGGACTGCAAGGTGTTTTTAAATGGCCGAATGATTGGTATTTAAAAGGAAAGAAGCTCGCCGGAATTTTAAGTGAAGCCAGTATTCAGAAGGGACAAATACAGAATTGTATCGTAGGTATTGGTCTCAACGTGAAGCAGCGTGATTTTAAAGATCTGCGAGCCGCATCTTTAGAAACAGCAGTTGGAACGGATTTAGACCTCAGTCTAGTCTTTGAGAAAGTTTGTGAGCATTTAGACCATCGCTATCGCCAACTCCGATTAGGGCTTTGGGATAAGCAGCATCAAGAGTTTCAGCAACAATTAATGGGTTGGAATAAGGAACTGGAGTATAAGGTCGGCGAAGAGCTACGTCGTGGCACCGTCATAGGAGTGGAGCCTGGCGGGCAATTACTAATTCAATTTCACGATGGGGGAATCGGTCGTTTCCAACATCGTGAAATTGAATACCTATTGCCTAAAGTTTAGCGGTACTGGTCGCTAAATCCTCAATGAACTTAGTTAATGGACGTTCTACCATCATTTTCATCATGGGGTTGAAGTTGCCTTCAAAGAGATATTGAATCTCGGCCCCAGTTTCCGTTTCATTGAGCACACAGCTCAATGTGAAATCTAATTTAGAGCTGGCTGCCTTAAATTTCAATAGTTCTGGTTCTTTGATTTCATCGATCAATAAACGCACATCGGGCATCCCTTTTAAACCAAACACAAAAGTGTTTTCGTCCGCTTCAAAGCGAATTACCGATTCGGGCATTACCATTTTCATGTTTTTAAGATCGGCCATTAGGGCAAAAAACTCGGCTGGCTTCTTGCTGATGGTAACTTTCTCGGAAGTAATATTCATTTTAATCTTTTTTCCAGGCGCCTGGATCTTCGCGCCAAGTGAGTAATGTTTTGTGGTCTTCTTCTTGGAGCTCCCCGTTTTTAAGGAGGCCCTCCAGAAGATGAGGATAGTCGCTTAAAGTATGCAAGGCCAAATTAGCCTTTTTAAAATTTTCTTCTGCTACCGAAAATGCATAGGTAAATAGAGCCAACATACCCATTACCTCGGTTCCGTGTTCTCGGAGAACATTTACCACTTTTAAACTACTCCCCCCCGTAGAAATAAGGTCTTCGATAACTACCACCTTTGCATCAGTGGGTAGTTCACCTTCGATCTGATTTTGCCGACCGTGTTTTTTAGGTTCGGGGCGTACGTACACAAAAGGAAGTTCCAAAGCATCAGCTACCAAAGCCCCAATGGCAATGGCCCCAGTGGCAACTCCCACCACGTATTCTGCTTCTGGGTAAAGTTGCTTTAATGTGCTGGCTAGTTTGTTTTTCAGGTAGTTGCGCATCGCCGGGTGACTTAGGGTGATGCGGTTGTCACAATAAATTGGAGATTTCCATCCACTTGCCCAGGTAAAAGGTGCCTGAGGTTGTAGTTTTATTGCCTTTATTTGCATGAGCTTTTCAGCCGTTTCATGCGCGGTTTGAGCGTCTAAAATCATGGGTCAAATGTATAAAGTTTTCATCAAGGAATCCTTGTTAATTCTCTCCGATAAACCGGCCGAGGAGGGG
>CBFHJH010000009.1:76206-108441 GCA_965656185.1 Croceimicrobium sp.
GTGAATTACCTTGGCGAAGCCCAATTGGATAATTTGATCAAATCCATGTTGGAAGGTGATCGCAGAGAGGTCTATCTCTACACCAAGAATCTGGGAGAAGTTTGGAGCAATTTCAAGGCAAGGTTTAAAATCATTGAAGCCGCGGGTGGAGCGGTAATCAACCCCAATGGCCAAATCTTAATGATCTACCGTCTTGGTAAATGGGATCTTCCCAAAGGTAAAATTGAATTTGGGGAACCCAAAGAAATGGCAGCCGTGCGTGAGGTAGAGGAGGAAACCGGAGTGCAAAAGCCCGAGATCGTGGGCGTCTTACCCACCACTTACCATGTTTATGAGTTAGAGGGGAAGCGTATCTTAAAACGTACCTACTGGTATACTATGGCAATAGCGGCCGATTTCGACTTTCTGGTGCCCCAATTGGAAGAATCTATTTTAGATGCTGTTTGGTGCGATCGCCGAGAGGTGGAGGAAAACCTTAAGAATACTTATGGCAATATTGCCTTGGTGCTAGACGCTTTGGTGAAAGGCGAATACTAGAGTTTTACCGCGCTGGGAACAAATTGACGGTAATCACCTTCATTGCGAATCACGTCTCTTACAATGCTGCTGCTGATGGAACTTAAACCGGATGCAGTTAGAAGGAAGATCGTTTCCAAGTCGCCTTTAAGTTTACGATTGGTCTGAGCAATGGCTTTTTCGAACTCGAAATCAGAAGGGTTGCGCAAGCCTCTTAAGATGAATTGTGCCCCCACTTTATTACAATACTCTACCGTTAAACCGCTGTAATGATCTACTTCGATCTTATTTTCTTGGGCAAAGGTATTGCGAAGCCACTCGGTTCTTTGCTCTAAACTAAACATGTACTTTTTGTTGGCATTTGTGCCAACCGCCACGATGATCTTATCGAAAAGGGGTAAGGCCCGACTAACAATATCTTGGTGCCCTAAAGTGATCGGATCGAAGGACCCCGGAAAAACCGCAATTCTCATCTTACGAAGGTAGGACTTTTTCCAAGTTGGCCTTAAATAGGTCTGCTAAGCTCAGTCCGATATACTTAGCCTGCCGCGGTAAAATACTTTGTTCGCTTAGCCCCGGCACCGTATTAACTTCGATCAAGACCGGCTCGCCTCCCGTATCTAAGATATAATCTACCCTGGCTACACCTTTCAGTTCTAGAAGTCGGTAGGCCCTTTCACTTAAGCGCATTACTTTTTGATAAGTATCGGGGTCGATCTCGGCTGGGGTAATTTCTTCGGATAGACCAGAGTACTTCGACTCATAATCGAAGAAGTCATTTTTGGGTTTGATGTGGGTTACCGCCAATGCTTCGGCCGAACCATTATGGTCGCTTACGCCGCAAGCCAATTCCAAGCCACTAATCATGCCTTCGATCAAAACTTTTGGGTCTATCTCCTCGGCTTTAGCAATAGCGTCTTCGAGCTCTTCAGCTCTACTTACTTTACTTACACCAATCGATGAACCACTGCGGCAGGGCTTCACAAAACATGGAAGTCCCAAGCGTTCAATGATCTCTTGGCTCTTGAGGTCCTGCTCGAAATGTAAGAATACCGAACGTGGAACTTTAAAACCATAATGGGCCAAAAGGATATTGCACTCTGCTTTATTAAAACTTAAGGCGCTGGCAAATTGACCTGAGCTCGTGTAAGGAATTTGCAGCATATCAAAATAGCCCGCTAGGGGACCGTCTTCTCCGGGATGACCGTGAATGGCATTAAATATCGCATCGAACCGCACCTTGCGTTCGCCAAGCTGAAAACTAAAATCGTCCATGGCAATCGGATAGCGTTGGCCTGCCTCGTCTATAGCTTCCCACTTTTCTGCAGTAAGCTCTAAACGATAAAGTTCGAAACCGCTATTTAGGAGATTTTGGTAAACTACATTTCCTGAACCGATGGATACTTCATACTCGGCCGAGTAACCACCCATAACAATGCCTATGGTTTTCATTTGCTCAATTTAATAATGCGCTCTTGTAATTCTGGAATCGCTTCAATGCTTAAGACAAGGTGCTCATAAAAATCGATATCCCAACCAACTTTTGCTAATTCCCCGTTCAATTTTAGCTTCATGCCTTCCCGTAGGAATCGGCGGTAAGACATGGTCTTTTCAAAGGCGGCAATTTCTTCTTTTGAGTATAGTTCTTTAACAGAGTCGTAAGGTTGATGCTTGGTCTTTTCCAAGATTTCGAGGAAGACATTTTCATCTAAGCCTTCTGCTTGGCGCATACTATCGGCTTTGGTTTTTAACTCCATGCGATAGAGCATCATACTTTGGCCGATCTGTAGGTAGTTCTTCAAATCTTCATCACTGTAAGCATCATTGCTTTGGCCGTTTAAGCCGATGCTATAGCAAATGATGCTAATAAGGAGCAAGAGTCTTTTCATAATGGTGCAAATCTAAAAATCCAAGGTGAGTTGCGATGCCCTTGGGCGCTCTACTTCATTGAAATTTGATATAGAAAGGCCAATTAGTCGTAAAGCTTCCCCTTGGTACTCTTGGTGTAATAGGCCTTGTGCACTTCTCCATAAAACTTCGGGATCGCGGCTGGCACGCTCCAAAGTTTTACTGCGTGTGATGGTTTCAAAGTTTTGACTTTTCAGCTTTAAGCTGATGGTTCTGCCTGATAAACCGCTTTTAGCGATGCGCTCTTGCCATATTTCAAAAACTCCCTTAAGGGCTGATTCGACTTCCGCCAAACCTTTGAGATCCTGGTCGAAAGTACGCTCGGCTCCTAGGGATTTACGTTCCCTTTCTGGCTTTACCGCCGATTTCTGCAAACCGCGTACGATTTGGTAGTAATGCAGGCCAGCTTTACCAAATTCCTGCTGCAATAAAGCTAAATCCCACTCTTTAAGGTCGCGGCCGTAATGAATACCGAGACTTTTCATCTTTTCAGCAGTTTTTTTACCGATACCGTAAAATTTGCTGATGGTAAGAGACTCTAAAAAGGGAATTACCTCGTCGGGCATGATGGTTTTTTGACCATTGGGTTTATTAATATCTGAAGCTACCTTGGCTAAGAACTTATTGATAGAGATACCCGCCGAAGCATTAAGTTCGGTTTCGGCCTTGATCTGCTCTCTGATCTTTCGCGCGATCTTCGAAGCACTGCTAATCCCCATTTTATTATGGCTCACATCAAGATAAGCTTCATCCAGTGAAAGTGGTTCTACCAGATCGGTATAACGGAAGAAAATTGCTCGAATTGCTTGCGAAACCTCTCGGTATTTTGGGAAATTAGGTTTCACGAAAATGAGCTCCGGACAACGGCGGTAGGCGAGGGACGAAGCCATGGCCGAATGAATGCCGAATTTACGTGCCTCATAGCTTGCCGCGGCAACCACCCCTCTTTCGCGTGATCCACCTACCGCAATGGCTTTACCCCGAAGATCTGGATTATCGCGCTGTTCTACGGAAGCGTAGAAAGCGTCCATATCAATATGGATGATCTTGCGAATGTATTCTTCTGGAATTTTTTCCATGCTTAGGTCGCCATGCTTATCTTGCTATCAAATTTACGTAGCTTATGCTGAAGCGATTACTCTGTCTTGCACTATTTCTTCCTGGGGCCAGCTCTGCCCAATTTTATAAACAGATACTAAACGATTACTCCTACAGCTTGGAGCAAGTTGATTCCGCCGCGAAGGCGCATTTTAAAGAGCACGGAACAGAAGAGGGATCGGGTTATAAGGGCTATCAACGTTGGAAATGGGAAAATGCATATCAGTTTCCATTAAAAGGAGATCGTAGCCAAATAGATCCATATCATACTGCGAAGGCCTGGGCTTATACGAGACAAGACTTGGCTTTAGCCGATGGAAGTGCTACCTGGCAGGATCTTGGGCCTTATTCTGTAGACTCCATAAGCGGGCATTACTCGCCTGGTTTGGGAAGAGTGGAGTGCTTTTACGTAGATCCACTAGATACGAATATACTTTATTTGGGTTCCCGCAGTGGGGGCTTTTGGCGTAGTATCGATGGTGGGCAAAACTGGTCGAATTCTACCACCGATTTTCTAGTGGCCAGCGGCGTAAATACCATGGCGGTGAAGCCTGGTCAAAATGATACCATTTTAATAAATGTGCGCAATGCCGGTAATGGTACTAGTCATGGTGTTTTTCGCTCGGTTGATGGAGGGTTGAGCTGGGCGGCTACTGGATTCGTTCCTACTGCTTTGAGTTGGGGTGGATTGGGAGATAACAATCAGATCTACAAAATCGCTTACCATCCTTCAGTACCTAATAAGGTCTACATTGGCACCAGTAAGGGACTCTATATTTCCACTGATGATTTGCAAAGCTGGACGCAAGTTCTATCCAATGCAGACATTAGCCAAATTGAGTTTCATCCCACCGACAGCTCGGTAGTTTATGTTTATGATAATTATTATTGGACTAGTAATCCCGCCCAGATCTTAGTTTCACAAGATGGCGGTGCTACTTTTAGCGCCAGCGATTTTCTCGGGACCAATGGCAATGCAATAAATGTTCAGATCTCGGTAAGTCCGGCTTGTCCAGATTGTGTTTATGCAGCAGATCGTAATGGTGTATGGAAAAGTATCGATAAAGGGGCTAACTTTTCTTTTATGACCAACCCCAGTGGAGTATGCGATGGCTTTGCGGTACACGACGCCGATACGAGTAACATGATCTATGGCATGCTGGATATTTTTGCTTCGAATGATGGCGGGCAAAATTTTAGTCAGGTTACCTGGTGGGCCATAAACTCCTCCCGCCCATATAGTGGTAGTCAATATGTGCATGCCGATCTCAGAGAAATCGCTTGTGTGAATGGAACTTATTATATCGGTACCGATGGCTTTTTGTGTAAGAGTTATGACAAGGGGCAGAGCTGGCAGAAGTTATCAGAGAATAACGGAATCCGAGAAAATTATGCCATTGGCCTAAGTCAGAGTGACCAAAACATAACCATGGCTGGTTCACAAGACAACGGCACTAGTATTTTTCGAGGTAGCCATTGGCTGGAGTTCTATGGCGCAGATGGTATGGAGGCTATCGTGCATCCATTGAATCCGGATTGGATGATGGGAAGCGTGCAATATGGCACCCGAAGACTTACTCGAGACGGAGGATATTCTCAAAAAGGTGCCACTCCCCCTAATCAAAGTGGCAGTTGGGAAGCCCCCTTGCTGCTATCGCCGTTGGATCATTTTAAAGTTTTGAGTTTTGGAGATAACTTATATGAAAGTCAGGACTTTGGGGATAGCTGGCAGGCATTAGGCAGTCCTTTGTTTAATGGAACGGCAGACCGGGCCGCCATTGCCCCAAATAATGATCAGATTATCGCAGTCTCTAAGAACGATGATTTAGAGATTTCCCTTAATGGAGGCAACACCTTTAGGCGCAGAAGCACAGGGTTGCCGAGCGGATCGAGTATTAGGGAAATTTGCTTTCACCCTTTTAGTGACTCGACCTTACTGGTCACTTATGGTAGTCATGAGAATAATAATCAAAAAGTATATCTCTCTACCGATCTGGGGCTATCCTGGCAAAATATTACGGGTAACTTGGGGGATATGCCCATATTATCGGCGGTAATAGGACCCGACAATAAGATCTACCTAGGCGCGGAGATAGGGGTTTATGTTAAAGACCTGAACGCTACAAATTGGTTCCTCTACAACAGTGGTTTGCCTAATATGCGTGTTAATGACCTCGAAATAAACTGGGCTACTAATACCCTGAGAGCGGCAACTTGGGGCAGAGGAATGTGGGAAACTAGCCTCCAAGGACGTGCTAATTTTCCCAAAATGGATAAGATCACGATCACCGATCCCCCCACTTTAAGTGCGCCAAAGGAAACGGTTGAGCAATGGGTTCGAACTTCAATAAATTACAATGGAACATTGAGCTCGGTATATTTGAAGTACTCGGTAGATAGTTTAGGATTGGATAGTTTGATCCCCCTTCAGTCTATTGGAGGGCAGGACTGGGAAACTACGGCTCCTTTGCCTACTGCGGCAGAAGGAAGTTTGGTGTACTTTAAACTTTACGCGGTTGGGAGCAATGCCGATACTACCGAGTCCTACCGCTTTAACTACAGGGTTCAGGCTTTTGAATACTGCGCAGCAGCCGGCGCCCCCAACACTACGGTTAATTATATCGATGAAGTGGTCCTATCCAATTTGCAAAACATTAGTGGTAAGGATTCCTACGGCGATTTCACCAATCAATACGCCAATTTGCAGCATAATCAAAGTTATAACATGCTGGTGGGTATGAACTATCATTTCGATCAGGATACGATTTACGCTTGGATCGACTATGATCAGAATCGAAGTTTTGATCCCAGTGAATTGATAAATTTCACGGCGATCAGTGCGGGCAGTCATGAAGCTACCGCTACTTTTACAGTACCTCCAACTTTGGGAGTTGATACTACTCGTATGCGAGTGCGCAGTCGCTACTGGAATGGGGGCCCCGACCCTTGTGGTGAGTTTACGGGAGAGGTCGAGGATTACTCAATTATCATTAGCGGTTCTGGTGTTGGTTTGAGCTCATTAAATTCTGGTAATTGGCAGCTTTACCCCAATCCTGCCCAAGGCTATATTTACCTTGAGCTTCCCGCTGGTCAGAGACTGAGAAAAGTCGAAATACTAGACCTCGGGGGGAAAGTCTTGTATCGGGAGCAGGGCTTAAGAACCTCAGAGACTGTTTTGGATATTAGTAATTTAGCTCCTGGACTTTACGTTTTAAGTGCAGAAAGTAAATCGCAGCAAAAGACCCAAATCTTTATAAAAGAATAAGATGAGACTAGCCATTTTAAGTTTAAGCCTGCTTTTTATCGGTGCTTGTAGCAGTCAAAAGAAATTGTCGGAGCGGCCTTTGAGTTTTAGCGATGCCTATTATCAATTAGTGGTGGGGGGCACTGAAGAAGCAGGAGCCAATGTGGTTTATTATTTTAATTTACCTGATGCTGATACCCAATTGGACAGTCTTTCGGTAAAAGGATTGGGTACCTTAAAAATAGAAAGTAAAAAAACTGGCACTTACACTAGCGGCAGCACTCCCATGCCTCCTGCCAAATTGGAGGCCCTGCAAGTGCAACAGGTTTTGCTTTTTTACCACAAGGGCGAAAAGTCCTACAAGATGACAATAGAGTCTCTGCCAGAGAAGGAGAGTATCTTTATGCCTTCGGCCGGTGGGCCTCAAGAGTCGCAATAAATTTATCCAAATACTCAGGCACTCTTTTTCGCCGGTATTGCATTACAAAGCGCGGGTGTTCTAAGGGAACCAACTTTTCAAAAATTTGAAATTCCATATTCAATTTCTTTAGGTACTTCATGTTTTTGCCGGTACCCCAAACTATGGCTGTATTTGGATTTCCGCAGAATTCCTTTTGTTTAATCAATTCCTCCTTCATGAAGATCTTAACCGCCTCATAAAGCTCTTCCTGATCGTAATAATTCCAGTTAACCCAATTGCCTCGGTCATTATGATGTAAAAAGCCCAATGGACAGGCTGCGCCAATAAACCAGTCCTGGTAAAATGCTTGAGGCCCTCCGTAACTATCAACCAATTTGTAAACAAATTCCGAAGAAGTCTCACGAGTTTCAATCTCGGTTTCTATGCCACAAGACTCTTTTAAAGCTGGAGTGTCGGTAAAAGGGATTCCGGTTTGACCAGCCCCCTTTCTACCAGGGTTTATTCCCAGAATAAGGCCGCGCTTGTTTTGGTCGGCAAAATATTTGTGGTGAAATTCTTCCATCAGTCGCCATACCTCCTCTTTCGTATCAGCATCGCGATAAGGGTTCATTACCCTCACCTTTTCCGGGAGAATTTGCTCGTCTAAATCTAATTGTTCGTAAAAGTCAAGAATTTGACGATAAAGCATAATTACTTTTTGATGATACGTAAACTGTGCCCAGACTTGTCTTTGATGATATAAAGTCCATCTGCTTGGTCGCTGAGGTCGATTTGCAGCGAGTTTTCATATTGACCGATTTTGCGACCTTCAGCGTCATAGAGAATTACATCTCTCGCTTCCGAAAAATTAAATACTCCATGGCTGGGATTAGGGTACACGCTTACCGGCTCTTCTAAAGCCTCTTCTTTTAGACTAATACCTTGACCTATTTGGTATACCGTTAGGCTCCCACTTACCTCATTAGAAACTGCCAAAAGTGCGATGCCATTTGGGCTGTCGTCTGCCGCAATGAAGCTGATGTCTTCGGGACCCAAGTCTCCAGCTGCGGTGTCGTTCGCTGGCTGACTAAAGTTCCGGTCTAGGATGTAGGAGTCGAAACTAGGGGCATTAGGATCGTCGATATTATAGATCATAATTCCTCCCATTCTTTCCAAGCCGATAAAGGCATACCAAACGCCATCTACCTGTCCTACGGCAATTGCTTCTGGTTCTGGGCCCTTGTCGTCGCTGCGACTTTTAAAGCTATTGTTGTCGTCGTTATTCGAATTGAAATTATTGGGTTCCAGTAGAGCCAGGGTCTGTTCAAATTCGTCGCCCGAATCCCAAACCAAGTTTCCACTTTCATCCCAAATGCTAAAAGAACGACCGCCAAAGGCAAAGAGGCTATCGTGTTGGATGCCATTACTTTTATTACCGAGGGTGGTAGTAACCTTGAGGCGTCCTAATACAGTGTCGCTCTGGAGCTGAGCGGAATTATTAAAAGTGAAGGGGTTAAGATTGACATTGTTGATACGAGCTTCTTCGCTGTAGGCAGAATAATCGCGACTGTCGCCTTCATTTGCACTGAGGATATAGCCATTGCCACCTACCTCATACCAGGCTATGGCGTCCGGTTGATAAAGTCCGAAGAGGTTAAAATGCGTTTTAATGTCGATGCTGGATTTTTGATCCGAGGCATCGATACCACTTCCGATTTGATTATGGTCTTTGTAGCCCAGCGCTACGATGGTATCTAATTCTGGAGGGTAAATGTTGATAATGGCCAAGGCATTATTTTCTTGTAGGCTTACAAAGGCCTTGCTCCCATTGCTGTTAAAACAGATATATTCTGGCTCCATATCCTCTGAGAAACTGGCATTGCCATTATTGCCGAAAACACGGATAAGGGGATCGTAGGCAATAGTATCGTAACGCGTGAAGTCGATATTGGTAACATCACTTTGATTGAGGTTCTGGGCCGAGCCGGTCACAAAGTTGATAACCGATACGCTACCAATGGGGTCGGCATTGTAATCATCGGAGGGTTCACCTTCATTGGCTACTAGGATATGCTGTAAACTTGGACTAAAGGTTACCATATCGGGCATGGCTCCTACGGTTAGTTGATTAATGTAGTTGCCTAAGGTGTCGAAGAAAACAATTTTCCCCGCCGCTTGCGGATAGTTGTTGTTCATGGCCACGGCCAGGGTATTCTCGTATACCGCCACCGAATTTACCTCTCCGCCGTAAGGACTTAGGTCAATTCGGCCCACCAGCCCTGCTTTATTGATATCGCGTAGGCTAATTATATCGATCTTCGATTCTGCTCCATTGGTGCTAAATAAACGCTTCGATAAGGGTTCGAATGCATTGATCTCCGTGCCTCCTTGGTCGAACTTCAGGCTTTGGTAAGTAAAGGTTTTAAGAACAGGTAGTCCTTGGGCCTGAGCCAAGCTAAGGCTGCTTAAAAGGAAGAGGGAGCTTAGTAATACACGCATGGCAGAAATTTTTGCCAAATTACGTAAAAGCTAAGGGAAAAATGTGATCCTAATGTGAACAAGCACGGCACAGCAGAGTTAATTCTATGAAAAGAATTTTGGAGAGAGCTATCATTCTGATAGTTCATGTTGGTTGGTTGATGAAAGTCCCGACACACTGGTTTCCAGTGGTCGGGATTTTTCATTTCACAAAATTCTTAGGGACCTATAATTCTGCCAGACTGGCTTTAGCCGCTGTTAGGGTATGATCGATGTCCTCGGAGCTTATAGCAGCATTCAAGAACCAACTTTCATAGGCGCTAGGAGGGAGATATACCCCTCGCTTAAGCATACTGTGAAAGAATTTTTTAAAGAAGGCATTATCACCACTTTGGGCCGAGTCGAAATCACGAATCGCTTGATCAGTAAAATGTAAACTGATCATAGAGCCTTGCCGGTTGATGCGATAATCGAGGCCTTTTTCCTGCAATAGTGGGTGTAGGCCATTTTCGATCATTTCGCATTTATGCGCTAAATCGCTGTATACCTCCGGATGGTCTAAAAGGTGCTTTAAGAGGGTGTAGCCCGCGGTCATGGCTATGGGGTTTCCAGACAAGGTTCCTGCTTGATAAACCGGACCATTTGGGGCAACGTATTCCATAATATCAGCTCTACCGGCGTAAGCACCAACAGGTAATCCGGCGCCAATTACCTTACCATAAGTTACCATGTCGGCTTCGATTCCTAGGGTAGCTTGTGCGCCACCAAAACCCAATCGGAAACCGGTCATAACTTCATCAAAGATTAGAATGATATCTTCGGCCGTGCATAATTCGCGTAATCCTTCTAGAAAACCAGGTTCGGGTAGAATGCAGCCCATATTCCCGGGAATCGGCTCGATAATTATGGCCGCAATCTCACCGCGATTTGCGGCCACCAATTTTTTAAGCCCTTCCAGGTCGTTGTACTCCGCTAAAAGGGTGTCTTGTGCCGTGCCAGGAGTAACCCCGGGACTAGAAGGGTGGCCTAAAGTTACGGCTCCACTGCCTGCTTTTATTAAAAAGCTATCGCCATGGCCATGATAGTTTCCGGCGAATTTGATGAATTTGTTTTTACCGGTGAATCCGCGCGCTAAGCGCACAGCACTCATGGTGGCTTCGGTTCCGGAATTTACCATTCGAACTCGATCTACGTTCGGAATGTTTTCTACGATCAAGCGAGCAAGGTCTATTTCCTTTTCGGTTGGTGCGCCAAAAGAAGTAGATAGCTCGGTAGCTTTTTGCACCGCCTCTACCACTGGTTCCCAAGCATGGCCCATGATCATTGGGCCCCATGAAGCAATGTAGTCTACATAGCGATTGCCGTCGGCATCGTAGAGGTAGCTGCCCTTAGCTTTGGTCATGAAGATGGGGTCGCCTCCCACCGATTTAAACGCTCTTACCGGCGAATTGACCCCGCCAGGAATATATTTAGATGCAGTTTGAAAGAGACTTTTGCTTTGAGTAGTGTTCATGTAAAAAATACTTTTTGGCGTTTGTTGAACCTAGCTAGAATTCCACTTATTGGTCTTGTAGATATTTCAGAATATCCTTCACAAAATAGGTGGCGATCAAATCGGCTCCCGCTCTTTTAATGGCGGTAAGTGACTCTAACATAGCTTCTTCTTCATTTAGCCAGCCTTTGGCCGAAGCAGCCTTGATCATGGCGTATTCACCACTTACGTGATAAGCACTTACCGGAATATCGCTTAAACTACGAGTTTGTTGAATTATATCAAGGTAAGCCATCGCTGGCTTTACCATAAGGATGTCTGCCCCTTCTTGTATATCTAGCTGTACTTCCCGCGCCGCTTCTCTTTTGTTGGCCGGGTTCATTTGGTAGGTCTTTTTGTCTTTAGGAACGTCTTTTTGGTCTACCGGAGCCGAGTCTAGGGCATCGCGAAATGGACCATAAAAACAAGAGGCATATTTGGCGCTATAAGCCATAATGCCCACCTTTTCAAAGCCTGCAATGTCTAGGGCAATACGAATGGCTTCAATGCGACCATCCATCATATCGGAAGGAGCGACAAAATCAGCGCCAGCTTGCGCGTGACTTACCGCCATTTCGGCTAAAGCACCTACTGAGGCATCATTCAAAATTTCACCGTCCTCAACGATACCGTCATGACCTAGGTTAGAATATGGGTCCAGGGCTACGTCGGTCATTAACAGCATTTCCGGAGCGGTTTCCTTAATCAATCGGATTGCTCTCTGCATTAAACCATCAGGATTAAAGGCTTCAAGACCTTCATTGTCTTTTAGTTCATCCTCCACCTTAACGAATAAAAGTAGGGCATTACAGCCGAGGGCTTGTAGGTCCAGCACTTCTTGTTCAAGAAGGTCTAAGCTGTAGCGGAAATAACCGGGCATGGAAGAAATTTCGGATTTGATGCCTTCCCCCTCTACGGCAAATAAAGGGGCGATAAAATTGGAGGGCTCTAATCTTGTTTCTTGTGCAATGCTGCGAATTGCCGCATTTTGACGTAATCTGCGAGGTCTATGTAACATCCTTAATTTTTAATCCAGTCAATCGGTTCTTGCAATATCTGTACTAAACGAGCTTCTTCGCTGCCTTCAGCTGGTTTAACATTATAGTCCCACCGTACTCTGGGGGGAAGGCTCATCAAGATACTTTCGGTTCGGCCATTGGTCCGCAGGCCAAAGAGTGTGCCTCTATCGTGTACTAAATTGAATTCTACGTATCGGCCACGGCGAAGCTCTTGCCAATACCGTTGCTCTTCATTGTATGCCTGATCCATTCGTTTCTTAACAATCGGTATATAGGAAGCTAGAAAGCTTCGGCCCATATCGGTCGTAAAAGCGAACCAATCTTCTAAGCTGCGGTTGTCGTCAGCTTTAAGGTAATCAAAGAAAGTTCCGCCAATGCCGCGTCCTTCTTGGCGATGATGGTTTCGAAAGTACTCGTCGCATGCCTTTTTAAACCGAGGATATAATTCGGCGCCATGTCTATCGGCCGCCAGTTTTTGTTCACGGTGAAAATGCTCTGCGTCCTCATCAAAAAGGTAATAAGGGGTTAGGTCACTGCCACCACCGAACCAGGCGTCAAGACGATCACCTTTTGCATCATACATTTCGAAATAACGAAAGTTGGCATGGGTGGTAGGAACCATAGGGTTTTTGGGATGAATCACCAACGAGACTCCACAAGCAAAAAAGGAGTGCCCCTCTGTTTTCATATTTTTCTTGAGAGCCTCGGGCATTTCTCCGTGCACGATAGAAGTGCTAACTCCTGCTTTTTCAAATACCTTGCCCTCGCTTAATACTCGTGACCTACCACCACCGCCACCAGGCCTTTCCCAATGATCTTCTTTAAACTTTGCCTTGCCATCAATTTCTTCTAGGGTTGAGCAAATCTCATCCTGCAAATTCCGAATGAAAGCAATAAAATCATCTTTGATTTTAGCCATAATTTTTGACGGTATTAACAAAGGCCTTGGCATGATCTACCGGAATATTGGGTAAAATACCATGTCCTAAATTGGCAATGTATTTATAGCTACCAAAATCATCGATCATCTGTTTGGTGAGTCTTTCGATCACGGGAATAGGCGATAATAATCGAGCAGGATCGAAATTACCTTGTAAGGTAGTACTGAAGGAAGTAAATTCTCTGGCCATTTGAGGAGTGATAGTCCAGTCTACTCCCAAAGCCGACACGGGCATTTGCGCCATCTCTTCCAAGGCGAACCAACAACCCTTGGCAAAGGCGATCACCGGGCTGTGATCATGCAGGGCTTCGGTTATTTGTTTTATGTACGGAAGGCTAAACTCACGGTAATCTTGTGGAGATAGCAATCCACCCCAACTATCAAAAATTTGTATGGCATGACAGCCACGCTCTTGTTTATGTCTAAGATAAGCGATGGTTACATCGGTAATCTTTTGTAAAAGTTGATGGGCGGCCTCTGGATGACGATAACAGAATTCTTTTGCTTTATCGAAAGTTTTACTGCCTTGACCTTCTACCATATAACAGAGGATGGTCCACGGCGAACCGGCAAATCCGATCAACGGCACCTCGTTGTCTAATGCCTTTAAAGTGAGGTCTATGGCAGAATACACATAGTGTAGGCGCTCTTTAACGTCAATATCCGGTAGGGCAGCAACTTGTTCAGGACTGCGAATTGGTTTGGGTAGGTATGGACCTTTGCCTGGGACCATTTGAACCTCAACCTCAAGAGCTTGAGGGATGACTAAAATGTCGCTGAACAGGATAGCGGCATCTGGACCTACTTGATGAATGGGCATTACGGTAATTTCCGTAGCTAACTCTGGATTTTCAGCCCTTTCGAAAAAGCTATACTTTTCTTTTAGCTTCATGAAGTCGGGTAAGTATCGCCCGGCTTGGCGCATCATCCATACGGGTGGACGTTCTACTTTTTCGCCTTTTAAGGCGCGTAGGAAAAGGTCGTTTTTAGGCATGCTCATAAATTAGGCCTTATTCGAAAAGTGTTTTATGATTTTGCTAACCACTCCTTTAATAGAGGGTTGATCTGCGTTTATCCGTGGGTTTTCGCATCGCAGCCGCACAGCTTCCGCAGTGGTCGCGCCGATACAAAAGCAGGGTACGCCAGGTTTAAGACTGTTTTTCTTAAAAAAGCTGAATGCTGCGGTAGGGCTTAAAAAAATAGCTGCACCGATCATTTCTGTATCGATTGCCTCGTGGCTGAGATCGGTGTGGTAAACGATTTCTTTATTGACCTTGATGTTCTTGCTCTCTAAATACTCGGGAAGATCATCGAGAGCTTTGTCACCACAGAAGAAATCAACTTCCTTTACATCCGAGTTCCTTGCAATGATTTGTGCTAGGATAATGGCATTATCCGAACGTACATTACTCTTTATACCAAGTTCGGCCAGCATTTCAGTGGCCTTGATTCCTACTGTGAAAGTTTTCTTATTGGGAATGGTGAAGTCCGTTTCGCTTAAAAGCTTCTTAAGACTGCGAACCGCATTCTTACTTGTGAAAATGCGCGCTTGGCTCTCGGAATTGGTTAATTGATTCTTAAAAGATTCGCTTTCGTAGGAGTTCTCTACCCTGATAAAGTCTTTTTGTTTCAGTTTGAAACCGGCATCGAGCAACCTTTGCGATTCGCTTTCAGGAAGCGTCCGTGTAGCTAAAATGGTTATGTCACTACGGTTCTCCAAGCTCATTTTTTATACTTTCCATGATCCCTTTGGCGCCCTGCTCTAAAGCTTTTCTAGCTAGTTCTTTACCAAGGTTTTCCGCTTCAGACAAAGGTACCTCATTTTCGAGGATTACTTTTTGGCTACCATCTAAACTAAAAACACCCGCAAGTAGATTTAGTTTATCCTTGCGCAATTCTGCGAAGGCACCAATTGGAGCCGAGCAGCCGCCTTCTACTGTGCGTAAGAAGTCGCGTTCCACGCGAGCGCGCAAGTCTGTATCGGTGTGATTTATTTTAGCTAAAATTTCGCTTGTATCACGGTCTTTGCTTAAGCAGGTAATTCCTACTATCCCTTGCGCTGGGGCGGGAATCATCCAGTCTAAAACTTGGTGGTTTTCGGGTAATAGTTCTATCCGCTCCAATCCTGCCTTAGCAAAAATGGCGCCGTCCCAATCGCCCTCGGCTAACTTGCGTAATCGAGTTTGTACGTTGCCCCTTAGATTTGGATTTTCATGTTGGGGGTAGCGACTTTTCCATTGTGCAATCCGGCGAATGCTTCCCGTGGCTACTTTCGCTTTTGCTTGTTCCAGAAAATCGGCATTGTCGCGAAATACTACTATATCTTCTATCGGGCCGCGTTCTAGTACGGCTGCCATTGTTATTCCGGCTGGGGCTTGAGTGGGATAGTCCTTTAGCGAATGCACCGCTAGGTCTATGGTTCCTTCAAAGAGTGCTTCGTCCAAGATCTTGGTGAAAATACCCGTGCCTCCAAATTGATTCAGAGGCGTTTTTAAGTCAAGGTCGCCAGCTGATTTAACGGGAACCAATTCGCAAGGCTGTCCCAATTTTTCCAATTGTGCCTTTACTTCCTCCGCTTGCCAAAGGGCTAAACGCGAGTCTCGTGTACCGATCCTTAATGTTTTCATTGAAGCTTAAAGCTCAAAGATATGATGAATGGTGCGTAGATCGTTGTTCAGGTTTTGACCATTCTTTAACTGACGAGCAAATTGCCCAGTGATGCGGTTCAAGATCTGACTGGCAAATTCATCGGCCTGGTCGATCGACATTTCTGGATATTTCTTTTGCAAGTTCTTGATCTCTTTCGATTTCCAAGAATCCATTTTCGTGCGCAGCGCCTGAAGGGTAGGGGCTACTCTGCGACTTTCGAGCCATTCGTAGAATTCGTCGATCTTCTCAGTGATGATCGATTCGGCCAACGGAATTTGTTTGCGACGTTTGCGAATGCTCTCTTCCGCCACCTCCGATAAATGATCGACGTCTATTACCTTGAAATCTTCATTTTCGTACAAAGATTGCTCTACGTTACGCGGCATACTGAGATCCAGGATCAAACTCGGCTTAGATGTTTTGAAGTCAGCTAAACGCACCGTAGCCTTATCGGCTCCTGTAGCAACAATAATTACATCAGCCCGGTCCAAGCCGTTTTCTAAATGTTCTAAATCTAAATGCTTAAGCCCGAAGCGTTCGGCCAATCGCATCGCTTTTTCTTCGGTGCGGTTTATCAGGGTGATATCGGCGATGCCAGTTTGGTTTACCAGATTCTCGCAGGTAGTGCGTCCCATTTTACCCATGCCATAAAGCAGCACTTTAGGCTCGGGATTTTGTTTAAGGTATTCTTTTAGTTGCAGAACAGCAGCGAAAGCAACCGAAGCAGCACCAGTACTTAGTTCTGTTTCATTTTTAACCCTTTTACTGCATTGTACCGCGCTATTAACCAAGCGGTCTAAAAAGGCATTATGCGTTCCTTGATCTTTAGAACTTTGATAGGCCTTTTTTACCTGACCAATTATTTCAAAGTCGCCTAATATTTTAGACTCTAGACCAGAACCTACTCGGAAAAGGTGATCGATCGCTTCTCGGTTTTGTTTTACAGATTGATGGGCTTCGAAAAGCTCGCGACTATTGCCGGTATGCTTACAAAACAAAGCGATCAAATCGCGAGGGCAATTGGCAAAAGCGTAGATCTCGGTGCGATTACAGGTAGAAAGGATCATAATGCCATCGCCCCCTGCTTCACGGTAATCGTGAATAAGGTGGCTGGCTTTCTCCTGATTTAGGCTGAAGCGCTCTCTGATTTCAACATCGCTAGTGCTATGATCGATACCGATCATGAAAAAGTTAGCGAAATGACTTACTTCGAATTCCTTCATATTACGCTGGCAAAAATATCCCGATTCGTTGGCTGTTTTCTACCTCGATTAGGATGAAAAGTAACCCAAAACGTAGAAACGGTTTATTTAGAATCATTCTTATCAATTAAGCCTTAATGCAGTGCAATTCTAGTAATAAGGCGCGATATAAGTTTATGATATTTATCATTTTGATTTTTAAATAGATATTTTTGCCTCATGGAGTTGCATTTTGAAATACTGGGGGACGAAATAAATACCCAAAAATGTCGAGTGAAAAATACCCCAATTGGAGAGGGGATGTATATGTTGCGGGTAGAAAACTCTGATTCCAAGAGTTTTCGCTTAAAACGGGAGATCGACCAAAGCTTGATCCAATTTTATTTTGGCTATGAAGGAGGAGCACAATTTCTATTTCATCAGGGTTCCTATAAGCTTGAGCTTAAAGCCGGTCGCTCTTTACTTTTTTACAATCCGCTAGCGGCCTTACCTTTAGAGATAGAGGTGCAGCCTAAATCCAAATTGATTTTCTTTTATATTAAGGTAGAAAGTTTACACCGTCTATTTATTGAAGGGGCAGATGAGTTGGCTTTTATTAACCCAGAGAATGTAAACAAGAAGTTTTACCATGAAAATGCTTTGAGTCCTGCGGTAATGGTGAGTTTGAGTCAGCTCTTTCAATTACCAGTTAATGGTCCGGCTCAGAAGATATTTGAGCAAGCCAAAGTTTTTGAACTTTTGGCCCATTACTTTAATAGACGGGAAGACGCTGATGTAGAGGCTTGTCCCTTTTTAGAGGATGAAGACAATGTGAAGAAGATTCGCTTGGCCAAGAGTATCTTGATAGAGCGTATGACCGAACCTCCAACCATCCCAGAGCTGGCAATGGAGATCGGTTTGAATGAATATCGCTTAAAGGAGGGTTTTAAGAACATTTACGGCACAACCGTTTTTAAATTCTTAAATGAATATCGCCTTGATGTTTCACGTCAACTTTTAGACGAGGGAAAGGTTAAGGTAAATGAAGCAGCGTACCATATTGGCTACCATAATCCCAGTCATTTTATTGCTGCCTTTAAAAAGAAATTCGGGGTTACCCCCAAGAAATATTTAATGAATCGCTAATCCATGAAGGAGGCTATCTTAGTGGTGAACCTAGGTTCGCCAGATTCTTATGCGGTAAAAGATGTGCGCCGCTATCTCGACGAATTTTTAATGGATGAGAGGGTAATTGATTTTCCTAAATGGCTTCGAACCTTCCTCATTAAAGGAATTATCTTAAATACCCGCCCTAAAAAATCGGCAGAGGCTTATAAAAGTATTTGGTGGGAGGAGGGTTCTCCATTGATCGTTCTATCGCAAAGGCTGCAAGCAGCCATCCAGAAAGAAACCGACAAGCCCGTAGCCTTAGCCATGCGTTATGGTAATCCTTCCATTCAAAGTACGATGAGCCAGTTACTCATAGAGCACCCCGATTTAGAACGCGTGAGCTTGATTCCGCTTTATCCGCATTATGCGATGAGTAGTTACGAGACGGTAGTAGTAAAAACACGGGAGGTTTTTGAATCATATTTCCCTCAGATAGAGCTGCGGGTGAAGGGTCCTTTTTACGAGGATCCTCGCTATGTAAAGATCCTCGCAGATTCTATGCGGGACTATTTGAAAGAGCAGCAGCCAGACTATGTGTTGTTTAGCTACCATGGGGTGCCTGAGCAGCAAATTCGTAAGACCGATGTGTCTAAAGGGCACTGTCTGAAAGTAGCCAATTGTTGCCAAAAGGATTCGCCAGTACAGCAATTTTGCTACCGTCATCAAACGGTGCATACGACAGAATTGGTTGCGAAGGAACTTGGACTGGAATCTGGGGAATATTCGTCTTCCTTTCAAAGTAGGCTGGGCCCCATCAAATGGCTCGATCCTTATACCGATAAGACCATAGCTGAATTAGCCCAAAAAGGAGTGAAGAAGCTCGCAGTGGTTTGTCCGGCTTTTGTTTCCGATTGTCTCGAAACCATAGAAGAGATCGGAGAAGAAGCGCGTGATATTTTCTTAGAAAATGGAGGAGAAGAGTTCACCTTGATTCCTTGTTTAAACGATCAAAAACCTTGGGCTAAGCTTTTAGCAGACTTTGGCACGGAATTATATGCATAATGGTTGGGAGATTTTCCCTAACTTATGCCAATACCATGAAACAAGTTTTTACCCTTTTACTTCTGTTCGCTCTTAGTGTCGCTTCCGCGCAAGCGGTAATGAACCGCAATGAAGTAGATTGCAATGGGCAGCAAATGGCCATTCATCAGATCTTGGGTTCTGGAAAAGCACTTATCATTAGCTCGCAAGGATTGGATTGCAGTATTTGTGTTTCCAAGGCCTCGGGCTGGGGGAATTGGGCAAGCGCCAATAAAGGGTCGGTGGCCGTTTGGGGCGCTATGACCTACACTTACAGTAATAATACACCCAGCTGTGGAAGCCTAAATTCTTGGATGTCTACCCATGGTTGGAACGACATCTTCACTTTCGTGGATAGCGCCGAGTATTATTTTCAGAGTGGAACACCACGTTATTTGGTTTATGACCCAGCCGATAGTAGTTTGATCTACCAAGGCGGAAATGAAAACCAAGCACGGAATTTCGCTTTAGGAGCCAGTCAAATCAATCTAGGGCAGGCGCAATTTAAGCTGGAAGATCTCGACTTTTTCATCAACAGAGGGCAATTGAATTTTCGCAATGTGCCTCCTGGTCGGACATTGATAGAGATCTACAATCTTGCTGGGAAAAAGGAAAAATCTTTCCAGCTCAGCGAGAGCCACAAGGTTTTAAATATCAGCGATTTGCCTAAAGGAATCTATTTGGTTCGCATGAGTGGTATTAAATCTGCCCTCACGCGAAAAATAGTTATCTCCTAATAGTTTGTATTGTATTTCAAGGCCGTAGCTTTGCCGGCCAATTTCGATATGCTTATGAACTTGCGTAACATCGCCATTATTGCTCACGTAGACCACGGTAAAACTACCCTGGTAGATAAAATGTTGATCGCCTGTAAAACCTTTGCCGATCACGAAACTCCGGGTGAGCTTATCATGGACAGTAATGACCTAGAGCGCGAGCGAGGCATTACAATTTTATCTAAAAACGTATCCGTACAATATAAAGATACCAAGATCAATATCTTGGATACCCCTGGTCACAGTGATTTTGGTGGTGAGGTTGAGCGGGTGTTAAACATGGCCGATGGCGTGGTGCTTTTGGTGGATGCCTTTGAAGGACCCATGCCACAAACACGCTTCGTTCTGGCTAAAGCATTGGACCTAGGCTTAAAGCCGATCGTGGTGATCAATAAGGTGGATAAACCTAATTGTACCCCAGATGAGGTGCATGAGATGGTCTTCGACTTAATGTTTGCCCTAGAGGCAACCGAAGAACAGTTGGATTTCCCTACGATCTACGGTTCAGCCAAAAATGGCTGGATGAGCGAGGACTGGCAAAAGCCCACCGATAATATCAATCCCCTTTTAGATACTATTGTGGAGCATATTCCTGCCCCGAAGGTTCAGGAAGGAACGCCGCAGCTTTTAATTACCAGTTTAGATTATTCTTCTTACATCGGTCGTATCGCGATTGGAAGGGTACAGCGTGGAAGTTTGAAACCCAATATGCCAGTGAGCTTGGTGAAGCGTGATGGTAGCATCGTGAGAAGCCGTATCAAAGAAGTATTTGTCTTCGATGGTTTTGAGAAACGTAAAGTAGACGAGGTAAGTAGCGGAGAGATTTGTGCCTTGACCGGCATCGAAGGGTTTGATATTGGCGATACGGTGGCGGATCTTGAAAACCCAGAGGCTTTGGAAACGATCAAGATCGACGAGCCTACCATGAGTATGTTATTTACTATTAACGATTCGCCTTTCTTTGGTAAGGAGGGGAAATTCGTTACCTCTCGTCACTTAAAAGATCGTTTAGATAAAGAATTAGAAAAGAATCTTGCGCTCCGCGTAGAGGAGACCGATTCGGCCGATAGCTTCAAAGTTTACGGTCGTGGTGTATTACACTTGTCGGTACTGATCGAAACTATGCGTCGTGAAGGTTATGAGTTACAAATTGGTCAGCCCCAGGTAATTTTCCGTGAAATCGACGGTAAAAAGTCGGAACCGGTAGAGGAATTGAGTATCGACCTGCCAGAAGAAATTCACGGTAAAGCGATCGAGGCGGTAACCCAAAGAAAGGGTGAGCTTACCGAAATGGTGCCCAAAGGAGACCGGATGCATTTGGAATTCATTATCCCATCGCGCGGTATCATTGGTTTACGGAACTATTTAATGACCGCTACTGCTGGAGAGGCGGTAATGTCGCATCGTTATAAAGAATATCAACCCTACAAAGGTGAATTACCGGGTCGTCAAAATGGATCCTTGATCTCCTTGGAAACCGGTAAAGCAATTCCTTATTCGATCAATAACCTGCAGGACCGCGGGCGATTCTTCGTGCCCCCGAACCAGGAGATCTATGAAGGACAGGTAATTGGCGAGAATAACCGCCCCGGCGATCTTACCATTAACATTACCAAGACCAAAAAACTGAGCAATATGCGTTCGGCCGGTGCCGACGATAAGATGCGTATTGCACCACATATCGAGTTCTCTCTCGAGGAAGCTTTGGAATATATTCAAGGTGATGAGTACGTGGAAGTAACGCCCGAAAGCATTCGCTTGCGGAAGGTGCTTCTAAAGGAAACGGAAAGGAAGAGAGGAGAAAAGATCAACTTCTAAAAAAGGAAAAAGCCGCGGGGGGACGCGGCTTTTTCATTCCAAAAAAACACCAAAAAAATGTATTGACTCGAAGTCAATACGGAAAACAAAACAAGCGTACAGCGCTGGGCTGCTTTGCTTAGTTAAGGTTTGAAAGAACTACTACTAATGACAATTCAAATGTAGGAGGCCGAGGCTATATCAAAAATGATATTTATCAGCTTTGATCCACTTTTAAAGCAGCGGCTATAATTTCATCTATCGCAGCCAAAGGGATGGTTTCCAAGCTTTCCAAGTAGAGACCTTTTATTTGCTTACGCCCGCGCCCTTCTAGCAGTCCGCTCGGATCTTCAAATTGGTGGGCCCGGGTGAAACAGAGCTCGATTTTCGCTTCTTTTTTGATCGGATGTAAATAGCATATCCATTTACGGCCGTAGTAAAAAGGCAATTGATAACTCAATTTCGAACTTAAGCCGAGTCCTTCAAAATGTTGATGCAAGAAGGCCATGATCTCTTTTTGGTCGTCTGGACTATTTAAAATGAATTCTTCTACAGCCTTCAATTCTTTTGTAAGAGGAATTTATGGCTTTCGCCGGATGCGACTCTAAGAATGTAAATGCCATTTGGCCAGCTTTGGCAATCCAAATAGTCGGTTGCGCTAGTGCCTTTATACACCTCTCTTCCCCAAAGGTCGAAAACGCTAAAAACTTGTGCCTTGCTTAGGTGTAGTGCCCCTTTGCAGGGGTTTGGGTAGAGATTTAATAGCTGGGGTTTCTGGCTTTCATCGATCGTGAAGTGAGCGTCGAGGTCGTGAGCATAAAGGCCAGTGCCTGTGCCAACCAATAATTCATCATAGAAAAGCACGTTGATGTCGGTTCCTACCGGATAGGCATAACCGAGGCTCCAGCCAAGGCTTCCATCTACGGTGTTAATGTAAATGCGCTCATCTAAAGACACAAAAACGAATCCATCACCATCTGTAATAGCACTAGCTTCACCGTTGGCGGAAGGACCAGCAAAATTGCTCCAGCTGCCGCTATTTAGATCCTTGATGTACACATTACTTACTGGTAAAAGACCTGGGTCATAATTGAGAACATAGAGGCTGTCGCCACTATCGTTAAGTTCGAGGTCTATAATGGCATCGGTCGCACCAAAACCAAGTTCGCGACTTAGGGTCCAACCGCTGGAACCCAACTCCGCCCTAAAAAGTCCGTATTGACCGCTACTTATTGGATCGGAGGCCAGGGCGATATAGGCTACCAGAGCGCCTGCTTCCCGGGTAATAACGATGTCGTTAACATCCAGATCCTGTCCCATGCCACTGGAATTAAGGAGCAGTTGTTGCCAGTTATTTCCGCCGTCTAAACTGTAAAAGCAGCCTCCTTGGTCGGCGAAATCTATCGAGTAGCCCGCAAGAACAATATTGGCGCTGTCGGGAGCCACAGCAATGCTGGTACAATGGGCATTGATGCGGTTAAAATTCCATGGGGCCATTTCGGGGCTGAAGACTTGATCCCAGCCATCGTTGGTAGGGCTAACTGCGGTTCCACCATTCCGACTGCGATACACTCTTTGATTACCAGCATAAATAGTGTCGTCAGATCCTGGGGTCATTGCTATGGCTGTATAAGGCGCTCCGTCGAAATTGGGAAACATAGGATCAGACCAAACCGGGCTGGTTTTATAGTTCTCTACCTTACGCAGCCCCGATTTTGAAGCTACCCAACCAGTAGAAAAGGAACGATTCATATCAATGTCATCAACCTGCACCGCGGTAAGGCCTTCATTCCAACCGAAAATAGAATCACCTTGTTGGGTAGAATAACCGAAACCGATATTAGTGGAGTGGTAAACAAGATTGGGGTCAATGGGGTCAATTTTGGTGTAGCCATCATTGGCTCTATTAAGACCGTCAATATAGACTGCACCGGGATTTACCCAGTTTCCAAAGGAACGCAGGTCTTGCTCTACCGCATTGCCAATATACAAGGCCTGGGCAGTGCCTCCTGCATAATTCTGGAAAACCATATTGTTTCCGACCACACCACCAATTGGGCCGGGAGTATTTATGGTAGTATCTGTCCAACTTAAGCCATTGTTATCACTGTAGGCCATTCTGCGGTCAAGCATGGTAGGATTGTTTAAAGGTGGCTGACCGGCCACAAACCAGGTGCCGGAAGAATTGAAGCCATAGGTTCTCCACTCGATGTTGGCCCGCACAGGAGCCGGGTTAAGTGCCGAAGTCAGCGCGGTAGATGCGGTCATGGCGTAAAAAGGGTCTTGGAGTTCATAGCAATGTGGACTATTTCCCCTTTCGAATATATGCAGTTTCTGATCGTTGGGATTGATAAGCATCTGCGGTGCTTCGGTGTAGTTTTTTAATAAGTTGATCGTAGCAATTTTCAAATAACTGCCACTGGAGCTCAAGGAGCCAAAATCTAGCACATCCTGACCTCCAGCCATAGGATTGTTTTTTACCAAGGCCATGGTATCCCCGTGAATCATAAATTCTTTAACCATGGAGTCTACAGCAGTAGCTGTGCTGGCTCCGATATCGGTTTTATAAACCGTTCCTTGAGCAAGAAAGAAAATACTGTGACTCGCTAGATGGATCTCAATATTCATTACTGAGCCACCAAAGCCATCATCCGCATCAGCGGAAGGCAGAGGTTCCCAGGCAAGATTATTTCGATTGGAGCTTCGATTTGCTTTAGCCCAAAAAATCGAATTAGGACTGTCAGTACTAACCACGCAATAAATGGAGTCACTGCTAAAGGCCCAAGTTTCAAAATCTCCAAGCTGTCCTCCATAAACACCTTCAGCTACTGGCGCGCTAAGGCCTTGGGCCTGGGTTTGACTTAAAAATAGGCATGAAACAAGAAGGGTGAAAAAACGGGTCATTTTGTTGTTTGGTTGATTGGTGGAATAAAGGTAATGTATTTTATAGATATTCTAGATATCAGTTATTTATGATATAGATATTTAAGGAGTTAAGCTGGCTAATGTGTTGATTTATGACTTATTAGAATAAAGTAAATACTGTGATAACGCTTTGAGTCAGCTTCTCGAGTTTAAAAATAGGTTGCTATCTATATCAATGTTTAAACATTAATACCTACATTTGCCTTGTTAATGTTTGAACATCAATCCTAAAATTTAGCAATATGTCAGTACAAAAATGGGCGCTAGATAATGCGCATACCAACATTCACTTCAAGGCAAAGCACTTAATGATCACCACTGTTACCGGAACTTTTGGTTCTTTCGAAGGTAGTGTTGAAACGGAGGGCGAAGATTTCAGCACCGGAAAATTCACCTTCAGCGCCGATGTTGCTTCGATCACTACAGGAAGTGAGGATCGCGATAATCACTTGAAGAGCGACGATTTCTTTAACGCCGAGCAATTCCCAAAACTTACCTTCCAAAGCACTGGTGTTAAGAATGTAGATGGTGACGAGTTTGAGTTGGAAGGTGAAATGACTATCCGCGACGTTAGCCAGCCTATCGTACTCAAAATAGAAGTAGGTGGGGTAGCAAAAGACCCTTGGGGAAATTTGAAAGCCGGATTTTCTTTTAAAGGTAAAATCAACCGTAAGGATTTCGGTTTGAAATTTCACGTGGTTAATGAAGCCGGAAACTTATTGGTATCAGACGATATTAAACTAGAAGGTGAAGTACAACTCGCTGCAGTTGAAGCACCTGTAGAAGCTTAAAAATAATCTTTTCTCTAGATTGGTTAAAGCCTCTGGTTCTTTATGATCAGGGGCTTTTTTTTTTATTCGATAAGCAGTATTTCTCGCGGTAAACCGTTCAAATAGACCTGATACAGGCCAGGCTCTAAACTCAAACGAACCTGCTGAACTTTATCTTTCCCGCTGTGAAAGAGTACTCGCTGCCCAAGCATATTGTACAGTTCAAGTTCGATGAGCCGATCTATTGTTTGACGAAGCCAAAGGTTTTCCTTAGTTGGGTTTGGGTATAGCTCTAATTGGTCCAGATCCTTATCGTCGAGTGCGAAATACTGAATAAAGCGCACCAGTAGGCTATCGATATGACTGCAGCCCAAACTATCTTCTGCGCTCAGCACGATCCATAAACTATCTGAGTCATTGTGGCTAAAGGCCGGGATAATAAGGCTGTCGCCAGATTGTGGAGACAACCACCAGTAAGCATTGCTAAATCCCGCAGGAAGGTGGAGGATTAAATCTTCACTTAGGTCGTGTAAGGTATCGGATCCTAGGTCTAATATTGCTTCCGACTCCATGAGACTTAATTCTTCCACCGCCCCTTGACATTGGCCTAATGGGTTGTTGCCATAATGATAATAGAAACTGGCATTGATGTGCCGAGGATGGTAAATAGTTCCGAAGGTGTGGGCGATGCCACTTCCGGCTTCCACCGATAAGCCATTTCCAGCAAATAATTGCATTGCACCACCTGATTGGTACTTAAGGCGGTGATTCGCATTCTCAAGATATAGGTAACAGGCTAGGGTGTCGCCGGAGTTGAGATTAATGGATCCAAAGTTTAAAAAGTAAGCCGAATCAACTTGCGCACTGTACACGCTATCGCTAAGACTAGCCGACCAAGCGCTGGGGTTATTTTCGGTACCCTGATAATTCCCGGAATGGGTGCGTAAATTTACTTGAAGATCGGCACTGGAACCTGAGTAAAAAAGAATACTGTCTAGGCTAATTGCTTGATTTCCGGCGATGAGGTTAAACATTGCACCATTCCAGTTAATATCACTGGTATTGGCGGCGCTTAATTGATCGAGATAAACGAAGGGCCCTTTTCTTGCTTGCAAATAAAGGGTATCATTTCGGGCAGGCCCATAATGGTAGGAATTACCTTGAGCAAGCATATTTTGCAGGGAGGAGTCGCCAAACCAAAATATAGAATCTGTACTGTTGGCCTTTAAGCTTAGGCTATCCCCAAGACAGAAATTAGTGTCCCTTGTGCTTAGACTTGGCAGTTCGCTGCTGCTTACAAAAAGGCTACTGCTGGTGTCATTCGCCCTTAGGCTATCCTCAAGGCTATTGCAAATGACCCATAAACGCCAATTTTGCTGGGCTGTGGTATTTAATACGAAGTTCACCTGCGCATAGGCACAAGCTTGTATGCTAGGGAGGTTTTGGGTCAATGTATCTACTTGTCCACTGGCTAAGTCTTCTCGCAACAATTTAATTTGAGCGGCATTGTTTAAGCTGTCCATTCTCAGATTCGCAATGGTCACCTGGAAGATAGAATGTGGGTTTCCACATGGGCTAGGATTGAGCCATTGAATTTTTCGAGGACTAAGGTCAAGTCCAGGAAGGGCCGTGACCAATGAATCTGGAATTTGCTTTTGAACTACTCGGTTAAAAAGCAAACGATGTCCGTGGTCGTTCAAGTGAACCCCATCGCCCGAATCATAAAAAGGGTCGATATTGTTGAATGGATCGGCCAATCCGGTCCAAAAATCGATTGCCCGAGTGCCAAAGTAGCTTAGAATAGAATCTCTTACACTAATTTGAATGAAAGTACCATTGGCATTGAAGTTTCTTGGCTGGGTAGTGCAAACCCATAATGGAACGCCCTGGCTAGCGGCGGTACTATCCATAGCAATGAAATTACTCATCTGCTGACTTACGCCAGTGCCCATGGCTGCGTCGTTCGAAGGGAGGTTGATTATGATGGCATCCGGAGTTCTGCGCAGGGCTTCGCTGATATTACGCAAAGTATCGGGTGTTGGGTGGTTGGCTGGGGGGCTAAAGTTATCGGGCATTAATCGCCAAGTATTGTAGCCTCCACGGGCCAAATTAACTACTTGGTTGGCTGAATTGATAGACTGAAGATAGTTACGATAGCGATTTACCCAGGCACTATCTGAAGTAGAAGCCCCGGAACCCGCAGCCGTAGAGGAACCGATTACGACAATTTTTAAAGTGTCTCCGGCTAAACAAGGAGATTGAGCATTGAGGCCCACACTAATAAAAAATAAGGCGAAAATTCTCAAGACCGTTTTCATCATGGAAAAATAGAATTTTTAACGCTTATGCTTTTCTAGCAGGAAGGAAATAATTAGAAATCAGAGAGAAATAACTTATGGTTTGAAATACCTTAAGTATCTTGAGCCAAAATTAAAACCATGTTGAAAGGATATTTGACTTCGCTTTTTGCCACACTATTAGTTTCGCTTCAGGCGCAAAGCCTGCAAGACGACTTTGAGGGTAATGGAAATATTGGCACTTGGTTTGGCGACGGCTGTGTGATCGATATTGCTAAAGCCAATCCGCATGTTCAAGGGATTAATACTTCAGCTACGGTTTTGGAATACCACGATCAGGGAGGGCAGTATGCGAATTTACGATTCGATGCCCCCGGTCCCTTAGATTTACCGAATCATGCGGTATTTAGTGTGAAGGTTTATGTGCCTTCTTCTGGTTTAACTGGCAATCAACCCAATCAGATTTCGTGTAAATTACAGGATGGAACTCAAGGTAGCCCTTGGCAAACCCAGTCGGAGGTTATTAAGCCCATCGTTTTAGATCAATGGCAAACCATCACCTTTGACTTTGCCAATGACCCTTTCATAAACCTAGACCCCAGTTCATTGCCACCTACCCAGCGTACTGACTTTACGCGGGTTCTTTTTCAGTTGAATGGGGAGAACAATAACGATCAAGTTTTAGCCTATCTAGACGACTTTTACTATTTGGATACCACCAACAATGGCGGTGGGAGCGGTGTCAACTTTACGCAATTGGTATGGTCGGATGAGTTCAATGGCAATGGTATGATCGACACCTCTAAATGGTTTCATCAAACCCAATTGCCCAATGGCAACTCCTGGTATAATGGAGAGATTCAGCATTATACCGACCGCACAGCGAATACCCAGGTATCTAATGGTACCCTAAAACTAATCGCTAAAAAGGAGACTTACTCCAACCAAGGGGTAACTAAACAATACACTTCGGCTCGTCTTAATTCGAAATACGCCTTTACCTATGGCCGTATTGAAGTTCGGGCGATTCTCCCCCAAGGTTCCGGTACCTGGCCAGCGATCTGGATGTTGGGCAAGAACATCAGTGAGCCTGGCGCCTACTGGCAGCAGCAAGGCTTTGGCACGACACCTTGGCCCGCTTGTGGTGAAATCGACATTATGGAGCACTGGGGAACCAATCAAGACTTTGTGCAGAGTGCTATGCACACGCCTTCTTCTTTCGGCGGAACCATTAATAAAGGCGGACGTATGATACCGGGAGTTTCCAATACCTTCCATACCTATGCCTTAGAATGGACTCCTACTAAAATGATATTTAGTGTAGACTCGATCGTGCATTATATCTACGAACCGGCTACGCGAGATGCGAACACTTGGCCTTTTGATGACCCGCAGTATATCCTTTTAAATATCGCGATTGAGCCAGGGATTGATCCATCCTGGCAAGAGGATACCCTAGAGATTGATTATGTGCGGATATACCAGGATCCGAGTATGGCCTTAATTAATCAAAAAGAGCGCGCCGGACTTAAAGCTTTCCCCAATCCATGTACGGATGAGTTGCACATTGAATTACCCAGCAATTTGCCGGGTGAATTCGAATTGGAGCTGAAGGCCAGCAATGGTCAGGTGTTGCGAAGAGAACACCTTAGCCGAAATGAAGCCATCCTAAAAGTGGAAGGCTTGGGTAACCTGCAGCCTGGGGTTTACTTCATAAATCTAAAAGGGCAAGAGGCGCAGCACAGTCTGCGATTCATCAAGCGTTAAGCTTTCCCTTAAAACATAGCCGCGATAAGGTCGTCGGTGCTGATATCTTTAAAGTATTGGCTTAGATTGAATTGGCCTAGTTTCTCCCGAATCTTACTTTCCTCATGGGGAGTGTTCTTCAAGGCTGCTTCGATTTCACCGATGTCACGGATATGAAAAAAGTCCCCTAAGATTTTCACCTCTTGAATAAGGCCCTTGGAGACATTCATATGCATTTCAATCACGCCTCCGCTGGTTTTTACCCCCTGTTTAAAATCGTAATTGGGGGAGTAGCCAAAATTCCAATCCCAGGTTTCGTATTTTTCTTTTTTGATTTGCTCAATTTTGGCTAGGTCTTCGGCACTAAATTCATACAGCTTGCAATCCTCGTAATTCCGCAGGATGTAATCCATAATGCGATCGGCAAACTCTTCGACCGACATTTTCTCGGTAAGATGATCCTGAATATTGGTCACCCGTTTCGGTACCGATTTCACCGCCCGGTCTTTGTATTTAAGGGGATTGATCTTTAGCGCTCCGCTGATATTGGGCATGTCGCTGGAAAATAGTAGGGTGCCGTGATGCATCACCTTATTCTTACAAACATGCTCGGCGTTCCCTGAAAACTTTTTGCCTTCGATTAGGATATCATTGCGCCCGCTGAACTCGGCATGGACACCCATTTCTTGCAAAACGGCAATAATGGGCGCGGTATAGCGCTTAAAATCGACCAAGTCCTCTTCACTTTCACTAGTACGCGTGAAGGTAAAGTTGAGGTTACCCATGTCGTGGTAAACCGCTCCGCCACCACTTAAGCGCCGCACCACTTTGATCTCATGCTCCTTGACGTAGTCCAAGTTGATTTCGGCCAGGGCATTTTGGTGTTTCCCCACGATAATGGCATTGTCGTTTTGCCAAAGCATGAAACAATCTTCTTTTACATGCTTAAAGATGAATTCATCAGTAGCAATATTGAAGTAAGGGTCGGTACTGCGGTGTTTGATGCAGAGCATGGAGGGTTGATTTTAAATGATTATAGAACGATATGGGTTTTATTGAATGGGCTGCATGAAAATACGAATATAGGATAACGCTTTTGCTCGATTATTCAACTACCAGTTTTGAATACCCAATTTTCCTTC
This sequence comes from Croceimicrobium sp., assembly GCA_965656185.1. GTDB lineage: Bacteria > Bacteroidota > Bacteroidia > Flavobacteriales > Schleiferiaceae > Croceimicrobium. The sequence continues at coordinate 106,814 of CBFHJH010000009.1, forward strand.
CATCAGATAGGACTTCAACAGAGTATACTCCTTTAGGGATATCTGATAGTTCTAGGCTCAGTTCTGGTAATTCTAACTGAAGTACTTGGGACCTAATGAGCTTTCCTTGAAGATTCAATAATTGGATGGTAACTTCTTTATGGTTTTCATTTATAGATGAGCTAAAATGTAAGCTAACTTCGTCTTTAGCAGGGTTAGGGTATAACTGAATCGTTGATTGGTTTGATGTCATCAGTTCTTCCAAACCAATGTTTTGACATCCCGGAGTATCACATCCTAAGCTATCAGTTTTAACCAACCACATGTTAGCTCCATTGCCATTTCGGTCCAAGAAATAGCCAGCAAATAACATCCCTCCATCTTGGGTGAAGGTCATGGATTCTAAGAAACCATAATCAGTCCCTATGTCGTTACCATTAAAGTATTCTCTTTTCCAGTTGATTGAGCCGATTGGGTCAATATTAGCAGCGTAACTTTTGAAACCTAAGCCTTGCGCAAAACCACCTCCAATAAACCCTATGTTAGGTGACCATTCAAAAAAGTCCGGAGTCATATTGCGGACGACTCCGCCCATTGTGGTATCAAGTAGGATTCCATTATTATCGGCTACGCCAAACCTTAGTTGAGTAAAGGGTTGGGAATCTGGGACATCAATACGGGTTGTGAAAAAGGCAGAAGAACTATCATCTATTTCTTCTACCAATACCTTGTGATTTCCTTCAGGACCATCTAATTCTTCTCGCCAAATCTCTTGTCCTAAACTGTCGACTTTAAGCAAGACCCCTTTTCGTCTAGATAGTCCATTTGTCCCGAAGATTAGGCGTTCACCTCCTATAAAAAAGCCTCCATCAGAAACTGAAGCAACGTCATAAAACGCAAAGCCACCTTGGCCATTCAAGTTTGTCGGAATGTATGTTCGTTCCCACTTTACCTGCAAACTAGTATCCAAGGCTAATAGGTAGCCATGCATTCTTAATCCAGCACGAATCATATACATACCAGAAACTATAATTGTGTTTGGAGCAAAGTATTGAACACTTATGGCTTGAGTGCTTAATTGATTTAGATGCGAATATTTTAGAGTTTGTATAGTGTCTAATGCACTATCAAAGTGCGTGAGGTGCATCCATCCGGTATCTGAATTGACATACATAGTACTTAGTTTTAAGTACCCATCCATAAAGTCGCAAATACCGTTAAAAGAACTTTCGTAAAAGGTTCCCAAGTCAAAAGAGTCAGTCCTTGAATATGCTCCAGTTTTATCAAAGTGGTGCAGGTGCAAAGCCTCGAATGGTGGGTTACCCTGCTGCATTATCACATAGGAAGAGTCCGTTTCAATAACATCTGCATTATTATCACCGGGGGGATGAATAATATTGAAGTAATTCGATTGGGCACCAGATGAAATTGGCATTAGACTTAGTGCCAGTAGAGCAATGATTTTAGAACAATCATTCAATATCTCAAGCCACTTCACTCTGCGATTCATGCTAATCATAAAACCAAAGTTAAGTGACTAACTTAAGCTAAGGATGCATAATTAGCTTTAGATGCATTCCTATTTTATTAATTTGCCTTACAACTAATGTTTAACATCAATCCGTTGACTAACGGTTGACTAAAATCAG
>CBFHJH010000010.1:0-1900 GCA_965656185.1 Croceimicrobium sp.
TAGCTTTCTTTGGCAGTACTTACCTTCATGAGGTAAACGCCTTCCAAAAGCTCTACATTAGGAGTATACACTACGGTTTCTACACCGTTGAATTGATAGCCTAGGTCTGCACGGTCTACCATTTTACCGCTAAGGTCAAATAGCTCTAGGCTTACTTCGCCAGACTCGCTTAACTGTAGGTCGATATGAGCGGCTCCACTAAAAGGATTAGGATACACATTCATACCTTGATTTTGATCGTAAGCCAAGTCTGGGGTTCCGATCGCTTTACCTTTATCAGTGAAGGTCACATTTGCGATATCTAAAGTGATAGGAGCAAAGTTTTGGTAATCACCCACCACTGAGAAGGTGATGTTCATGATCTTGCTTAAGTCTAATGGAATGTTTCCAGCAGATTTAAGGTCGGCAATGTCGATGGTATAAGTTCCCATCGCGGCGTTATTTACCGGAACTGTTACACGGTATTGTTCGCTCCAGTTGGTAATATCGGCACTTACTAAGGTTACGATGATTTCGTTAAAGCCACTCAAAGCAGCGTCGAAACGGATCTCATTGTAATCGCTTAAGTCGGTGCTACGATGACCAGGACGCAACATGCGGTAGATACTCACGTAGTTTTTAAGCTTACCCGTGAAGTTTATGTCACGTTCTAGGTGCATTTCGCCAGCTTGACTAGTGTAGCCAGTTTCTACGCTTACGTTAAAGGCCTCATTGCTTACTCCGGTGTTGCGCTCATAATCAGCACCCCAAGGACCATCGGCCATATAGAGGATGTCGCGACCGCCACCAATGTCATTCAAGATCTCAAAACCACTATCAAAGATGTAACCAGTAGTCCAAGTTACGCTCTCTTCGGTTTGATTTGGGTTTAAAGCGATTTGGTTGCCAAAGTGTGTGCGAGTGGCTCCTTCATGGATGGTACGATTCGCCATAATATTGATCTCGCTCGCGCCGATGGTGTTCACCATTTCTAATTGAAGGGCACCGTTTTCGTATTTACCGGTTTTAACATAAACCGTTGGCAGGCTAACATTAGAGCTGGTAATGGAGCTTACAGGGCCATCATTCTTCATCAGAGTAATGATATCTCTTACTAAATCTTTAGTTAAGCTTTCAGATACAGACCATACTTGGAAATTATAAACCTTGTCTGAGTTTTGGATCTCATACTCGTTTTGGTTCCAGCGTGCGTCGATCACAAAAGACCCGTCGGCTTTCTTGTAGGCTACGAAAGTAACCGCCATATCTACTAAACCATTTTCTTGGTCGAGACGAGACATGATGAAAGTATGACCGTCGATTGTTATACGTTTAATATTATTCAGCTCTGCCCCGTTTAAGCGGTCACAGATCACTTTCGTGTGATTGTATACTTCGTTTTGAGTTTCGATCGCTAATACACTTGCCAAACGGTTATTCTTGCTGTTTAGGTAGTCTACCGAGAACACATCCAAGGCATTGGTAATACCGATCAAGTCGCTAGGACTGGTAATGATCGCTGGAGCACCTTGTGGTCCGTATGGAGGTAAATAGGCGTTAAGACCATTGGTTTTACCTAGGTTGAAAGAACGGAAGTCCATTAAGCTAGGCGCTTCGTTAATACGATCGTAGAAAGTGTGCTTACCTGACTTGATGCGGTTGAAGTTACGTTGAGCAATTAAGCTTGCCATAGAACCTTCAGACTCGATACCTCCATTATTACCACCAGATGAACCAGTAGCTACGTTCTCAGAGGCAGAGTTATTGCTATTCACCGGGTCTGGTTGGTTCTGAGACTGAACCGCAGCAATATTGGTTCCGTTTCCATTTACCGTAACGGTAATTTCTAGTGTTTGAGAAGTACCACAAACTACTTCGGGAATAGTCCAAATATTAGTTCCACTGTTGTAAGAACCGCTGC
>CBFHJH010000010.1:1999-8172 GCA_965656185.1 Croceimicrobium sp.
TTTCTAGTGTTTGAGAAGTACCACAAACTACTTCGGGAATAGTCCAAATATTAGTTCCACTGTTGTAAGAACCGCTGCTTGGAGTATTGTGACTCACATAGCTAAAGTTCGCATCGATGGCGTAAGCGATCTCTACTGCTGTGGCAGGAGTTTCGCAGGTAAGGTTATCGATGGTGATGGTAAAGGTTACCTGATCTCCAATGTTGGGAGTGTTATTACTTACGCTCTGCTGCACACGAAGGTCGGCAGGACAACGTACGGTGTTAATATCAGCGGTAACGCTGTTACCTTGTAAGTTCCAGGTTAATGAACCACTGGCCGGGAAACTCACTTCAAACTCACCGCTGTGGGTACCAGGGTTAAAAGAAGTGTTTTGGCCACGGTTTGCAGGAGCGGGAACAAAACTGTTATTAGCGCCAACCGCTTCGTTAATGGTAGTACCATTTGGGTTGGTGTAACCAAAGCGCGCTACGATGTCTCCGTTAACGTCGATGTAAACACAGTTTAAATTCGGGCTCACTGCCACAGGGCCGCTATTGTTAGTGTAGGTAGTGTAGGCGCCACAGAACTCAGAAGTTCCGTTTCCTACTAGATAGGCGTTTGCTGTAATATCGTCTCCACTGTTAAAACCAGCTGGAGCAGGAACGCTAAACTCAAAACGGTTAGCGTTATTTTCCCTACCGTGATCTACTCCGTTTACCAGACCAGGGCCATAAGAACCGGTGGTGTTATCGGCGTCATTAGTACTTCCTTCGGTTGCGCTAAATAAGAAGGTTTTTCCTTGTGGCATAATCGCTCCGCTGTAAAGGTCAGCGGCAAAGAACTCTACCAGCGCACCGGCAGGAGCAAAGCCTTTTACCACGAGGTTACCATTATCGAAATAAGCCGCGTCTATTACTGGAAAGTTTTGTAGTGCATTACCACCGTTGTCATTATCACTATTATCATTAGTGGTAATAAAAGGGGCGGTACCAGTTTTGTGGTTATCATTTGAAGCTAAAAGATCGATGGCGATCTGGTTCATCACAGCAGTAGCACCTACGGTAGGTAACACATTACCATTGTTGTAAGTACTGTTTTCGGTGATGAAGTGTTTCTGGGCAGCACTGGTAATCAAGATACCGGCTCCCACATTGTCCTTAATAATGTTTTTACGGATGGTATCTCCGTAGCCTCCGTAGATACGCATCCCATTGGTCTCTACATTTTTAAGACCATTGTTGATAGAGGTATTATTTTCTATGAGGTAAGCTCCAGTAGCATTGTAGCTATCAAATCCGTTACCACCGTTGTTACGGAAGATGTTTTCACGAATGGTGTTCGACTCGCAAAAGACGGCAACGTCTAAACCATCACAAATCGCATCGTCCAAGGCATTAAAGGCAAAGTCGTTTTGGTAGATATCCCAGCCTTCACAGCCAGTGCGAAGGAATCCGCCCATGGTCTCGCCGTAGGCTACAAAGTTGTTATGGAACAAGCCGTTGTCTACACCTAAAGCTTGGAAGTTAGGACCACCGTTCACGTCACCACTAGGGGCTTGCGCTGCGTGAGCTTCAGAACCTAAAATACAATTAAAGGCCTCAAAGTCATTCGCGTTTCCACGCGCTAATAAGTTTGCATTGTCATAAATGAACCAATCGTTACCAAAGCTGTGGATAGCCACATCGTTAATTACGAAGTCGCGCTCGGTAGCCATGATACCCCATTTAAGATCGTGATTGGCAGAGTTGTCGATGATTTCGATTTCGGGACCGTCTACTGTAGCCAAAGCGATGGCATCGGTACCCACGGTACCACCAATTCCGAAAATGGCCGTGTTGGTGTTTCCGGTAAATGCCGTTTGAGTGGAGCCGTCGATGGTTAGCACGCGGTTTCCGATCGCAGGAAGTTCGGCGCTAATTACTTCAATGGTAAATACACCGGTAGTAATATCATAACCAGGATCGCTGGTAGGAATGTTAAATTCAATGCGGTCGATACTCCAATTGCTATTGGCATCGTGGATCGCTTGACGTAAAGAACCTGCACCGTAATCGTTGGTGTTGGTTACCACAATTGTTTGGGCAGAAAGACCAAAACTAAGTGCGATTAATAATGTAATACCCCAGGTTTTCATAAGCGTAACTTTTAATTACACTTCAAACCTACACCCTTATTAACAGCTGTTGAAAAATATTAGATGAACGGTAAATTGCTTCGATAAGCGGTAGAAGGGAGTCCTTTTTTAAGCCGCTATAGCCCTTTACTGGCCTTGGATAGCGCTAATGTAAAGCTTTTCTTGTATCATAAAGGATTAAAACGCAAATTTGTAGAAATTCCTTACTAAGATGATGAAATGCATTGTGGTTGACGATGATCCGGTACAACGGGAAGCAATTAAATCTTGCATTGCCCAGGTGTCTGACTTGGACTTGGTAGGGGTTTATCCAAATGCTATCGAAGCGCGTATGGCTTTACAAAAACGCGAGGTAGACTTGATCTTTCTCGACGTAGAGATGCCCGAAATGAGTGGTATCGAATTCCTAGCTAGTTTTAAAGAGGTGCCTCAGGTAATTATGGTAACGGCTAAAAAGCACTACGCTTTTGAAGCTTTCGAGTACGACGTAACCGATTACATTTCTAAGCCGATCGATATGGATCGCTTTTCTTCGGCAGTGCAGCGGGCACGTTATTATGAGGAGAACCTGAAGAAGCAGGATACCGACAACTCCTTATTTATTAAATCGGATGGGGTATTAGTGAAGCTTAATTTGGACGATGTTGAATACGTTGAAGCTTTGGGTGACTATATAAAGGTAGTTACCAAGGAGAAGCGACATATCGTTCATAGCACCATGAAGGCCTTTGTGGCAAAATTGCCCGATAACTTCTTAAGGGTGCATAAATCGCACATCATTAATTTGAATAAGCTGCAAAAACTGGAAGAGAATACCGTTTTCGTGAATAATCAGGAAATTCCGGTAAGTCGCACTAATAAAAAGATCTTAGTAGAACGTCTTTCGCAGAAATAAGGCGAAGAAAAATAAAGGCATAAAAAAAGACCGCATAATTGCGGTCTTTTTCTTTTTGCGCTCCCTCTTGGGCTCGAACCAAGGACCCTCTGATTAACAGTCAGATGCTCTAACCAACTGAGCTAAGGAAGCATTTTGTTTTCCCTTAAAAAGGGGCTGCAATATTAGCGCCTTTCTCTAAAATACACAATATTTGCCAAAAAATTTTTAAGCCTCTTTTTATGAGTTTATTGATAGTAGGTACGGTGGCCTTTGACGAGTTGATCACTCCATTTGGTGAGTCGGGTAAAATTATCGGAGGATCAGCAACTTACGCTTCTCTTTCGGCCGCAAATTTCTGCGATGATATTTCGATCGTTTCCATTATAGGAGAAGATTTTCCCGAAGCCAAATTAGATTTGATGCGCGCGAGGGGAATCGATACAAGTGGAATTGAGCGAGTAGAAGGCGGAAAAACTTTCTTTTGGAAGGGGAAGTATCATAATGATATGAATACCCGCGATTCCTTAGAAACTGAACTGAATGTTTTGGCCGATTTTGAGCCAGAAGTACCCGAGAAAGCGCGAGACGCTGAATACTTGATGTTGGGCAACCTTACCCCTGCGGTACAAATGAGTGTGCTTAAGCAAATGAACAAACGTCCAAAATTGGTGATCATGGATACCATGAATTTTTGGATGGACGTAGCCATGCCTGAACTGAAAGAGGTGTTAAAGGAAGTAGATCTGCTTACCATTAACGACGAAGAGGCACGACAGCTAAGTGGAGAGCATTCTTTAGTTAAGGCGGCGAAAAAGATCTTTACCATGGGGCCTAAATATTTGATCATTAAAAAGGGAGAACATGGTGCATTATTATTCCATGGAGACCAAACTTTCTTTGCCCCGGCTTTACCCTTAGAAGATGTTTTTGATCCTACTGGTGCAGGCGACACTTTTGCCGGAGGCTTTATTGGTCACGTTACCAGTAACAACGAAATTTCCTTCGAAAGCATGAAACGCGGTATCATTTACGGCTCGGCCATGGCTTCTTTTTGCGTAGAGAAGTTTGGCACTCAAAAATTAGTGGATCTAGAGCGCCAAGACTTGCATAAAAGGGTAATGCGCTTTATCGAGCTCACTAATTTCGACATGAAATTGAATTAATTGGCCTGAGGCCCAACCATCTGTAATAATGAAGCGTCATTCCTTAGCTGTAGGGAATGGCGTTTTTTTATTGAATAAACTAAGGGGATTCAATATCTTTCCGCCAACAGTTTTAGGTTTATGACCATTAATAACCAACTAATACAGGCTTGTATCCGTAAGGAACGAAAGGCTCAATATGAGCTTTACAAGAGTACCTATGGTATATTAATGGCTATATGTCTGCGTTACGAGCGCAATAAGGAAGATGCGGAGTTTTTATTGAATAAGGCTTTCTTAAAGATCCTTACCAATTTAGAATCCTACTCTCCTAAGGTGCCATTTGAGGCGTGGATACGACGCATAACTATTAATACTGCCATCGATGAATATCGAAAGGCCCAAAGGTCTAAAGTAGATTATGTGGAAGAGCCAATGCAGTTAGCTGCCTTGAGCGAGATGGATTATAATGAAGCGGATAAGCGCTTTGATGCGGAAGAGTTAATTGCCTTAGTGCAAAAGCTACCACCGGTAAGCCAAAAGGTGTTTAACCTTTACATTATCGATGGTTACAACCATAAAGAGATTGCCGAACAACTGGGAATGAGCGAAGGTACCAGTAAGTGGCATTTAAGTAGTGCCCGAAAGAAGTTGCAAGAAATGATGCGACAGAAAATGGATAATGATAATGTGGCCTAGGCCTGAGGAGCATGACGGAGAAAGAGCTTAGGACATTATTTGAAAAGAAATTGGCCGAATGGGACATTCCCTTCGAAGAAGCCAACTGGGAAGCTTTTGAGCAGACGGTAGATCCTAATGAACCACTATCCGAACAAGAGTTTCGCAAGCTTTACCAGGACAAGATACAAGAAGCATCTTTTACATTTAATCCTGCGGCTTGGGAGGCCTTAGAGTCGGATTTGGGTCCAGAAGGAGTAATGTCTACCGAAGAAGTGCGCCAACTTTTTGAGAATAAGTTGAGTGAGTCGGAATCTACCTTTGCCTATAATCCCGATAACTGGGCACGCATGGAGCATTTGCTGGATGAAGCGGAGCCTAAACCGATAGTTTATTACTGGCGTATGGTGGCCGCTATACTTATCCTTGCGGCCGGCGCGCTCTGGATGTGGTGGCCAAATCAGCTGGATAAACCTCTGCCAACTACCGTAGGGCAGGAGTTGCAAGTTCCAGTGGAGTCTAAAAACAAGGCAAGCGAAGCGTCAAGCTCTGAGACTGAATCTATTGCACAGGAGCTTCCAAGCAGCACAGATCAGTATGGCGGCAGTAATGCCCCGGTGAGCACAACCGCATTAGGCACTACGGATAAAAATGAAACAATTCCGAGTAATTCTCCGTCTGCTGTAATCGCTTCCGGCGAAAGCCGCAATTACCAGGTTCTAACAATGTCTAAATTACCTTGGCGAAACTTAGAACACTTCGTGCCGACCGCCTTTGCCTTGCGCGCTTACAATTCGCAGTCGATGACAGCAAGCGATAAGAACGAGCCTTATGTACCTCAGGTATTTGACCGATTAGAAGTAATGGCGGGCCCAAACATGAGCCCCGGCTTTAATGGCAACCTTGGCAATGCTTGGCAGGCAGGATTGGTCTACTCTTTTGGTTTAACATCAAAAGCGGCCTTAGAGCTAGGCCTAGTATATAATCAGGCGGCGACGGAGATCGAAACGATTCACGACAGTACTTTCTTTGGGCTAAGCCGTACCAATATTTCTACCCATAGGCATTATAAGCGTATTGCCAGTTTGCGTATTCCGGTATCTTACCGCTTCGCCTTGAGTGATCGGCATCGTTTATCGGTGGGCGCTTACGCGGATGCGATGCTCCGAGTGCGTATGGACGAAAGGGTAACTACTACCGTTTTCAAACAAGACCCTCAAGAGGAAGTCATTAATTATAACCAGTCCATGGAGAGCTTTAATAGCTTTAATTATGGCGCGATGTTTACTTATACCTATCAGTATTCTGAGCGCTTATCCTTGGGCTTGTCCTATCAAATGGGCTTATCCGACCTCACCAA
>CBFHJH010000010.1:8269-18932 GCA_965656185.1 Croceimicrobium sp.
CCTCTTTCTTGTACACCATTAGTGAAGCACACCATTAATACCGAAAGCGAGTGTAAGGCTAAGGTAGAGGTTATCCAAAGTTCGGGTACGCAGTTAAAGGCTAAGGCCATTGCGCGTTTGGGCAAGATTGCCTCGGTAGATTGGTTTATGGGTTCGCAGAAAATCGCTAGTGGCATCAACTTGAATTACCAAGCCTCAGGACATTATGTTAACTACAACTTAAAGGCGGTGGTGAAGTTTGAAAGTGGTTGTCAGGAAACGATCGAAAAGGTGATCATGGCCGGAGGAACCGATTGTGATATCAATATGAATTACCGTCGAGTAAAGCACCGTGTTTCCAATCCGCATAACCTGCGTACGGTAGAAATTAGGTATTACGATGCTGAAGGTAAGATGTATAGTTCTTGGTACCCCAATAGTCAAGGACGTTTCAATATTGAGGCACTCAGCGGTTACCGAGACGCTAATTCGGTTTATGACCATCATCGGTTTAGCTTTAGCGGCGAAGCCATCCTCAAAAGCAGCGATGGTTCCAGCGTTCAGCTCAATAATATCTTTGGAATTTTTGCTTTAGCCCACCCTTAGGCTTCGAACTCGATAAGGACCTGGTTTTTTTCTACTGCTTCACCTTGTTTGCAGTTAATGCTTTTAACTACGGCGTCGCTTTCCGCCTTGAGAACATTTTCCATTTTCATGGCTTCGAGCACCAACAAAGCTTGTCCTTTTTTGATGCTATCACCAGCTTTAACCTTGATGTCAAGCACCAAGCCAGGCATAGGCGCTTTAAGGTCGTTTAGCGCTGCACCGGCCATGTGTTCCATACCGAGATCTTTCAAGAGTAAGTCGAAGCGATCGGAAGCTTTGATTGGAATGCTTTGATCATTAATCTCGAGCAAGAACTCTTTGCTGTCGTAATCTGCTTCTAAAACATGCACTCGATAACTTTTTTTATCGAGGATGAGGTGAAAGCCTTTTTCAGCGTCTCCTTTTAGATCGAGGCTGTGGTTCTCCCCGTTGAGGTTAAACTCTTGTTTACCGCTACCTACTTCAATTTCGTAGGCTTTTTCATTTATCTCTATTTGGTACGTTTGGCTAGACATGATAGCATACTTTTGCGATAGCTAAGTTAAGCATAAGCCATGCAAAGCAGATCATTTTTAGGGCTTTTATTCCTCATTCTCTTCTCCTGTGGGGCGCGCGCTCAGCATAGTGGAGACCTTAGTTTACATTACCGTGCGGAGCAGGGAATGGAGCTTGAGTTTTGGTTGCACACTAGTTATGATCTAGAGTATTTGGACTTAGCTCTTTACCAAGCAGAGGTTCTCGAAGTACGTTTGAGCCAGGGCCGCCTTAAACAAGCTTTGGAATATGAATACTCGGACGACCTTTTGCGTATTTATTTGTTGCCCGACATGGATCCGCGCAGTCGAATCTATATACATTATCGTTACGAACAAGCAAGCCTAGAAGCTTCGCCCTTCTTGGAGCTGTTAAAACCGGGCTTTATTTTTAATGCTTTTAACCTGGAAGAAGGGCAACTTTCGGGCGTCCCAGGCTGGCTGATCCCGAGTTATAAAGGGACTTATGATAAACTGCGCTTGGGCTTGCAATATCCGGAAGGTCTTAAGCCAGGCTTACCCTTAGAAGAGGATTATGAGGTAGACCTGGGAGATTCAGAGCAATTAAGCTATTACCTCAGTGAAGAGCCGGTAGATCTGCGTGCCTTTTACTTGGTGCTGGGCCAATTTAGACGCTTTGACCCAGAAGATGTATTAGAAGATCTCGCCGAGAATGAAGAGCGTCTGCAAAGTCTGAAGATCTCACAATTTGAGCAGAAGTTCCAGTCTGAACTCAATTTCCTGAGCGTTTCAAATGACCTTTTACTGGATGAAAGTTATCTCGTCCAGCTGGAGGCTTTGGAAAAAGCAGCCCTCCCACAGACTTTTTTACGGGCGGCTCTTCCAGAACCTATCGCAAAACAAGAAAGGGCCTACGCTTTGTTTTTAAACACCTTTTCTTCTCCACAAGAAGCAAAGGAACAGTGGCATTATTACTGGCAGGGAAAGCTGGGGCAGAAATCTTGGCAAGAAGCTTTGCAGGGAGGCTTAAGTGCAGGAGACCGCACGGCCTTTTTCTGGCGTATCTACCTGGAGGCCCAAATGGCGCAGCAAGGACTGGCTTGGTCCGACACCGCTGGGGCTACCCTGAACGAGTCGGAAAGGGACTACCTAAACTTAGTAGAAGCCGTATTTGAAAAGCGGGAACCCCTGCAATTGGAACTTTCTTACCGTTTTAAAGCCAGGGCTAACCAGCTGGAACTGTATCTCGCCCAGGCAGATACTAATCTGAACTTAAATGGCAGTTTGAGTGGCCGAATTATCCTACGCGACAGCACCCAAGCATTTCGGGTTAGATATCAATTAGGGGTAGCAGACACGCTAAGCTTAGATTTAAAGGAAAGCCCACGCAGTATTTACTTTGAATCTGAAAATCCCGCACTTCTCCAACTCAATGAAGAGCGCCCGACAAACTATTGGCTTTACGACCTCAGTAAGGCGCCACAGGCAGATCAACGACGTAGGGCTTTAGTGAGTCTATTGGAGCAAGGCAATGCGAATTTGCTCGCTACCGTTATTGGGGTGGCTCTTGACTCGGGTGAGGAAGAACTGCAACTTTTAGCGCTTTCTAAGGTTAAAGAGCTTAATGCCAATGGCCGAGAAAGATTAAAATCTACTTTTGAAGCCTTGGCGGCTGATCAAGCGAATGTTAAACTAATGCAAAAGGCTCAAGCGATCCTGGTAGATTACTGGTCAGAATAACCTGCGAATCACTAGTTTTGCCTAATTTTTAAAAGCAAGGAAGATCCATATGGACTTTATTATACAAGCATCTCAATTCTTACTTTCTCTTTCTCTTTTGATTGTTTTACATGAGTTTGGCCATTTTATCCCGGCTAAGCTTTTCAACACGAAAGTGGAGAAGTTTTACCTCTTTTTCGACCCTTACTTTTCGCTCTTTAAAAAGAAGATCGGAGAAACCGAATATGGCATTGGCTGGCTGCCATTGGGAGGCTACGTAAAGATCTCAGGCATGGTAGACGAGAGTATGGATACCGAGCAACTAAAATCGGAGCCACAGCCTTGGGAGTTTCGTTCCAAGCCAGCCTGGCAAAGGCTCATCATTATGGTAGGTGGGGTAACGGTAAACGTGATCCTGGCCATTTTGATCTACGTGGGAATGATGATGTACTACGGGGAAGATTATTTACCGGTAGACTCTATTACCGACGGTCTGATGGTAGATGATAATGGTAAGGCGATCGGCTTGCAAAATGGCGACCTAGTTCTTTCGGTAGATGGTAAAAAGGTGGAGCGCTTTAGTGAGATCCCCAAAGAGATTCTTTTGAGTGAATCGAGCATCGAGATCCTGCGCAACGGTGAGCGTCGCAGCTTAGAGGTGAAAGATGAGCATAAAAAAATATTGCTCGATAATCAAAGTCCGATCGTTGGCTTACGCTTCCCCTATATCGTTGGTGGTTTTAGCGATAGTTCGGTAGCCAAAGCCGCGGGCATGATGGTGGGCGACTCCGTAATTAGCATAGACGGTGAGGGGCTTAAGTATTTTGATGAATACGTGGACGCTATTCCGAGCCGCAAGGGCGATACCATAGAGTTGGCCTTTTATCGGGGTCCAGAGCTAAAAACAGCGAGCATGGTGGTGCCAGAGTACGGCAAAATTGGTGTGGCACCGGGCGGTCCGTCACCGGCCTCTTATTATCCAGTGGAGACCAAGACCTACGGATTTTTTGAAGCGATTCCTGCGGGTTTTGTTAAGGCTCAAACAGTTTTAAAGGATTACATCCGTCAATTTCGCTTGATCTTCAATCCTGACACCGAGGCCTACAAACAAGTTGGGGGCTTTATTGCTATCGGTTCTCAGTTCGATACCCAGTGGAACTGGGAGCGTTTTTGGAGCTTTACCGCCTTCCTAAGTATTATGCTGGCCTTTTTAAATATTCTGCCCATTCCCGCCCTTGATGGAGGCCACGTGGTCTTTGTTTTATGGGAAATGGTTTCGGGCCGAAAGCCTTCGGATAAGGTTTTGGAATATGCGCAAATGGTCGGCTTTTTTATCTTATTAGCCTTGATCGTTTTGGCCAATGGCAATGATATTCTCGGACTCTTTAAATAAACTCTGCACCTGTCTTTTAGTGCTGTTCGGTAGCTTCGGGCTGGCGCAGGGACAGACTTACACCTTAAACGGTGAAGTGCTCCAATATGGCAGCTCCGAGGGCATTGTAGGGGTTAAGGTCACGGTGCATGAAACCAATAAACAGGTTTATACCGATAGTACCGGCAGCTTTCTGCTGCAGCTGAAAAAAGGCCATTATCACCTACATTTCGAAAAAAAGGATTTTGCCGCTTTAGACCTCGATGTTGATCTGGATGAGGCACGGCAGGTTCAAGTATTCTTGAGTCCTACTCGTTTGGAGATCAGTGAGGTATTAATCGAAGACTCCTATCTGCGAAATCCTAACAGTACGAACTCGAAGGAGGTGCTGTCCTTGAGTCCATCGCGAGCTAATCAAGCGCAAGCAGCGGACCTTGGCTCACTGCTGGACGAACTCCCAGGCATTACTATGTTGAATACCGGGATTGGTATTTCGAAGCCGGTAATCCGCGGCTTTATGGGAAACCGTGTTGCGGTTATCGATCAGGGGATAAAGCAAGAAGGACAGCAGTGGGGCATGGACCATGGCTTGGAAGTGGATCCTTTTCAAGCCGATCGTATGGAAGTGGTAAAGGGTCCGGCAGCTTTGCAGTATGGCAGCGATGCTATCGGGGGAGCTTTAAAGATCCTACCAACCTTGGCTCCTCAAAAAAAGAACGAGGCCAGCCTACAGGGCCTCTACCATAGTAATAATTCCGCTTTAGGCTTTTCGGCAATGAACGCTTTTAAAAGCGGTGGTTTTCACAGCCGATTACGCTTCAGTCATAGACAGTTTCAGGATTTTCAAGTACCCGCTGAGACCTTTACCTATAATGGCTTCATCCTACCCATTAGTGATGGCCTATTGAAGAATACGGCCGGAAACTTGAATTCTCTGCGCTGGGATCTAGGCTGGCAGTCGGCCGACTACCGAGCCCGTTATACTTTCTCCTATTACCGACAGGAGCAAGGCTTATATCCAGGAGCAACCGGTATTCCACGTGCTTATGACGTCGGCCAGATTGGGGATAGGGGCGATATTGCTTTACCAAGGCAAGAGATCGACCATTACAAGGTATACAGCTTTCAGGCCATACGCATTGCCGATCACTGGTTAGAGATGGAGTTGGGTTTCCAGCGTAATCAGCGCGCCGAACGCAGCTTACCCCATGCGCATGGATTCGAAGAATTGGATAGTAGTGCCACCCTGGCCCTGGGTCTCAATCAGGACAGCTGGCAAGTTAATGCCCGCTACCCCTTTCATTTCTTAGGTCAGGAGTTGGTCTTGGGCACCGCCCAGAACTACAAACACAATAGGCAAAGTGGTTTTGAGTTTTTAATCCCAAGCTTTTGGCGACATCAATCAGGTTTGTTTGCCTTAACCAAAGGTAAATTGTCTGAAAAGTGGCATTGGGATGGCGGATTGCGCTGGGAGTATCAAAGGGTGGTAGCGGATGAAACCAGCAGTCCGTGGTGGCAAAATATCGATTCATTGGCTTTGCGATCAGAAGCCTTAAACCGCAGTTTTTCAAATCTTGCGGGAGCTTTTGGGGTGGCTTATAACCCTAGTCCATTTTGGCGCCTTAAAGCGCATGTAGCGCGGAGTTTCCGAGCGCCGAATATTGCCGAGCTAGCCTCGAATGGGGTGCATCATGGTACCTTTCGCCATGAGCAAGGACAGGTAGACATGGACCCCGAGCAGGCCTGGCAGTTGGACCTTGTGATTGAACATCAACACGAAACTTGGATCCTACGATTGAGTCCATACCTCTACTATTTCGATAACTTTATTTTTTTACGACCTACCGCTCAATTCAGTCTCCTCCCCGAAGCGGGGCAGCTGTATCAATACCAGCAGGCCCCTAGCTTGCAAGGTGGTGGCGAACTGTTTTTTGATTGGCACCCTTGGGAGAACCTTCACCTTTCTAATGCCACAGAACTCTTGATCAATCAAAACCTAGACACTCGCTTACCCTTGCCCTTTAGTCCACCTTGGAATAACCGCTTAAAAATTGCCTGGGAAGCTGACCGATGGTATGTAGGTGCCAATTGGCGCTGGACTTTAGATCAGGATCGGACCGATCGCAATGAGGCTAGAACCCCAGGTTACCACCTGTTCGGGCTTGAGGCTGGCTACCAGCTGAAATGGTCGCGGCAGAGTCTGAGTTTTGATCTGGCAGTGCAGAATCTATTTGATCAATTTTACTTGAGACATCTCTCGCGCTATCGTATTCTAAACCTTCCAGAACAAGGCAGAAATATAGTATTGGGCATTCATTATAAGTTTTAATTGCAACAGTGTTGCAAAAGCAATATGTTTGCATAAACACTTCTAAAATGAAAAAATACCTTTTTAGCTTTCTTGGCCTGGCCTTACTTGCTTCTTGTAGCGACGATGATGAGGCAAACGACACCACTCCTCCGCAAATTTTAAGCGTATCCATGGATGCTGAAGATCATGACATTGAGGTCATGGCGGGAAATACCACTGCTTTAGCGGTGGAGCTTAGCGATAATGATGCTCTTTCGCAATTAAAGCTAGACATCCACGATTTATTCGACGGCCATAGCCACGGCAAGAATGCAAGTGTTTGGGAGATGACCAAGATCTATTCAGTTTCTGGCGCCAATGCTACCGTGCAAGATAACCTTCAAGTGCCCACTGCGGTGGTTGCCGGTCCTTATCACGCTATTTTACAGTTGGTAGACGCTTCCGGAAACGAATCGGACTTTAAGGAATTGGAGTTTATCGTACGAAACGGCAGCGAACCACAGTTTTCGATCACCGCGCCAGATTTTAGCAATGAGGTGCACGCGCCTAAAGGGCAGGCTTTCGATCTGCAAGGAACCATTAGCGATGAAACCGATTTAAGTGAGATCTTAATCAGGATAGAAGAGGAACACGAGGATGATCATGCCCACAAAAAGGCCAGTGCCGTTCTTTATGAAGATGATATCGACCTTGCCGGAACCAGCGATTTAAGTTTCGACTTGAGCAGCTTGAACATCACTATTCCAAGTTCGGCCGAAGAAGGTTATTATAAATTATTAATCAGCGCTAAGGATAACGAAGGTAATTTCGGCGTATTCGAAGCAGAAATCCATATTATGTAATGCCAAGCAAAGCACAAGCAGAACTCAAGGAACGTGGCTTGCGCAAAACCTGGGGACGGCAGCAAGTTTTGATCTACATTCGTGAGCGAAAAACGGCCGTTTCTCACGGCGAGCTCAATAAAGCATTCGATCAGAAATTAGATCGGGCGAGCCTCTATCGCATTTTGCAAGATTTTGAGGAAAAGGGCTTGGTGCATAAAGTGCCCGACGATGAGGTTTCGGTTAAATATGCTTATTGTGGCGGGTCCTGTAGCGCGAATCACCACCACGATCAACATTTGCACTTTAAGTGCGATCAATGCCAAAAGACATATTGCTTAGAAGAGCTAAGCTTGCCGGCACTTAAGTTGCCTCAGGGTTTTAGCCCGCGTAGCACGGAGGTGCTGGTGCACGGAACTTGTAAGGCTTGCGCCTGATGTATTTTTAGCCCGACCACTGCGTCGGGCTTTTCTTTGCATTTAAACTTTCAATGCGCCCAGGCCTTACTATCTTTGTGATGAATAAAAACAGCAATTATGTACGGTAAACTACAAGAGAACTTACAAGCCGAATTGAAACAGATCGAAGCAGATGGTCTGTACAAGCGCGAGCGTATCATTATGGGAGAGCAGGGCGCAGAAATCAGCGTTCAAGGCGGTCAAAAAGTGCTTAACTTTTGTAGTAATAATTACCTCGGTCTTTCTTCACACCCTAAAGTAGTTGATGCCGCAAAAAAGACCCTAGATAGCCACGGTTTTGGTATGTCGTCGGTGCGCTTCATTTGCGGCACACAAGATATCCATAAAGAGCTGGAGGAGAAGATCGCAAAGTTCCTGGGTACCGAAGATACCATTCTATATGCGGCGGCCTTTGATGCTAATGGCGGTGTTTTTGAACCACTGCTTACCGCCGATGACGCGATCATATCCGATTCGTTAAATCACGCTTCTATTATAGACGGAGTGCGACTTTGTAAAGCGCAGCGCTATCGTTACGAAAACAATAATATGGACGACCTGGAGGCCAAATTGAAAGAGGCTTCCAACACCGCTCGCTTTAAGATTATCGTAACCGACGGGGTCTTTTCGATGGACGGTTATGTTGCGCAGTTGGATAAGATCTGTGATTTGGCTGAGAAGTATGATGCTCTCGTTATGGTGGACGAATGTCACGCCACAGGCTTCATAGGGAAGACCGGAAGAGGAACTCACGAGTTGAACGACGTAATGGGTCGGGTAGACATTATTACTGGCACCTTAGGAAAAGCGCTCGGTGGGGCCATGGGAGGTTTTACCACCGGTCGGAAGGAAATTATTGATATTCTTCGTCAGCGTTCACGTCCCTATTTGTTCTCAAACTCTTTAGCTCCTGCCATTGTAGGCGCTTCCATCGCAGTTTTTGATCTATTGAGTGAAACTACCGAGCTGCGCGATAAATTAGAGTGGAACGTAAACTACTTTAAAAAAGGGGTGCGCGAGGCTGGCTTTGATATTAAAGATGGCGATTCTGCAATCGTACCCATCATGTTATACGATGCCGCTCTTTCACAGGAGTTTGCCGATGCACTTTTGGAAGAAGGGATCTACGTTATAGGCTTCTTTTATCCAGTAGTGCCAAAGGGTCAGGCTCGCATTAGAGTACAGCTCAGTGCCGCCCATGATCAAGGTCAATTGGATCAGGCCATTGCCGCCTTCACCAAAGTGGGTAAAAAACTGGGCGTTTTAAAAGACTAAGACCAAGTTTCGAGGCTCAGTTCCTCGGCATTAAGGTAAATAAGGTAGAGGCGGGCAACTTTAAAGCCCGCCTTTTCCATTAGGTCTCTATATTCATTCACTTGATTACGGTGCTCTGGCCGAGGGCTCCCGCTTTTATAATCGGCGATATACCAAAGTTCCTTGCGCTTTACCAAGCGGTCAGGGATTTTTTGACCCCCGCCAGGCAGAAGTAAGCTGCGCTCATTGTACACTTCCACCGAGTCATCAAACAATTCCATTATTTCTGGGATGCGTAATAAATTTCGCATCTGCTCACTAAGTTTTTCAATTTCCTCCGCTTCGAACCAGGCTTCCTTTTCGGCTCTTTTTATAACCTTTTCTAAATCGCTGGCCTTCTCTAGATGCGCTAATAGTTGATGCACTTGCTTGCCCCAGCGACTTTCATCACTCGCGAGCTTTTGCCAGTTTTTAGGAGCTGAACTAAGGGCTTCGATGCGCTCATGCCAGGCACTGGCATTATATGCTTTGTTTTCATAAGCCCTATCCTCTCCTTCTGCTTTGATGGCCTGAGTTTTTTGGCCCACACTATAAACTCCGGGTTCATGCGCTTCGAAAAACTGAGCGAGCAGATGTTCTAAATGATCTTCCGGCTTTTTGGGCGGACTAGGGCTAATGATATGTAATTCACGCTCTGCTCTGGTAAACGCTACATAGCGCGCGTTTAAATTGTCGAGTTTAACCTTGGCTTTTTCTGCTTCACGAAGTTCGTGGTAAACGCTTTGGTGTAATTCACTCTCAGGGTTTTTAAAGGATATCAGCGCATAGGGAAGGCCTTCGAAATCAATTCCATCGATCGATCGCAAATCGATCCAATCACTGCTTAAACTTAATTTGTCGTCTAGCTTTTTACTTACGTTCAGACAAATTACCACTGGAAACTCCAGCCCCTTCGATCGGTGAATGCTCATTACTTGCACTGCATCGATGCTTTCGGGTAAGCTTACACTTTTTTTATATCCGTGTTCTTCCCACCAATCAAGAAACTCACGGCTTATGGGGCGATGGTTTTGCAGGTAGTCTTGGGCTTGATCTAAGAAGAATTGCAAATAAGGATCACTTTGCCAAGGCATTTTAAGTGCTTTAGCCAATTGATAGATTTGTTGGATCAAATCCTGCGATTGCCATTCCTTAGCCTTAAAGTCAGGCGCTTCACTCTCCAAAAAACTCAGCTCATCGTTCAGCCCATAATCGCGGTGTTCGCTCAAGAACTGATGCCGCTCTTCACCATCTTTACCAAAGATTTTATAGGCATACTCTAGCCAATCCTTCCGGATCTCTTTGTTTTCGCCTTGCTCTACCATTTTCAGGAAGGAAACCAAGGCGCATACCGCCTCAGAGGCGCCTACTACTAAGCTATCTACTGACAAGATTTGAATCGCCTTTCCGCCAGGAGTGTTTATCCGTTCACTGGCCTGCAATAGGAACTGAGCCGCCGCTCTTCCTTCTTCATTGCTGCGCACTAAAAAGCAGATATCTTTTTGTTGATAACCTCGATCAAAAAGGTCGTTAAGCAGTTCTGGGAGGTATTCCAGTTGCGTTTCTTTAAAATCTTGTTGTTCTAATTGATGAAAGGCCACATAACCTCC
>CBFHJH010000010.1:19032-22875 GCA_965656185.1 Croceimicrobium sp.
CTGCTAAAGCGGATATTCGACTAAGCACTTGTTCTAAAAGAAACTTTTCCTCAATATTGGCTTCAAAGTAGTCTTGTGTTTTTTGAAGGTTGGCTTGTATTTGTTCTGCGTGCGGAATAAATGCTTGCGCCTCTGCATTGCTGCGGTGCTGCATGTCTTCGGCGGGCCCTTCCAAAAGCTCTAGGGCCTTTTTTCCAAAGCTTTGGAAGCTCCCTTCGGCCATTTTCTGCAAGTGCGGGAAGAGCCATTGATCGCGAAACGAACCTTTAACTATTGCCTTTTCTTTAAAGAAGTCAAAGAGGGCTTTCGCTTGCGCCTGATGTGTACTTTTTATTTTCTCCAAGCGCCCATTTAGCCTTTTCTCAATTTCTAAGTACCCTTCCGCTTCAATTTGTTTTAAGGCTTCCAAGGGGTCTATAGAGCGTTCTTTAAAAAGTTCCTGCCCCAAATCGTAGAGCAGTCGACGGGCATCGGGCGATTTTTCATCGTTTAGCTGCCGGCGAATAAACTCGCTCAGTATCTGAGCAAAGGGGCTGTTGTCCTTCAGTTCATCCAAAACACGATCTACTGCTTCTTCTAGAATCAGCTCTACCTGTAGCTCTATTTGGTAATTGCTGTTTAGCTTTAGATCCCGACTAAAGCTGCGGATAAGGCGATTGGTAAAGCGATCTATGGTAGAAACGGCGAAGGCCGAATAATTGTGAAGAATACCGGCTAGGCTTTCTTCGGCGCGATACTTTAGCTCTTCGGGTTCGATCCTGAGTTCTTTCGCAAGACTCAGGCAGTACTCTAGGTCTCCCGACTCCAAATTAGGAAACTGGCCTAAGACCTGTAATTGCTTAATCAGCCGGTTCTTCATTTCGTTGGCCGCCTTATTAGTAAAGGTGATGGCCAGTATGCCCATGAAAGATAGGCTATCTTTACCCTGCAAACAAAGTTTCAGATATTGTCTTACTAAATTGTAGGTCTTTCCTGCTCCAGCCGAAGCGTTGTAGATCAGAAATGGGGCGGGCATAACTAAGATTTGAGCCTAAATTAGCAATAATCCGAGGAAGCCATGGCAAATTACTTTAAGGGAAAAAAGATTTGGATCACCGGAGCCAGCTCTGGAATAGGTGAGGCTTTAGCCAAAGCTTTAGCGGAGCGAGAGGCGCTACTTCTCATTAGCGGCAGGCGGACCGATAAACTGGAGGAATTGACTCAGGAGTTGCTAAGTGCTGGTGCGCCCAAGGTAGATAGCTTGGCTTTTGACCTGGCTAAGGCAGACGAATGCGAAGAAGCCATTGAAAAAGTAATAAAGCTCTGGCAGGCGCCAGACATTCTAATCTTAAACGGGGGCTTGTCGCAAAGATCATTGATCCGGGAAACAGGCTTACCGGTGTACCGTACCTTAATGGAGGTCGATTATTTAGCCAATGTTCAATTATGCAAAGCCTTTCTGGACCATTGGTCAAAAAATAAGGGTGGACAGGTGGTTATAACCTCTAGCCTGGTGGGCAAATTTGGGACCCCATATCGTTCGGGCTATGCCGCTGCTAAACATGCTTTACACGGCTTTTTCGACACCTTGCGGGCGGAGACTTACCCTTGGTTGAAGGTCAATATTATTTGTCCGGGCTTTATTCGTACCAAAGTTTCGGTAAATGCACTTACCGGCGACGGCAGCGCCTTGGGGCAAATGGATCAGGCTCAAGCCAAAGGGCTATCTGCCCAAGCCTTTACCAGAAAAGCATTAGGAGCAATTGAACAGAATAAAGCGGAAGTATATATTGCTAAGAAGGAAAAGTGGGGCGTTTATCTCAAACGCTATCTTCCAAGCCTATTTCGCAGGCTCATCAGGAGCGCCAAGGTGCGCTAATTGAATCTTACCATTAAGCCATAGGGTCAGGCTAATGGTTTTTAATTTCTAATAACTATTTTTGATGCGAGCTTAAACGAAAAGAGGCATTTGTTAATCTTCAGCAAACCTTCTCTTTTTAGTTTTGTTACTACAATACATTAATCTAAAACCAATTAAAATGGCTTTTGAATTACCTAAATTACCATATGCACACGATGCATTAGAACCTCATATTGATGCCCAAACCATGGAAATACACCATGGTAAGCACCATGCTGGTTATACTTCAAAATTAAATGCAGCCGTAGAGGGAACCGACCTTGAGGGCAAGTCTATTGAAGCGATCTTAGCCGATGTTTCCAAGCACGGTGGAGCAGTTCGCAACAATGGCGGTGGCTTTTACAATCACTCTTTGTTTTGGAGTATCATGGGGCCCAATGGCGGCGGAAACCCAAGTGGTGAACTTGGCGACGCGATCAATTCTACTTTTGGTTCTTTCGAATCATTTAAAGATGAGTTCGCAAAGGCAGCGGCTACCCGTTTCGGTTCAGGCTGGGCCTGGCTAATCGTAGACGGCAGCGGAAACTTGAAAGTTACCAGCAGCCCTAATCAAGATAATCCCCTAATGGACCTAGCAGAAGAAAAAGGAACTCCTATCTTGGGTCTGGACGTATGGGAGCACGCATATTACCTAAAATATCAAAACCGTCGCCCAGATTATATTGAAGCATTCTTCAATGTAATCAACTGGGACGAGGTGTCTAAGCTTTACGCAGCAGCTAAATAAGCTTTATCGATTGCAATAGAGCCCGAGTAGTTCATTCTGCTCGGGTTTTTTTATGCGCAGAGCTTAAGGCCTCTTTCTTTTACATGGGCGCATTATGTATCTTCGCTCAATGCAATTGCCCTCCGGTAAAAAGATTTATTTCGCCAGTGACCTACATTTGGGAGCCCCCAGTCATGAAGCCAGTTTAGTGCGAGAAAAACATTTCGTGCGGTGGCTGGATGAGGTATCTAAGGATGCAGCGGCGATTTACTTAGTGGGCGATCTATTCGACTTTTGGTTCGAGTACAAAAAGGCAGTGCCACGCGGATTTGTAAGGCTTTTGGGTAAACTGGCCGAACTAAGTGATTCAGGCATCGATCTGCATTTATTTACCGGTAATCACGATATGTGGATATTTGACTATCTACCAAAGGAAATAGGCCTTACTCTGCATCGAGAACCCATTGAAAGAGAGTGGAATGGGAAAAGCTTTTATATTGGTCACGGCGATGGATTAGGTCCAGGCGACCATGGTTACAAGCTGATCAAAAAGGTTTTCGCTAATCCTTATTTACAATGGTGTTTTGCTCGATTGCATCCTAATTTTGGCATCGGATTGGCCGATTATTTCTCTAAGAGCTCTCGGGCTAAAACTGGCGATAGCGATGCGAAGTTCCTTGGCGAGGAAAACGAATGGCTGGTCATTTACGCAAAAGAGCTCTTGACCCATAAGGATTACCATTACTTCGTTTTTGGACATCGCCATTTGCCGCTAGACATTAAACTGAATGATGGAGGTGCGCGCTACGTCAACCTTGGCGACTGGATCCAGTATTTCACCTATGCCGAATTCGACGGAAAGGACCTACACCTAAAGGAATACCCTCTTAATTCGCATTAAGCTTTAAAGCCAAGAAATAATTGCGGGGCATAAGTGGCCCGTAAATATAACCTGCGTCTCGCTGTGGCCCTCGATCAAAGTCTGACTGATAGGCATTGAAGAGGTTGCGAATACCCCCGTGTAAGCGTAATTCCCAGTCTTTGGTGTGCCATACTTTGCTTTCGGCCGAAAGGTTAAAGTCTAAAAAGTGAGGACTATCCACCAACTCCGAATATTCGGTATTGGGGTCTATGATGTGCTGCACCAGCATTGGGCCGGTATAGTTGGCAGAGCTTTTAAGGCTTAAATGATCATTCAATTGGTAGTCGATACTAAAATAACCGTAAAGATTTGGCG
>CBFHJH010000010.1:22973-38338 GCA_965656185.1 Croceimicrobium sp.
GCGCGCAGAATACGGTTGCTGCTTACTACGCTGTCTTCAGCGGCATTGTCCCAGAGGATTTCGGGCTCCCTAAATAAGGACCGCTGCGCCGTTATTGAACTTTGTAAGGTCCAAGCGCCATAACTTAGATTGTACTCCAAGTTTAGTCCATAAACTCTAGCCCCTGCTCCGTTGCGTTTGATCAAGCGGGCACTGCCATTATTTAATTCCTGCTGGTCGCTAAGAATGAAGTTGTTTTCTAATTGTGTGAAAAAGGTGTTGATGACTAAATTTTGCGCCCAATTAGTAGCGTTCGTATTCCATTCTGCGCTGAAATTTAAGCTGTTACTAGTTTCCATAGTCAGGTCATCGGCCAATTGGATGAAAAGAGCCTCTCCCCCTACCACGGCAATGTGAAGGTCTTCATTAAAGGCTTGCGGGGCGCGATAGCCCCGAGCATAGGAACTACGCAGACTTAAATTTGGCAAAAGGTCATATTTTAGGCTAAAGCGTGGTGAAGGTGCCCAAAAGCTCTGTTCGTCATAGTAGTTGTTACCGGCTAGGGCATAGCTTCCGCTGATACGATTGTAATCAAAGCGACTGCCCGCTTGCAGACTAAGATCGTCTCTAATCAGGTACTCGAGTTGAAAATAGCTGCCCCAATTTTGGGTGCTCTGATCGATGAGTCTCTGGTAGCCAGACATTTGGTCTAGGACCTCGTTAAACTGCAACTCTGAGCCCCAACTGAGGTTGAGTCTGGGGCTTAAGCTCCAATGGTGTAAAGCGCCGCCCACGATACTTAGATCACGTGACTGTCCATAGGCGTTCAAGGCAATAAGATCATCGGCACTAAGGCTATCACCGGGAGGAATTATTCGGCCGCCTCCGCCATAATAGCTATCGCGCCAGGTTCTCTGGGCAGAGAGGTAGGCGCTCCACTGATGTTTATTGTCGCGAGATAAGCGCTCGTAAGAAAGTCCGCTGCCAATGATATCGTGCTGTAGCTGCTCGGCAATCCTGCTTTGATGCGGCTTTAGATCGAGGTCGCTTCCGCCGCGACGGAATTCATTGATGAAAAAAAGGTCCCAAGTCCACTTACTGCGCTGACTAGGTTTGTAAAATGCATTGAAGCCGGTACTGTAGTTTTCGAGTGCGGTAATTTCAGTGAACCCGTCTTCATTAGCGTCCCAAGCATCGCGCTGACGGCGAAAAGCAAAAAGGTTAACTCCTGCATTGCCCTCAGTATTGATTAAACTAGCGCCTACACTTTGACTATTTTGCCAGCTTTCACCACCAATACTATTTAGCTGGGTTTCGCCATAAAACTGGTTTTGAGTAGGTTCCTTAGTGATAATATTAATGGTTCCCGCAATGGCATTGCCTCCATAAATGGCAGACCCACCGCCCTTGAGCACCTCTACTCGATCGATCATAGTGGGAGGGAACATTTCTAAACCATAGACTCCCATTAAAGCGGAAAAAATCGGACGGGAGTTTAGCAGTATTTGAGAGTAAGCCCCTTCCAGGCCGTTCATGCGCACTTGAGTAAAACCGCAATTCTGACAATTGTTTTCGAGACGAAGGCCAGGGCTAAAAGATAAGCCCTCGGCCAAACTCAGCGCGGCAATATTTTCAAAGAGCTTTGGACTAATGGTATTTATAATCAAGGGTGCATCGTAACGTGGGACCGCCTTGCGCCCTCCGCTAACCACTACTTCAGAGAGGCCTAGCCTAGCTGGCTCGAGGCTAATCTCAATAAAGGAACCTTCCTCCCTTAAGTCGATTTCTTTGGCTTGAAATGCGATATGATCGATTTGAAGAACTTGGGCTTCCGACCTTTCATCAAAAGACCAAGCACCAGTTTGGTCACTAATGGTGCTCAGTTCCCCCCACCGAATAGAGGCTCCTTCGATAGGATCTCGATCGGTATTCACAAGCTTTCCGGTCAGCACCTGACCTTGGCTGCTAAGGCTAAAGAGTAGTAAAAACAGCCTAATTCGTATAACCACAAATAATTTTTAGGCAAATCTAAAAACAAATTATGTAATTTTGTAAAAATTGTTTAGAAGCCTCTTTTTAATGGATATAAGTTTAACTGAAGAGAACTACTTAAAGGCGATCTTTTTCATTAGCAGCTCGGCACGTAATTTGGTGAGCACCAACGCCATTGCGGAGCGACTTAATACCAAGGCCGCCACGGTAACCGACATGTTGCGAAAGTTAAAGGCTAAGGACTTGGTGCATTACGAGCCTTATAAGGGAACACGGCTTTCCCGAGAAGGGGAGGTCTTGGCCGTTGGTATTCTTAGGAAGCACCGATTGTGGGAAACCTTTTTAGTGGAGAAGCTTTCATTTGGTTGGGAAGAAGTACATGAAATAGCAGAGCAGCTCGAACACGTGCGCTCTTCCAAATTAACCGAGCGCCTAGCTAACTTTTTAGGCGACCCGCAATTTGATCCTCATGGTGACCCTATTCCGGATAAGAACGGCGTTTTTCCAAAGCGGGAAAACCTAACGCTTGACAAGGCTCAAGAAACGGAGCGTGTTTTGGTTAAGGGGGTGAAAGATAGCTCGGTCGACTTTTTGAATTATGTTGCCCGTTTGGGAATTAAATTAGGAGATGAGCTGGAGGTTCTTAGTATAGAAAGCTTCGATCAAAGTGTGCGTCTGAAGCACGGTTCTGAGCTATTGCAACTTTCGGCTATAGCTTGCGCAAACATTTACATCAGTAAGGTATGAGAGTTCTAATTCTTCTTGCCAGCGTATTTACCCTCTGGTCTTGCCAGCCAACTGAGCGGGATAATAGCAATACTCAGATCGTTTGCACCACTGGGATGATAGCAGATATGGCCCGTAACTTGGTACAAGGTATTGATTCGGTTGAGGTTAAAGCCTTAATGGACCCAGGAACCGATCCCCATTTGTATAAAGCAAGTCAATCTGATGTATTTGCTTTATCGCGCGCCGAACTCATAATATACAACGGCCTTCATTTAGAAGGCAAAATGACCGAAGTCTTTGCGAAGATGCCCGATTCTAGGGTTTATGCTGTGGCTTCTGTTTTAAAAGATGCCCAATTGATCAACGCTAGTGATTATGCTGCGGCCCACGACCCGCATATTTGGTTCGACTTAGCTTTATGGTCGCAGGCCTGTGAGGGCCTGGCACAGCGTCTCATTGAGCTATTTCCACAATCCCGGCAGACGATCTTAGGCAATAAGAAGAAGTATCGTTCAGAATTGGCCTTATTGGATCAATGGGCTAAAAAAACACTATCAGAAATACCTGATAGCCAGAGAGTATTGGTAACCGCACATGATGCATTTAAATATTTTGGCGCGGCTTATCAGGTTGAGGTGAGGGGTTTGCAAGGAATTTCTACCACGGCTGAGTACGGTATTGGTGATATTAGTGCCTTATCGGAATTCCTCTATCAAAGAAAGATAAAAGCGGTTTTCATTGAGAATTCCGTGGATCCACGGGCCATTGAGGCAGTAATTGAAGCAGTAGACTCACGTGGAGGCTCTCTCACTATTGGTGGTGAACTATACTCTGACGCCATGGGTGCGGCCGAAGGCCCTGCGGGCAGTTTTTTCGGGATGTTTGAGGAAAACGTGCGAACTATACATGAAGCTTTGAAATAATGATTGAAAACCAAGATAGTTACGGTCCAGCAGTAGAGGTGCACAATTTGGCGGCAAGCTACAACCGTAAGCCGGTTTTATGGGATATCGATTTTCGGGTTCCCACCGGAAAACTGGTAGGTATAGTTGGTCCTAATGGGAGCGGTAAAACCACTTTACTACGAAATATTATGCAGTTGATGCAGCCGGACAGTGGATATGTGAAGCTTTTTGGTCAGGATTTGGATCAGGTGCGGGAGCGAATAAGTTATGTGCCCCAACGCGAGTCGGTAGACTGGTCTTTCCCTGCTTCGGTTCGTGAAGTGGTGGAGATGGGCCGCTACAGCCCTAAGAACCTTATTAGACGATTAAGTAGGAGTGATAAAGAGCAGGTAAATCTGGCCCTGGAACGGGTGGGCATGTTAGATTATGCGAATCGTCAAATCAGTCAGCTAAGCGGTGGCCAGCAACAACGCGTTTTCTTGGCTCGAGCATTAGCTCAAAACGCAGACCTTTATTTAATGGATGAGCCCTTCGTTGGGGTAGATGCCGCCACGGAGGAGGCCATTCTGGAGCTGCTAAGTGATTTACGCGGGAAGGGAAAAACCGTGATTATTGTCCACCATGATTTGCAAACAGCGTATCAGTATTTTGACTGGATCGTTTTACTGAACACCCGACTGGTAGCGGCTGGTCCGAAGGCGGAGGTCTTTAACCGTGAGAATCTCTCCGAAGCCTATGGTGGCAGACTTACGATCTTATCCAAGCTATCCAATCTAATCGCCGAATCTGAGTTTCCAGTGCGGGAAAAAGGATTTCAGGAATTGCAAGGGGAAGGAGATGGCAGCGATTAGCGTTTTTGGTATAGCGATCGACCCCAGTTTAATGGTGGTAATGATAGGCACGGCCTTGCTTTCGGTGTCGGCCTCACTGGTTGGAACTTTTGCTTTTTTGCAAAAGCGTTCTCTGGTGGGCGATGCGGTGGCACATGCTATTTTACCTGGTGTAGCGATTGCTTTTATCATGCGTGGGGAAAAGGACCCCCTCTGGTTAATGCTCGGAGCATTGATGAGTGGTTGGCTAGCCATCGGGCTCATGGATTTGATCGCAAAACGCACCAAGTTAAGCAGCGATACCGCCATTGCCTCGGTACTTAGTATTTTCTTTGGTTTTGGGATTTTACTGATTACCTATATCCAGGGACAAGCAAATGGCACTCAATCAGGCTTAGATCAATTTTTATTCGGCAAAGCTGCTGCGATGCGTCAAAGGGACCTTTTGGTTTACGGAGGCCTAGCGCTGATGCTTCTCTTGACGGTCTTTCTTTTTTTCAAGGAGTTTAAGCTCCTCAGCTTTAATCCGGACTTTGCCCAGGGCATTGGTTTACCAATAAAGCGGCTTTCCTTTTTACTTAATTCTCTTATGGTGCTGGCGATAGCGGTCGGTATCCAAGCGGTTGGGGTGGTGCTTATGGCGGCCTTGCTCATAACACCTTCGGCGGCAGCACGCAGCTGGACAGATAATTTAAGGCCCATGATGTTGATCGGAGCGGCCATGGCGGCTTTTTCGGCTTTAGGAGGCTCATTATTGAGTTTTATCGCGCCTTCTATGCCTACCGGCCCTTGGATCGTAATGAGCCTTTCCCTTTTAGCCTTGATCTCGCTCTTTTTTGCCCCGAAGCGAGGCCTGTTCTCTCGTTTATTGCAGCAAAAGGCTCATCAACGAAAGATTAGGGATGAGAATATCCTGAAGGCGATTTACCATTACCGTGAACGTTTTCAGTCAGAAAGCCCCTGGTTGTTAGAAGAGGATATCCTAAAAGTACGCCCGTTTCAGCCCGAAATATTAGCGAAGGGGCTAAAGCATTTGCGCAATAGAGGTTTGGTCTTGCGTAATAATCATCAGCTGCAGCTGAGTAAAAAGGGCCGAAAAGAGGCCAAGCGTGTAGTTCGTTTGCACCGTTTATGGGAAATGTATTTAAGTAAACGCTTACGTCTTAAACCAGACCACATTCACCCTAATGCGGAAACCATGGAGCACATCATTAGCCCCGAGATCGAGGCTCAATTACTAAAAGACTTGGATTATCCGAATTTAGATCCTCACCAAAGTCCGATACCCTACGAAAATGACAAGTGAAGCTTGGTATATCATAATCACCGGCGCACTAATTGCCGCTAGCTGTGCCCTACTCGGATCATTCTTGGTATTGCGAAAAATGGCAATGTTGGGAGACGCCATATCTCATGCGGTTTTACCCGGTATTGTTATTGCTTTTATGCTCTCTGGCGAAAGACAGAGCTTGATCCTATTGGTGGGCGCGGCCTTGAGTGGTTTGTTTGCCTCATTTCTAATCGAGCTTTTGCACCGCAAGGCCAGACTGCAAGAAGACGCCTCCATCGGGGTGAGTTTTACCTGGCTTTTTGCTATTGGCGTGCTCTTGATCAGTGCTTTTACCGATCAGGTGGATCTTGATCAAGAATGCGTTTTATACGGCGAAATTGCTTACGTGCCCTTAGACATGGTTTATTGGGGTGGCTCAGCATGGTTGCCGCGGCCGCTACTAGTGGCAGCGGGCCTATTGTTGTTGGTGCTTGCTTATATCACTTTTGGCTTCAAAGGCTTGAAGCTAATGTCTTTCAATGCCGATTATGCCCAGTCGCTGGGAGTGCGCACTCAAGTTTGGCATTTTAGCTTTATGGCCATGGTTTCCTTAACTACCGTTTTGGCTTTTGAAGTGGTGGGGGCGATTCTTATCGTGGCCCTTCTAGTTGTGCCTGCAGCTACCGCATTTCTGTGGACTCGTGCCTTGGTTCCGATGCTGATGCTGGCAGTGGCCTTGGGTATAATCGCGAGTTTTGGTGGATACGGCCTAGCCACGGCAATCAATGGCAGCATTGCCGGTGCTATGGTTTCTTTTGCAGGAGTACTTTTTCTTATTAGTCTGACAATTAAGGTTTTGATAGCTAAAAAATAATTTATCTACCAATTTCTTTTTAGAGTAGATTTGCCTGCTTTTTTAGAAATGGATTTCCATAATTTGGATTGGAACAAGGCTCTGGATCGTTTAGCAGAGCGTTCCTGGATATGTCTCGATAACTTTTTAAGTTTAGGAGAATTAGAGGCTTTGCTGGCCGAGTTTGAAGCTCACCGAGAACAAGAGGATCTTCGCCGGGCCGGTATCGGTAAATCTTTCCATTACCAAAGGGAAGAAGAAATACGGGGTGATTATATCGTTTGGATAGATCCGCAGCATTCTGCTCCCGCTAGTTTAGCTTTTATTCAGCGGATGAAGGCTTTTATGCTGGATTTGAATAAGGTCCTTTATTTAAGCATGAAGGATATCGAAAGCCATTTTGCTTTATATCCACCCGGAACCTTTTATCAGCGCCATATAGATCAATTCAAGAATAGCGGTCACCGCATACTGTCTTTCGCCTGTTACCTAAACCGAGATTGGGCTGAAGGGGATGGCGGTGAATTGGAAATCTTGGATGGTAAAGAGACTCACCAACTGGCCCCAATTTCTGGTCGGCTAGTTCTTTTCCGAAGTGATCTTATTGAGCACGCGGTACTTGAAACCAAGAAGGATAGAATTAGTGTTACCGGTTGGATGTTAGATCGCCCAATTGATCATCCGATCCACTAAGAAAGGCGCATTTTTTCTATACATTAGCTAGAGAAGCGCTTTTCCAGGGAAGGAAAAATGAGGGCTAAAATTTATCAATATTTAACCTCACCCCTGTTGTTTAAAATGACTGAAAATGCATTTTTGTAGGGCAATTGCCGGAACGTATAAACAAGAATCAATACAGCAAAACAATGCCAGCCTCTAAAGGAAAGGACCAAAAAAGAAGGGTTATCGTTGACTATAAAAACGTGACTCAAGACATTCTATCCTTATTCACCGATCGCTATCCCTACGGGTACGATGATTCGGACATCATTAAGTTTCAGAATGCCAAAGGAGAGCTTGTAAAGGCAGTACCTTTTGAAACGGCAGACACTAAGTATTTAGTGAAGGTCAGTGTGCAAATGGATGAACGCATCGAGGCTTATCTAGATGATGACGATGAAGACGATGATCTGGGGGATGGTGATTCTAGTGTAGAGGCACCGGATGAGGACCTAGATGACTAAGCCTAAATTTTTAGACTACCTTTTGGTAGGACTGCAGTTCGGTCTCTTCGGCCTTTATCTCTTGCCTTTGGAGATCGATATTAGCTTGCCTAAACTTTTGCTTTGGCCAGCTCAATTGGCCATGATTGTTGGCCTTATTATTTGCTTTTGGGCCCTCGTGCAAATCGGTAAGCGTATTTCCCCATTCCCTCGTCCCAAAGAAGAAACGGAGCTCATTACTTGGGGAATTTTTGGCATGGTGCGCCACCCCATTTACAGTGGGGTCTTTTTGTTCTGTGTGGGATTGGGCTTTTACACCGAAGACGCTTACCGTGTGCTTATTGCCATTGCTCTGCTGATCCTGTTTTATTTCAAGTCAAGTTTTGAGGAAAGCAATATGACCGCTCGCTTTGAGCACTATCCCGAATATAAAAAGAAGGTGGGTCGTTTTTTTCCGAAACTATCTGCCACTAAGCCAAAGTAGAGGGTTTACCGCTTTTTTATCTTTCCAGATCTCGAAGTGTAGTTTCGTTTCTTTATTGATCGGGTTGGTGTAAGCGACCCCAATTTCTTGCATTTTCTTGATCTTATCACCCTGACTCACTTTTACATCTGTAATTCCTTGATATACGGAAAAGTAGGAGCCGTGATTAATAAGTACTACCCTTTGCCCATTAGACATTAAAAAGATCCTGCCTACCTCACCATCAAAAATGGCTCTAATGGTGCTTTGAGATTGGGTGGCAATGTCTATTCCTTTATTATCTATAATCACCGACTTTACCACAGGATGTCGTTGTGGTCCGAAGTTGGCCGTAACCAAGCCGCGTTCCACTGGCCATGGTAAGCGTTTTTGATTCGCTTCGAAGTTCGCCGCTAGGGAACGCGCTTCGGGCGTGAGCTCATAAACCGGACTGGGCTTGCTTACTACGGGCTTGTTTTCTTCTCGCAGAGCCTTTTCCTTGGCAGCGATAAGGTCCTCGATTCGCTTATTGCTTGTATTGCTGGTGAAGTCTTTCCCACGTACCAAGCCTAGTTTGATGGCTTGATCTTCCAGACGTTTACGAATCGCTAAGGCCTTAGCTCGGGCAATTTCTTCGGCAATAACCTTTTCGATCTGCTTTTCGATTCGTTGGGCTTCGGCAACTTTGGCTTTTAGCTTGGACTCCAGATCGCTTTCCATGGCTTGTAAGGTTTTGATCGCTTCCTCCTGGTTTTCCATTTCACGGTTAAGGGTGAGTGTCTCTTGACTTAGCTGGGCCAGTACGGCAGACTTACGCACTTTTTGGATACGTAGTTTTTCCATCTCATCCGCCAGTTTTGCCTCCTCGGCCTCAATCTCGCGTACCTTTTGTTGGCGATAAGCACTGTATTGTTTGAGGTATTCGATGCGCCTTAAAGCTTGGTTAAAGTTCTTGGACGACAGAATAAACATGAGGCGACTGGAGCTTTTCCGGCTCTTATAGGCCTGCTGGATCATGTGGGCATAAGCCTCTTTTTGGCGTTCTATCCGTACCCGAAGGGTATCGATATTTTCTTGAATGTCTCTTTCCTCCTCTTCGATCATGCTGATCTCGCGCCGCATGGTACGAATGAGGCGTTCTCTCAACTTGATTTTTTGTTCTACCGTAGCGATACTGGCCAATGAATTCTTCCGGTCGCGTTGTGTTTCGTTTAAGATCCGATTGGCCAGTTCGATTTCGTCCATAAGCCGCACTTTTTGTGCCTCAAGCTCTTGACGACGCTTGCTTTGGCCTTGCATACTGCTAAAACCAAAACACAGGAGGAGCGTGAAAAAGACGATTCTAGAGCGCTTCATAATTGCTTGGAATCCGGAATGGATAGGAAAGGACTTGGTTTTTCTCTACCGACTTTATGTCAAGTTCTATCTGATTATCAGTTTTGTTAACTAAACGTAGGCGGATGCTTTCAGGAAAAAGAAGCTGGTCGAAATCTTTGTAATCTTCATACCTAACCTGCAAGAGCTCTCCTTGAGTAGGACGCTTTAGTTCTAGTCCTCTCGGACGAAAGTCTTGAGGGCCAATGGCCTGTTTTATCAAGCTTAGTTCTCCAACAGGCATGGTATCACCTTCTCGTGGGAAGTTGTTGAGCTCGTAATATTGTTCTACGTAGTTCTGTCGCCACAGCTGATCCCAATCCAAAACATTGGCACTCAATATCGCCATAAGGGGTTCAAAGTCGAAGCGGAAGCCTTCTTGGGCGGCTAACTGCGCACTGCTTCCTTCAAAATAGCTGCGCTCGAGTCGGTTGAAATAGGACACTTGATCGGCATCGATCTGGGCACGAATGATCTTTAAACCTAAAATAGGATCGGCAATGTCAATCCAGATAAGACTGTCTTTAGCCATTCTTAAAGTAAAGCGAAAGCTTAGGCTGGCACCGTCTTTTTCGGTATATCGCCCTGAGCCTTTAACTTCTAGGTTATTGAAGGTCAGGCGATTTTCTTGAATGGTCTCCCAGAGCTCCTTATCCTTTAAATAGGAGGGGGCGCCTTCGGGCAGGTCTTTTTTAGGACCACAGGCTTGAACTAGTAAGATTATTAGGAGCAGCCAAGGGCCGAGTTTCATGATTCTATTTGCTTTAGTTTCTTTTCTATTTCAGGCTTGGGATCGAGCTCATAGGCTTGTTGATATGCTTTTTTAGCGCCGTCCTTTTCATCCAATTCGAACAAGATGTCACCATAATGCTCTAAAACTTCCGCATCGGGTTGCTCCATTAAAAGCATTCCTGCCTCCAAGGTTTCGCGAGCTTCCAGATAGCGCTCTAATTTAAAAAGTACCCAAGCTTTCGTGTCTAAGTAAACGGGATTATTAGGGCTAATCTGATTTGATCGCTCAGACATTTCTAAGGCCTTGTTCAAATTGGCCCCGCGTAAGGACAGGTAATAGGCATAGTTATTAAGCGCCACTGCATTTTGAGGATTAATGGCTAAGGCCTTATCGAAATAGCGGTCACTTTCGCGGTGTGATTCGATTTGGTGATAAGCGCCCGCTAGCTGCAAATAAAACTCGGCCTGCAGTTGCGGGTTGTTAAAAACATAGGCCTGCCCTTCTTCCAAAAACTCCAAGGCCTTTTCAAAATCTTCCGATTCATTGTAAGCAATACCGGCCAGTAAATAGGGCAGCGGCTGGTTAGGATAAGAGGCAATGGCTTCTGGCGCATCACGACGTAATTCTTCGAAAAGGCGATTTTGCATTTCGATCAAGAGAATTTGCTCCCAAATGGCGAATTTTTCACCATACTGCAAGGCCTTTTTGTAATAATTTACTGCCTCCCGATCACGGCCGTCACGACTTAGGTAGTCGCCATACATCGCGTAAATACGAGGGTCTTCGGGCTCGTAAGAGACGATCTCATCTAAAATACTAAAGGCTTCGGCGCGCAGATTCGTGTCGTTTTGAGAGGCTTCGAATAGACTTAAAAGCACAGCAATCTTTCGTTCCATGTCTAACTGCTTACTGGACATTGCTTTTTTTAAGTGAAAAATACTTCGTCCAAAGTCGCCTTCCAGACGATAGTAGTTGGCTAAATCTAAATGGGGACGCGGATCTGCACTGTCTATCGCTAACATAGACTGATAGGTCTCCAAGGCCTTTTCTTCTTCTCCATTAGCTTGGTAGAGCTGACCTAGCGCGCCGCGGTAATCGATATTGCGAGGGTAAGCGGCGATAAGCTTATTTAATTCTGCCGCAGCATCTTCTAGGCGTCCTAATTCGAGGTAAATACTTTTTTTCTGATTACTTACCTGTTCGTTAAGACCGATCTCATATTCGACCAGCTCTAGCTGCTCTAATGATTTCTTGGGATCACCACTTTGGTAATATGACTCAGCTAACTGGAATCGTAAAGGAGCTTTGCTTTCGCTTTCGGCGATACGATCTAGCAGGCTTTGCTGAAGGGCATCATATTGTTCGAACTGCCGATAAACGGCCAGTTTGAGTTTAAGGTACCAGTCATTTTCGGGATCAAGAGAAAAGGCTCTCTCCGCGTGAAAAACTGCCTTTTCGCTCTTCTCCTCTGCGGCGTATAGCTGCGCCAATTCATAGGAAATGGCGGCGTTTTCGGGGTCTTTTTGATAAAGACTTTCGAAGATCACTAAAGCTTCCTCTGTGTCACCTCGGTTTTTGGCATTTTGAGCCGCAAAATACTGCTCATTAAAAAGCCGCAGCCTTTCTCCCTCAAGTTCTTCTTGAGCAGAAAGGCTGAAACTAAAAATGATTAGCCCAATAATGAGGCCGGTTTTATTCCAACACGCTGTAATCGCCAATTGAGATTTCACTAAAGTTTCCGTCAAATTTAGCTTTGTTACCGATCATTGAATTGCGCAAGGTAGCATTTAAGACCTCGCTTTCCTCTTGAATCAGCACATCGCTTAAAGTAGAGTCCTTAACTACGGTGTTTGCTCCAACGCTCACACGCGGGCCGATGGTGCTATTGCTGATTTTAGCGCCAGCCGCGATAAACACGGGAGGGATTATTTCCGAGTTTTCGATTTGCGCGGCGCTACTAACCAACTCTTCATCTTCAGCGATAAAACCTAAGATCTTACCATTGGTTTCGATGGTAACATTCTTGTTGCCGCAATCCATCCATTCGTTTACCGTGCCGCTGGTGAACTTGCTTCCCTTTTCCTTCATGTTTTCCAAGGCGTTGGTAAGCTGATACTCTCCCTTATCCTTGATGTCGTTGTCAAGAAGATATTGCAGTTCATCGCGTAAATAAGCGCCATCTTTGAAGTAGTAGATACCGATAATGGCCTCATCCGAAACAAATTCTTGGGGCTTTTCTACAAAATCGGTGATGAAACCTTGAGCATCTTTTTTAACCACACCAAATGCTTTGGGGTTTTCCACTCGTTTGGTCCAGATTACACCGTCGTGGTCTACATCTAGACTAAAGTCGGCCCGAAAAAGCGTATCGGCGAAAGCCACTACGATGTTTCCTTCCATAGATTCCTTGGCACAAAGAATGGCGTGTGCCGTTCCTAAAGGCTCATCTTGGTAATAGATACTGCCTTTAGCACCTAATCCTTGCGCGATCTTCTTCAGGTTTTCCTCTGTTTCTTTGCCAAAGTCGCCAATAATAAAGGCGATTTCATCTACAGCTTCGCCGGCAACTTTAACGATATCCTCTACCAAGCGCTGTACAATTGGCTTACCGGCAATAGGAATTAAGGGTTTGGGAATGGTTAATGTATGAGGTCTCAGGCGGCTACCGCGGCCAGCCATTGGTACAATAATTTTCATGAAGCGTTGATTGATTTTAGTATAAACAATGTTAGTCACAAAATTAGATAATGCCTAAAATTAAGGGCTTTATCTAAATCTTAAATCTTAATCACGTCCGGTGCTGCCAAAGCCGCCTTCGCCTCTAGCGGTCTTATCCAGGTCATTTACTTCTTGCCATTCGGCCTGAATGTATTCAGCGATTACCAATTGGGCAATTCGTTCACCGGGTTCAATTCGAACCGATTCATTACTGAGATTTACAAGGATGACGCCAATTTCACCGCGGTAATCGGCATCGATAGTGCCAGGGCTGTTAAGGACCGAGAGACCTTTTTTTAGGGCAAGTCCACTGCGAGGACGAACCTGTGCTTCGGCACCTTCGGGTAGTGCGATAAAGAGCCCAGTTTTAATTAAAGTGCGTTCTAGGGGACCAAGGTTTATTGCTTCGTCCAGCACTGCTTGAAGGTCCATCCCGGCCGAAAGTATGGTTTTGTACTCTGGCAGGGGATAAGGAGATTTATTTACAATGGCGATCTTATTCATTTTGAAAAGGCTGCTTTAAGTTCTTTGCCCTCAAGGACTAGTAGTAGTATTAAATAGCTCGCGAAGATGATCAGGCCAGGAAGGAGTTTGGCTTCAAATACATAAAAGCTAAGGTAAGCTCCGCTAAGGGTGAATCCTAAATACAGTGAAATGCGGCCTACCGGATAAGCGGTATGCGCGTGCTTTTGATTGAGATAATAGCTGTAAAGGGTCATGGCTCCATAGCTGATCAGCGTGGCCCATGCGGCTCCTTCATACTGGTATTTAGGTACTAAAATTAGGTTTAAGACGATGGTAAAGAATAATCCTAAAAATGAAATATAGGCCCCCATACGGGTCTTATTATCAAGCTTGTACCAAATGTTCAGGTTGAAGTTTATGCCTAAGAGCAGGTTGGCAAATAATAGGATGGGTACAATATGCCAGCCTTGCCAATATTTAGGGTCTATGAAGTGCGTCCATTGTAAAATTTCGGTGGCACATACCAAGCCTAAGAAGATCAGGCTTTGCACCATTACAAAGTAGCGCATAACCCGGGCCATTTTAGATTTAAAGTCACCTTCGCCTGAAAAGAAAAAGGGCTCGGCCGCGAAACGAAAGGCTTGAATGAAAAGAACCATGAAGGTGGCGATCTTCATCATTGCGCCAAATATGCCCATCGAAATTTTATTTACCTCATCTGGAAGCAGGTATTTCATGAATTGGTACTGGGCTTTTTCATTTGCAATGCCCGCCAAGAAGCCTAATACCAGTGGGCTGGTGTACCAAAATAGCTTTTTAATGAAGGCCTTTTCAAGCTTCAAGGAGATTTTTAGAAACTCGGGAAGGAAGAGCAGGATCATGAGGGTATTACCTATTAAATTGGCCAAGAACACATAGGCCACAGCCCACTCTTCACGGTACAGCCCATACCAGAACTCGCCTTCTTTGGCCTCACTGCTAAGTTGAGGTAGTATTAAAAAGAAGAATAGGTTTAAAAGCACCATTATGCCGATGGTGCTGAGCCGAATCTTCAAAAAGCGGAAAGGTTTGTTTTCGGCTCTTAGTTTGGCAAAAGGCACCGCGGCCATCGCGTCCATTGCTACGATCGCTATCATCCAAAGCACTAGGTAGGGTCGATCTGGGTAATCCAGCCAAAGCGCCAACTGGTCTATTAGCAACCAACTGAAAAACAATAAACTAAGGCTGATTAGTATAGTGATAAGGCTTGTGTGACTAAAGACCTTTTGCGCATTTTGACCGGGGTCTCGGTTATAGCGGAAAAAGGCGGTTTCCATGCCAAAGGTGAGGAGCACCATTAAAAGGGCGATCATGGAGTATAGGTCGTTCAACACGCCATACTCGGCCTCCGAAATACGAGCGGTATGCAAGGGGGTAAGGGCAAAGTTCAGCAAACGCGCCAAAATGGTGGTAAGTCCGTAAACAACGGTTTGTGATGCTAAACTCTTTATCGAAGCCATAGTAAATCGCTCATCCAAAAGTAAAAGAATGCCCGGCTTGGTGGTTATTGTGAAATCTGAGTTCTACACGGGGGTATTAACAACGGCTGGCCTACTCATTTCCTTATATTTGGTGCCCTAAATGCTATAGAATGATGAAGAAAATTTGGGTTTTCCTATTATTGGGACCTTCCCTTTTTGCACAATTAGAAGAGTGCTTTACGCTGCCAGAGACTTACCGAAGCGTGATAGTGAGGGACTTAACTTATTTAGCTTCTGAAGATCTAAAGGGACGAAAACCCGGCACACAGGGTGCAATCCTGGCCAGGGACTACATCGTAAAGGAGTTTAAATCTTTCGGCCTTCAAGGCTTTTTTAAACGTTCATTCATTCAAGAGTTTAGTGTTCCCAAT
>CBFHJH010000010.1:38437-74683 GCA_965656185.1 Croceimicrobium sp.
CGGGTAGTACGCACTCCCGAAGGCAATACTTTTAGTTATAAGGACGACCCCTTAAAGATCGATGAGGATTTTTACCCCATTTACCTGTCTGGTAATGGGAGCTTCGAGGGAGAAACGGAGTACGTGGAGTTTGGAATCGAAAGTGAGGAGCTGGACCGCGATGACATTGACGATAAAGATTTGAGGGGAAACGTGGCGGTGATGGAGATTAGCTCACCCGACGGAATTCATCCACATTCTAAATACAAAGACTGGCATGATCTCAAAAAGCGGGTAAAATTGTTGGAGAAGAAAGGTGCCAAAGGGGTTATTCTAGTGCATAATGAAGGTAATGCCAATGAGCCCCAAGCTACTTTTAAAGCCATGGACGCTCTAAGCATTCCAGTAATTTACCTGCGTAATGAAAGGATAGCGAAGAAGTTAAGACGTTCCAGGGATATTTCGCTATCGGTGGCCTTGGTAGAGATACGAGATGAGGCTTTCAACGTGGCGGCTGAATTGAATAATGGCAGCCCGCAGACGATCATAATTGGAGCACACTACGATCATTTGGGTATGGGTGGTGAAGGCTCTCGCGCTCCGGTCCAAAGCGATGAACCACAAGTTCATAATGGTGCAGACGACAATGCTAGCGGCACTGCTGGTTTGTTAGCCTTGGCGCGATTATTATCGGAAACCGATAATCCAGAACTGCGCAAGTTTAACTATGTGTTCTTGG
Source organism: Croceimicrobium sp. (assembly GCA_965656185.1). Classification (GTDB taxonomy): domain Bacteria; phylum Bacteroidota; class Bacteroidia; order Flavobacteriales; family Schleiferiaceae; genus Croceimicrobium. Next base: position 39,156 of record CBFHJH010000010.1, read on the forward strand.
CTTTTTCTGCCGAGGAAATGGGCCTTTTAGGATCTAAGTTCTTTACGGAAGATTTTGAGGAATACGACCGAGAGTGGCTGTATATGCTCAACATGGATATGATCGGGAGAATGGAAGATCAGAGTTTGGCCATAAACGGTTATGGCACTTCACCAGTATGGGTAGATGTTGTAGAGCCTATTCAATGTGGTTTGGAATTAAAACTCAGCGAAAGTGGAGTTGGACCGAGTGATCATACGAGCTTTTATTACCAAGACCTTCCGGTATTGCACTTTTTTACCGGCACGCATGAAGACTATCACAAGCCGAGCGATGATGTAGAAAAGATCAATTTCGAGGGCATGATGCGCACAATAGGCTTTATCGCTGCCATTATTCGCAATACGCCACTGGGCGAGTTTCCCTTCAAGGCAACCAAGGTAGAAAGTACCAAGGCCCCGAAGTTCTCAGTTACTTTAGGGGTAATGCCCGATTATGTTTATAATGGCAGTGGTATGAAGATAGACGGGGTAAGCCCCGATAAGCCCGCCTCTAAAGCAGGTTTGCAAGCGGGTGATATTGTTACCCAATTAGGTGAGGTGCAGGTTAGTAACATGCAATCCTACATGGAGGCTTTGGCCCAGTTTAAAAAAGGGGATCAAACCACCATTCTTTATCAACGCGACGGCGAAACTAAAACTGCTCAAATCCAATTCTAATGAATATTGCGGTAATTGGCGGTGGGTCTTGGGCTACGGCGATCGTGAAAATGCTCACCGAGAATAACGATTATGTAGGGTGGTGGATGCGTGACGAAGAGAACGTCCTGCACATCAAACGCTTTCATAATAATCGCCGCTACCTTTCTTCGGTAGAATTGAAGACAGAAAATATTGCGATATCTACCGACTTAGACCATATCGTTTCTGAGGCCGATTGTTTGATCGTGGCTATTCCCAGCGCCTTTTTAAAGGCCTCTTTACGCAGCTTGAACGTACCCATCAAAGACAAACTGGTCTTTAGTGCCATAAAGGGCATTGTGCCGGATGAGAACCTAATCGTCGGGGAGTTCTTTCATCAGTATTATCAAGTTCCATTGGAGCAGATCGGAGTTATAACCGGACCTTGTCACGCGGAGGAAGTTGCTCTAGAACGGCTTAGTTACCTTACGGTGGCCTCCTTAGACGAAGAAAGAGCCAAAGCGGTGGCCGATCGGATCAATGGTGATTATATCAAAACCACTACTTCAGACGATATTTACGGGACCGAATATGCTGCGGTGTTAAAGAATATTTACGCCCTCGCCGCCGGAATTTGCCATGGTTTGGGCTATGGCGATAATTTTCAGGCCGTTTTGGTAAGTAATGCCATTCGTGAAATGAAGCGTTTTATCAAGCAAGTTCACCCTATTAAACGCGACATTAATGATTCGGCCTATTTAGGAGACCTTTTGGTGACGGCCTATTCACAGTTTTCACGCAACCGTACCTTCGGCAACATGATCGGCAAAGGATACACAATACGCAGTGCCATGTTGGAAATGAATATGGTGGCCGAAGGGTATTATGCTGCGAGCTTAATTAGAGAAGTGCGCAAGGAAAAAGATATTAAGATGCCCATCGCAGACGCTGTTTACAAGATCCTGTACAAGGATAAAAATCCGCGCAAGGTGATGCAAAAACTTAGTGGCAAATTGAGCTAAAAATAAGACCTGTCCGGGGAGGGACAGGTCTAGGGGGAGAGAATAAAAAACTATTGTTTTTTCGAACAACACTCTAAACTAAGAATATTTGGGAAGAAAAGCAAGTTAAAGTGCTATCTGCAAGATACTTGTAGTTGCCGGATCCCCAGCCTAATGTGCCTTACCGATGAATTCCTTTATCCCATTAAAAATTTCTAAATCAAGTTCTCCAGAAGAGCTAAAACAAGAGTCGAAGCACTTACTGGAGAATTACCGTGAGCGTCGTAGCTGCCGTCACTTTTCCGATCGAGAAGTACCGCGAGAAGTGATCGAGAACCTCTTAGGTATTGCAGGCTCTGCTCCGAGTGGTGCTAATAAGCAACCTTGGCATTTCGTGGCTGTACAAAGCAGCGAATTAAAGACCAAGATTAGAGCAGCGGCCGAGGCCGAAGAGAAGTTGTTTTATTCTGAGCGAGCACCACAAGAGTGGCTCGAAGACTTGGCGCCGCTGGGCACCGATTGGGAAAAGGAGTTTCTAAGCACTGCTCCTTGGCTCATTATTGCCTTTAAAGAAATATATGGCACCGACGATAAGGGCGAGAGGAATAAGCATTACTACGTTAACGAGTCGGTGGGTATCGCGGCAGGCTTTCTCATTTCTGCCATTCACCAATTAGGTTTGGTTACCCTAACCCATACGCCCAGTCCCATGAACTTTTTGGCGGATATCCTCGAACGGCCAAGTTATCAGAAGCCTTTTTTGCTTTTACCGGTGGGTTATCCCGCGCCTGAGGCCGTGGTCCCTAATATCAGCAAGAAAAGCTTGTCAGAATATTGTACTTTCAAAACGGATTAGCCAAACACCAAAGCCTTGAAGGATCATCCCTACCTCGATTACCTCGTACTATTGGCCATTGCGCTGGCTTCGCTCGTTGGTATAAATCAGTACCATTATGGAATGTGGAATCAATTTGTTTCCATACCCTGGTTGCTCGACCTAATGGATCCTGGCCTCTACCCACACGATCAGCTGGTAGAGCAACGTAATGCTTCTCCCAGCTTCTTTCTTTCTGGGATAAAGCTCTTTAAAGTATTCACCGGGCTCGGCATGGCTTGGGCTCACTTCATTCTGTATTGCTTCGTTCTGATTTCAAGCATTTTCAGCTTTTACCAATTAGGCAGGTCATTTTATAGCGATCGAAGAGCGGGCATACTTACTGCGGTCTTACTTGCCTTTGCCTTTCCGGTTATAGGCGACGTTCAAACTTGGGACAGCCTACTGATGGAGCGCACCATGGCTTTACCCTTGCTTGTTTTCAGCCTAAGCCAGCTAATTAGAGGTAAATATCTGGGCGCGATTCTATTACAAGGCTTGGCCTTTAACATTCACCCACTGTCTGCCTTGTTTTTAATTTTCCCTTCGGCCTTCGCCTTATTTTTTTCCGAAGGCTTTCGCCTGAAACATTTAGCGTACGCAACCTTTTTACTGTTCTTACTAAGCCCTATTCTTTATCTGCGGTCCACCCATCCCGGAAGCGAATCGATGGTTTCTTTTTCGGAGCAATGGATGGCGGTCATGCAAATTCGAAACGCCCACCACGCCTTACCTTCGGCCTACCCCTTTCTAATTTGGCTTAAGAGCTCTATGCTCATACTATTCTTCTGCTTAATTCTTTTTAAGGCTTCATGGCCTGAAGGAATTCCAGCAAAACTCAAAGGCTTGGCCCTTGGCTTTCTTCTCATGCTTATTACGGGTTGGATTTTTACCGATCTTTTCCCGATCAAGATCATCATCCAATTGCAATTCTTCCGCTCCTTTTTGTTTTTGATCTTGCTTAGCATCGCCATGTGGGCCGCTCAGTTGTTTCATAAGCCACGCCCTTTTTACTACTTGCTCTTTTTGCTCTTGGTCTTTCAATTTGTTCAGGTCGATTTTGCTAAAACGGTAGGCTTTATAGGATTAAGCTTATTTGCTTGGTTCTTATATCGCTTTTTTGAAAAGTATTGGTGGAAATCGATTTTGCTTTCCGCGGCCTTTCTGCTATTGGGTGGAGCCGCTTGGTATTTACGTGGTGGCCTTGATATCGAGCGTGGAATTCAATCGGCGGAATGGTACGAAACCCAAGAATGGTTCGCCCAAGAAACAGCCAAGGACGCTTTGGCCATAGTACCTCCTTCCGAACTCGGTTTCCGGGTCTTTTCGCAACGAAGCTCCTACGGCGATTGGTTCGATGGAACCAAGGCCTTCTTTAGTGAAGCCTATGCCCGGCATTGGTGGGAACACATGCAGAAGCTTGGTGCCCATAACCCTGATAGTCTAGAGTTGGCTTTTCGCAGCTTGCCACTTAGCCAATTTAGGGCAATTGCCGCAGAGGAAGAACAGCATCATTCGGAAATATATCTGGTGGCATTTGCCGATCAAAAGCTAAAGGGACAAGCCGTGTACAGCAATAGAAAGTACCAGGTTTACCGCCTTGACCCTTTTTAGTAGACTGCTTTCATGCGAGGCGCGGGTACCGCCAAGGTGTAAGATCGTCCATAAATAGACCTAAAGCGCACCACTGCTTTATCGCAATGAGAATGGCTCTCCTTTCCTAATTTTCGGCAATAGTAATTTAAGCGATTGGCATTGGCGTTTAGCCAGTTTTTATCGAAATCATCCCAAGTGCTGATCAAGCTATCTTTTTGATAAAACCAGACCTTATCAATTCGTAAGGGACTAAGCACTGGCCTCTTATCGCGACTGTAAAGACTTACAATGCCATAAGAAGATCCGCTACCGCCGGGCATTTTGCTTTCAAGCATCGAGCAGCATATCTCCCAATTTTTGCCAAGAATGCGGTGGCTTTCTTGCAATTCCAGTTTTTCGGGACGAGGCTTGAGTATTGCGCAGGAACTTAATACCATGAGCGATATAATGCCTATTATCTTCTTCATTTTAAACGGGACTTGGCAATACTAAGGCGTTGGTAAGACTGGCCTTCACCTTCGCCACCGGGAAAAAGGATTAGGCTATCTTTCGAAAGACAGAAGGGAATAAGGTCACTGTCGCCCCAAATATAGGAATGCTCGTTGTAGCGCCTTTGCTGCGGTTTTTCCTCTTGCCACTGCCGTAAAGCCTCTTGCATAGTGTTCCACTGGCTTTGGCTTAGACTAAATTGCAAAGGCTGGAAGTAGCCTTCAGGAAGCTTTATGCTAAGCGGGAAATAAACAGTTTGGCTCTGGCCGGTTTGGCGGTTTTTTCTCAAGGTATATATTTCTAGGCTCAACAGAGTATCATTCATGAGGTGCAGCTTATAATCGCTCTGTAAAGCAATGCTGCTGCTATCTTCAAGGCATTCGGCACCGGCTTTAAAAAGTCCACTAAGCTCGCGTAAATGACGGTTTAAGCCAGCTTGCATCAAACTATCTGGCAGTCCCTGAATCTCAGGGTAGCGATGCTTGATCTGGCAGGTCTCATCGTCCATGATGAGAATCTCACGTTCCACTACTTGATAGCTAGCTTGGTGCTCGCAAGCTGCGAATAGGAGCAATAGGCTAAAAAGAAAAAGAGGTCTAGTCATAGATCAAATTTACTAAAAGGACCACTTCAACCTGAGGAAAAGATTATAGCTAAGCCATTGAAAATCATTGTTTGCTAAACGGTTCTCGGTAAGGAAGAATTGGGCTGCAGCAAGCAAATCTAAATTCGTAGAAAGACTGTAAGTGTAACTAGGGAAAAAGATCAGGTTTTGCCCCTGCGGATCGTACATGATGGTAAAAGAACCATTGTTGATCGGATTAAAGGCATAGTTACTATTTAAGGCAATAGTGTGCCCAAAAGGGAAGGGATTTTTCGGGCTTAAGACAACCCCCGGACTAAAACTATTAAAGCTATTGGTGGATGCCGTGGGCCCAGGTTCTTGATTGTAAAGATAGGAAGCAGATAGGTAAAGGCCATTGGAAAAAACATAATCGATACTGCTGCTAAAAACGAGGCTATTGTAACTGTCAATTTCACGGGGAGCAATGGTACTCGAGGGGTTTAAAGAGTCGGGGCCCAGTCCCCAATAATAATTGGCTTCACCTTTAAAACCGAAGTTCCAAATGTTTCCTGCCCAGCCACCCCCAAGGCTTAGATTATTGCGGTAAAAGGCACCAATTAGTTGAAAATCGTAGCGGTAGTAGTTGTTCTTGTATAAAAGGGCCGCCGTGCTTTCTAAAAGCTTTTCGGCTGGCGCCAGCGCTAATTCCCATGAACTGGTAAAGCTGGAGAAATACTGAAGACGCAAGGCATCGTTTCCTGGTCTTTCCTCATAATCAAAATCGAAGAAGTTGTACTGATTTAAAATATCGTTTGGGTTCCAGATTGTGTTGATGCCCCAATTGATCCTCTGCCGTCCCAGGCGAAGGAGGATCTTATCACTTTCATACTGCAACCAAAGCCGGTCAAAAATGGTATGTAAAACCGCAGTTTCATCACGCCAGTACAATAAGCTAAGGTCCACTAGACCCGGATCGTTATCCAACTGATCGAAGAAAAAAGCTCCATTTTCCAGCTGACTTCCGTTAAAAAGACGGTTCCGCATGCTTAGGCCAGCCGACCAAGCCCCGCGATAGACCCGGAGGTCGAATCGATTATGTAATTGTTGATCAAAGCTGTTGAGGGATAAGATTGGCCTGACCTGAGGGCTAAAAAAGCGTTCATTTACTTGCCCGTAAGAGGAGAAGTATTTCAGGTAACCACGCAGTTCATAATCCCAGTTGTTGCTCTCTTGCCCTAAACTGAGTAAGCTGAAGCTTAAAAGGCTAAAGACCAGTATTAGCTTTTTCATCGAGAGCTATTATCATTCTTGATCTTTCCGTCTTCTACATAGATCAGTCTCTGGGCTCGATCTATCACTCTTTGGTCATGGGTGGAGAAAAGAAAGGTTATGCCTTCCTCTTTATTGAGACGATGCATGATATCTAAAAGGTCTTCTGTGCTTTTGGAGTCAAGGTTTGCGGTGGGCTCGTCGGCCAGCACGAAGCTAGGTTTAGACGCAAGGGCTCTGGCAACGGCAACCCTTTGCTGTTGGCCACCACTTAACTCTGAGGGTCTTTTATGACTTTGTTGTTCCAGTCCAACCGCCTTTAATAATTCAGTCGCACGTTGCTTACGCTCCGATGCGGTTTTACCTTGGAGGAGCATTATGAATTCGACATTTTCCTGCGCGGTGAGCACCGGAATGAGGTTATAGGCCTGAAAGACAAAGCCAATATGGGCTAGTCTAAAATTGATAAGCTCATTATCCGATAAAGAGTGGATCGCTTTACCGTCTACCGTTACTTCGCCTTGGCTTGGGCTGTCTAGTCCACCGATCAGGTTTAAAAGAGTAGTTTTCCCCGAGCCCGATGGACCAATTATGGCGGTAAACTCGCCTGCTTCGACCGAAAGGTCGATTCCATCTGCGGCGTGGATGATACTATCGCCGTCTTGATAGTCTCTACGTAGGTTTTTAGTTTCTATAATAGGCATGGTTAATAGTTTAGATGGTTCTGATCGCTTCGATCGGATTTAGTTTCAGGGCGTGTCTGGCCGGGTAAAGAGCGGCCAGGAGGGTCATGACAAATACGATGGCGGCAGTGCCCCAGTAGAAAGACGAGGGTAGCACCGGATAAATGGTAGTTCCAATTCCATAGGTGGATAGACCTTCACTAAAGACTTCAAGCGATAGCCCTTCTTTTGCGCCTTGTTGTACGCTGAGGTAACCTAGAATTACACCAATAGGGCCACCCAATAGGGCTAAGTAGAAGGTTTCGATCATGATCATGCTGAAAATCCTGCTTTTAGCCATGCCAACACTCATAAGCACTCCTATTTCCTTCCGGCGCTCGAGTACTGCCATAAGCATGGTGTTTATAATGCCAAATGAAAGAGCAAGCATGATTATACCGATGATGATGTAAAGCATTTGCTCCATTAGGGAGTCGCTGTAGGCTAATTCGGGGGCAAGGTCTTTCCAGCTTTCAACGTAAACCTTAGGAAACAGGGTTTGGTAGTGTGCTTTAAGGCTATCGCTTTGCGATTCATCATGGAGGAAAACCGCTATTTCGTGGTAATCATTAGGGCCAAAACCCAATAATTGTTGCAGGTCTTTGGCGCGCACATAGAGTTTCATTTTCTCTATCGTTGAGGAAACCTCACGGTAGATACCACGCACTTTGAAGGATGCCGAAACGATCTCCTGCTCACTGTTGCTGAAGCTTAGAATTACTTTAGAACCTAGGCGAACTTCCAGTCTCTCGGCCAATGCTGCACCAATGAGCAGCGGATTACGTCCTTCATCATTAAAGAAAGTGCCGGTATCGAGTTTAGAAGCAAGGTCGGTCAAGTCGTTCTCAGCGGAAGCTTCTATACCATAAATTTGAACCCCACCGCTGTAATGGGCCGTTGCCGCCATACCATTTACAATCAGTCTAGGGGCAGCCGCACTAACCCTAGGATCATTCTGTAGGCTGCCAAGAATTGCGGCAGGTTCTGGTAAGGTGTAGCTCACCTTTGGCTCTTCTTTCCAACTAGGCTTATGAAACTGTAGATGCGAGAACTGGTTGCGCAAAAGGGCCTCTTTGCGTTGATCATTAAGCCCAAAACTAAAGGCGCTTACGAATATGCCAGACCAAATTCCTAGAGCAATGGAGACCATCACCACTAAGCTTCGCAGTTTGTTACGCCAGATATTGCGCCAGGCGATATTTAGGATAATTTTCATCGTCGCATCGCTTTAACGGGAGATAATCGGTAAATGCTCAGTATGGCATAGAGACTAAGACTAAGGCTAATGACCAGCACAATTCCGCCATGGGTTAACCAAATACTCGGGTCTACACTAAAGGGCAGAAGCGGTTCCATCCCATATTCCTCGGTCATCTTTTCCATATTTCCGCTCAATAAGATCGGGTTGAGGTGATAATACCAAGCGATGGGTGAGGAAATAATACTGCCACTTAATATGCCTAGTAAGGCTAGGAAAGCGGTCTCCATGAAGGTGGTGAGGGCCAGTCGACCGCGACTCATGCCGATAGAGAGCAGAATGCCAAACTCAGGTTTTCGTTCTGCCGTGAGCATTAAAATAGTACCAAAAACCCCAAAGCCAATGACCAGGTAAAGGATAAATAACATGGCTAAACCACCGGCGCTATCGGCTTCCATGGCTTGGATCAATTCGGGCATCATTTCCCGCCAGCTCAATAATTCGGTCTCCGCAGGCAGTAGCGCTTCAAGTGAGTTTTTTAGCGCCTCGATCTCTTTGGAGTCTTCGGGGATGATCACCATACCGGTAAGCTGACCATATGCGCCGGTTAAACTTTGCATCTCGTCTAGACCAATAAACACGGTGCTTTTATTAGCCTCGGGATTGGGCAGGTCGGCGATGCCAATTACGGGGTATTTCCCATTTGCACTCATGCCGTGGTATCCCTGGCCGATAATCACTAGCGTATCCCCTAAGCTGAGCTGAAGGTTTTCAGCTAAGCCTTCCGCCAAACAAACTCCATATTGACTAGTTTCCGGCATGGCGCCTTCGATTAACTTATCACCTAGTTCAAAGTACCTATTTTCCTGTTCGAAGTTGATGCCACGCACCAGTCCCGGTCGTGTTTCGGAGCGGTCGGAAGCCAGGAGGGCAAAACTTTCTAATCTGGGAACTAAGTCTACTACCACAGAATTAGCCCTCAATTGGCTTTCGGTTTCTTGGTCGGGTGCGAAGGAGTGTTCCAAGCTTTGTTTATCCCAATAGCCTTTACCTTGCCATTGTAAATAGCCTGTAGTTGCGTTTATGACACTGGAGTAGGCCTGATCGTAGGTGCCCAGCTGCATGCTCCTCATAATGAGGGCAAAAAAGAGGGCAAAGCTAACCGAGGCCATGGTGATAAGGCTGCGTCGTTTATTGCGCCAGATGTTCCGCCATGCGATCTTGAGTAACATTAGCGAACGCGTTTCATGTACTGGGTAGTGAAATATTCACGAGGGATATTCACTTTAAAGTCGAGACTGTGATATTGCATAATGGTTTTATGTCCGGGCTTTCCGACTGGCTCCATGATCAAAACTGTGGCGAGGACCTTTCCCCCAAGTTCCTTGATCTCATGTGCTTCCATAACATTTACTAGTTCCAGGTCTTCGTCGTAAAACTCACTGCGTAGGTGAATAAACTCGGTTTGATCGATGTGTAAGAGCAGTTTACCCCATACTACAGCGGCATTTTCTTTCGGCTTAAGCTCTATTTGCCAGGCTTTTCGGCCATTTATTTCTACTTCTCCAAGCAATTTGTGGTGGTAGTCACGTACCATAGAGGATTCATTTACGAGGTCATCGTTGGTAAAGTCAGAGCCCATCCAGCTCTGCGACATCATGCTTGGCGGTAATTTTACATTGCGTTCTATACTAGGAATCCAGTTGTAGATTTCCTTGTCTTTTTTGAGGTATACGGTACCCTTGTCACGAGCCGGGTGGGTGATTAGGATGAGGGAGTTCTTGGTGCCACGTGACCATGATTTCATATGAATACTGCGTTCCCACCTAGGTCTAACAATGGTCATCGACATTTCCGCGAAACTTTGCTCGCCTCGCAGTTTGTCTTCGGCCTTTTGCACAATTTCTCGGGCGTCCTGTGCTTGGGCTAAGAAGCTGAGGCTGAGGAGTAGGCTTAAGAATCTGGTTTTCATAATTGGTATTTAGTAAGGATTTTGTTTTTCATTTTCTCTAGCGGGTAGTCCTTTGCCATGGCTAAAAAGCCCAGGCCAGTTCCGTCTAACAGGGCTCCAAAGGCATAGGCTTCGGTAAGAGGGTCTTCGTAGCCCAAAGCGCTGAAGATCTTGGCATATTCTTCAAGGCCATGGGCTTTCTGAAACTTGATTTTATCTTCAATAATGTGCATTACCTCCGGTTGTAGTGCTAAGGCAGTCATAAAGCGGACTATCTCGGTGTTTTCTTTAAAATACTGGAAACTGAGGTCAATGACCATACGAAGTTGTTCTTTAGGCTCTTTGCCTTCCATAGCTTGCTCAATACTACTTCCTGCGGCAAATAGCATATCGGTTATTCCAGTTAAGATTTCTTCCTTGGAATTAAAGTAGTGATAGCTCAAGCCTTTGGAAATGCCGGCTTCCTTTGCGATGTAACTCATACTGGCAGCACTGTAGCCTTTTTCAGCGAAGGCCTTGAAAGCGGCCATTAGGATCTTTTCGCGGGTTTCTTCGCGTTGACTTTCGTTTTGGGCTTTACTACGTGGACTCATGCGTTTTGACTGAACGGTTGGTCAAAATTATATTAAAATTTTTAATTGACCAAGTGTTCAATGATCTTAGAACCAGAATCCTAAACGGATATAAGCGAAAAGGTCGTCGTGATTGGTGCTGCCTGCAAGGTTAAATTCCAAAGGTCCAATAAGACTATTATAGGTATAGCCTAAGCTGTAACCGTCTAATAAAATGTCTGAGACAAATAAGGCGTTTAGGGTGGGCTCCATTTTCCCAAAGTTGGCCTTGAATTGTAGATAATGGTCTTTATAGACCTCATAGTTCAGGTCGGCCCGCAGCATTAGGGCATTGCGACCGATTAACTCCATGAAGCGATAGCCCACGAAAGGCTGGATATAGTTAATGTAGGACTGACCCATACTGCCTAAATGAATTTGATAGGGACGAGCGAGGTTTGGTCCAATGGTAGTCGCACCAAAGAGGCGAGTTTGCATGCTCCATCGCTTAGAAAAAGTAATCGCTTGGCGATAGCTGATATCTAAAACCGAACTCGGTTCCAAAAAGCTTTCGAAACCTATCCTCTCCGCGATAATCCGGTATTGCGCCTTTATTTGGAACCCTTTATTGGGGAAGCTTGCCTTGTCGAAAGAATCGAAATCGAGAAAGCCGTAGTAATTGATAAAGCCTTTGTTGATCTCTTCGCCATTAGGGCTTTCAAATTGCTCGGTAATGTCGATATCTTCGATCTGTATCCCACCACCAATGGCATAGGCATCACGTAAAGTAGATTGTAAGAATAGATCTAAGGAATAGTCTTGATAGATCTTTTCATTTATTGGCAAACGGTTCAAAAAGTTCTGATACCTAAACCGATTGGAGCGTAGTTTAATTCCTAAAGTGGGAATGGTGCCTCGATCTACAAAATAGTTTAGCTCTGCACGTGGCATGTCGCCCAAGGCTAAGTCTAAGCTTAAACGACTGTTTTTAAAGAGCAACTTCCGGTTGGTGTAATTGACCAGAAGGGCAGCGCCAAAGTCGTCGTTGTAGTTAATGCCTAATTTTAAGCTTTGGTAATATTCCTGTTCCTTGAGGTTAATGTTGATGATGAAGCCAGTATCGGCCTTGCTCAAGGTATAGTCTACCGTTTCAAAATAGCGTGAGCCGTACAATTGATCCAAGCCTGCTTCGAGCTTTTCCAGTTCACAGATGGATTCTTTGCGGAGGCGCAGCTTGCTAAGGACATAATTGTCGGTTAAGCTTTCTAAGCCCTTAATGACGATGTCTTTCGCATAAAAGCTCCTTTGAGGGAGATTACGTACCTCAAGTTCCTCCTTAATGGGGTCTGCTTTGGCTAGGGCGCGTAGTTCATCCCAGTGTTTGCGGGCCTCCATTTCACCTACCGCAACAATACTGTCGAAAAGCTGAAAACTGGTGATCCCGGCTTCTGGAAATTTGGGGGTGATCCAGATGTCGGTTAACTCTTCCGACTCTTGCATATTGCGGGAATTTAGGAAGGCAGTGGTTTGTTCTAGAACACGTACCACGCTATTTAGCTCCTCTCGGTCGTTGAGGTAGTCTTGCATGTCTACGCCGATAATCACATCTACCTCTTTCTCACGCATTACCCTAACCGGATAGTTTAAAACCACCCCGCCGTCTATGTAAAGACTATCATTAACTTCATAAGGGGTAAATAAAGAGGGAAATGCAGAGCTGGCTCGCAAGGCATCGATCATTCTTCCTTCTTCAAAAACTTTCATCTGCCCAGTCTCTAAATTCGTGGCCAAACAGAAGAATGGGATGGGCAATTGGTCGAACCGGTCGTATTGGTAGGACTGCTGTGTAATGGTGCTAAGCTCTTTGAGGATGTATTGGGCATAATTGATACCCTGAGGCAATTGAAGCCCTTTTTTGCTGAGTGGGAAACTTAAGATGTAGCGCCCATCGGCCTTGCGGTCGAAGAAACTGAGCCGATTTCGTGGGACCTCATTGGTCATTAAGGCATCCCAATTAACTTGAGCCAAATACTTCTCGATCTCCTCCGCGCTATAGCCCAGGCTGTACATGGCGCCCACGATAGCACCCATGGAAGTGCCGCCTATGTAATCGATCTTGATCCCAGCCTCCTCAATAACTTTTAGGGCTCCGATCTGAGCCATGCATTTAGCTCCGCCCCCGCTCAATACCAGCCCTACCTTGAGGTCTTTTTTTTGCGACCAGCAAAGGAGAGGGACTAATACTAAAAGCGTAAGCCAGCGTTTCATGATTCAGGTTTATCTGCGTAATGTTCAAAGACCAATTTAGCACGATTTTTACCGATAAGCTCCTCTAACTCATTTAAAGGAGCAGATTTAACTTTTTTAACGCTTTTGAACTTTTTAAGCAGGGTTTTGACGGTTTCTTCACCGATCCCTTTAATTTCAGAAAGCTCACTTTTAAAGGTGCTTTTAGACCGACGATTACGGTGATGGGTAATGCCAAAGCGATGTGCTTCATCGCGCAAGCGTTGAATGACCTTGAGCGTTTCGGAGCGCTTGTCCAGATAGAGCGGATACTTGTCGCCCGGAAAGAAAATCTCTTCTAACCGTTTGGCAATTCCGAGGATCGCGATCTTGCCCCTTAGTTCTAGATCTTCCAGGGCCTTTAAGGCGGCGCCCAGTTGTCCCTTTCCTCCGTCGATCACAATTAATTGAGGCAGGGCTTCATCTTCATCTAAGAGCCTTCGGTAGCGTCGAAATACCGCTTCGTACATGCTGGCATAGTCGTCTGGCCCTTCTACCGTTTTTATATTGAAGTGGCGGTAATCCTTTTTACTGGGTTTACCATTTTTAAATACCACACAGGCCGATACGGGATTGGTACCTTGGATATTGGAATTATCGAAACACTCGATATGTCGTGGTTCCTCACTTAATCGCAGATCTTGCTGCATTTGTTTCATGAGGCGTTTCACATGCCGATCGGGATCTACGATTTGAATATTCTTCAATTTCTCCAAGCGGAAATAGCGCCCATTTTTTAAGGAAAGATCGATCAGGTGTTTTTTGTCTCCCCTTTGTGGAACGTGTAAGCTCAGATCTGGAATTTCCAAATCGATTTCATGTGATAGATATGCTTCCTTGGCGGTCGATTTAAATCGTTGCCTAATTTCAGGAATTGTAAGTTCCAATAAGTGATGGTCGCTCTCATCTAGCTTTTTCTTGATCTCTACCGTATGCGACTGTAAAACGGCGCCATCCATGATCCTTAGGAAATTGACGTAAGCGTATTCGGCATCGCTAAAAATGCTGAAGACATCTACATTGCTAATATTGGGATTCACTACTGTGCTTTTCGCCTGATAGCGATCTACCGTTTCATATTTTTCCTTCAGGGCCTGCGCTTCCTCAAAACGCAAGTCTTGAGCGGCTTGCTGCATTTGCTGTTCCAGCATTTTTTTCACGCTGTTTAGATGCCCTTTTATCAGCGCACGCGCCGACTCCACATCTTGCAGGTAGTCACTTTCACTCTGCTTGCCCTCACATGGACCCTTGCAATTACCGATGTGATACTCTAAACAAATTCGGTATTTACCGCTCTGGATGTTTTCTTCGCTCAGGTTCAATTTGCAAGTACGCAGGGTATACAGCTGTCGAATTAAACCCAAGACGGTTTTCATCACCTTTACCGAAGCATAAGGGCCATAATATTCAGATCCATCTTTAATAGGATTGCGCGTGGGAAAAATACGGGGAAATGGTTCCTTCTTGATGCAGATCCAGGGATAGGTCTTATCGTCCTTAAGGTTAATATTATAGCGCGGCTGATACTCTTTGATCAGGTTGTTTTCCAATAAAAGAGCGTCGAATTCGGTTTCGGTGATTATGGTTTTGATATTGGCGATCTTGCTCACCATCACCCTAATGCGAGCGCTATCATGACCTTTGGTAAAATAACTAGAGACTCTTTTTCTTAGATCCTTAGCTTTGCCGATATAAAGGATCTTGTCGTTTTTATCCAAGTGCTGATATACCCCTGGTTTGTTGGGAAGGGTCTTCAGGATATTCGCGATCTTTTCCGCAGGCATAGAACAAAAGTAGCAATCCTAAAGCCTTAAATATGCAGGTCGTTTGTGCAGTTATCACCAATTCGGAAGGAAAAATCTTTGCCGCTCGTCGCGCTGAAGGCAAGCACTTTGAGGGTTATTGGGAATTCCCCGGCGGAAAGATCGAGGCCAATGAGGACGGCGCATCGGCTTTAAGGCGTGAGCTTAAAGAAGAACTGGGCCTTGATTTAAAGATTGGCTCCAGCATTCACAAGCTGGCCTGGGAAAATAAAAGTGGCGCCTTTCAATTAGAAGCTTTTCACCTAGAAAGTACCTTGGAGGGGCTACAGTTGGTAGACCACGACGAATGGGGCTTCTTTGAGCTTGAAGACCTTTTAGGTATAGAAATGATGGTGGCCGACATTGCTCTACTACCGCATGTGGAGGCCTTTTTATCGACCAAATAACTTTAAGCTTTCTCGCAGGTAAACGTAAAAGTCTTTGGGATGGTGATCGATGTTTTCGTAACGTTCATGACCTAGGCGAACGATTACTAAATCTCTTTCCGGAACTACTATCACGTACTGCCCCAGGATTCCGCGCATGTAAAATACTTTTTCGGGCTGACTTTTATGGTCTAACCAAAAAGAACGTCCGTAGAAATCTACGAGCTTTGGTGAAGTAGCCTCCCTTACGAAGCTACTATCGAGCAGCGATTGGCCCTTCCATTGGCCATGGTGAAGCAAGAGCTTTCCAAAACGGGCAAAGTCACGCGCATTGCTATTAAAACAGCAGTAAGCTAATTCCTTACCGTCTTCACTGTCTAAGTGCCAAAAAGCGGGTTGCTCGGCCCCAAGCGGTTTCCACAGCCATTCTGAGGCTAGCTCGGCGAGAGACTTTCCCGTGGCTTGCATAAGGCAGAGACCTAAGGCTTGAGTGGCTCCACTTTGATACTCGTAGTGCGTGCCTGGTTCGCGGCTAACTTTAACGTGTTCCAGAATCGTTTCTTCGATATCATCGCCATAATAGGCTCTTGCGGTAATGTCGAAGGGGTTCGTGTAGTGCTCATTCCAGTCTAAACCAGCCGTCATATTGGCCAAATGCTTGAGTAAAAGTTTATCGGCATAAGGTCCGGAAAGCTCGGGAAGATATTTGGTTACTGGGTCATCCCAAGAAGCGAATGCCCCTTTTTGCACTGCAATTTGCGCCAACATGGTGCTAATGCTTTTAGCCATCGAAAAGCTATTGCTATGGGAGCTCGTGGAACCAAAACCCCAGTAATGTTCAGAAATTATACTGTCGCTTTGAATGGCTAAAAATGCGATGCTCCGGCTTTTTTCCAAGTAATGTTTTAAGCTGTCGCTGAGGGGAATTTGATTGTATTCTTTCGACAAAGGCCAAGCTTGTCCTTCCCCGGCTGGGATCCTTCGGGTTTCAAAAAAACGTGCATCGTTTATGGTGGCCGATTTTTCCCCGTGTAAATAGGTGGCCCAAATGCCTTTAAAAAGGTAGTCGTTGCCGCTGAGCCACAGTCCTAGGCAGGCGAGTAGTATTAATAAAATGATTCCTTGGAGGAACCGCACGATGAATTTGATCATAAGCTTATCTCTGCCTCTAATTTAGAGAATCTACCTCAATGAGGTCTACCGCAAAGATTTCTTGGAAGTACTGCTTGGCCTTAGCTTCGATTTCCAAAAAATCTACTTTTCGACCCAACTCACGTTCTAAAGAAGTAACGTCTTTATCGTGAATGCCGCAGGGAACGATATGCTCAAAATAGCTTAGATCGGTATTTACATTAAATGCCCATCCGTGCATGGTTACCCAGCGGCTGGCTCTTACCCCTAAAGCGAGGATCTTACGTGCCTTAGGTGTTCCTACATCGAACCAAACGCCCGTTTCGCCAGGAGAGCGCTCTCCCGTCAAACCATAGTCGGCTAGCAGACGGATAAAAACTTCCTCCAGTAGCCTTAGGTATTTATGGATATCTGGGAAAAAATGATCGAGATCTAAAATAGGATAGCCGACCAACTGACTGGGTCCGTGGTAGGTAATATCGCCTCCACGATTTATTTTGTAGTAACGCGCTTCAAGTTCTTTTAGCCGTGCTTCAGACACCAAAAGGTGCTCCCTTTTACCGCTCTTCCCTAAGGTGTAGACGTGAGGATGCTGGCAGAATAAAAGGTAGTTTAGCGTTTCTTCCTGCGCCTCAGTTTCGCGTTTTCGATTGGCAAACTTCTTCGCTACGGTAGCGTCGAATAGCCTTTCTTGGAGGTCCCAGGCTTCTTGATAATCGATCAGGCCCAAGTCCTTAAAACGAACGGCGACATTTACATTGGAATTTTCGATAACTCGGATTTCAATAGGTCTATAGACTTAATGTCGTCGATATCTACTTGGTTCAATTCAGATAGGAAAAAACTCAACCAATCGCCAAAATGCACTAAATACAGAGCACGCTCGATGGGCTCGGAGCCTTTGGTCCACACTTCATGAAGGTGAGCGGTTTTTTCTTTGATAATACCTTGGATGATATCCATGCGTTTCTGATTACGCAGATTATCGTGCTCATTGCGTAGGAATAGGCAAGCGTATTGGTCGCTGCCACCTTCCCAGCCCACCAACTCATTGTGGTTCATTTCTGGGACTTCTGCCTCCCAGGCTAGCATTTTCGCGTTCTCGTTTAGCTGCTGGCGAAGACGAGCGGCCAGGCCAAGACTACCATTATTTACTAAAACTTGTATGGTTTTGTCCTTTAATTTCCGGGCTAAGGTTTCCGCGGAAGCTTGAATACTTTCCTCTTCTTGATCTAAAAGGCTTGCGCCTGATGCGACCCTATCGAGGGGAGCGCCGGCAATAACACCATAAGCACGAAGGTAGAAAAGTAGAAAAGTAAAGGGATAGGCAAACATGGAACGAGGGGCATTTCCCCCTTGCATACTTAGGCAATTATAGCCTTTTTCTTTGGCAATCGCTTTTAGTTTACCACCCGAACTGATACAGGCTATGATTGCCCCTTTTTCTTCTGCTTTTGCTAAAGCACTGAGAGTTTCTTCGGTATTACCACTGTAAGAACAGGCAATGACCAAGGTGTGGCGTCCAACAAAGGCCGGAATGTCGTAATTCTTATTTACAGTTATCGGTACGATCGCTTCGGAGGCGACCAAATCGCTTATTGCCGAACCGCCAATACCGGAGCCTCCTAGGCCGGTGATCATTACGTTGTGAATAGCGCGGTCGCTTGCTATAAAGTCGAAGCTTTTAATAATGGATAATGCGTCGCGCAAGTGTTCAGAAAAATTGGCGATCAGTTCTTTCAAGACAAAAAGATTTAATGTTATTCGGCGGAGGCTTCGGAATGGGGTTCGTCTTCCTCTTCTTTAAAGACCGATTTCTGATATAAAATTAATAAACCTACCCCAGTACTGATGGCGGTATCGGCCAAATTAAAGACCGGGCGGAAGAAAATAAAATAATCGCCACCCCAAAATGGAAGCCATTCTGGCAAATAGCCTTTAATGATGGGGAAGTAAAACATGTCTACCACCTTGCCGAATAGAAAAGGGGCATAACCGCCTCCTTCTGGCATAAAGCCTGCTACGGCGTGGTATTGCGATTCGCCAAAGAGTAAGCCATAAAAGGCCGAATCGATAATATTGCCTAAGGCACCAGCGAGGATCAAGGCCACGGCTATTATCCCTCCCTGGGGGATGTTCTTTTCTACTAATTTCCTTAACCAAATAAAGATTAGGACGACGGTTGCTATGCGGAATAAGCTCAACAGGAGCTTGCCCCAGGTTCCTCCGAACTCAACCCCAAAGGCCATGCCTGGGTTTTCGGTAAAGTGGATGATGAACCAGTCTGCGATCGCAATGTCTTCGCCTAAGGTCATGTGGGTTTTCACCCAAACCTTAAGTGCTTGATCCAGAATAAGAACGCCCAGAATAATGAGGAGGGCTTTGCGCATTACTGACGGTTTTTAGCCTCGATACTCAAGGTTGCATGGGGCACTAAGCGCAAACGATCTTTACTAATAAGCTTACCGGTTACACGGCACACCCCATAGGTCTTGTTTTCGATGCGATTCAAGGCATTATGAAGGTCGCGGATAAATTTTTCTTGACGCGCGGCTAGCTGACTATTTGCTTCTTTGCTCATGGTGTCACTACCTTCTTCGAAAGCCTTAAAAGTTGGAGAGGTATCGTCGGTACCATTATTACGGTCATTGGCGAAGTTTTCCTGAAGCACCGCTAGATCTTGTTCGGCTTTCTCGATCTTCTTGGTGATGATTTCGCGAAACTCCGCTAACTCTTCATCGCTATATCGTAATTTCTCTGCAGCCATAATAGCTTGATTTATATTATAATATTATTCTCTCTTCAAAAATTAAATCGGCCAAATATAGAAAAAACCGCTAATCGCGAGTCTTTAACGCAATTCGACTATTTATGTTATCGAAGCTTAGCTCTTCACCTTCAAAATCTTCATTTTCCCAGTGCAAGGCATCGGCTAAAACCTCCGCTTTAACGTAGGCTTCGTTGTTATTAAGCGCCTGCTGTAGTTCTTCATCAACCTTAATGGTAAGCTCGATACGGTCGGTTACCTCTAAACCGCTGTCTTTTCTTAGGTTTTGGATCCGGTTTACTAGTTCACGGGCAATACCCTCGTAACGCAAGGCGTCGTCGATGTGAATATCCAGGGCAACGGTGAGTCCGTTTTCACTGGTCACCAACCAGCCCGGGATATCTTCAGTTACGATTTCTACATCATCGCGCTCTACCCTTACTTTTTCGCCCTTTAATTCCATCTCATAAAATCCGGCATTTTCAAGCGCTGAGATCTGACTTTGATCGAATGACTTTAAGGCAGCGGCAAGGTCCTTCATCATTTTACCATAACGCGGGCCTAATTTTTTGAAATCCGGTTTCAAGCTTTTCACTAAAACGCCTTCTACCTCACGCAGGATTTCTAGTTCTTTCACATTTACCTCGGCAAGAAGAATTTCTTTGATACTGGCCAATAATTCGACTTTAGCCTCACTAAGGGCCGGAACCATGATCTTCTGCAAAGGCTGGCGCACTTTTATGCGCTCCTTTTTACGTAGAGATAGAACCATGGAGCTCAAATTACGGGCTAGGGCCATGCGCTCATTCAGACGCTCGTCTATAGCCGCTTGTTTGGCTTTGGGCCAATGGGCGATGTGCACCGAGCTCAATTCGCTACTGGGCTTGCCTTCGCCGCAAAGGTCTTGGTAAAGTCGTTCTGAGAAGAATGGTGCCACTGGACTGATCATTACCGCTAAGTCGTGCAGGCAAGTGTAAAGCGTTTCATAAGCCATTTGCTTATCGCGGCTCATTTCTCCTTTCCAAAAACGACGACGGTTCAGGCGGACGTACCAATTGCTAAGCTCTTCGTCTACGAAATACTCTATCGCTCGGGCGGCTTTGGTAGGCTCGTAATCGGCGTAACTAGCTTCTACGGTTTTGTTAAGTTCTTGTAAACGAGAGAGTATCCAGCGATCTAATTCGGGTCTTTCTTCCCAAGCAGTTTCTTGTTTTAGGTCGAAGTGAAATTGATCGATATTGGCATAAAGGGCAAAGAAAGAATAGGTATTGTACAAGGTACCAAAGAACCTTCTTTGAACTTCCGCTACGCCATCTAGGTCAAATTTGAGGTTGTCC
Source organism: Croceimicrobium sp. (assembly GCA_965656185.1). Taxonomy (GTDB): domain Bacteria; phylum Bacteroidota; class Bacteroidia; order Flavobacteriales; family Schleiferiaceae; genus Croceimicrobium. The sequence goes on from CBFHJH010000010.1 coordinate 59,740, forward strand.
CAAGGAGAGGCGTTGCTAATCATATACCAACGCACCGGGTCACTACCGAATTTTTCGATGGTTTCGAAGGGGTCCACGGCATTTCCTAAACGCTTGGACATTTTGGAACCGTTCTTGTCCAAGACTAAGCCGTTAGAAACCACATTCTTATAGGCAACCTTACCGAAGACCATCGAAGAGATAGCGTGTAAAGTGTAAAACCATCCTCTAGTTTGATCTACTCCCTCAGCGATAAAATTGGCGGGGAAAAGACTATCGAAATTTTCTTTGTTTTCGAAGGGATAATGCCACTGCGCATAAGGCATAGAACCTGAATCGAACCATACGTCGATTAGGTCTGCTTCACGTCGCATGGGCTGGCCATGCTTCGAAAGTAAGGTGATCTTATCTACGGTATCACGGTGGAGATCGGCAAGATCATAATTTGCTTCCGACATATCTCCGGGCACAAAGTCTTGGAAAGGATGACCATCCATTAAACCGGCGGCCACAGCCTCATCGCAAGCGATCTTAAGTTCTTCAATGCTGCCAAAGATGCGCTTTTCACTACCATCTTCGGTAGACCAGATGGGCAAGGGAATGCCCCAATAGCGCGAACGACTAAGGTTCCAATCATTGGCGTTTTCTAACCAGTTGCCAAAGCGCCCTTCACCGGTGCTCTTAGGTTTCCAGTTAATGGTTTTATTGAGCCCCACCAAGTCTTCTTTTTTCTCGGTAACCTTGATAAACCATGAATCCAAAGGATAGTATAGAACGGGTTTATCGGTACGCCAACAATGTGGGTAACTGTGCATGTATTTCTCCACCTTAAAGGCTTTGTTGGCCTCCTTCAGCATGATAGAGATCTCAACGTCGACCGATTTTTCTGGCGCCGGTTCGTCAACGTAATATTCGTTTTTAACGTAGCGGCCTGCCAATGGTCCAATGCCTTCACGGAAACGTCCCTGAAGATCAACCAGTGGAACAGGATTGTCATTTTCATCTAGTACCAACATGGGTGGTACCGGAGGATTGGCTTCGCGAGCTACCTTGGCATCATCGGCCCCAAAAGTAGGTGCGGTATGCACGATACCGGTTCCATCTTCGGTGGTAACGAAATCACCTAATATAATGCGGAAGGCATTTTCGGCATTTTCATAAGGTAAGGCCCAGTCTAGTAATTGCTCATACCTCAGGTTTTCGAGCTGCGCTCCTTTTCCTTCCCAAACCACGCGCCAAGGGATGAGCTTATCGCCAAGTTTAAAGCCGTTCATATCGGCTTCGGCACCTTCTGGCTTGAAATATTTAGCCACTAAGCTTTTTGCCACTAAGGTCTTCTGAGCGATTCCCGTGTAGGGGTTAAAGCTTTCAATAAGTTGATAATCGATCTTGGGGCCCACGGTGAGCGCAGTGTTCGAAGGCAAGGTCCACGGTGTGGTAGTCCAGGCTATGTAATAAACTTTATCCCCCTCTTTCACGGCATCACCAAATACCTTTTGGAAAGCCTCGTCCTGCACCGCTACGAATTGAGCAATGGCCGAAGTGTCTTTCACATCGCGGTAGCTTCCGGGCATGTTTAATTCGTGAGAGCTAAGTCCGGTACCCGCTTTAGGACTGTAGGGCTGAATGGTGTAACCTTTGTAGATAAGGTCTTTGTCCCACAATTGCTTTAAGAGCCACCAAACCGACTCCATGTATTTCGACTTATAGGTGATATAGGGGTCTTCCATATCTACCCAATAGCCCATTTCTTCGGTAAGCTTATTCCAAATGTTGGTGTAGCGCATTACCGCCTCTTTACAGGCCTTATTGTAGTCTTCGATGGAAATGCTCTTACCAATGTCTTCTTTGGTAATTCCCAGTTCCTTCTCCACTCCAAGCTCTACCGGTAAGCCGTGGGTGTCCCAGCCAGCTTTGCGGTTCACTTGATAGCCTTGAAGGGTTTTAAAGCGGCAGAAAATATCCTTAATGGCACGGCCCATCACGTGATGGATTCCCGGTTTACCATTGGCAGAAGGAGGGCCCTCGTAAAAAACGAAACTAGGTGAACCCTCACGGCTGCTGATACTCTTCTCAAAGCTCTGATTCTCTTTCCAAAAGGAAAGGATCTCTTGATTGATCTGAGCTAAGTTTAAGTGCTTGTATTCAGGATATTTACCCGACATTTCTCTGCTAGTTTTAAAAGACTGCGAAGGTAAGAATATTAGGCATTTAGGCGGCATAAATTGCCATTAGACCCACTTGGATTGCCTCAGAGGCTTTTTTACCTTTCCCATCTCTAAAATCTAGCTCATGCATAAACTCTTGTTTCTGGCCTTCACTTTAAGTTTTGCAACGCTTCAAGCACAAGACTCCACTATTGTAATTGGCTTGAAAGCCACTCCTCCCTTTTTAGAGCAATTGCCCAGCGGCAGACCAGCGGGCCTGAGTTACGAGTTTTGGGAAATGATCGATGAAACAGTGGGCGGAAAGATCCAGTATCGCTGGTATGAAAGCCTAGATGAGATGCTGGCGGCCGTAGCTATGAACGAAGTTGATATGTCGATTAACCCAATAACGGTTACCGAACAGCGCATGGACAGTCTCGATTTTTCACAGCCTTATTTTATTTCAGGTACCACAATAGCGCGACGTTCCGAAAGCAATTGGTTTCTTTTTCTAAAGAACTTCTTTTCCCCTCGTTTTCTATCGGCGGTAGGCATTTTACTGGGTATCATTCTCATCTTCGGATTCTTGGTTTGGATCTTCGAGAGAAGGGCCAATACCGAACAATTTCATCAGGGACCACGCGGGATTTTAGACGGTTTTTGGTGGTCGGCGGTAACCATGACAACCGTGGGCTATGGCGATAAGTCGCCCGAAACCGCCGGCGGCAGAACGGTAGCATTTATTTGGATGTTCCTGGCAATTTTGCTGATTTCGGGTTTAACGGCCGGTATAGCCTCGGCCTTAACGGTAACTTCGATCGAAAGCAAAGTGGAAACGGTAGAAGATCTTAGACGTTTTAAAACGGCCACCATCGACGGTACCGGCACGGCCGAGTTTTTAGGCCTTTACGGCTTACCAAATGAGTACTACGCTACGGTAGGGGAAGGCTTGGCAGCAGTGCAATCGGGCGATATCGATCTCTTTATTTACGATCGGCCAGTCTTGCGATATACCCTACAGCAGGGAGATTTTCAGGATCTAATAATTGAGAATCGCAATCTAAAGACGGACTATTACAGTTTTGCCTATCCTAAAGGCAGTCCCCTGCGAAATCATTTCGATCCCAAGATCGTGCGGGCCTTGAAGTCGGATTCTTGGCATTATATTTTACGCAAGGCTCAAAAACTTGCGGAGGATTGAACCTCAGTGGTAAAAAGAAGTTAGAGTAAAAAATAGATATAAAATGAAGAAACTACTAGTAAGCGTATTCAGTGTAAGTTTTTTGGTGGCTTGTCAAAATCAAGCGACTGAGGAAAAAAGTGCTTCTGACACCCAAGCAGAGCAGAGTAAAGCTCAAGAAAATGATGGGCAAAGTGGCCCTGCTTTAGAATTGCTTTGGGAAACCGAAGCGAGCCTTAAAACCAATGAGTCGGTGCTTTATTATCCACAAGGAAATCATCTCTTTGTGTCTTGTATCGATGGAAAGCCAACCGATAAGGACGGCAAGGGATATATCGCGAAAGTTGATCTAGAAGGAAACATCATAGATTCGGCTTGGGCCACGGGCTTTAATGCTCCTAAAGGCATGTGTATTAGTCAAGGTCGTTTGTTTTTTAGCGATATCGACCGCATTGTTTCCGTGAGCCTAAATAATCCGGCCGATAAATACGAAGTAGAGGTACCCGGTGGAGAGTTCCTCAATGACCTAAGTCCAGGCTTAAATGGGGTTTACTTTTCCGACATGTCTACAGGAATGCTATACTATCTTGAGAATCAAGTGGTGCATACCATAAACCCTGAATTACCCAATTTGAATGGTTTGAATTTCTTTAACCAAAGCATTTACGCTTTATCTAATAATGGTTTACAAAGACTTAGCCCTGGTGGTGAAGTAAAGGAAACTATTAATGCTGAGCTTAGTGGTGGCGATGGGCTGATCGTTTTAGACGACAATCGCTTCATTATGAGCCGTTGGCAAGGAGAAATATGGTACGTGAGTAATGGCGAGGGCACGAAGCTCTTAGATTCAAAAGCGGAAGAGATCCAAACCGCGGATATTGGCTATAATCCAAATACTAAAACTCTATTTGTTCCTAGATTCTTTGCCAATAAGGTTTCGGCTTACCGCCTGAAGGGAATTTAAGCCAAAGACTGCTTATAATAAAGAAATTGCATCCAACGATGCAGGAGAGGGCTGGCCACGAGGTAGCCCTCTTCTTTTTTTACCAAAAAGCCGGTATCCAATAAATTCCGTAAAGCTCTTTCTACACTGCTGGCCGCTCCCAGTTTATGTTCTACCAGGAATTTGAAGGCATGGGGCTGTTCCACTTTTTCGTATTTAGCAATAGCGCGTAAGAGCCGCCACTGCAAGGGGGTAAAGCGCGCTTTGAGACTTTGGTAAATCGCTTGTTTAGATTTGAAAAAGAGGGCCGTTTTCGCTTCCGCGGAAGCGCTTACCGCAAGCCACTCCTTGATAAAAGCTAAATTAGCTCTGCAGTAGTTATAGACCTTTTCCTCTTCAGCATTAGCTTGCTCCCATATTTCATCGAGGCTAAGATCTTTGAGTGGGACCGAATTAAAAATTCCCCAGGGTTTATTTGAGACCAGTAGCATTTGACTGTTGGGGCTTTCACTTAAAAAGCGACAATGGCTTAGAAAGCCATTCAGATCATCGCTTAACTCCCAAAGTTCCGGGTTTTCGAATATAAAAAGGAAGTCGAGCCCTACTTGAGAAAGGTCATCCCGCAACTTTAAAAGGTATTCGAGCCAGGCCTTAAGGTCACGTAGCAAGTAAACTGGGCTTTCTTCACGAAAGCGACGCAGTCTAAAGGCAAGATTCTGGTGTTCTTGCGACTGATGGTTTAACTCGCTGTCTAATTTGTGAATCAATCCGCCGAGGTCGAAAATGCCACTAAAATCGAGGTGAATGGGAACGCGGCGGCCTCGTAAACGCTCCTTTAATTGCTTTAAGAGGTATGATTTTCCTGAGCCAGTTGGGCCATAGAACTCGAGGCTTTCTCGAGCCATAATGGCATCGTATAGCTTCTCCAGTTCTGCATGGCGAATTAATGCTTTCATCTTAGTCAGAGTTTAATGATGGCCCTTCCCACTCTTGGTAGAATTGGTCAAGGAAGGTAAGCATAAATTGATGTCTTTGCTCCGCGATCTTTTTTGCCGACCTGGTGTGCATCCCATTTTTTAGCTGCAAAAGTTTCTCGTAGAAGTGGTTTATAGTAGTGCCACGTTCCTTGCGGTATTCGGCTAAGCTTTGTTCCTTTTTTGGCTTCTGATCTGGGTCGTAGATCACGGCATTCTTGTAGCCGCCGTAGTGAAAGGTGCGCGCAATGCCCACCGCTCCAATAGCGTCTAAGCGGTCTGCGTCTTGTAGAATCTGTAGCTCTAAGTTATCTGCCTTTTTTCCCCGTCCTCCTTTGTAAGAGCAGTGTTCAACTAAATAAGCAATTTCTTCAACTTCTGCATTCTTCAGCCCCAGCTCAAGGAGAAACTCACGACTCTTTTGGGCGCCCAAGCTTTCGTTCCCACCATTAAATTTGGCGTCACTAATATCGTGTAGTAAAGCAGCCATTTCGATTACGAAAGCATTGCCTCCTTCTTTACTTTGTAGGTAACGAGCCATTTTTCGAACTCTCTCGATGTGCTGAAAATTATGGCCGCTCTCGGCTTCCGCTAAACTGCCTTTCACGAATTGCTCACAGGCTTCAATATAGTTTTGCTCCTTTACAGTTCGGCTACACATTTTAGCTCGATCGCGATAGGGGTGGGCAAGGCGTTTATTGCAATAGTGGTGCGACAAGGTTTAGGGTCCATGTCTGCAAAGTAATCGGCATAGATCTTATTGAAAGTTTGAAAGTCACGCTTCATGTCTACCAAGAAAACCTGAATGTCTACCAGTTTATCCCAGCTGCTGTCGTGCTCTTCAAGGATAGCCTTTACATTGGCAAACACGCTGTGTACTTGAGCCGAAAAATCGAAATTTTTAAAATTACCGTTGTGGTCTAATTCCAGACCGGGTACGCCAGAATCATTGGCATCGCTCCCCGCGATACGGGGACCTACACCACTTAAGAATAACAAGCCTCCGGCACGGCGTGCCAAAGGATAAGAACCTACTGGCTTTGGGGCTTTACTCATAGCTAATACTTTGCTCACAAAGATAGCGGCCCTAGATCCTTTTGCGAATTTTATATTCGATTTCTTCCCGACTGGGTTCGATCAGGTTGGGTCCTTCGTAAATGTAAGAGCCAAGCGTGCTGCGCGCCTCCATGGTGTAGCCGTCTTTTTCAAGATAGGCCACCAAGCGGTAAAGGTGTCGTTTATCAGGCATCTTCACATTGATTCTTGCGCCACCTTGGTCTAAGGGTTCTATTAAAGCCGGTAGGTCGGCAGCGGCAAGCTTTACGATATACCATCTTACCTTAACCGCTTCCCCTTCGAGTGATTTCCATGCTCCGTTTTGCTTAACTATGGTAGTAAAGGCCAGATTCCAGGTGCGAGGTGCAGGACGGGCTATGGGCACGATCTTGAAGTCTTCGTATTGGTCAAGGGGCATGGTCTGCTTTTCTTCCAAAAGATTTTTTTCGAGAAGCTTATAACCCCGTTTCCGATAACCTTCCAAGTTCTTAAGTCCATCTAAGGAGACATAATTCGCGAATACGTCGTCTTGCCATGAGTTAAAGCAAACTCGATAGCCTTTTTGGGCCAGTTGTACTCCAACATCAGGGCCTACCGAGTTAATGAAAATAGGACTTTTACAGGCGGCCATGCGTTGCTCTATCTCCTCTAATTTTAGTTGTGCATGGTTCAGGTTTACCCCAATCCCATCTAGAGCTTGCACCGAATTGAAAATGCTGCTGGCCTCTTCAATTATATTTATACTGTAATCCAGTTCTGCCGAAAGCGGTCTACTTGGATCAATTGCCTTGATTTTCTGACTCAAGCTTTCGAGCCACGCTAGTAATTTCTCTTTCTCGTAAAATTGCTGCGGTGGATGGTAATACTGATCTAATTGGTTGTATGGGCTACCCCCCAAATGCCAAGCTTTTATACTGGTTTCGTCTTTTAAGTCCTTAACCGCAGATAAGATCTTTTCTTCTAGGCGAGCCAGTTTTGGATTGGAAGGATCGAAGCTTTTTATGTCGGCAATATAAAAGGCATAACTCAGGTTAATGCCCTGAGCTTCGGCTTCTTTCAGGAGGTTTGCGTCATAAATGCTAGGCCCATAGCGGTTAATGTGAGTAATGCCTAAACTTTTCATCTCTTTAAAGTCGGCTTCAATCACCCTTCTAAATAATGGATGCTGGGTGTTTTCCCATTCCAAGCCTTTGTAGTAATTACAAGCTAATAAGGGGTCTTGGTAGAAATTTGACTTTTTTGGAATGGCCTTTTGATTGTTGCTTAAGTCTTGCGGTCGCGGTATGGGCAGTTGACCAAATGCCTTAAAATGGGCATAGTTATCTGGCGTGAAGCTCCCTTTACCAGTGTACACCATACCGCTAAACTCTGGGTGCTCGGCCACAATGGCGTCGATCAAATCACTTTTATCTTTTTCCAAAGCAGCATTGAGTCTAATGGTCCAAGGAGTGCTATGAAGAAAACTAGGCTTTAGCAGGTAGATTTCTAAACTATCCAAAGGGTTAGCACTGGATATGATCGAATCCGCATTGATCTCTAGGAACTCGATAAACTCTAAGCCGGGAAAAGCTAAGTGAATGCGAGAAGGCTTCGGGCAACTAAAGATCGGCATCAAGTTGTTGATCTCACTTTGATTGGTACGAAGATTGAGATATTGCCATATTTCCTTTTCCAACCTTAAGTCTTCATCGCTGTAGCTCGATTGGTATTTCGGTAATGGATTAAAATATATGGGGCTCTCAAATAGGTCGAATGCCAGCAGCCAGGTGTCGAGCTGTTGTTCTAATTGCTGACTTAATAGCTGTCCGTGAAAATCCTTCAAGCTGAAGGTATCGTTGCTTACCTGCCAATCTAGGTAGGGGTATTTACCAGCACTTTCGGCTTCGTGAAGAAACTGCCTTATCTCATTCGCAGAGCTAAAAAAGTCGAAGCTTTGATATTGAACACGGTAATCTGATTTTTTTGCTGATTGGGCAATGAAGTGTTGCACCACCTTTGGGTTTTCCTTGCTCACATCGATCTTGGTGATATCGCGCATAGAGGTAATGTAATACAAGAAGAAGCCCAAGACGACCGCCACCGCTGGAGCCACAATCCGAATAAAGCGATATGATCCGTGACGTACTCGCCAAAACCAATCTTTAACTTTCCAGATCTGGATGAAAAGCCAATCCAGCCAGGGTACGGTTCTTTTGTAGCGTCGCCATTGGTTTTGCAGGCTAGCAAAAAACACAAAGGCGATAAAAAGCACGTTTAGACTTGCGAAACTGGCCATGATCAAGCTGTAGGGGTTGAGGTCGGTCCACAGTCCATAAACTATGGCTGTAACGCTTATTCCCGCTAAGGCTAAATTAGGGATATTGAGGCCCAAGGTGTTTTCGTCTTTTCCATCCTTTGGGGTAGGATTATAGGGAACTTTTCTCCGCAGAAGCGTGAAAATGAAACCCAAAGCATGGATCCACCAGGTGCCAATGGCAATCAGCCCTCCTTGTACGTGGAAGCCTCGTTCATCTTCTTCCATCACCCACTTTTGCACGTAATGCCGAATCATGATTATGAAGCTAAGAAGGGGCGCAGAATAAGCGAGGAAATAGGCTAGACCTACGCGCATCGGAATTTGGGCGGTAAGTAGAGACACTATTGGAACCAAGAAGTTGATTAGGAATAAGAAGCCCATGAAATAGTGCCAGGGCAATAAACCGTAATGAAGCTTTTGACGCCAAGTTAATTTTTGGAAGACCTTAGGATAAGTGGTTACCAATAGCTCAAAAACCCCGCGAGACCATTTTAACTGTTGCTTAAAATAAGCGGAGAGCGTATTTGGCACCAAGCCACGAGTGAGAACCCGCGGCACATATACCGATTTCCAGCCCTGGGCATGCAGTTTCATGGAAGTGTGCATGTCTTCGGCCAATCCCGCAGCATGTCCACCAATGCTATCGAGAGCCTTACGGCGGAAGGTGCAGTTTGCTCCGATCGCTTGCGCCGTTCCATAGCTATTCATACTCATCATGATAGGCCCATAGAACTGAAAAGTTTGCTGGGCAGAGGCTTTGGCAATAAGGTTCTCATAAATATTCTTATAAGCTTGCACCGCCTGCACAAAACCTACTTCGGGATCTTGAAAATGAGGTAATACGTAATCAAGGAAATCGGGGGCAGGAATGTGGTCTGGGTCTAGAATTAAGCAGATATCCCCCTTGGCATGCTTATAAATGGCGTGATTAATGTTTCCTGCCTTGGCGTTTTTCTTTTCGGTGCCGCGGTAAACATGAACTACACCTAGTCTTTCGCATTGTTCCTTGAGGTAAGCATCGTCTCCTTCATCGCAGAGGTAAGTGGTATGCGGATAGCTTATCTTCTGGATGGCCTCCAAGGTTTCGATTAACATTTCATACGGCTCACCAGGTACGTAAGTGGTGAATATATCTACCGTAAAGTCTTGTTTGAGCTCTCGCTGCTGGGGCATGGAGATGTCCCAATAATGATACCACTCGTAAAGAATGCGCAGCGCGATGTAGCCCAAAGAGAAAAGTAGGGGATAATAAAGGGGCTTGTAGCCGATGTATTCTTCTTTGGTTATTTCCCAGAAGAACAAGCCTAGGGTTAAAACGCCCAGCACGATCATGATGCGCACATTGAGCTTCTGGCTTCGCGACGGCGCGAAAACGGGGGCGGGGCGATTATTCTGGTACCACATAGAAAGGCAGGTTTGCGGTGGCGAAGTGGCCAGCATTATCACTAAGCTTTACAAAAAGGCGGAAGGCTCCGGGTTTAGCAGGGCAACTAAAGTTAATTTTCTGCGGGTTATCCGTACTATCGATCAATCCTTCGAGGGGCGGTGAGGTGTCTCCTCGCAAAAAGAACCAATCTTCGGCTCTAAGATTCCATGAAATGCGAATGCCTTCAGAAACTTGGCTCGAGTCGATATATACCTGGGCGCTGTGGTTTTCTCCGGGCTTAAACCAAAATGAATTGGCGTTTCCAGAGTTATCGATCAGTAAGGTGTCGATTCGTGGAGGCCTACCTGTCTGCGGTTGCCCAAATTGCTGAGCTAAGAAATAATATTGCGCATTGATCTCCCCTTGTGGCGAAAAAACATTGTACCAAGTATGAGTTTGCTCCTGTCTCCAGCCCCAGTAAAAGGCCAAGGCTCCTAAGTAATTTGGGTTCTCAAGCGGAAGGTTTTGGAACTGCTCTTTCAGTGCCGCAGCTTTTTGGTAACTGTATAGTTCTAGGGGGGCTCCCCAAGAGGTTTCTGGAGATTCCCAGGGACCGGTCTCACCAAATTCACCGATCAAAAAAGGTTTATCGAGAAGGAACTTGATTTGACGTTCCTGCTGGTCAACATTTTTTAGCTGACTAAAAGTATTAACCAGGTAATAATCTAAACAATTGGTCTTCAGGTCGAAGTTGAGCACTTTTCGTTGAACGAAATTGGCAAAAGCGGTGCCCACGGGGTGGTCTGGGTCGCCGGCTTTTAAAGAATCCACTAGTCTTTGATATACGCTGGCGAATTTAAATTCTGTGATGTCATTATAGTAAAGTTCATTCCCTAGACACCAGCTCAAAAGTGCGGGGTGTTTTCGGTATTTCCGGCCTAGATCAGCCAGGCCTCTAGCGAATTTATCCACCTCACCTTCATTTTCCACGAACCAGCGGTCTTTTGTCTGCGGAAGCCAAATACCGGCAACTACCATTAAATTATAGTCTTGAGCCGAGTCTAAGATGGCCTTTAAGCCTGTGGTGTCATAAGTTCGGATGGTATTGGCGCCGATCTTTGCTGCCTCTTTTAGATAGGTGTAGCCCGAAAGACCTTTTATTTCGTGCACCGCCCCTTCGATCAAAAATCGACTTTGCCCGTTAACTTGTCCAATACTTACTCTAGCCCGGTAGGAGTTTTCCTCTTGGCAGGCGAAGAGACTTAGGATCATTAGACTAAGGGAAAAATTACGAAGCATTAGGTTTAATTATCAAGTAATTATATTTAGACAATTGATAATCAGGCTAAATTAATGTCACAAAAACCATAGTTGCAAACTTGGCTCTTTTAATTATTAACAAAGCGGGAATTTATTGCGAGCAGGGTGATTTTTACATCGACCCTTGGAAGCCCGTAAAGCGAGCCCTTATTACTCACGCTCATTCCGATCACGCGCGTTGGGGAATGGAATCCTATTTATGCCATCCCTTAACCGCCCCAATTTTGCGACATCGCTTAGGTAAAGATATCAAGATTGAGACCCTAGACTACGGGGAGGGCTTAAAAATTAATGGCGTAGAAGTAAGTTACCACCCAGCCGGTCATTTACCAGGATCTGCGCAGATAAGACTTGCTTACGGCGGAGAGGTCTGGGTGGTTAGTGGCGATTATAAACTAGAGCAAGATGATTTAAGTGCAGCTTTTGAGCCGGTAAGCTGCGATCACTTTATTACCGAGTCAACTTTTGGATTACCGATTTACCGTTGGCCAGAGCCACAAGAGGTATTCGAAGAGGTAAATCGTTGGTGGAGGCAAAATCAAGCAGAGGGCCGTGCGTCTATAATCGGTGCTTATTCTTTAGGGAAAGCCCAAAGACTGCTAAGCAGCATCGATGCAGAAATAGGCCCCGTTATAGCGCATGGAGCAGTAGAGATTATCAACCAAATTTTTAGAGAAGAGGGCTTAAGGATTCCCCAATGCCAAAACCTTGAGGATGTATCTAAGAAGGACTACGGTAAGGCTCTCATCATCGCTCCTCCATCGGCCATGAATAGCGCTTGGTCTAAGAAGTTTGGTAAGCAAAGCACCGCTTTTTGTTCGGGTTGGATGAGCGTACGCGGTCAGCGACGTCGTCGGTCGGCCGATCGAGGCTTTGTGCTTTCAGATCACGCCGATTGGCCAGGTTTAAATAAGGCCGTTTTAGCCACTGGTGCCGAAAATATTTTTGTGACCCATGGATACAAGGATATCTTTTCCCGCTGGCTGCGGGAAGAGCACGGCCTTAATGCACAATCGGTAGAAACCCTATATGAGGGGGAGTCTTTAGAGTCGGATTAGGTCGTGTAGCGAGGAATGAAGGCCAGCTTATCGCCTTTACCGAAGCTAGGTAGTTCTTTACTTATTACCGACCACTCATTATTGCGCTGCAAGAACAAGGGAATGATATCGGAATGATGCTTTTTACAGATTTCTTCAAAGGCTTCAAAATCTGGACAATCCTGAACGATTACTTTTTCGGCGTGGCGCACCGATTGGGCGAGGTTCAGGTAATCTACTCGGCCTCCAAAAAGCACTTCATTAGGATATTCGATATCACGCACTTCCAGCTCTTTTTTACTCAATAGGCGAAAGACCTTTTGCGGTCCAAATTCATCATCGAAGTACTTTAAAGAGAGATTATTGATCTCGGCACTGGAGGTCATGGCCATTAATACACCAATATTGGTAAGGTCGATCTCCTCGTAGACGTTATCGCTTAAAATGCTGCCATCATAAACTTCAAAGCCAAGTCGCATGGCTTCTTTTTGATTGGTTTTTGAGGTGTCGGCTAGCAATAGGTCCACCCCTTGTTCTTTCAGAAAACTTGCCAAGAATCGAGCATTTTCGTTGGCTCCGGCAATTAGGATTCCTTTGGGTTCTTCGCGCTCTACTTTAAGCAATTTGGCCAAGGGTTTGGCGGTAGAACCTTGTAGAATTACCGTGCCCACAATGAGCATGAAGGTTAAAGGAAGGATCAATTCCGCTTGTTTGATATCGATATCGGATGAATGGCCAGAGGTAAGCTGCAAGGCAAATAGCGAAGCTACGGCGGCGGCTACAATTCCTTTCGGGCCCACCCAAGACATAAACACTTTTTCGCGCCAATTGAAATTGGAAGCTATGGTACTGAGAAAAACCGCAAAGGGTCGAAGTACCAAAATGATCACCAGGAATAGGTATAACGAGTTGATCCCTAATTTTTCGATTTGAACGATTTGGATGCGGCTCGACAAGAGGATGAATAGGACCGAAATAAGGATGATACTTACATCTTCCTTGAAGGAAAGAATTTTCTTGAGCTCCTGCACCTTTACGTTGGCCATAATGATTCCCATCACGGTGGTAGACATCAAGCCGGCTTCATGCGCCAAGAACTCGGCAAAGGTGAAGGCAAAAATAACCATGCCCAAAGCCATGACATTGCGCAGATAGCTCGGCAAACGATTTTTTTCCAAGAGCCAGCGCAAGAAAAAGGCCGCCAGTCCGCCCACGAAGATACCAGCGGATACGGTTAACATGAATTCTTTGATCACTTCTAGAGTACTGGCATTTTGGAAGTCGCTCGTCTGGATGAACTCATAGACCAGTACCGCAATGAGCGCCCCTAATGGATCGATGAGGATTCCTTCCCATTTTAACACATTATTGATGCGAATATTGGGACGGGTATTACGCAGGATAGGAGTAACCACCGTTGGGCCAGATACAATAATTAATGCTCCATATAGAAAGGCCAATTTATAGCTCAAGCCCATGAAATGCGCCGCGGCAAAACCACCGCCAATTAAAGTGATGATAGGCCCAAAGATTAGCAGGTTTCGTACCACGCCGGCCTGATGTCGAATCTCTTTAATTTTTAAGGTGAGTCCACCTTCAAAAAGAATTACGCCTACTGAAATAGAGACGAAGGCAAAAAGTAAGTCACCGCTAAAGATTTGATCACCATCAAGGATCTTCTCGCCATTGGCGGTAAAAAAGGTGGAGCCAGGTCCCAAGGCGAGGCCAATAACGATCAAGGGCAAGATAGCCGGAATTTTTACCCTCCAGGCCAACCATTGAGCGAATACACTTAAAATGAGGATGCTCGCCAATTCGGCCATTCCTTCCATAGTTCCTTTTTTTGGTGTCTTTAAATATCAGAAAAAAAATAGAGCCTACGAAGTGATCTTTTGGGCAAGCTCTAGCGCCAAGGTTTTGAGTCTGTCGCGAAGCTTCCGCACTTGATCCATGCGTTCCGGGCCACTAAAGCCATCTATTTCCTCCAAAGGAATCGATTCTAAACGAGCCTCAGGGAATTTGCCATTTAAAAGATTTTCGGCTCTGGGATCGAGAAGGATCAGTTTTTCGATGGGATAATCTTTAAATTCTTCGAAATGGTCGGAAGTCTGACCAGCAATTACCACGCGGTCTTCGGCCATTACGCGAATCGCTTGTGGGTCTACCCCACTAGGCTCCCAGCCTCCGCTGTAAACCCGATCTTTCGGGCCTAAATGCTCTTGCAAGTAGGCCTCAAGAATTTGGCTGCGGATGGCGTTTTCGTGACTAATGATGAGAATTTGAGACAAGGGCAATACTTTTGGGCAACAATCGCTAAGCTTTTTGCTTATATAGAGGAAAATTAGAAAGGAGGAATTTAGCATGAAAATATATACTAAAACCGGAGATAAGGGAGAAACTTCCTTAGTGAGTGGCGAAAGGGTAGCCAAGGATCATCTCCGCATTGAAGCCTATGGCACGGTAGATGAATTAAATGCACAGCTGGGATTAATGCAAGATCAGGCCCAGAATAAAGATTTTGAAGCCCAACTTAAGTCTGTTCAAAATATTTTATTTACCATAGGCTCCCATCTGGCGGCTACCAAGAAGAATAAACTTTCTTTACCGGAGCTTTCGGAAAGCGATATTGAAAGTTTAGAGCAAGCG
>CBFHJH010000010.1:74782-79664 GCA_965656185.1 Croceimicrobium sp.
ATGGACCGGATGAACGAGAGTTTAGAATCCTTGCGGAACTTTGTTTTGCCAGGAGGAGATACGGCTAGCTCGCAGGCCCATGTGGCTCGCACCGTTTGCCGCAGAGCCGAGCGAAGGGTGGTTTCCTTAATGGAAGTGGAGCAGATCGAAACCATCATCCTGCGCTATTTAAACCGACTTAGTGATTTCCTTTTCACTTTGGCGCGATACTACACTTGGGCCCATAAGGGAAACGAAACCTTATGGAAACCAGCTAAGTGACCTGAGGAGCAATTGTGAAAACTTGTTGCACAGGTGCATTAAAAATTTATTTTTGCAAAAAATTAGACATTAATCTACTTAGATATAGCCTATGTATTGGACTTTAGAATTAGCTAGCTATTTGAGCGATGCACCTTGGCCCGCTACCAAGGATGAGCTAATTGATTACTCAATTCGTACCGGTGCCCCCTTGGAGGTAGTAGAAAACCTACAGGCTATGGAAGAGGAAGAAGAAGAAGTGTATGAGTCAATAGAAGATATTTGGCCAGACTATCCTTCGGAAGAAGACTTCCTCTGGAACGAAGACGAATATTAAATTAGGGCCCATCAGGGCCCTTTTCTTTTCATGAAATATACCGCACTACTCAGTGATCGCCTGCGTTTTGTTCCTTGGGACAAAAGTTTCGCTCCGGCATGGGAACCTTTTTTTAAGGATCCAAAGGCCCTGGCATTTTTGGCCTTTGACGCTGAGCTTAGCTCTCTCGAAAAAGCAGAGTTTTGGATCGATAAGCAGTTAGAACGATATCGAAAGAAGGAGTTTGGTCACTTAGCTTTATTCGATTGGCAGGCTGAGAAGTTAGTTGGATCTGCAGGAATCTTATTGCGAGAGATCGAAGGGGAGCAATACCATGAAATCGCTTACTCCATACTGCCTCAGTTTTGGGGCAAGGGCTATGCCGGAGAAGCAGCCCGGACCCTGATCAAATTTGCTCAAAAGCATTTGGACGCGGATCAATTGGTTTCGATCATTGATCTCGAAAACCATCCTTCCATTCAAGTAGCCAAGAAAATTGGCTTTAAAGAACTGCGCACCATAGATTTCGAAGGGGAGCAGGTGTACTTATTTGGAGCAGACCTCAAGAAGGCTCATTAAGGACTTTCAAAACCTCCTCAAATAACTCATCTCTTTTAAAGGGTTTAGTGATATAGCTATTAAAACCTCCCTGTTCTACCATTCTCCTTGTCTCGGGCATGGCATCTGCCGTAAGAGCTAAAATAGGAGTGCCGCTATTGGGGCAGTCTCGATTACTTCTAATTTCATGGGTAGCAACAAAACCGTTCTTGATCGGCATCTGTAGGTCCATGAAGATCACATCGAAATTTTGCGTGTTGCAGATCTCCACTGCCGCTTGTCCGTTTTCCGCCAAGCTAATTTCGGTACCCCAACTCTTAAGTACTTGCTTAATTAGCATTTGGTTTACCTTATTGTCTTCAACTACCAGGGTGCGCAAGCCTTCGAGGTCCTTGCTATTTTCCAGGGTCGCTTTTAGCAGACTGCTTTTTGGTGCGCTTTTCGCTAAGCGGTATTCGATTTGAAACTTAAAGGTACTGCCCGCTCCCACCTTGCTTTCTACCGAAAGCTTGCCTCCATGCATTTCCACAAGGCTTTTGGTAATAGCCAAACCTAATCCGGTGCCGCCAAAATTGCGAGTTGTATCGGTATAAGCTTGGGTAAAGCTTTCAAATATTTGATGCAGCTTTTCGGCTGAGATGCCAATCCCGGTATCTTGAACGATAAATTCTATTTGATGCATTTCCCCTTTCTGCTCTAGAAGCTGCACCTTTAATTTCACGTATCCCTCTTGGGTGAACTTCATGGCATTGCTGATCAGATTGAGCAATATCTGATTGAGACGGTAGGGATCGCCAATAACGTTAATGGGCAGTTTTTCATCCCATTCGCTTTCCAAAGCGATATTTTTATGCTCTGCTTTTAAGCGCCAAGTGTGCAGCAATTTGTCGATTACCGCGTGCAAGTTGAAGTTGATTTTCTCCAACTTTAACTTTTTAGCTTCGATCTTAGAGAAATCCAGAATATCATTGATGATCACCAATAAGTTATCGGCAGAATATTGAATAAGCTCCAGATTGCTGCGGGTGGAATCACTGAGATCTTTGCGCTTTAAAAGGATTTCCGTAAGCCCTAATATGGCATTCATGGGGGTTCGGATCTCGTGGCTCATATTGGAGAGAAAATCCGATTTAATGGCCAGTGCTCTTTCGGCAGTTTGCTTGGCCTGAATTAGATCTCGTTCGAAATTTTTCCTTTCAGTTATATCTAAAAGGGTTCCGGTAAGTACCTTTTTCTCATGATGTAGGTCCTCTTTTAAACTAGCGCGTAAATTCATCCAGCGCTCGTCTTTAAGTTCTATTTCCAGACTTATTTCCCCACCGTGTTGGGTCAGTTGGTTTAGGACTTCTAAAAGCTTTTCTTCACTTTCAGGCTTAAGCAGATTACGAAGCTTTTTGAAACGAGGAGCTTTTTCCTCGGGCAAGCGCAAGAGTTTGTACATCTGAGGCGACCAATAAACCTCATGATTGCTCTCTAGCGAATATTCCCAAGAACCAAGTTTGGTAAGTTCTTGGGCTTGATTTAGGTTATTGCTGGCTAATCGCAGTTGTTCCTCAGCTAAATAGCGGCCATGGATATCAGTAAGGGTCCCAGACGCCCCTAAAAGTCGGCCCTCCTCATCTAAGTCTAAGCTAACGATCGCCTCGGTCCAGCGAATTTGACCTGATTTGGTGATGTAGCGTAAATTATAGCGGCTGGTAGTTTCATTGCCGTTTACCAGCTCAGAGAGGTGATGCATGGAGAGCTCCTTGTCTTCCGGAAAAACCATAGAGGTAAAGGACTGGCCAATACTTTCTTCTACCTTATAGCCGGTTATGCGCTCCCAAGCTTGATTTAAGAAAGTCCAACAACCGTTTATATCGGTTTGAAAGACCACTTCCTGAATATTGTTAACGATATGGCTCAGCTGTTTGCTAAGGGCTTCAGCTTCGGCTGAAATAGAGCTTACATTAGACTTTAGCTCTTGGTTGACTTTAAAGAGTTCCTGAGAGCTAAGTTCGAGAATGTTCTCGGTGTGCCTAACGTCTTTATCGAAATCCTTATAAGCTTGATCTACCGCTCGAATAAAATCTTCGGGGAGTTCCTTATTTTCGGGCAGGTGTTTGCGAAGCTGCCTTCTTAATAAACGGTGCAGGTCTTTAGTTTCCACTTTCGCTAAAACTGGTTATGGTCATTGTTTGGTTGTGAAGCTCACATTCGGCTCCCTCCTTAAAAGGAGCAATTTCGCCGTAGGAGTAAAAGCCAGTAATGGTACAATCCTTTCCGAAAACCTCTTGTACGGCCTCCACTTCTTCCTCAACCATTTGCTTGAGCACTAATTTACGACCTACGCAGCTAATGCAGAGGGCAAATTCTACATTTTCTTGCTGAGCTAGGTCAGCAGCCTCCTCTGCTCCGTTGATCAATCGATCCACATTCGCTTTCATTAGTCTTACATAGGAGCCTTCCGGGATATCGCCCGCAAAGGTCAGGCTTTGCTCTGCTTCATTAACCCCTAAAATGGTTCTAACCAAAGGTGTTTTTTTTATTTCAGAACGCATACTTAAAGGGAAAAGAAGACCGGAAGAGGGAAGTTCTTCGGCCGCTGGCCCAAGGAAACTTTTGTATAGTTTTAAAGCAGGGGTACTATCTAATTCGTGTACCACATTATTTGTGCTGCGCGTCACGAGCCGTTCTATGCCGAAAGAATCCCAACCTCCCATAGATCCGTAATTAACTTGAATGTCGCCGTAAAAGCCGATCGCTAAAACTTTGTTAGAGACTACTTTTGCTTCATTATCGAGGAGGAAGGTCTTTTCGAAATGTGGTCCGTCTGCTGCCAAGCCTCCGGTCAAGCTTACTTTTTTAGGTAATGATTCACGTAGTCCTTTCACCAATTGAGTGCCATTGATATTGAGTCCGTCGGATAAGACCAAACAGTGCTTAAGATTATCCGTTGGAAGGCTTCGGGCGAGCTCTTGCCCCACACTTAGGCTCTCCTGGTCGGAAGCTATAAGCCTATCTTGGTAAATAACCTTGGAGCGCTCGAATTTCAGGAAATTCAGGACCAAACTATCATCGTTAACCCTGCCGCCCGCAATTTCCCCTGCGGTAGTGCAGCCTGCCATAATGGCTTGAGAATTTTTTAGGCGTATTTCTTGAATAAAAGGAGCTTGTAAATGGGCATGAGCACCTAAGATCAAGATGAGATCTGCTTGAAACGGAAGGCCGGGAAGCTGGAAAGACGAAGGGTCTTTCACCGTTAATTGGTGTATTTGCATAGTGGGTGTTTCTGTGAAATTACAAATTAATCTTCAGATTTACAGAAATTTAGATAAGCTCTCTTTTTGTAGAAAAATGCCCTTGCCTTTTGTTTAACTTTGCCCTTCTTCAATAAGAGCGAAAAAGAAAAATAATGCTGGGAAACATTCTCACTAAGATATTCGGATCGAAGAGCGAGCGCGACATGAAAGCGCTAATGCCGGTGGTGGAAGCTGTAAACGCGGAGTATGAAAAACTAAATGGTCTCAGTGACGACCAACTGCGTAAGAAAACAGCGGAGTTCCAGGCCAAGATCAAGGACTACATTCAGAGCGAACAAGATGAACTGGAGCGGCTGAAGGCATCTTTGGAAACTGAAAACGATATTGAAAAGAAAGAAGAGCTTTACGAATCGATCGATAAGATCGAGGCGAGTCTTACTGATAAGATCGAAGAGGTTTTAGAGGAGATCAAGACCGAAGCTTTTGCCGTAGTAAAGGAAACGGCGCGTCGTTGGAAGGAAAATGG
>CBFHJH010000010.1:79762-90179 GCA_965656185.1 Croceimicrobium sp.
GTCAGTTGGTGGTTGAAGCCACTGAGATGGACCGCAAATTAGCGCAGACCTCAGATGCCGTGGAGATCGATGGAGACCAGGCAATTTGGTCGAACAGTTGGACCGCCGCTGGAGCAGAGATCGTTTGGGAAATGTTGCATTACGACGTTCAGTTAATCGGAGGCTCCGTATTGCATAAAGGTTCCATTGCCGAGATGGCTACCGGTGAGGGTAAAACTTTGGTTTCTACCCTACCAGTTTATCTTAATGCCTTGCCCGGTCGCGGGGTGCATGTGGTTACCGTGAATGATTATCTAGCCCGTCGTGACTCCGAATGGATGGGGCCCTTGTATGAATTTCATGGTTTAGCGGTAGATTGCATCGACCGCCACCGTCCTAATTCTGAAGAACGGCGAACCGCATATCGCGCCGATATTACCTACGGAACCAATAATGAATTCGGCTTCGACTACCTACGTGATAATATGGCAGCTAGTCCGGAGGACTTAGTACAGCGCCCACATAATTACGCGATCGTTGATGAGGTTGACTCGGTATTGATCGACGAAGCGCGAACTCCATTGATCATTTCGGGTCCAACGCCCCAAGGCGATCGCCAAGAGTTTAACGAGTTGAAGCCCCATGTGGTAAAACTGGTTAATGCTCAGAAGGCTTTTGCTACCAAAGAGCTCAAGGAAGCACGTGAGCTCATTAATTCTGGCGAGAAGGATCAAAAAGATGAAGGAGCTCAAAAGCTCTTACGCGTTTACCGCGGTATGCCCAAGAACAAGACCTTGATCAAGTTCTTAAGTGAGGAAGGAATGAAAACGCTTTTGCAGAAGACCGAGAACTTCTTCATGCAAGAGCAGAATAAGAATATGCATATCATCGATGATGAGCTTTATTTTACCATCGATGAAAAGAACAATCAAATCGATCTTACCGATAAGGGTATCGAATTGATTTCGGGCGATACCGATAAGAACTTCTTTATCCTTGAGGATATCAGTACCCAGCTTTCCTCGCTCGAAAAAGAGGAGCTAGGCGCCGAAGATAAAGCGGCTCGCAAAGAGGAGATCATGCGTGATTTCTCGATCAAGAGCGAGCGAATTCACACCATGAATCAGTTGTTAAAGGCTTATACCTTGTTTGAAAAAGACAATGAGTATGTGGTGATGGAAAACAAGGTTAAGATCGTAGATGAGCAAACAGGTCGTATCATGGAGGGCCGTCGTTACTCCGACGGATTGCACCAAGCGATCGAGGCCAAAGAAAACGTTAAGATCGAGGCCGCTACCCAAACCTATGCGACCGTAACCCTGCAGAATTATTTCCGGATGTACAATAAGCTGAGCGGTATGACCGGTACAGCAGAGACGGAAGCGGAAGAACTCTGGGATATCTATAAGCTGGAGGTAACGGTAATACCGACCAATAAGCCTATCGTACGTGACGACCGAGAAGATTTGGTTTATCGTACTAAGCGTGAGAAATTCAACGCTATTATTGATGAGATCAGTAAATTGGTAGAGCAAGGCCGTCCAGTTTTGGTGGGTACTACTAATGTGGAGATCTCGGAAGTCTTAAGTAGGGCCTTAAAGCTGCGTAAGGTGCAGCACAATGTCTTGAATGCGAAGCTGCATCAAAAGGAATCGGAGATCGTAGCCGAAGCAGGTCAGCCGGGCAGGGTAACCATCGCTACTAACATGGCCGGTCGGGGTACCGACATTAAGCTTAGTCCCGAGGCTAAAGCTGCAGGTGGGTTGGCGATCATCGGTTCGGAGCGCCACGACTCGCGCCGGGTAGACCGCCAGCTTCGTGGTCGTGCCGGTCGTCAAGGGGATCCCGGTAGCTCACAATTCTTCGTTTCCTTAGAAGACGACTTAATGCGTCTATTCAACTCTGAAAGGGTGGCTAAAATTATGGACCGCATGGGGCTGGAAGAAGGTGAGGTTATCCAGCATAGTATGGTAACCAAGAGTATAGAGCGCGCCCAGAAGAAAGTAGAGGAAAACAACTTTGGTATTCGTAAACGCTTGCTGGAGTACGATGATGTAATGAACTCTCAAAGGGAGGTAATTTACCGTCGTCGCCGTCACGCTTTATTTGGTGAGCGGATGCAGGTAGATATCGCCAATATGTTCTACGAAACCGTAGAGGCGATAGTGGCCGAAACCTTACCGGTAAAAGACTATGAAGGATTTGGCTTAGAGTTATTACGCGTCTTTAGTATGGAAGCGCCGGTAGATCAGGCCACCTTTGACAAGGCCAGTCACGAAGATCTAGTGATTCGTTTGCACGAAGCAGTGCTTCAGGCTTACACCAATAAGAATGAACGCATCGCACAAATGGCGATGCCCGTGGTCAAGAACGTTTTCGAAAACCAGAGCAATCAGTACAAGAATATCGTTATTCCATTTACCGATGGTAGTAAAACCATGCAGATCGTAACCAATTTGGAAAAAGCGGTAGACAGCGAAGGCCGTCAACTGATCCGTGATTTCGAAAAGTCGGTTACCTTGGCTACTATCGATGACCGTTGGAAGGAGCATTTGCGTGAAATGGATGACCTTCGTCAGAGCGTGGGCACTGCTCAATACGAGCAAAAAGACCCCTTATTGATCTACAAATTCGAAGCATTCGAGCTCTTTAAAGCAATGGTAGATCGCATGAACCGTGAGATCGCCAGCTTCTTATTCAAAGGTCAGTTACCTAGTCAGGACTCCGGTCAAGTACAGCAAGCACGTGCACCGCAGCGCAGTGCTTATGAGGGAATGCAAGCCTCTCACCCACAGAGCGATGCTTCTGGTGGTGGCGCAGCAGGTGAGGGTCGACCTCAGGCACCCAAAAGAAAGCCGGTGATTAGTGAAAAGAAGCATGGACGTAATGATCACGTTACCGTTCAAAACTTAAGCACCGGAGAAAAGAAAGAGATGAAATACAAGAAGGCAGAGCCCTTAGTTTCGGGCGGCCAGTGGATCATAGTCGACTAAAATGTTAAAATTCAGATATTTATGAAGCCCTCCCCCACGGAGGGCTTCTTTTTTTCGTTAGTTTTAGGCAACCACCTGTGTAGCTTCTAGTCTAATAATTAAAGCCCTCTGGATTGAGTTCAAAGCCTGAACATATCATTCGCATAGAGGATCTGGAAGGATTAAGCCCTCCCAAAGAGATCCTTTTGAACAGCTCCGAACAGGAGTTGGTTTTGGCTTGTGCAGCGGGCGAGAAATTGGCACAAAAGCGAGTTTACGAGCTTTTTTCGGGTAAGATGTTGAACATCTGTCGGCGTTATGCCAAGGATCAAGAACATGCGCGAGATCTTATGCACGATGGTTTTATCAAGGTCTTTCTCAGTATTGGGAAATTCAAGGGTAAGGCCAGTTTGCAGACTTGGATCACTCGGATTATGATCAACAATAGCATCAGTGCAATACGCAAAGAAGTTCGCCGTGGCATAAAGGTAAATCTCGAAGACATTCAATTGGCGGAAACTCAAGTTGATGAATTTGAGCTACAAGACGCCGAAAGGCTTACTGCCCGTGATGTTTTCGAAAAGGTAAATGAACTTCCGCTCGGTTACCGCACCGTCTTTAGTATGTACGTCTTGGATGGTTTTAGTCACCGTGAAATTGCCGATGAACTTGATATTAGTGAAGGAACAAGCAAAAGCCAACTAGCCAAGGCCAAGAAATTATTAGCCAAGAAATTAAGAGGAGAAGCTTAAGGTGAGCCAGAAGTTTAGAAATATCGAAGATTTTATTCGCGAGAAGCTCGGCTTACTCGATGGAGACCCCCAACCCGATTGGGCCGTCTTCGAAAGGAAGATGTCTAGGGCGCTTTGGCGCCAAAGGGTGCGTAGGGTATCTGGAATTGTGAGCTTTTTGGCTTTGTTACTTTTTAGCCAGACTTTTATTAGTGGCGATTGGAGCTTGCCCGAGCAAAAAAATAAGTCCGAAAATCTTCGCAGCCTTAGTCCCAAACGGGAGGCCATGGCCTTACCTAATCAGCACATCGAAGAAGCTAAGATGACTGCTCAGCAAGAAAGTCCCTTAGAGTTCTCTTCCGCGAAAGCGGTCCACAAAGAAAATCGCAGAAGCGCTTTGCAAGTGGCTAGCTCTGGGGCGAAGCAGTCTGGTTCCAAGACCCCAAGGCAAGAAGCTGCACAATTCCGAGCGGAGCCATTTTCAAACATTTTTTTACAGGAGCCAGACACGAAAGAGGCATTGGGTAAGGCACAGGGTCTAGCCTTAGGCGAAACGCAGATGGAGCCAAAATTTGGTTTTAAAAACACTCGATTACGTGATCTTCTAAGAATTCAGGCGGCGGCAGAGGATAAGTATGAACCTTATATCAGCCCATTGCAGGAGAAAAAGCCCTGGAGCTATAGCTTAAATATATACCCCAACTTCGCCTTTCGGGAGTTTAGGGTAGATCCAAGTAAGCAAGCTTTATTACACGCCGATTTTATCGATGCCATGCAGAATTCCGAGCGTTCAGGAATCAATTTGAACGTAGGTTTTGAAATCAGTCGCCGCGTGGGAGCTATTACCTATATCAACTCGGGAATTGAATACATCAACAACAGCTACCGGGCCGAATTCGACTTTGTGAACTTTCGCCACGCCAACTTCGACGATCGTGGGGAGATTCGTAACTATACTTTACGGAAGGACCCAGAGCGCATTGCCTTTAGTGATGTAAATAGTTTTCACTTCGTGAATATACCCTTTAGTGTGAGCTACCAACCTTGGGCCACCGATCACTTGAGGATAAACTTAGAGTTAGGCTTTAGCGTCCTTTATTTCTTAAAGGCGCAGGGCTCTACCATCGACTACCGCACCCTAGATTTGATCGATCTTAATGAGCGCTCATACCGTCGTTTTATGGCTTCTACCAGTTTAAGTATTGGCTTGCAGTACTACGTTTCGCGTAATATGAATATCGGGATAGAGCCTACGATGATGTATTTCTCTAACAGTATTTACACCGAAGAATATCCCTTTGAGGTGATCCCTTACAGCATGGGGGTGAATTTTAAGCTACAAATGAAGTTGCAGTAAGCTTTTACACTTACAGCTTAGCTAGTTTTTCGATGGCCGCATCTAGGGTTTCGACGTTCTTGGCAAAACAAAGGCGTAAAACTTTATTATCGGTTGGTTCGCGATAAAAGGGACTGAGCGGAATGGCCGCCACACCAACTTCTTGGCAGAGCCACTCGGCAAACTCCCGATCCTTTTTATCACTTATGGCACTATAGTCTACCAATTGGAAATAAGTTCCTTCGCTAATTAGCGGTTTAAAGCGGGTTTTCTCGGCCAATTCTTGAGCCAAGTAGCTTTGTTTGTCTGCGTACATTTTACCTACCGCGTTGAGGTCGGTTTCTGTAAGGTAGTTGGCTAGGGCCAGTTGCACGGGATGGTTTACACTAAAAACCTGAAACTGATGTACCTTTTGAAATTCGCGCATCATTTTCTGGGGGGCCATGCAGTAGCCTACTTTCCAGCCCGTAACGTGCACCGTTTTGCCTAAAGAACCTACCACGAAACTGCGTTTTTGCAATTCTGGGAATTGGCGTACACTCCGTTTTTTAGACGGGTCGAATACCAAGTGCTCATAAACCTCATCGGCCAAAATCAGAATATTGGAATTGGCGACAATTTCTTGCAGCTTTAAGTAATCCTGCTCGGTCCACACTCTACCGCTTGGGTTATGGGGGCTATTCACAATAATCATCTTGGTGCGGTGGTTCACCAAGCGTTTAAGCTGATCCCAGTCTACGCTGTAATCAGGGTGTAATAACTTTACCGTAATTGGGGTGCCGCCGTGTAATTCGATCATCGGGATATAACTGTCGTAGGCGGGACTAAAAAGTATGACTTCGTCGCCCTCGCGTACAGTTGTGGCAATGG
Source organism: Croceimicrobium sp. (assembly GCA_965656185.1). Taxonomy (GTDB): domain Bacteria; phylum Bacteroidota; class Bacteroidia; order Flavobacteriales; family Schleiferiaceae; genus Croceimicrobium. Next base: position 85,651 of record CBFHJH010000010.1, read on the forward strand.
CCGTGGCCAAAGCTTGGGTGGCACCGGCGGTAACGGTAATTTCCGAATTAGGATCATATTGGTGTCCGAAAAACTCAGCACTAATAGCACTAAGCGCTTCTCGGAATGCTGGCGCACCTGGCATGGGGGCGTATTGATGATGTCCTTTATGCAATTGCTCCTCCACCTTTTTGATCAAATCTGCGTCGGCCGAGAAGTCTGGAAAGCCTTGCGAAAGATTAACGGCAGCATGCTCATTGGCCATACGAGTCATCACACTAAAGATGCTTTCGCCAACGTGACTAAGGGTACCGGTAAAGCTTAATGGCTTTTCATTTGAGGTCATAGAGAAGGGAATTGAGGCAAAGTTAAACTATCGCCTTCTTTAATGGTTTATGAAGGTATGAAAGTAATTGAGAAGGATAAAATCGTTGAGCTGAAATACATCCTTCGGGATGGCGGCAAGAATGGTGAGATCATGGAAGTTATGGACGAGCATTGGCCTTTGAAATTTTATTTCGGATCGGGGCAAATGCTGGCTGCATTCGAGGCAAATTTGATCGGTAAGTCCGAAGGAGGAGCCTTTGACTTCACTATTCCTGCCAGCGAAGGATATGGTAAACTGGACCCCAAATTGATTCAGGAATTTGCATACCACGATCTGCCCGAGAGTGAACGGTTTCCGAATAAGGAGTTCGAAAAAGGGGATCGTTTGGTTTTCGGGATGGGAACCGCTGAGGAAAAGCTCGGTACTATTAGTGAAGTGATGGATGGGTCGGTACTGGTCGATTTCAATCACGCCCTCGCAGGCAAGGACCTCCATTTTACAGGCCAGGTACTTTATATTAGAGAGCCAAGAGAAGAAGAGCGCGCTGCGCAACGCTATATTGAGCCGAATGGAATTCGTTCCGATAGCAGGCTGCGCGATGATTAGATCCGAACTACCAGCGCACTGCTTTGAAATATTGGCCCCCTTTTTCGCTAAAGAGGGCTATTCACTCATTAAGCTAGACCATCAGTTTAGGAAAGACCACGCGCGTTCTTGGCGCAATGTTATTTTTAGCTTTAGTCCCTATGAGGACCTTAGTTTGGTAGAATGCACTTTTGGAGCTAGGATAAATCTAGTAGAGGAAATGATCGCTCCATTTGTATTCGGCATGCGCGGATTACAGGCCGAATCCAATACTACAATTACCAATCTAGCTAAATTTAAGGGAGAAAAGCACCTGCGTTTTGAAATACGCGATGAAGCAGATATTTACCGGATGGCCGCCCATATAAAGGACTTCTTTCGCAAAGAGGGCTTTTCATTTCTTGACAGCTTGGCCGATCTCAAGACCCTCGATAGCTATTTTAACGACAGTCCCAATAAAGTAAGCCTGCTAGCTTTTAGTGAGCCATTGCGTTGCTTTCGCGGCATGGCCGTGGCAAGCTTAAATCAGAACCCAAAATTAGCGGAACTTCGAGACCATTACTTACAGCGATTAAACCTATACGGCACGCCACATGCCATTCGCGACCGCTTCAGTGAATTTAGCCGACAATTGCTGGCGGCTACCCTCAACTAATCCGTATTTTCGCCGGGATTAATGAATTTCCTCTCGGTAGAAAATATTGCTAAATCTTACGGAGCGCGTAAGCTTTTCGAAGGTGTTTCCTTTGGCTTGGCCGAAGGGGAAAAGGCGGCCTTAGTAGCACGAAATGGTAGTGGTAAAACTACCATGCTGCGGATCTTAGCCGGTATCGAGGAGCCCGACCAAGGACTAGTAACCTTCAGGAAGGGCATTAGAATTGAGTTCTTAAGTCAGGAACCGGACCTTAACCCAGAGCGCAGCATTCTCCAGTCGGTTTTAGCGGTAGACAACCCTATGACCCAGGCTATTTTACAGTATGAGGAAGCCTTGGAACGTCCCGATCAGGCCGACGCCTATCAAAGGGCCTTCGATAAAATGGAGCGACTAAAAGCATGGGACTTTGAAGGTCAGGTGAAGACCATTCTTGGGAAACTGGGCTTGCATCAAGTGCATCAAAAGATCGAACCTTTATCGGGAGGGCAAAAGAAAAGAGTGGCGCTCGCTCGGATCCTTATTTCTTCGCCCGATCTCTTAATTCTAGATGAACCCACCAACCACCTCGATTTGGATATGATCGAATGGCTGGAAGCTTATTTGACCCAAAAAGGTAAAACCTTATTAATGGTAACGCATGACCGCTATTTCTTAGAGTCGGTTTGCGACATGATACTCGAACTAGAAGACCAAAAGATCTATAAACATCCTGGCAATTACACGGCCTTTTTAGAACGCAAGGCGGAGCGACAAGAGGCAGAAGCCTCTAAAGTGGATAAGGCTCGGAATTTAATGCGTAAGGAGCTAGAGTGGATGCGCCGGCAACCCAAAGCGAGAGGGACCAAGAGTAAGGCACGCATTGATGCTTTTGGCGAATTGAAGAAGGTGGCCAGTAGCGACCTAAAAGAAGATGAGTTAAAGCTCAATATCAAAATGACCCGTTTGGGTTCCAAGATCATTGAACTCCATAAGCTTAAGAAGAGTTACGGAGATAAGCGCATTCTCGAATCTTTCAATTATGTTTTTAAGAAAGGCGAGAAAGTGGGTATCGTGGGACCCAATGGGGCGGGGAAGTCTACCTTAATGCGATTGATCACCAAGCGCGAAGAACTCGACGGTGGAAAGGTTATTATTGGTGATACAGTGCAATTTGGCTTTTACACTCAGGCCGGCTTAAACCTTAAGGAAGACAAGCGAGTTATCGAAGTGGTTAAGGATATAGCCGAGTATATTCCTAGGGAAGGCAAGGGAGGCGACCTTAGTGCCAGTCAGCTTTTAGAGCGCTTTCTTTTTGATGGAGATAAGCAATATACCTATGTTTCTAAGCTAAGCGGAGGCGAGAAGCGACGCTTATACCTCTGCACGATATTAATGGCCAATCCTAACTTTCTAATCTTGGATGAGCCAACCAATGATTTGGATATACTCACCTTGAACGTGCTCGAAGACTTTCTCTTGGAGTTTCCTGGTTGTGTATTGGTAGTTACCCACGATCGTTTTTTTATGGATAAGATCGCCGATCATCTATTTGTCTTCGAAGGTGAAGGTGAGGTACGGGATTTCCCCGGAAATTACAGCGATTACCGCGCGGCCCAGAAGGAAGAGGCAGAGAAAAAGCGTTTACGAGAGCAAAGCATGGTAAAGGCCAAAAAGGAAAAGGAGGCCAAGCCCAAGGAAAAAACCAAGCTCACCTATGCCGAAAGCCTTGAATTTGAAGCCCTGGAAGGCGAAATTGAGGCCTTGGAAGAAAAACGCGCTCAATTGGCCAAGGAATTGGAAGGAGCCTCTACCGATGCGGATAAGGTGCTGGAGCTATCGCAGGCTTTAGAAGCGGTTCAAAGCGACTTGGAAGAAAAAGAGCTCCGTTGGTTGGAGCTCAGTGAATTTGTTGAAGACTAAAGTTTTTAGAAGCGCTTGGTGTACATGTGGCAATAAGGAGTGCCGCCCTTTTTTTGGTAATAATCATGATGGTACTCTTCTTGCTCTCTATAAAAGGTGGCGCCGCCGGTAATTTCAGTTGCGATATCGTAACCATTCTCTTCTAAGAGCCCCACTAGTTTCTCAGCAATTTCTTTCTGCTCATCGCTGAGGTAGAAAATAGCGCTGCGATATTGGGTGCCAATATCTGGGCCTTGACGATCTACTTGGGTAGGGTCATGCGTTTCGAAGAAAAGCCGACAGAGGGTTTCGTAGTCGGTCTTTGCAGGATCGTAAATGATCTCTACCGTTTCGGCGTGACCGGTGCGGCCGGTGCAAACTTCGCGATAGCTTGGGTTTTCTACGTGTCCTCCGGCATAACCCACATTGGTTTCGATCACCCCTTCGGCTTGTTGCATATAATATTCGGTCCCCCAGTAACAACCTGAGGCAAATAAAGCACGTCCGTATTCTTTAGAATCACTCATTTTTTGCGCATTTAATCCGATAGCCATAAATAAGACTACCATTAATGAAGTTACTGCTCTCATCTTCTTGCTTTAACAGCATAACGAAGCTCGGGGCCAATAAGTTTCCAAAAATTGCTTTTTAAGACTTCTTTAAGAAGCGGGAAGGAAACCTTTTTCGATCAATTTTTGTGCGATCTGTACGGTATTTGTGGCGGCACCCTTGCGAAGGTTATCGGCAACGATCCATAAATTTACGCAGTTCACTCTACTCAAATCGCGTCGGATCCGACCCACAAACACATCGTCCTTATGCTCGGCGTAGCGCGGCATGGGGTAAAGGTTCACGTCTACATTGTCTTGTAAGCTAAGGCCTGGTTGATCGGCTAAAAGCCGCTTAAGATCGCTGATTTGATACTCGCGTTCGAATTCGATGTTCACACTTTCGCTATGACCGCCCTTAACGGGAATACGAACCGCAGTGGCAGTTACTTCTACCTTATCATCCCCTAAGATCTTTTTTGTTTCATTGGTCAGCTTCATTTCTTCCTTAGTATAGCCGTTTTCCATAAAAACATCACAGTGTGGTAAGGCATTC
>CBFHJH010000010.1:90277-104167 GCA_965656185.1 Croceimicrobium sp.
CTCATGGATGGGATATGGATAAGCCATTTCACCTTCGCGACCGTTTTTTTCGTTTTCCAATTGCTCAACGGCCTTGATACCCGTTCCGGTAATACTTTGATAAGTACTTATTACCACTCTATTAATCACGTATTTTTCGTGTAGCGGTGCCAAGGTCATAACCAATTGAATCGTGCTGCAATTGGGGTTGGCAATAATGCGATCTTCTGCTTCCAAAAGCTCACCGTTGATCTCGGGAACGATTAATTTTTTTGTGGGATCCATTCGCCAAGCCGAAGAGTTGTCGACTACGTAGGTTCCTTGCTGGGCAAAGCGTGGGGCCCATTCGAGAGAGGTTTCACCTCCCGCCGAGAACAAGGCAAGATCGGGCTTTTCGTTCAAGGCCGTTTCGAGGTCTATCACCGCCAACTCCCTCCCGCCGAAAGGTACTTTTTTACCTACCGAACGTTTCGAAGCTACCGCCAAAACTTCGTGTTTTTCGAAACCTCTTTCCTCTAAAACCTGGAACATTACCGCGCCTACCATGCCGGTGGCACCTATAACTGCGATCTTCATTTCCTATCTTTAAAACGGCAAAATTAACCTTTAAACCTTAGCCTATGTTTCGCATCTTATTTTTTCTGATGCCCATTTCCCTGTGGGCTCAAGTCACGGTCTTCGACGCTTTCAAGGACGGTGATTTTAATCAAAACCCCACCTGGTGGGGCGACACTAATTCTTTTCAAGTTGAAACAGGTTTGCGCTTAAACGATAGCCTGGCCGGAACAGCTTATTTGGCAACCTACAGCCCCATAAGCGAAGGGGCCGCCTGGTACTTTAAACTTCGGCTTGATTTTAATCCCAGTAGCTCCAATTTTACCGATTTGGTCGTAATGAGTGATCGAGATAGTCTCGGGCAAGGTTTTCGCGGCTATTTCCTACGGGTGGGTAATAGCAAGGACCAAATATGCCTCTGGCGCAGTGATGGTTCTAGTGCTCAGTCGCTTTTTTGCAGCCATGAAGACTTGCTTGATCACCCTAGTTTAGATCTAGAAATTCGGCTATCGCGGGACCTCGATTTCTGGTGGCGGTTGGAATTAGCTTTAAATGGCGCCCCATTTGTAAGCATAGATAGTATTTTGGATAGCAGCTACCGCTTGTCTAGGGCGGCGGGTTGGATATGTAATTATACCAAAACTCGGTCCGATCGGTTTTACTTGGATAGTATTCATTGGCAGGGCTTTCCCGCCTTAGATTCCGTAGCGCCGCAGATCGAAGACCAGGCCTTTATTAGCCCTAAGGTTTTAAGACTGTTTGCCAATGAAAGTGTTTTGGCTTTAGACTCAGCTCTGGTAGATGGGCTTAAACTTCAATTAATGGGAGGGGCCCAAGAGGCAGATTCACTGGATCTACTGGCCAGCCAAAGCTTTCCGGCAAATGATAGTTTTCGACTAGCGGTTTTTGGTTTGCAAGATCCATTTGGGAATAAACGCGATACCTTTTTAGACCTTTACCGATTGGAAGCCAATTGGGGGGACCTACGTATTAATGAGATCATGGCCGACCCCAGTCCGGTAGTGGGTTCAAGCCTTCTAGGGTTTCCTGAACAGGAGTATTTGGAATTGGTAAACCGGCGCCTGCGACCCTTGGATCTAAAAGGCTGGCAATTAATGATCGGAGCGCAGCGCTTTGCCTTAGATGGGGTGGAGCTTAAGCCGTTAGAATATTTGCTGCTGATCGATGAAGACGGAAGGAGTGATTGGCCGATCGAAGCTTCCATTGCCACGCTTCCCTGGTCTACTTATCAATTAAAGAATGAGGGAGTATTTATCGGTTTGCTTTCGCCTGAAGGCTATTGGATCGATACTCTGAGCTACCGTCTGGAATGGTACGGGAGTGAGGAAAAGTCTGAGGGCGGTTGGAGTTTAGCCTGCAAGAACATAGATCTTGACTGCCGTGGTGCGGGGAACTGGACCGCTAGCATCGAAGAGGAAGGCGGCAGCCCCAATGCTTTGAACTCAGTGGCAAACCTTCCGGCCGACACCTTGGCACCCAAGCTATTATCGGTAGAAGTGGACCGTAGTGATTTTGTTAAGTTTTTTTTTGATGAAGCGATCTTCTTAGACTCGACCGCTTATTCTCTCTCACCTGAATTAACGGCAGAGAGCCTGTGGGTAGTGGGTAAGAGCTTGGCAATCTTTTTTAAAGAGCCCATGCAGGAGGGGCTTCTTTATCAACTGGACTGGACTGGAGCCCTTCGCGATTGTTTTGGGAATTTTTGGTGGGAAGAGCCTTCATTTGGCCTCGGGGCTCGGGCGCCGAAGCAGTCTGTTTTGGTCAGTGAGGTTCTTTTTAACCCTGTGCCTGAAGGCTGCGACTTTATTGAGATCTATAATGCCAGCGGACAAATTATAGACCTGCGGGAGCTTAGTTTGGCCAAGTGGGATCGCAGCACCAACACGCTAGGAGCGACCTTCCCATTGACAGACCAAGCGCGCATTCTACGGCCGGCAGAAGTTTTGGTATTATGCGAAGACGAGGAAGCTTTACGGAAGACGCATCAGGCGAAAGCCGAACAGATCATTAAAATGGACTTACCAAGCTTAGGCGACGAAGGTGTGGCGCTTGTTTTACAGAATGCTTATGCAGAAAGGGTAGACCAAGTAGAAGTTGACGCCGCTTGGCATGCTCCTTTTTTAGGTGACCTAGAAGGGGTAAGTCTAAAGCGCAGATACTGGGAAGGACCGGCCATAAAGGAATGGCATTGGGAAAGTAGCTCTCGGGCGGAGGGATACGCCAGTCCAGGTTGGATCGATTGGCCTAATACCGCGCTTAGCACGCAGGCCTGGCAAGCTTCTGAAGCCTACTTTAGTCCGAACGACGATGGATTTAAGGATCAAGTAACTTTTACTTATCGCTTTGAGCAAGGCGGAAATTGGGGGCAAGTAGATATCTTCGACCGAAGTGGTAATTTACGACGTAAATTGGTGGGTGGTGAGAGTTTGTCTAGCCAAGGAAGCTTCATTTGGTATGGAGAAGATGATAATGGCGCCGCCTGCGAAAGTGGAATTTATTTAGTGGTTTTACGGAGTATTAACGACCAAAGCGGTGAAAGCAAACAAATTTGTAACGTAGTATTAAGTAGAGAGCGATGAAAGCAAATTATTTACAACAGATCTTATTCTTAGATATTGAAACGGTGAGTAGCAAAGCCAAATTTGAGGAGCTTAGCGAAGAATGGCAGGCCTTATGGGCAGATAAAACCCGTTTTCAGCGGGCGGAGGATGAAAGTCTGGCTGAATTTTACCCGAAACGTGCCGGTATCTTAGCAGAGTTTGGCAAAATCGTTTGTATCTCTTGCGGCTTTTTTAGCAATCAAAATGGCCTTTGGGAGTTTCGTAGTAAGAGTTTTGCTTCCGATGATGAAGCTGAGATCCTGCTCGATTTTGCCAATTTATTGGAACGGATGCCTAATTACCGATTGTGCGCGCACAATGGTAAAGAGTTCGACTTTCCCTATCTCAGCCGCCGAATGATCATTAAGCAGGTAAAGTTGCCCGGTCAATTGAATAATGCCGGGAAGAAGCCCTGGGAAGTTCCTCATTTGGACACCATGGATTTGTGGAAGTTCGGCGATTTTAAGAATTATACCAGCTTAAAGTTATTGGCGGCTACCTTCGGAATTCCCAGCCCCAAGGACGATATTGACGGTAGCATGGTTGGACCCACTTACTGGGAGGAAAATGACTTGGAGCGTATTCGGGTTTACTGCGAGAAGGACGTGCTTACCCTAGCTAAGGTCTTTTTAAGAATAAGTCAGACCGATATCCCAGAAGACTTTCAAGTAATCAGTGCAGAGTCGCCTTAGTTTTCAGGCTAGCTTTCGTAATTTCAAGCTTTTAAATAAAGAAAAATGGAGGAGCGACATCAGTACCCCTTGGGTTTAATCGGTAATTGTGCCTACTTGGCAATGATTCATAAGGACACCAATGTAGATTGGATGTGCTTGCCGCGCTTTGATTCTTCCTTTGTTTTTGGGCGTTTGATCGCGGGAGAGCAAGGGGGTGAATTTTCAGTGAAACCAGCCGAAGGGACCTACCAAAGCAGTCAGCGGTATTTGCGTAATACCAATGTTTTGGAAACCGAGGTTAGCCAGGGAGGAGACGCCTACAAAGTGACGGATATGGCTCCGCGCTTCATGCAGGCCGATCGCTATTACCGTCCTTTAATGTTGGTCCGTAAGATTGAACCGGTCCGCGGCTTGCCTCGAGTAAAAGTGCGTTGTACTCCTAAGGGCGAATATGGCAAACTTGACCTGAAACGGGAGCGTGGAAGTAATCACCTTCGATTTCATGGCTTAGCGGAAACCTTGCGCTTAACCACCGACATCCCCCTTAGTTATATTGTCGAGGATCAGGAGTTCGTGGTAGATCGACCTTTCTATTTATTCCTTAGCTATGGAGTGCCTTTAGAGGGGGAGATCGTTAAAACCGCGGAGAACTTTCTAAGTCAAACCACCAAATACTGGCAACGTTGGGTAAAGTCGACCAGTATTGGAAAGCTGTATCAAAAAGAAGTGATTCGCTCGGCCCTCACCCTTAAGATCTGTCAGTATGAAGATACTGGAGCCATTGTTGCGGCGCCGACCACTTCTTTACCTGAAATTGATGGTGGTGGAAGAAACTGGGACTATCGTTTTTCTTGGATGCGCGATACCTTTTACACCTTGAACGCCTTTAATCATATTGGCCATTTCGAAGAGATGGAGAAATACTTCTCTTTCTTGGCCAATATACCCATGCATGAAAAAGACCGAATTCAGCCACTCTACGGCATTGTAGGCCAGAGCACCTTAACGGAGGAGAGCTTGGATTTACCCGGTTATTTGGGAAATAACGCCCCAGTAAGGATCGGGAACGACGCCTATACCCACATTCAGAATGATGTGTACGGACAAATTCTCTTGGCTATTTTACCACTTTATGTAGACCGAAGATTTCAGTCCTTTACCAGCAGTTCGGAGCAATTAGTGCTTTCGGTACTAGAGAAGATCGAGAAGACGATCGATGAAGTAGATGCCGGACTTTGGGAGTTTAGGGGAATGGCCTTACAGCATAGTTATACTAACTTGTTCCAATGGGCCGGAAGTGCGGCGGCAGCTAAGATCGCCGAAACCTTTAATTACCCTGATGTAGCTCGATTGGCACGGGCCCTTCAAAAAAGAGCAGCCCAGAATATTGAAAAAACCTATTCGCCAGAGCGGAAGGTGTACACCCACGCGGTGAATTCGCCTCATTTAGATGCCAGCACCTTGCAGATGATCATGATGAATTACATTCCTCATGACTCTCAAAAAGCTAAGGATCATTTGGCGGCGCTTGAAAAAGAGTTAAAGATCGGAAAGGGATTATTTTATCGTTATGTACATGAAGACGATTTCGGTAAACCCGAGAATACTTTCTTGATCTGTGGTTTTTGGTATGTAGAAGCATTGGCTTGTGTTGGGCGCATTGAGGAAGCCCAAGAGTCTTTCGAATACCTCTGTGGCTACGGAAACCATTTAGGTTTATTAAGTGAAGATATCGATCCGAAAACGGGGAGCCAATGGGGTAATTTCCCGCAAGCTTACAGTCACGTTGGATTGGTAAATGCCGCCTATCGAATAAACAATAAGCTGAACGAACCTAATTTTCTTTAGTCCAGATCGGCTAGTTCACTGAGGAGCTGACGCACTGCTTCGGGGTCGCTTACATTCATTCGCGCCCGCGTAAATTCATTACCCACTTTTATGGTGTAGTGCTTATCGCCTAATGCTTCAAAAATATACTCATCCGTACGGTCGTCGCCCGCAGCTAAGATAAAGTCAGGGGCATAAGTTTTTTTCAAGCGCAAGGCGGCTTTTCCTTTATTCGAAGCCATGGGCTTAACCTCGATAATGTTATTCCCGGCCATTACTTCGATCTCTTTCTCGGCCATCATATGCTTTAAGTGGCTATTGAGTTCGCTGCTGCGGAAAGCGGCCAAGCCAGCGTCAACCTTGCGGTAATGCCAAACCAAGGAATTTTTCTTTTCCTCCAAGAAAGAGCCCGGCGTTCGGTCTACGTAAAAGTTGATCACGGTTCTGGCGTCATCTTTCCAGTAATTATCGGATGGCAGGTCTGGGTTGATTTCCCAATCGCCACCATTGGATTTAAACCATATACCATGTTCGGCAGCCATGTCTATGGGATATTCTCCTAAGACCCTTTCGAGGAATTCGGCCGGCCGGCCGCTAATAATGGCCACTTTGGTGTTTTTAGCGTAGATCAACTTCTCCAAGATCTCCCGCAATTTTACATCGGGAACACATTTTTCCGGATCGGATTGAAAAGGGACCAAGGTGCCGTCATAGTCGAGCAGGATCAGTCGCTTTTCGGCTTTTTGATAGCGTTCTTTTAGTTCTTCTTTTTGCTGGTCATTGAGGCTGCTGTAATGAAGGCGTGTTTGTTTCTTCTTAACCTCTCTCAAGTTTTCATAAAAGAAATCTACCCAGTGAAAGATATTGTAGTTCTGAAGGGTTTCCTGCATAACGGCCATTCGTCGTGCCGCTTCCTGCGAATCCATTTCCAGCGCCTCTTTGATACTGCGAGTGAGGGCTTGTTGGTCATTGGGGTTTACCAAGATCGACTCGGATAATTCTTTGGCCGAACCGGCCATCTCCGAAAGGATCAGTACTCCATCGCGCTGGGTACGCGAAGCGATATATTCCTTACAAACAAGGTTCATACCATCACGAATTGGCGTAATTAGGGCAATGTCGCTTAGCACATAAAAGGCCGAAAGCTCTGCCAGCGGAAAACTACGGTAGAAGTAATGGATGGGCCGCCAGTTCATATCGGCAAAGTAGCCATTGATCTTTCCTACTAATTCATCTACATCGTCTTTAAGGCGACCATAGGAGGGCACCTGATGCCTAGAAGGAACTACGATCATGATTAAAGAAACCTTGCCGTGATAGCTTGGGTTTTCTTCCAGAAAGCGCCTAAACGCGATCAGGCGATCGGGAATACCTTTAGAATAGTCGAGCCGATCGACACTGAGAATGACCTTGCCTTCGCCAATCGCTTCCTTGTATTTTTGGACGTATTGTAAGGTTTGTTTCTCCCGAGCTTGTTCGGCATATTTCTTATAGTCGATCCCCATGGGAAGGGCATCAACCTCTATGCGTCTACCTTTTACGGTAATGGTGTTATTGCGGTACATAAAGTCCGTAAGACGATGTACAGAGCTCAAGAAGTGACGCATATCGTCGTAAGTATGAAAAGCGATGAAATCGCTGCCCAGCATACCTTCTAACAACTCTTTGCGCCAAGGAAGCATGCGGAATATCTCGTAGGACGGAAAGGGAATATGCTGGAAAAAGCCAATGCTGGCATTGGGTAATTCCTCGCGTAACATTTGCGGCACCAACATGAGCTGGTAATCGTGCACCCAGATCACATCTTCTTTATCGGCCACCGCTAAAATGGCATCGGCAAACTTGCGGTTTACTTCTATATAAGACTGCCACTGCTCTTCGTGGTACTCGATATACTGCACAAAATAGTGAAAGGCCGGCCAAAGGGTTTGGTTGCTAAAGCCTAAATAATAACCTTCGAGATCAGCTTCATTAAGGAAAACTGGAGCCATATTTTCACCCTTGAGCTCTGTGCTAACTCTTCGTTGGTCTTGTTTATCGTCGAACACCTTTCCGGGCCAACCCAGCCATACGTTCTCCCCTTCTTTATAGATAGATCCTAGTCCGGTGGCTAGTCCTCCTTCGGAGGGAATGAAGTGATAGCCATCTTGTGCTTTTTCGGCTCTTACGGGTAAGCGATTCGATACGATTATGGTTTTAGACATATTCCTGTTTGTCGGTTGAAGTTCGTAAGAATTTATGGATCAACCAGTAAGATCCCCGTTTTTCTGGAAGGTAGGTTTTCGGTGATTCGTACTTTAGGGGCATGGAAGAAGTTCCGATTTTAAGTTTACAGAATCTAAGGGTCAGCAGTGATAGCCAAGACTTGGTCAAAGGCTTGAGTTTCGATCTTAAAGCCGGTGCCACCTTGGCCATTGTGGGTGAGTCGGGCTCGGGTAAGTCGCTCAGTAGCTTAGCGCTGATGGGCCTTTTACCGAATTCGCTTCAGGCGCAAGCCCAAATCCACTTCGATGGCAAGAATCTTCTAAGCTTATCTGAAAAGGAATGGTCCAAAGTGCGGGGCGCCGAAATTGCCATGATCTTTCAGGAGCCTATGTCGGCTTTGAACCCTTCCATGACCTGCGGCGGACAAGTGGCCGAGATGTTGGCCTTGCACCAAGATTGGTCTGTTTCTCGGATAAAGTCGGAGGTGATCGAACTCTTTCAAAAAGTAGAGCTGCCACGTGTAGAGCAGATATACGACTCTTATCCGCATCAATTAAGTGGAGGGCAAAAGCAGCGGGTAATGATCGCGATGGCCGTGGCCAATAAGCCGAAATTACTCATTGCCGACGAACCCACTACGGCTTTGGATGTCTCGGTACAAGCGGAAATTTTAAACCTTTTACAAGATTTGCAGCGCGAATTCGGCATGGCGATGATCTTTATATCGCATGATTTAGCCTTAGTACGTGATCTGGCCGATGAGGTTTTAGTGATGTATCAAGGGGAAGTGAAGGAGCATGCCAGTAGTGAGGCGGTTTTTAATCGGCCTCAAGATCCTTACACTAAAGGGCTAATTGCCTGTCGACCGCAGGCAGAGAAAGCATATAAGAGACTGCCTTTGGTACGTGATTTTTTGCAGGAAAAGGCACCACGTTTAGAGCTTATCTCTCGCCAAGCTCGAATTGAAAAGGCTAAGGAATACCTCGAAAAGGAGGCACTCTTTGAGGTGAAGGATCTCTCGAAGATCTACCGTCAAAAGAAAGGTTTACTGGGGCGTGAAGTGGAGGTCGTGGGTCTCAAGGACTTTAACTTAAAGGTTTATCCAGGCGAAAGCTTAGGTTTGGTTGGAGAATCGGGTTCTGGCAAGAGCACTTTTGGGAGACTCTTGGTAGGTCTAGAAAAAGCGGCTTCGGGCGAGATCTTTTACAAGAATAAGGATATCGCTCAGGCGAATTCAAGCGATTGGCGTCATTTGCATCGTGAGATCCAAATTATTTTTCAGGATCCTTTTGCTAGCCTCAATCCACGTTTGAAGATCGGTGAGGCGATCAGTGAAGTATTGCGCTACAACCTTAATTTTACCAAGGCGGAGGCCCAAAAGGAGGCCAAAGATTTGCTGGAAAAGGTAGGTCTAAGAGCCGATTATTACGGACGATATCCACATGAGTTTAGCGGGGGACAAAGACAGCGTATTGGAATTGCTCGGGCCTTAGCCTTGAACCCGAAATTTATCGTTTGTGATGAATCTGTGAGCGCTTTGGATGTTTCGGTTCAAGCGCAGATCTTGAATTTGCTTAACGACCTCAAGGCGGAGTTTGGCTTTACCTATCTCTTTATTTCGCATGACTTGCAGGTCGTTAATTATTTCTGCGACAGGGTCGTGGTAATGCAGAATGGTGAATTGGTCGAAATTGGAATTTCGGATGAGCTGTACCAAAATCCTAAGGACAACTATACCAAAATGTTGATAGATTCAGCGCCGCACTAGGGCCGATAAGAAATGCTCTCGAACGCTTTATATGCTTTCTGATCGAATTCTTGCCCCGTGTCCTTTAGAACAAAAACAGCATAGCCTTCACTCTGTAGACGTCTTAGTTCACGCGGTGGAGGTAAAAAGTCGAAAGCAATTTGGCCGATATAATACATGGCTTGTGGATACTCTAATCTTGGCAAATTAAAGAGTAAGCTGTTTTCCGGTAGGGCTGTCGCCAGATCGCGGTAAAAATCGGCAACCTTGCTTTCCGGGTCACTTAAGGAAGCTTGGTAAAGCTTATTGATCTGAATCGAAGAAATTAGCAATGCGATACCGGTCATTAAAGCGCTAAACTGCAGTTTCCAACCTTTTTCTGGCAGATTGGCGTGCTGAAGCCCAACATATAAAGGAACTAAAGCAATTATGGTATAAGCGGGCAACTTGGTTTTTGCCAGACTAAAGAACAAGAGTACAAAGGCGAAGCTAAACCAATAGGGCCAACTGGGGGAGAGCTTTTTAGCCTTCAAAAGGTAAACAGCGCTTAGAAGTAATGGTACCGAGTAGTAGCTAAGCCAAATCTTTAAATGAAAGTACCAAGCTTGGTGGTGGCCTTCCAGCGCATTTCCGAAATGTTTTCTGCTGTAATTCATCGAAACTAGCCATTCCTGAGGATGCAAGATATAGGCATATAGGTGCCAAGCACCGCCAAGTAACAAACAGAGGCCTAAAGCCATAATGAAACCGCGCCAAAGCCTTTTAGCTTCCGAATTTTGTTTTAAACTGCTATTGAGGGCCCAAAGGCCAAAACTTAGGTATACCAGCAGCCCGGGCAGCCACTTTGTGAGTAAGGCGGCAGCGCTAAATAAGCCAATGGCTAGGGCATAGGGCCACCTTCTCTTTTGTTTGAAGAGTTCTAGAAAGTAATAGGATAGTGCAATATGGCCCAAGAAGCTAATGTCATTATGGTCCATGCCCATGCGACCCGAAATCAGTGAAAAGAACAGAGGAGAAAGGCTAAAGGCTCCTGCCATTAAAGTAGAAAGAGCCCGACTATGGCCATAGATTCGGGCAATCTTATACAGGGCAAAAGCAAAGGCATAGAACATAAGCGCTGAATTCAGTCGCATTACCCATATCTCATCGCCAAGCATACGCATCCAAAAAGCCATTTGATAGGAGAAAAGGGGTGGTTTATGAAGCCAAGCTTCGGCTAAGGGCCAGGCGCTACTATTGAAATTGGCGAATGGAATGTGCGGGTAGAGCATGGGAAAGCTTAAGTCCTTGCTCAAGTTTAAGGCAACCAAAGCATGAAATCGCTCGTCCCATGGGAAAAGGTGATTGGTGATCTGAATGGTAAATAAGGCTAAGGCCAGCAGTAAGATTGAAGCTAGGATGGGCCAAAGCGAGGAGTTCAGTTTATTCATCTTCCCCTCTTTTTGCCGCCTCGTAGTCTGGGTGGTCTAAATAAGATTCGTAGTCTTTTATAAAATGGTCTACAAAGAATTGCTTCCAAAACAACTCCTTAGTCATGCTATCATAATGAATGATCCCGCTTTTATACTGTTTATTCATGAAAACAGACCATGTGGTTATAAAGCTTAAGACAATTATGGCCGGTATCTTAATGCTCCTTTTTTGTTTACCGATCCACTGCAGGCTAAAGCCTAGGGCCAGCGCCATGAGGGGTAAATAATCGATCATAGAGCGCGCACCAAAGCCTCCGCCATACCACCAGCACCACCAAGAGAAATTGATCCATAGGGCCAGGAAAAGGACCACTAAAGCGACTAAGGTCTCGCGTTGCATTTTTTTCCAGGCCAGAATAAAGCCTGGCGCCGCGATCCAAAGAATTGGCGCATAGGTGAACCAACCTTTGCGGTAGGAGAAAAGGCCTTTCCATATTTCGGGATCGGTAAAGAAAAAGCGCTCATCATTGTAAGAATAGATCACCCAATGCCCGGTCATATGGTGCCAGTAAAGAAGTTGAGGGCTTATGGCTAAAAGAATCATAGCCAGCGCGGCTAGCCCATGTTGCCACCATTGTTTGGTGCTTAAAGAACGGTCCCAGATAAGTAACATGAGTGGAAAGAGTAAGGCGATGACATTGGTGGGCCTTATTAAGATCATTACCCCCCCAATTAAACCTAGAAGTAGGGCTTGTCCTAGTTTAGGCGCTTTGCGATAGCGCTGAAAGAGCCAGAGCATAAAACTGATCAGGCTAAAGTTGAAAGCATGACTCATGGGCTCAACAAAGGAGTAATAAGGCAAATTGCTACCAGCGTAGATCAAAACTACACTTATACTGGCAATTCCTTTGGGGAGATAATCGGCTAAAAAGCCCCGTAAGAACCACAAGCCTGCCAAGGTGTAGAACAAGACTGCGGAGACCAAAGCGAAGGGGTAGGGTGTGCTAAAACCATCGGCTGGGTATGCGTCGCTGATAGTAGCAAAAGTGTGAGCGACAAAGAAGAACGGACTGTAAAGAATGGCGAGCCCGGACGTCATTTTAACGTACTTATTTCCCGCGGCATCGGAGCTCATATAGAAATGCCTTTCGCCCCATTGCGACACCGGTTCTTCAAACTTGATGTCTTCGTAAATAAAAAGGGCCGGCAGATAAGAGTAATACAGGGTCATATCCCAATCGATTACCCGACTGTGATTCCAGAATTTAGAAAAGCTAAAAACTAAAATGCAAACCGCTACTAATAACGGAAAGAAGTGCTCAAGTTTAAGTCTGAGAGGCATCTTAGCCGAGCTGCATGGTCGGAATATCGCCTTCTACCACTAAGCGACCTTCGGTAGCGTTTTTCACTTCGTCTACACTCACGCCCGGAGCTAATTCCTTGAGGTGAAAGGCACCGTCTTTAATATCCATGACCGCCAAATTGGTTACCACCTTTTTCACACAGGCCACACCGGTAAGCGGCAGGGTACATTTTTGCAATAGTTTTGAATCCCCTTTTTTGTTGGTGTGCATCATGGCTACAATTATATTCTCTGCCGAAGCAACGAGATCCATTGCGCCCCCCATGCCTTTTACCATTTTACCGGGAATTTTCCAGTTTGCGATATCTCCATTTTGCGCCACTTCCATTGCGCCTAAAACGGTCATGTGTACGTGCTGGCCTCGAATCATGCCAAAGCTGGTGGCCGAGTCGAAAAAGCTGGCCCCGGGCAAGGAGGTAATGGTTTGTTTACCGGCATTGATCAGGTCGGCATCTACTTGATCTTCGGTTGGGAAAGGGCCCATGCCAAGAATGCCATTTTCGGATTGAAACTCTACCGATATGCCTTCGGGAATGTAATTGGCTACTAAAGTGGGAATGCCAATACCGAGGTTTACATAGAAACCATCTTCCATTTCTTTTGCAATACGTTGAGCGATTCCGTTTTTATCGAGCATATGCGGTAAAATTTAATTCAGTTCCCAAAGGGTCCATTCACTTTTTTTCAAACTAAAAGCTTCATTCTCTGGGTTCCAGAGGAAAAGTTTTAGTCTTTCGGTCTCTTCAGGCAGTTCCTTCAAAACTACAAAAAGGTGCCAATCCTGCCATTCCTTTTCGGGCCTTAAGTATTCCCGTGCCCGGTAGGCGCGCCAGTAGACCTGCTTGCCGTGAAGGTCGAAGGCCTGAATGGCAAAAGCAAGTTTATGGGCTTGTGATATCTGCAACCTAAGCTTGGTGCTTATGGCTTGTGGCAAGGAGTCGTGGCTGAACTCTTTAATTATTTTTCCTTCTCGGTATTTTTCATGCCCTTCTAACTTAAAACTCCCTAGCAGGCTACGTTTTAATTTTCGCTTTCGCTGAAGGAGATATAAACCAGCGGCATTGCTGTCGATAGGGCTGTAATTATCTTGCCAACGCGACCTTTCCGAAGCTTCAGCAAGGCGGTAATCCAAGCTTTCGCCAGTATTTACCTGATAAGCGCTTAAAGCGGCACCGTACTTCTGCTGCAGAAAGTTCCACTGGGGCTCGTACAGGTAGGTTCCGCCAAAATTCTGACTTTCAAGGCTAACTAGTTTTTTATAAAAACGATTTGGTATCTGTTCTTGACTCCATGCTTGAAATGAAGCGTTTTCAAGCGAAAGCTTATGGAGCAAAAAGAGTGGAAAAATGACAGACCAGGCCAGGAAAAAGACCAAACTGCGGCGCCCCCTTTGGTAATGCCAGTCCAATAGGGCTAAAAAACTAATCAGCCCAAAACAAAACCAATAGATCAAGGCCCGATCGAAAGGAAACTTCAGACCGATGAGCCAATGGCCAATGGGGTAAAA
>CBFHJH010000011.1:0-11621 GCA_965656185.1 Croceimicrobium sp.
TATGTGTCCAAGCGAGACGACCAATAGGTAGAGGAAAAGCTACGCTGGTACGCGGAGCATTATCCCACACGCGGCTGTCCGTTCTATACCAAACGCATTCGTAAAGAGGGTTATAACTGGAACAAGAAGCGAGTTCGCAGGGTGTACAACAAACTAGGAATGAACAAGCGCAAGAGGAAATGGAAGCGACGCATTCCTAACCCCAATAAGGAAGTGTTACTGCAGCCTTTAGCATCTAACCTTTGTTGGAGTGCCGACTTTATGCAAGACCGCTTAGAGAACGGTGTGAAGATGCGTGTGCTTAACATTATTGACGACTACAACCGAGAAGGCTCTGGCTTGCAAAGTATCTAGTAGCTTCCCTTCCGAACATGTAGTAGAGCAATTTGAACAGCTAATAGAGTGGCATGGAAAGCCACTTACCATAAGAACTGATAACGGAACAGAGTTTATGGCAGAAGCCTTTCAAAAATTCTGCAAACGGCATCAAATTAAGCACCTTAGAATACAGAAAGGAAAACCTATGCAGAACGGATATTGCGAACGCTTCAACCGCACCCTGAGAGAAGACGTGCTCAACGCTTATCTCTTTGAAACGAAGGTGCAAATGCAAGAGATTATAGATCATTGGATGGAAGACTACAATCAAAACCATCCGCATTCTTCTCTTGGAGACATGTCTCCAAGAGAGTTTAAAGATAGGCTCATCGCCTAGAAACTATAATTTAGACCTGTTGGAATAATGGGGGACTTACATCTAAATTATTATCCAAAGTAGGATTAATGACGCCTTGAGTTTTTGTCCTTAGGCGCCGTCTTTAATTCTATTGATTTCCTCCCATAGCTTTGGGATATCCCGCTGGATTATACTCCAAATCAACTCATCTTCTACCCTATCGTATGCGTGAATTATCAAATTTCGTAGGCCAATAATCTTTTTCGAGGATGAAATCTGAATGGAGTCATCCAACAACATTATTTCTTTTATGGCCTCACCTATGATTTCTAAATCTCGTTCTACTGCACGTTTTACAACCTGCTGTTTTTGTAGGATTCAAAGTTGTTGTCAACAAGTGCTTTAAATGAATCGAGTTCGGCGATAACCGATTGAATGTCTAGAATATACTTGAGAATTCTAGGCTGCATATAAAGGCACTTTAGATAAGTTGATGTTTTCGATCAGAATAGGGTTTTTCAGAGACCTTGCGGAAACCAGGTCAACTTTGCGTTTAAAAAGCTCTTCGAGCTCTGATTTTAAGTCAAAGTAATTGTCAGCATAATCCAATAGCGCGAGATCGTTTCTGAAACTTACTAGCAGATCAATATCGCTGTCGTCCCTAAAATAGCTGGTGGTAGCAGAACCGAAGATATCAGCAGACTGCACGTGGTACTTTTTAAAAGTAGCGTGCAGCCTTTCTTGGTTATTTTCTGCAATTTCTACCATCTTTCAAAGATATTGATTCTACCCTTACAAAGGGAATGGCTTGAAAACGGTCCTTTCATGAAGCAAACTAAATGTATCGGCAGAAAAAACAAAACCCTTGCTAATCGTCTGACTAACAAGGGTTGCTTTTTTTAGGAGTGCCCAGGACCGGAGTCGAACCGGTACGCCCGAAGGCACAGGTGTTTGAGACCAGCGCGTCTACCAATTCCGCCACCTGGGCATGTCTCGGATAAAACCGAGACCTAATGGGGCGGCAAATATAATAACAAAATGAATTTAAGGTCCTAGATCAGGTCTTTTTCTTCGTAGTGCTTTTTGGCCTTGGCGAACATAGCTTTTAGTTCGTCTTTAAGGGGCTCGTTGAGGCGTTTGATGTGAAAGCAGCTTTTGCCTTTCAGCATCTTTTGCAGGTCTTCGGAAAGACTAAAAAGCGCCGGATCGGTGTAAATGGGGAAGAAGTAGAGCCTAATGTCCTTGGGCTTTTGCACGGTAGAGGCAAAGTAAAAACCGTCTACTTCCTGTTTACCTTGCATCACGCGCTTGGAGCCGGCAATTTCGATTCCGCCAGCACTCTTTTTACGCGTGCGTAAGGGGCTGCCTAAAGACTCTAGACTGTTTTCTAAGAAAGCCTTTATTTCGGTGAGGTCTTTGGTTTCGTTCATTTTAGTCGGTAAATCGGGGGTCGGTTTCCATTACTTGTCCGCAATTGCTGCAAGTGCGCTTTTCTTCCGAATTGTAATAATCTTTAAAGCGTGGTAAAAAGTCCTTTTCGATATTGCTTAGCGGGAAATAGGTTTCGTGCAGCTTGGTATTGCAATTATCACAGAACCACATTAAGCCATCCTTATGATCGGCTTGGCGCACCCGCTCTACTACTAAGCCAATAGAACCCTCACTGCGCATGGGGCTATGAGGTACCTTGGGAGGGAGTAAGAACATATCGCCCGGACCGAGCTTAATATCTACCGGCTTTCCTTCATCCTGAATGCGCACGTTGATATTACCTTCCAGTTGGTAGAACAACTCTTCGGTTTCATTATAGTGGTAATCTTTACGGGCATTAGGGCCAGCCACGATCATTACGATATAATCTTCGCCCGCCGGGTAGAGGTTTTTATTGCCTACCGGGGGTTTTAGCTTATCGCGGTTTTCTTCGATCCACTGATGGAGGTTAAAAGGTTTAGCTACGGCCATAATTTAATCTTTGGGCTAAGATAGCAAATGCTGAGGCTTGGCTGAGCCCGTGGCACGGTCATTTTAGGGTATAAAAAAATCCCGATCTGAGCGAGGCTCATCATCGGGATCTTTATTTCTTAAGCGTTGGGCTTACATGTCGCCGTGCTCAGAATGGTCGTGCTCACCTTCTTCGCTATGCATAGCGTCGTCGGCAGCCGCTTCCATATCGTCAGCCGCTTCTTCAGTTACTTCCATAACGGTGTCCATGGTTTCTTCCATAGCGTCACCTGCTTCTTCTGCCGCGTCGGCTGCGTCGTCAGCTACTTGTTCCATGGCATCACCTGCGTCGTCCGCTGCTTCTTCAGCTGGAGCGTTGTTACATGCTACTGCACCGGCAAAGATCAGTGCAAATGCAAAAAAACTTACTTTTTTCATCCTTCTCTCGAGATTTGGTTGTTAAACAATTTCCAACAAATGTATAGAAAAATCAAAGCTAAGCCAGTAGGGGCCCTAAATTTATCTTTTTAGTAAAGTACTCAAGCTCAGTTTCTCCCTCAACTTATTGGCCAAGTCTTGGATCGGAATGCGTTCTTGTTCCATCGTGTCGCGATCGCGTAAGGTTACACACTGATCTTCTTTTGTGTCGTGGTCTACCGTGATGCAGAATGGGGTTCCGATCGCATCGTGACGGCGGTAGCGCTTTCCGATGGCGTCTTTTTCGTCGTACTGTACATTGTAGTCGACGCGCAGCTCATCGATGATCGCACGCGATATTTCGGGTAAACCATCTTTCTTAACCAGCGGTAAAATAGCCGCTTTAACCGGAGCGATCGGGGCCGGGATGCGCAATACGGTACGCTTGCTGCCATCGCCTAGGTCTTCTTCGCGGTAAGCGTAAGAAAGTATCGCTAAGAAAAGTCGGTCTAAACCGATCGACGTTTCGATCACATAAGGCACGTAGTTCTTGCCCAATTCGGGGTCGAAGAATTGTAATTTCTTACCGCTGTGCTCTTCGTGCGCCTTTAGGTCGAAATCGGTGCGACTGTGAATACCTTCCAGCTCTTTGAAACCAAAAGGGAAATTGAATTCGATATCGGCCGCAGCATTGGCGTAGTGGGCCAGTTTTTCGTGGTCGTGGAAACGGTAATAGCTATCGTCCATGCCCAGGGCTTGATGCCATTTGATACGCTCTTCTTTCCAGTATTCGTACCACTTCATTTCATCGCCAGGACGCACGAAATATTGCATTTCCATTTGCTCGAATTCGCGCATGCGGAAGATGAACTGACGGGCCACGATCTCATTCCGGAAGGCCTTTCCGGTTTGGGCGATGCCAAAAGGAATCTTCATGCGGCCGGTCTTTTGCACATTGAGGAAGTTCACGAAGATCCCCTGAGCGGTTTCCGGACGTAAGTAAAGGGTGGTGGCTCCCTCGGCGGTAGAACCCATTTGGGTGCCGAACATGAGGTTGAACTGACGTACGTCGGTCCAATTCTTTGACCCGCTGATCGGGCAAGCGATTCCTTTTTCTTCGATCAGGGCTTTAACGTCCTCGAGGTCGCCCGCATCGAGGCTCTGGGCTAAGCGTTGCACACTGCCTTCGGCTTCATCAAGGTATTTACGTACCCGTGGATTGGTTTCGCGGTAGAGGGCTTCATCGAAATCGTCGCCAAAACGTTTTTTGGCCTTGGTGATCTCCTTTTCCGCTTTCTGACGAAGTTTCTCGGCGTAATCTTCTACCAGAACATCGGCGCGGTAGCGTTTTTTGGAATCTTTATTATCGATCATCGGATCGTTAAAGGCATCTACGTGACCGCTGGCTTTCCAGGTAGTGGGATGCATGAAGATAGCGGAGTCGAGGCCCACGATATTTTCGTGCATTTGCACCATGGCCTTCCACCAATAATCGCGGAGGTTTTTCTTTAACTCTACGCCATTCTGACCGTAGTCGTAAACGGCTGATAAACCGTCGTATATCTCACTGGATTGAAAGATGAAGCCATACTCCTTGGCATGGGCGATCACCTTTTTAAATAAGTCCTCTTGATTCATGCCGGCAAAGGTAAATGAATGGCTGAAATCGCATCAGCCGAAAGGCTAATAATCGTTTAAAGTAAAGAGTAAAGTTGCATTCTCGGAAAAGAGCTTTACTGCGATGGCGAGGAGGATGACGCCAAAGACCTTGCGCAAAACATTGAGGCCGCTTTCGCCAAAAAGCTTCTCCAGGCGGGCGGCGCTCTTGAGTACGGCAAAAACGAGCAAGCAATTGATAATGATGGCCACCACGATGTTTTCGGCCTCGAATTCGGCGCGAATGGAAACGATGGTGGTCATGACGCCAGCACCGGCAATAAGGGGAAAGGCCAAGGGTACGATGGAAGCCGATTTGGGTTCTTCGTCTTTAATAAGGGTGATGCCCAGCACCATTTCGAGGGCGAGGATAAAGAGGACCAGGGCGCCGGCTACGGCAAAGGAATTGATGTCTACTCCCAAATACTTGAGGATGCTTTCTCCCAAAAAGAGGAAAACGATCATGATACCAGCGGCCACGATGGAGGCCTTCTCGCTTTGGATGTGCCCCACCTTTTGGCGGAGGGAAATGATCAGAGGAATGCTACCCATGATATCGATCACAGCAAAGAGGATCATGGTAGCGGAGAGGATTTCTTTAAAATCGAAGTTCATAGCGAAATTTTGCGGCCGCGAAACTAAGCATATTTCGCGCACCGCAAAGCGCTATGTATAAAAGCTTAATTAACGGATAATCTTAACGTTAACCGCATTAGGTCCTTTGGGTCCTTTGATGGTCTCGAAACTCACCAAATTACCTTCTTTTACTTCTTCTTCGAGGGCATTAACGTGCACGAAAATGCTCTGTCCGCTCTTTTTGTCTTTGATAAAGCCGTAACCCTTGCTGTGGTTGAAGTGGGTAACGGTACCCTTAAGGATAGCGTCTTCTGCCATTTCTTCTTCACTGCGCTGGGGGGTGCTAATATCGATGTCCTTGGCCTTCACTTTTTCGGCTGCCTCTGGTGGCTCCTCGTGGAAGTTCCCGTATACATCCATATAAGTGATATTATCGCCTTTTTCACCGCCTTGCGCCTTACGCTCTTCTTTGCGGCGGGCTTTTTCTTCTTTCTTTTTTCGGCGCTTCTTTTCGCGCTCCTTTTTACCAAAGGTTTCTTGTGATCTACCCATATATCGATTTATGATTCTACAAAAGTGTAGGCGGTACCGGTCTTTCCGGCCCTACCGGTTCTTCCCACGCGGTGGATATAGCTGTCCAGGCTCTTGGGAATTTGGTAATTGATGACGTGACTTACATCGTCTACGTCGATGCCCCGGGCTGCTACGTCGGTAGCAACGAGGACTTGAATACGTCCGGTTTTAAAGGACTTCAAGGCTTTTTGGCGGTAATTCTGACTCTTATCGCCGTGAATTTCGTCGCAACGAATGCCCGCTTGCGAGAGCTTGCGCTTGAGTTTGCTTACCCAGCGTTTGGTCTCGGCAAAGAGGATCACCCGATCGAAGTCCTCGGCCTTGAGCATGTCGATCAAGATCGGCATTTTGCTGGCGCCCTCCGGTACTTCTACCAGCTCTTGCTGGATGTGTTCATTACTCTGATTGCCGCTGCTGATCTCAAGACGAAGCGGGTCGTTTAAAATAGTATTGATGCGTGCTTCTTGCTTGCGGTCCAAGGTAGCCGAGAACAACAGGTTTTGGCGCTGGATCGGCAAGGCATCGATGATCTTGTTAAGGTCGCGTTCGAAGCCCATATCGAGCATACGGTCGAACTCATCGATCACCAAACATTTAATGGACTTGAAATTGATCGCCCCACGTTGGTAGAGGTCCAATAAGCGACCCGGGGTGGCCACAATGAGATCGGTTTTACGGCCGGCCTTTTGCAGGTCGCGGTTCATATTGGTGCCACCGATGTAACTGGCGCTGAAAACTTTGATACCGTGATTTAAACTGCGGTACTCAGCTTCGATCTGTAAGGCCAATTCCCGGGTGGGAGCCAATACTAAGGTGTCGAAACGACCTTGGATCTGTTTATCGAGGATCGGCAAGAGGAAGGCGGCGGTTTTTCCGCTACCGGTACGGGCGATGCCCAGAATATCTTGACCGGCCAATTGGGCTTCTAAGCTGCGCTCTTGGATCTCGGTGGGCATGCTGTAGCCCTTTTGTTCCAAGTTCTTGATGAGCTTGGGGTGTAGGCTACTTTCGGCATAGCTGAAACTAGCTTCGAATACATGCGGCTTTACCGCCTGTGCTTGTTGAATAAGGTCCGAGCGTTTAAGATCGGATGGCTTTTGCTTTTTGCCTTTCGACCTTTTAGGAGGTCCAGAAGGGCGGCGCTGTTTAGTTTTGGGTCCGGCAGAATTGTTCCGCCGACCATTATAGCGTTGTGACATTTTCTAAAAAATTGATTTTATCGGCTTAGCGCCGAAGGACTAAGCAGCCTGAGGGCGGCCTAGTTGATAAAGCATCTTTCCGTGGGCTTTTAAGGCCGACCAGAAAGTAGGTTGACAGTGGTAAGGAATTTGGAATTCTTCCGCTGTTTCAGAAACTATCTTCGAGATCTTCGGATAGTGTAAGTGGTTAATGTGAGCAAAGAGATGATGCTCAACTTGGTAATTCAATCCGCCAATGAGCCAGGAGAACCAGCGGCTGCGCGGAGAGAAATTACTGGTGGTTTGCAATTGATGCACCGCCCAGTTGTTTTCGATCTTACCATCCTTGGGTAGCGGGTAGCTGCTCGAAGGCACTACGTGTGCGGTTTGGAAGATGATCGAAAGTAAAAAGCCGGTGAGGAAATGCATGATAAAGAAGCCAATGATCACCCAAGACCAATGGGGAGCGATCAAGGCCGGTAAAACTAGGATGTAGCTGAAGTAGATCACTTTTCCAGCGGTGATCTTCCAAAGACGAGCTCTAAATTCTTTACGACTTTTAATGAGACCCATCTTATAATAACGATGTGCCCTCTTATAGTCGGTATAGGCTACCTTAATAATGGTCATTAGGCCATAGAGGAACCAAGCGTAAATGTATTGGTAGCGGTGTACTTTTTTGTAGCGGTCGTGGGGAGAGAAACGCAAAAGGGGCGGACCGATAATATCTTCATCACTTTCGTGGATATTGGTAAAGCTGTGGTGCAATACATTGTGTTGTAAGCGCCAAATGGTGGCGTCGCCTCCGAGGAGGTTCATGGCCCATCCGGCCAAACGATTTACCCATTTTTTAGAGCTCAGGCTCTGGTGATTGGCGTCGTGCATGATGTTAACGCCGATGCCTGCGGTGCCGAAACCCATGATGACCCACAGTAAAATGTAGAGGGCGAGCGATTCGATCTGGCCACTGATGATAAGACCTAAGGGACCAAAGAATAAGCTAAGCATCAAAATGGTTTTGAGCCACTGGCGCTTATTGCCTTGTTTTATTTTTTGATGATCCTTGAAATACTGATTGACGCGCTGGTTCAATGTTTTAAAGAACTGGCGATCTACTTGTTGAGAAAAAGAAAATTGGGCGATAAAGAGAAATTTAAAAGATTAAACTAGTGGATTCCTAGCTTAATCATTTAAGAAGATGGGATGCACCCATTGCTAAGAATTAAGGCGCGAAGGTAGTTCATATTTTCGAGCCGGCCATCCAAATTACAATTATTGTGCGCAATTGGCCCCTCCTTGCTACCTTTGCGGCATGATTTCTATTGGTAAGACCTTGGTCTCGGAAGACCTATTAGAGAAGCAGTTCGTTTGCGATCTCACCCAGTGCAAAGGAGCCTGTTGCGTAGAAGGCGATGCCGGTGCGCCGCTCGAGCAGGAGGAGGTGGCGATCTTGGCCGAAGAGTACCCTAAAATAAAGGATTACTTGCGTCCGGAAGGTATTGCCGCCATCGAAGCGCAAGGCACCCATGTTATCGACGAAAGTGACGGCGAGCCGGTTACACCTTTAGTTAATGGTGCCGAATGTGCGTACGTGGTTTTTGATGAAAAGGGTACCACTTTATGTGGGATCGAAAAAGCCTGGAAGGAAGGCAAGACCGATTTCCGTAAACCGGTAAGTTGCCATTTGTATCCCATCCGCATTCAGCAATACTCCACTTTTGAAGCGGTGAATTACCACAAATGGCAAATTTGTGCCCCGGCTTGTTCCCTTGGCGCCGAGTTAAAGGTGCCGGTGTACCGCTTTACCAAAGACGCTTTGATCCGTAAATACGGTTCGGCCTGGTACGGTGAATTGGAGCAAGCGGCCGAGATCTGGGAAAAATCCTAAAGCGCTCTGTGCAAGGGAGAAAGCTGCTTGTGTTTGATATACAGTGATTTAGCTGATTTCTTGGTCTAAGCACTTTACCAACAGGCCCCGAGGTTATCAACAATTCGTGTGAATTAAAAAGGAAAAAATCGCGAAGCTTCACTTTGGATTTTTTTTAAGTCCCGTAAAACCTACCCTTCCCGAAGCACCCCCTTTTTTTAGCTGTTAATAAATGCCTCCGATTGTGAAAAAGTAGCCTTTGCGAGGGCTTGTTTCATTAGTCATATTTGTATAGCAAGCTGTTATTCTAGGAAAGACGGCATCTCTACTTACCAGTATTAATTACCTGTAAATCAAGGGGATGAAATTTTATCTCTAGGACTAATGGCCCTTATAATCAGCGAATAAACACGAAAAAGAGCGAGCGCATGGCAGCAGTAGAACCGATCTTAGAAGAAAACAAGAACCGCTTTGTATTATTCCCTATCGAGCATCATGATATATGGGAGTGGTATAAAAAGCAGGAAGCTAGTTTTTGGACGGCCGAGGAAATCGATTTGCAACAGGACATCACGGACTGGAACACCAAGTTGAATGACGATGAGCGCTATTTTATTAAACATATTCTGGCCTTCTTCGCCGCAAGTGACGGCATCGTGAACGAAAACTTGGCCGAGAACTTCGTTAATGAAGTGCAGTTTACCGAGGCTAAGTTCTTTTATGGTTTCCAGATCATGATGGAGAACATTCACAGTGAAACCTATTCCTTGTTGATCGATACCTATATCAAGGACAAAGAAGACCGCAGTCGTTTGTTCCGCGCCATTGAAAACTTCGATGCCATTAAGCGCAAGGCCGACTGGGCTTTACGTTGGATCGAAAGTGATTCTTTTGCCGAACGCTTGATCGCCTTTGCCGCGGTAGAAGGAATTTTCTTTAGTGGAGCCTTCTGTTCCATTTTCTGGTTAAAGAAGCGTGGATTGATGCCCGGCTTAACCTTCTCCAATGAGCTGATCTCACGCGATGAGGGTTTGCACTGCGATTTTGCCGTACACCTCCACAACAAGCACCTGGTAAATAAAGTGCCTAAGGAGCGTATCCGCGAGATCATCGTAGACGCTTTAGACATCGAGCGCGAATTTATTACCGAGTCTTTACCGGTTAATCTGATCGGAATGAACTCGAAGTTGATGACCCAATACTTGGAGTTCGTAGCCGACCGTCTATTGGTAGAGCTCGAGTGCGACAAAGAGTTTAACGTAGAAAACCCCTTCGACTTCATGGATATGATCAGTCTGCAAGGGAAAACCAATTTCTTCGAAAAACGCGTAGGCGAATACCAGAAGAGTGGAGTAGTGCAGGGCAGCGAGTCCAACTCCATTTCTTTCGACGCCGACTTCTAGATCAAAACAGACCAAACCACGACCCCCCAAATATTAAACAACCAATATTCGAGATATGCACGTAATCAAAAGAGATGGCCGGAAAGAGGCAGTGAAGTTCGACAAGATCACTGCGCGAGTTCAAAAATTATGCTACGGCCTAAGCGACCTGGTAGACCCTACCAGTGTGGCCATGAAAGTTATTGAGGGAATTTACGAGGGAGTTACCACTTCCGAATTAGATAGCTTGGCGGCGGAGATCGCAGCCAGTATGACTACCCGTCACCCCGATTTTGCCCAGTTAGCGGCACGCATTGCGGTGAGTAACCTTCATAAGAATACCAAGAAGTCTTTCAGTGAAACCATGAAAGATCTTTATGAGTATGTGAACCCTAAGACCGGTAAGCACTCGCCCATGATCGCCAAGGATGTAATGGAGATCATCGATAAGAATGCGGCCCTTTTGGATTCTACCCTAATCTACGATCGCGATTTTGGTTACGATTACTTTGGTTTTAAAACATTAGAGCGCTCTTACCTTTTGCGTATCTCAGGTAAGATCGCCGAACGTCCGCAGCACATGTTAATGCGGGTGGCGATCGGTATCCACATGGAGGATCTGGATGCAGCTTTGGAAACTTACGCCTTGATGAGTAAGAAGTACTTTACCCACGCTACACCTACCTTATTTAACAGTGGTACGCCCAAGCCTCAAATGAGTAGCTGTTTCTTGCTTACCACCAAAGATGATAGTATCGATGGTATTTACGATACCCTCAAGCAAACGGCGCGCATTTCTCAAAGTGCCGGGGGTATTGGACTAAGCATTCACAATATTAGAGCCACCGGCTCCTACATTAGTGGTACCAATGGTACTTCCAATGGTATCGTACCGATGTTGCGTGTTTTCAACGACACCGCCCGTTACGTAGACCAAGGAGGAGGTAAGCGTAAAGGATCTTTCGCCATTTACGTGGAGCCTTGGCACGCCGATATCTTCGATTTCTTGGATCTAAAGAAGAATCACGGTAAAGAAGAGATGCGGGCACGCGACCTATTCTACGCTTTGTGGATTCCCGATCTATTCATGGAGCGCGTTAAAGCCGATGGCGATTGGACCTTGATGGACCCCAATGAGTGCCCAGGCCTATTCGACGTGCACAGCGAGGAATTCGTGAAATTATACACCAAGTACGAGCAAGAGGGTAAAGGTCGTAAGACCATGAAGGCCCGTGAGCTTTGGTCTAAGATCTTAGAGTCGCAGATCGAAACCGGTACCCCATATATGCTCTACAAGGATGCGGCCAATTCCAAATCCAATCAGCAAAACTTAGGTACCATTCGCTCTTCGAATC
>CBFHJH010000011.1:11719-29711 GCA_965656185.1 Croceimicrobium sp.
CTTTGTACTGAAATCATCGAGTACACCAGCGAAGACGAAGTAGCGGTATGTAACTTGGCTTCTTTGGCCCTACCGATGTACATCGACGGCGATAAGTTCGATCACAAGAAATTGTATGAGGTAACGTATAAAGTGACCAAGAACCTAAACCGTATCATCGACCGCAACTATTATCCGGTGGTAGAGGCGCGTAACTCCAATATGCGTCACCGTCCGGTAGGTCTTGGAGTACAAGGCTTGGCCGATACCTTTATCAAATTGCGTTTGCCATTTACCTCAGAGGAGGCCAAGCAGCTTAATAAAGACATTTTCGAGACCATCTACTTTGCTTCCCTCGCCGCTAGTAAGGACGAAGCGAAGGTAGACGGAGCCTATGAGTCTTACGAAGGTTCGCCGATCTCACAAGGTAAGTTCCAATGGAATCTTTGGGGTATCGATGAGAATGAATTGAGTGGTCGTTGGGACTGGGGTGCTTTGCGCGAAGAGATCAAAGAGCACGGCGTGCGTAACTCTTTATTATTAGCGCCCATGCCTACCGCTTCTACCAGTCAGATCTTAGGTAACAATGAGTGTTTTGAGCCTTATACTTCCAATATTTATACGCGCCGCGTATTAAGTGGTGAGTTTATCGTGGTAAACAAGCACCTGTTGATCGACTTGGTAAACTTGGGTCTGTGGAACGATGAGCTTAAGAATGAGATCATCCGTGCCAATGGTTCTATCCAGCACATCGACGTGATTCCTGAGAATATCAAGGAGCTCTACAAGACCGTATGGGAGCTTAGTATGCGTGATATTATCGACATGAGTGCCGAAAGAGGTTGGTTTATCGACCAGTCGCAGTCCTTGAACCTATTCGTGGAAGGCGCAAATATGGCGAAGTTAACCTCGATGCACTTCTACGCTTGGGAGAAAGGCCTTAAGACCGGTATGTATTACTTGCGTACCAAAGCGGCTACCGATGCGATCAAGTTTACCGTACAAAAGCAAACTAAGAGCGAGGTAGAGCCCGTTTTAAGTAACAAGCAGACCGAGAAGATCACCGAGAAGGAAGCGGCTACCAAGGCTACGGCTAAGCCGGCCGAAGCGCCTAAAATGGAGCAAGCGGCCGCAGTAGGTGAGATCCGCGCCAGTGAATTGGCCAAAGCGGTTAAAGAGCAAGCAGAGATGACGCCAGAAGAGCAACTGAACTGCAGCCTCGATAATCCAGATGATTGTATTGCCTGTGGATCGTAAAGATCCTTTCTTTAGAAATAGATGGAAAGTCGGTACCTTGGTGCCGACTTTTTTTTATGCTTCGAACAGCCCTTTTAATCGCCAGTCTTTTA
Source organism: Croceimicrobium sp. (assembly GCA_965656185.1). Classification (GTDB taxonomy): domain Bacteria; phylum Bacteroidota; class Bacteroidia; order Flavobacteriales; family Schleiferiaceae; genus Croceimicrobium. Next base: position 13,048 of record CBFHJH010000011.1, read on the forward strand.
TATACCAATCTACTGCTTGGACAGGAGCCCGACCCCAATGAGGCCATTGCCAAGGTGTTTCGGGTTTTGTCTGGAGAAGAAGCCAATATCCCGCTTCAGAAGGATAGTCTCATTCAGGTAGGAGCCTGGGAGGCTTTGGCCTATTTAGATCAAAAGCAAGCCTTTCAACTCAGTAAAGAGGACCTTCAGGAGGCGGTTCCTGATTACTACCGTTTTAAAGCAAAGCGCTTGATCTTTAAGTTGATCGACCCAAAAAATCACAATCAGTTTGGGGTTCAGGGCGAATTAGCTTATGATTGGGAAAAGCGATTCCTAGTGGTAAAAGACCCGAAAAATGGGCGGGAACGAGATCGCTGGAAGCTCTTATATCTCGATGCGGAATACCTTGCCTTAGAGATGGGGGAGTTAAGGGTATTTTTTACACATACTCGGCCGCTCGAACCTTAAATAGTAAATTAGCCAAAAATTTTTGATGACTGTGGATCGACAGAATTTAGAAATAGCCAAGATCCAAAAAGAGATCGAAGCCTATTTGAGCTTGGGGAGCACCCAAATGATCTTTGATTACCGCGAAACCGGTCAGGGGGTACGTTTAGATGTAATTACCGTAAACCCACGCCATAATCAATCTTTTCTCTTTCATTATACGGTAGGCTATGACCGCATCGATGCTTTAAAGCAGATGTATGCTTACGTGAAAGATCATAACGAGAAACAAAATTCCTACACCGTGCAGTGGTCCGTAAAGGGGGAGAACGAGTTACATACCTCTTATTTCCGCGCAAAGGATATTCCTCAAGCTTTAGATAAGTTAAACTTTGGCCGCGACCCCAATAGTTTGACCATTTTTAGCGTTGTCCTTAACCCGCTCAGTTAGAAAAGCGATATATTTTTTATAACTTGTGAGAAACAGGGTAAAAGGGTAATTAATTATGGAAAAAGCAAGGCGCCAAGAAGTGAGGCGAAGAGCAAAGAAGATTAAGAAAGCACAAGTTAAGCTAAGCACCAAAGATTATTTGCAAAGAGCTTTGGTGGTTATGGTTATTGTTTTGATCCTCTCCGCGGCGATGTGGATCTACAACAATATGCGCTAGTCTACCGCTTGCCCTCTCCAAGAATTACGATAGACTTATTGTTCAAGTAGCTGATATTCAAGAATATTTTTTGTAAGTTAGTCTCACTAACTAAACAAGGGAAACAATGTCTAACACTATTAAACGCTCAGATTGGGCCCAGAAAGCGGGAATTGTAATGATAATCGTAGCTATCGTAGCTTTCGCATTATCGGTTACATAAAAGGATTCGTATTCTCGATCCTGCTTTTCAGTTGGTCGATCCGATTTTTGATTCGGATAAAGAACTTATTCCTCTCTTTTTCAGATAAATTACTGATTAGAGAGGATTTTTTTGTTTGCCCCTCGAGGTAAGCGCTCATCCTTTCCGTTAATACTGGGTCGCTCGTGTTTAGGTAATTCAGCCCGGCATAAGGCATGAAGTAGATCTTCTGATTCTTATCTAACTCGGCCATGATGTGATTATCCATGATCAGGATCTCGTGATAATACATCTGATACTCGGCGTTCGAGAAGGTGTCACTGTTGGAGTGATGGGCTTTTTGGCCTTTTAAAGCTTGTTTGTAGATCAGCTTCATCATTTCCTGAAACTCATCGCAGATCTCCAAGGCCTCTTCTTTACTGCTTAGCAAGCCAGCTTCGAAGTAATACTCCAATTGATTGATCAAGCTGAGAATGGTAGTGTCGTTCCAGATCTCTACGCTGTTGATCTCCGAATAGGTCTCCCAAAGCTGCTTGGCCAAATCGAGTAGATCGGATGGGATCATGGATAATTCAAAATTGGTTCCCTCCAGGCGATCCACGTCGTAAATGGATTTTAACCAAACATAGATCTTAAAGGCGGCCAGTTTTGGGTGGCGAAATTGGTAGTAGATAGGAACGTCTTTCGCTTGGTAGATCAAGCGATGTCTTTTGTATTGCTTGATGCGTTTAAGCTGACCTAAACTTTGGAGTAGATAATTGCGGAAATCATCTACGTTATCAATGAAGTTCGATTTCTGGAAAAGGACCGAATGTTCATTGCGCGCTAGGAGCTCATTAAGCGGCAGGTTGAAGTGACGAGCTATTTTCACCATATCGTTTAAACAGAGCTCCGTGGAGCCCCGGATGCGACGGTAAGCCGAATCGCGACTGCAGTCCAGAAGTTCGGCAATAATGTCTACCAACATCTCATTGTCGGCAACACGGTCTCTCACCATGCCAAAAAACTTACTCTGATAATCGCTGGGATTCTTCACCATAACTAAATCGCTGATCCAAAAGTAAATATCAATTCTTATTTATTGGCGCCCCTATTTATCGAGATGCGACATACTTGTATTATTTCACGTCAAAACACGCTTTTTGGTAGTTATTTTGTGATTATTAAGAGTTGAGCCTTGAGGAATTATTAAATATTGCAAATGCTTATTAGTCGTTAAGGGCACAGAATTAATTTTTACCGAGCCTTTCATGCTATGTTCCAAAAAACTCATTTTCATTGCTAAATTAATTACCTTAGGGCTCTATGAGTAAGACGGATAAGACTTACAAGAGCCTTAGAGAATTTTACCCCTTTTATCTAAGTGAGCATCAGGATAAAGCCTGTAGAACCTTGCACTTTATCGGAACTGGCTTGGTTATTATATCTTTCCTTGCCTTTCTAATTAGTTTCAATTGGTGGTTTTTTATCGCTATTCCCTTTTTAGGTTATGGCTTTGCCTGGGTAGGGCATTTCTTTTTTGAGCAGAATAAACCGGCCACTTTTCAATATCCCCTTTACAGTTTAGCTAGTGATTTCATCATGTTTTGGGATCTACTGCGCGGTAAGGAGCGCTTCGATCCTAAGGTTTAGGTTGGCAACTGAGCCGTTTATCGAGAAATACGGTAATTTCGTCGAGGACTAGGGACCGTTCGTCGTGACTGGTCTAAATTTGGTATCACCAAAGACCCTCAATAATGAAAGCCTTAAAATCTGTAGTATCTATCTTAAGTCTGAGCCTTCTATTTGTTGCTTGCGAAGAGGAGCAAAACGAAGTAAGCGGTCCGAACGCCTACAACCAGGAACAATCGACCTTTGATCTTAACGTACCGAATAACTTTAATTACGGCACTACCGAAGAGGTGCAATTGCAGTTAAACTTGGAGCAAGCGCCGCAAACCGGTTCGTACCTGCTTAAAGTGTATGCGCAGCAGCCCTCGGCTATAGCACGCCCTTTGCACCAAGCTTTTATTTCGGCTAACAACCCCATCAATAGTAAAGTAGTACTTCCAGCGGGTTTGAGTCAGGTTTACTTGGTACTACAAGCGCCCGACGGATCTAGTTTTTTAACCATATTACCGAAGAGCGCGACCTTAAACCACACTTTTTACAAAGCAAAGTATAAGGTCGATCCCGAAAGCAATGGCAGCCCCGATTGTGTTTCCGGTTGCGATAATACGCGCACCCACTCCGGGAACTGGACCGCCAATGAGGAAGATGAAGTTTACTGTGTAACCGGAAGCTATAACGGCAGCGGTGGTTTCTCGATCAAGAAAGAAGCGATCGTGCGACTATGCGGTAGTGGCACTATTCCCAATATTCAGATCAATAAAGGTCAGCTGCAAATTGTAAGTGGGGCCAATGTTACGGTAACTAACCTGAATCTGAACTCGGACAGCAAGAATAAATTGATCGTTCATCAAGGGGCTACTTTAACCATTACCAATTGGTTTTCGCCCAATGCCGACGTTGAGAATTACGGTACGATGAACGTGGCGGCCCTGAGTATGAATAATGGCTGTGACCTGGAGAATTACGGGACCTTCTCAGTAACCTCTAACAATTACGCCACTTTTAATGGCGACGTAGAGAATCACGGTAGCTTTAGTGTAAGCGGTAATGCCAATATTAATAGCGGTAGTGATTTCAAGAATTACTGCCAATTGGATTTCCAAGGAAACTTGCAACAGAATGGCGATATCAAATGCTATTCTTATACTTCGGTGGCCCTGAAATGGACCATTAATAGCGGAGCGGAATTAGAGCTGAAAGACGGGGCTATGGCGGTATGTGAAGACCTGACCTTGAATGGAACCATCGAAGGCAAAGGGAGCACGAACTTGTTTAAAGTTAGCGATCGCACCGATGTGAATTGGGGTGGACAGATCAAGAAGAACTTAGAATTCTGTGACCTCAACGGGATTGAGAATATGCCCAATAGTAATTCGATCCGCAATGGAGCTGTACAGGCTTGTAATGTGGTTATTCCCACCAGCGCTTGTAATAGCGAAGGTAATGGTCAGCCGCAGGTAGTAGATACCGACAATGACGGGGTGGCGGATGAGTTGGATGCCTATCCCAACGATCCTGCTAAAGCAGGCGATTCATATTATCCGGCCGAGAATCAGTACGGAACCTTGGCCTACGAAGACCTATGGCCGGCCTATGGCGACTATGACTTTAACGATCTAGTGGTAGACTACCGTTACCATCAGGTTTTGAATGCAACTAACGATGTGGTTACCTTTAATATGAATGTAGTTACTCGTGCGATCGGCGGTGGGGCGAAGAATGGTTTTGCCTTAGAGCTTGATCTGGCTCCGGCTAATGTAGCTTCGGTAAGCGGTACGCGTTATTTCGAGAATATCATTAGCAACGCCGCCAATGGTACCGAAAGTGGTCAGGCAAAGACCAATATCATCATTTACGATAATGCTTCCGAGTTGTTCGAGAATACTACTGGATTCGCCTTCGTAAATACGGTGAGTAGCGAAGCGAAATTGGATTACGATACCGCTTTGATCAGTATTAACTTCAGTCAGCCTCAAGATCCTAGTAATTTAGGTACGGCACCTTATAATCCTTACATCTTTGTGGATCAGACCCGCGGTAGGGAAGTGCATTTGCCTGGGCAAGCGCCTTCGAGTTTAGCCAACGCCAACCTCTTTGGTAGCGGTGATGACAATACCAACCCCGCTGATGCGAATAGCACTTATAAGAGCAACACTAATCTACCTTGGGCCTTGCACTTGGTGAACGGCTTCGATTACCCCGAAGAGGAGACCGATATTTCTGAAGCTTATAACTATTTCAGCGTTTGGGCTCAGTCGGGTGGAGCGAGTTATGAAACCTGGTACGATGACCTGCCGGGTTATATAGACGGCAGCGATCTGTATTCTGGACAATAGTATTTTAAGAACCCTCGCCAAGCGAGGGTTTTCTTTTTTAAGGAAATAGTTGGGCCTCTGTTTCTACTTCTTTGATCCAGAAGCTGAGTTCGTCTTCTTGCTCCTCGGGGCAGAAGTATTTGGCACCATTTATAAACTGGCTTATTTGATCGCGCCACCAAGGGTCAGTAACATCACGCCCCAACATTTTGGGTAAGGTCATTACTCTTACAGCTGTGGCCAGGTAGTATCGAGCGAGATTCTTTCTAAGGATCGGGTCATCAATGGGATATTCATCTTCCATCTCATCGATATCGAGTCGCTTCAAGTATTTTAATTTGAGCTTATACTCTTCGTCTTCGCTCTGATCCAAGTACACGGCGTACTTGCGTAGGCCTTTCCAGACCAGACTCAAACGATCGCCATTATCAAATTGAAAATAGAAGTCACTTTCTCCGTCGGGATAAACGTTAAAGACATTACGCACGCCGAAATTATAGTCGAAACTCCCCATGCCAGGCGCACCGCCTACTATGTCTGCCTCCCGAGCGGTTACCGCGTTAATGCGGTCATTGAATTCGCCGGTAAATAGGCCGTAATGATTCGCTCGCATTTTCCCTTTTTTGGGATAGCCCATGGCAATTTCGCCTTGGAAGATATAGGAGGGATCGGCAAATTGGATGGTACCCCTACCATAGCCGCCACCTTGGTTTTCATCGTAATGGTATTTGAACTTTTGGGCCGATTCACGGTAGGCGCTGGAAACGTCTGGAAAAATTTTATCGATTAGGTCCATAGCCATTAAGCCAAGCTCTACGGCCGAAACTACCGCCGAACCGAGTTCCGCCAGGTCTTCTTCATTGATATCATTGAGAAGTCCTGGATCGGAGCCATTTCCGGTGGCGGTATTTCCTCCGTTGGCATTAGCAGAGGAGCCTCCTGCTCCAGCCTTGGCGCCAAAACGAGGTCTTTCACCCAGTAGCTCCGGACAGCAATTATTAGGTGCCATGTAGCGAATGTTGCTTTTCACGGCATTGATCATGCGTCGGTATTTCGCAATATCCTCTGGTTTTACCGCGTATTGACAACCGCATAGATAGAGAGCCAAAGTGGCGCATTGACTGCAGGCCTGCACATTGGTCTTCATGTTATTGTAGCGGTTGGCGCGGGGGTCATTGGAGCATTGTCCTTGACTATTTTGATGGATGAATACTAAAGCAAGAAAAAGGGTGAATACTCGGATGGATTTCATGGCTGATGGATTAAATCAAGGCTTAATTTACTGATTTTCATCAATCCCCTGGTTTCCCTCGTTTTAAGGAAGGCATTAAAAAAGCCCCGACCTTAAAGTCGGGGCTCCCTATAACTTAAGCTATTTAACTATTTAAAAGCCTGAATTCCAGTAATGTCTGCTCCAGTGATAAGCAGGTGGATATCATGGGTTCCTTCGTAGGTTACTACCGATTCGAGGTTCATCATATGGCGCATAATGGAGTACTCGCCCGTGATTCCCATGCCACCAAGGATCTGACGCGCTTCGCGTGCGATCTTAAGCGCGATCTCCACGCTATTTCGTTTGGCCATAGAAATTTGAGCGGTGGTAGCCTTGCCTTCATTTTTAAGGGTTCCCAAGCGCCAAACCATAAGCTGTCCTTTAGTGATCTCGGTGATCATTTCAGCCAATTTCTTTTGTTGCAATTGGAAGCCGGCAATCGGTCTGTCGAACTGAATGCGTTCTTTGGCATAGCGTAGGGCAGTGTCGTAGCAGTCCATCGCGGCGCCTAAGGCACCCCAGGCGATACCGTAACGCGCACTGTCTAGGCAGCTTAAGGGTGCGCCTAAACCGCTGCGACCCGGTAAAAGATTTTCTTTGGGGACTTTCACATCTTCGAAGACCAATTCGCCAGTAGCACTAGCTCTTAAGCTCCATTTATTGTGCGTTTCCGGGGTGCTGAAACCTTCCATACCCCGCTCTACGATCAGACCGTGGATCCGGCCTTCTTCGTTTTTAGCCCAAACCACGGCAACATCGCAGAAAGGTGCATTGCTGATCCATAATTTGGCGCCATTCAGTAGGTAATGATCGCCCATATCTTTGTAATTGGTGATCATACCGCCCGGGTTGGATCCGAAACTTGGCTCGGTAAGGCCAAATGAACCTAAGAATTCGCCCGAAGCGAGTTTAGGTAAGAACTTTTGTTTTTGTTCTTCGCTTCCGTAGGCGAAGATCGGGTACATTACCAAGGAGGACTGCACCGAACAGGTAGAGCGCACACCCGAATCGCCACGCTCGATCTCTTGCATCATTAGGCCATAAGAGATCTGGTCTAAACCAGCGCCGCCATATTCCTGAGGGATATAGGGACCAAAGGCGCCTACTTCGGCCAAGCCTTTTATCAATTGCTCGGGAAAAGCTGCTCTTTGTGCATAATCTTCGATGATCGGACTTACTTCTTTTTTCACCCAATCGCGGGTGGCATTGCGCACTAATTTGTGCTCTTCGCTTAGTAAATCGTCAATGTTATAGTAGTCTGGTGCTTCGAATAAATCAGTCGCCATGTGATCAATTTTCAGCAAATGTAGTTAACCAAAGAGTGTTTATGCTACATTTAAAGCTCAAAATACCCTTAATATGAAGAAAAAATACCTCTATTTTTTGAGTACCGCATTGGTGGTTTTTATGGCACAAGATGCCTTTACTAACAGCGGTGGATCGCCGGCTGGCAACAGTGGATCTCCTGCATCCAATGGCAATACCTGCGGCAGAGCCGGTTGTCATGGTGGAGCCAGCCAAAGCTCGCAGAACATTACAATTACCACTGATATTCCGGCAGCGGGTTTCATGGAAGATTCCGTTTACACGATCGATATTACCGCCAATACAGGTGGTGCCAGTAGCAATCGCATGGGCTTTATGGCTAGTGTAGAGTCGAGTACCGGTCACACCGGAGGTATTCAGATCACCGATGCCTCTCGCACCAAGAAAGCGGGTTCCTATATTACCCATACCTTTTCGGGAATTAGTGGCAGTGCCGGTGAGAACGCTTGGTCTTTCGACTGGGATGCGGCTCAGTCGCCCGATCAAAGTACGGTTTACGTAGCGGTGAATTTTTCCAATAATAATGGTACCACTTCGGGGGACGCGATCGTTACGGAGAGTTTGATCCTAAATAAAGCATCGGGCATCGGTTTAGAAGAAGTCAGTACCGCTCGATTAAGCGCTTATCCAAGTCCAGCCCAAGCTCAGCTTACCGTGGCTGCTAATGAACTAGAGGCTCCTTATCGCATTTACGATTTGCAAGGCAAAGTGGTTAAAGAGTTTAGTGCAGTAGCTAGTGAAGGCAAGCACTGGTATTTCGATGTGGCCGATCTGCAAGAAGGGATCTACCTCTTTAAAGATTCTGCCGGTCGACTGGTTCGCTTCGCCAAGAACTAGTGGTATCTTTGGGGCGTGGAAACTGAAGTATTGTCTCGTCCCACAGATTGGGTGATCATAATAGCATTAATAGGCGCCGTGCTCTTGGTGTGGATACGTTCGTTCGATGTCAAGAGGATGGCGCTTTTTGTTTCTTTTCCCTGGCAAGCCGCGGGAGGAGACTTTCCCTTGGAGTTTAATGCGGACCATCTCAATCATCGCGCCGACCGCTTTTTACTGATCTTAGCTTGGCTCTTAAGCCCTTTGCTCATTTTAGCCTTGCGCATCCCTTTTGGTGAAGAGGTGCTGCGGTACTACAGTTGGGCCGATTACCTCAGGGTATTGTTGTTGGCGGGGATGTATATCCTCTTTAAGCTCTTTATGGCGAGTGCGATTGGCTTCGTGTTTCAGGTGCAGGAGGCTTTGGTGCAAGGGCAGAACTTTTCTTTGGCCTATTTCAGTTGGTTAGGGGTTATGGGTGCCTTTGCTTCGATCTTTGTTTATTTCTCTGATTACCCTCTAATTGGCTCATATTTGCTCTGGGCCTTCGTTGCCATCGGATTGCTTTGGGCTTTTATCCGTACTATTCTTTTTAGCTTTAGTCTTCAGTTAGAAACTAGCTATATTATTTTATACCTTTGCGCGCTTGAAATAATCCCCTTGGGTTATCTCTTCCTCCTAAGTTAAGGAATTGATTTTCAGGGAAAATGCAAAAAAAAGCTGAAGTGAAGGTAAAGTCTATTCTTGTGTCGCAGCCTGAGCCGCAAACCGAAAACTCACCGTATTTCGACCTTGCGACCAAATATAAGTTGAAGGTAGATTTTATTCCTTTCATACATGTGGAGGGGGTAGATGTTGCTGACGTGCGCAAACAAAAGATCAATCTCGCTAATCACAGCGCGGTGATCTTAACCAGCCGTAATGCGGTGGATCATTACTTCCGTATTGCGGAGGAAATGCGCTTTACCGTTCCTAATGACATGAAGTACTTCTGTACTTCGGAGGCGATCGCTTATTACTTGCAGAAATACGTAGTGTATCGTAAGCGCAAGATCTATTACGGTAAGAACCGTTTTAATGATCTTTTGCCTTTGTTCAAAAAGCATAAGGACGAGAAATACTTATTGCCTACTTCCGATATCCTAAAGCCGATCGTGCCCGATACCTTGGCCGAAGCGAAGGTAGATTATACGCGCGCCGTGTTATACAATACGGTAAGTAGCGATCTTTCGCATTTAGCCGACGTGAAGTACGATATCTTGGTCTTCTTTAGTCCAACCGGGATCAAGTCACTCTTCGAGAACTTCCCCAATTTTGAACAGGGCAATACCCAGATCGCTGGCTTTGGAACTACGACCCATCGCGCGATCGAGGAAGCGGGCTTAACCGTTAATATCAAAGCTCCTTCGCCCAAGTATCCATCCATGACCATGGCGATCGAGGATTATATTAAGTCGCTTAATAAGAAGTAAACACCTTTTTTATACATTCAAGCCCTGGCCAAGCAATGGTCAGGGCTTTTTTTATGGATCAAAGTTTTAGCAAATCGGAAAGGCTCAAGAGTAATGAGCAGATAGCAACAGTCTTTAAAAAAGGCTCCAGTTGTAAGCAAGGCTTTTTGATTTTACGCTACGCGCCCAATACCTTGGAGCAAAACCGAATAGCCTTTAGTGTACCCAAACGTAGGGTCGCATCCGCCGCAAGGCGCAACCAAATAAAAAGACGCCTACGGGAAGTTTTTCGCCAGAATAAGGAAAGCCTGGAGGCTCTTTGGCCTGAGCAAAGGCAGGATTTAGTTTTGATCTATTTAGCAGCCGAAGCCCATAGTTTAGCCAAAATGGAGTCTAATTATTTAAAACTATTGGCTAAGTTGGGCAATGCTCAATAAATGCAAGCGTTTTATCTAAATTAGCAGTCAATCCCTAGACTAGATGCGAAAAAAATACTCTCGAATTTTAGGTCCCCTGAGCTTGGTATTGGTCCTGATCTTTTCTTGGGCTTATCGTCCCGATTATTTTGAGATCAGCAAACAGCTCGACATTTTCACCAATGTTTTTAAGGAGGTTTCCCTCTATTATGTAGACGATACCGAGCCGGGTCAATTGGCGGAAGAGGCGATCAATTCGATGCTTTCTACCCTAGATCCTTATACCAATTACATCCCTGAGGAGGCGGTAGAGGACTTTAAAATTCAGCAGACCGGAAACTACGGAGGAATAGGTGCCTCGGTGGGAATCTTTGATGGTGCAGCTTTGGTTACTTCAGTTTATAAAGGCTTTGGCGCTGATAAGGCCGGGATAAAAGCGGGCGATGTTATTGAAGAAGTAGACGGTGAAAGTACCGAAGGTAGAGATGAAGAGTCGATCTCCGAATTTCTAAAGGGTGCACCCGGCACCGAAACCGAGTTAAAGGTTCGTCGTGGCGATAAGCTCTTGAATATTAAGGTAGAACGCGAAGAGGTGCACCTTAAAGCGGTGCCTTTTAGTGGTTTTGTGGAAGATGGCTATGCCTATATTTCGCTAAATAGTTTTACCCAGAAATCGAGTGATGAGGTCTTAAAGGCCTGGAAAGATCTGAAGAAGAAGGCCGAGTTGAAAGGCTTGATCTTGGACCTGCGCAATAATCCTGGCGGATTGCTCAGTGAGGCGATCGCCCTTACCAACCTCTTTGTTCCGGAGGGTAAACCGGTAGTGCTTACCAAAGGGAAATTAGAGGAATGGCAAAAGACCTATCGTACTCCTAAACCGGCTTTCGACAAGGAGATTCCAGTGGCGGTTTTGATCAACTCTGGCTCGGCTTCGGCCTCAGAGATCGTGGCGGGTACATTGCAGGATTACGACCGTGGCCTTATAATCGGTCGTCGTTCTTTTGGCAAGGGATTGGTACAAGAATCGCGGATGTTGCCTTATGGCGCACAATTAAAGGTTACGATTGCCAAGTACTACACACCCAGTGGTCGCCTGATCCAGGCGATCGATTACGCCGAAAGGGCCGAAGATGGATCGGTAACTAAAATTCCGGATTCACTGCGTACAGCATTTAAGACCACTAATGGGAGAACCGTACTTGATGGCGGAGGGATCGATCCCGATATCGAAACCGAGTCACCTTCGGCCAATGATCTGATCATCGCCCTGTTCCGCGATATGCACATTTTTGATTATGCTACCGAATTTTACCGAAAGCATGAGGCCATTGCAGCCGCGCAAGAATTTAAAATTAGCAAGGAGATCTGGGCTGACTTCAAGACCTGGTTAGCACAACGCGACTTTGACTTTGACAATCAAACCGGACGATTGATCGACCGTTTGGAGCAAGCTGCCGAGCAAGATGGTTATAATGAGGCTTTAGCCAATGACCTTTCCGCCTTGAAGGCTTCTTATCAGAGCTATAAGAAAGGGGAGCTGGAAAAGAACCGCAGCATTGTAATGGAACTTTTGCAGGAAGAGATCGTGGCGCGCTATTATTACGATGCCGGTCGCTTGGCCAATGCTTTGCAGCATGATAATGATATTAGTACCGCTTTAAATTACTTGAAGGATCCAGCTGCTTATCAAGCGGTTTTAAAGCCCTAGCATGTTTCCGAAATCGAAGTTTTGGTATAATTTAATCTTCTTCTGCCTCCTTTACTACGTGGTTTTGATTCCCTGGCAAGTAAGGTGGTTACCGGCTACTTTGGCGATGATGGTGGCGGGCTTGTTCTGGTTTTTGGCGGTCGATTTCAAAGCTAAAGCACAGCGAATCTCTTCTAATACCTTAGCCAGTCTGAGCTTTCTGACTTACCTTTTTGTGGTGATCGGAGCTATTTACAGTCCGGAGAGTAACCAAGCGGGTAAAGAGGTTTTCTCGAAATTACCATTATTGGCCTGGCCCTTAACCCTAGGGGCGATACCTAGTTTAAAGCGCCCGCGTTTTGAACTGATCTTAAAGGCCTTTGTGCTTTCTACCGCCTTGGCCTTGCTTTTATCTTTTGGCTATGCCTTGTATCGCTACACGCAAACCAGCAATACGGCGCTTTTCTACTTTAATGAATTACTGGCGCTCTTGCGAGTTCCCGCTCATTATATGGGCATGTATATCACCTTTGCCTATGCATTGGTCTTGCAACGCTGGGCTATTGGTAGACCTTTGTTCAAAGCGCCCATGGTCAATGGAGCCATATTATTACTCTTTGCCTTTAGCCTTATTTTTATTTGGGTTCGGATGCAGTACCTGCTCTTTTTCTTCGTGAACGCGATAATTGCGCTCAGTTATTTAAAGGCCCGCTTTGGTTTGAAAAAAGCCAGCTTATACTTTTCCTTATACTCGATCGCTTTTGCGCTTTTACTGATCTTGATTCCCAGGAGCAGAAGCCGCTTGGTAGATACTTATTACGAATTGCGCTCTTTTGATCGGATGATCGATAATAAACAGACCAATCCCCGAAAGTTCTTATGGACCGAGGGGAGCGATTTAATTGCGGAGAATTTCTGGTGGGGACTTGGAACCGGGGCAGAGAATACTGCTCTGAACGAAAGACTTGAAAAGGTAGACGCTTTGTTTTGGGACGGGAAAACGACCTATCAGCTCTACGAAATGGGTTTTAACTATCACAATAGCTACCTCCAAGTATTTGCGGCCAATGGCTTTTTCGCCTTTCTCACTTTTTTGGCACTACTCTTCTTTCCCTTCTTCAAGTTGAAACGGCATCCTTACCGCCATGAAGCCAGGTTGTTCTTGCTCATTTGTATCGTGAGCTTCTTAACAGAAAGTATGTTGGAACGACAGGCGGGGGTATTGTTTTTTAGCTTTTTTTACGCCTTGCTGTTGGTTATGCCCAGTCCGGAAAGAGAGCAACTTAAAGACTAAGCACTTTTCTGGGTTTGACTGAGAAAGGTGGGGAAGAATACATTGAAGAGCACTACTCCCCAAGCCCGTTCGAACATGCTTTCGGTAAGCATACAGATGATAAAGAAAATCAGGGCGGCTAAAATGGCCGCTTGCTGGTTGTGCCAGGCATTCGAGGCGTAGAAGGAGAGTAAGATCAAGAGGCTGAACAAGCCGATCAATCCCACGCTCAAGGGAGTTTCTAAATACTGATTATGCGCATTGTAGCGACGCTCTAAACCTTCTTTAAAGCCTAGTTCTCGGTAGCTGTTAAAAAGCTCCTGTTCACCGTCGCCAATACCATGCCCTAGCCAAAAGCGATCTTCCCACGCCGCTCGCGCACATTTCCATTCGGCTAAGCGGTAGGTGGCGCTATTGAAATCACTACCCGAAATATCGTAATCGAAGTTAGGAAAGGCGAGGTAGCGCGTTTTTATAGCTTGGGGGGCGAAGCTTAAAAAGCTCACAATTACTATAAGTACCAGGCCAAGACTACCTAAAAGCAGACGGAACTGTTTGGCTTGTAGCAGCCAGATCAAGATCAATACGCCCAAGACCAGCGCCAGCGCCAAAATATTGATGCGGCCTTGTAGTAAAAAGAGGCCAATGCCTAAAAAAGCGATCAACGGAGCGGAAAGGAGGGCTGCGCTTTCTTTGTTCCGCCATCGAAAGACCAGCAGTAGAATAGCCAGTCCATAATGGGTACTCAAATAGCCCGGGTGCATAAAGGGTTCGGCAAAGGTTTCATAAAGGAAAAAGTAATGCTCTTGTACGCCATTTTCACGCACATAAAACCAAGCCTCGGCTTCCCAAGCGCGATAAGTGGCGTAGGTCAAAGCAGCTCCTAAACTAAGCAGGCAGCCAAGAATAAAGGCCCAGCTCAGAAGATTACGGTCGGAACGATCAAAATGTCGGCCCAAGGCAATTAAAATGAGGGGGGCGCTTAAGAAGCTGAATTTCGTTTCCAGGTTTTCGAGACCACTCTGAAGATCTTCGCTGTAAAGCAGGCTGAGGGCGTAAAGAGCAAAGAAGGCCATGGAGGCCAGGGTTAATTTATGCTTGATGCTGTAGCGCCAATCTTCTTTTCTTAAACTAATGATGGCCACTAGGAGGAGGGCTAATAGAATCAAATTGCTGAGGCCGGCCAAGCCAAAGGGAATACTCATTAGTCCCAGGGCCAGAAGCCCCAAGGCGAGCTTTTTTAGCTGCGGATCAAGAGAGCGGATACTGTCCACGGCTTTTTAGTTTTTGCTTAATAAGAAAGGGAACTTGCGATAGACCTACAGCCAGAATCAGCACTAATCCGAAAAGGATGGAGGCCCGCAGGTAATCGTTCAAATACCAAGTAAGGGCAATAAGTAGAGCGTTGATACCTACTAACCAAAGGGTGGTTTGTAAATGGTTCAAGCCGATGTCCAGTAAGACGTGATGTAAGTGATTGCGGTCTGCCTTGAGTGGAGAAACACGCTTGATGAAAACACGAATAAAAACCACCCTTGCCGTATCCACGATAGGCAGAAGGAGTATGGCAAAGGCAAATAACATAGCATCTATATGCTCTAGTATTTGATCATCGATCAGGGCGTTCGCTTGCAGGAAGTAGATACTAAGCAGAGCGGCGAAAAAACCGAGGATCATCGATCCGGTATCGCCCATAAAGATCTTAGCTCTGACCAAATTATAGCGTAAAAAGGCGCTTTGGGCACCAATTATACAAAGGCATAAGGTTAAGAAAAGGGCTTTGTCTAGGGCATAGAATAAGGAAGCATAAACGCCACTTACCAGGATGCCGGTGAGCGAACTAAGGCCATTCACCCCATCGATGAAATTAAAGGAGTTGATGATGCCTAGAAAGAAGATAAAGCTAAGGGCCAGACTGCCCCAGTAAGGGAGCTCGTAAATTCCAAAGAGTCCGTACAACTGCACCAATCGAACGTCTCCTTGAATAGCAACTACCGCAATGGCTAAGACCTGCCCCACCATTTTTTTGTAGGGAACCAAGGGGTATAGGTCATCCTTAACTCCGGTAATGAATAGGATGATCAAGGCTACTAAAACCGAATTGAGGGTGCTGTTCGCTAGGTGAGCCGTGAAAAAAATGAAGGAGAGGATCAGTCCGCCGAAAATTGCAATTCCGCCTAAGGGCGAAATACGCTGCGCATGTTGCTTTCTTTCGTCTGGACGATCATAGAGTTTCTTAACCAGTGATAAGCGGATAATGGCGGGAATGGAGAAGTAAGTGATAGCAAAGGCGGTAAGGGTGGCCGCCAGGTAAATAAGATCTTGATACTGCTCCATAGACTCAAAATTACAATTCCTAATCGGTAACTTGATGCTGAGTGAGGGCTGCTTCATTTTGCGCTTCGCGATAAGGGTCGCGCAACCAGCCGTGTTTATTAAAATACTGCCAGGCCGAGCGCGAGTGCAATAGCAAGGGACGCAGGGAACGGTAGGAGCTTTTTTGATACTCGTGAATCACTTGTACTTCGGGCCAGTAGATGGTTTTTCCTTTTTCGCCTAAGCGCCGTGATAGATCTACATCCTCCAAGTATAAAAAGAAGCGAGGGTCGAAACCTCCGATCGCTCGCAGTATTTCCCCCCGGCAAAACATGAAGCATCCGCTTAAAACGGGTACCATCATGCTTTTAGTGCTATCGAGTCCTTTCAGCTCATAAGCCTCCGCTCTTGCGCGGTAAAGATTTTGCAAAGGGCCAGGCAAAAAACGCCGCACAAATAGATCACTGGGGCGTGGCAGTAATTTACGCAAGCCTTGGTCGCTGCCATCGGGCCACACGATCTGGGGCATCAATAAACTTATTTCTGGCTCAGACTCCATCTGCGCATAGATCAGCTTTAGGTCCTTAGCGGTGAAGCGCACGTCGGGATTGGCGATAAGGTGGTATTTGGCTTGGTACTTGGGGTCTAGGATGGCTCGATTATGGCCTCGCCCATAGCCTTGATTTTCGCTTTGAGGGAGGTAATCGATCGTATCGCTTAAGGAGTTGAAGTCAAAGTCGGTATAACCAGGCGCATTATCGATAAAGACCAATTTAATGGCCAAGGAGCTTCCTAGGCAAGCTTGGCTGAGATGCTCGATTTGCTTTTTACTGTTGTGGTATAAGACCACCGATATGCACAGGTCCAATTCCATTTTACAAAGCTAGTTCCTCAGGATGCTCGCG
>CBFHJH010000011.1:29807-42269 GCA_965656185.1 Croceimicrobium sp.
CAGATCGCTTCCTAGAAAACCTTTTATGGCTTTAAAGAAATCGGCCTTAAAGGTGCTGTCATCATCGGGGAAAAGCAAGTAATGACTTTCGTGTTCGCTTTCAAAAAGCTTCTGCAAAGCAATGTTTCGAGCTTTGGAGAGGCTCAGCTGGTGACCTATGTCTATACAGTCTAGGCTTAAAAGCTCGTCATTACTTTTAAAGGCAAAAGGCTTTCCCTGATTAACGATAATTAGATGAACCGATAAGCCTTGGCTTTGGCCACTGATCGAGTCGATCAGTGCCTGTAATAGGGCCGACTGCGCTCCGGTGCTGATAAATATGAGGTCGCTATTCATCATAATTCCCGAACATAAGTAGTACCGGCATTGGCGCCTAAGCTATGGTAAATGATGCGAATTAGGAACTGCGGTAAAAATTGAGCCATAAGAAGGTAATAGCGCGCCAGTTTTAGGCCAGGGTTCAATTGTAAACATTGTTTCAAGTGGCTTTTCGCCTTGGTTCTTTGGAAGTTGTGAAAGATGAAGCTGCGACCCAGGTACAGGTGGTACATGCTGGCTTTGAAATTTTGGGTAGCCTTCTCCTTGCTTTTTAGCTTCCGCATCAGCTTCATATCCCGGTCGCTCATCTTTCCGGCCCGAATGGAGCGCTGGGTGATCTCGTCGAATTCTTTAGGGTTGGCTTTGGTCGAAAGTGCGGTAGGCACGATGCGGTATTGTACCACAACCTCTGGGAGTTGATGCACCTTTCCGTGTTTGGACAATTGATAAAGCAACATATAGTCGACGATGTATTGCTGGATGGGTTCATAATAACCCCCTACCGCATCAAAGGCCTTCCGACGGTACATCACCGAGCTGTGCGACCAAGGATTCCTTTGCTCTTGATGGCGGCGGTTCTCCGCATCGCTAATGGGTTTCTTCTCGGTATATAGATAGTTGCCATCCTTATCGATAATGTCTACAAAACCACCTACCAAAACATAGTCGGGATTGTTTTCTAGAAATGTACTTTGTTGGGCCAAGCGGTCTTTCAGACAAATATCATCGGCATCGATAATAGCAATGTATTTGCCGCTACTTTGAGCAATGGCTCGGTTTTTTGCCGTGGCCACTCCAGTGTTTTCTTGGCAGATCAGTTTGATGCGAGGATCTTCAAAGGAGCGGATCAGCTCTACGGTATTATCGCTACTGCCATCGTCGATGATAATGAATTCAAAATCTTCGAAACTTTGGGCCAAGACCGAGCGAATAGTGTCTCCAATATAAGGGAGTCCATTCATAACACTCATTATTACACTTACCAAAGGAGAAGTCATGGCCGGCTGTATTTATAAAAGGCGGTGACGGATAAGAGAGCTAAGATACTTTCTGTTAGGATACGAGCGTAGGCGGCGCCTTGGGCCTGCCATTGCGAGATCAGAATGTAATTGATCCCAATGCTTAAAAGCCCGGTGAGCAGCACGATTCGCATATAGATCTTATCCTTTCCTAAAACCAGTAGGCCTTGTTGTAAAAAGAGATGAGCGAAAACTCCAATGAATAGAATGGGGGCCATCCATTGCAGGTAAGGTATGGAAGCGAGGTAATCCTGGCCAAATATTATCGGCACCAGCCAAGGAGCAATAAAAATACCGGAAATGACCAATACCGCTACCGCAAGAGCGAGCAGGGCCACGAATTTGCGGTGTTTGGCCAAATATTGCTTGCGGTCTTGTTTTATTAAATTGGATAAATGTGGAAAAAGGGCACCGTGCAAAGGCTGAAAAAGTACATTTTGCCCCACATTGATAAGCTTACTGGCGGCCGCAAATAAACCCAATTGTTGGGGACTCATTAAAAATCCACCCATGGGAATCGAAATGAAACCGTACAATCGAGTCGAAAAGTTGGAAATGAAGATAAAGCGCGACTCGTTAAGTGCCGCCTTGATCTGCGCCAGGTCGAAGTGGAATAGTTTTAGGCCTTTATGTTCTCTAAAAGCAAGCCAAAGCAAGCCGATCGTCATGCCAATGGTAGCGCTTCCGTTAATGAAATTAAGCCAGAGGTAATCGTCTGGACCGTTGATTAAGAGAAAGATCAAGGTAGTGGCTAGTCCTTTCATGAATACATTGGCCAGGGCGATCTTACCGGCTTTTTCGGTGCCTAAGAATAGGAAGTCGGGGTTTAAGGAAGCGCCAATGATCATAGGGATACTTAGTAGTAATAGGGCGGCATTTTCGAAAAACTTTGGTACCACTAAAATGAGCAGGCCCAAAAGTAAGGTTGAGCCTAACATCAAAAGGAATTTAGCGCTAAGCACGGCAGCGAAGACCGCGGCCAAACGAGCGGGATCGTCTTTAATTTGCGCCACTTTTCGGGTGGCGGTGGTAAAAAAGCCAAATTCAACTACCGAAACGAAATACACCATGATCACCCCGGCAAATTCGGTGAGGGCGTATGCGCTGGGACCCAATACCCGCGTGATATAAGGGATAATGATAAGGGGGAATACGTAGCTGGCTAACTGCGAAAGCGATAAATAGCTAATATTTCGTCTTAGATTTGTAGCCAATAATAGGATTTGCGGTCAAAATTAATCCTTTTGAACGTATAATTAGAAGACAATCGATTTGAAGAAGAACTCCTTATACATCAGTCTACGCCGTTTTTGGGTGGCCTACAAGCTTATTTTTAAATCCTATTCTTACCTCAATAAGACGGGGTTCATCAAGTCTCATCAGTACATAGAGCCCTTAGATGCAGCAGGGCAGGCTATTCCCTGGATGAACTATGCTTTTGTGGAATTGCTGAACGAGCGCCTTAATACCACGCAGCGCATGTTCGAATATGGCGCTGGTTTCTCTTCCCTGTATTTTTCGAAAAGGGTGGCCGAGATCACTTCCATTGAATACGATAGCACTTGGGAAGAAAAGCTCAAGGAACTCCTGAAGGATTGCGCTAATCACCGACTGCTCTTTAGTCCAGTTGGGGAAGATTATATCAAGGCGGCGCAAGAAACTGGCGGAAATTACGATCTGATCTTGGTAGACGGTCGTGAGCGCGTGGCTTGCTTCAAAGCCAGTATCGAGGCGCTTAGTCCTCATGGAGTACTCATTTTAGATGATTCCGATCGCGAAGAATATCAGACAGCCTTTAGCTATGCCCAAGAAATGGGTTTCAAAAATCTACGTATTTCCGGACTTAAACCATTTTCCTTTTTACGGGAGGAGAGTACTTTCTTTTACCGCGAGGATAACTGCTTGGGTCTTTAAGCTGCGGCTGAAAGGAATCTAATTGTGGTCGCTATGCGAATCAAAGAATTCGGTTCAAACGACGGTTGATCTCTACTTTTAATTGGGTGAGCTGTTGAATGGTACGCAATTGGTCTTCGGTCAGTGCTTGGCCTTGCTTTAGCTGCTCTTGACTTTCACTGATCAGCTGAGAGATCTTCTTTTCTTTAAAGCGCAGTACGGCTTCCTCGGTAAAGCGTTTTAAGTAAGTTACCTTATCGGGCGGGTAGATCCGTTTGCGTCGCCAGTCGTGTAATTCCGGTTCTTCGGCAATGAGGTCTACCACTACGTGCATCCGGTCTTTATCCTGTCCACGTAAAAACTCTTCCGCTTTTACAATGCGTTTTTCTTCATTAAAGACTTTGAGGAAGTGCTGGTAGATCGAACGGAAATGGGGGTGTTCCAGATCTAATTCATCGTTAACCAGTTCACTAAGGATGTACTCGCAAATGCTTTCTTCTTCCGCTCCTTCTTCCTCGTCGAAAGGAAAGCGTTCTTCGCCGTGGTTCAGTAATAAAGAGCAGAGTTCGCGTTCCTGAATGTAGAGGGGAGAGTCTTCGAGTTGAACCTTTTCCGGTTCTACCACCTTCATCAGTTCCTCCTTTTGGAGACCTTGCTTCTCTCTTTGTAGGCGCTGGTTTTCCTTTTCAATGCTACGTGCCCGGATCTGCCCCAATTCACTAAAAAGAATGCGTTCTTCCATGTCCAGCAAACGCGCTGTTTCCTGAATGTAGGCACTGCGCTCTAATTCATCGGGGATAAGGGCGATACTCTGAACCATCTCCCTTGCAGCCTTTGCCTTCGCTAGTGGGTCATTCCCCACGTCTTTAAGCAATAACTTCGCCTTAAAGGCCAGGAAATTACTTTTCTCTTCCTTCAAGTAGTCTACTAACTCGGCGGTAGAAACGCTTTTGGCAAAGGAGTCAGGATCTTCACCTTCTGGGAAAAGGACCGTTTGCACGTTCATGCCCTGTTCCAAAATGAGGTCTATTCCGCGTAAGCTTGCTTTGATACCGGCAGGGTCGCCGTCGTAAAGGAGGGTAATATTGCGAGTGTAGCGTTTAATGAGCAGGATTTGGTCTGCCGTGAGGGCCGTGCCGCTACTGGCCACCACATTCTTGATTCCTGCTTGGTGCAAGCTTATCACATCGGTATAGCCTTCGACCAGAAAGCATTCATCGGCCCGAGCAATGGCGCTTTTCGCTTGGTAGATGCCATAAAGGATCTTGCTCTTGTGGTAGATTATGCTTTCGGGGCTATTTAGATACTTGGCCGCTTTTGCTTCTTTTCTTAAGATCCTTCCGCCAAAGCCTAAGACTCTACCGGTGTGACTTAAGATCGGGAACATTACCCTTCCCCGGAAACGGTCTAGGCGACGTTCTCCATCTACCTTGACCAAGCCCACTTTATCCAAAAACTCCAGTTGGTAGCCCTTTTCGATGGCGTGATCGCAAAACTCCTGATAGGCGTCGTGGCTGTAACCTAATTGGAAATCTTTGATGGTTTCGTCGCTAAAGCCCCTTTCCTTAAAATAGCTTAAGCCGATTTGCCGACCGCGATCATTTTTCCATAATTGTTCTTGAAAGTAGTCGTTGGCAAATTGGTTCACTAAGAACATGCTTTCACGTTCACTGCGCTTGGCCTGCTCCTCATCACTCTGACCAGTCTCTTCTACTTCGATATTATAGCGCTTGGCTAGGTGTCGTAAAGCTTCCGGATAGGTGTATTGCTCGTGTTCCATTAGGAAGGTGATCACGCTACCGCCTTTTCCGCTACTGAAATCCTTAAAGATCTGCTTGGCGGGAGAAACCATGAAGGAGGGAGTCTTTTCATTGCTGAAAGGACTGAGGCCCTTAAAATTGCTACCCGCTTTTTTTAAGGTTACGAAATCGCCGATCACCTCCTCAATACGAGCGGTGTCCATGATCTTTTGGATGGTTTCTTGGCTAATCACCTTCTGCTAAAGACAGAAAAAGCATGCCGAAGCATGCTCAGTTCTGTTTTTCAATTTTATTTTTTCGTGTCGTCGCTTACCAAGTGCAGATCCATTTGTGGGAATGGAATACCTACTCCCTCTTGATCGAAGGCCTTCTTCACTTTTTCGTTCAGATTATTCACGATATCCCAATAATCGGAATTAAGGGACCAAGCCCTAAGGCGGAAGTTTACACTGCTGTCGGCCAAAGCTTCTACGAAGATGGTTACGCCCTGTTCTTCTAAGAAACGGCTTTCTTCTCCTGCGATTTTGTGTAAGATAGCTTTGGCTTTATCGATATCGTCATCGTAGCCAATGCCAAAGGTCATGTCTATTCTACGGGTGTCGTTAAAGCTGTAATTGGTGATGGTATTGTTGGATAATTGTCCGTTGGGAACAATGATCTCTTGACCTTGAGGGGTAGTGAGGTAAGTGTAAAAGATCTGGATTTCCCTAACTGTACCGGCGGTGCCGGCTCCTTCGATGAAATCGCCTACTTTGAATGGCTTTAAGATCAGGATCAAAACTCCACCGGCAAAATTGGAAAGACTGCCTTGTAGGGCGAGACCTACCGCCAAACCAGCCGCACCTAATACCGCTACAAAGGAGGTCATTTCTACCCCTACCATTCCGGCCACCGAAATGATCACCAGCACTTTGAGCAGGGCGTTTATCAAGGAGCTTAAGAAAGGAATAAGACTAGCGTCAATCTCGCGTTTCTCTAAGGTCCTACGAAAAACCTTGGTGAGTCGTTTTACAAGCCAGAGGCCAACAATAAGGGTGATGATGGCTAAAACGATGTTGCCGCCATATTGTACGATCAAGCCAATGGCTTTATCTAAATACTCTTGATAGTTTTCCATGGGGAATGGTAATTTTATTGGTTTAGAACCAAATTTAATTATTTGCTACGTTCAATAACGTAGGATGCCAGTTCAAGTAAAGATTTTTTCTCTTCGCTCTCCGGAAACTCGGCGATCAGGTCGATTGCATTCTGATAATACTCCTGCATTTTCTGGCTGGCGTATTCAATGCCGCCGGAGTCGCGCACCATGGCCATCACCTGTTCCACTTTTTTGCGATCATGGTTGTGTTTTTTTACCACGCGAATCATAAATCGCTTGTCAGCGGAAGAGGCATTACGCAAAGCATAGATCAAGGGTAGGGTCATTTTTTGCTCCTGAATATCGATTCCGGTGGGCTTTCCGGTTTTGGCGGTGGCCTGGAAATCGAATAGATCGTCTTTAATCTGGAAAGCGATTCCAAGGTTCTCCCCAAACTTTCGCATGGTTTCGATCTGATCTTTACTGGCCTTTACCGATGCCGTTCCCACCGCACAGCAGGAAGCGATCAGGGAGGCCGTTTTCTTGGTGATAATGTCGAAGTAGATCGATTCGTCTATATCTAAGCGACGCGCCTTTTCAATTTGTAAAAGCTCTCCTTCACTCATATCGCGTACCGCAGTGCTGATCAGCTCGAGTAAACGAAATTCTTTGTTTTCTACCGAAAGAAGAAGCACGCGCGAGAGCAGGTAGTCTCCTACTAAAACTGCGATCTTATTTTTCCAAAGCGCATTTAGGGAGAAGAAGCCCCGGCGCATATTGGAATCGTCTACCACATCATCGTGCACCAAGGTTGCGGTGTGCATTAACTCTACCAAGGCCGCTCCTCGATAGGTAGCTTCGTCGATATTGCCATGCATTTTAGCGCTCAGGAAAACCAGCATAGGCCGTAATTGCTTCCCCTTGCGTTTAACGATGTAATAGGTGATTCGATCGAGCAGGGCCACTTTCGAAGCCATGTATTCACGAAACTTCGGCTCAAAGGCTTTCATTTCGGATTGGATAGGCGCTTGTATCTGCTTCAGGCTCGACATTCGGTGCCCAAAGGTAGTTCAAAGCCAGAAATGCCCCGAAAATAAAAGAGCCTTTTTACGCCTCTTCCACTTCGATTTGATTCTTATTGGCCAATTGACCACAGGCGGCGTCGATATCTTTGCCGCGACTACGGCGCACGGTGGCTACCACATCTATGGCTTGTAATGCTTTCTGATAAGCTTCTACCGCGGCAAAATCCGCTTGTTGGAACATGCCATCGTCGATCGGGTTGTACTCGATCAGATTGACCTTAGTGGGAACCTGCTTGCAAAATTGCACCAAAGCTTCGATGTCTTCCGGCCGATCATTGATATCGCGCCAAACTACATATTCTAGGGTTACCCGGCTCTTAGTAATGCTATACCAGTATTGTAAAGCGTCGATCAAATCGCCTACCGGATTTTTTAAATTGATAGACATGATCTTATCCCGCACTTCATCTCTCGCCGAATGCAGGCTGAGCGCCAGTTTGAATTTCGGGTTTTCGTCGGCTAGCTTGCGGATCATCTTCGCTAAACCTACCGTAGATACGGTAATGCGGCGCGGCGACATGCCCAAACCTTCGGGTGAGGTGATCTTCTCGATCGCCGCGAGAACATTTTTGTAGTTCATCAAGGGTTCGCCCATACCCATGAACACGATATTGGTAAGCGGCCTACCATAGAAGTTTTCGGCTTCATTTTTAATGGCCACTACCTGGTCGTAGATTTCGTCGGGGTTGAGGTTACGCATCCGCTTTAAGCGGGCCGTAGCGCAAAAATTACAATCTAAACTACAGCCAACTTGAGAGCTAATACAGGCGGTAATGCGAGTGTCGGTCGGTATTAAAACCGATTCTACCACTTTGCCATCGTAAAGGCGAACCGCGTTTTTAATGGTTCCGTCTTCACTGCGCTGCATTTCGTCTACCCGAATGTGGTTGATCACGAAATTCTCCTTTAGATGATCACGCAGACTTAGCGAAAGGTTAGTCATTTCATCAAAATCCTTGATGCCTTTTTGCCATAACCATTCAAAAATCTGCTGGGCGCGAAATGGCTTTTCGCCCACGCTTACCAAATAGGCTTTGATCTCTTCTCTACTAAGGGCTCGGATGTCTCGTTTTTCAATCACGGCGCAAAGGTAGTGAGTTGGATAGGCAATAAAGAAGGAAAGCTTATAATTCTAATTGATTAAATTTGAGGGGATTGCCAAATTAAAAACCAAGAAAATCAATCAACATGAAAAGAATTGCCGGTATTGCATTATTGATCCTAGGCCTTTATATGATCTACTTAAGCTTCCCTCCCAGTGGTGCGGTTATGCGTCCACCCATGGTAAGTGGCCTAGCCTTTCTAATTATTGGGGCCGTATTTGTGAACCCCAAGTCTTAAAGTGAAAAGCCCCAATTACAGCAGTAATCGGGGCTTTTTATTTCTTGTGGATCTAATCTTAGATGATCAGCATCGCGTCGCCATAACTAAGGAAACGGTACTTTTCTTTTACCGCCTCATTATAGGCTTCCATTAATAGGTCATAACCGGCAAAGGCGGCGGTCATCATCATTAAGGTGCTCTGTGGTGGGTGGAAGTTCGTTACCATTTTGTCGGCAATCTGGAATTCATAGGGTGGGAAGATGAACTTATTGGTCCAGCCGTCGAATTCTTTCAAGTGACCGTCGGTACTTACCGAACTTTCCAAGGCACGCATCGAAGTGGTGCCCACGGCGCATACTTTTTTACGTCCATCGATCGCCTTGTTCACTACCTGAGCGGTATGATCGTAAATGGTATACTGCTCGGAGTCCATTTTATGTTTGCTAAGGTCTTCCACCTCTACCGGACGGAAGGTACCCAAGCCTACGTGCAAGGTGAGCTCAGCAAAATTTACCCCTTTGATCTCAAGGCGCTTCATCAATTGCTTACTGAAGTGTAAACTAGCCACAGGGGCAGCTACGGCACCTTCGTTCTTGGCGAAAATACTTTGGTAGCGATCTTCGTCTTCTGGCTCGGGCTCGCGGTCGATGTATTTAGGGAGTGGGGTTTGACCTAATTCGGTCAATTTCGCACGAAATTCTTCATACGAACCGTCGAAGAGGAAACGCAGCGTACGGCCACGAGAGGTAGTGTTATCAATAACCTCGGCCACAAGACTGTCGTCTTCGCCAAAGTACAGTTTATTACCGATCCGGATCTTACGAGCAGGGTCTACCAAAACGTCCCAAAGGCGACTATCGGCATTTAATTCGCGCAATAAGAAAACTTCGATACGGGCACCGGTTTTTTCTTTGTTACCGTACATGCGGGCGGGAAATACCTTGGTGTTGTTTAGTACTAAGGCGTCACCTTCGTCGAAGTAATCGATGATTTCCGAAAAGGTCTTATGCTCAAAAGTGCCTTTTTCACGGTTTACCACCATTAGGCGGCTTTCATCACGATGGGTAGTAGGGTACTTCGCAATAAGTTCCTGAGGAAGCTTATAGTTGAAGTGGGAGAGTTTCATTTTCATAGCTTACGGGCTTTGAATTTGTTAAAGAAAGGCGGCAAAAATAGGAAATTTAATTGGGTGGGGACAGTGCTTCCTACCAGTCTTCCCCAAAACGCTTTTTGATCAGCTCAATCAAGCGATCTTCGTAAGGCTTTTTATCCTCCCAATCATAATCCGGTTTCACTAGGTTCTCGATGAAATACATGCTCTCGAGGTAGGTGTCGAGGGTGTTTAATTGGGATAGCACTCGGTTGAAATCCTCTTGTGAATCATTAAAGAGGTGTTTCACAAAAGCAAGTCGGTCGTTAAGACCAACCTGAATAGCAGCCCCTTTGCTCAATTGATCATTGATCGATTTGGGCGCTTCCATTTCATCGTTTAAGTCGCGGCGCTCTGCCGCAGAAGGGGCCTCGGTGCTTTCGTTTTCTGGCTTTGGCTGCTCTACTTCTGGCGGTGTTTCTTCAGACTGAGGTTTGCGGCTTTGTAGTAATTGCTCTTTCGCCTGCTCTAGCTCGGCTCTAATTTCTGCTTGAGCTTGTTGGGATAATTCGCTTATCGGGCGAGCCACGGTTGGATTCGGGTCTTCCTTTACCGCAGGGCTTTCTTTTTCAGTCTGGCTTGCTTCAGGTTTGGGCTCCGTTTGAGTCGGGCCGGGAGCTGCGGGTCTTTCCGCTTTAGGGGATTGAGGCTTGTCGCTCGCCCTAGATTTTTCGTCGTTCTCCCGTTCCTCTAAATAGTTTAAAAGTAAAAGTCGCTCGTAAAGCATCTGTACGCGAGTGAGTTGCTCCGGACGTGAAAGGGCGTTATTGTTCTCGATGATGAAGTAGCAAAGCTCTTTCAGTTCTTGGCGTACATTATCTTTCATTGAAGGGCGTCTTTATTCCTTAGTTTTGTGAGGTAATTACGGAAAAATGTTCCTCGAAAATACAGTAAATCATCAAAAGCATAGTGGCTGGATCGAAGTAATCTGTGGCAGTATGTTCTCAGGTAAGACCGAAGAGCTTATTCGCCGCATGAAGCGAGCCCAGTTTGCGCAGCAGAAAGTGGAGATCTTTAAGCCGATGATCGACAATCGCTATTCGGAGGAGGAAGTGGTGAGTCACGATAATAATGCCATACGCAGCACCCCAGTAGAGAATAGCTCCAATTTATTACTCTTGGCCGATGGCGTAGATGTAGTGGGAATCGATGAAGCGCAATTCTTCGATGATGGTATCGTAGAGGTGTGTAACGAATTGGCTAATCGCGGTACGCGGGTGATCGTTGCGGGTTTAGACATGGATTTTCAAGGGCAGCCTTTTGGTCAGATGCCTTTCTTAATGGCAACCGCCGAATATGTGACTAAGGTCCACGCCGTGTGTATGCGCACGGGGAACTTAGCTCATTATTCACACCGCATGGCAGCAGATCAAAAAAGAGTGTTGCTGGGCTCAAAAGAAGAGTACGAGCCATTAAGTAGAGCTGCTTTTAACGAAATTAGAGCCCAGGAAAAGAAAGCTTGATCCGAGATACGCATTATATCGCAAAGGCTATGGGAACCGAACATCCTAATTTGGAAGCTCGGACCGTAGCGCATTTGCTTTGGGATAGTCGTCAGTTTAGCACGGCAAAGGATACGGCATTTTTTGCCCTGCGTGGTAAGAATCACGATGGCCATCGCTACCTGGAAGCGCTTTATCAGAAAGGAGTACGCATTTTTGTGGTGGAGGAAATACCCGAAGCCGCTTTCGCGGATGCGCTTTTTCTGAAGGTGGCCGATAGCATCGAAGCTTTGCAAGAGCTTGGGAAGGCGATTCGAAAGGACTTTAAAGGTGAATTGATCGGGCTTACCGGTTCAAACGGCAAGACCATTACCAAAGAATGGTTGTGGCGCTTGTTGGATGGTCCGCAAAAAGCTTTCCGAAACCCGAAGTCGTATAATTCTCAAATTGGGGTCCCCCTATCTCTCTGGGAGATGGAAGAGGATGTGGAGATCGCCATTTTAGAGGCAGGGATTTCCCAGCCTGGGGAAATGACCAAGCTCGCGGCGATCTTGAAACCTAAATGGGGAATATTCACCAACATTGGATCGGCTCACGGGGAGAACTTCCCAAATACCGAAGCTAAGATCGCCGAGAAATTTAAATTGTTTGCGGAGGCCGAGCACTTGGTCTATCCGGCAGACGATAGGCTCTTGGCCGCAGAGCTCCCCAAGCTAGCAGCAAACTCTCCTCTAAAATTACAGCCCTGGTCTTATCATAAAGGTCAAGCCTCTACTTGGATAAATGTTTTGGATCAAAGAACCGATGCAGTAGACCTAGAGATCCATTATTCGGCCGAGACTTATCTTTTTCACTTGCCTTTTGGCGATGCGGCTTCCCTAGAGAATGTGCTCAATGCCCTGGTCTTGGCACTAACTATGGGTGTTCCTTACTTGCACCTGCAAGAGCAGGTTCAGCTTTTGGCACCAGTAGAAATGCGCTTGGAAATGAAGCGAGGTCGCGAGCAATCGGTGCTTATAAATGACGCCTACAATAGCGATCTAGAGTCGCTTCGCTTAGCCTTACATTTTTTAGAGGCACACGGAAGAGACCGATCCAAGGTTTTGGTACTGAGTGATCTATTGCAAATTTCTTTGCAGGGAGCCAGCCTGTACGCCAAGGTGGTGGATATCATTGGTCGATTTCAACTGGAAAAGATCATTGCCATAGGGCCTCAGCTAAAGCAATTTGGCCTGGCAGAGCTGCCGGTAGATCATTATCCCGATACCGAATCTTTCTTAGCCGCCATTGCCCATTATTCTTGGCGCGATAAGGCCATACTCCTTAAGGGCTCAAGGCCTTTCCAATTTGAGCGCATCGATCGTCGCTTGAGCTTAAAGCGACATCAAACCGTC
>CBFHJH010000011.1:42369-72245 GCA_965656185.1 Croceimicrobium sp.
TAGAAGTTTACCTCGATCGCTTGGTGCATAACCTTAATTTTTACCGCAGCCGATTAAGATCCGGTCAGAAGTTGATGGTAATGGTAAAGGCCTTTGCCTATGGTAGCGGTAGTGAGGAAGTGGCGCGTGTCTTGCAATTTCACGGGGTCGATTACCTAGCGGTGGCTTATGCCGATGAAGGGGTAGCGCTGCGCAAGGCGGGGGTTGATATGCCGATCATGGTGCTAAATACCGAGTCGGAGGCCTTATTAGAAATGCTAGAGTACGAACTGGAGCCGGAGGTGTATAGTTTGATGCGTTTGCGAGAAGTGGCAGAGCTGGCCAACAGTGAACAGAGGAAGTTGAAAATACACCTCAAGCTGGAGACCGGTATGAACCGCTTGGGCTTTGAGGCAGAACAGCTGGAGGATCTCATAGGCATCCTAAAGTCGAATCCTTTACTGGAGCTTTCTTCCATATTCTCGCACCTAGCTGCGTCGGATGATCCCGAGGAAAGTGAATTTACAAAGGCTCAAATCCAGACCTTTCAAAAAATGGCGGGCCAGATCGAGGCGGCTTTTGATTATCCCATTTTAAAGCACCTAGCGAATACGGGCGCGATCGAGGATTATCCCGAAGCTTATTTCGATATGGTGCGATTGGGAATCGGATTATACGGCGTGGCGGCACATCCCGAAGAGCAAGCTCAATTGCGACAGGTAAGCGAACTAAAGGCCACGGTATCTCAAGTGAAAAAAGTGCCTAAGGGTCAAACCGTGGGTTATGGCAGAACATGGACGGCTGATCGAGATACTCGAATTGCCGTGGTGTCGATCGGTTATGCCGATGGCTTTCCGCGGAGCTTAAGCAATGGTCGCGGTCAAGTGATGATCGGGACTAAGCTCTATCCCGTGGTCGGTCGAGTTTGTATGGATATGATCATGGTCGATCTGGGCGATGACCTTATTAAAGAAGGTGAGGAAGTCCTCATTTTCGGCGAAAGCTACCCGATTCAAAATATGGCATCGGCCATGAATACCATCGCCTACGAGGTGCTCACCGGTATTTCATCTCGGGTAAAACGGGTATACTATATGGCCTAGGACATTTGCCCTAGAGGTCTAGCCGATTGCCTAAAAATTTAGGACAACTGCCCGATTGAGGGCGATATGTGTCTACTCTAGTTTCGTCATCGAATAAATAAAATTCCCTTTTTGATGAAAAAACTAGTTTACCTATTCAGCTTTTTAGCCGCTTTTGGATTGAGTTCATGCGAGGAAGATTCGACTGAGGCCACCGAGGATCCTACTAATAACGGTGGGAGTAATTCGGTAACCAACAACTCCATAGTTGTAGGAGCACAGAGTGCAGATTTAAATTTATACACCGCCTACATTGCCACGGACTTTAATACCAATAAGGATTATATAGACATCTTCATTTACAAGGATAATCCGGCCAACCGCGAAAATTACTTACAATTAACCTTACATGAAATCCCCAGCAGCTCCAAAACTCTAACTTGGCAAGCGGGTTCTTCAGCGCCAGGAGATCTGGGAGCCGATGAGTTCACCATGTTTCCCAAGGTGGCCGATAAACGTTGGTATGGGGTCTACAGCACTAACGGCTTTGAAACTACGGGCGAAATGCAGGCTACCGTTAATGGTTCTAAGTTGACCCTGAGTTTCGAGAACATCGAACTGGCCGATAATTTTATTAGTGCCAATGTAACGGAGAGAGAGGATGTTTCGGGCAAGGTGACCTTCAATTTGGCCGATCTTCAAAACCTGACCAATAGCATAACCGGTCCTAAGAACTTAGTAGATGAGTAAATGTTCGCTGCTTAAAACAAAAAGCCCCAAAGCTGAATTTCAGTTCGGGGCTTTTTTGTTTTGTCTCTTAGCCTTCGTAATTCAATAAGGCGTCCATGGTCTCTCTACTTACGGCGTGGTAATTAGGGCGGGCCTTGCGGTAAATGTCTTGTGCCATTTGTTCTTGACCGGCCTCTAAAAGTGCCTTGTAGGTAGGAGTGAGGAATTTACGACGTCCTACCGAAGTAAGGAAGCGCTCCACCTTAGGGTAAACTGCTTCGTAACCAGCGGCAATGGTAGGTTGAAACCAAGCAGCCGAAATTTCACTATTGCCCGATGCGCTTAAGGCATAAGCCTCATCCAAGGCGGCCAGTTGTTCTTTGCTCACGGTTTCGGGAATGGTGTTGATGAAGTGCAGCCACTCGTGGGTAGTCCAGGCCTCACTGAGACTTTCTGCTGGTAAATTACCCTGGTTTAGGAACTCATTTAGAGCTTCATCAACCTTAGCGAAGCGGTCACTATAAACTTCCGGAAGGTTATCGGGGATGCCCGTTTCGTAGATCCATTCATTAACTCGAATACTGTCGAATTCTGCCTCGCTCAGTAAATTCTCCTTGAGGTAGCTAATGAACTCCTCGGTAGTCATCACCTCGAATTTATGACCTTGGAAATAGTTTTTCAAGAAATCATCAAAGCGCTCGCGGCCTACCGTTTCTTCGATCAAACGTAAGAAGAAGTAGCCTTTGTCGTAAGGGATACTGGTTACACCATCATCGGGGTTACGACCTTCGAGATCCAATTTCAATTTAGTGTCATTGGGCATGTCTTTCAACATTTCCGCAGCCGCTTCTTGTAATCCGGCGCGGGTAAGGCTTGCGAGCATTTCGGAATACTCGAGACCGTATACAGCTTCCATGATCCGGTGCTCGAAGTAAACGGTAAAGCCCTCATTAAGCCAAAAGTCGTCCCAGGTAGCATTGGTTACCAAGTTCCCGCTCCAGCTGTGGGCTAATTCGTGGGCCACCAGGCTTACTAAACTACGGTCACCAGCAAGGATAGTAGGAGTAGCAAAGGTTAAACGGGGGTTTTCCATACCGCCGAAGGGAAATGAAGGTGGAAGAACGATCAAGTCATAGCGCCCCCAGGCATAAGGTCCATAAAGCTCTTCAGCTGCCTGAACCATTTTTTCTAGGTCGGCAAATTCATAAGCGGAAGTGTCCAATAAAGGGGCTTCAGCGTACACACCGGTACGCTCGCTAATAGCTTCGAAGTATACGTCGCCCGCCGCCAAGGCCAAGAGGTAGGAAGGAATAGCCTGAGGCATTTCAAACTCGAAAATCCCCTCCGCATTGCGCTCTTGGGGGTTAGAAGCACTCATCAAGGCGATCATATCGCTCGGTACTTTTACCTTGGCATTGTAGGTGAAACGCACGCCGGGACTATCTTGAGTAGGAACCCAGCTACGAGCTAAAATCGCTTGACTTTGGGTAAACAAGAAAGGATGTTTCTTACCGGCAGTTTGTTCTGGGTCTAACCATTGTAGAGCTCTCGCTTCATCGCCAGTTTGGTAGCTAATGCTCACTTCTTTGCTCTGCGCGCTAATTGGAATACGTAAGCCTTGACCTAAATGATGGTCGAATTCGCTAAGCTGAAAGTCTACTGGATCTCCGTCGACCTTTACACTTTCGATATCCAAATCGTAAATGTCGAAAAAGACCGCTTCCGCACCAGGCTTAACTTCAATTTCCCAATTTGCAATGGCGCTAATGGTCTTAGTGTCGAAGTCTACCTTTGCGTCCCAGGTTAAATGTTTTACTACCGCATCGGCTTTTGCGAAACTGTGGGGGTCTTTTCCAGTTTCCATGGCAATGGTGCTCATTTTACTTTCCGATTTGTCTTCTTTTGGTACTTGATTTTGACAAGCACCGAGGGCTACAAGAGATAAGCCCAGTAGAAGGGATTTAGTTCTCATCTTTCTCTTAAATTTGAGACGCAAGTTAAGTGATTAGCCATGAATAAAATCTTAATCCGTTTATTGATTAATGCCTTGAGCGTCTTTTTTGCCGCTTGGATATTGGGCGACGCTGTTATGCTCAACGGCTTTCTTGGGGCCGTTGCCGTGGCAATTATTCTGGCGGTCTTGAACTATACGGTTAAACCCCTGCTGATCATTTTCACCATTCCAGCCACCCTTGTCACTTTTGGGCTTTTCCTTTTCGTGATAAATGCCGTGGTTATCATGTTGGCCGATTCATTTCTCAGCGGATTTGCCGTGGCTAATTTCTGGTGGGCACTACTTTTTTCTTTGCTGATCAGTTTTATTAGCTCTCTATTGCGCAACCTTGGGGAAGAACCCCGCGAGCATTCAAGGCTTCCCTAGTTATTTATTCCATTTTACCAGGGTGATTCCCAGACCGGCACTCAGGTACCATCCGATATAAGGTCGATAACCCACTTCGTAATTGGTAGACATGCCAAAGGTCTTGTCGGTTCGGGCTTTTTTCTCGATCTGATAACTGCTTAAACCTAGTCTAAAGCCTAGCGGTAGGCTTCCGATCGCTTCTTTGGCCGCATCCTCATTAAAGACCAATACATTGGGATCTTCGTAAGGATCACTTAAACTCGTACCCGTAAATAGGGCGTCGAAGTAAAAGGTTCTGCCGAGTGAATTGAATTGGTCACCGAATTGATCGGTTTTTATAAAAACATTGCGAAAAGTCCGAAGGGCTAGTCCGGCGTACAATCCATTGAGGGAAGCTCGTCCAATGCCATCGGCGAAAATGTCTGCTCCACTGGGATCGGTCAACTCATCTACCGTTATGGGGCTCGACAAATGCAGGTATCCTGCTCTCAGTAAATAGTCCCTTTTGTTTAGGGCTTGAATGCTGATCGATTTGGTTTGGAAAACCCTTTTATCATTGTATTCATCACCGTCGGCATCCCAGTCGATGTCGAGCACTATTTTGGTGGGTTTCTTTTTAAGATAACCTCCAAAGCGGTAATATCCTCCCAGTTCATAATTGCCAAAGGCCGGCGGGTTTTGATAGCCTAATTGGGCCATAGTGAGGTAGCTGCGACGAAATTTAAAGTCGACCCCAATGCCTTTGACCGGCTCGAAAAACCCCCAAAGGCCCGCATTGAGGTTTAAGGCGTCCAAGCTAGCAAAGGGAACATCCACGTCTAGATAGGAAAGGTTGAGGTTGAGGAATGGCTGAAAATCAGGGTTATCATAGCTGATTTCGTAATTGATGTTTTGGGCTCGAAGCCCACTGTGACTAAGGGCTATCACTATTAAAAGGACGATTAACTTTTTCATGCTTGATCAATTTCTTTCAAAATTGCCCCTAACCGCAGCCACTCACAATACGACCTTTGCCGTATTTATGCCCTGGTCGGAAAGGTGGGGCCGTCTGAGTATTAGAACTTTATTCTGTACTTTTCCTGAAACAATCCAATTCATGCTAAGACCAATTACCCTTATCCTTGCCTTGGTTCTTTCTTCAGTACTTTCGGTACAAGCTCAAAATGCCTTTTCTTTTGATGGAACGGATGATTTTGGGGCTGCGACCAATGGCTCAGCTGTGATTTCCGGAGCTAGTGCATTTTCTATGTCCATGTGGGTTTATCCCGAAACCTTGGTTTCCGGTTACCCCGACTTTGGTGGAATGGGCGGTTTTAGGAATGAATCGAATTGCGACTTTTACATCTTGCAGTTGGCTAGTAGTAATGTGGAAGCGCGCTTGCGAAATAGTGCTGGAAGCGTCTATACCATTACCTATAATTCGGGGATGAACATGAACGCTTGGAATCATTTCACCTTGGTTTTTAATGGTTCTAGTTTGATATTGTACCACGATGGCACGGCGGTTTCTAGCATTCCTGCTTCGGGCTCCATTACCAATTCTTCCGTTCCATTTAATGTGGGTTATGTTCCCTTTTCGGGCGCCAATTTTCATTTTGATGGCATCATCGACGATCTAGGACTTTGGGATAAGGCTTTAAGCGCAACGGAGGTGAGTGATCTTTACAATGGTTGTGGTTATGACTTGACTAAGGCAAATTTGAAAATTGCTTACGAATTCAATCAGGGCCTGGCCAATGGCACAAATACCTCGATCAGTAGCTTTGCAGACGGGAAGTCTTCCTATAACGCTACTATATCCGGGGCTGCTTTAAGCGGAACTAGCTCCAATTTTGTAAACGGACTATCAAGTAGCTTTTCCGATTCACTCACCCTTTCAGTTTGCAAGGAGTACATTTCGCCGAGTGGGATGGTGTATACTAGTAACGCGATCTTTACCGATAGCCTCTTGAGTAGCTCGGGTTGTGATAGTATTTTTTATATCGACCTTACGGTGAGTAATATAGATTCGAGCGTAAGTCAGAGTGGCGATACTTTATGGAGTAATGATACCAGCGCAACCACCACTTATCAGTGGATAAACTGCAATTCCGGTCAAGCGATCAGCGGGGTTACCAGTCGTCGCTTTAGGCCCACCATTAGCGGAACCTACGCAGTGGTGGTTCAGAATAATGCTTGTACTGATACCTCCGCTTGCTACACGGTAAATGTTTCGGGCGTGTCTTTAGCAGAAATGGCGCGTGAGAGACTGGGGCTATACCCAAACCCGGCACGTGATAAAGTCTATTTAGAGGGCCTCGAAGAGATTCAGCCTATGGCTATCCGCTTAATCGATCCGCAAGGTAAGCTTATTAGAAGTGAGGACTTTAAGCCTTACGTAGAGCTTAGTGCCTTGCCAGCGGGACTGTTCATGATCCAGGTAGCATTCAAGGATGGCTCTAGTTTGAATAGATCCTTATTAATAAGAGATTAATCTACTTCTAAGATCACCGCATCGCGGAAGCGACCGGAGATATTCAATAGGGCTTGGTCGGCAGTTTTCTTATCGCCGTAATTGCGGTAGGACACCCGGAAGATGTCGGCTTCTGGGAAATAGAGCACGCTGAGCTCCAGGTCCTGATTTTTCTTAATGAATTCATCTACTAACTCTTTCTTATTGTAGCTAGCCAGGATGATGTGCCAGCGTGAATTAGGATCTGCTGTTTCTTTTTCATCCTCATCTTTTTTAGGGAATACACCTGGGCTAATTCGTCCACCCACCGCGAAACGGTCGTAATTTGGAATCACTAAGGTGCCATCCTCTTCAATAATTTGCGCAGGCTTTTCAGATTCGATTTCTTCCTCTAACTCGGGGTCTTCGTATTTCTCCTCTCCTTTTTCTAGCGCTATTTCAGTTTGTTTGGCCTTTTGAGCATCCACCTCTTCTTGAGTGAGAGGTTTCCGGCTGGGCAGCCTTCCGCCAATGAGGTAACTGGAGTCGATGCGCACCGGGGCTTCCAGCACTTTATTGTTTTCTTCTTTTCGTTCTTCGGCCATAATGCTGTCCATTAGGGCTTTGGCTTTTTCATCTCGTTCTTTTTCGAGAGCGGCCTTTAGTTTGGCTCGGCGATCTAATTCGGCCGGGGTAAGTGGCAGGCTAATGGGTAAGCGACCTCCTCTCAAATAGGCAGAGTCGATCCGAATTTGATCAAGGTCACCCGAAAATTCACCGGTACCTCTAATAGAGTCTAATCTCCGGCGGGTGAGTGAATCCCGTTTGCGGTTTTCGAATTCTTCGTAGCGCGCTTGTCTTTCTAGTGATTCCAATTCTTCGTCAGACAAGTAAACCGTATCGCCATACTGTCCTAAGTAATAACCAGTTCTGGCCGCTTCTTCTCTTTCTGCTTGCAATACAGAATCTCGATAAGCTTGTTCCTTGTATTGTGAGCCATAGATCCTTTCCGGGTCATACCTACGCCCGCTAGCAATAAGGTCCACGTCGGGCAAAGGGATATTATTACGACGGTAATAAGGTTTATAATTGCGGTACACCGGCGGTAAGGGTCTCTTTCCGTAAAGGGAGTCGGCGTCTTGTAAAGAGTCCATCATGGCCACGTAATCGTCAAAGATTCCGGATACCAAAGGTTCGTAATATTCCCAGAAGAATTTTTTCCGGTCTAGTTCATCTCGGTTATTGTAGAAGAACTTCCGTACGAACTGTACTCCTTTAAAATAGCTTAGGCCGAAGGGAGTGGGGGAGTCGGCCCAGTCACCGCAAAAATACCAGCGTAAATTGGCTTCGTGGTCGCCCAGAATTGCCGGAAACTCATTGGGTAGCCCGTGTGAACTAAGAATAGAGTCGCCTCTTTCGGTAGTATGAATCTTATAGGTGGAGCGCACATTGGCCGTGTCTTTCGGGAAATTTACATCGAACCAATAAGGGTATCGGATGTAGTCGGGTAGCCCATATTTATCTTTTAGCCAATCTCCCGTATTAATGATGGGTAATTCGTGCTCTAAATCTTCGTCCATTTGCAAGACGAAAATGCGTTCGGTTTCATGCACAAATACAATTCCGGGGATATCGTCGTAAGCAAAAGGACGTTTGTAGTACTGGCGGTGCAGGCGCTTCATCCACCCTGGGATGTCGGGATTAAGAAGAGTATCGAGCGAGTGGTAATAGCGCCCGGTCCAACCGGTAAAGTCACTTTCAAAGACGCGCTCCATGGCTTTACGGATGCTTAAAGGAGTAGGAGAGGCCAAATTATTGAACTCGGCTAAAGTAAGCTTCCGATTACGGTACATGTGCTCGAATAAGCGGTAAGATTGCTTGCTCAAACCCCCGTAAACGAGACGAGACCGTTCGTTAATATCGCGTCCATAAACCCACTCATTGGTATATATCCCGTAAGCGTCGGTATAGTAAACGAAATGAAGGAAGTCTGATAGGCTATCAATTTCCGTATTATTGAAAACAGTAAGGTCTTTTACGCTGTACTCTGGTCGGTTAACTGGAAAGAAGCCGTAGTAGTCTTCACTGATCTCATATTGAGAACCATCGGGTTTGGTAAATTTCTGATTGGTGGTGATCCAGTTGAAGGAGCGGTGCTCGACACCCGAGCGGTCCAATACCGTTTTATCCAGAATTAAGCCCGGTAGCGTAGTCTTTGGATAGAAAAACCACACCAAGAAACTCCAAAAAGGAATCAGGATGATAAGAAAGAAAAGTATTTTCCGTCCGAGGTACTTCACGGGCTAGGCTTGCCAATTGGTTCAACTAAATTACAGTATCTACTAGGGTCGATTCTGAAGCTCGAAAGTAGTTTTCAACAATTGAAGCACGCGGATAATTATTTTAATGGTATAATTTATTCGATGAAGCGTTAACGTTTTGTTGAGTCTTCCTTTCTTTGTTTTTGGCTACTTTCGCCTTATTATCTAATTCTAATGAGCAAAGGAGAAGATCGATTTACCCGCAGAAGATTGCGGTCTTCCTATTTTTCGGTAGTGGTGAGCATCGCTTTGGTGCTTTTCGTTTTGGGTTTGTTTGGCTTGTTGATTCTTAACACCCAGGAGATTACTCGCTCAGTAAAAGAGAACTTCAGCCTCACAATCTTACTTCAAGAAGATGCCTCCAAGGCTGAGGTGAATCAATTTTTCACCACTTTACAAGTGGCCTCCTACACCAGGGCGGTACAGATTATTACCAAAGAAGATGCGGCCGAAGAGCTCAAAGAAACCTTGGATGAAGACTTTGTAGACTTCTTAGGTTACAATCCGCTGCGAGACGGTATCGAATTAAGACTAAAGGCCGAGGAACTTTACGTGGAACGCCTCGAAGAACTGCAAAAGGATTTCGAGGCTAAGAGTTTCGTGAGTGAGGTGGTTTACGATAAGCTTTTGATCGAGAAGATGAATGAAAACTTGCGCTTATTGAGTTATGGACTCTTAGGTGGAGCGGTCTTGTTGAGTCTTATCGCGATTGCCCTAATAAATTCCAGTATTCGTTTGGCGATCTACAGCAAGCGCTTTTTGATAAAGACCATGCAGTTAGTGGGCGCTACTAAAAACTTTATTCGTAAGCCCTTTTTACTTAAAAGCCTATGGCATGGAACTTTAGGTTCCATATTGGCGGTAGCTTTACTGGGTCTTTTGCTTTATTATTTACAACGTTATGTACCGGGGCTATCCGAGTTCCAAAAAATTCAACAACTGATCCTTCTGGCTTCAGGAATAATCGTGGCAGGGCTGGTAATTTCCTTAAGTTGTACTTACTTTGCCCTTCGTAAATACCTGAATTTAAAGACCGATCAATTATATTTTTGATATGCAGCAGCAAACCTTCGTTTTCGGTAAGAAAAATTACCTTCTCATGGGAGCAGGTATTCTCCTCATTTTATTCGGCTATATCTTAATGGCCGGGGGTGGTAGTGAAGACCCTGAGGTTTTTAATCCGGAGATCTTCAATGCCCGTCGCCTTACTTGGGCCCCGATGGTCCTATTAGCGGGCTTAGCCCTTGAGGTTTATGCGATCATGACGCCTAACGAGAAGGAGAATGGGTAATGCAGAATCGGTAATCCTGGGGGTGATCCAGGGTTTAACGGAGTTTCTTCCGGTTAGTAGTAGTGGTCACCTCGAGCTGGCTAAGGCTATTTTTGGCGATGAAACGCTGCCCGAAGAAAGTCTACTTTTTACCGCAGTGGTGCACTTTGCCACGGCCTTGGCTACCATTCTCGTTTTCCGAAAAGAGGTCTCACTTATTTTTAAAGGACTCTTTCAATTTAAGCAGAACGACGAATTTCGTTTTAGCCTAAACATCGTGCTCTCCATGATTCCGGCAGCATTGGTCGGAGTTTTTCTCGATGAACAGATCGAGGCCCTGTTTACGGAGCAAGTTCTTTTGGTAGGAGCCATGCTCTTAGTTACCGGCGTGCTCC
The DNA here is from genome assembly GCA_965656185.1 of Croceimicrobium sp. GTDB lineage: Bacteria > Bacteroidota > Bacteroidia > Flavobacteriales > Schleiferiaceae > Croceimicrobium. Next base: position 52,939 of record CBFHJH010000011.1, read on the forward strand.
TGCTTTTTGCCAATAATACCAAAGCCGGAGATGGCTATGTTTCTTGGGGTAAAGGTATCCTGATCGGTTTTGCCCAAGCTATTGCTATTTTGCCTGGCATCAGTCGCAGTGGAGCCACTATATCTACCGCCCTTTTGCTTGGAATATCGCGTGAGCGAGCGGCCCGATTTTCATTTTTAATGGTGGTGCCACTTATCGTGGGTAAGATGGCGAAAGATATTATGGATGGGGGCCTCAGCCTAGAAGCGGGGATTCCTTTGCCGATTTTCTTAGGCTTCGGAGCAGCTTTCATTACTGGTTGGTGGGCCTGTAATTGGATGATCGATATCGTAAAGCGGGCTAACCTGAACTACTTCGCGCTCTACTGTTTTGTAGTGGGCATCATCGCTATCATTTCAAGTTTCATCGTTTATTGATGCTAACCAAAGACCAGATCGCAGACGGTCATTTATTTCTTATTGATAAGCCCTTAGAATGGACCTCGTTCGATGTGGTGAATAAAATGCGCTATGCCTTGCGTAAAGCCTATGGTTTTAAAAAACTTAAGGTGGGTCATGCAGGCACTCTAGATCCCTTGGCAACTGGTTTGCTACTCATTGCGGTGGGTAGAAAGACCAAGTCTATCAACGAGCTTATGGGCATGGATAAGACCTATACCGGTGAAATCGTCCTGGGGGCTACCCGACCTAGTTATGATATGGAGACCGAGATCGACCAAGAGTTCCCGATCGACCATATCGATTCTATGCTTATCGAAGAAGTACGTCAAGGCTTTTTAGGTGAAATTCAGCAAGTGCCACCTATTTTTTCGGCGATCAAGAAAGATGGTGTAAAGGCCTACGACTTGGCGCGGGAAGGGAAGTCGATGAAAATGGAGGCCCGCAGCATACGCATTAGTCACTTTAAAATCGAGGACCAAGATTTTCCGAAATTGTCTTTTGAAGTGAGTTGTTCCAAGGGCACCTACATACGCTCTCTAGCGCATGACCTAGGTAAGGAGTTACAAAGTGGAGCCTATCTCAAGACGTTGCGAAGAAAGGCCATTGGTGATTACCAGGTTCAGGAAGCCATGAGTATCGATCAATTTCTAGCTACCTTGCCCCATAAAGAGTAAACTACTGTGGCGCAAGGCGAGTTCATTCAAAAAGTGTTAAGCGCTCCGATCTGGTCGGAGGAAATTTTGCTTGCGCGCGGCGACTACCTCAGCGCGGCGGGGGAGCGAGATCAAAACGTTTATTGGGTGCAAGAGGGCCTATTGCACTTTTACTTGGCAAAGGAGGAGGGAGAACAATCGATTCGATTTGCCTATCAAGCTAATGTGGTTTCGGTTTTGGATTCCTATATCTCGGGTAGCGCTTCAAATTATTATCTACAAGCCCTGCGCAAATCGAAGCTGCGAAAAGCATCCAAACAAGCTTTTGAAGAATATGTAAGACGGATCGATGGTCTGAGCGAATGGAATGCTTTTTTGTATCAGCTTATAGCCGATTTGATGGAGCGTGAGCAAGATCTTTTGGAACCCAGTCCTAAAAAACGATTAGAGCGTGTTTTGGCACGTAGTCCTATCCTTTTCCAAGAAGTGCCACATAAGTACATTGCTTCTTATCTCCGGATGAGCCCGGAAACGCTATCTCGATTGATGAAATCTTGATTTGAAGCAAGATTTAGTAAAAGGGAAGCTAAGATCTTTGACCAAAGTTCTGGTATGAAAATAGAGCAGGAGAAATTAAGGCAATCACTGATCACATTATTAAAATCGCATCAGGCGCAAGCCGAAAAATTAAAAAGCTATACCCTGAGCGAGTTAAACACCAAGGCAAACCCGGAGAGTTGGAGCGCGCTAGAATGTATCGAACACTTAAACCGCTACGGCCAATTTTACCTGCCAGAGGTGCGCAGTCGCTTAAATAATGGAGCTAAGGATAAGGGATTGTGGTTTCGCTCATCTTGGTTGGGAGCGTATTTTGCCAAGAGCATGTGGCCGAATGAAAAGCTCAATCGCATGAAGACCTTCGCCTCAATGAACCCGAATGGCTCGGAGCTGGACTTTGAGGTTTTGGAACGTTTTACGCGCCAAATGGAAGATTGGATCGAAATTTTAGGGCAGGCCAAGGATTACAACTGGCGCCAAGTCAAAACCTCCATCAGCATTTCTAAAGTAATTAAGTTACGATTAGGTGATACGTTGCGCGTGGTGTTCTATCATAATGAACGGCACCTGCGGCAGGCTTTCCGGGCCGTAGCTAACTAATCGATGTACTTGCTGTTCCACAGTTCCGAATTGAAATTCTTCATTCTACTGAAGCCATAAAGTGCGGTTAAGCCACTAAAAGCTAAAAAGAGGTAGAAGAAGAAAATAACACGGATATTCCAGCTGTGTTGGTCGTAGGGTCCCATAACCATGGAATCTGGGAACAAAGACACTACGAATGCGGCTAGAAAGGCCACGCTGAACAGTAAGGTTTTGAAGCTTCGGAAGGGTAGCACCATCAAGGCCCGCAGAGGGTGTAGATCTTTCCCCCATTTGTGGACGAGATAGTAATGTTGATTACCCAAAGAGATCATTAATAGTGGATCCTTATCGCGATTTTCTAAATTGAACATAGGAGCAGGAGCGATCATTTTGAAAGAATCGATGCTCTGTCCTTGTTCGCGCTGAATCGCTTTGACCTTACTAATGGCCTCGTAAGGAATCTCTCCTTTAAAGTATTTGGAGTCTAAAAACCGCAAGCGGTATTTGGTGCAAAGACTTTTAATTTGAGCTAAGTTATAAATACGGCTGCTGTCCAATTTACGAAGGTCCAAGGCTTGGGCTTCTTCTGAGCCGCCCTGAAAAATTCGGTCAAGAATTTGCTGATCTTTGGCATCGTCTGCCGCGAGAAGTTCTTTAAATGCGGCTAAAACCGTAACGGGATTTTTCTGTTCAGATTTGCGTTTTACGCTTTGTAAGGCTTTCTCAAGGTCTACTCCATTCATATCTATCATCCATTATTCCTTTACGCGCTCTAAAATAATAATTTTTCAGGGCGCACCATATTTTACTAGTTTAACCCACTTAAATATTCAAAGTTCAAAATTAATGGACGTAGAGCAGTTACGCGATTATTGCCTGTCGTTAAAGGCCGTAGAAGAAAGCTTCCCCTTTAATGAAACTACGCTGGTTTTCAAGGCTATGGGCAAGATCTTTATCATGGTAGGTCTCGATAGTCAGCCGGTGCGTTTCAATTTTAAGGCTAAGCCAGAATTGGGTTTAGAGTACCGTGAACGATATCCTAGTGTGATTCCTGGTTACCACAGCGATAAACGCCATTGGAATACGGTGAGTCTAGATGGTTCGGTACCCAGCGAAGAACTTGTGAAATGGGTGCTCGACTCCTATCACCTGATCATTTCCAGCCTTCCTAAATACAAGCAAAAAAAATGGGCCCAGCTATGAAAACGATCCTCAAATATTTCTTTCAAGGTACTTTAGTGAGCGTACCCCTGGTGGTTACGGTTTACGTAATCTATGAGGTTTTTATTGCCTTAGATGGCCTCATTCCGCTGGACATTCCGGGTTTGGGCATTTTAATAATTCTCGGCGCTTTGGTGCTCATTGGTTTTATTACCAATCATTTGGTTTCCGACCGCTTGCGAAACTGGTTCGAGCGACTGATAAAAAAAGCGCCGTTGATCAATTTGATCTACACGGCCGTAAAAGATGTCCTCTCGGCTTTGGTGGGGGAGAAACGAAGTTTTAATAAGCCGGTCTTGGTGCAATTGGGCTCTGAGCCGGAAGTACGCAGAATTGGTTTTGTTACCGACGCAAGCCTGGCCCAACTGGCCGGTTTGGGTGATGAGTATGTGAGCGTTTATTGTCCGCACAGCTACAATATCTCTGGTAATATTTACCTGGTAAAACGAGACCGGATCGAAAAATTATCTTTGCCTGCGGCCGACGTGATGAAATATTTAGTTTCGGCTGGGGTAACCCGAATTGAAAAGTGATACTATGAAGTTTATACTACGCCTTTGTCTTTTGTTTCTCTTGTTAAATGTAAGTCCTTTAGCTGCTGCTGATGGCGATACCACTGTGGTTAAGGCGCACCAGCAAGTGGACCTCACTTGGTATAAGTCGTACCGCGATTGGGCGGTTTTCCCGGATGCCACCAATGACTGGCAAGAGGTAATGCTTAAGTATACCATGGGCTGTGCCAGCGGTGGTTGCAGCGATTGGGATTATACCACTCTAATCAACCTAATGATCCCCACCGGTGCTTTGGATAGCAATATTGCTAGTATCGACACGATCAGCCAAAGTCCTTTGGTAATAGATACAAGTTGGAATGTTTTCCAGGTTAAGGAACGCTATGAGTTATGTAAGGTAATTACCCCTTATGGTGGCGCTCTAGGTAATGACTGGACCCGCACCTTTTACTTCGATGTAAGTGATTATTATCCTTTATTACGAGACTCGGTAGAGATCGAGGTTTTTTACCAAGGTTGGTCAAGCGGTTTTAGTGCCACTTTAGACTTTATTATGACCGAAGGTGCGCCGATCCGCGATGTGCATTCGATCGAGAACTTATATCGCGGCAAGTTCAACTACATTACTACCGCGGCGTTCGAGTCGACTCACATGCCGGCTCGGGCGTTAAACTTGCATCCCATGGCGCAGCACTTTAATTTGAAAATGGCTCCTTCCGGACATGGTTTCATAAATGCATTGAACTGTGCTGAGTTTTGTGTTAAGGATTACTACGTGAAAGTGGATGGCGCTCAGGTAGCGCAGCAAAGTATGTGGCGCGACGATTGTGGGCTGAACGGTTTATACCCGCAAGCGGGAACTTGGTTATACGATCGTGCGAATTGGTGTCCGGGTGACCGGGTGAATATCTATGATCATGAATTAGATCTTGCCGGACATGACAGCATTGATGTTGATATCGAACCTTACGTATATACGGTGCCGGCCAATGAAACTCCCGCCAATTACAATATGTCGGCCACTTTATTCCAGCTGGGTGACTTCAATCGAAATCGAGACTTGGCCTTGGACGATATTTTATGGCCTAGTGATAAAGATGAATACGCTCGCTTTAATCCTATTTGTAGCGAAGCCCGCATACGAATTCGCAATGAGGGTGGAGACACTATAAACGCAGCAAGGATAGTTTACGGAATAAAAGGCGCCGGCATTTGGCAGCGTTTTAATTGGACAGGTAGCTTAGCTCCTTTGCAAAGTGTTGAGATCGAACTGCCTATGGATAGCCTCAAACAATGGGAAACGGCTTGGATCGAGCCAGTATTTGTGGCCAGAGTAGAGTTTGTAGACGGGCAAGTGGGCGACGAATTTGCCGGTAATGATGAAGCAGAAGCCAAGGTTAAATTAGCTGATCGATTACCTCCTGTTTTCCGATTCGAATTGCGCACCAATAACGCCGCATCGGAGACTTTCTGGCGATTAGAGGATGCGGATGGAAATATCCTTTACTCGGGCGATAACTTGAGTAATAGCACTACTTACCGCGATACCTTTAATCTGAGTCCCGGTTGCTATATGTTGCTGATCGGAGACCGAGATGAAGATGGCCTTAGCTTTTTTGCCAATAACGATGGTTCAGGCCGCATCATCTTGCGGAACGTTGGTGGTAATTTCTTTTCGGAAAATATCAACCCAAATTTCGGTACGGAGTTTCGCAAGTACTTTACCGTTGGCTACGGATTATCTAGCCCCGATGTAGCAGTAAGTCCAGAGCTTAATTGCTCACTTTTCCCTAATCCGGCTCAGGATCAATTCAAGATTTACTTTGGTGAGGAGCTTAAGGGAGAGTTGAGCTTGGAGCTGAGAGACATTCAAGGAAGATTGGTACTTAAGCAACAATTTGAAATGGCCGGTGAGACCGAGCAAATGGTTTCATTAGCTGATCTGAAAGCGGGCATTTACACCGTTTCACTTCAACATGCCGCTGGTAGCTGGCAAGATAAATTAGTTATAAACTAGGCCTGAGAAGGTCTGCTTCGGACCGTATTGGTGGGGATTGGGGCATTTCCCGATCCGCCGCCAGTAATCTTTTTACCGCGGTTACCCGGTCTTTTGAAGCCCACTCTTTTCATGGTGCCCCAAGCTTTTTTGCCTTCAAAGAAATAGTCCCAATTACCGGTCAAGGCACAGTAAACCACAAAAGGGTGAAACAGGAGTGGTTCAAGAATTCCTGCCAGCACTAGCTTTGGGAGCTGTCGTCGTTTTTTATACTGGAAAAAGGTGATTTCCTCAATGTATAAAGTTGCAATGGTAAAGGCTACCGTATAGCCGTAGATCAAGGCAATAAAGAGGTATAAGAAGCTGATGTTAATTACTCCTAGTAAGCTAAATAGGATCAACAGCAAGATTCCCATAAACTCGATGATGGGCGCTAACCATTCGAACATCAACCAGTAGGGGTAGCTGATCATACCGATCTTTCCGTAAAAAGGATTTAGGAATAGGCGTTTATGCGATAATAAAGTTTCAATGGCACCACGGGTCCAGCGGTTTCGTTGTTTACGTAATACCGACCAAGATTCAGGAACCTCTGTCCAGCACAAGGGATCTGGTACAAAGCCTACTACGTAAGGGATTCCTTTTTCCCGGGCGTAGCGCCGCATGCGTACCGTTAGTTCCATGTCTTCTCCAATGGTGTCATTATCATAGCCTCCGCACTTAAGTACCAGCTCTTTTTGAAAAACACCGAGTGCACCCGATATAAGGAGTAATCCATCTAATGAGCCCCAGGCTACCCTACCGAGTAGGAAAGAACGTAAGTATTCCAGGGTTTGGAACTGAGCCAGCATGGTATTGGGCACGTTTACATCGAGAATACGACCTTTCTCCACCCGACAGTTATTGGCAATCCGTACCACGCCTCCGGTGGCAATCATGTTGTTCTCTGTTTCTTCTAAGAAGGGCTTCATTAGTTTTAGCAAGCAGTCTTCTTCCAGAATACAGTCCACGTCAATGTTTAGGGTATAATCGCCGGTAGATACATTAAGCGCCGCATTAAGTGCATCCGACTTACCGCCATTTTCCTTGTCAACCACCACCAGGTTGTTATAACTGGGGTCTTTCGACTTATAGACGTTTTTAACCTTTTGGGTTTTAATGATGTAGTTCACCGCGAAATTCACCGGCTCTAATTGATACTCTTCAATAAGCATGGTGAGACTACGGTCTTTACTACCGTCATTAACTACGATCACCTCATAATTTGGATAGCGAATCGACAAAAGCGAGCGAACGTTTTCGATAATGGTAGCTTCCTCATTAAAAGCTGGTGCCAAAATAGAAACTGATGGCGCTTCAGGGCTCTGTAAAATATTGAGGTAATCGGTGTAGGTATTACGGCGCAAATACTTACGGGCCTGAATTACCGAAATAACGCCAAGGGCTAGGTAGGAAACCATCACAAAAACGGTATAGCCGTATGTGATAAAGTAGAAAATGTAGATGAGAATGTCTACCAGAGAATTCTGAGTATCATATTCTATCATCCAGTACGTGCTTTACAATGTTTTCACTTTCTTCGGAAAGTTCTCGTTCTTGGTAACTGCGCAAGACATCGGGTCTTCCCATTTTCTTGAGAGAGCGAGCCGATTCCAAGAGTATTTCATATTCTTTAGAACTAGCTAATTGCTCGCGTAAGAATCCTACTTCTTGGGCACCTCCTAGTTCACCAAGTGCCTTGATCACGCGAGTTTTAACGCGTAAGTTTTTAGTAAGCTCATAAACCTCATAAAGGTTCTCGATGCTTTCACTGTAGGCGAGGTGAATCGCAGTTTCGATGGCCTTTTCTTGTACTTTCTCATTGCGGTGATAAAGCAGCTTACGCAACTCATTGCGCTCATGGTACTGGTTTAGGTGACGCATTAAAATAAGGGCGAAAACCACCACCGAATCATTTTTGGAGCGAAGCCAAGGACCAATATTGTCGATAAGTTCATACTCGAACTTCAGGGCTTGGTCTAGCAGGCGAATCTGTTGCCATTCACTCATCGGGCTTTCCAGGTCATCGAGGAATTTCATCGCTTTCTTGCCCCCTAATTTTACTGCCGCATACTGCGCTTCATAACGAATATTCTGATCAGCATCATCAGTGTATTGTAATACCTCAAAAAGGGTTTCCGACATCCGCATGGTGCTGAGGTCGTTTATGGCTTTTGCTTTACGGTGCCAGTCGTTGTTTCGCAAGTTTTCGAGGACCATTTGCTTAAGGCCAACTTCACGGTAAAGGTTTTCGAGGCGAATGAAAGCCTCGCCACCTAGATTGCGATGGTAATAGATAATCAACTCATTTAGGGTGGCCATATTGGAACGACGGTAGAGGGGGGAATCGATCGCCCTTTGAATTTTCTTTACCGCATCCTTTAGTTCGCTTGCATCCTGTTCGGTGAAAACCACCTCCTGGATAATAGGCTCTACCATCCGTTTAATGCGGCGCTCCCTCGATTCGACACCATTTTTTCTCGAGCGCTCACGCAATACGATACTGATCATTACCGTGGCCAAAATAAGCAGGCCAGCGATCATAAAGATCACGATCTTATAGCGCGGTTCAAGGGCTAAGAGAAAATAATATATGTCGATGAAAAAGCTACGCATTGCTTATTTCTTGGCGTTTTTCAGAAGCTTTTTAATTCGTACAGAAAGTTCGTTAGGGCTAAAAGGCTTGGTCATAAAGTCATCGGCGCCCAAGTCGAAAGCTTTTAAAACAGCCGTCTCCGAATTCAGTGAGGTAAGCATAAGTACCGGTGCGTCTGTGCCCCGTTCTTTTAGGATCTTTACTAATTCAAAACCACTGATGAAGGGCATCATAATATCGCTGATAATTATCTGATACTCTTCACTTTCGATCTTCTGAATGGCCTTTTCGCCATCTTCGGCAGTATCAACATCATAGCCGTCCTTGGTGAGTTTAAAGGCCAAGGCATCACGAATCAAAGGTTCGTCGTCTACAATTAGAATTTTTGGTTTATCGCTCATGACATTAATTTTAAGGGCCACAATAGCATATCAAATGTAGATAGCATTTGAGAGGTGGCCGTCTATATTAGATGAATGGTTAGTTTTTTAAGATTTAAGGTTAAATGACAATGCAGTCCGATCAAGAGAGTTTACGAGATTTTTTAGTCAGCTCGAAATTTACAACATCCTCCTCAATAATTGTATTTAGTGGAGCTGGAATGAGTGCGGAAAGTGGAATAGATACTTTCCGAGATCAAGGAGGTTTATGGGAAAAGCACCCGATAGAGGAGGTGGCTACGCCAGAAGCCTGGCGTGCGAATCCCCGAAAGGTATTGGACTTTTACAATATACGGCGCAAACAGCTTTTGGAGGTCGAGCCCAATCGGGCGCATGAGATCATAGCTGAGATAGAGCAAGACTACGATCTAAAAGTGATCACGCAAAACATCGATGACCTGCATGAGCGGGCCGGCTCTAAGCAAGTTTTACACTTACATGGTGAATTGCGTAAAGCCCGCAGCAGCATTGATGAGTCTTTGGTTTATCCTATTGAAGGAGGTGAAATTGCTTTTGGTGATACTTGTGAAAAAGGATCTCAGTTGAGGCCTCATGTAGTGTGGTTCGGTGAGATGGTGCCGGCTATGGACAAAGCAATTCCCTTAGTGCAAGAGGCTGATCTGCTCGTCGTGATCGGCAGTTCCCTACAGGTTTATCCGGCGGCTTCCCTGGTAGACTTAATGTCTGCAGAAAAGTCGGTGCTAGTTATTGACCCAGAAGCTCCGTCCTTTAGGCCGAACGATCGTCTATTTCACTTCCGCCGAAAGGCAATAGAGGGTATGCAAATACTGCAAGAACTTATAAAGTCCTTTTAATGAGGATTTACCACAATTTATGTATATTTGCAGCCACTTTCGAGGGGACATTGGTCCCCTCTTTTATTAGGCAATATGTTAGATCAAGATAAAGTTCGAAGCTTATTAGAGCAAGCCTTGGAAGAGCAGCAGGCCTTTTTGATCGATTTCCAAATTGGGGCGGGTAATCTTATTCAGGTTACGGCAGACACCATGGAGGGGATTACTTTAGAAGGAATTACTGCTATTTCGCGGGGCATTGAGCATAATCTTGATCGTGAGGTGGAGGATTTTGAATTGCAAGTGAGTTCGCCGGGAGTGGGCTCACCCTTGCAAGTTCCTCAGCAGTACGAGCAGAATGTTGGTCGCGACCTGAAGGTGCAAACTACCGGTGGGGAAAAGCACAAAGGAGAGCTGATCGAATTTGATGGAGAAAGTATTGTTTTACAATGGTCGGAGCGCGTGCCTAAGGAAGTGGGTAAAGGAAAAGTAACCGTAAAGAAAGACCTGCGAATAAACCTGCCCGAAATTAAAGAGGCGAAGGTGCAAGTTAGATTCAATTAAGCATATTCAGCTATGGAAAATCAGGCTATCATTGACAGTTTTGCTGAGTTTAAGGATGAGAAGAACATTGATCGTGTTACCCTCATGGCCATCCTTGAAGAAGCTCTTCGCAATCAGTTGCGCAAGAAATATGGTGATGATGAGAACTTTGATATTATCGTAAACCCGGATAAGGGTGATGTAGAGATCTGGCGTAACCGGGTAATTGTAGAAGACGGTGCGGTAGAGGATGAGAATATGGAGATCGAGTTGAGTGAAGCTTTAAAAATTGAGCCCGATTTTGAGGTGGGTGAGGAAGCTTCCGAAGAACTAAAATTGATCGATCAGGGCCGTCGTTTCGTTTTGGCTTTTCGCCAGAACCTTGTGCAGAAGATTCAGGAGCACGACAATGGCATTATTTATAAGAAATACAAAGATCTAGAGGGAGAGATCCTTACGGGAGAGGTACATCACGTGCGTCCTCGTGCGGTTATCATTTATGATGATGATCAAAATGAACTCATCCTACCTAAAGATCAGCAAATCCCGCGCGACTTTTTCCGCAAAGGAGATACCGTTAGAGCGGTAGTGAGAGATGTAGATCTACGCGGTACTAAGCCTGTAGTTATTCTCTCACGCACCGACGAGCGCTTTTTGGAAAAACTATTTGAGCAGGAGATCCCTGAGGTATTCGATGGTTTGATCACAGTTAAAAAGGTTGTTCGTGAGCCTGGTGAAAAAGCCAAGGTGGCGGTAGAATCTTACGACGACCGTATCGATCCGGTAGGCGCCTGTGTGGGTATGAAAGGTAGTCGTATTCACGGAATCGTGCGCGAATTGGGTAATGAGAATATCGATGTGATCAATTATACCAATAATGATCAACTCTTTATTCAACGTGCGCTTAATCCGGCGAAGATCAGTAGCATCGTGTTAGATGAGACCAATCAACGTGCGGATGTTTACTTAAAACCAGATCAAGTTTCCTTAGCTATTGGTAAGCGCGGTCTTAATATTAAATTAGCCGGACAATTAACCGGTTATGAGATCGATGTTTATCGTGATGTTGATGAGGACGAGGATGTGGAATTGACCGAATTTAGTGACGAAATCGAAAGCTGGGTAATCGATGCCCTTAAAGCGATCGGTTGCGATACTGCTAAAAGCGTCTTAGAGTTATCGGTAGATGAGTTACACTCTCGTACCGATTTGGAAGAAGAAACAATTGAGGAGGTTCGCAGTATATTGCGGGCTGAATTTGAAGAATAATTTAAATCAAGTACATGGCTGAAAAGTCGCTGCGACTTAGTCAATTAGCAAAAGAGTGCAATATCGGAGTTAGTACCGTTTCGGAATATCTCCAAGAACTTGGTGTGGACGAGAAATTACGTCCGAATACCAAAGTTACTGGCGAGTATATCCAAAAGGTATTGGAGAAATTCGCTCCCGATAAAGCCAAGAAGGAAGCCTCTGCGGAGGTAGTTCGCAAGAAGCAGGAGGAGAAAGAAGCCATGCTGCGCGAGAAGGAAGAAGAGGCTCCAGCCGAAGAGGAGGAGCTAAGTTCTCGTCCAACCTTAAGCGGACCTAAAATGGTAGGCAAGATCGACCTCGATAAGAAACCTGCTCAACAAGAGGAGGAGTCTGAGGAAGAGCTTAAGGCCGCTGAAGAATCCAAGCCAGAAGCCAAAACCGAAGAGCCAGTTGAAGCGCCCAAAGAGGAAGAAGCTCCGGCTGCCGAAGAGGTAAAAGCAGAAGCGAAAGAGGAGAAAGAAGAGCAGGCTAAGGAGAAGCCGGTTAAGAAAGTTGCGCCGAAAGCAGAAAAGCCAGCGGAGCAAGAAGAGCAACCTAAGCCGGAGGTGAAGGAAGCCAAGGCGGAAAAGAAAGAGGCAAAACCGGAAGAGAAGCCGGCCAAGGAAAAAGCTAAGAAGGAAGAAAAACCTGCTGAAGCTAAGACCGAGGACAAGCCTAAGGAAGAGCAGAAGCCAGTCCCTGAAGCGGAGGAAAAACCCGCTGCTGAGGCAGAATCTGCAGAAGAGACCAAAGGAGAGAAAGGTCCAGATGATACCATCAAGACCAAATACGAAAAGCTCAGTGGTCCGAAGTTTACCGGAGAGAAGGTAGACCTTTCGAAATTCGAGAAGAAGCCTAAGAAGAAGGTTGCTTCCAGCACCGATAATAAGGACGACCTTAAGAAAAAACGTAAACGTAAGCGTATCAGTACCGGAGATTCTGGTCCTGGTAATAGAGATAATCGTCAAGGAAACCGCCGCAAAGGAGGCAAAGGCCGTAAGCACGAGCCTAAACCAGAATTGACGGAGGAAGAAGTACAAAAGCAAATTAAAGAGACCCTCGAGAAACTTACCGGTGGTCGTAAGAATAAAGGGGCGAAACTGCGCAGAGAGAAACGCCAGGAACGCCGCGAGCAAGATGCTTTGAACGAAGCGATGGCTCAGGAGGAAGATAAGGTAATCAAGGTTACGGAATTTGTTACCGTAAGCGAGATCGCCAATATGATGAATGTTGGCTCTACCGAGGTTATCTCAACCTGTATGTCATTGGGCATGATGGTGACGCTAAACCAACGTTTGGATGCGGAAACCTTAACCATCGTGGCCGAAGAATTCGGTTATCAAGTGGAATTCGTTGACACGGAAGTTACAGACGCTATCGTAGAAGAGGAGGACCGTGAGGAAGACCTAAAAGCACGTGCGCCGATCGTTACGGTAATGGGTCACGTAGACCACGGTAAAACATCCTTGTTGGACTACATCCGTAAGGCTAACGTAATTGCCGGTGAGTCCGGAGGTATTACCCAGCATATTGGAGCTTATTCGGTAGGTATTGAAAGTGGTCAGAATATTACCTTCTTAGATACACCTGGTCACGAGGCCTTTACGGCGATGCGTGCACGCGGTGCCAAGGTAACCGATGTGGCAATTATCGTAGTAGCGGCAGATGATGCCGTGATGCCCCAAACCAAAGAGGCGATCTCTCACGCCCAAGCGGCGGGAGTACCGATCGTTTTTGCTATCAACAAGGTAGACCGCGATACGGCCAATCCAGAAAAGATTAAAGAGCAATTAGCTTCGATGAACCTTTTGGTAGAAGATTGGGGTGGTAAGATCCAGAGTCACGACATCTCCGCCAAAACCGGAATGGGTGTTAATGAACTTTTAGAAAAAGTATTGCTCGAGTCTGAGTTATTAGACTTAAAGGCAAATCCAAATAAACGCAGTAATGGTGCAGTGATCGAAGCAGCCTTGGATAAGGGCCGCGGTTATGTGACTACCATTTTGGTTCAGAACGGAACCTTGCGCATTGGCGATTATGTTTTAGCCGGCCAATACAGTGGTAAGGTAAAAGCGATGCTCGATGAACGTGGTCATCGACTAGATGAAGCTGGCCCGGCTCGTCCGGTAACCATTCTTGGATTGGATGGCGCTCCGCAAGCGGGCGATACTTTCGTGGTGATGGAAGATGAACGGGAGGCGAAGAATATTGCGGCAAAACGTACGCAGTTGCAGCGTGAGCAGAGCGCTCGTTCTCAGAAGAACCTTACCCTCGAAGAGATCGGTCGTCGTTTGGCGGTGGGCGATTTCCAAGAACTCAATGTTATTGTTAAAGGTGACGTGGATGGTTCGATCGAAGCCTTATCGGATTCGCTACAGAAACTATCTACCGAAGAAATTCAGGTAAACATCATCCACAAAGCAGTAGGGCAGATCTCCGAGTCTGATATCCTGCTTGCCGCTGCCTCCGATGCCATCATCGTTGGCTTCCAGGTTCGTCCTTCGATAAACGCCCGTAGATTGGCCGAGAAGGAGCAGGTGGATATTCGTCTCTACTCTATTATTTACGATGCCATCAACGAGATCAAGGATGCCATGGAGGGTATGCTTTCGCCTGATGTGAAAGAAGAGATCGTTTGTAATGTGGAGATTCGTGAGACCTTTAAGATTTCTAAGGTGGGAACCATTGCCGGTTGTTACGTACTGGATGGAACCATTACTCGTAATACCAAGGTGCGCATTATACGTGATGGCGTAGTGATCTACACTGGCGAGTTAGCTTCCTTGAAACGCTTTAAGGATGACGTTAAAGAAGTGAAGAAAGGCTACGAATGTGGTCTTAATATCAAGAACTTTAACGACATTAAAGTAGGCGATATAATTGAAGGATACGAAGAGGTAGAGGTTAAGAAGACCCTCTAGAATCTTTTTTAGATAAACTTTTAAAAGCCGCTCCTTTCGAGCGGCTTTTTTATTTCGTCACCAAAATTCGTCCATTCACATACAAAGTTATTCGGCGCTAGGGAGGCTTTCCTACTTTCACCAATGCAACCAATCAGACCTTAGTCCATGTTAGCCGAAACATTGAACTCTACTTTACTCACCGACGACTTAAGCAATCGTCAAGTAATCTTCTACCGAGAGCTATACTTTGCTTTGGAGGAGAATTACCAGAAAGCTTCTTTTCAAGTACCCGATTTGGCTAAAGCGATGAACTTGCACCGTCGTCAGCTATACCGCGAAATGGCGAATTTAGGTTTAAGTCCGGCTGAATTTATCCGAGACTTTCGCCTGCGCCGCGCTTATCAGCTATTACAAGGTGGCGCGGTACGGAGGGTGAAGGAGCTCTGTTTCATGGTCGGATTCGAGAATTGTGAGACTTTTTCGAAGCACTTTATAGAGCGTTTTAACGAACGACCTTCCACCCTTATAAGGAAACAAGTAGCCTAAATTGATCCTCCTAAAACGGAGGATTTTTCAGCTTCAAAAATGACTATAAAAAATTAGTAAGTAAATGACAAATACCACTGAAATGAAGAACTTAAGAATTGCTTATTTTAATAGGGAATCTTTGGTCTTAGATTCAGTGCTTGGTCATTCATCTAATACCTCAAACCCTATCTCGCTTTCGCTGCGAACCCCTCTATTAACCAATCTATTTTCTATGAATTTTAAAAAGTTATTAGGCTTAGCGGTCTTAGTAAGTGTTTTTGCTTGCTTCGACTTAAGTGCTCAGAGTGATGTGCCTCCCGTACCTGCTATACCAGGATACCATCAGGCTTGGACTCAATTACCGGAAGATGCGGAGCGTCATACCGAAGTAGAGTATGCGGTGGTCGATTGCATGGACCAAGCCACTCTTTTATTAGTTGTATTCAACGAATCAGGAAAGGCGAAAAGCATAGGGCTTACTCTTAGTTTAGAAGAAGGCGAGAATTCGACCAGTGTGGATATAGCTTCAAGAAGCTACCAGCCAGGTGAAACCCTTCGTGGTTCTTGTGATGAGGTGAATTCCTTAAGGGTTCCTGTACCTGCGGGCATGGACCCTGGGAAGCTAAAAGTAAGTGTAACTTATCAATAATTCTGTGATGAAAAAATTACTCTCATTAATGACTGCCCTTGCTTTTGCAGGAGCTGTGTACGCACAGAATTGCGGTCGTCCTACCATTAATTCATTCTCCCCTAACACGGGGTTTATTGGTTCAACGGTAACCATTATTGGTTCCAATTTCGATGCCAATAACATTAATAATAACGTGGTGTACTTTGGTGCTACCAAGGCCCAGGTAATAAGCGCCACCTTTGGTAAGTTAGAGGTAACTGTGCCAGTTGGAGCTAGTACGGATCGAATTAGCGTTACCAACCAGTGTAACCTAACCGCTTATTCTGCGGTGCCTTTCAATGGTATCTTTTGTCCTACACCTTTGGATCAAAATACCTACCAGAATAACGCCCAGATCCTTCCGGTAACCTATGGTGCCTATAATATGGTGGCCGTGGATCTAGACTTAGACGGTCGTCCGGAAGTGCTTTCCGCTAATAATGGAGGAGGCTTATCTGTGGCGAAGAATAATAGTTCTCCTGGTTCTATTAGTTTCTCTCATATAAATTTCGGTGGTCGTGGCGGTCAATCACTCTACTCGGCCGATATGGATGGTGATGGAAAGAAGGATGTTATCACAACTTATAACATTTGGTTAAATACCAGTTCAGGTCCCGGTAGTGTCTCCTTATCGGGTTCTGCGGTTGGAACACAAGGCGTATCCAATTACCAAATCGCTGCTGGTGACTTTAACGGCGACGGTAAAATCGATATCGTAGGTGGTGTCGGTGGTTGGATTGCGGTAGCAGAAAACAGAAGCAACGGTCCAGGTAATTTGAGCTTTGGACCACGTCAGTTGATTGATGCAACTCCTTATGCTAAAAATGGCGTGCAAGTAGGCGATATCGATGGAGATGGTCGTGTAGACATCCTTTGTAATGAACGTGGTTCTAGTAATGCTTTATTTTACCGCAATACTACTAACCCGGGCTCATCTACCTTCACTTTTGCCAATCCTTTGGTTCTAAATACTGGTGGAACCGGACCTTATCGTTCTCAGATCGCCGACTTTAACAAGGATGGTAAAATTGACTATGTAACCGTAAACTACGACAACCCCAATTTCAATACCGCGGTGTTTATTAACACCTCTACTCCGGGAAATGTATCATTTCAAGCGCCTATTAATTTGCCATCTCCAAGCTGTAACTATCGAGTTCAGGTGGGTGATGTAGATGGTGATGGATATCCAGATATCGTTTCGAAATCTCTTTGTAATAACGTATTCTCGGTATACCAGAATACGACCTCCAGTGCTTCTAATACCACCTTCGCTCCTCGCATAGACTACACTTCGTCGGCGCAAGGTGAAGTAAGTGGAATCGTGATTGGTGACTTAGATGGGGATTATGTGCCCGATATCGCTACCAGCGGCATAAGTAGCCGTCAAATTCGTTTCCACCGAAATACATCTTCTCAAAATGATGTAACTCCTCCTACCGCAATTTGTAAAAACATTACGGTGGCCCTGGACCCCAGCGGAAATGTTAGTATTACACCGGCAGATATCGACAATGGATCTTCTGATGCCTGTGGTATCGATACCCGTACAATTTCGAAGAGTTCTTTTACCTGCAATGATATAGGGGCTAATCAAGTTACCTTAATTGTAACAGATAATGCTGGTAATGCTGATTCTTGTACCGCTACCGTGAATGTAGCTCCTGCGGCAATCATCGTTACCGGTCAAACAACTGTTTGTGCCGGCGGTACGGTAAACATGAATGCCAACCAAGGTGATTCTTACCAATGGTATAAAGATGGTGTAGCCATCGCCGGAGCAACCGCTCAATCTTATGGAGCGACTACTTCTGGTGCTTACACCGTAGCAGTAACCAATGCCGGTGGTTGTTCAGGAACTTCGGCTCCAACCAATGTAGTGGTTAATAATAATCCTACGGTTAACGTAAGCCCAGCGAATAATGCCTACCTGTGTAATGGAAGCGTAACCCTTAGTGCATCTCAATCTGCAACTTATCAGTGGAAGCTGAATGGAGTAGATATTCCAAATGCAACTTTACAAACTTATAATGCTCAAAGCACCGGTACTTACACCGTTGAGGTAATCGATCTATTCGGTTGCTCGGCTGTGTCTAGCCCCGTAACGGTTAATAACCAATCGGCTCCGGTAGCCAGTGCTCAAAACTTCAGTCTTAATTTAGATGTGAGCACCGGGCAAGCTAGTCTTAGTCCCAGCGATATCAATAATGGAAGTATTGGTTGCGATCTAAGCTATAGCGTAAGTCCAAATCAATTCGATTGCACCAATGAAGGACAAAATACTGTAACGCTAACGGTTACGGATAATCAAGGTTTGACCTCTACCGCAACCGCAGTAGTAACCGTGCTTGACCCGAGTAATTATTGCAATACCGCTCCTGTGGCAGTTGCTAAGAATATTACTGTAAGTGTAGATGGCACTTGTTCCGCAAGTGTTACGGCAGCAGATGTTAATAATGGCTCTAGTGATGCAGATCAAGATCCCCTTACCTTGAGTCTTGACAACAATGGCCCATTTGCTATTGGTACCTACACTGTAACCCTTACGGCAGACGATGGTCAGGCAAGCTCTACCGATCAAGCAACTGTAACGGTAGTCGATACCAGTCGCCCCATGGCTAGCACGCAGAACGTGAGTATCGACCTTGATGCCTCCGGAAACGCTACGATCTTAACCGGAGTTACCAGAACTACAGTTTGGGACGGTACTTTTAGCGGTGATCCCAACGGTACTACTTCAGGTAGCCTTACCAACTGGAACGTTGTTTCGGGTTCGGTAGATGTTTCTCCTTTTATTAGTGGTTCATCTCAAAGTATCGACTTGGCCGGTAATAGCAACGGCAAGATCGAAAGCAAGAACTCGATCAGTCTCAGCCCGGGCGACTATGAAGTGAGTTTCGTTTATAAGAATAATGATGGATCTCCTTCAACCGCTAATAGCTTTACGGTTAAATTCGGTAATAGTTTAACCAGTGGACAAAGTTCTGCCTTGGGTAGTGGTAATGTTACCCAGACCCTGCCATTTACCTTAACTGCCGCCGAAACCGGTAAGCTAAGTTTTGAGCAAACTGGATCGAATGACGCCAGTGGAACTTTCTTGGCCGACATTAAAATTGTGCGCGTGAATCCACCATCTTTATTGATCGAGAATGGCAGCACGGATAATTGTAGTGTGGCTTCCATCTCGGCCGACAAGGTTAATTTCACTTGTGCAGACCGCGGCGCCAATACGGTGACAATGACCGTAACAGATGCTAGTGGAAATCAGCAGACTGCTTCGGCGATCGTTACAGTAAATGATCCACTTTACGCATGTAATGTGGCTCCAGTTGCTGTGGCTAAAAACATCACCCTTGCGGCGGATGCGAATTGTTCAGCAAGTATTCAGGCCAGCGACCTTGATAGCGCATCAAGTGACGCCAATAATGATCCACTAACTTTCTCAGTTGATAATGCTGGTCCTTTCGGTTTAGGAACTCACCATGTAGTATTGACCGTTTCTGATGGAGTATTTAATTCAACCGCTAACGCTACAGTAACTA
>CBFHJH010000011.1:72344-74767 GCA_965656185.1 Croceimicrobium sp.
TAGTAGATGCGAGTAAGCCTATTGTAAATACCCAGGATATTACAGTTTACTTAGATGCTACCGGAAATGCTAGTATCAGCACCGCAGATATTGATGATGGAAGTAGCGACAATTGTGGTTCGATCAACTTGAGTTTAGATATCAATAGTTTCGGTTGTGCCGATGTTGGTGAAAATTGGGTTACTCTAACTGCTGTAGATGCAGCCGGTAATTCTCAATCCGCGCAAGCGAAAGTTAGCGTGGCCGATTCTACCTTACCAACTGTCCTCGCTAATAACCTTACGGTTTATTTAGATGCAAATGGTCAGGCGGGAATTACTACTGCCGATGTGGATAATGGCAGTAGCGATAACTGTGGTATTGATACATTATTTATCGACCGCAACTCATTCGATTGTACTGACCTGGGTGCTCCGGTGGCGGTTACCTTAACCGCACAGGATGCCAAAAATGGATTATTAAGTGCACCTTCTGTTGATCAAATCCTTACCGGAAGATTAAACGGTTCACAACGCTCTGTTTTCGAAAGTGGCGATGTAGATGGTGATGGTCTTACTGATGTAATGGTCACTAATACGCTTTACCGTCAAACAAGTAATTTAAATTTCCGCGCTTATGCGATGAATGCCGGTTCTGGTCAGAATGGTGGTGTTATGGGTGACCTTGATGGTGACGGTGACGATGAGGTAATAAACGGTTCTTACGTTTACAATTGGGAGAATGGTAATTTGGTACAAAAGCAAGCGCTTGGTACTCGTCCTCAATTTAATGAAGGTACTATAGCCGACTTTAATGGTGATGGTTTTAACGATTATTACCGAGCGACTTATTATGGCGATCCGGATGAGTTGTGGTTGAATGATGGAACAGGTAACTTAGTATTACATGCCTCTTATTCGATCGGATCATATCAAATTTCGGCTACGGCCAATGATGTGGACGGTGATGGAGACGTTGATGTGATTATCGGAGGTTACTACGATATTTACTTGGGAACCAATGATGGCAGCGGGAACCTAAGTTTCCAAAGTATTTACAGCAATGGAAATGCTTACATCTGGAATTTATTCGCCGAGGACTTAGACGGCGATGGTCTGGTTGACCTTGCAGTAGCTCCAGTTGTTGGTGGCTCTTACTGGTTTAAAGGAAATGGAACCGGTGGCTTCGGGCCGAAAACTAACCTTAATACAGTAGATAATTCCTCTTCTTTGCGCGGAGCCGATGCTAAAGATCTCGACAATGATGGGGATATGGATCTAGTAGAAGTGATTAATGGCGTAGGCCTTGTACAATTATTGAATGACGGAAACGGGGTGTTCACTAGGTCATTGCTCTACGCTACTCCAGGCTGGCTGGATGTTCATGCTGACGACCTTAATGGTGATGGTGTGTTGGATATCATGGCTACCCGCTGGGGGCCAGGAGTTATCTTAACTCAACAAGCCGGTTCTCCAGGATTCAATACTGCTACGGCTACCTCGATGGTTACTGTGCTAGATACAGTTTCGCCAGTGGCCAGTGCAAAAGGTTTAACCCTTTACTTAGATGCGAATGGCGCTGCCAGTATTAGTGCCGCGGATGTAGATAATGGCTCTAGTGATAACTGTTCTGTAGATCAATTGACTATTAGTCAGGAAAACTTTACTTGCGCCAATGTAGGTCCGAATACGATTACCTTAAGTGTAGAAGACCAATCGGGCAATGTAAGTACTGCTACTGCGATTATTGATGTAGTAGATACCATTAGTCCGCAGGTAAATACCAATAACATCAGTATCAACCTCGACGCGGCAGGCCAAGCATCAATTAGTGCGGCAGATATCGATAACCTAAGCAGCGATGCCTGTGGTATTAGCAGCTTAAGTTTAGATAAGAGCAATTTCGATTGTTCTAATGTTGGGGCCAATGTTGTTACCTTGACCGTAATAGATAACAATGGTAACTCAGCCAGCGCTACGGCAACCGTAACCGTAAATGATGTTACCAAGCCAGTTATTATGACCCAGAACGTTACGGTATCCTTAGATGCAAGCGGTAGTGCTTCCATTACTTTGGCTGATATCGAGAACGGAAGTAGTGATGCCTGTGGCATCAGTTCCAGTAGCTTGAGCAAAACCAGTTTCGACTGTAGCAACTTAGGTGCCAATACGGTTACTTTAAGTGTGACCGATGTAAATGGCAATGTGGGAACTGCTACGGCAACGGTTACTGTAAAAGACAATATCGCTCCCGCTATTAGTGGTATGCCTTCGAGTAAGACCGTAGTGCCTGCTCCTAATGATTGTACGCCAAGTGTTTCTTGGACCGCTCCTAGTGCGAGCGATAACTGTACAGTTACCTTAACCAGTACTCATAATCCTGGCGATAATTTCCCTGTAGGAATTACTACGGTGACTTACACCGCTACCGATCAATCGGGTAAT
>CBFHJH010000011.1:74867-80771 GCA_965656185.1 Croceimicrobium sp.
GTGTTAGTGCAAGTTTTGATATTACTGTAGATCCTACGCCGGTCGTGATCACGAATTTTACTACCTCACAATACGCTGGGGGTTACAATATCTCTTGTAATGGAGCTAGTGATGGAGCGATCGATATTTCGGTAGACGGTGGTTGTGAGCCTTACTCTTATGTGTGGACCAATGGTGCTGGAACCGCGCAAGATGCTGCCAACCTTAGTGCTGGTACTTATACTGTAACGGTAACCGATGCTAATGGTCAGACAGATGATCTATCGGTTACGCTAAGCGAACCGGCTCAATTGGTGGCTAGTGCCTCAAGCAGTGGTTATCTGAGCGGAAATGGAGTATCTGGTACTACCTTGTACTTAGGATACGGACCTCAGTCTATTGACCTTTCTACCGCCGTGGTAGGAGGTGTGGGGCCTTACACTTATCAATGGACCGCAGGGCCTAGCTCAGCGACCCAAACCGTTAGTCCACAGGCTACCACTACTTATACTGTTACGGTTACCGATGCCAATGGTTGTACATCTACCGATCAGGTTACTGTAAGTGTGCTCGACGTTCGTTGCGCACCAGGAAACAGCCCGAACTCTAATGGTAAGGGTAATAAAGGAAGAGGTAATGGTCGTCAGGTGACCAAGGTGCTTTTATGTCACAACGGAAACACTATTTGTGTAGACTCTAGTGCGGTGGCTTCTCACCTTGCGAACCACAATCGCGGTCGTAAGTCATGTTACTTAGGACCATGCGGAAGCAGTGCTAAGAATGGAACTGCTCTGAACAGTGTGGCGGCTCTAGATATGCATATCTATCCTAACCCTACCGACGGTATCTTTAATGTGCAGATCCACTCTACTAGCGATGCTGAGATCAAGATCGTACTGAGTGATATCCAAGGTCGTGTGATCAGCGTGCGGGAAGATTACGTGGTAAACGGAGTTACCGAAGCTCAATTCGATCTAAGCGATTTTGCTAACGGTGTGTACATCGTTAAAGTGATTGGCTTAAGCGAACAACAGGTTAGCCGTTTGATCAAAGATTAATATAGAGGGTCAATTAGACTTACCTTTTAAAAGGCCTCTGGAGTAATCCAGGGGCCTTTTGCTTTTTTAGTTTGTCACAATTAGAGGGGTATTTTGTCATAAAAAGAGGGGTAAAATGGCTTTAATTCAGTTTAACTTGAGCCACGCAATTAAACTACACCGAACAAGATAAGCGCTGAGTCTAAGGTGCTTATATCTACTCATTTTTGCCGGTTTCACCGGTCTTACTAAACCAAACTATTTCAAAAAATCCCTTCTATTTATGAAAAATGTAAGAACATTACTTACTGTTTTTACCATGGCATTGTGTATGCTTGGCCTGTCTTATGAGGCCGAAGCTAGTCATTACCGCTATGGTTCAATTAGCTACGAGCACGTCTCGGGCCGCACTTACCGTATTACGGTGAAGCAAGGCTGGCGTAAGTCTGCTTTCTGGAACTCCAATGTTGGTCAAACCGTTTACACGGGCTCTTTGTCTACAGGAGATGGTAATATATCTATGAACCTACTGGTTACTTCGGTAAACTTGGCCGAAGATTGGTTCTTTGCCGAAGGTACTTTTACCAAGACCTTTAGCCGCGATGGTCTATTTAATCTCTCCTGGAGTTCTTGTTGTCGAATCGGTGGCTTGAGCCTATATGGCTTGTCTTCAAGTATGGCCTTGAATACCCAGATTAATGTAGGTAGCGGAAACAGTTCTCCGGTGCAAACCATTCCACCTATTATTAACCTGCAAACTGGACAGGCAGCAGCGACCTTTAATGTTCCAGCTATTGATCCTGATGGGCAGAACATTACTTACAGCAAGAAATCTGGTCCCAGTAATATGTCGGTAAACCCAAGCACCGGTCAAGTTACCTGGAATACTCAAGGTTTAATTATTGGTTCTAGGCACGTTATTCAAATTGCGGCAAGCGATGGCCTTACCACCGTTTTTTCCGACTTCATTGTTCGTATTGTAAAAACATCAACGCCACCGGCTTTTGATTATGCTGTAACACCAAGCAACGGACAGGTCTATCAGGTATCACCTGGTCAAAATGTTAGCTTTAATGTAAAAGCCGATGATATTGACCAAGGTAGCACAGTTACCTTATCAGCAGTTGGTACACCGGGTTCGGCAAGTTTAAGTCCTAGTTTGCCAACCACGGCTAACTCCTCGGCTTCAACTTCTTTTAGTTGGACCCCAGGTACAAGTAACCTTGGCGTAAATGTGATCAACTTTACCGCTCAGGACGATAATGGGGTACAAACCCAAACCTCAGTAAGTATCCTGGTGAGTTTAAAACCACAGTTTGATGTACCTCCTACACCTGCAAATGGTGTTCATACGGTAATTGAACCTGGAACTAATTATTCTTTCACGGCGCAAGCTTCAGACCCAGATCCCAATGATGTGGTTCAAATTGTGAGTGTTACGCATAAGTCAAAAGGAGGTAATTTCACCGATCACACCTCGGCAACAATTAGTTCGCTTCCTACTGCTGCGGGTAATCCTACTTCAATGAGCTTCAGCTGGACGCCAGCTGCTTCAGAGTGGGGGCATAATCACGCCTATATTACTGCTGAGGACTCTTACGGCGATCAGACCGTTCACGAAGTAGCGATGCTGGTAAACACAACTCCGGCTTTTAGCTCAAGTCCGGTAACCAGTGCTTTCACAAATCAGGCTTACTCTTATTCAGTAACAGTGGTAGATCCTGACGTTGCCTTTGGAGATGCTATTTCAATTTTACCTTCTAGCCCCCTTCCAGCTTGGTTAACTTTAACTGATCATGGCAATGGAACGGCCACTTTGAGTGGTACTCCAGGTAATGGTGATGCGGGTGTGGCTAATATCATCTTGCAAGCCGAAGACCTTAATCACCACATGAATGTTGGTGGAATGCCTCAGCAGTCTTTTAGTATTAACGTAATTGCCAATCAGGCTCCAGTAGCTTCGGCCAAAAACATTACTGTTGCGGTAGGTGCTAACTGTTCGGCTAGTATTACTCCTGGAGACATCAATGATGCATCTAGTGACCCGGACGGCGACCCTTTAACCTACAGTATTGATAATGCTGGTCCATTTGGCGTGGGTACCTATACTGTGACCCTTACTGCCGATGATGGTCAGGCCACTGCTAGCGACCAAGCTACCGTAACCGTAGTGGATAATGCCAATCCAACTGCAGTAAGTCAAGATGTTACCATTGCCTTGGATGCAAACGGACAAGCTTCAATTGTAACTGCTGGTGGCTCAACCGTAGTGTTTGACGGTACCTTTGCCGGTGATGGGAATGGCACTACTTCCGGTAGTTTAACCAATTGGAATGTCACTTCAGGATCGGTAGATGTTTCTGCTTTTATTTCTGGGTCTACCCAAAGTATCGACCTAGCGGGTAATAGCAATGGTAAGATTGAAAGTGCCTCAAACATCAGCTTAGCGCCTGGAACTTATGAGTTAAGCTTTGTTTACAAGAATAACGATGGAAGTCCAGGTACCTCCAATTCTTTTGATGTAAGCTTAGGTAGCGCATTCAGTAAATCGTACACTTCAGCCCTTTACAGCGGAAACGTAAGTGTGACTGAATCTATCACTGTTGCTGCTAATGAAACAGCTACTTTAAGTTTTGAGCAAACTGGTTCCAATGATGCCAGTGGTACCTTCTTAGCCGATATCGTATTGAACCGTATCACGGCTTCAGGCTTAATGATCGAGAATGGAAGTAGCGATAACTGTGGAATTGCGTCTCTTTCTGCTAGTCAGGTAAACTTTACCTGTGCAGACCTCGGTGCTAACAACGTTACCCTAACCGCAACCGATATTCATGGTAATACGGGTTCTTCAGTTGCAGTGGTGACTGTGGTGGATAATATCGATCCAGTACTACACAATATTCCTCAAAATATCACAGAGGTTCCTCAGCCTAATAATTGTACGCCAAGTGTTACTTGGAATGCACCCACGGCGAGCGACAACTGTTCGGCTACTATCACGAGCAGCCACAATTCAGGCGACAATTTCCCAGTGGGACCAACTACGGTTACCTATACAGCGACCGATGCTGCTGGAAATAGCGTTAGCGGAAGCTTTGTAGTGACAGTATTGCCAACTCCGGTGGTTATTACAGGTATTAGTTCTCCAAGCTTTATTGGTGGAGACAACATCAGTTGTAATGGTGCCAGCGATGGTAGCATTGACCTTTCGGTAGATGGAGGTTGTGAGCCTTATGCCTACGCTTGGGACAATGGTGCTAGTGTAGAAGACCCAAGCGGTTTAAGTGCCGGTACTTATGATGTTACCGTGACAGACGCAAACGGTCAAACAGCCACCGGTTCAATTACGCTTACAGAACCTGCTCCAGTAGTAGCCAGTGCTTCTAGTTCAGGGTATTTGAGTGGTAATGGTGTGAGTGGATCTACTTTATACTTAGGATATGGTCCACAATCAATTAACCTTAACGCTAGTGCAGTGGGTGGACATGGAGCCTACAGCTACAGCTGGGATAATGGCATGACCGGGGCAAATATCTCCGTGAGTCCAACCGCTACCACCAGTTATACCGTTACCATTACCGATCAAAATGGATGTTCTGATAATGAGACGGTAACCGTGAACGTACAAGACGTACGTTGTGCGCCAGGTAAAAGTCCTAGTTCAAAAGGAAAAGGCAACAAGGGTAGAGGCAATGGTCGTCAGATGAAGAAGGTCAATGTTTGTCATAATGGAAACACCATATGTATTGATTCTAGCGCAGTGGCCTCTCACTTAGCTAATCACAATCACGGTCGCAAGTCTTGCTACTTAGGAGCTTGTGGTGCCAGTGCCAAAAATGGTGGTGCTATTAGCAGCGTAGCCGCCTTAGATATGCACATTTACCCGAACCCGACCGAAGGTATCTTCAACGTTCAGATCCATTCTGATGTGGATGCAGATATCCAGATCGTGTTAAGTGATGTTCAAGGTCGAGTGATCAGCCTTCGTAATGATCAAGTAGTAAATGGAGTTACCGAAGCTCAATTCGATCTGAGCGATTACGCTAACGGTGTATACATCATTAAAGTGATCGGATTGCGTGAGCAACAAGTAAGTCGATTGATCAAAAACTAATAAAGGGGTAAATAAATAGATTTACCTTAAATAGAAAGGCTCGTGGTTCAGAACCACGAGCCTTTCTTCATTTTATTTAAGATTAATATTATTTCGGATACTCGATTTTCGTTTTCAAAACAAAGCTACCCGGGAACTCCTCAATGATCTTGCGCAAAAAGGCCTCCGCTTCCAAGCGCGTGCGAAAATCTCCAACTTGGGTGCGGTATTCGGGTACTTCGTAAAGTAGATAGGCTGGTATACTGTCGTGCTTGCGCAAGAAATTACCGCGACTTTGTAGGCAATCGTCCTTTTTCCCATTAAAGATTTGAATGCGGTAACCCTCGATTTGAGGGTATTTTTCAGAATGATCCTTATAAAGTTGAAGCATTCGGCTCACATTAGCGGCTAACTCTACCTTTACACCAGGGTCTACCGGAGGTAATTCATTACTCTGAGCGTGAGTGTAGAAGAAGCTAGAAAGGATAAAAATTAGACTTAGAAAAGCTCTCATTTGCGCAAAATTTGACACAAAAGTAGTTTATTTGCGAAAAGGTAAAGGTCAGCCCTAAAGCTTATTTAGACCTGTTTTAAATTATAAGGAGTCTTATGCGACCCCTGATGGAACGGCTATAAACTTTAAATTTGCAGACCAAAACAGATATCTATTATTATAGGTCTTCTATGATTAAACGAACTACCCTCAGGCTGTTGTCGCCAGCCCTTTTTGTACTAATGATGCTCCTATCGCCACTAGGATTGATGGCTCAGGAGATAGAAGGGGACGCCGCGAAC
>CBFHJH010000012.1:0-41413 GCA_965656185.1 Croceimicrobium sp.
TACGGCTTTAAGTACTTGAAAATTTTATTAATAAGGCCAGGTCGATATGGAACTTGCCAAAGTTTTAACTCCGTGTTCCAACGCGCTGGAAAAGCTTTTACGTGATTTTTGATTTCTTCATTATAATCGAAAAGAATGGCAACGTACTCGGTGTCTTGAACAGTAATGGGTTGAAGCGTGAAATTCATTGCTTTTTTAGCAAACCTAGAAGGATTAAAAAACCCAAGGCCTCGCCGAAATACTTAATAAACGAGACTGTTCAAACTTGTCCTATACCTTCTTCCCCTCCGAATTCATTAGCGATGGACCTGCTGTCGAAGTCTGCTGGACCCGCACCAGAAGCGCCTCCCCCTCGCACTACATCCCTCAACCCCCGGGACCATATCCTCTCACCCCGCCCCAAAACCTTTAATTACAAGGGATAAGGAATAATTAAGTGCAAAACCTGTCAACTAAAATCAGGAAAGGACACCCTGCTCTCCCTGCTTCCCAGCTTTCCCTGCTTTCCCTGCCTCCCAGCAAGCCCGCCGAAGCTTTAGCGAAGGAGGGCTCGCGCAGCGCCCCCTTTCGCACTACTCCTCTTTCATCATGGCCTTCACTCCCGCCGCGTTGGCCTCATATTCGCTCAGACCAATGATCTTCGTATTCTGCAACTTTACTTCCAAAAGCTTTTCGGGATCTACGCCCATCCTAAACGGCGCCGCTTCCTGCTCGTCTCGAAAGATCAAAACGGGGTATTCGAACTTCTTTAGTCCGGGTAAAATGAAGAGCTTCTGAATTATTCCCGGTGCGGCGCTGATGTCTACCAGTAAACTGGCATTGCGGTCTGCCAAATAATTGGGCTTCTGGTTAGCCAGAAAATCATTCACGGCGTGGGCAGCTTCCTTATCAAGAGCCACGAAAAGCCGCTCTACTTTAGTGTCCATGGTATGCGCTTCCCCAAACTGATCGCTGAAAGTATAATTGGGCATTTCCTTATTCACAACGAAAACCGGCCCTTCCACCGGAACTTGCGGCTTAGCGGCAGTAGCTATTAGTAGAATTAAGAAGAAGGCTAAATAGTGAATCAGTTTTCTCATAGATCAATTCTTTGCTTGGGCAAAAATAAAAAGTCCCAAAGGATTGGCTTCCGCCATGCTGAAAGAACTTACAGTACTTAAGACCTTAGAGCCCCATTTCTTTTCCCATTTCTTTTCCCATTTCTTTCCCCAATTCCTCCCCTCACTTCCCTTGCTCTCCCTGCTCTCCCTGCTTGCCCTGCTTGCCCGCCGAAGCTTTAGCGTAGGTGGGCCTCCCTGCCTCCGAGCGCCATCGCCAGCGGCTCAAGCGAGCTTGGCGGACGGGGTAGGATTCGCAGGATTAAAGATCCTGGTAGGGCTTTATAGACAAACACCTAAAAAGACCACCTAGCGGAGGCCTATTTTTTATTTCCTCGCCCTTTTCGCTGCAAGCAAGCTTGGCGAAGGTGCGGGGAAATAAAAAAAGCCTCAGCTTTCGCTGAGGCTTTTTAGGTGATCGCGGCAGGATTCGAACCTGCGACCGTCTGCTTAGAAGGCAGATGCTCTATCCAGCTGAGCTACGCGACCTCGCTTAAGGCTTGCAAAAATATTTTATTTCTCTAGCCTGGGCAAATAGCACAGCTATTAGTTGCAGTATTCGGGCAATTTCATAGCTTTAACTCAACCAAACCTCTTATGACTTTTAAATTCTTGAAGGAAGACCTCTCGGCTTCCTTAGTTGTTTTTCTCGTGGCCGTGCCTCTTTGTTTAGGTATTGCCGTAGCCTCTGGCGCTTCGCCACTTTCGGGACTCATTGCCGGCTTGATCGGTGGTATCGTAGTGGGGGCCATCAGTGGTTCTCAGCTTAGTGTAAGTGGTCCGGCCGCTGGACTCACCGCTATTGTTTTAAGCGCCTTAGACTCCCTCCCTTCTTTCGAAGCTTTTCTACTCGCCGTGGTCCTGGCCGGTGTTTTGCAGATCGCCTTGGGCTTTCTTAAGGCGGGAGTGATCGGTTATTATTTTCCCACCGCGGTGATCAAAGGCATGCTTTCGGCCATCGGTCTCATCCTTATCCTCAAGCAAATTCCCCATGCTTTGGGCTATGATGCCGATTTTGAAGGAGACCAATCCTTTATTCAGCCCGATGATCAAAACACCTTTTCAGAGATTCTATTGGCCTTGCAAAACCCCTCCACCGGGGCGGTGATCATTACCATCGTGGCCTTGCTCATCTTGATCCTCTTTGAACTGAAGCCCTTAAATAAGCTAAGCTTCACCAAGATCCTTCCGCCGGCCCTTATTGCGGTGCTAAGCGGAGTAGGGCTCAATCAGCTATTTGCTGCCTACCAACCTGAGTGGATGCTCAAATCCGATCATTTGGTACGCATTCCAACCAGCGAGAACCTGGCTGGCCTGTGGGCCCAGTTTAAATTCCCCGATTGGTCGCAGATCACCAATAGCGAAATTTATGTCATTGCCATTACCGTGGCCTTGGTAGCCAGTATCGAAACTTTATTGAGCGTAGAGGCTACCGATAAGTTAGACCCCAAGAAAAGGGTAACTCCTACCAACCGTGAGCTCAAGGCCCAGGGCATTGGTAATGTGTTGAGCGGATTGATCGGCGGTTTGCCGGTAACGGCTGTGATCGTGCGCTCTTCGGCTAATATTAGTTCAGGCGGACAAACCAAATTATCCGCTATACTTCATGGCGTATGGATCGTATTGAGCATTATCTTCCTGGCCGAGATCATGAACCTTATTCCCCTTGCGGCCCTGGCCGGGGTCTTGTTTATGGTGGGTTATAAACTGGTAAAACCCAGTCTCATTAAGGCTATGTACCAAAAAGGCTGGGATCAATTCATTCCCTTTGCGATCACCATCATCGCTATCCTATTCACCAATCTATTGGTAGGGATCGGCATTGGTATGGGGATCGGCCTACTCTACGTGGTGAAAACCAATTTCCAACGCTCAGTGCGGATGGTACATCATGAAGGCACGCATTATTTGATTCGCCTTAATAAAGACGTTTCCTTCCTCAACAAAGCGCTCCTACTCTCCTATTTCGAAGAAATTCCGCCGGGCAGCAATGTCTTGATCGACGCCAAACGAGCCGAATTTATCGATACCGATATCCAAGAAGTACTCAACGACTTTGTGCATACCGCCAAAGACCGTCAAATTGAATTATCCTATCAAGGTTTCGACCTCAATCATTAAGACCCTATAACATGGACCTACATCAAAGACTGATTCTCCAAAACAAGGCTTGGGCCGAAGAACAAAACGAAAAGAATCCGGGCTTCTTTGAAGAGTTGGCCGGTGGTCAGCATCCCAAATTCCTTTGGATCGGTTGCAGCGATAGCCGCGTACCGGTAAATGAAATAACCGACACCCACTCGGGCGACATCTTCGTACACCGAAATATTGCCAATTTGGTGGTTCATACCGATCTGAACCTATTGTCGGTATTACAATATGCGGTAACGGTGCTCAAAGTAGAACACATCATTGTTTGCGGGCATTATGGCTGCGGCGGAGTAAAAGCGGCTTTCGAGCATGGTAATTTAGGTTTGATGAATAAATGGCTTAGAAACATCAAGGACGTATACCGCCTACACGTGGATGAAATCAAGGAAAAAGACAGCGAAGAAGATCGCATCAACCGCCTGGTAGAACTTAGTGTAGACGAGCAAGTGTCCAATCTAGCCAAAACTTCTATCGTTCAGCAGGCTTGGGCCGATGGGCAAAAATTACTGCTGCACGGCTGGGTATTCGACATTTCTACCGGCCTGGTCCACGACCGGGTGGTGGTAGATAATGGCGATGATCTGGATGACATCTACCGCTACGATATCGAGAAAGGCGTGCAATATTAATCTTGGGCGGCCTTATACTCGGCTAGGCTTTCGCGATAAGAGCGCGATACCGGCACTTCAGCCCCCAAGGTCTGTACTTGATCCTTGGCCATACTTTCGGCCAGTTTGGGGTTTACAATGAAAGAGCGATGCACTCTCAAAAAGAAGTCGGGTAATCGTTCTTCTACCTGGCCGATCCGTTCGCGCGAGGGTAAGACTTGATCTTCGAAGTGAAAAAAGGTTTGCTCGTTGCGACTTTCAATGTAGTAGAGTTTATGGAGGTCGATCTTCATCTTCTTGCGTTCAGAAGTGATTTCGAACCAGAGCGGTCCGAGCTCTGCGTTTTCCGGAATAACTTTAGTCCTAAATAGTTTCTCTTCCGCGAAAGCGAAAGTCAACATATACAACCATAAGAAAAAGGGGTTGACCAGTACCGTAGGCATGGCCTCGAAATTCATTTCAAAAATGAGGCGATAGGCCCCCACCATGGCCATCCATTCTAAATACAGCGAAAAGAGCAGCAAATAGAAAAGATGCAACCAGCGCCAGCCAGAACGAGAGCGCTGCCAATAACCTAAACCGATACTCATTAAGGCTGCGCCGGGAAGCAACATGGTGGCCAAGACCATGGCGGCTTGAAATGAGCCCAAAAGACTTTGGTAAATGAAGCTCATCACCACCAAAGCGACAGACCAGAATGCAATTCGTTTTAGTACTTTCACGATGTAAATATGCGGCGAAAAAGCAGGCTACGCAACGAATGACGGGAAATGACCGCTCAACGTCGGCTTTTAACTTGGCTAAAAACGGAGATTTTTCAGTGCTTTAGAGCAAACAAAATCACAAAATCATGATCGATTTATTTTACATGGGTGGCCCCCTGTTTATGAGCCTAATTAGCATTTGTCATTTAGCCATGTTCGTTGCCATTATCATGCACTTTAGAGGGGCCAATGCCCTTACTTATGTGCGCGAATTAGGTCTTTTGGCCTTGGCCTTAGGAATCCTGGGTCAGCTTATCGGTTTATTCGAAGCCTTTAAGGCGATCGAAATGATGGGCGATGTATCTCCCGCCATGCTAGCCGGTGGATTAAAAGTAAGCTCTATCACTACCCTTTATGGTTTGGTAGGATTCATCATTAGCCGCATTTACCTGATGGTTGGCAATGCCAAAGCAGAGCCGGCCTAGTGATCGCTAGAAACAGCACAAAAAAAAAGCGGCTCCTAAAAGCCGCTTTTTTTATTCTTATCCACCGAAGTCGTCGAAACTTACATTCTCTGGTGGTACGCCCCAGTCGTCGCACATCTTCAGTACGGCGGCATTCATAAGGGGTGGTCCACAGAAATAGAATTCGATCTCTTCGGGTTCGGGGTGCTTCGATAGGTATTGATCGATCACGGCTTGGTGAACGAATCCTAAGAAGCCATCGCCCTCTTTATCGTCTACGCTTTTCTTCTCCACCCAGTTGTCCTCTGGCGCTGGTTCAGAAAGCACTACGTGGAACTGGAAGTTCGGGAATTTCTCCTCGATCTGCTGGAAATCGTCTAAGTAGAATAGCTCACGCTTAGAACGACCCCCGTACCAATAACTTACTTTACGACCGGTTTCCAAGGTGTGGAATAAGTGGAATAGGTGCGAACGCATGGGCGCCATACCGGCTCCACCACCAATGTAAAGCATTTCGGCTCCGGTGTCCTTAATAAAGAACTCTCCGTAAGGACCAGAAATGGTCACTTTATCACCTGGCTTTTGGTCGAATACATAAGAAGAACAAACACCTGGGTTAACGTCCATCCACTTGTTCTTAGCGCGATCCCATGGTGGAGTAGCAATACGGATGTTCAACATCACGATATTACCCTCTGCTGGGTGATTGGCCATCGAATACGCACGGAACAAAGGTTCGTCGTTCTTCATCTTCAGGTCCCAAAGGCCAAATTTATCCCACTCCGATTTAAAGTCCATCGGGTCACGACCCAAACGTGGGTGTGAAGTAATATCGATATCCTTAAAGTCTACTTCACAAGTGGGCACGTCTACCTGAATGTAACCACCGGCTTCGAAATCTAGGTTTTCACCTTCGGGTAGTTTTACCACGAATTCTTTAATGAAAGAGGCCACGTTATAGTTCGAAACCACTTCGCACTCCCATTTCTTAATACCAAAGATCTCCTCGGGTACGTGGATCTTCATGTCGCCACGTACTTTTACCTGACAGCCTAATCGCCAGTTTTCTTGTACCTCTTTACGGGTGAAGTAACCTACCTCGGTAGGCAAGATTTCACCACCACCTTCTACCACCTGGCACTTACACATGGCACAAGTACCACCGCCACCACAGGCCGAAGGAAGAAAGATCTTTTCGCTACTTAAGGTCGTTAATAGGGTATTTCCTGAATCTACCTCGCGATCCTCACCGTTAATATTCAAAGTTACCGGTCCACTGGGCGATAATTTCGCCTTTGCTCCCAGTAGTACTGACACCAAAAGGATGATCAGCAAGAAGAATACAACGATACTGGAAATAATTACTGTACTGGTTGATAATAATACCATCTCAATAATATTCTTAATTACAATTTAATTCCCATGAATGCCATAAAGGCAATTCCCATCAATCCTGTCACAATAAATGTGATTCCTAATCCGCGTAATGGCGCAGGTATATTCGAGTATCGGATCTTCTCGCGAATGGCGGCAATGGCTACGATAGCCAAAAACCAACCTACTCCGCTACCTAATCCGAATACGGTAGCCTCGCCGATCGAATTGTAATTACGCTCTTGCATGAAGAGTGAACCACCCAAAATAGAGCAGTTTACCGCGATCAGGGGCAAGAAAATACCCAAGGCACCGTAAAGGGCTGGGGCAAATTTTTCTACGATCATCTCTACCAACTGTACCATCGAAGCGATAACTGCGATGAACATGATAAAGCTCAAGAAGCTCAAGTCTACCTCAGCGAACTGTGGTCCTATCCAACTTAAGGCACCTTCTTTTAAAACGTAATTTTCTAATAAGTAGTTCACGGGAACAGTGATACCCAATACAAAGATCACCGCTGCACCTAAGCCCACCCCAGTACTTACTTTCTTCGATACTGCCAAGTAGGAACACATGCCTAAGAAGTAGGCAAAGATCATGTTCTCTACAAAGATGGATTTTACAAATATGTTAATGAGTTCTTGCATGGTTCCGCTTAGTTATCCTCAATTAATTCTTTATTACGTGAGCGTTGCACCCAAATGATGATACCCACCACGATAAGGGCCATCGGTGGTAATAGCATCAAACCATTATCACTGTAGTAACCGCCATTACTTAGGTACCAGCTCTCGGGAATGATCTGCACCCCAAACAATTGTCCTGAACCCAATAATTCGCGGAAGAAAGCTACCGCCAAAAGGATCCAAGCGTAACCAAAGGCATTACCTACGCCGTCAAGGAAAGACTTCCAAGGACCATTGCCCAAGGCAAAGGCCTCAAAACGTCCCATGATAATACAGTTGGTAATGATCAATCCTACGAAAACCGAGAGCTCTTTACTTACGTCATACACATAAGCTTTTAGCACTTGGTCTACCAAGATCACTAAGCTGGCTACTACTACCAGCTGCACGATGATTCGGATACGGTTTGGGATAAGGTTACGCATCAAAGAGATGATCACGTTACCGGCGCCCAATACGAACAATACCGAGATAGACATTACCAAGGCAGGGTAAAGCTTTACGGTAATTGCCAGTGCCGAACAAATTCCCAATACCTGAACGGTAATCGGGTTACTATCGTCAAGCGGATCTGAGATGAGCTTGCGATTCTTCTTCGAAAAGAGAGGCTCGCGCTCTTTCTTTACTTCTACTGCTTCTTTTACTTCAGCCATTTATCCGAATTTAGTCGATGCTTGCTAATTGATTGTCTTCCGCTCCGTTTAGGGCCGCGGTCTTGTAATCCTTTAAAAAAGGAATATAACTCTGCATACAGTCCTGGATCATATCCTGAACTCCTACCGAGGTAATGGTTCCTCCGCTAATGCCGTTCACTTCGTGCGGACCATCGGCATTTCCTTTCATAACCTGGATACCCACGAACTGACCATTGTCCAATACTTCCTTGTCAGGGAACAAACTGGTAAACATCGGCGTCTTGATCTCGGCACCTAAACCAGGCGTTTCACTCTTGTGATCGAAGGTAGCACCGTAAATAGTGCTCACGTCTTCCTCGAGGGAAATGTAACCCCAGATAGGACCCCATAATCCTTTACCGCGTAAAGGCAGGATGTAATAGGTCTTACCGTCTTTCTCGGCAATGTACAAAGGAGCATTACGATCCATGGGTGTCTTGGTGATCTCTTTCGAAAGCTCGATATCAAAAGCCTTGATACCGCTCACACTTTCAGAATTATTGATCACCAACTCGTTTTTCACGTATTGGGCATAGGCCTCCTCGGCCGCATCGCGCTCTACGTCTACATTAATAGACGAGAGAATGTTTTGCATCTTTTCCAGACGCACATTATTGTCTTGCTTTTCCTTGAGCGAAGTCGCAGCGAAGGAAAGGATCGCAGCAACTACGATCACCATGATCGCTGCGAATGTAAAGGTGTAACTGTTCTTATTTACGTCCATCTTTAGGCTGCTTTTACAGTTGCCAAGCGTTTTTTACGCTTGTTGATATTGGCTTGAACTACGTAGTGGTCGATCAATGGAGCCATTACGTTCATAAATAGGATGGCCAACATAATTCCTTCGGGATAGGCTGGGTTGAAAACGCGAATCATGATCGCGAAGAAGCCTACCAAGAAACCATAGATCCATTTACCACGGTCGGTTTGAGAAGCCGATACCGGGTCGGTAGCCATAAATACGATACCAAAGGCAAAGCCACCCATGATCAATTGTTGCCAGAAGGGAACCGCCATAAAGGCTTGTTGCTCTGGTGAGATCGCGTATTCGGCAAACGTGTTAAAGATCAAGCCCATTACTACCGCACCGATCACACCGCTCAACATAATTCTCCAGCTACCGATACCGGTGTAGAGCAATACGCCAGCGCCGATCAAGATCATCAAGGTAGAGGTTTCACCGATCGAGCCTGGAATGGTTCCTAAGAACATGTCCATCACACTGTACTGGGTAGTACCACTAGTAGCAAGGTCACCTAATACGGTGGCTCCGGAAAAACCGTCTACTACCGATTGTCCTTCGGCGGTACTGGTGTTGATCCATACCTTATCACCACTCATATAACTAGGATAAGCGAAAAAGGCAAAGGCACGAGCGGTAAGGGCCGGGTTAAGGATATTCATCCCGGTTCCACCGAAAACCTCTTTACCGATCACTACCGCAAAGATCACCGAGATCGCTACCATCCACAAGGGAATATCGATCGGCATGATTAAAGGAATAAGCATACCCGATACCAAGAAACCTTCTTGGATCTGGTGCTTTTTAATGATACAGAAAATGAATTCTACGCCAAGACCTACCGCGTAGGAAACCACCACCATCGGAACGATCTTGATCGCTCCCCAGAGGAATTTATCCATAAAGGTCATGGACTCGGCCAAACCTAAAGCGGTGTAGTGCAAATTACCCGCATTCCACATACCAAATAATAAGGCCGGGATCATTGCAAAAATCACCGTAACCATGGTACGCTTTAGATCGATCGCATCACGCACGTGTGCCCCACTGTGGGTAGTGTGACCGGGGGTAAATAAAAAGGTGGCAAAACCATCGTATACCGGGTAGTACTTTTCCAACTTACCACCTTCTTCGAAATGAGGTTTTACGCTGTCTAAGATATTCTTAAATAACTTCATGGTAAATCGATTAATCTCCTAATTCATTCAACATTAAATCCAATCCCTCACGGAGCGTTTCTTGCACGTCGGTCTTAGAAGTACATACCACCTCACAAAGGGCCATATCCTCTTCTACTACCTCGTAAATACCTAAGTTTTCCATCGCTTCGATATCCTTGATCATGATCGACTTCAGTAATTGTACTGGATAGATATCGAATGGGAATACACGCTCGTATTCACCGGTAACCACAAAGGCACGTGGCTCACCGTTCATATTAGCATCTAAGTTCAATTTCTTATTGGGCATCATCCAATTGTAGAGGGCCCGAGAAATACTGAACTTATCTAAATTAGGTGCAACCCAACCAAAGAAAGCGTCTTCACCACCCTCTGGAATTACCGTCACTTGGGTATCGTAGTACGAAAGATAACCTTCCGAAGTGATCTGGGTACCAGTAAGCACATTACCACTAATGTAGCGGTTGCCACCAGCCTTTAAATTTCCTTCGAAAAGTGACTTTAGGTTAGCCCCTAAAATGGTCTTATAATATCTTGGCTTGTCCACCTGGGCTCCGGTAAGAGCAATGCTGCGTTGCGCATCGAACTTCCCTTCTTTGAAAAGTCTACCTAGAATGATCACATCCTGGTAATTCACGGTCCAAATGGTTTCGCCTTTATTAATGGGCTGTACGTGATGAATTTGCACGCCAACGTTTCCGGCCGGGTGTGGTCCTTTGAAACGATTAATGCTTACCCCTTCTACTTTAAAAGCAGCACTCGGATTGGTACTTCCATCTAAACCTAGGTGCACTTTACCGTCGGTAAGCTTTTGCAGGGCCCGGATTCCCAATTTGAATTCCTCTTCCTGACCGTGCACCACAAAATCAGCGTCGGGCGCTAGTGGAGCCGAATCGAAACAAGAAACAAAGATGTCGCGGGGCACGCGATCGGGATTGGCTACGATATTATACGGACGTTGACGCACCAAAGGCCAAGCTCCTGCTTCCAAGATCTTAGCTTTCACCTCCTCACGTGAGAGTTGGCTAGGATCACCCGAACCGAAGTCCTTGTAGCGGATTTCGCTATCGGCCAAAATGCGCACTTCAAGAATGCGACGCTTTTCACCGCGTAACACTTCCACTACTTCGCCGCTAACCGGAGAAGCAAAATGGATGTCACTGCGATCCTTGTCAAACATTACCGTATCACCGGCTTGTACTTCATCCCCCTCCTTAACTTTTAGTTTGAGGCGGAGACCCGGAAAATCATCGGGTTTCAAGGCGTAGGTCTTAGGCGCTTCGGCAGTAGCAAAGATCTTCTCTGCTTCTCCTTGGAGCTTAATGTCTACCCCCTTTTTAATTTTGATTACTTCAGACATCGAATGGAATCAAAAAATTGTCATTATTATTGGTCTGCAAAATTAAGACGAAGCATGAGCCCGCCTAAAAAGCAAGTAATTTAGAACATATCTAAATTGGCTGCAAATTTACGGCTTCTTTACAATAAAATACCGCCATTCTCATTTTTTCAAGCATGAATAAACTTGCTGTAAAGCCTATAACTATCCTCGTACTTTTAATGTTCGGTCTCGGCAGCTTAAAGAGCTTAGCGCAGAATTACTATAACGGCGGTCCACTGGTATACGACGATCATATCTATCAAGCTGGGATACGCTCGGTGCGATTGGTGCCGCAAGGCAATGATCTGGCTATGCCGGTAATTGCCCTCAACTCGGG
The DNA here is from genome assembly GCA_965656185.1 of Croceimicrobium sp. GTDB lineage: Bacteria > Bacteroidota > Bacteroidia > Flavobacteriales > Schleiferiaceae > Croceimicrobium. Next base: position 11,403 of record CBFHJH010000012.1, read on the forward strand.
CGAGCAATTGATCTTAAGTTTCGATGACCTCTACGAGGAGTTTACCAATATGTCCTATTCGATCATCCATTGTAATGCCGACTGGACCCCTTCCGACCTATTGCGCAACGATTACCTCACCAACTTCGGCAACGACTACATTCAAAACTTCGAGTACTCGATCAATGCCTTCATTCCTTACACCCATTACAACCTCGCTATTCCCAATAAAGAAGTGAACATCACCAAATCGGGTAATTATGTCCTTTTGGTCTACCGCGGTAATGATAAAGAGGACCTGATCTTAAGTAGACGTTTTATGGTCTACGAAGAGATCGTGCAGATCGGTGGTCGCGTAAAACGGCCTACTCGAGTAGAAAAGATGAACAGTCATCAAGAGCTGGATTTTACCATTAGCCATGGTTCTTACCCCATTCCCAATCCTTTTACCGACCTCAAGGTGGTCATGATGCAAAATCAGCGTTGGGACTTGGCCATCAAAGACCTTAAGCCTCAGTTCTTGCAAAACGGACAACTCATTTACCAATACGACGATGAGAACACCTTCGAGGGGATTAGCGAGTGGCGTTTTTTCGACATCAAGAATCTCCTTGCCCTCAGTCTCAATGTGCGGAGTATTAAGCAAGACACCTTTTTTAAAGTCTTCCTGCGCGAAGATCGTTCGCGAGCGGTAGAGCGTTATTCGGTCTTGTTCGATATCAACGGGCAAAACCGCGTTCGCCGTTTAGATGTAGCCAACTCCGATTCGGAAGCAGATTATGCCGTGGTAGACTTTTACCTAGATTACCCCAATGAGATCGATAGTGATGTATACCTCTTTGGTGAGTTTAGTGACTGGAAACTTTTGGACGAATACCGTATGAACTACGACCATAAGCGGCAGGCCTACCGTGGTAAGGCCCTCTTAAAACAAGGTTATTATAATTACGCTTACGCGATCGACTCTCCTGCTAAAGGCTATGCCGACCTCAGTTTCTTTGAAGGCACCCATTGGCAAACCGAGAACGATTATCAAATATTGGTTTACCACCGTGAGATCGGGAGCCGCTACGATCGCTTGGTCGGTTTTGCTACCTTTAACTCCGACGATCTATTCAACGAATAAGAAATGCGGAAAGCAGTTAAAGGAGAGCATTGTTTAAACTGCGGTCATCCTACCGGTGAGGCGGTCTACTGTGCCCAATGCGGGCAATTAAATGATACTCGTCGCCTCAGTTTTTGGGAATTGGTAAGCGAATCACTCTCCAATTTCTTGGCGCTCGACGGCAAGGTTTTCAAGACCCTTTGGCTATTGCTGAGCAAACCGGGCCAGGTTGCCGCCGATTTCAAGGCGGGCAAAAGGGTGCGCTACATGAACCCCATTCGCTTTTACTTCTTGAGCTCGCTCTTACTCATTTCCAGCATTCAACTCAACCGTAACGAAGCAGAGATCATTCGCTTTTCTGGCAGCGACGCGGCAGATCTACCGATCAAGAAAAAAGAAAGCAATAGCATTGAGCGCAGTCTCGAGTTGGCAAGGCTTAAGGAAGCCTACCAAGCCGAAAGTAATAAAGGGCCATTTAATCGACTGGATTACCTCACCGACTATCTGGAAGAATCGCCCCAAAGCAGCAAAGCCGAAGTGTTTGGCGCTTTTGGTATGGAAGCCAATTTCTGGAACGACTTCCTCTTCGACCAAGCCGTTAAGGTAGAGGAAAGCCGTGCGGCGGGAAATTTCAACCGCTTCAACCGGGCCTTCCTTTCCAAACTCTTTTGGATCCTCTTTCTCTTTATCCCCTTCTTTGGTCTCCTATTACAAGTGATCTATTGGCGCCGCGATTATTATTATCCCGAGCATCTTTTCTTTACCCTATACCAACAATCGATCTTCTTTATCCTGGCCGGCCTCTACAATTTCCTGGTCGAAAACCAGACCGTGTTTATTGTGATGATGATGCTCTTTGCCAGCCATTTATTGTTGGCTATGAAACGTTTTTATCGTCAAAGTTGGCGCAAGACCTTGCTTAAATTCACCTTGATCAACTTTATGGGAATCTTTGCCTTTGCCGTCTTTTTTGTACTAGCGGCCTTAGTGGTTTTCATTTTGCTCTAACTTTGCCGTATGGCCCAAGTCTCTCAGGATACCACGCGCGCAGCCGAGCTCCTCAAGGCAGGAGAATTAGTGGCAATTCCCACCGAAACGGTCTACGGCTTGGCGGCCAATGCCCTGGATGAGATAGCGGTAGCCAAGATCTTCGAAGCCAAGAACCGACCGGCCTTCGATCCGCTAATCGTGCATGCTTTAGATCGTGAACAAGCCCAGCCTTTGGTGCAAAGTTTTGGTCCCTACTTCGATAAATTATATGCTCGCTTTGCACCCGGACCGATCAGCTTTGTTCTACCTAAGACCGATTTGGTACCCGATCTGGTAACGGCCGGCCATAAAACTGTAGCCCTGCGTTTTCCGGCTCATCCTTTAAGTCGCACCTTATTGCAAGAAATCGATTTCCCACTTGCCGCTCCATCCGCAAATTTATTTGGAAAGGTAAGTCCGGTGGAAGCCGCTCACGTGGAAGAACAATTGGGCGATCGCCTGGAACTGATCCTCGATGGTGGCCCCGCTTCGGTTGGTTTAGAATCGACCATCATCGATCTTAGTCAGGAGCGTCCCATTGTATTGCGCTTAGGCGGACTAAGCCTGGAAGAGATCAACCATTGTTTAGGGGAGCAAGTGGCTTACACTAAAAGCTCGTCGAGCAACCCCAAAGCCCCTGGCATGCTAAGTGCTCACTATTCGCCGGGCATCCCGGTCCTCTTCGGTGCTTTGGCCAAAAATCTAAAAAAGGTAGATCGCAGCCGTAGCGGCAGCATTAGTTTCTGTAAGCCCATTGCCGGAATTCCGGCCGAACAACAAAGGGTTTTATCACCGTGCTGCGACCTCAAAGAAGCTGCCAGTAAACTCTTTCAAGCCTTACGCAGCTTTAAGGGCATGGATGTAGACGTAATAATCTGCGAAGAATTTCCGGCCGAGGGCTTGGGCCGAGCGATCAATGATCGACTGAAACGGGCCTCGGTAGCTTAGCGCTGAAGAGCCGCCCTCTTTTTCCGCAATTCGAAGTTTTGCCCCAGATAAACTCGACGCACTTGTTCATCAGAAGCTAGTTCCTCGGCACTGCCTGACTTCAAGATCGAACCTTCGAACATCAAATAGGTGCGGTCGGTAATAGCCAAGGTTTCCTGTACGTTGTGGTCGGTGATCAAGATGCCAATATTCTTCTTTTTAAGCGAGGCCACGATGGTTTGAATATCCTCTACGGCGATGGGGTCTACCCCCGCGAAGGGTTCGTCCAATAAGATGAAGTTAGGGTCTACCGCCAAGGCGCGCGCGATCTCCGTCCTCCGGCGTTCACCACCGGATAATAGGTCCCCGCGATTTTTCCGAATATGGCCAAGACTGAACTCCTCCAATAAAGATTCGAGCTTGAGCCCCTGTTCCTTCTTGCTCAGTTTGGTCATCTGCAAAACACCCATAATATTCTCCTCCACCGAAAGCTTGCGGAATACCGAAGCTTCTTGAGCCAGATAACCAATACCCTTTTGCGCTCGCTTGTACATTGGGTCGCTGGTAATGTCTTGCTGGTCGATAAACACCTTTCCCTCATTGGGTTTGATCAATCCTACCACCATGTAAAAACTAGTGGTCTTTCCGGCCCCATTAGGCCCTAACAAACCAACGATCTCTCCTCTACGCACCTCAAAGCTTACGCCTTTCACAACGGTGCGACTGCGGTATTTCTTTACTATCGATTCGGCTCTTAGGATCATATCAAGACTTCTTACTTAAGGCATTGCTATTGGCTTCCATTTTGCGGATCACCCGGCTGGCAATGCGAATACTTACTTCGTATAAAAATACGATCGGTAAAGATACCAAGATCTGACTCGCAATGTCGGGCGGGGTGATCACCGCCGAAAGCACTAAGATCAAAACGATCGCATGGCGACGATATTGCCGCATGAACTCTGGTGTAACCAGTCCGCTGCGCGCCAAGAAATAAACGATCACCGGTAATTCGAAGATCAATCCGGTGGCCAAGGTTACCGTACTTACGGTAGAAATATAACTCATCAGGTCGATCAGGTTGTTCACCTCAGCACTGATGGTATAAGTTCCTAGGAACTGTAAGGATAAAGGAACGATGAGATAATAGCCAAAAGAGACCCCCGCCGCAAAGAGGATCGCCCCAAAGAACAAGATCCAGCGCGAGTAATTACGCTCGGTTTTTTTCAGCCCTGGAGCAATGAAACGCCAAGCTTCCCAAAGGATGTAAGGAAAAGCCAAAATGAAACCCGCGATCAGGGAAACCCAGAGGTGGGTAGAGAACTGACCGGCCATTTTGGTGTTTAGGATTTTAAAAGGCATTTCGGTGAGGCAGAACAATTCGGTATCACTAATTTCGCGCGAAACAGAGCAAAAAAGCTCATAGGTGAAGAAATCGGGCTGTTTGGGACCGAAGATGATCACGTCGAAAAGGATCCCCTTGGCCATAAAAGCCAACAGCGCCATACTCACCATTGCAAAAGCAGAACGAATGAGGTGCCAGCGCAGCACTTCGAGGTGTTCTAAAAAAGACATATTATCACTGTCGTTCTTTGCCATCGCTTTGAAAATTGCATGCAAAGGTGCTAAATTTTAGCGGTGCAAAGGGCGGAAATCGGGAAGGAAAAAGATTTCGAAAGGCAGAGATATTTAGTATATTTAGAGAATTAAACATTATTTCACGGCATTGGAATCACAAACTTCTAAGGCTCAGGAAACATTAAAGAAATTTTTTGGCTTCAATGGTTTTAAGGGAAACCAAGCAGGAGTCATCGAGAATTTACTCCAGGGTCGAGATACATTCGTAATCATGCCTACCGGTGGCGGTAAGTCCATGTGCTATCAGCTGCCTGCTATTATGCAGGAAGGAACCGCGATAGTGGTTTCTCCGCTCATCGCCCTGATGAAAAATCAGGTAGATAGCTTACGGGGCTTTGCCGATGAAACCGGGATCGCTCATGTATTGAATTCCTCTCTCAGTAAAAAAGATATTGAAAGGGTTAAAGAAGAAGTACTTAGTGGTGTCACTAAGTTGCTCTACGTAGCTCCCGAATCACTTACCAAAGAGGATAACATCGAGTTTTTGCGCAAGGCAAGGATTTCCTTCTACGCGATCGATGAAGCACATTGTATCTCAGAGTGGGGTCATGATTTCCGGCCAGAATACCGCAATCTCAAGCACATAATTCAAAAGATCGGTCGTAAGCCTATTATCGGCCTTACCGCTACTGCTACTCCAAAAGTGCAGAGCGATATTCAGAAAAATTTGGGCATGGAGGATGCTACCGTCTTTAAGGCTTCCTTTAATCGTCCCAACCTTTTTTACGAGGTACGTCCCAAGACCGAACACGTCGATCGCGATATCATTCGCTTTATAAAGAAAAAGGAAGGTCAGAGCGGCATTATTTATTGCCTCAGTCGCAAGAAAGTGGAAGAACTTGCCCAAACCCTGCAGGTCAATGGGATCAAGACCCTTCCCTACCACGCCGGCCTCGATGCTTCAACGCGTTCTAAGCATCAAGACGCCTTCTTAATGGAAGAAGTGGACGTGATCGTAGCCACCATTGCTTTTGGCATGGGGATCGATAAACCGGATGTGCGTTTTGTGATCCATTACGACATGCCGAAGAGCTTAGAAAGCTATTACCAGGAAACCGGACGTGCTGGCCGAGACGGTGGTGAAGGGCATTGCCTGGCCTTTTACGCTTACAAGGACGTGGAGAAACTGGAAAAGTTCCTCAATGGCAAACCAGTATCGGAACAAGAAATTGGCATGCAACTGCTACAAGAAGTGGTCGCCTACGCCGAAACGGCCATGAATCGCCGTAAATTCTTACTGCATTATTTCGGTGAGCAATTTGATGAGGATACGGGGCCCGGAGCGAAAAACGACGATAATAGTCAAAATCCGCGCAAGCAATTCGACGCTCAGGGCGACTTAAAACTGGTGCTCGAAACCATTCTCGCCACCAACCAGCGCTTTAAGGCCAAATCGGTGGTAGATACCCTCATCGGCAAGTTGGGCAGTATCCTTAAGCAATACAAAGTACAGGATCTCGACGTCTTTAATCAAGGGGCCGATAAGTCGGATAAACATTGGATGGGCGTAATTCGCCAGGCCATTGTGCAAGGTTACCTACGAAAAGACATCGAAAAGTATGGCGTCCTTTTCTTAAGTGATAAGGGACAACAATTCTTGATCGACCCCCATCCCTTTATGATCGCTGAAGATCACGATTATGAGGAGGAAGCTGGTCAAGAAGAAATCATAAAAGAACAAAAAGCGGGCGCTTCATTCGATCCAGCCCTTTTCGATATGCTGAAGCAGCTTACCCGCAAAGTGGCCAAGCAGAAAGGTTTACCGCCTTTTACCGTTTTCCAAGAGCCTTCGCTCAACGAAATGGCTCTGCACTACCCTACTAGTTTAGATGAGCTGATACAGATCTCTGGGGTAGGTGAAGGCAAAGCCCGTAAATTCGGTAAGCCCTTTTTGGAGTTGATCCAAAAATATGTCGACGAGAATAATATCGAAAAAGACGATGGCCTCTTGGTGAAGTCGGTGGTCAATAAATCGGGCTTAAAGGTTTACATCATCCAGAGTACCGATCGCAAATTACCCTTAGAGGATATTGCAGCGGCCAAAGGTTTAGAGATGGAAGCGCTGATTACCGAAATCGAGCACATCGTGCACTCTGGCACGAAGATCAACCTCAATTATGTGATCGAAGATATGCTCGACGAGGACCAGGTGGAAGAAATTCATGATTATTTCATGGAAGCCGAATCAGACGACTTAGCTTTGGCCTACGATGAGTTTGATGGCGATTACAGCGAAGAAGAACTGCGCTACATGCGGATTAAATTCATGAGTGAAGTAGCAAATTAACTTACCCTTTTCAGGCATTATCAATGCAAATTATCGAAACCCAGATCCCGGGCCTTTTGGAAATCATTCCGCAAGTATTTGGCGACCACCGGGGCTATTTTTACGAATCCTACAATAAGGAAGTTTTCCAAAACTTTGGCGTGCACCACGAATTCGTGCAAGACAATCAATCCATGAGTAATAAAGGTGTTTTGCGCGGCCTGCACTTTCAAAACCCACCCTACGCCCAGGGAAAGCTAGTGCGGGTTATTCAAGGAGCCGTGCTCGATGTGGTGGTCGATATCCGAAAAGGATCGCCTACTTATGGCAAGCACCATAAAGTGCACCTTAGCGGAGAAAATAAACTCATGTTTTGGGTGCCACCGGGCTTTGCTCACGGCTTCGTCACCTTAGAAGATGAAACTATTTTCAGCTATAAGTGTACTAATGTATACAATAAAGAAAGCGAAGGCTCCGTATTATGGAATGACCCGTCCTTGGGAATCGATTGGGGTATCGAAGATCCTCAACTTTCCGAAAAAGACTTGATCGCCCAGCCCCTCGCCGACTTAGAAACTCAATTTATCTATTCATGAAAAAATGGGCCCTTACCATCCTAATCGCTTTGGCTAGCATGATCGTAGCATCGGTGCTAACCTATGCCACGGTAAATGATACTGAAGACGGGGTTCAAAAACAGAAGTTCAAGGATAATTACAATATTTACAGCTTACCCATCCCCGAAAAAGTAAGTTTTGCGGGTGAAGACATTCCGCTTACCCAAGCACATGTGCGTGAAAGTTTCGACCGCGAGTTATTGGTCAATACCTATTGGCAAAGTCAGACTGTTTTGTTCATTAAACGCTCCGCCCGCCACCTACCGGTTATTGAGGCGATCTTGAAAGAAGAAGGGGTTCCGGCTGATTTCAAATACCTCCCCTTGATCGAATCGGGCCTTACCCATGTGGTATCGCCCGCCGGCGCGGTAAGTTATTGGCAGCTAATGGAAGGTACGGCCAAAGATTACGGCTTGGAGGTAAATAATGCGGTAGACGAACGTTATCACCTCGAGAAATCTACCCGAGCGGCCTGTGCTTATTTGAAAGAAGCTTATGCCGAATTCGGCACCTGGACCTTGGCCGCAGCCAGCTATAATATGGGCATTAGTGGTTTGCGCAAGCAATTAGACCGCCAAAGAGGGCAATCTTATTTCGATCTTAATCTCAACTCCGAAACGGCCCGCTACGTATACCGTCTCCTGGCCATCAAAGAGATCTTGGCCGACCCCGAAGTCTATGGCTTTAAAGTGCGTGAAAAAGATCGTTACCAACCGATTCCAACCTTTAGCTTAAAGATAGACACTGCGGTAAGCCACGTGGCTTCCATAACCGAAAAATACGGCATCAATTATCGCATTCTTAAATTTCATAATCCTTGGCTGCGCATGGAATACTTGCCGGCTACCGCAGGGAAGACCTATGAAATCAAGATTCCCCAGGAAAACTACCGTGAATTTGAGGATAATGCTAGTGCGGCCGACAGCAGCGCTAAACCCCTAGTACCGCAAAAATAATTACGATGGAAGCTCCTAAACTACCAAGTTTCATACGTCAAAATAAGCACAAGACCTTCGAGTTTAAACCGCGTTATTACAATGAACGCAAAGAACGCATTGAAGAATTGCGCAAGAAGTATGGTAAGGCCGATCCTCAGGAGCGTAAGGGAGGCGAACACCTACGTGGTGAACTTTCCGACCGCTGGCGCGAGAATCGTCAGACCAAGGTGAACTCTAGTAACCGCACCCTCTTACTCATCGTGGTAGCACTATTAGCCCTAACCTATCTTTTAATACGATAATATGGCCGATATCATCAGGCTTCTGCCCGATAATGTAGCCAACCAGATCGCCGCCGGTGAAGTAGTGCAAAGGCCTGCTTCGGTGGTGAAGGAACTACTGGAAAATAGTGTCGACGCCGGCGCAAGCGAAATTCAACTGATCGTTCAGGAAAGTGGTAAAAACTTGATCCAGGTGAGCGATAATGGCAAAGGGATGTCGGAGACCGATGCCCGCATGGCCTTTGAAAGGCACGCCACCTCTAAGATCCAAAAGGCGGAAGATATCTTTGGCATTATGACCAAGGGGTTTCGCGGTGAAGCCTTGGCCTCCATTGCCGCGGTCTCCAAATTACAAATGCGCACCCGTACCGCCGAAAACGAATTGGGTACCGAGCTTAAGATCGCTGCCAATGAGGTAGAATCGCAGGACTTTTGCAATTGCCCCCAAGGCACGAGCATAAGTGTGCGCTCCTTATTTTACAATATCCCCGCACGACGTAATTTCTTAAAATCCAATCAGGTCGAATTACGTCATATCATCGACGAATTCGAGCGGGTGGCCATGGCTCATCCCGATGTGAGCTTTCGCTTCGAGCATAATAGTAGCGAGCTGTTTCACCTGCCAGCCTCCAGTCTGCGCCAGCGAATCGTAAATATCTTCGGCAAGAAATACAATGAGAAATTGGTGCCGGTAGAAGAAGAAACCGACATCGTGCGCATTCAAGGTTTTGTAGGTAAACCTGAATTTGCCAAAAAGACCCGCGGCGAGCAGTTTTTCTTTGTCAATTTCCGCTACATCCGCAATGGCTATTTGCATAAGGCGGTGCAAAAGGCTTTCGAGGGACTCTTGCTCGACGATAGCCATCCTAGCTACTTTCTCTACCTAGAGATCGATCCGGCCCGCATCGACGTGAATATTCACCCCACCAAGACCGAGATCAAATTTGAAGATGAGCGGGCTATCCACAGCCTGATTCGCACCTCGGTAAAACATTCCTTAGGCCAATACAATATTGCCCCCAGCCTCGATTTCGATCATGATCCTAGCTTTAGTCCACCGCCGCCGCAAGGTAGAACGGTTGAGGCACCAGGCGTTTACATCGACCCAAGTTTTAATCCCTTTGATAAAAAGGAAAAGCCCCAAAAGGGTAGCTCCTCCGCCGCTGGCAACTGGCAAGCAGCGCATCCAAAATCGGCCGAAAGCCGCGAATGGGAATCCTTGCTTAACCAAATTCCGGAATTACCCGATCAGGATACCCATCGGCCAACTGAGCTCTTAGATCCAGAAAGTCCTGCGGTAAAGCAGAGTTATTTGCAAATCGGCAGAAAATACCTCCTCAAAACCCATGGCGAAGGTCTAATGCTGATCCACCAAGGACGAGCGCACCAAAGGATCCTCTTCGAAAAGATCCTCGATTCGCTGCAAAACCAACAAGTAGCCAGTCAGCAATTACTCTTCCCTCAACAAATTGGCTTTAGTCCTTCCGATTATAGCCTTATGACCGAGCTCTTGGGCCCCCTGCGGGAAATGGGCTTCGATCTCGACGAATTCGGACAAAATGAACTGATCGTCCACGGCGTGCCCCTTTACCTCGAAGACCAGGCTTTGGCCGAACTCTTCCAGCAAATACTGGAGAGCAGCAAGGATTTTAATCCGAGCTCTAAAGGCGACCTAAGCGAAAAAATGGCAAAGAGTATGGCCAAATTGGCGGCTTTAAAGGTAGGAACGGTTCTTGAACAGGAAGCGATGGCGCATCTGGTCGACGAACTTTTTGCCTGTAGTGCACCTTATCACAGCCCCGATGGTAAGCCAACCATTATAAATCTCGCCCTTGGCGATCTAGATAAAACATTTAGTTAATGTTACGATTCAAACTTCTACCGGATGTCATCAAGAACCTCTTGATCATTAATGGTCTGTTCTTTTTGGCATCCCTTTCCCTAGGCAGCGTTTTTGGCTTAAACCTCAATGCGCTTCTGGGTTTATACCTGCCGCCATCCGAATCCTTTGAGCCCTATCAATTGGTTACGCATATGTTTATGCACGGCGGACTGAGCCACATCTTCTTCAATATGTTCGCCTTGTGGATGTTTGGTTATTCTCTAGAGAACATCTGGGGAGCGAAGAAATTCCTTATATATTACCTCGTAACCGGCTTTGGGGCCGCTTTACTACACCTCGGTGTTCAGTATTGGGAGTTTCAGGCCCTAGCCAGTCAAATGAGCAGTGCCGATCTGCAAATGTTGATCGACGAAGGAGGCCAAATCCTGCGCAGCGGTCGCAATTACAGCGACCCGATTCTCGGCAAGGCCAATGCCATTCTAAACACCCCTACCGTTGGGGCATCGGGTGCCGTTTTTGGGGTACTTTTAGCCTTCGGTATGCTATTTCCTAACCAACGTATTTACCTCTATTTTGCCTTTCCGATCAAAGCGAAATACTTCGTGGCGGCCTACGGTGCCCTAGAATTGATCAATGGCTTGGCCAATGACCCAGGTTCCAATATTGCGCATTTTGCCCACCTTGGCGGAATGCTCTTTGGATTCTTACTTTTGAAGTATTGGAAAAACAATAGCGGCACTTACTACTAATGAGTAGAATAATCGAGGATATTAAACTGCAGTTTAAAATGGGAGGCTCCCTCAACCAATTGATCATGATCAATTTAGGGGTTTATGTCTTCTTTCTTGTATTGCGCATTGTTTCCTTCCTCTTCCAGAGCGACATCGCTGGGTTTTTCATTGATTTTACCGCCCTGCCCTCTTCCCTGCTCAAATTAGCCACGCGCCCCTGGACCATTATTAGCTATATGTTCCTGCACGAAGGCTTTTTTCACATCCTCTTTAATATGCTGTGGCTCTTTTTCGGCGGACAGTTATTCTTACAGTACTTCGGTGGGCGCAGGCTGATCAGTACTTACCTAATGGGGGGAATTTTAGGCGGTTTGCTCTACGTACTCTCCTACAATGTTTTCCCCGCTTTTAGCGATGTAGTGGCTTTTAGCAATAATCGCGGAGCCTCGGCTGGTGTGATGGCCATCATATTCGCTATAGCTACTTATAATCCCCGTTTTCCGGTTCGTCTCTTTTTTATGATTACCGTACCCCTTTGGGGCATTGCGCTGTTTGCACTCTTTACCGATCTGATTGCTTTAGGCGATGGCAGTAATGCCGGTGGTAGAATCGCGCATCTTGGGGGCGCCTTATTTGGTTTCCTAATGGCCCGCGCTTACAAAGAGGGTCGCGATCTAACTGAAGGCTTTTCCGCCCTATTGGATCGCCTGGCCAACCTCAATTTCTCGCGAGGACCTAAGCTGAAAAAGGTATACAGCAATAAAGGTGGTGGCAGCAAGTCAAGCGCCAAAGTACAGCGCAGCAATAACGATGAGGAGAAACTCAATAAGATCCTCGACAAGATCTCGCGTTCCGGTTACGATAGTCTAAGCAAGGACGAAAAAGACCACCTCTTTAAATTTGGTAAGGATTAATGGCCCGGCGTAAATCGATAGTGGATGGGATCCTTTACGTGATCAATACCATTCTCGCCTTTGCCCTAATGTGTTCCTATCTCAGTCAGTTTGTAGACCCACGTTACTTTTCTTGGTTCTCTTTCTTGGGTTTGGCCTATCCCTACCTGCTTTTAGCCAATTTGATCTTTGCCATATGGTGGGCCTTACGCTTAAAGCTGAAGATCATTTTACCCATCGTGGCCATTGCCTTGGGTTACCAACAGATCCCCACCCTATACCAATTAGGCGGAAACAATCAAGTAATTGCTCCGGGCGAAGAACTGAAGGTGATGACCTTTAATGTACGCATGTTCAATGTTTTCAATTGGCTGGAGGCCGATGATATTCCCCAAGGCATTGAAAACCTCATCACTAAGGAAGATCCCGATGTATTGCTCATCCAAGAATACCATTACCTAGAGCCACGCATCGAAATTAATTTCCCCTACGCCTACCACGAATTTCCCGCTCGTAAAGGAGGGACCGGGCAGATCATTTATAGTAAATACCCCATCATTAACAAAGGTTTTGTAGAATACCCTAAACCTGAAGGAGTAGAGCGTAATGGGGCTGCCCTCTTTAGCGATATTCAGTGGAATGAAAAGGTAATTCGCGTGGTAAATGTGCATTTGGCATCGGTAGGCCTGCAAGATGAGGACTATCAAAATCTCGCTAGTTTAAACGATAAGAATACCATGGAGCTGAAACGCGATCTCACAAAGATCGGCGGCGACCTTAAACGGGCCTTTATCAAAAGATCCTACCAAACCGAAGCCTTGGATAGTCTGATCAAAGCCAGCGATATGCCCATTTTACTGGCAGGCGACTTCAACGACCCACCCACGAGCTACACCTATAAAAGCTTAAGGACCGAGCTTGACGATAGTTTTCTTGCTGCCGGCGATGGTTTAGAGCGAACCTATAATCGTGGCCCTCTGCCTTTGCGTATCGACTATATTCTCTACCCCGGCCAAAAAATGCGTTGTGTAGACTATAAAGTGCCCAAGGAATTATTGAGCGACCATTATCCGGTGATCGCAAAATTCGCTTTTCGCTAAATTGGAACGATATTCGCTACAGCTAAATAAATAGCTTTTCGATGCGCAAATACTTCTTCATCCTTCTCCTAGGCCCCTGCCTAAGTTGGTCGCAATCTAAGGACCAAGGTCTATTTATGGAGATCTGGGAGCAATGCCCGCAGTGGATGGAGGACAATTTACCGCAACTAAAAAAGGATTTTAAGTCGCAGGATAGCCTCGAATACTATCTCGAATTATGGGAACTTTATTGCGAACCCAATTTGGCCAGCATCCGTCAGCGTATCTTAGGCGACCTGCAATTTAAAGGAGCTTTAGACAGCACCGACCTCTCTAAGTTTTACCGAGCCCAAAGTGAGTTCCTAAAATACCTTTCCCAACAAAGAGACCCTTATCTGGAGCATTGGGCATTCTCAAGACAAAAGGCCTTAAGCTTATTAGAGCAAAAGGATTGGCCCCAACGAGAAGCGGCGGTATTGCAACTTATCGCAGCCAAGAATTATCAGGCTGCCCTCGACTTGCACTACCAAAAGAAGACCAAAGATCTATCCGATTTTGAAAAATCCAGAGAAGATCTGGAGACAAACAATAGCGAGATCGTTAATTTCGGTTTAGGTTACAACTACCTGATGTTCAATCAGAAATTATTAGACGAGCTTGGTGCTGGTCACGGACTTTGGTTGGGAGTCGACTTTGAGTATGAACGAAATCTCGCTTCCATTGCCTTTGCTTATAATCGCACCGAGAAACGTTCCTATCTGCGAATTCTAGGGGATGAATCGGTAGAGAACACCGACCTGGAAAACTTCTTACAGTTAGATTTTAATTATGGACGGGCTCTTTTTTCCGGTCGTCGCCATAAAATGCACATCATGGTAGGTGCCGGTCTAGGCTCCTTTACCACTGACCTATATTACCGCAACGTAGACGATGAAAGAGTGGCGGTGAGCATTACCTCCTATCACTTTAAAGTAGGCCTAAATTACCAGTGGCGGATTTATGGCAGTAGACATATCGGTTTGCGAAGCCTTCTTAGCATGAGTAATTTTAACAGCGATGAAGACCTACGCGGCGATCTTCAAGGACAAGTGCTTAGCACCACGCTCTACTATCGTTTCTAAATAAAAAAAGCCACCCCGAAAGGTGGCTTATCATTATCTATAAGAAGAATGCTTAGTTCTTGCTTAGGTAATCGGCAACCCCCTCGTGGGTGTCTTTCATACCTTCTTTTCCTTCGTCCCAGTTTGCTGGACAAACTTCACCTTTCTCTTCAAAGAATTGTAAAGCTTTTACCATACGCATAGCTTCATCTACGCTACGACCTAATGGCATATCGTTTACTACTTGGTGACGAACTACTCCTTCTTGATCGATCAAGAATAGGCCACGGTAAGCTACTAACTCCCCGTCTGCTTGTAACTGATCGTTCTCATCGTAAAAGAAGTTTCCAGCTAATACGTCGTAGTTGGTAGAAATGGTCTTATTGGTATCGGCTACTACCGGATATGTAATACCCTGAATACCACCCTGGTCTTTGGTTAGTTGTAACCAACCCCAGTGCGACTGCTCAGTGTCGGTAGATACAGCTACAACCTCAACGCCCAATTTTTTAAAGTCTTCTAAACGTGCTTGGAAAGCGTGTAATTCTGTTGGACAAACGAAAGTGAAATCTTTAGGGTAAAAGAATAAGATCACATATTTTCCTTTGTACTGATCAAGTGAGAAATCTTCTACGATCTCCTCACCGTTAATAACTGCTGCTGCAGTAAATGAAGGGGCTTTTTTGCCTACTAGTACTCCCATGATTTTATATTTATTTAGATTTATTATTAAAAGCTATACGATTCTATTTTTAATAACTATTGCAAATATATATCCAGCTTTCCAGACCTAAGCACTTAGTAATTAAATCTTTTCTATGACTCTTCAAGAAAAGAAATCTAGTGCGAAACCGAGAGCCAAGCCAGCACGAAACCGATCAAGATCACCGCATACTTTAGCATATTGAAGTGATGCGACTTATTATCCTCAAACAAGATAGTTGTGCTGATATGCAGGAAGATACCGAATACGAAGGCGGTCAATTCTCGGCTGTAGGTACCCAATACGCTCCAAAGCTCTCCTAAGAAAACCCCTAAGGGAGCCATCAAGGCGAATAATACTAAGATAAATAAACGCTTACTCAGGCTTAATTTCAACTCGCAGAGCATATTGTAAAGGATGATACTTACCGGAACCTTATGCACTAAAAGCCCCCACAGTAAAGCATCTTTACTAAGATGGTTATGACTACTGCCCACCGGTATACTCTCCAAAAAAGCGTGCAAGAACAAGCTGATCAATACTCCCAAAGGCAAACCCTTGTTTTTAAAGAGCTCTAAATGGCTATGTCCGTGCTCCAGGCCCTTGCTAAAAGCTTCCAAAACCAATTGCACTAAAAAGCCGGCTACCACCAAGAGACCGTAATGATGGGCATGGGTTTCATATACTTCCGGGAGCAGGTGAAAAACACTGATCCCCAATAAATAGGCGCCGCTAAAACTCAAGAGGAAATTGATGGAAATCGCTTTCCACTCCCGCAGTAGCTTCCCTAAAAGGGCGCCAATTAATACCGATGCTAATAGATAAACTGTGATCATTTACTGGCCAGCAAAATTAAGCGCTCTGATTGGAAGCTGGTAAAGTTCGCTAAATTATAATTGCCAAAAAGCGCTTCTAAGCTTAATCCGGCCGCCTTTAAGAGCGCCGTAAAATCTTCCTTATTCAAATTCTGCACCCGCTCTTGAAATTTATACTCTTGCCCTCCGTCGCGTACGGTGATATCCTTATATATGAATTTCGCATCGATGCGTCGAGCGATTTCGAATTGTACGCCTTCGATTTCCTTCTTTTCCTGCGCGATCAAATGTTGCGCTACTTGCTGTGGATTTAAAAAGTCTATGAGGATTCGTCCACCGGGCTTTAATGCTTGAGCGGCATTCTTCATCGCTTTAACCGTAGCCTCCCTCGATTCGAAATAGGCGAAACTGGTAAAGAGATTTAGTACCAGGTCGAATTCGGCTTCAGCGAAAGCCTCTAACATATTGGCCTGTTTAAAATGCAAGCGTTCCTTTTCCGGAGCTCGGGCAAATTCGATATTGCTTGCCGCCAAATCGATACCGGTTACCTCTACTCCTTTAGAATGCATATAATGCGCGTGACGGCCTCTGCCGCAGGCTAAATCCAAAACGTGGCAATTGGGCTCTACTTTTAAATAATCGAATAGCTTGTCGATAAAGGCCCGAGCTTCGGCCTCATCACGGTCGCGATATAGCAAATGATAATAAGGCGTATCGAACCATTCTTGGTACCAATATTTAGACCTAGCCTTACTCAAAGCCCAAAGACTTTTTCAATAGATCCCAAATACCCAAAAGACTGATCGAGCTTACCGATAGGATGGCGATCAAGGTATAGCGCACAATGGTATTGGCCTTCGGTAAAAAGAGAATATACCTTGCTCCGATCCACGCCCCTAAACCCTGGCCAATTGCGAGTAAAAAGCCCGGTAGCCAAACCACATCGCCACTCCAAACAAAAACGATAAAGGCTGGTAAAACGAATAAAAAGGCTAGAACCAGTTTGATGATATTGGCATCGCGCAAGCTGTACTGCGCTACCAAAACCAATACCGAAAGCAGCATGATACCAATGCCCATCTGCAAAAAGCCTCCGTAAACCGCCACCAAGAAAATCAAGATCCAATTCAATACCGTCTTATGACTGCTACTCACATTGGTAGCCCTAGCCCATTTAGATGGTTTGTAGATCATGGTTAACAAAAGAGCGGCCATGATCACGCCAATGATACGTTTGAGTAAAAGTGGATCTACGTCTACTGCGAAGAAGGCGCCAATGACCGAGCCCAACACTGCCGGCACCAAAAACCAAGCACTATCTTTAAAGAGAAACTTAGTTCGGGCACTGCGCTTGAGGCTTAAAACTGCCGTAATGGTTTGCACCAAAGCTCCCACCCGATTAGTAGCATTGGCCACATTGGCCGGCATACCACTTAAGATCAAAATACTGAGGGTGATCGCCGAACCATTACCCGCCAAGGTATTGATGAGCCCCGCTAAAAGTCCACCGCCCAATAAAAGTGCATAATACCACCACTCATTCATGAGAGCAAAGGTATGATCCTCCCGCGATCCTCTCGCCTTATCTAAGCGTCGATGATCAACTTATAGCCGATCCCTCTTACGTTGAGGATCTGCAGACTGGAATCGCTTTTGAGTTTTTTACGCAGGCGCGAAATGAATACATCTAAGGTGCGGCCTACATAGTCTCCTTCATCACCCCATACCTGATGCAATAAAACCTCTCGTTCTAGCGCCGTATTGCGGGCTTCCCAGAGTTGCACTAAGAGCTGTCCTTCTTTGGCCGTAAGCTCTTCTTGCCCCGACGGGCCGCTCAAAACTCCGGAAGCGGCATTGAATTGCAGTCGTCCTATTTGATACAGGTGCGAGGGACTTTCCTCCTTCTTGCGGGCCAAGAAAAAAACCGGTAGCCCGATCAGTGGCACCAAAAATAAGAGATACCAATAGCCATTTTCACGCGCGCTCTGAGGGTGGGCATCAGAAAGATCGGGAAAAGTGAGCAATAAAACATAGCAAGCCTCTAACTGCTCACGCCCTAAACAAGGCACGATCTCCTGCTCCTTTTGCGCCGCGATCTCAAAACTATAGATCACTTCTTCGCGGGCACATTCTTTTACTTCTATGATGTACTTTTCAGAAAGCCCCTCTTCCAATAAGATCTGCTTGCTGAGTGCCACCAAGCGCTCTGGTTCAAAACTAAAATCAGATTCGAATTGCAATTTAAAAGTATTGGCCTCCCTTTCTAAAGGCAAAACGCGTGAGGTAGAGTCACCGGCCGATAGTAAGATTTGATGCCCCAACTGCCGCAGACTTACCTCTAAATGTTTGAGGTCGAAAGCTGGGTTAGCAATGAGCCCAAAGCTGAAAAACAAAAAGCAGAGCGTACGTGAAAGCATGCTTCAAATTTATCTCTAAATAGTCTTTGTTCAGCCCATTCTACAAAGATTTACACTAATTTACACTGCCTTTACCAACTGATTTAGAGGGCTTCCTAGTTTTGAGACCGTATTAAAAAAACACAGCATGAAAAATCATCTTCTCAAAAGTCTTGCCCTCGCCTTAGCTTTAGTAGGTATCTATTCTTTGAATTTTTTTATCGGCTTAAAGCCGAATGGAACTCTAATAGCGGCCGCCAGCCAGACCCCCAAAGACAGCGGCTCCGAAAATTCAGGTCCCCGGCTCAATGACGCCTTCTTTTACTCTATTGGGCCTCGTTTCGGCGGCATAAAGCGTTCGCAATTACAAAAGTCCTTTCAACTCAGCGACTTTTTAGACCCCGATTTCACCCATCAAGTACAATCCTACGAAAGGATCGAATTAAGGGCGATCGACCAAGCCGGGAAATATGATGATGCGGTCCTGATCTCCGAAAATGGTGTACTCAGCGCGGCGCAATGGGACTATCTCAAAAATCTCGATTACGGCAGTAATTTCACCCTTAAGATAGACTGCTACGAAACACAGCCTCAGGGCGATTATGTTTTTAACAGTTTCACGCCTCACCTTACCGTGATCCCTGAAACCATGGCGCGCTACCGCGATGGCAATGAGCGTTTACTGGAATGGATTCGGGAACAAAACTATCCCAACGTCGCTGGGCTCTTCCGCGAAGATCTCCGTCCGGCGAAATTCTACCTTAGTATCGATGCCAGCGGTAAACTGGTCGACATCGAACTGGATAAAGGTTGTGGATATCCCCAAATCGATCTAAAACTGATCGCCTTACTAAAGGAAAAAGCCAATGAATGGCTACCTGCCCGTAATGATGAGGGTGAAGCAGTAGCGCAAAAACTGGTCTTTTTCTTTGGCTTACCGGGCTGCTAGAAATGGACTATACACCCTGTTAGAAAGATTAGTTTTAGAGCTTCACTCCTGTTGCCCGCTTCAAGGCTAATCAACAAAACCCACCGGATAGCGCAGATGTTCCGGTTCATAATACTCGCTGCGCTGATAAAAGAAACTAAGGGTGGTATAGGCATTTTTCAAGGCCTCGGGATGTTTGCTTTTCCACTGCTCAAACTCTTGCGCTAAACTGGGATCTGCGTCCAGCATCTCTTGCGCTTTGGCTTCGAAGACATAAGGTGAAAAATATTCCTTTTGCTGGAAAATAATATCAAAGAAGCCCCATGAGAGAAAGGAATCTACCGAACGTGGATCTAGAACCGATGCGAGGTAATAACGCGCCTGCTGATCCGTAGGCACCAAGTAATCACCGGCATAGAAAAGCCGTTTTTGATCCATCGGCTCTACCGAATCCACTTCTACTCTAAAATGACCTTCGTACGGACGATTTCCAAACTGCCACTGACGCAAATAGTAGGACTTACAGTCGATCAGGCTGTCTTCCTTTAAGCTGATCACCTCTACATTGTTGTATTGCAGGCGTTGTACGACAGCACTAAAAGCTTGCGGAATAAGGTAATATTCGGGTATTTGCGCCCCTACTTCAGTTTTGTAATGAGGGTAATAATCAATTTGTAAGCTTTCGGGATCTTCTCGCTTGTAGCGCAGGGCTTGGTAATCTCCCAATTCACTTTCCACGTATTCGTAAGGATAGGCTTTAAAATCCAGGCTTTCGGTCCTACTGCTGTCCAAGGACCAAGCCACCGGAAAGCTGCTTTGCTCTTTCTCCCAAGTCAATGCTTGTTGATAAGCTTGCTTTATAGCCTCCGCTTGAGCATTACAATATTCCTGCATAGAGGCAAAAAAGGCCCTGGTAGCGGCCACTCGATCGGGATAAGGCTTAAACATATGTGCTTCGGTAATAAAGCCGAAACTGTGAAATAGAGCGGTATAGCCGCTGGCGTAGCGCGGACTTTCTAAAAATGCCGCATAGCCTTGATTAGGAGTGCGACCAAAGACATTCACATAAGGAATCATTTCCCATTCCCTTTCGGCCATCGCTTGGTATAAAAAAGGCTCCATATCTTCATGGAGCAACTGAGCCACACTAGGTGCCAGCTTATCGGCCAAACTACTGATCAGCGTCATGGTGTAGGGATAATCGGCGCCATTTGAAGTATGGGTATCGATAAATATCTGCGGCTTAAAGGCCTGGTAGATCGCATAAAAACTGCGGGTGTTCAAGGCGTCCGCTTTTACGAAATCACGGTTTAGATCCAAGTTCTGGGCATTTCCCCTAAAACCTTGTAAATCGGGGCCATTCTGATTAGCTCGAGTATGTGGTCGCGCCTTGAGACTGCCGCCAATATTGTAAACCGGTATCATGGCCCAGATCTGACCCGCCGCGATAGTTCCTTGGGCCAGTTGCTCTGCCGACCATTCGACCGCTGCATCCATACCACAGCTTTCACCGGGGTGAATGCCATTATTGATCAATATTCGCAGCTTATCCTGAGCCAAACTTTGCAAACTAGCTTCACCGGTAAAAGGGGATTTTTGCATCAAAAATAAATGCAAGGGCCGACCACTATCGCTTGGTCCCAGTTCTAATAATTGGGCATTGGGGTATTGCTGGGCTAGATATTGATAAGACTCAATCACTTCCTGATAACTGCGCGCCTCCGAACCCTGCCGCGGACTGATACCCTGCGCCGTGGCGACAAAGTTGACCAAGGCCAATAAAACTGCGAATGAACTGCGCATCTTACTCTTCGCTCTTGCTCATTTCAGTTAGGATCTCCTTCTGAAGATCGGCGTATTGATCGAGAATTAGTTCATAATCGGTGATCTCGGTCCCGTCGAAGGTGATCGGCTCACTTTCGCCGTAGCCGTGGCCTACTGGCTGACCATTATCGTCGAAGAAATAAAGGTTCACTTTAAGTTTCAAATTCGCCTTCTGCCCGTAACGCGTCACCTTATCGATCGTTAACTGCGCCATGCCAACGGCCATCACTTCGGCTTCCAAGTTTTTTAAATTTCCACGTACAGCCGAGCGCAAACGCGGACTTTCTTCAATATAACCCTTAATATCACCTTGCTTGAATTC
Source organism: Croceimicrobium sp. (assembly GCA_965656185.1). Classification (GTDB taxonomy): domain Bacteria; phylum Bacteroidota; class Bacteroidia; order Flavobacteriales; family Schleiferiaceae; genus Croceimicrobium. Next base: position 32,817 of record CBFHJH010000012.1, read on the forward strand.
GAAGAAGTTCAGGCCGCCTTCGCCCACCAAGATCTGCTTAAAATGGCGCTTCCCTTCGATTTGTAAAGCTTCCAATTCTTGCTTTTGTTGCGAGCGTTCGTAACGCGCTCCCTGCTCTAGTTCGGAACCGGCACGGGAATCCATCCCCAACTGCATTTCAATTCCCTGATCCAATAATTGGTAATATTCACCAGCTCGCTTCTGCATTTCGGCATTTAGGTCGTCCTCTAACTTGAAAACTTTCTCATTGAAGTCATCGGCGTCTCCTGCGGGCACTTCCGGTAAAGCGGGAGGAGCAAAATAAAAGCTAGCCAAGGCTACGGTTTTAGCTTTCGCCGGCGCCATGAAAGGCTGATAAGCCTTAATGCGTAGATTACCACAAGCGCTCAAGAATATAATCGATAAGCTTAAAAGGGATAGTTTCCAGATTTTCATAATGCATGGTTTGATGAATGCAACGAATATACTAAGCCGAGATCAAATCCGACCGCTTCATGGCCCAGCGCATTAAAATAAAGCTTAAAAGCGCCAATGCCAGCCACAGTAAGCCTGTTTGGTATTCTTGAAAGATCATTTTTCCAATACCAAATAAACTGCTGTACACCAGGGCTACGCCACTTAACCAAGCGAGAAAAAGTGGCTTAATATCGCTTTCCGCGGAAGCGGCTGTAGCGAATGGCCCCCAGAAACCTCCAGGCTTAATTCGATCGTAAAAAGCTTCTAAGACCTTACTATCGGTGGGTTTAGTACTAAAGGTAACTACTAACCAAACTAGGCTGGTGAAGAGCACGGTGAAGATGAAATCGCCATTGTGATAATAAAAACTCTCTGGCACGTAGTTTACCAAAATATACTTAGAGATCGCCAAGCCCAAAAGGGGAGCCAAGGTGGCACTGAGCTCGGTCCAAGCATTGATACGCCACCAATACCACCGCAAAATCAGGACCATACCTAAGCCGGCGCCAGAGGCAATTAAGAACTGGGCCGCTTCGTCGATCATTTCGATCTGACTCGTAGCAAATACCGCCACCGCCATAATGATCAAAGTAAAAATACGCCCGATCATAACATAGTGACGATCCGATTGACCGTCGCTCATAAAGCGCTTGTAGAGGTCATTGGTTAAATAACTGGAGCCCCAATTTAATTGGGTAGAAATGGTAGACATATAGGCCGAGATGAAGCCCACGAAAAGCAAGCCTTTCAAGCCCGAGGGTAAGTGATCGCGCATCGCCAAAACAAAGCCTTTACGCGATTCTTCTACCGGCAGCTCGGGATAGAGGATCAACGCCGCCAGACCTACGATTATCCAAGGCCAGGGTCGTAAACAATAGTGCGCGATCTGAAAGAATAAACTGGAATAGACCGCATGCTTCTCATCCTTGGCGCTCATCATTCTTTGTGAAATATAGCCGCCGCCGCCAGGCTCATTCCCAGGATACCAACTAGCCCACCACTGCAACACTACATAAGAGAAAAAGGCCCCGGCCGAAAGGGAAAAGGTGCCCGAAGCAAGATCACTCCAACCACCGATTTGCGGAAAGAAATCGAGTCGCCACGCGGGAATCTGAGCTTTCAGTCCGGCCACTCCTCCCACTTCCGGTAAATTAAGCACACTAATAGCCAAGATTACACTACCGGTCATCGCAATAATAAACTGAACAAAATCGGTAATAGCGATGCCCAGCAATCCGGCGATCGAAGAGTAAAAGGCCACGATAAGCATAGCCGCCATACAAAGTAAAAAAGCGTCGGCGGTACTGATATCGAAAAAGACCTCGAAGATGGATATCATTGCTGCGTTGACCCAACCGATGATCACCACATTCATAAAAAGCCCAAGATACACCGCCTTTAAGCCACGTAGCCAAGAAGCTACTTTACCCGAATAGCGTAGCTCTAAAAATTCCAGTTCGGTAATAATATTAGCTCTGCGCCAGAGACGGGCAAAGAAAAAGGTGGTCAACATACCGCCAATCACCATATTCCACCACAACCAGTTTCCGGAAATTCCGTGTTGTGCGATCTTTTCCGTAACCCATAATGGGGTATCGGCGGCAAAGGTGGTGGCCACCATGGAAACGCCAGCGATATACCAAGGCAGTTTTCGCCCACCCAAAAAGAAACCAGCTAATCCGCCCTCGGCCTTGCCTCGAAAGCGAATGCCGATAAAGACAAAAAGGGCCATAAGCCCAATAACGATTACCCAATCTAGGGTACTGAGATAAGCCATAAACGATTTTGTCCCGAAGCTACTATATTTCCCAGAGCCAAGCGCAGCCTTGTTCATAAGTCCGCTAAGTCGTGAATTTCAGGTCTTATCTGGGATGGCTACCTTTGACAAAAAATAAGCCATGAAGAACTTATACTTTGCCCTGGTCCTCCTCTTTGTTGCCTGCAACAATGCTCCTGAGGAAATGCAGACTATCTCTGAGCCTATTGTAGCCCATCAATATCCACAACAAGCAGTGATCGAAGTGGAATACAATGGTAAAGTAGTTTATGGTGTAGCCATCACCGATTCGAGCGGCGCAGCGGTTAATCGCGCTTATGCCGTAAGTTTGGAATTGGGTGATCGCATCTGGAAAGACACTTTGATCTTGGAGATCGGAGCGCAACAAAAACTGCAGGGTGAGGTGGTTTTCACCGAAGCCGTGATCGACGATATGCTGACCGCCAGTGTAGAAGTACGACCTTTTGAAATAAAATAAATTGGAAGATAACCTCAAGATCGTCATTAAAACCCTAGCCGGGCTCGAAGGAGTGCTGGCCCGCGAAGTCCGCCAATTAGGGGGCCGCCAAGTAAAGACCAGCAATCGCGCTGTGATTTGCGAAGGGGACCTGGGTTTCGTTTACAAAGCAAACCTTTGGCTACGCAATGCCCTGCGCGTATTGGTGCAGCTCGACCGCTTTCAGGTCCGTGACGAAAAAGACCTATACCGCAAGTTAAACCGTATCGCCTGGGAAGAGCTTTTCGAGGTAAACCGCACCTTGGTGGTAGACTCTACTGTTTTTAGTGATCGTTTCCGCAACAGCCTGTTTATCGCTCAAAAAACCAAGGACGCGGTGGTAGACCGCTTTCGCGATCAGCTGGGAAAGCGCCCCTCGGTGCAGCTCAAAGAGGCGGAAGTGCGTATCAATATTCACATCCAACAACAATGGTGTACGATTAGTCTAGACAGTAGCGGCAATAGTTTACACCTACGCAATTACCGACAAGCGGTAGATAAGGCTCCCTTAAACGAAGTTTTGGCTTCGGGAATCCTGGCATTAAGTAACTGGGAACCTTCGCTACCCTTGATCGATCCGATGTGTGGATCAGGAACTTTTTTACTCGAAGCGGCCTTGCGCGCCAGCAATGTACCCGCCAATATTTTCCGCAAGGACTTTTCCTTTCAACATTGGAAAAACTACGATCCCGAGCTCTTTAAATTGATCTTCGATAAGAGCTTGGAAAAAGAAGAGAACATCAAGGTCCCTATTCTCGGCTTCGATGCCGATGCCAGAGTGTTAATGAAGGCCCGTCGCAATGCGCGCTCAGCTTTAATGGAAGAACAAGTCAAATTTAAAGCGCGTGATTTTATGGCTTGGGATCCCGAGACGGAAATCCCCAGTCATGGCGTTGTGATCATGAATCCACCTTATGACCTAAAATTAGAGGCCGATATCCCCAATTTATACCGTGGTATAGGCGATACCCTAAAACAGTATTTCAGCGGTTATACCGCCTGGGTTTTCACCGCCTCCGAAGAAGGCATTAAGCATTTAGGACTTAAGGCCTCTCAGAAAATAAAATTAAAGAACGGTAAACTAGACAGCTGGCTACTGCGCTACGACCTTTATGAAGGAAGTCGCAAAGGCCAAGCCTAAGCGGATGGATCAATTCGTAGAGCTCATACTACCGCTGGCTTTAAACCAGAATTATACCTATCGGGTGCCACCTGCTTTGCAGAATGGCCTGGAAGTGGGTATGCGGGTGGTGGCGCCATTGGGTAAACGGAAGCTCTACACGGGTATCGTTAAAGAGATACATCAGCGAGAACCAAAGGAATTTAGTCCTAAGGATATCGTGGAGTTGATCGATCAAGAACCGGTCTTGAGCAGGCAGCAGTTAGACCTGTGGACCTGGATCGCCGATTATTATCTATGTAGTGAAGGTGAAGTAATGGCGGCGGCACTCCCCTCCGGTCTTAAGCTGGAGAGCGAAATGATCGTGCAGCGTAATTTATTAAAGCCTATTGTCGACGAAGAGCTCAATGACCCCGAGTATCTGATCGTTGAGGCACTGGAGAGTCAGGATCGCCTGAGCATCAAAGACATCTCGGAGATCACCGGCTTCAAAAACCCCTTGGGTACCATCAAAGAGTTGTTATCTAAGCATTATATCGTTTTAGAAGAAGAGCTCAAACACGCTTATAAACCAAGGAAGAGACGTTTGGTACGTGCCGGTGCCAAACTAGACGAAAAAGACCTGCAAGCCGCTTTCGGTCAATTGGGTAGAGCGGAAAAGCAAAGACAATTGCTGCTCAGTTTTTTTAGCCTACGCTCCGAAGAAGGAACGATAAGCGCCCCCAAATTACTCAAGAAGAACGGCGCTGCCGAAAGCAGCCTTAAAAGCTTGGCAAAAAAAGGTTTACTGGAGATCTATTATCAAGAAGACCAATTAAACTTACAGCAAAGCGGGCAAATTCAGAATCTTAAAACCCTGAATACCGCTCAGGCGGAAGCTTACGAAAAATTAAAGGCCCATAAAGAAAAACCCAGTCTATTGCACGGCGTAACTTCCTCGGGAAAAACCGAGGTTTACGTGCAGCTAATGGCCGATACCTTGCGGGCAGGCCGGCAAGTTTTATACTTGGTCCCGGAAATTGCCTTAACCACCCAATTGATCACTCGCCTGCAAGCCTACTTCGGTACAGATCTTTTGGTATACCACTCGCGTTTTAGCGATCGCGACCGGGTGGAAGCTTGGTTAAAACTGAAGAAACTGGACCAAAAGCCTTGTGTGGTGATCGGCGCACGTTCGAGCGTTTTCTTGCCTTTTCAAAACTTGGGACTGCTAATTGTAGACGAAGAACATGAGAACAGTTTTAAGCAGTACGAACCCTCCCCTCGATATCACGCCCGCGACACCGCTTTAGTGCTCGCCAGGCAACAAAATGCTCAGGCAGTCTTGGGCTCGGCCACCCCTAGCTTCGAAAGCTATTTCAATGTGCAAAAAGGCAAATACCAATTGGTAGAAATGCTGGAACGCTATGGCAATTTGGCCATGCCTCGCATTAAAGCGATCAACCTGAAAGAGATGCGCCATAAGAAATTAATGCGCGGGCATTTTTCGCAAGAATTGGTTGAAACCATCGAGGCCACCCTAAAGGCCGACCGCCAGATCATCCTATTCCAGAATCGACGGGGCTTTTCCACTTTTCTGCAATGTGAAACTTGTGGCCACGTAGTGCAGTGTAAGAATTGTGATATCAGCCTCACCTATCACCGCTATCAGCATCGTTTACGTTGCCACTATTGCGGCTATAATACAGCACCTCCCCAGAGCTGCCCAGCCTGTAAAAGCAAGCAGTTAAAGACCCTGGGCTTTGGAACGGAAAAATTGGAAGATGACCTCAAACTAATGTTCCCAGAAGCACGGGTTCAAAGGATGGATCTCGATACCACCCGCAAGAAAAAAGCCTATGAAAATATAATCGGCGCCTTCGAAGATGGCGAAACCGATATCTTGGTCGGTACCCAAATGGTGACCAAAGGGCTCGACTTCGAGAACGTGGGTCTGGTGGCAATCATGAATGCCGATACCTTAATTCACTTTCCCGATTTCCGTTCCCATGAAAAGGCTTTTCAAATGCTTTCCCAGGTTGCGGGCCGCGCCGGAAGAAAAGGCGAACAAGGCTTGGTATTGATTCAATGCTCAGATCCGCAGCATCCGGTGATACTTGATGTGATCGCTAATCGCTACCAGAGCACTTATCGTCGAGAACTTAGTGAGCGGCAAGAATTTCGCTATCCGCCCTATTACCGCTTAATTCGCATCAGCTTAAAGCATCGCGATCGCAATAACTTGGAAGAAAAGGCCCGCAATTTAGGCTCGGAATTAAAGCGCATTTACGGTTGGCGCATGATGGGCCCTGAATACCCCCTAGCGAACCGCTTACGGGGACTCTATCAAATGGAGATCTTGTTGAAGATAGAATTAGGGCTTAATTTAAATAAGATCAAGGGAGGCTTAAAGGAAGCTTGTGAAGATTTTCAATCACGTAATCGTAAGCAGGCCATTCAAATCTTTTTCGATGTTGACCCTGCCTAAAGGTCGAATTTAGAAAGGCGTTCCTTCAAGACCCCAAATAAGATCAAGGCCTGCGCTGCTGAATAAGTTAGCATTACCACCATACCGTCGAGCCAGACAATGGGCGTCCCTTCACCAAATTTGCTAAAGGCTAAAAACCAATCCGAAAAGATGAAGAGTACGATGCCAAAGGCCGCCAGATTATTATGCAATCTAAATCCCACCCCATTCAAAGCCAAGAATAGGTGAATACTTAGCAAACTGAAATAACCGTAAATGGGCATTTCAAACTCATAGGGTATCTCGGCAATTTGTAAAAGGCTCCACAATCCTAAGGCCGCCAAGGCCACACTTAGTAAACTTGGTCCAATTCGCAAGTGTGGTTTCTCCTTTAAATACCACAGGACATAGAATATGTGTGCCAAGGCAAAAGCAGCCATACCGAGCAAAAAATAATGCTCATTCTCCTTGTTCATTAGTAGGATATCACCAAGCAAAGAAAAGACCAAGGCCCATACTATATGTAAGAGCCCCTTTAGCCGATGCTCATTTAGTTTTGACAAAAGATACAAGAGTAAACTGCCTATGATCAATGGCTTACTGATAAGGTAGAGCACACCATCATCCTGCCGATAAATTGTGGCTAAATGCAAAAAGACAACGGCGCCGAAGAGCTTTAAGAAATCAAATGCCCGCACTATTTCCGGTATTTGGAATTGGCATAATACTGTTTGGCTTGCGCCATATTCTTGTTTAGATCGCTAATACGAGTATTATGCGAAGGGTGGGTAGACATGAATTCGGGTGGTGCTCCTCCGCCAGAGTTGGCTGCCATACGTTCCCAAAACTTAGGGGCCTCCTCTGGATTATAGCCAGCCATGCCCATAAAGTAGAGTCCCATTTTATCTGCTTCCGATTCATGCAAACGGCTAAAAGGCAAGATGGCTGCATATTGTGAACCAATGCCATAGGCCGCCATGTACAGAGCCTGCGTTTCGGCCGGTTTATCATTAAGAGCAGCGGTAAGGGCAAGGCCTCCTAATTGCTGCATCAAACCTTGGCTCATTCGTTCTGAACCATGACTAGCCACGGCATGGGCTACTTCGTGTCCCATAACAACCGCCACTCCGGTCTCATCCTTACATACCTCTAAAATACCGGTATAGAAGGCCACTTTTCCGCCAGGCATGCACCATGCATTGGCCACATCTTCCTCGATCAGATTAAACTCCCAGTCAAAGTCTGCGATCATCTCCGCATGACCATTGTCTCTTAAATACTGCTCTACCGCCTCTGAGATACGCTTTCCGACCCGATCGATCATTTGCGCTTCAGGAGTTCCGGTCAAAACCTTAGACTGATTCAAAACCTCCTGATACTGGTCTACCGCCATGGCATTCATCTGTGAGCCGGGTATAAGTGATACTTGACGACGACCCGTAAGTGGCACGGTCTTACAAGCGGACAAGAATAATACAGTAGCTAATAAGAGGTATTTCTTCATCTTGATCTTTTTGGCAAAGTAACACAAAATGACAGATTATTTAAGCTTTAACTGAAACAATGTCGGTGATTATTAACACATTAAGACGAAAAGTCAGCTTTTTGAACCACCGGTATACATCATCTACTAATGGCATTTAAATTGCTCTGAACCTTTTGAATTTAATTTTAAAATAATCCGAAAAATGAAACTCATAAAACGTAATCCAGATCTTCAGTTATTCGATAACTTATTCGATTCATTCTTTAGAGATGAACCACTCCATTGGATGGAAAAAAGCACCACGACGAATCGTTCAGTTGCAGTAAACATTCACGAAGACGATAAGGCTTATCATTTGGAAGTGCTAGCGCCAGGCTTTACCAAAGAGGACATTAGTCTCGACGTAGAAGAAGGTTTGTTAAACATCAAGGCGAAGAAAGAAGAGCGTGAAGAAAAGAGTGATCGAAATTACAGCCGGATCGAATTTAGAAGAGCCAATTTCGAACGTAGTTTCCGCTTGCCCGAAAATGAAATAAAGGAGGATGAAATTGAAGCATCCTTTGTTAATGGTATTTTAGAAATAACTCTACCTAAAGAAAATAAGGTTGAGAAGAAACTTAAAAAATTAATTGAAATTGCTTAATTAATAATTTTAAGTAAAATAAAAAAGGAGGCTTATACCTCCTTTTTTATTTATCCAAATACCCTTTAACAAAGTCTGTATCGTAATGGTAAGGCTCAAAACTAAGCGTATCTTCTTCCAAAAAATAATATTCTGGATGATCCCCTTCATTAAATTCCAGCCCCAAAATTGCA
>CBFHJH010000012.1:41423-45612 GCA_965656185.1 Croceimicrobium sp.
TAAACCGCGGTGTTGATAGATCTTAGCCTGCTCAAAGCGCAAAGAATCTCGAAATAGGGGTACGATCAAAAGGATGAAGAGCACCAAGCCCAGACCATATTGGACCCAGCGTTTAGGTCCAAAACTGCGATAACCTTGGGCTTCTTCCTGTACTTCTTCCAAAAAGAAACTAAGCCCATCCTTTTGCAACTTACGATTGTAACTGAAGGCTAAGAGGGTAGAAATCAAGAAGGCCAAAAGCAAGGCTGGCAACCAAATACTGAATTTCTCCAAAGGAAACAGTGCTAAATAATCTTGAGCTAAAAAATTGAACCACCAGCTGCGCAAGAGCGCAAATAAATAACGGAAGGTCAGTGTAAAAATGAGGGTAAATCCGAAAAGCAAACCAAAATAACGCAATCGGAAGCGCTGCAATGCTTTAAGGGAGTCTTCCGAAAGGGACTGAATATCCTGTTTCTTCGGCATAAAGCGACGAACTCCTTCTCTAAAGAGAAAGAAGAAAACTGCCAAACTTAAGACTTCAATTAGAAATTTCATCGGCGATCTTTGGATTAAAGATACGCCAAATCGCATCCTCTCCTAAGCAGATCGCCCGAATTTCAAGTTTTTCTTGAGAGACAGGGTGCACAAAGGACAAATATCCAGCATGTAGGCTGATACTGGCATCGTGGTTGCTACGGGGATAATGATATTTTAAATCACCTTTGATCGGTGAACCGATATGAGCCAATTGCACTCGTATTTGGTGGTGACGTCCCGTAAAAAGCTTAATCTCCAATAAATGATAGCGCTCCGAACTGGCTCGGTGACGGTATTCCAATTCCGCTTTCTTGGCCCCTTTTTTAGCATCGGGGTAAACAAAGGACTTGTTCTTTTTAGCATTCTTGGCCAAAAAATGACTCAATTTCGCCTGCTTGGGATCTGGTAGGTCTTTAACTATGGCGTAGTAACGTTTATCGACCTCCCGCTGCTCGAAGAGCTTGTTCATGCGAGCCAAAGCTTTGCTGGTTTTAGCAAAAACTACGATTCCAGAAGTGGGACGATCTAAGCGATGCACCAAGCCACAGAAAACATTGCCAGGCTTATTGTAGGTTTCTTTGATGTAAGCGCGGACCTTTTCTAAAAGCGGTTTGTCGCCGGTAAAGTCTCCCTGGACCAATTCACCAGAAAGCTTGTTTAGGATAATAAGGTGATTGTCCTCAAAAAGGATTCGCGATGACAGCGCAGTGGACTCCACTAATATTGTTCCTTGTCGTTAGGGAAATCCTTACTCTTCACATCTTGCACGTATTGCTGCACTGCCCCGGTGATCTCCGCATTAAGATCTAAATACCGACGTAAGAATCTTGGATTAAACTCATGCGTCATACCTAACATGTCATGCAAGACTAATACCTGACCATCTACTCCAGCACCAGCACCAATTCCAATTACCGGAATACTAATGCTCCGCGCTACCCTTTCGGCGAGATCGGCAGGAATTTTTTCCAAGACCAAAGCAAAGCAACCCGCTTCTTCCAAGGCTTTGGCATCGGCTAATAGCTTTTCGGCTTCGGCCTCTTCTTTCGCCCGCACCGTGTAAGTACCAAACTTATAGATGCTCTGTGGGGTCAAGCCCAAATGCCCCATCACCGGAATACCGGCGGTAAGAATACGCTGAATCGACTCCAGGATCTCTACCCCACCTTCGAGCTTCACGGCATGACCGCCACTTTCCTTCATGATGCGAATGGCAGAGCTCAAAGCCTCCTTACTATTTCCCTGATAGGAACCAAAGGGCAAGTCTACCACCACTAAAGCTCGATCTATCGCTCGCACTACCGAACTGGCGTGGTAGATCATTTGATCGAGCGTAATGGGCAAGGTAGTCTCGTGGCCCGCCATAACGTTAGAGGCACTATCCCCTACTAAGATCACGTCGATGCCGGCGCGATCGATAATACCGGCCAAAGTGAAATCATAAGCTGTGAGCATAGAGATCTTCTCCCCCTTGCGCTTCATTTCTTGTACCGTATTGGTAGTTACCTTCTTAAATTTGGACTTGGCTACTGACATACTAATTTTTCTTAGCGCAAATTTATACTTTTGAAACGTGGCTACCATAAGCCCTAGACTCTGCCTTATGAAAAGATTTTTAAGATACTCCTTAGTCCTTGGTCTGCTGGCCAGCGTTTTGATCTCTTGCGATAATGAGATCGATATTAACGCCGAATACCAAGACCTCACCATTATTTATGGTATGCTCGATCCGCGAGCCGATACGAATTATGTGCGAATTCAGCGGGGTTACCTTGGCGATGCCGCCGCTTCAGCCTCTTACGGGCAGAGTGATTCGCTATACTACGACAGTACCGATATCTCGGTTGTAATCAGGGAATATGAATACGAAGGCAATGTCGTTTTACGTGAAGCTCCCCTTATTTACGACGACAATATTGAACTCGAAGAAGGTATCTTTACCGGTGAAGGACATCACCTATACCGTGTTCCGAGCAGCTTTAATATTGAGCGCGACAAAGAATATGAAGTGGTAGTTACCCGTTTGGCCGATGGCTCGGTAGCGAGCGCTCGCACGGGAATCGTGGGTTCGCTAGACCTGCGCCAGCCCAGCCCCTTTCTTACGGCACGTTTTTTCGACGGCCGCATCGAGTTTCGAGTTAATCAAGACATCGATGTAAGTACACCTGAGGCTACAGTTAAAATGACTGCTTATCAGGCTACCATCTATTTCCACTACAAAGAAGTGGACCTCCGAACTGGTGCTGAGGTATTTAAGACCGAAGAAATTCGCCTCCCTTTGGAAGAGTCGACTTTTGATGAGCAAAACCTATTATTCGACGGCGGACAGCTCAACGCAGCCTTGGCAGGAAGAATTGAAGAAGATCCCGACAAGAATATCCTGCGCTTTTTCCAAAGCATGGATATTGCCATTACAGGTGCTTCGGAAGAATTGATGACCTATATCGATTTGAACCGCCCGGCGACCGGGGTTAACCAAAACCGCCCGCAGTATGAGCAGGTGATCAACGGTACCGGCATTCTTAGTTCTAGAACTTCGATCTATCGTGATGAAATCAAATTGCAGCCAAGGGTTTACGATCGTCTTCTCGTATCGAGCACCACTTGTGATCTTAATTTCGCGCGGGTAGAGCGCAATGGTTTAGATACCTGCATTTGTGACAATAACCAAAAGCAGTGCTTTTAATTCTGACATAGCGGCACATTTTAAATCTGTCATTTTCTATAAAAACTCAATCCTGTCAGGTATGGCAGGATTTTTTTTGTCCCATAGCGAATGGCATAAGCTTTGACCTTTATCTGTCAAATTTGAATTAAACACAAAAATTGAATATTAGCCATGGGAAAAATCATTGGCATTGACTTAGGAACCACCAATTCATGTGTTGCCGTAATGGAAGGTAATGAGCCGGTGGTTATCCCTAACAGTGAAGGAAAGCGCACCACCCCATCTGTAATTGCATTTGTGGAAGGTGGCGAACGTAAAGTTGGTGATCCGGCCAAGCGTCAGGCTATTACCAATCCACATAAGACCATTAACTCGATCAAGCGTTTCATGGGTTCTTCTTACAGCGAGCAAGAGCAGGAAGCCAAACGCATGCCTTACAAGATCAAGAAAGGCGAAAACGATACCCCTCGGGTTGAGATCGATGATCGTTTATATACCCCTCAAGAATTATCGGCCATGGTACTTCAGAAAATGAAGAAGACTGCCGAAGACTACTTGGGTGAAGAAGTTACTGAAGCGGTGATCACCGTTCCAGCCTATTTTAATGACTCTCAACGTCAAGCGACTAAAGAAGCTGGTGAAATTGCTGGCCTTAAAGTGCGTCGTATCATTAACGAACCTACTGCAGCTTCGCTAGCTTATGGTATCGATAAAAAAGGAGACGACAAGAAAGTAGCCGTATTTGATTGTGGTGGTGGTACTCACGACGTTTCTATCCTTGAATTAGGAGATGGCGTATTTGAAGTATTGGCTACTGACGGTGACACGCACCTTGGTGGTGACGACTTTGACTCTGCTTTGATCGATTGGTTGATCGACGAGTTTAAAGCGGAAGAAGATTTCGACCTCAGCACCGATCCAATGGCGCTACAACGCTTAAAAGAAGCGGCCGAAAAAGCCAAGATCGAATTATCGTCTTCTAGCGATACTGAAATCAACCTG
>CBFHJH010000012.1:45711-70405 GCA_965656185.1 Croceimicrobium sp.
CCTTACATCACCGCAACTGCGAGTGGCCCTAAGCACTTAGTTCGTAAATTATCACGTTCTAAATTTGAGCAACTGGTACACGACTTAGTTGATCGTACCATCGCCCCATGTAAAACAGCCCTTAAGAACGCTGACCTTGATGTATCAGACATAGATGAAGTTATTCTAGTGGGTGGTTCTACCCGTATTCCTGCGGTACAGGAAGCAGTTAAAAAATTCTTTGGTAAGGATCCTTCTAAAGGAGTTAACCCCGACGAAGTGGTAGCGCTCGGTGCAGCCATCCAAGGTGGTGTACTTACTGGTGATGTAAAAGATGTGTTGTTATTAGACGTAACACCACTATCACTAGGTATCGAGACCATGGGTGGAGTATTCACTAAGCTCATCGAAGCGAATACCACCATTCCTACCAAGAAGTCTGAGACTTTCTCAACTGCAAGTGATAATCAGCCAGCAGTAGACATTCACGTGTTACAAGGTGAGCGTCCTATGGCCAAAGACAATAAGACCATCGGTCGTTTCCAATTAACTGATATTCCACCTGCTCCGCGCGGTGTACCTCAAATTGAGGTGAGTTTCGACATCGATGCGAACGGTATTCTAAATGTATCAGCTAAAGATAAAGCTACCGGTAAAGAGCAAAGTATTCGTATAGAAGCAAGTTCAGGCTTAAGCCAGGATGAGATCGATCGCATGAAGCAAGAAGCCGAGGCCAATGCCGACGCCGACAAGCAAGCGAAAGAACGCGTGGAGAAATTGAACCAAGCGGATAGCATGGTCTTCCAAACCGAAAAGCAACTGAAAGAATTCGGCGACAAACTTTCTGACGACAAGAAAGGACCGATCGAAGAAGCTTTAGAGGAATTGAAAAAAGCGCATGGCGCTGAAGATCTTGCTGGTATCGACGCCGCAATGGAAAAAATCAATGAAGCTTGGAAGAACGCATCTGAAGAAATGTATAAAGCGCAACAAGAAGCTGGTGCCGGTGCCGGTCCAGAAGCTGGTGCGGAAGGTGCTCAAGATTCAAACGGTGGCGACGATGTTACCGATGTAGAATTTGAAGAGGTAGATGATAAATAAACCTCGTTTTGATTAGAAAGATAGATCCCGGCCTTTTAGGTCGGGATTTTTTTTACATCATTTTTTTGATCGAATGAAGCAACCACGGATACTTAAGACCCAATTTAGCACTGCCGGAGATCAATTTAGATTTATCGGCTAACATATGAACCAAGATAGCCTTGGTACGCATTTCAGGCCAGAAACGCTTGTGAATGTACTTATGATAAGCCAATGTATGTTGAGCCGAATAATGTTGCCGGGGTATTACTTTCTTCACCATTTTCCCGGCTTCCAGGCCGCTCACAATGGCCTGGTAAATTCCCTCCCCATTCATTGGGTCGATCAAGGAGCCTGCATCTCCGGCTAGAATGAAATTGTCGCCACTTAATCGAAAACGCTTGGAATAAAACGGTAGACCAAAGCCCTTTAATGGTCCTTCCATTTCAGCATTTTCCATACGCTCCTGCAATCGTACATTACCTTTTACAAACTCATTAAAGCGATCCTTAAGGTTTATTTTATTCGGAACGATATGTTTAGAGTGCATACCTAATCCAACATTAGCCGTGCTATCGGACAAAGGAAATAACCAGAAGTAACCGGGTAAGACTTGCTTATTAATGTATACTTCGTTGGTGTCGCTAGCGATCTTTTCAAGCCCCGAATAATATGCTCGAACGGATCCGCCATAATGCTTATGGTCTACTTTATACTCAGCCAATTGCTTCGCCACAGGTGAATGAGCACCATCCGCGCCAATAATGAAGGGGGCCCAAAACTCGGCATCTCTGGTTTTCACCTTTATCCCTCCATCAATTCGCGTAACTTCTTTAATGGCTTGGCCTGGAAAGAACTGTAGGTTTTCATCGGCCAGAGCTTCTTCCAAAAGCATGTGATCAAAATCTTCACGCTTTATCGTGAACGATCTTTGGACCCAATCCCATTTAATTGGTGCCAGATCATCTACGTAAACCGCGGTGCTTTTATTCAGAGCCTTCTCCGGAAACTGCCTTAATCTTTCAGAAAAATGAGGGATGTATTCATCAATGAACTTAGGACCCCTTGCCATAACAAAATCGCCACATACCTTATCGCGTGGAAAATCGGACTTATCGATCAATGCGATACGCAATCCGGCTCCTCTGGCGGCAATAGCGGCACTTGCTCCTGCCGGACCGGCACCCGCGATAATCAGATCAAATTTTTCTCCCAAGACAAAAACAAAATTTGTCCTCCAAATGTAAAGAATGCGAAGAAGCTTGAATAGCTTTACCTTAAATTAAAAAACACCATGGCAAAGATTACACTCGGGGGAAACCCGATCGAAACACAAGGCGAACTTCCAGCGGTTGGAAGCGATGCCCCCGATTTTCAATTAAGTGCAGCTGACCTAAGTTTAAAAGGTTTGAAAGACTATGCTGGAGAAAAGCTAGTACTAAATATCTTCCCAAGCGTAGATACTAATGTTTGCGCAGCATCGGTAAGACACTTTAATGAAAAAGCGGCGCAATTAGAAGGAGTTCGTGTTCTCAATATCTCTAGAGACCTGCCCTTCGCTATGAAGCGATTCTGCGGCGCAGAGGGATTAAATGACGTTGAAAATTTATCCGAATTTCGCAACAACAGTTTTAGTGATGCTTACCAAGTGAGAATTACCACTGGACCGATGGCCGGACTCCTTTCTCGTGCTGTAGTGGTGGTAGATGAAAACGGTAAGATCAGTCACACCGAGCAGGTACCAGAAATTGGTCAAGAACCCAATTACGAGGCCGCCTTAGCCGCTTTGTAAATATTTAATGATAAGCTAGAAATAGAAAAGGCGGTCTACAGTGACCGCCTTTTTTTATAATGTCTTGTTAAGCTTACAACTTCGCCATAATAGATCGGAGATAGTCTTCTTTGTTACTGGCACTGCCTTCCAGTAATTCGCCATCCTTGAAAACGGCCAAGAAAGGTAAATTATCTACCCCACCAGCTTTACGTGCCTCAGGATTCTTTTCCGCATCTACGTCTAAAAAGATCATGTCTGCGTTTTCCTCTTCATTACTTATACGACGAAATTTAGGAGCAAAGAGTTTACAGTTACCACACCAATCGGCATAATACTTTACTACCACTTTGCTATTATTTGCTACTAAGTCTTTAAACTCGCTGTCGTTTACGTTTTGTACTGCCATATCTTCAAATTTGTTATCACAAAGATAACATCAATTTAGGCTATCATAAAATTAATTCGATAATAAATAGTTATATTTTTATTGGAAATGCTCGCGGTAAAGAAAGCGGACGATACCATCGGCCAAGCCTTTTTTAGGAACGATCATGCGCTCAGCACCGGCCCATTTCATGGCTCTAGTATAGATCTGCAAAGCATGAGTAATTACGTCACTTCGGTCCGGATTTAGGTCAAAATTGATCATCCTTTCTTCATAATCGAAACCACGTAATTGCTTATAAACTTGTTTGAGTCCTTTCAAACTCATCGTTTCCCCCTTCTTCTTCTCCTTCAACTTGAAGGTCCGGTTTATATTACCGCCAGACCCTACCATTAAGACCTGCTCTAAGCCCTCGGTCTTTTCCTTGATCCATTCCTTCATTTCATCCCAGCGATGATCCTTTACCAAGCCCTTCAACAAACGAATGGTACCGATCTTAAAAGAACGACTAGCAATAATATCTCCGTCGCTAAATAAGGTTAGCTCGGTGCTACCTCCACCCACATCGATATAAAGGAAATTGGGATGCGCCTGGGCTACATCACCGATCATATCCGAATTAAAGATCATGCGAGCCTCTTCCTTACCGCTGATCAATTCTATATTAACCCCGGTTTCCTTGTAGATCTCTTCGACCACCTGTAAGCCGTTTTTCGATTCCCTTAAGGCCGAAGTAGCGCAGGCACGGTACTTTTGTACCCCATGAACTTCCATCACATTGCGGTACGCGCGCATGCCGGTAATCAAACGCTTCTTGTTTTCGGGAGATATTTCTCCTGCCCCAAAAGCGTCTGGACCTAAACGAATCGGTAAACGAGTTAAGGATGATTTCTTGAATAATACCTTATCCTCTGCTTCAATAACGTTGGTAACCAGTAATCGCACGGAATTAGAGCCTATGTCGATTCCGGCTAGTTTATGGATCTTCACTTTCCTAATTTTAGTTGCTTCTTCACGTAATCGTGGAGCGCATACTGCGATCGGATCTTAGGGCCTCGAATACTGCGGTAACTATTATCTAAGGCCTCATTATGCCAGCGACTCTTCACATTATCTTTCCAAATGATCTCAAAGTGATCGCGTAATTGGCGCTTTACTTTTTCATCGTAGACCGGGGTGCTTACCTCTACTCGATAATCCAAGTTACGGGGCATCCAATCGGCTGAGCCTAAAAAGTACTTCGGGTCGCCGCCATTTTCGAAGATCAATAATCGCGAATGCTCCAAAAATCGATCTAAGATAGAAATAGCTTCGATATTTTCACTCATCCCCACTTTTCCCGGCACCAAAGAACAGATACCTCGAATTACCAATTGAATCTTCACACCGTAGGTACTGGCTTCGTAGAGTTTATCTATCAATTTCACGTCAGATAGTGAGTTGAGTTTGATCCGAATACCCGAAGGCAAGCCTTTTTTGGCGTTCTCGATCTCTTTCTCGATCAGTTTGATAAAACCTTTCCGGGTATGATGTGGTGAAACCAAAAGGTGACGGTATTTCTTCACCTTGTAATTATTGCGTAAAAAGTCGAAGACCCTGGCTACATCCTTGGTAATACGAGTATCGGCCGTTAATAAATGGTAATCGGTATAGAAGCGGGCGGTATTCTCATTGAAGTTGCCGGTACCGATCGAGGCGTATAACTTTTCCTTTCCGGCTTCCTCTTTTGTGATCAAGAGAATCTTACTGTGTACCTTCAAGCCTTGAACGCCAAAGATCACGTTTACCCCTTCACTTTGCAACACCTCGGTCCACTGGATATTATTGGCTTCATCGAAACGCGCCTGTAATTCGATCACTACCGTTACTTCCACCCCATTTTTTGCAGCATTCACCAAGGCAGAAATGATCCTCGAATCATCGGCTAAACGGTATAAGGTTATGTCGATCGATCGAACTTGAGGGTCGATCGCTGCCTCGCGCAGAACGCGAATGATATAACTGAAATTGTGGTAGGGTAAGAAGAGTAAAACGTCCTGTCGATCCAGCACCTCCAAGATGCTGCGATCCATATCCAGGTCGGGATGTGCCAACTGTGGCAAAGCTTCGAACTCGAGATCCTCGCTGCCCAGATTGGGAAATTTGATAAGATCTTTCTTATTGTGATAACGCCCACCTGCGATTAGCGAATCGAAACTATCCAGTTCCATTGCGCCTACCAAAAACTGAAGGAGCCCCTCATTGATTTCCTTATCGTATACGAATCGGACCGGATCCCCGTCACGGCGATTCTTCACCGATTTAGACATCTTTTCCAGGAAACTCTTACTTACATCATCGTCGAGATCCAACTCGGCATCCCGGGTAATTTTAACGGTATGCGCCTCTATCCTTTCAATATTGTAGATAAAGAGGATGTATTCCAAATTGTAGCGAATCAAATCCTCTAAATACATCACGTACTGCTTACCATATCGTGGTAAGGAGACAAAACGCCCTACTTGATCTGAAGGCACCTCGATCAAAGCGATCTTTGGGTGCTCCGGATCTTGCTTTAGGAACATGCGGATGGCAAGATAAATACTCTTATCCCTCAATTCAGGTAACACTCCATCTTCATCGATAATCAAGGTAAAGACCGTGGGACTTACCTTTTCGATATAGGTCTTCCGCACAAAGTCTTGCTGACCAGCGGTGAGCTCCTGCTCGTTCACGAATTCGATATCGTGTTCCGACAACTCCTCCATCAAAAGGTCATTCACCTCTTGGGAGCGCGCCTGCATTTCTTGGACCTTTTCGGAAATTTCCTTCAAAACCTCGGCCGGCTGCAAGGCACCAAGGCGTTCTTGTCGCTCATCACTGATTTGAGCTAGCCGCTTCATTGAAGCATAGCGCACCCGAAAGAATTCATCCATATTGGAGGAATAGATCCCTAAAAAGCGTAGTCGCTCCACCAAGGGATTACTTTCGTCCATTGCTTCTTGCAAGACCCGCTCATTAAAGGCAAGCCATGATATATCGCGGGCTATGATCCGCTTTTGGGCTGGAATATTCACTACTATTTATTCTTTCGTCTTTTGGGGAAATCAAAGAATACTAATTCGGCCTCATGGCCAAGCTCTGCCCAAAATTTACGGTCAAAGCTTAAACAAGCTACACCGGTGGTAGGTACATTATCGATATTATGATCGATACTCTGATTCACAAAATTGGTGATGGTTGGATTATGACCAAAGAGAAACACCGATTCTACATCATTATCTACCTTGGCCAAGGCCTCGTAAATATCTTCGATTCCTCCATGATATAAAGCTGCTTCGATACGAACTTGCCCCATCGAGTATTGTAATTCCTGCGCAAAAATCAAGGCAGTATGCATGGCGCGAGTAGCCGGACTACTTATGATCAATTCTGGGAAATCCCCCTGTTGGGCTAACCATTGTCCCGTGCTATGGGCATCACGCACTCCTCTACCCTTCAAGGGGCGATCAAAATCACTAAGATCTTCTTCCTTCCAGGAAGACTTGGCATGGCGAATCAGATAGAGCTTTTTCATAGGGTTTTTTATAATCCGCTGTGAAAAATAGCTAAAAGCAGCCAGCCTAAAAATTAGTGTAGAAAAATTAACGCAGAAATAATTTCACCTAGAGCCCCAGATCCTTGGCCTTATCCCAAAAAACATCCATCTCGCTTAGACTAAGATCTTCTAATTCCTTTCCCGCCCCTTTTACTTGCTCCTCCATATACTGGAAGCGACGAATGAATTTCTTGTTGGTCCGTTCAAGGGCAGATTCAGGGTCTACCGCTAAAAACCGAGACAAATTAATGATCGAAAACAAAAGGTCCCCAAATTCGCCTTCTACCTTTTGGGCATCGGCCTGAGCGATCTCCGCTTCTAATTCATCGATTTCCTCGCGTAATTTGGCCCACACCTGTCCGGCCTCATCCCAATCGAAACCAGCCCCACGGGCCTTCTCCTGAATGCGAGTTGCTTTCACCATTGCCGGTAAACTACGTGGTACGCCTTCAAGTACCGACTTTTTACCTTCCTTTAGCTTGAGCTTTTCCCAATTGGCTTTAACCGTATCTTCGTCATTAGCCTCCACATCTCCGTAGATATGGGGATGGCGATGGATCAATTTTTCGCAGATGCCGTGAAGCACGTCGGCTATGTCAAAGGCCTCTTTCTCCTCTCCGATCTTCGCGTAAAAGACCATGTGCAACATTAAGTCGCCCAGCTCCTTACTCACCTCTGGGAGATCCTCATCTAAAATGGCATCTCCTAATTCGTAAGTTTCCTCGATCGTAAGATGACGCAAACTTTCCATGGTTTGCTTGCGGTCCCATGGGCATTTCTCACGGAGATCATCCATGATGTCCAACAAGCGCCCAAAGGCCTCCATCTTTTCTGCCCGACTGTGCGCCATATTAGCCTTCTTCTTGCGACTGTTCTTGCTTGGCGTCGTCTTCAGGACGATTCAATAGATCGCATTCGTGCAATAGATTGTACCAAGTAAAGAGCTTTTTAAGGTGCGAAGTATAAACCCTTTCCTTATCGTAATCGGGTAAAAAGTCCTCCATAAAAGCACGCAATTCATCATTACTGGCTTTCTTAGCGTCAAGCGCTTTTGCCCCATCCAGCTTGTCGTAAAGCTTTTGGTAAACCTCGCCCAATGGCAATTCCTCAGCGTAGGTGTAAATAGCAATATCGCTCAAAGCACTTACATCAGCGCGCTGAGATACTGGCATGCGCTTTTTATCCATCAAGCCTTCAACCAAAACCCCTTGACGGGTAGCTTTTACTAATTTATATAAGCCCGGCTTCCCGCCGATCGATAGAATATCGTCTAATTTCATCTTATTTTTTTACAGAGTTCTTTTTCCATTCTTGCACTCGCTGGATATCGGTCACATGCTCATTGAGCGCCATATCCATGAGGTCTTGTACTTGCGAAGCATATTCATGGCTTGGGAATCGATCCAAGAAGTTACGGTAGCTCGCAACCGCTGCATCTTTAGCTCCCATTTCCTCTAAAAACAAACCCATTTCGATCAAGGCCTGGGGTGCTACTTCATGATAGGCGTACTTCTCCTCCACTTCTTTGAAGGTTGCGATCGCCAAGTCATGACGATTTGGCCAGGCTCGGTATAATTTTGCCAACCGCAAATGATAATGCGGTTTTAGGGAATCTTTCTGACCGTCTTTCAGATAGGCTTGGTAAGCCGAAGCTAATTGTCCCGCCAGCGCGGTATCGAGGTAATCGAAACTACGAAGCTCTTTTTCAAGCGCTACTATTTTATCATTGCTAAGATTACCCGAACTGTTGGACTCACAGGCTACCAAGCCCAGTAGAGCAATAAAAAGAATTAGCTTTCTCATTTGGCAAAAGGAAATTTCATTCGGTAAGGGACTTTGATCTGCCCCTTAGAAATATTAGTAAGCTTTTTCTTAAGCATATTCTTGCGCAAGGGACTGAGGTAATCGGTAAAAAGGATACCATCGATATGATCGTACTCATGCTGAATAACTCGTGCTTTCAAACCAGTGTACACTTCTTCGTGCTCTTTCCAATCTCGGTCCATATAACGAATGCGAATTCGTTCGGGACGATCAACATCGCCGCGGATGTCAGGTATACTTAAACAGCCTTCGTTAAATACGAAGTCATTGCCATCTTCCTCAAGGATCTCAGCGTTGATAAACACTTTCTTGAAGTCGCCTAAGCCTTCCTCATCTTCCTCCCCTTCTTCCACAAAACCACTAGTATCAACGATAAAAAGTCGGATGGAGCGACCGATCTGAGGTGCTGCCAAACCTACCCCATGGGCATTATTCATAGTTTCGAACATATCATCGATAAGCTGTTCTAAACCGGGGTAATCTTTATCAATATCTTCCCCTTCCTTACGCAGAACGGGGTCGCCATAGGCCACAATGGGTAGAATCATCACAGAAATTTGAGCAAAAATACAGAATGCCTAGGGATAGCCAAGCTTGCTTTAATGCTGATCGAGATAATCTTGCAGGATGATGGCCGCACTAACCTTGTCCAAGCTGCCTTTCTCGCGCCTTTTAGACTTCTTCATTCCGCTTTGCACTAGGGCTTTCTGCGCCAGCTTTGAGCTAAAGCGTTCATCTTGAAGCACGATCTTGATCGTTGGAAATTCCTTAGCTAATTTCTCTTTCCAATCACGCACGCGCTGTGAATTGTCACTATCTCCGCCGTCCAAGCCCAGGGGCTCCCCCAGCACAATGGTTTCAAAAGCCTCTTCCCTGAGCATTGCCTTAAGATATTCCAGCAGATCGACCGTGAGAACGGTATCTCGAGGAGAAGCGATCATTTGCATGGGATCGGTTTCTGCAATTCCGGTACGCTTTCCGCCGATATCTAGGGCAATAACTTTGGCCATTCTTTATACTTTTGCGCAAATTAAAAGATTTAAGATGAAGGAGCACCAAAGCCTTATTGAAGCAGCCTGGGAAGATCGTTCCCTGTTGGAGAAAAGTGAAACCGTAAAAGCGATCGAAGAATGTATCGAGGCGATCGACAAAGGTTCGCTGCGCTGCGCCGAAAAGATCGATGGCAACTGGCAGGTGCATGAGTGGGTAAAAAAAGCGGTAATCCTTTATTTCCCTACCCGGAAAATGGAAACCATCGAAGCCGGACCTCTAGAATTTCACGATAAGATCCCTTTGAAGCGCGACTATAAAAAACTAGGCATTCGTGTTGTGCCACATGCCGTCGCACGTTATGGCGCCTATGTCTCGCCTGGCGTAGTAATGATGCCATCTTATGTGAACATTGGAGCTTATGTAGACGCAGGGACTATGGTAGACACCTGGGCTACCGTGGGTAGTTGTGCTCAAATCGGTAAAAACGTGCACCTAAGCGGCGGTGTTGGTATTGGCGGAGTTTTAGAACCCGTACAAGCCGCTCCGGTAATCATCGAAGACAATTGTTTCATCGGTTCACGTTGTATCGTAGTAGAAGGAATTCGAATTGAAGAAGAAGCGGTTTTGGGCGCCAATGTGGTTTTAACGGCTTCCACCAAGATCATAGACGTTAGTGGCTCTGAGCCGAAGGAAATCAAAGGTCATATTCCGGCTCGATCGGTAGTGATCCCTGGGAGCATGCCAAAACATTTCCCGGCTGGCACCTACAATGTTCCTTGTGCCCTGATCATTGGTCAGCGTAAGGAAAGTACCAATAAAAAGACTTCATTAAACGAAGCATTGCGTGAATACAATGTAGCGGTGTAATGCTTAATTCGCGAGGTTTTTGCTCCTTAATTTGGGTACTGGCAACTTCACTATTCTCACATTTAAGCTTGCTAGGGCAAGAACAAAAATGGGAGCTTCAAAAGAATGAAGATGGCATTCAGGTTTACACAAAAGCCATGCCCCAATCTGACTTAGATGCCTTCGAAGCTCGTGCGGTTTTAAAGATTTCCCGAGCTCGAATTGTAGCCTGCCTAAAGGATGCTGATAACTTCTGTGAATGGATGCCTAAATGCGCCCAAGCAGAATTACTGAAACTGGAAGGAGAAGAACAGATCCATTACCTGGAGTCCGAAGCTCCGTTTCCGATGGATAACCGTGATTGTTTCTACCGGTACCGTTATTCGGAAGAGCCGCAAAAAACGACCGTTGCCATAGAGGGATTGCCAGACTATAGAGCCCCACAACCAGATAAGGTTCGTATTCCTTTCTTACGTGGATCATGGGTTCTTGAAAGCATTGACGCTCAAAAAACCAGGCTTAGCTACCAAATCCAGGCGCACCCCGGGGGTAGTATTCCGGCTTGGTTAGCTAATGCCGCTGCGGTAGACCTTCCTTTTGAGACCATTCAGAACCTTAAAGAGTACCTCAAGAGTTAGAGCCCTTCCCTTTTAAGCGGCTTAAACCGACATAGACCACTGCAAGACTTATCAGCGTAAGCATACTGGCTAAGTAAAATGGAGCACCAGGTAAATAAACCTCATGGCTTGGGTCAGTATACAATCTAAAAATTCCCGTCATTAAAGGTGGACCAATAATAGCGGTTAACATAGTAAGATTGGTTAACCCTCCTTGCAACTCCCCTTGTGCGTTGGCGGCTGTTTCACCGGCCATAATACTCTGGAGCGAAGGGCCTGCCAAGCCACTCATGGCATAAGGCACAATCGCTGCGTAGATCATCCACACTTCTGTAACCAAGCCCAGCAGCAACATCCCAATCGTATAAAAAGCAAAACCAATATACACCGCCTTGACCTCACCAACTTTGGCTACGATCTTGCCCACTAAGAAGCCTTGAACGATAGACACCATGATCCCAACAAATCCCAGTGACATCCCAATTTCGAGCGGACTCCAATTAAAACGCTCCTTGGTGTAGAATGACCAGTTGGACTGGGTCGCATGAGAGGCGATATAAATGATGAAAAAGCCGAGCAATAAAGGCAAGAGAACTTTTTTACTGAAAATGCTGCGCAGGGTCCCGATCGGATTGGCCCGCTTCCAAGAAAAGTCTCGTCGATTCTCCGGGGCTAAAGATTCTGGTACGATAAAATAGCCGTAGAGCCAATTAAGAAAGGACATCCCCGCGGCTACCATGAAGGGTACTCGCGTCCCATACTCGCCCAACAAACCACCTAAACTTGGTCCAACGATAAACCCCAAGCCAAAAGCTGCCCCAATCATTCCAAAGTTCTTCGCCCGATCTTTCGGTGCACTTATATCGGCGATGTAAGCATTGGCCACGGTAATACTGCTTCCGCAAATACCTGAGATAATCCGCGCCACAAAAAGCCAGGCCAGACTTGGTGCAAAAACGATCACGATATAATCTAATCCTAAGCCAAATAAGGAGATCAACAGAAGTCGACGTCTACCGTAGGTGTCGCTTAGGGCTCCAAGAATTGGAGCAAAAATAAACTGCATGCTGGCGTAAGTAGCCGCTAAAAAACCACCGTATACCGCCGCTTCACTATTTCCGAAATTGGTGAGTTCCTGGATCAGATCGGGCACGATCGGTATGATAATACCGATGCCGATTATATCGATCAGGATCGTAATGAAGATAAAGCGGATCGCCGCTTGTTTCCCTTTCATCTTTTTTAGCAGAAGAAGGATTTGCCCCCGGCCTCTTCTTCAGATGGCAAAAGTACTAAGGTCCAACCGTAAATACGCGACTAATATTAAATCCGAAGTGAATATCTCCCTCTAACCAAGAGCCAGTGTTCTGACCAAAGGCATAAGGTTCAGCAACCCCGCGGGCATTGGTCACAAATAATTGAAAGACATGTCCACCGGTTTCAATATCCATCCCAATCGATAAAGCATTGGTGAAATTTGTAAAATTAGGAGGCCCGGGCAATGCCCCTGCACCAATATCATTAAACTGATTAGGGTTTACCACAGGCACATATTCTACCGTAATGGCATGCATGGGGGTAATTTTGTATCGCGCCGCTAAGCCAACGGCGAAGAGGGTGTTGTTGTCTGCATTGCGCTGCACTAAATTGGTGTGGATCACGGTAGGCACCACTTGGGCGCTGAAATTCTGACTAAACTTACGGGCAATCACCAATTCGTGTACATAACTCATTCTGCGATTTAATCCGCGACTAAGGTTATCATTATAGCGTTGAGCAGAATAATAAGCGGAAGAAAATCCAGTAATACTCACCGGCATATTCACCGCTCCTTTTGATTGCCGCGCTATACGGTATTTGGCAAAAAAATCATAGGTCTTTAAAAAACCGGTATGACCCAGGCCCAGGTTCAGCCAAGAGCTAGGACTGTAGTCTAAAGTAAGCCTAACTTGAGCATTATCTAAGCCGAGAAAATTGTGTAGAAAATCATCGTTAAAGGCTCCAAAACGGTGCAGTATAGTGTACTGCAAGACCCCTTTGGCCGGCAATTCATTGGTTTGCAAATTAACCACCTTGGTTCCTTTCCAGGTGGCAAAAGCATATTCAATGCTGGGCTTAGTTTCGGCTTCCAATTCGGCCAATAGGTCATCTTGGGCGTAAGTGCAAAACGGTAAGCTTATTAAGCCTAGGGCTATCAAAAATCCTTTAATCATACTTGATCTTTACGGTGATCTGAAGGTCATTACTAATGTTGTCTTTTTTAGTAGATGGAATATCGATACCATAATCACTGACCTTCAAACCAAATTCACTTTCAAGGCTCAATTTACCGTCCTTCAAATTAAGAAGCACCTCCTCGGTAATCTCCCTTTCCACACCGTGGATGGTCATGGTGCCCGAAAACAACCATTTTTTTTGCTGATCGGTCTTGAGATCGATTTTCTGATAATCTACGATCTCACCCTTGAAACTGGCATTGGGATACTTACTACTTTCCATGTAATTTTCATTAAAATGCTCTTGCATTAAAGCCTTTTCAAATTGGAAGCCTTTGATGGGTACCAAAAATGCAAACTGCCCATTCTCTAGATTGAGAATACTGGAGCATTGCTGATTAACCGCTTCGATCTCTTCTACGGCCGCATCACTGAAAAACTTAACATAACCACTCCGAGTGCTTAGTTTTTGCCCGCTTAAACTCAGGCTTGCCAATAAGGCGATCACAAAATATCTCATACTTAATTATTAGGAGCGCCTTGGTTCACCCAAGCACTGATCTTATCTATATCACAATCGAGCAAAGCGCCACTGGGAGGCATCAAATTACCGCTAGTTCCGCGGATACGTCCCAGTAATTGGCCATTGTCGGCAATGGTCTTCGCATCTTGATAGGTGCTTAAATCTAAAGCACCCACGCCATTAGGTCCCAAGTGGCAACCCGATTGAGCACAATTATCGCTTAAAATCGCTTTGATGTCTTTTTGATAAGCTACATCCGAAGTATCACAGCCTAGATCAGGTCTTAGATCTTCCACATTTTCCGACTCACAAGCAAAGAACAAGCTGAGGCTTAAAAGACAAATTAATTTCCGCATTCTTTTGGTTTTGATAAAATCCTTTCGCCGGATTTCCTTTCCTTTATATACGTATTGTTCGCTAAAATAGTTTGTAAATACGCATAAGCCCCACGAAATGAAGAAATTAATTTGGATCAGCATTATTGTTCTTGGTATGGCCTTTCTCGGCTACCTTTATGTATTTCACAAACCACATCGGGATGTTGCAGGTGAAGCCGCAAGTCAAACCTTGGCTGCCAGCACTTTGGTCGATCAATTCAATAATGATCGTTCCCTGGCCGACTCACTCTACCTCGATCAAGTTATTGCCGTAAAGGGGAAGCTGGCCAAGATCGACGGCGATGCCATTAATTTAGAGGAAGGCATTTATGCTAAATTGGACTCCAATGCCACCATGCCCAATTTGAAACCTGGCGATAGTATTTCGATCAAAGGACGGGTGATAGGATTCGATGATTTGTTTGGTGAAGTGCGTTTGGACTTTGCCAGTGTTGATGATCAGTAAACCCTTTTCCCCTTCTTGATTCTTAAGATCTGGAAAAAGCCAATTAAAAAGAACACCGACAAGGATAGGGCGCTAGCGCGCATGTCACCAGTTAGTTGGATCAAGTAGCCATAAATGAAAGTGCCAAAGATGATGGCTACCTTCTCGGTAACGTCGTAAAAACTGAAGAAACTCGCGGTAGATTCGGTTTTTGGCAAGAGCTTCGAATAGGTTGAGCGGCTAATAGCTTGAATTCCCCCCATTACCATACCTACTAAACCACCGATGGCATAGAATTTATACTCTACCCATGGGTCGGTCTTCGATAAAAAATAAGCTAAAACACAGATCAAGGTCCAAATAAGGATACTGATCTTTAAGCTTTGTAAATTGCCAAAACGAGAAGATAAAAAAGAAAAAAGATGGGCGCCTCCAATTCCTACGAATTGAATGATCAAAATGGTGGCAATAAGCTTTCCGCTTTCCAAACCCAATTCCTGATCGCCAAATAAGCTTGCCAATAAGATTACCGTTTGTACTCCGATGCTGAAGAAGAAAAAACTATATAAGAACTTCCGTAAATTTCCGGCATCATTCAATTGCTTCGCCACCGCCCGCAATTCACGAAAGCCACGCCAGATATAGCGATCCTCTTTCGGTTTACGTTGATGCACATTATTGGGCAATCGCCGAAAGGTGATCTGAGCAAACCCTATCCACCACAGCCCTACTAAAAGAAAACTAAAACGAGTGGCAGCACCGGTATCGGCAAAGCCAAATTGCTCTGGCATACTTATCATAACTAGGTTTAGGATCAAAAGCAAAGAACTACCGATATAACCCAAGGAAAACCCCTTAGCACTCAAAGCATCCTGTTCTTCACTCTCCGCAATTTCCGGCAAAAAGGCATTATAAAAGACCAGTGAACCCCAAAAGCCTACGCTAGCGATCACACTCATACTTAAGCCATAATATACATTTGATGCATCAAAGAAGTAGAGTGACATACAGGCTAATGAGCCCATCCACGCAAAGAACTGTAAAAAGCGTTTTTTACTGCCAGAATAGTCGGCAATACCCGACAAGAATGGCGACAATATAGCCACCAGAAAAAAGGAAAAAGCGAGCGAATAGCTGTACAAGCTGGCACTTTGCAACTCGAGCCCTAGAAAGGTGATTTGCGGCTCGGCTACTGCATTGTAGTAGATCGGAAAAACCGCCGTGCTGATTACTAGAGAATAAACTGAATTGGCCCAATCGTAAAAGGCCCAGGCATTTTTCACTCGCTTATCCGACATCTTGGCAAGATACTAAAAGAGACCCGATATCTACTGCTATATTTGTGCCATGCAAGAACTAAAAAGCCTCAGCGCAGAATTGAAAACTTTTCTGCAAAAGAAGCCTTCCATAATAATTACGAATCACGTAAACCCCGATGGCGACGCCGTGGGCAGTGCAACCGCCCTTTATGGGGTATTGCATCAATTGGGCCATTCGGTCAAAATGATCATGCCTAATGATTACGCCGCCAATCTAAAATGGATGGCCTATGCTACTGAAGTAATCTTCTTCAATGAGCAGCAAGCGGCAGCCGGCGAACTAATCGAATCGGCAGATCTACTCATTCACCTCGATTACAATGACCCTAAACGTAGTGGTGCCATGGAAGATGTGATCAGAGGATCTAAGGCTAAAAAACTGATGATCGATCATCACCAGCAGCCTTCCGACTTCTGCGACTGGACTTACAGTGATACCAGCATGTCTAGCACTTGCGAAATGGTGTATCACTTTTTAATGGCTTGCGACTGGCACCAGCACCTAAATAAAGATTTATCCGAAGCACTTTATACCGGTATTGCTACCGATACTGGCAATTTCCGCTTCAGCAGCACCAGCCCCCTTACCCATCAAGTAGCGGCCGCCTTGCTCCAAAATGGAGTAGAAAGTCAGAAAGTGGCGAGCCGAGTTTATGATGCCAATAGTCTTAGTCGTTTTCAATTATTGGGGCGGGCCTTGAATGGCATGGAAGTTCACGCGGACCTACACACGGCGGTGATCAGCTTAAATCACGATGACTTGGAGGAATGCCACTATCAAAAGGGAGATACCGAAGGTTTTGTTAATTATGGCCTATCCCTCGAAGGAATCGAATTGGCGGTCTTTATGAAAGGTAGTGACGATAAGGTAAAATTGAGTTTTCGTAGCAAAACGAGCTTCGACGTAAACCAATTTGCCCGCAAGCATTTCAATGGAGGCGGACATCGCAATGCGGCCGGTGGTATTAGCGATCTTAGTATTGCTGAACTTAAAAGAGCCCTAATGGATTACCTAATATCCTATCAGAAAGAATTAAAAGCTTTAGCGGATGCGCATTAACTTGATCCTTATTCTAAGCTTCGTTTTTGGAGCCTGTAATGGCCCGGAAGCGGAAACCAGCAAACCTTTAATAGACCAGCAAAAACCAGGGCGCACCCGTGAAAATAGCATTGAGGCCCACCGTGATTTCCTTAAGAAGGAAGTGGAGTCTATCAAAGAGTATATCGCCGACCGCGATTTGGATTTGAAACGTAATGGTACCGGTATTTTTTACCAGATCGATAGTCTAGGGCAAGGCCCACGACCAAAAATGGGGGATGATGTTTCCTACACTTATCGCATCTCCTTGCTCAACGGCACCACTATCTATGAGTCTGCTCCCGGAGAAAGCGCCCAACTGCGAATCGACCGCGAAGATGCGGAGATCGGCCTGCATGAATCGCTAAAGATGATGCGACTTGGCGACAAGGGTCTATTTATCTTACCTTCGCATCGCGCCTTTGGAGTGGCGGGCGACCAGAATAAAGTCCCTCCCTTTACCGCTTTGGTATATGAACTTGAAATCACAGATATTCAAAAAACAAAATCCTAAAAAATGAAGAACTTTTGGATGACTGCCTTACTCGTAGGCGGACTACTCAGCAGTTGCAACTCGCAGAACGTAACTGTAAATGGTGAAAAGCTAGAACTTGAAGATGGTATTTACGCCCATATCTCTACCAATCAAGGCGATATATTGATCGACTTAGCCGAGGAAGAAGCACCACTTACTGTTGCGAACTTCGTTGGACTAGCCGAAGGAACCCACCCTCTAGCTTCAGCCGAATACCAAGGCAAACCTTTTTACGATGGTTTGATCTTTCACCGCGTGATCCCTAACTTCATGATCCAAGGTGGTGACCCTCAAGGAAACGGCATGGGTGGTCCTGGTTATAAATTCGAGAATGAGATCTCAGAAGAATTAAGTCATAAAAAAGGGGTGATCTCCATGGCTAACTCAGGACCTAACACCAATGGTTCTCAGTTCTTTATTACCGTGGCCGAAACACCACACCTCGATGGCTCTTACAATATCTTCGGTTCGGTGGTAGCTGGTCAGGAAGTAGCTGATGCCATCTCGCAAATGGCACGTAACCGCCAGGATAAGCCCAATGAAGATGTAGTCATGAATAAAGTGACCATCATCCGTAAGGGTAGTGATATGAAGGACTACGATGCGGCTGAGGCCTTCCAAGCAGCCAAAGAAGGCATTGCTAAAGCGAAAGAAGAGAAACAAGCCGCCATGCGCCGTCAGATCAAAGAAGCGACCGAAGGTTTTGATAGTACCTCTACCGGCATGTATTACAAGGTATTGGAAGAAGGCGATGGCCCCAAACCAACTGAAGATCAAACCGTATTGATGAATTACAGTGGTTACCTGATCGACGGTACCCTATTCGATTCAAGCATCGAAGAGGTGGCCCGTGAGAATGGTAAATTCAACGCCGGCCGCAAATACGAGCCATTCCCAGTACAAGCTAGTCGCAATGCTCCTGTGATCCTAGGCTGGCGCGAGGCTTTAACCATGATGAACGTGGGTGACAAGTACAAATTGGTAATCCCTCCACACTTGGGTTACGGTAACCGCGGTGCCGGAAATGTAATCCCACCAAACGCTTGGTTGATCTTCGAAATCGAAATGTTATCTATTCAAGAATAAGAAAATGCAGGAAGGTATTTATGCCAAATTCACCACGCCTCGTGGTGCGATAACCGCTCGTTTAGAGCATGAGAAAACTCCACTAACCGTGGCTAATTTCGTGGGTCTGGCCGAAGGTAAGATCAAAAATACCGCCAAGGCAAGCGAAGAACCTTACTACGATGGCCTTAAGTTCCACCGCGTTATTGCCGATTTTATGATTCAAGGTGGCGATCCCACCGGCAGCGGTGCCGGCGGACCAGGTTATAAATTTCCGGATGAGATCCATCCTGATCTTAGCCACGATGGCAAAGGCATTCTTTCCATGGCTAATGCCGGACCGGGAACAAATGGCTCCCAATTTTTTATTACCCACAACGAAACGCCTTGGCTCGACGGAAAACACACTGTTTTTGGAAAAGTAGTGGAAGGCCATGATGTGGTAGATCAAATTCAGCAAGGCGACACCATGGACAAGGTAGAGATTCTCCGTGAAGGAGAAGCTGCCCAAGCGTGGGATGCGGCTCAAGTCTTTGCCGATATGATGGCCAAGCAAGATGAAATAGAAGCGGCGAACCGCAAAGCCGAGGAAGAAAAAATGGCGAAGCTTACAGAGGGATACGAAAAATCCGATAGCGGTATTTTCTATAAGATCCATAGCGAAGGTGAAGGCCCAAAACCACAAAAAGGTCAGACCGTTGCCGTGCATTATCAGGGTAAATTAACCGATGGAATGCTTTTCGACGACTCCCGTCAACGTGGAGAGCCCATAAGCTTTCCGATTGGTGTTGGTCGAGTGATCCCAGGTTGGGACCATGGTATCGGCATGCTTAATGTAGGCTCAAAGGCTAGCTTGATCATCCCACCGGATATGGCTTATGGTGCCGCCGGAGCGGGAGGTGTCATTCCCCCCAACGCTTGGTTGATCTTTGAAGTAGAATTAATTAGCGCTCAATAATAAAAACCGGCTTAGGCCGGTTTTTTTATACATGGAATTGCGAATAATCATCTTAGGTCTGCTCTGTCTCGGCCTCAAGGCGCAGAGTAACTGGCTGCCAGTTAGCGACCAGCAAGTCATTGCTTTAAATGGCTATTATCAAGGTGGGCTTTTTGATGAAGGCATTCGCCTGATACGATCACCAGAAAATGTACGGCTCCCAGCCCGCCGAATTTTCCAAGCCAGTAGTCAATCTCTCTATCAGCCCCAAGAGTTTCTTGTCAACTTAAATGGACTTTGTCAGCTAGACTCTTTAGCCATCTTCGATGCCGAAGGAAAAGATTCCCTAGAAATTTGGACCGGTGACCCCAATAATTGGCAGATTCTTGCTAAAATAAAAACCGATCGTTATCAAAGCTGGCGCAGCATTCCCTTGCAAGAAAAGAGCGCCTTTTTGCGCCTGCGTTTTCATAGCGAACAAGCCGCTATCGGCGAGATCCTTATTTATGGAAAGGCTGCCCCAAAAACCAAGAGCCAGCATCGGCAAGCCGAAACCAGCACAAAAACTTTAGGCGAGTTTATTGGAATCAACGCCTTCGTAGATGATCCGGTAGATCAGTTATCCGATTGTGCCAGCTACCTCCGTGAATACCACAATTGGACTTGGCACTATCAAGAAAACCTCTCCTATACCGAAGGGCGATTGGCTGGTCTTAGTTTTGCTCCCAGCCCTTCCGGACCTTGGAACTTCGATGCCTTTTACGAAGATGCCCAAAGCGCCGGAATGCAAATTATCGCTTGCCTTCAAGGGAATGCCAATTGGCTGGGGATCGATTTTGAAGCCCGCCCGGCCCTAAACGATAAAAACCCACGCTTACCAGAGTCCTATCGGGAGCACAGTCGGTTTTGCTTTCAATATGCTGCGCGCTACGGCAGTAAACAAATTTCTAGCGAGCGCTTGCATTTGGCGAAAGGTCAGCCGGTGAGAAGCGGCTTAAACTACCTCACTGCGATAGAAAACTGGAATGAACCCGATAAATGGTGGCGTACTAAGGAAGCATATTTTGGTGCCTTTGAGTTTGCTGCCATGCTCAGCGCCGATTACGATGGACATGCGGGACAAATGGGGGCAGATTATGGCGTTAAACAAGCGGACCCCGATCTAGAATTCATCATGGGAGGCTTGGCTCGTATGGATACAAATTACCTCGAAGCGATTCGAATTTGGTCTAAATACCAACGTCCTAAGGGTGACTTTCCTGCAGACGCGATAAATTTTCATCATTACAGTAATGATGCCGGCGGACAAGCCAATAAGATCCAACATGCTATTAGTCCCGAAGAGGATAAACTCTATCAACGCCTCAGAGATATAGTGCGCTTTCGGGATCGCAAACTAGCCCAACAAAAGATCTACCTCACAGAATTTGGTTACGATAGTAATCTTAAATCTGTACAGGCAGCACCGGCCGCAGACAGCTTGCAATCTCTCCAAAGGCAAGCCAACCTTATCGTGCGAAGTTTTATACTAGCCCATGCCTCGGGAATCGATGGCGCTTTTTTATACATGTTCCGAGATGTAAATACCGCTAATCCGCAAATGTTTCAGAGCAGTGGACTGAGCAGGGAGAAGTGGAATCAAGATAAACTGAAGCCCGCATTTTTCAAACTACGCAGCTTAAAACGACTGTTGGGCGACTATCGATTTGTAAAGGAAATTCCTAGCAAATTTGTCCCTGGCATTTATGTATTCCTTTATCGTGCAAATAATGGACGGGAACGCTATGTCCTTTGGAATGCCAATCTGGGCCGCACTTATTCCCCCACTCAACTGCACTTTAGCTCATCAAGCAGTGGCCGGGTCTATCGATTAAAAAGCGATGAAGGACCCATTACTTATACCATTTGGCAGGCGGGCCAAGAATTGGCCATCGATCAATCCCCGCTGGTCCTGGAGTTCGATCAATAATTACCGCCGTCAAATTCTCCTCCCGAGGGACGACTTGGCTTTTTGCGCTGATTAAGTCGGTAGTTGAAATTAATGGTAAACTGTCTTTGTCGCCATTGGAATGTGCCGTAGGTATCGAAGGTTCCTCCGCCAGCAATATCGCCGAATTGATAATAACGACGAATGCGGTTATTGAATAAGTCACGTACCGAGAAGGTAATGGTCCCTTTGCCTTTTAAAATATCCTTACTCCAGCCAATGTCTAGGGTATAGATACCCAAGCGACGACCTTGAGGAGTTGTTTCTGCCCCCCGCATTCGGAAACTTACCTGCAGATCGGATTTCCAGAACTTAAAGCGATTTACTAAGCGACCATTACTACTGTAATTATCCGCACCAAAGCTCTGCCCTTCATACTCCCCCGCGGTAATTGCTCTAAACAAATTCAAATTGGCATTTACATCGTACCAATCAGCAAACTTATACTGGAAATTAAACTCGAAACCATAGGCATCTTGTACCGCTAAATTTACCGGGAAGAATCGGGTAAATTCTTCTCCATTTCTTTCTTCTACCACCGTTATTCGCTCGATCACGCCTGTACGATGTCGGTAGTAAATACCACTGTATAAACTACCCCTTTCAAAGTAGCGCACGTATCCGGCCTCATAGCTTGAGGTGAATTCCGGGTTTACATTAGGGTTACCACTGTAAAAATTACGATTATCACTGAAACCAAAGAATGGCGCAAGGGTGCGAAACCCTGGTCGACTAATGCGTCGACTAAAACTTAGTTGCAAATCACTCAGTGGACTGAAACTATAGGTGTAGAAGGCACTTGGAAATAAATTGGCATAAGTCCTTCGATTAATACTGTCGAAATCCCCTACTTCTGTGGTCAAATCGGTAAGCTCAGCCCGCAATCCCAACTGAAAGGTCGTATTTTCTCCCCAAGCGCCATTATAAATACCATAAGCCGCATAAACATTTTCTTGGAAGAGGAAACTATTATTGAACTCTGGGTCTGGAATATAAGAACCATCCGAAGCTTGTTCGTCTAAAGAATAATCGTTTTCGATCTCTCGTAAGGTAACCCGGCTGCCCATTTCATAGGAGCGTTTATCATCGATCGGGCGCACGTAATCGGTTTGCACTAAGGTGCTTCGCTGATACTCCAAATTCGCCACCCGCTGAATGAATTCGTCTGATATGCCATTGGTGTCTTGTGTGATTATCGAATTCTCGCGATCATCTTCCATGGAGTAGCGTAGGTCTGCGGTCCACTTATGATCATCATCATCGCCAAAGGTCTTTTGCCAACTGATATTACCTTCTACGGTTCCCTCCGTTTCAGTCTCATCATCAAAGCGGTTCACTACTCGCTGCTGGACACCGTTAGCATCAAGGTCTCGGTAATTTAGCTCCACATAGTTGCGATCTAAGCTGGGGCGAAAAAGAAATGAACCGGTAAGGATTTGATCATCGGCTAAATCATAATCAGCCCCAAAACGCAAGGTGGCATCCCTTCCCCCGCGATTCTGATAACGATCGCGAATGAATGAATAGGATGTATCGGGTAAATCAAAACGTTGATTAGAAGAGCCTCCACCAGGAGAACGGCGGTACTGAAAACTTAAATTAGTGAAGAAATTTAATCGGTTGCGACGGTAATTCATAGTGGCCCCGGCTCCAAATAAGTTTGGATATCCTCCACTCAGATCGAAGCTACCGTTGAAGCCCTTTTGGTCCTGTTTCTTCAAGACAATATTTATTATACCGGCTTCTCCTTCTGCATCATACCGTGCTGAAGGATTGGTGATAACTTCAATTTTTTCGATGGTATTTCCTTGCAAGGAGCGCAGTGCTGCTGCGGGGTCTGTTCCAATCAGCCCAGAAGGCTTTCCATTCACTAAGATCCGTACATTATTAGACCCCCTCAGGCTAACATTACCTTCCACATCTACCGCCACCGAAGGAAGGTTATTGAGAATTTCAGAAGCATTACTACCTACCGAGGCAAGATCTTTGGCTACATTAAAAACCCGTTTATCCTGCTCAAATTCCATCATCCGCGCTTCCGCCGTAACCGATACCTCTTCCAATATGGCCTCACCTCCTTTTTGCAGAGTGAGCCTACCCAGGTTTAAAGCACCACTTTCGGGAACAGAAACTTTCATGGTATCGGCTTGATAGCCTACAAAAGATAAAATTAACTGATAATCTCCCGGAGCTAAGTTTAAGGCAAAGCTTCCGTCCATGTCGGCCGCCATGCCGTCCACCATCGCGCCATCTTGATAGGCCACTACATTGGCCATCGGCAAGGTCTCCCCTGCGGCGTCTACCAGGGTACCACTGACCTGTGCCTGAATGAATAATGGGAAAATGAATAAGAAAGAGAGTAGTCCTTTTCTCATAATTAATGTTGTAA
Organism: Croceimicrobium sp.; assembly: GCA_965656185.1. Lineage (GTDB taxonomy): Bacteria > Bacteroidota > Bacteroidia > Flavobacteriales > Schleiferiaceae > Croceimicrobium. Next base: position 69,658 of record CBFHJH010000012.1, read on the forward strand.
CGCTATAACCTAATTGGGGTATTCCTTGTTCATTTTTTCTTCTAAGGCTACCATTTCATCGCGCAGCGCCGCGGCCTCGATAAAGTCCAAGGCCTTGGCGGCGGTTTCCATTCTTTTGCGAATCTTCTCGATACCTTTTTTATAATCTCCTTTACTCTGATACTGCAACTCCGGCTCCGCGGCTTTGCTTTCGGGTAACTTAGATCGATAAGGGTTATGATCCTTTTTGCTGCCAGGTAAAATGGAATCGGTCGACTTTTTCAAAGCCTGCGGTGTAATGCCGTGCTTTTCGTTGTATTCGGCTTGAATTGCCCTCCGGCGATTGGTTTCATCGATGGTCTTACGCATACTATCGGTGATCTTATCCGCATACATGATAGCCAAGCCATTTACATTACGTGCGGCCCTTCCCACGGTTTGTACCAATGAGCGCTCGGCTCTTAAGAAACCTTCTTTATCCGCATCCAGAATAGCCACCAAGCTCACTTCTGGGAGGTCTAGGCCTTCCCTCAAGAGGTTCACGCCGATCAGTACATCAAAGAGTCCCAAGCGAAGGTCACGCATGATCTCCACTCGCTCTAAGGTATCTACATCCGAGTGGACGTATCTACAGCGAACACCGTAACGCGTAAGGTACTTGGTCAATTCCTCGGCCATCCGCTTGGTTAAGGTGGTTACCAAAACCCTTTCGTCTAGTTCAGTGCGTTTATTGATCTCCTCCATCAGGTCGTCAACCTGATTCTCTACA
>CBFHJH010000012.1:70504-73970 GCA_965656185.1 Croceimicrobium sp.
GGACGAACTTCGATACGCGGGTCCAGAAGGCCGGTCGGGCGGATCAACTGCTCTACCACCACACCTTCGCTCTTTTCCAACTCATAATCGGCTGGAGTGGCACTCACATAAACTACCTGATTTTGCAACGATTCGAATTCTTCAAATTTCAAAGGTCGGTTGTCCATTGCCGCGGGCAAGCGGAATCCGTATTCCACCAAATTCTCCTTTCGCGAACGGTCACCACCATACATGGCGCGTACTTGAGGTACAGTAACGTGACTTTCGTCGATCACCATCAGATAATCATCTGGAAAATAATCCAACAAGCAGAAAGGTCTAGTACCAGGTGAACGTCCGTCCAGATAGCGCGAATAGTTCTCGATCCCGGAGCAGTAACCTAATTCACGGATCATTTCCAGATCGAATTCGGTTCTTTCTTGCAAACGCTTCGCCTCCAAAGGCCGGCCATTCTTAGCGAAGAAATCCACCTGCTCCACCATATCGTCCTGTATCTGGTGGATGGCCTGCTGCAAATGCTCTTTTCCAGTTACGAAAATGTTAGCGGGAAAAATGCGAACCGAATCGAAGCTCTCCAGTACCGTCCGATCACTAGGATCAAAACGCTCGATACGCTCGATCTCATCCCCCCAAAAATGAATACGGAAGGCGGTATCGGCGTAAGCCGGGAAAATATCTACCGTATCGCCCTTCACCCTAAAGTTACCACGACTAAATTCGGCCGCTGTGCGATTATATAAGGCGTTCACAAAGGCATAGAGTAACTTATTCCGCGGAATAACTTGCCCTACCTCGATCTCGATCACCTGTTTATTAAAGGATTCAGGATTACCGATACCGTAGAGGCAGGAAACCGAAGCTACCACCAATACATCGCGTCGGCCGGAAAGTAACGCGGAGGTGGTAGAAAGTCGCAACTTCTCGATTTCATCGTTAATACTTAGGTCCTTCTCAATGTAAGTTCCGCTGGTGGGAATATAGGCTTCTGGCTGATAGTAATCGTAATAGGAAACGAAGTACTCCACTGCATTATCGGGAAAGAATTGCTTGAATTCAGAGTAGAGCTGTGCCGCCAAAGTCTTATTGTGACTAAGAACTAAGGTTGGTTTCTGGATCTTTTCGATCAGATTGGCTACGGTAAAGGTCTTGCCCGAACCGGTCACTCCCAATAAAGTCTGAAAATCAGCCCCGCTATTAACGCCTTCGGCCAACTCCTTGATGGCCTGAGGTTGATCTCCCGTTGGCTTGTATTCTGATTGAATCCTGAAATTTTGCGACATTTTGCAAAACTACAGCTCTTTATTCGCAATTAGGTCCCCGTCAAATACTTAATAGATGTTTTAAATGATCGGTTTGCGGAAAGGCTTGAACCGATGCTTCATCAACCAGGCGAAGAACCAAGTGCTGAAAAAAGTAAAGCTGCTGTAAATTACCGCCACCAAGGATATTTGTGGGTTTTCCAAAACCGAAGAGCCAATAAAAATAGCTAGCGCCGAGTTTTGTAGGCCCATCTCTACAGCGATGGTAAATGCACCATTGTGTTTAATTCCCGCTTTAGTAGCGATCCAAAAACCAATGGCCATCGTCAACAAGTTGAAGAATAAAAGGGGAAAGAATAATTCAATATTCTCCCAAAAGGCGGCAGGCTGCCCACCATCATCATCGAGCAATAAAGCAAAGGCAAAAACTCCGAAAAGTAGTAAGGGTAAAATGTAGCGCAGGGGCTGCTGCATAGCTTCGATAATTCGCCTGGGTCCGTATTCATGACTCAGCACTCCGGCCACCACCGGTAAAACCACCGTGAGTAGAATTTCCCGGAAGGTATCGGCAAATCCGATCGCTACTTCCGCGTCGGTATCTAAAAACCAATGCAGAGCTAAACTCAAGTAAAGCGGTATACTAAGGAGGATTCCTAAACTATTAAAGGAGGTCAAGCTAACCGACAAAGCTACCCGACCCTTTAACATATGAGTTACTAAATTCGATGCAGTTCCACCAGGAGCAGAGGCAATTAGGATAAGGCCCACTTTGTATAATGGGTCTATAGGCAATAGCCAAGCCATAATAAAAGCCACTAAGGGCAGTAGTATAAACTGGCTGGTTAAGCCTACCAATATGGCTTTGGGTCTTAAGAATACTCGTCTGAAATCCTTAAACTTGAGGTCCAGACCTATGCCAAACATGATTAAGGCAATGGCCAAAGGGACCAATAGATCAGTGCCTTTATCCATGCCCTATCGCTTAATCGCCGCTAGAGTCCTCGGTACTTTCGGCCTTGGTTGCCGCTGCTTCCTCAGCCTGACGGATTTCCTTGACTTTCTGTCCTAAGAGTTTGAGCTGACTTTGAATATTCTCTACCGTCCTTTTCTGCGCTTCGATATTCTTGTTGGCTTCTTTTACGATCGGACTGTCGGGATCGCTGCTGCTAAAGAAACTCATGTTGTTTTCCAATTGGATCAGTTCCTTTTTGGCTTCATCCAATTTACGGCGCAAGTGATCGCGTTCCTCCTGCAGCTTATGGGTTCCCTGTTCTGCCAAACTATCCATTTTGTTTTCAAAACGGATCTTTTGCGATTCGGCACGATCCATGTCGATCGCCTTGAAGATGGCATCAACGCCTTTATTAAAGCGAGCGTCCAGCTCTCCACGCAGTTTGCGCGGAATAGGACCTTGATCTTTCCATTCGGCGATAAACTCTTTTACCTTGGCAATGGTGCCCTTCTTATCCTTTAGATCAGGACTGTAGTCCTCCAACTTTTGAAGCACCGCTTCCTTGGCCTCGGCATTACCCTCCAGCTCTTTATCTCGTTGTTTGTTGTGCTTGGTCAAGCGGTCGAAGAAGTGATTACAAGCTGCTCTAAACTCCTTCCAGATCTTATCACTCTCGCTTTTAGGCACATGACCAATCTTTTTCCAATCGGCCTGAATGCGCTTCAAGGCATTCGCCGTATTGCGCCAGTCTTCACTGTCCTTAAGCTCCTCGGCCTTGGCCAGTAAATCGCGCTTGCGCTCTAAGTTTTTCTGATGCTCTTTCTTAAGGTCTTTATAGAATTGATTCTTAGCCTTATTGAAATCCCTTAAGGCTTCGCGAAACTCTTCCCATACCTCATCGTTCCCAGGAATATGCAATCGGCCGATCTTCTTGAAAGCCGCTTGGATCTCATTGATAGACTTGATCGCTTTTTGCCATTCATGGTGCTTCTTAAAGTCTCGGGGTACTTCTTTTATTTTTTCCACCAAAGCCTTCTTCTCTACCAATAATTCCTCACGCTTGGCCTTCACTTCTTTGTAAAAGGCATCGCGTTTTTCATGAATTTGCTTGGTGATATCCGAGAACTTTTGCCACAAGACCTCCCTCAACTCAGGCTCTACCGGCCCAATATGGCGCCACTCCTTGTGAAGCTTCTGTAATTCCTTAAAACCTTCGCGTAGGTCCTCCTTCGAAAGAATTTCCTCCGCTTTTTTG
>CBFHJH010000013.1:0-32119 GCA_965656185.1 Croceimicrobium sp.
GACACAGATTCTTCTTCCATGCTTGCCCGCCGGAGCTTTAGCGCAGGTGGGCCTCCCAGCTAGCGAAGCGCAGCCGCCGAAGCTTTAGCGCAGGTGGGCCTCCCAAGCTAGCGAAGCGTACCCTCTGTACCCCTGAGCCCCTGAACCCCTGTACCCCTGAGCCTCTGAGCCTCTGAGCCCCTGTACCCCTGAGCCCCTGTACCCCTTCTACTTACTCAAGTAAAGATTCCTTTCCGCGTAGATCTTCTTAAAGACCGGATCACGCAGATTGTCGATGAAATAGATACTCTCTCCGGTCGACTTCATCTCGGGACCGAGTTTCTTATTCACCTTGGGGAACTTATTGAATGAGAAGACCGGTTGCTTAATGGCCCAGCCTTTCTTCTTCGGATTAAAATCGAAGTCCTTCACCTTTTTCACGCCCAACATTACTTTGGTAGCGTAGTTCACATAAGGCTCGTCGTAAGCTTTGGCAATAAAGGGTACCGTACGCGAGGCACGTGGATTGGCTTCGATGATGTAGACCTTATCGTCCTTCACCGCAAACTGAATATTGATCAAGCCCACCGTGTTAAGCGCTAAAGCGATTTTTTTGGTGTGATCCTCGATCTGTTGGATCACTAGGTCACCAAGGTTAAAGGGAGGTAAGGCCGCATGGCTGTCGCCGGAATGGATCCCACAGGGCTCCACGTGTTCCATGATTCCCATGATGTACACCTCCTCACCGTCGCAGATCGCATCTGCTTCCGCTTCGATCGCACCTTCTAAATAATGGTCTAATAAAACCCGGTTGCCGGGAAAGGCTTTGAAGAGATCTACCACGTGCTTTTCCAACTCGTCTTGGTTGATCACGATCTTCATGCCTTGGCCACCTAGTACATAACTCGGACGTACTAAGATGGGGAAGCCTAGTTCATCGGCCAACTCCCGCGCCTCATCGGCATTGGTAATTACCCCGAACTTAGGGTAAGGGATCTCATTGTCGCGCAATAATTCCGAAAAACGTCCGCGGTCTTCCGCTAAGTCCAAGCTTTGGTAGCTGGTACCCACCACCGGAATATTAAAGCGGTCCAATTTCTCGGCTAGTTTCAAAGCGGTTTGTCCGCCCAGCTGCACGATTACCCCTACCGGCTTTTCGTGCAAGATGATATCGTAAATATGCTCCCAGAATACGGGCTCGAAATACAGTTTATCCGCCGTATCGAAGTCGGTCGATACCGTCTCCGGATTACAGTTGATCATAATGGTTTCAAAACCACTCTCCTTGGCCGCTAAAACGCCGTGTACGCAGGAATAATCGAATTCGATGCCCTGTCCGATTCGGTTCGGACCAGAGCCAAGCACCACGATCTTTTGCTTTTCGCTTACCTCGGATTCGTTCTCTACGTTTACTTCACCTTCGGCGCTTTCATATTCGTATTCGAAAGTAGAGTAGAAATAAGGCGTTTGCGCCGGAAATTCGGCCGCACAGGTATCTACTAATTTCCAAACCCGATTAATGTTCAGTTCACTGCGCTTGGTATGCACTTCCGACTCCAGCACCCCGATCATGTGGGCGATCTGACGGTCGGCAAAACCTTTGGTCTTGGCGTCTAACAAGAGTTCGCGCGGTAAGCTTTCTAGGGTATGTTTTTCGATATCGGCTTGCACTTGCACCAATTCTTGGATCTGACGCAAGAACCACATATCGATCTTGGTAATATCGTGGATACGGCGCAATGGAATACCCAATTGCATGGCATCGTAGATCATAAAGACCCGATTCCACGAAGCGTGTTCTAAGGCGTGTAATACCTTGTCTTGATCGGTTTCTCCTTTCCCGTCGGCTCCCAAGCCATTGCGCTTGATCTCTAGAGACTGCGCTGCTTTATGCAGGGCTTCTTGGAAAGAGCGGCCGATTCCCATCACTTCGCCTACCGATTTCATTTGGAGGCCCAGTCTACGATCGGCTCCCTCGAATTTATCGAAGTTCCAGCGTGGGATCTTCACGATCACATAGTCCAAAGTAGGCTCAAAATAAGCACTGGTAGTTTGGGTGATCTGATTGTCTAATTCGGTCAAATTATATCCTATCGCCAATTTGGCGGCGATCTTCGCGATCGGGTAACCGGTGGCTTTAGAAGCTAGGGCCGAAGAACGCGAAACCCGGGGGTTGATCTCGATCGCCACGATTTCTTCTTTCTCATCCGGACTTACCGCGAATTGCACATTACAGCCCCCGGCGAAATTCCCGATCGAGCGCATCATGTGGATCGCCATGTCACGCATCCGCTGGTAAGTGGTATCCGACAAGGTCATGGCCGGGGCCACGGTGATCGAATCTCCAGTGTGGATCCCCATCGGGTCCATATTCTCGATCGAACAAATAATGATCACATTATCGTTTGCATCGCGTAAAAGTTCCAATTCAAATTCTTTCCAACCCAAGAGGGCTTTGTCGATCATCACCTCGTGAATAGGCGAGATCTCCAATCCGCGGGTCATGGCCTCGTCGAATTCTTCTTCGTTAAAAACGAAGGTCGCCCCCGATCCCCCTAAGGTATAGGAAGCGCGGATACAGAGGGGAAAGCCAAACTCCTGCGCTACCTCTTTCCCTTTAAGGTAAGAAGTGGCAGTTTGTGCCGGGGCCATACCTACCCCTATATCTCCCATCAATTTACGGAACTCCTCCCGGTCCTCGGTAATATTGATCGCATCGATATCTACCCCAATGATACGTACTCCATACTCTTCCCAAAGTCCATCCTTATCGGCCTCGATACATAAGTTCAAGGCGGTTTGCCCTCCCATGGTTGGCAGCACCGCATCGATCTTTTGTTCTTTCAAGATCTTCTCTAAAGAAGCTACTTCCAATGGTAAAAGGTAAACGTGGTCGGCAACCACATTATCGGTCATAATGGTGGCCGGATTGGAATTGATCAACGACACTTCAATTCCTTCTTCACGTAAAGAACGTGCTGCTTGAGAACCAGAGTAATCGAATTCGCAGGCCTGACCGATCACGATCGGACCACTACCTATGATCAGAATGTGTTTGATGGAGTTATCCTTGGGCATGTTGAGAAATTATTGGTGAAAATACGAAGCAGGAAATGGGCAGGCAAAAAAAAAGGTGCTGCCTGGCAACACCTTTAGAAATATTATGAATACAAAAGCACCTTAGCCTTTGTAATTACCTTCGCTAGAAACAGAAACCTTTTTACGGCCCTTGGCACGACGAGAGTTCAATACCTTGCGGCCACTGGCACTAGACATTCTTTCACGGAATCCGTGTTTGTTTTTTCTCTTGCGGTTCGAAGGTTGAAAAGTACGTTTCATAGTATCTTATTTAATACGCCGGGGCGCAGGTCTTCCATTTTTCGGGCTGCAAATATAAAAGTAGTTTTTGGAACACGAAAAGAGATTCGCTGAAAAATTTAAGGATTTTTCAGCTCATCGCGGGGAGGCACGGAGGCACGGAGGCCCCGAGGCTTGGAGGCTGGGAGGCACGGAAGCAGGGATGCGGGGATGCGGGGATGCTTGGAGGCCGGGAGGCCGGGAGGCTGGATAAAGTTTAGCAAATGCTTGCTAAGTGAGTGAACTAGGCTTAATGACTGTTCAACTACTTCTTTTGTTGTATGAATAAACTAGTATCAAAACAATTTAGATTTGAGGATCTTGAGATTTGGAAAGCGTCTCACCGCTTAAGTATTCCATTATTCAAGATCGCACAGACAGCCAGAGATAAACAACTATATCGTCTTGCGGAACAATTAGAAGGAGCAACTTTAAGTATCAGTAACAACATAGCCGAAGGTTCTGGTGCTGCCACACAGAAGGAATTCGCCCGGTACTTATCCATTGCCAGGGCCTCCCTTTTTGAAGTAGCGAATATTCTTTGTTTCTTTCTCAATTGTAGCTTAATAAGTCAGGACGAGAAAAATTCCTATTATTCGGAATTATACCGATTAAGCATTCAGATCTACTACTTCCGCAAGACCCTCCTCACCCCAAAGGCTAGTTGATAAAGTCACTGCACACCCAGCGCAAGCCTCATCGAGCACACCCTGCACACCCTGCACGCCCTGCTCCCCCAGCGCGAGCTTCAGCGAGCCTTCTTCACCCCAGCTATACTGGCATTAAGCTCAAAGCCAATGATCAAGACCAGAGCATTGATATAGATCCACAACATGATCACCATCAAGGTACCGATGGAGCCGTAAAGTTTATTGTACTGATTAAAATTCTCGACATAAACACTAAAGGCCCAAGAACTCACCAAAATCAAGAAAGTGGCCAATACCGCTCCGGGCGAAAAGAAACGCCAGGCCCTTTTGCCACTGGGCGCAAAATTATAGAGCAATACGATCCCGATAAAGACCACAAAGACCAACAGGGAATAACGGGTCAATTCCACCGCTAGGGCCGAAACCACTTCGAGACCAAAGAAATTGAGCACCGCATTCAGCACATCGGAGGAAAAGATGATCACGATAATACCAATGATAAAATTGATACTCAGCATCACCGTAAGTCCTAAGCTTACCGTGAGCTGCTGAAACATATTACGCGTTTCGATCTGGTGGTAGGTAGAATTAAAATTACTGATGATCGCATTGACCCCATTGGTCGAAAAGATCAGGGCCAAGAAGAAACCAAAAGAAAGTAAGCCACCCCTTTTATTACTCAACACATCCTCGATCGTGCCGCGCACCGCATCGAAGGTATCCGGCGGAAGGATGCGCTGAAAGACCGAAAAAACCTCGGTTTCCAAGCTCTCCACCGGGAAGAAAGGAATGAGGGTAAAGAAAAAGATGATCCCGGGGAATAAGGCCAAGAAGAACGAATAAGCGATAGAACCGGCGCGATTGGTCACACTACCTTCGTAAATACCGCGGAAGAAAAAACTCGCCACATCATAGAGACTCAATCCCTCGAACAAGGGTAAGGTCACCCGCTTCGCGTAAGAGGCCACCGTGCGCTCTACCCTCCGCCACATCCGCTTCAGTCTTTCGATCATAGTACAAAGGTAAAGCGAAAATGAAGATCTCAAAGCTTTCCTTGTTCGCCCACCGAAGCTTTACTTGTCAAGTTTTACGTGAGCGAAGGATGGCTTTCCCTGCCGCCCTGCCTCCATGCCTCCATGTTCACCTACCGAAGCTTTAGCCCAGGTGGGCTAGCGCAGCGTGCCCTGAGCCCCTGTGCCCCTGTACTTCTCTTCTAGCGAAGCGCCCCCATAATTTTCTCCTCCCAATTTCGTTCCTTTACAGCCAGCATGGGAATCGTCGCTAAACAATCCTTTTGGAACTCCATCAACTCCTACCTCGGAGTAGCCCTTGGTGCCCTAAACACCATGGTGTTCTTTCCCTATGTTTTTCTGGCCGATGCTGATTTTAACGGAGAAATACAGACCGTACTGGCCTTCGCAGCCATAGCTTCTACCCTGGGTCATCTGGGTTTACCGATCACCATCACCACCTATTTCCCTCGTCTTAAGGAAAGTCAGCGCGCCCAGCTCTGGTCCTTGGCTCTCTTATTAATTTCTGCATCTAGCATGGCCCTCGGCTTAGCTTCCTTGGTGGTGCGTTTCGGCTTCGGACTGGCCGCCAATAATATATTCTTTGCTCTCATTATCACCCTAAGCATGCTCAGCTTCGAGCTGTTCGCTGCGCTTAGCCAGCATCATAAAGAAGTGATCTTCCCGCAGTTCCTCAAGCAGGTTTTCCGACGCATGATAGTTACCGTGGCCTTGGCTCTTAGCTTTTTCTTAGAGATCGGGCATACCTCCTTCTATTATGTCCTCGCTATCGGATACGGCATCCAAGTCCTACTGGCCCTTAGACACAGTCGTCGCCACTTTCCTACTTTTCAATGGCGCTTCGACCAAATACAATTGCGACCCATAGTTTCCTACGGACTCATGGTCATGCTCGCCTCGGCGGCGATGATCTTAGTGTCTCGGATCGATATTTTAATGATCCGCGGATTATTAGGTAAAGCGGAAGTAGCCTTTTATAACATCGCCTTTTTTATCGGTACTGTGGTGTCGGTTCCTTCCAAGGCCCTTTTCGTAAGTCTGCGTCCCTTTTTAGCCAAAGCCTGGGCCGACCAAGATCTGCCTGAGATCGAATCCATTTACCGCCGATCGGCCCTCAATCAGATGATCTCCACTTCCCTGATCTTCCTATTGATCTGGGTAAACCTCGACCTTGCCTGGCTCATCATACCCGAAGAATACCAGTTTGCCGATGCGGCCTGGGTGGTGCTGGCCATTGCTTTGGGTGAGATCATCCAGGGTGCCAGTGGCGTTAACGGTATCATCCTCACCATAACCGACCGCCAGCGCTTTAATTTCTATACGGGCCTGGCGCTCATTGGCATAACCATCGCTACTAACTTCCTCTTTATTCCGCGTTTTGGCCTCCTCGGAGCAGCGGTGGCCAGCTTTAGCGCCATGTTCCTTATTAACCTCATTAAACTCATTATCCTCGGCCGTGATCTGCATATTTGGCCGCACAGTAAAGCACTTTTCCAGGTACTTTTTGTCGGACTCACCGCCTTTGGCTTGGTAAGTCTGGTCCAAGCCCAAGGTCTAGCCCTCTATTTCGAACTCCCCCTGGGCAGCGGATTGGTACTGATCTGCTTCGGCCTCCTGTACCGCTACAGCCAGGCTTTCGACGATTTGAAAGGGTTTTTTGGAAGGAAAGGGAAATGATAGCAGAGATTTGAGGAAGGAGACATGGGACGTGAAATAGTTCTCCGTCTCTGGTTTAGATGGACCACAATGAGAGGGATCAACTCTAAAAGCAAATCTTAGATCAACGGGATAGGAACGCGATTACAGTTAAGCAAAGACCTAAATATCAAAGTACTAAGAATGCCTCGTTTTACGGAGTCGAAGGATAAAGCTTTAGCGGGAAAGTGTATTTCTCCTACCTATCGGCGAGTAGGCTGAGCCCATCCAAGGGTCTCATTATTCGAAGAGTCAAAAGCCCTACAATCAATACGCTTCTCCAAACTCAACATGAAACTGTAGTTAACTCAGAATTAAAACATGATCATCCCAGCATCCCTGCCTCCACACTAGCGCTGCGTTCCATGCTAGCCCGCCAAAGCTTTAGCGCAGGCGGGCTCCGCTCATCCCGCCTTAACCCACTTATCCAGCATAGCCAGGCGCCATACCAAACGGGCGTTCTTGTTGTTTCCAGACTGATAATCCTTGATCAGCTCTTTCACTTTGGTATCGGCTAAGAAGGGGGTTTCTCCCTTGAGGGTTTCTTGCAGTAGAGGCTTAAAAGCGCCACGGAGCCATTTGCTTTCGCCCGGCGTTACGAAGCCTTTCTTATCCTTACGGTCGATGATCGGCGCCGGCATAATGCCCCGCATCGATTCTCTCAAAATGCGCTTACTCCAACCCATTTGGAGCTTATAACTATCCGGCAAACTAAAACTATATTCTACCAAGCGATGATCTAAGAAGGGTACGCGCGACTCGATCGAGAAGGCCATCGAATTGCGATCCTCGTTGTGAAGCAAACTCGGCAGTGAGGTGCGGGAAGTGAGCTGATACAAGAACTGATTCAATCGGCTGCCCCCCGCCGGTTGCCAGAGTTGCGGATTAGGCGACTCTTGGGCTCCTAAAAAGGGATAAAACTTTCGGTATTCGGTTTGATACAAGGTATTTTCGGAAGTCATCGCGGCAAATACACTCTTACCATAACTACCTAAATGGGCCATGGCCGAGCGAGGTCTTAGGGCCTGAAATGCTTGGAGTTCCCTCACAAAACTGATCGGCTTTAAGCCCAGCAAACTACCGGCAGCCAAACGGTAAAAAGAGTGATCGTAACCAGCGAGGTATTCATCGGCCCCTTGCCCGTCCAATAAGACTTTCATCCCGTGTTGTTTGGCCAACTTCATTACGAAATACTGCGACAATGGCGAGCTCCCCCCGGGCGGTACGTCGAAGTAACTGAAAAAAGTTTCGAATTCTTCCAAGAGCTCATCGCCTTGGGGCGAATAATCGTAGGGATCTAAATTGGGATAAGCATCGGTCACCATTTTGGCCCAAGGACGTTCGTCTACCTCATCCTTTCCGCCGTAGTAAATGGTAAAGGTCTTAAAGTTCAAATCAGGATAGAGTTTCCCTACCGCCGAGCAAATCGCCGAGCTATCCAAACCACCGCTCAAGCAGGCTCCCACCGGAGTATCGGCCCGCATATGCAGTTGTAAACTATCCATAAAAAGCTCCCGCCAGCGTTCCTGAGCCTCGGCAAAAGGTATTTTCTCTTGCTGCAGCGAAAGATCCCAGTAGCGGTACACCTGCAGTTTGCCCTCTTTATAAACTAAGTTATGCGCTTCCGGCAAGGCTTTAATTCGGGCGTAAAAGGTTTCGTCGGCATAGGTTTGCCAACCTAATTGTAGGAAGCGGTAAAAGTGATTGGCATTGTAGTCGGCTTTAAAGAGCGGACTTAACTTGAGCGCTTTGTACTCCGAGGCAAAATAGAAACGACTCCCTTCACTTTGGTAATAAAAGGGCTTTATGCCGAAACGATCCCGGCTGCAAAACAGCTTGCGATCTTGATGGTCCCAAATCGCAAAAGCCCACATTCCCATAAAATGCGTCACACAAGACTCCCCCCAGTGCAGATAAGCAGCGCAGATAACCTCGGTATCGGAGGTGGTCGCAAAGGCATAGTCCTCCGCTTCCAGCTCCCGGCGAATCTCTTTATAATTGTAGACCTCACCATTAAAGGCTAAGGAAACTTTACGGCCCTGCCATTCGTAGTGAAAAGGCTGATGCGCCGCCGCACTGAGGTCGATAATGCTCAGTCTGTTATGTCCCAAAACCAGCTCATTCTGCTGCCAGTGACCGCTGTAATCCGGACCCCGGTGCATAATGCTGTTCAACATCGCTTCTATGGTACCCTTTTGGGCTTCACCACTTAGCTTACCATCAATAAAACCGGCGATACCGCACATGGAAAATCTATTAGAGCTTGCAAATTAAGAACATTGCCGCGGTATTGGGAAAATCGACTTTAGAATTTAGAGTTTAGAGTTTAGAGTTTAGAGTTTAGAATGTAGAATTTAGAGTCCTGTCCGTCCCTGATGTAGTTTGACCACAATTACGATGGTCGACTATCCCCATGAGCCTCCGAAAAACCTGTCAACTGAAATCAGGAAAGGACACCTCCTGTGCTTCTGTGCTTCCGTGCCCCTGTGCTTCTGAGCCCCTGAGCCCCTGAGCCTCTGTGCCCCTGAGCTTCTGAGCCTCTGTGCTACCCTGCTTCCCATGCTCCCCCAGATCTCCCGCCGAAGCTTTAGCGTAGGAGGGCTCCCCCGCCGAAGCTTTAGCGTAGTAGGGCTCGCCCGCCGAAGCTTTAGCGAAGGAGGGCTCGCCCGCCGAAGCTTTAGCGAAGGAGGGCTCCATATCTTTCCTATATTTGGCCCTCAAACCATATTTCATGTTTCAGAAATACAAGCTTCACCTTATTGCGCTGGGTATCTTCATCCTAGCGGCAGCCTTCTTTTCGGCGCCGGTACTATCGGGAAAGACCATCCAGCAAAATGATATTAAGCAACACGCCGGCTCGGCTACCGAGATCAAAAAATACCGTGAACAAGAAGATCGCCAGATCTATTGGACCAATATCATATTTGCCGGCATGCCTTCATACATGACTTCGGTAATCCATAAAGGTGAGATCCTGCGCTACATTCCGCGCACCATCAATAGCGTATTTCTCGATCCAGCCATAGGGTATCCCCTTATGCTCATGATCGGTTTTTACATCTTAGGCATGGCATTTAAAGTGGATCCAAAAATTGCCATCCTAGGCGCTTTGGCCTATGGCTTTTCGAGCTACTTTATCATTGTATTAGAGGCCGGACATAATGCCAAGATTCACGCCATGGCTTATCTACCAGGGATTTTAGCCGGCATGGTCTATGCCTATCGCCGCCAAAAGCTCTTCACCGGCTTGGGCCTATTTGCCCTTTTCTTGGCCCTAGAGCTCAGTGCGCGTCACCCCCAAATGTTCTATTATTTCCTCTTTCTCGCTATTCCTTACGGTATTTATGAAGGAGTAAAATCATTTAATAAAAAGCATTTTCCACAATGGCTCAAAGCCACTGGCTTATTACTGGCAGGTGCATTATTGGCGGTGGCCACCAACTACTCCTACCTAAAGTCTACTCTAGAATTTTCCAAACAAACCATCCGCGGTAAATCGGAGTTGAGCCTTAATCAGGAAAACAAGACCGATGGCCTCGACCGAGATTATGTAACCAACTGGTCTTATGGTATCGACGAATCGTGGACCTTACTGATCCCCAACTTTAAGGGAGGAGCTACGGCTGCCCTCCAATCGCAAGAAGGGGCACTAGAAGATGTTGATCAACGCTTTAGGCAGACCATCGCGCAACAAAATAGCTATTTTGGCAACCAGCCTTTCACATCAGGACCGGTGTACGCTGGTGCTATCGTGGTACTTTTAGCCTTGTTAGCGCTGGTCTTTTACCGCGGTAAACTCAAATACCTCTTGCTGGGGATATTCGCCCTTACCCTAATGCTAGCTTGGGGAAAGAACTTTAATGGCCTCACCGATTTCTTCCTCGACAACTTTCCCTACTACAATAAATTTAGGGCCGTAGCTTCCATGTTGGTCATCCCAGAACTGATCCTTCCGATCTTGGCTATTCTTGGCTTACGGTCGATCAGCAATTGGTCTAAAGAAGATTGGCAAAAACCGATCAAATTACTGATCGGCGGTGAGCAAACTCGGGTCAAAGTGCTTTATGGTCTTGGTGGCTTGCTTGTCCTTTTCCTGCTCTTAAACCTTTTTGCACCTGGCCTATTCAACAGCTTCATGAGCGACCAAGAAGCGCAGACCTTACCGGGAGCATTGGCCAATGCTGGTTTTAATCAGGCACAAGCCTCCGAATTCATGTCGGCTCTTGAAGGAGCGAGAACGAAGGTTTTTAAAGCTGATGTCTTGCGCAGCTTGGGCTTTGTCTTGGCTGGATTGATCGTCCTGATCTTTTTTGCTCGCGGATCGGCCAAAGCCAATTATATGCTCATTGGCCTGAGTGTACTCATATTCGTGGACCTCTTCAGTCTTAACAAACGATACCTCAACGAGGAAAACTTCGTTCCTAAAGAACAATTAGCCGATAATTACGGAGTAAGCCCCAGTCCGGCCGACCAGTTTATCATAAACCAATATACTCAGGAGCCTTACTTCCGGACGCTTAACTTAAGCGTATCGCCCTTTAATGACGCCTCTACCTCCTTTTTCCATTACAGTATCGGGGGCTATCACGGGGCCAAACTCAAGATCTACCAGGAACTGATCGAAAATCAATTGGGCAATGAGATCGAAGCCTTGCGCCAATCTCTACAAAACCGAAGCTTCCAGCCCGGTGACCTTCAAAACATGCCGGCCTTGCGCATGCTAAATACTCGCTATGTCATTACCAGCCCTCAAGGCCGACCGCTCGAAAATACCGCACGCTTGGGCAATGCTTGGCTGGTATCCAATATAAAAGAAGTGGCTACTGCCGATGAGGAGATCCTCAGCATTAAGGAGGTCGATCCGGCACAAACCGCTATTTTACGAAGCGACTATGCTGCTAAAGTGGGCAGTCTGCCGGCCAATGCCGGTCAGGGAAGCGTGCGTCTCACAAGCTACGATCCAGAAAAATTGACCTACCAATATCAAGGACAAACCGAAAATCTAGTTGTGTTCTCCGAAATCTGGTATCCCCATGATTGGAAAGTGTACATCGATGGGGAAGAAGCAGAATTACTGCGCGCCAATTACGTTTTACGGGCCTTAAAAGTGCCGGCCGGTAGTCATGAGATCACCATGGAATTTACGGCGGCCGAAAGCACAGCCGGTAGCGAATGGCTTGCTCTGATCGCCAGTTTAGGAATTTTAGCCCTCGTTCCCTTTGGGCTATGGTTCGATAATAAATCAAAAAATGAAGCCGCTTAAAGCGGATCCACTCTATGAATAACGTTAAGAAAGTACTTTTACTGGCTCCGCATACCGACGATGCTGAATTAGGTTGCGGCGGAACCATGGCCAAAATGCTGGAAGAAGGCATTGAGATCCACGTCGCTGCTTTTTCAACCGCTCGCGCCTCCCTACCTCCCGGCAGTGACCCCGACCTGTTACGTAATGAATTCGTGGCGGCCATGGATTTCTTTGGCATTCCTCGTGATCACTTGTACATCTACGACTATGAGGTGCGCAAGCTCAATTACAGTCGCCAAGAGGTCCTGGAAGAATTGGTGAAGTTACGCGCTAGTATCGCGCCTGACATGGTCTTAGTTCCTTCCGGTGCCGACTTACACCAAGACCATCAGGTAGTCTATAATGAAGGCCTACGCGCATTCAAAGAAGTGACCCTTTGGGGTTATGAACTTCCCTGGAACCATATCAGCTTTTCGGCTCAGGCCTTTGTTACCCTCGAAAAACATCACCTCGATAAGAAATGGGCCGCCTTGAAACACTACGAATCGCAATTCGTGAAACAACGCCAATACTTCACCGAAGAATTCATCTACGGCTTAGGAAAAGTGCGTGGCACTCAAGTTCGCGCCGAATATGCCGAAGCTTATGAGGTGATCCGCACGCGGTGGTAGAGAGGTTTGGGATGTTAGAGTCTAGAATCTATAGTGTAGATTTTAGATGCGTGAAAGCCGACTCCCTAGCGCTGATAAATGTCAAAATTCGAAGCCTCCCCTTTTTAGTTAAAGGATGATGGATCATCTATGGGGCTAAAACATAACCTCGAAGAGTTTGTAAAGTCACTTTATAGGTAGAATTCTCTTCCCTTTCACAAAAAGATTTGCGGGTGACAGGGACGGCATCGACTTGTGACCCAGCTTGTCCGCCTTTGAGGATAAAATTTAAGGGAGCAAGCCAAGCCTTGATCCTATTTTTTCTTTTTACACCAAGTTAAAAAGGACAAAGAAAGGGCCTCCTGTGGCTTCGCACGGAACAGGCCCGCCCGGCCATAGGGCCTTGAAAGAATATAGGCTTTTTACCTAAGAAAACTTATCGAAGGATGCTTCGACGCAGCTCAGCATGACAGACATTATTCTTTTAGAAGATTAAATAAAAACCACTAGTTGAGCCTGCCTTTCTGAAGAAATGGGAAGATTACACCGCCCTTCGGGCACCCCCTGCCTACTGCGTAGGATCCACGTAAAACGAGGCAGGCCGGCTGGCAAGGCTTTTGACCAAAAGGGGATAGATTATCACAGGGGCCAAACCCCTAACTTCGAAAGACCTTTGACAGCACTTAATGGGTAGAATACCTATCCCATTCCCAAAAATGTCTGCGGGTGACTAGAACGGGCATTTATTTGAGAGCAAGGAAACTGCCGTAAAGGGCTTAGTGAAGGGGAAAGCGACGCTAGGAGCTCGTTCCCTGAACTTGTTCTTTACAAAGTTTACGTCGCGAGCAAATAGAAGCCCTTGACTTTTTTGGTTCGTTTTTTGGTCAAGCAAAAAATGAACACAAATGTTTCGGCCTGCCCGGCCACAGGGCTCTCCACCTAAACAAACTTCTTACTCTCCGGTCCCTGATTGAACACCAAATCCAGCACCGATAAATGAGAGATAAACTTTTCTCCGATTTGTGGATAAACCGGCGGCTCGTATTCCATATACTGCAATTCGATACCTGCCGCATCATACATCGCTTGGTCATTATACTTTTTCGCCCCTTGTCCCGATAAATAGACATCAGCATTTTC
Source organism: Croceimicrobium sp. (assembly GCA_965656185.1). GTDB lineage: Bacteria > Bacteroidota > Bacteroidia > Flavobacteriales > Schleiferiaceae > Croceimicrobium. The sequence goes on from CBFHJH010000013.1 coordinate 13,748, forward strand.
TAGTTTACAGATATTGATGATCTGTTCGCTCTTCGCCCCTAAGTTGCCTGGCATATCGCTCATCTTCTTCAAGGGGGTTTCGATCTCAAAAAGCTCCTTGAAATATTCGATCAATGCAATATTTAAAGCAGCTAGATTGGGATATTGAGTTAAGAGGATCTTTTCGATTTCGCTGTAGTAAGGTTCAAAATGCGGGGCTTTACCATAGGCATGCTTTAAACTGTTCAGCGCTTTGCTCTGCCACTTCTGACCGTAATCGATTTCTAATTCAATAAAGGAAACATCCCGACCTTTGGCGCTGCTCACCGACACCCCTAGCCACTGCGCCTCTCCTTGAGAGTTTTTGATCTTATTGCGATTGCAGATATGACGTTTAACAAATTGTACCGTGTCCATCAAAACGAAAACGTCGCTCTGTTTCATTTTATGGAAATAGCCCTGCCAAGGCATGAAGTTAGGCTGATGTACCGCTAAAACCATTACGCTTTTCTCAGTTTTTCAAATTCTGCTGCAAATTGAGCTTTTAATTCTGCTTTTGCTTGATCATCTTGCTTATTTAATGGAAAATGATCCGGTAGTTCAGGATTGATCGATAATTCATAGTCAAAGGCTTGCTTCGTTTGCTGCCTTAGCTTTTCTGCCACCACCCTCGGTTCTTGAGTAAGTTGGGCATAGTCTACCCGAAAAACTTTCTCCTTGGGCAGCTTTGCCAGCTCTTCCCGGTAAAAAGCCTTTAAGTAATGGACTTGCGCGGCTATTTGTGGCACTGGTTCCAAGTCCAAAAGGTCCATTACGTTGGGCGGACTGTAAGACCACCATTTCTTTAAACCTTCCTTGCCATAGTGTTTTTCACGCGCCCGGTAGATCGATAGAGCGGCATCTAGTTCATTTCGCTCGATGTAGACCCAAACCACCTTATCCAACTCTGCGGTAAGCTTTGGCATATGGTAAGAACCAAAAATATTCTTGAATACCGCCGCATTTTGCCATTCTGCCTGCATATTGGCCAAAGTCTGGGTCAAGCCAGACCAGTCGATGTCCCGCTCATCTTGGACTAAACGTTCCATCGCTTCCAAGTCCCCCTTATTCAACCAATGGCGCCAGAAATAACCAAATTCATGAATATTATGAATTCCTTCCGTTTTGGCGTAGTGACTCTTAAAGCTAGGCAGGTGATCCTTCCCCAAAATCTGATCACTCAATTTGATCGCAGTAAGCGGGTTTCTGAAAAAGCGGGCGACTAGGTTATTTACATAACTTAAGTTAAAAGCATTGGCTAAAAACTGGGTACAAAAGGTGGTACCACTGCGGGGCGCACCAATTACCATAAAAATCGGATGTTCGATACCGCGCTCTTTGTAGAGCTCCTTTTCAAAGGGCTGCAAATAGGAGTTCAGATCGCTTAGAAAGTTCTCCGTATCGGAGTCTTTCTTATAGTTACCCACTCTTTCTTCGGCTAGTTTTTTAAGCTCTTTCGACATCCAATAGTATTTTTTCTAAGCGCTCACTTAGGTATTTAAAGTCAAAGCGATCCAATGCCTCCTGATTAGCGCCAGCCACATTCTGTCCGCTCTGCCATGCTTTTAACAGCATAGCCAAATAGTCTAAAGCTCCTTGATGCTCGCGGTGCAGGGCTAAATAACCTCCTTTGCTAGTTTCGATCACCTGTTGTGCCGCACCACCTGCATGACCAAAGGCCAATGTAGGCTTACCGCTCATTAAATATTCGAATAGCTTGGTACTGTAGACTAGCTTACTGCGCTCTGCCTGACCAATTAATAGTAAAAGTAGATCGGACTGCTGCATTTTTCGCACCGCCTCTCGGTGAGGTAGCATGCCGGGGAACTGTAACTCTAGGGCCTTAGGCGCATTTTCTTCTAACTGCTCTCGCACCAATACATCGATGTTACCGATAAACTCAAATCGGATCCTGGGCTGCCATTCCTCCGGAATAGACCGCAAGAATTCCACAAATCCGGGTGCCAGTTGATTCATTTTGAAAGAACCTAAATAGGCGATGGAAAACTTACCGTCAACTGCATTTTCTTCGGGATGCTGCTGAGTGAAATCGTCTTTATCAAAACCATTACTAATGATATACTGATGATTCAACCAGGCTTCATGCTCTGGAAAAAAACCTTGATTAACGCAAACCAAGGCATCTGCCTTCCGCAGCACCCCATATTCTAGGTTTTTATTGATACGACGCGCCAAGGCGCCTTGTGGAAAATCTTCGTAATAATAGATCTCGGTCCAAGGGTCTCTGAAGTCGGCCACCCAAGGTAAGTTCAATTCATAGGCCAGTTTTTTGGCCACCAAGGCCGTGCTGGGCGGAGGGGCCGTTGAGAGGAGGACCGAAAACTTTTCCTTCTTCGCTAGCTTTAAACCGGCCTTCACTGCTTTAGGGTACCAGAAGATCTTAGCATCGGGGATGATCAAATTCAATCTGGCCCACACCTTTAACCTCGCTTTCCAGTTTTGATCTTTAGCATAGAAAATAGAAGGGTTCACTTTCTTACTACCGGCACTGGACTTAGACCTTCCTACTCGCTTTACACGGAGGCCTTCGGGCGGTTGATACCGGCCTTCTGGATCTTGGCTCGCTGTAAGCACGGTAATTTCCCAACCGCGTAGCAATAGGTACTTAACAAACTTAGAGATACGATAACTCCCCGTGCCCTCTTCTGGCAACCAGTAATAGCTGACCACCAATAATTTTTTGTGCACGGACTCCACCATTTATGCCTGGGCCGCTTTGATCTGTTCGTCGACCAAGGCCAGTCCCTCTTCGAAACTATGTGGCTTATAACCCAATGCAGCCTTAGCCTTGTCTATGATAAAACCGGTTTTTGGCGGACGTTTAGCTCTTTGATTCAAAGTGCTGGAAGAAACAGGCCGGATCAAAGTTTCATCCAATTGCCAAAAGCGGGCGATGCGACGTACCATTTCAATGATACTCATAAAATCGCCGCCCGAAATATTGTAAACTCCCTGGGCCTTCTGCTTTGCCGCCAAGATGCAACCATCGGCCAGATCTTCGGCCAAGGTTGGGGTACGGTACTGATCATCGACCACATTGATCGGATCACCTTTTTCCAAGGCCCCTTTGGCCCAGAGCACGATATTGCTGCGGCTCATATTTTCGGCCACCCCATAGACCAATACCGTTCTCAGGATCGCATGGCTCACCGTACTCGCGGCGATCAACTGTTCGGCCCGCAATTTGGTATCACCATAAAAGCTTACCGGAAAAGGCTTTTCTTCCTCATCGAGCGGACCTTTTTCACCGTCAAAAATGAAGTCGGTAGAAAGATGCACCAAGTGGGCCTCATACCAAGCGCAGGCGGCTAGGATATATTGTACCGCTTCTACATTGAGCTTTTCCGCCCCAATTTTATCGTCTTCACATTGATCTACGTGGGTCATCGCAGCGGTGTGAATTACCGCGGCCGGCTTCTCTTCGCCGATCACGTTAAGCACCTGCTCCAAATTAGCGATGTCCATTTGGCGGTAAACGTAACCTTCGCGATGCTCTAAACGGTTCTCTCCCCTGGCGGTAGCCACCAATTCCACTTCCAGATCGGCACTTAATTTATGCACTAACTTTTGGCCGAGTAGACCATTCGATCCGGTAATTAAGATTTTCATGCTTCCAATAAACTTGTGCCCGACTCTCGATCGCCGAGTAATTGATACAATCGTTTGATCTGATCGGCATTGCCCAGCACGAACAAACGTGATTGAGGTTTTAAAATGCTGTTACTATCTGGATTGATCTGGTAGCTACCGTCGGGATCCTTGATGCCAATAATGGTGCAACCTGTTTCTTGACGGATCCTTAGATCGGTTAAGGTGCAACTATGGGCGCTACCGATCAATTCTGATAATGGCACCTCTTCCAAATTACTGTCGCTGGCCCCCTCTACCGAAAGGTGTTCCAAGAACTCTACGATATCGGGATTCATTACCAAACTGGCCATATGACCACCACCGACCCCTTCTGGCATAACTACCGAATCGGCACCTACCGCACGTAGCTTCTTCTCGGTGCTTTCGCTCGATGCACGGCTTATCAAGCGCACCTCCTTATTCAAGGTTCGGGCCGAGATCACTACAAAAAGATTATCAGCGTCTTTACTTAGGGTAGAGACCAAAGCTTGCGCACGATTTACTCCGGCACGCTCCAAGACTTCCTCATCGGTCGCATCGGCCTCCAGGTATAAGACTCCCGCCGGCTTTAAATATTGCTCCACGATATGCGGATCACTCTCGATCACCAGCACTTCCTGGCCATAAGCTTGCAGCTTACGCAATGCCCTGCGGCCGTTCCGACCGAAGCCACAAAGGATCACATGACCCTTGATCTTTTTAATTTCCTTATCCAAGTTGCGACGTTTTATATCTTCGATCAACTCCCCCGAAATAAAGGCTTGCGCCATCAAGGTTAGACCGTAAGCGAAAGTACCAAAACTAGAAATGATTAAGAAGGATGTGAACCATTGTCCGGGCTCACTTAGAGTACGCACCTCTTTAAAACCTACGGTAGAAAGCGTAATAATAGTCATATACACCGCTTCCGAAAAAGAATATTTTTCCAGAAACATATAACCCACTACTCCGATTAGGATCAACCCCAGGAGTAAGGAAAAAATTAGAGTAAAGCGGCTAAGTGATCGGTTCTGGTACAAGGTGCTTTTAGATATCCAGCACGGAATGTCTCCGGCTGCGCAAGTGATCTTTTATTTGAATCCAAAATGCGAGAACCAGATAAAGGATCACTGGTGATCCGAATGTAAGGAAAGAGGTGTAAATGAAATACTTGCGCACCACGCCGGGAGCAATTCCCATGCGCTCTCCTGAGCGGCTGCATACTTCAAATCCACTTCGCTCCAGAAAACTTCGCAATCTATCGATCATAATATCATTCCTTTAAAAGCTCGTTCCCAATGGCGCAATTTAAGCATTTTTTAGTCCCGCAGAGCGAACGATGCCATTGAAGAGCTGCCTGTGTATCATAGGCAGAAACCATAGTCAAACCTAATTGTTCATAGACCCGGCTGATCTTGTTGAACTCTGGCTCCAATTGCTCCAGTTCCCATAGGGCCCTTTCTTTAAAACCGGGATCCCCGATGGTGGTCCCATAAAAATACCAGTAAGGAATTATTAAATTGATAACCAAGCTATTGCGTAGGTTCCTTCCTATATTTCTAGGAATAGCCTTTCGGCTGATGCGACCAAAGCGATAATGATGGGACCAGTAATTTTCCAGCTCCACCTTAAACAAAAGGTCTTTCAACTGCTGCTCCTTATGCTCCACCACCTGCTGATGCCAAGTAGTGTGGCTTTGCAGCAAGGCTATCAATATAGCCAAGCGTCGCTCCGGAAAACCCTGCGGTCGCATGCGGGCATACTGCCAAGGAATGGGAGTACTTTTGGGCAATTTGAATTTATGCCTTAGGTAGTTATACGCTCGCTGCAGCTCCATTTGGTAGGCATCCTCAGGTTTATGAAGAAAACCTGCCTCTCCAAAAAATAAGGCCGCAAGATCCTCCTTATTAAGCGAGAGCCAAATTTTTCGCTTCACCCGTCGCGCCAATTGCAAGAAGTGCGTAGCATTTACCTTTAATCCTAAGCTGTAAGCCAGGGCCTGGTAAAAGGTGGCCTCCCAGTCGCCACGGTTCTTTTGGTACAAGTCAGCAAAAAATCGAGACTTATCCTCTAGGCGCTCCACGATCATTCGGTCCAGCATCGATCGTTTTAGCAAATCTGACACCTCTCCAAACTGGGCCGCACAAGCTATGGCCCCTTCTTGCCCGATCAATTGCTCATAACGCCAATAACTAAACTCATCGAAGCGACCTTTTAATTCCAAACATGGTATAGTCTCGCCTTGCTCATTCAACACGGCTCGATCTTCCTCGTAAACTACGTGCAAGATTACATTGGCATAAGCCGGATCCCCTTGATGCTGATGACGATACCAGTCGGAACTTCGCACATGCAATTCTACTTGCCCGGCCCAAAGGATCCCATTTATATAAACCTTGGCCTCCTTAAAGTCGGGACCACTATCCGCATTTAACCAGCCAGGATCGATCAGCTCAATGCACTCTCCCTTGGTTCCGCGCCAAGGAGAGGGCTCGAACTTTTGCCGCCGCCAGAGATAATGTAAAAAGGCTTCTTGCACGCTATTTTGATTAAGGTTGCAACATTGACTACCTTTGCTCTTCGCATCGATTGACAAACAGAAACATGGGAATCAAAGAGGAAATTAAGCAGAGTCGCTTTCGCAACGCGTATCAGAAAGCCTTCATAAACATTTTATACACCAATAACTGGTTGGATTCTAAGGTACGGGACTTGCTTAAAGGCCATGGACTTACCAAGCAACAGTTCAATGTGCTGCGAATTTTGCGTGGCTCCTACCCAGAGCCCTTAAGTACCTTACAGATTCGTGAAAGAATGCTGGATAAGATGAGTGACTCTTCGCGCATTGTAGATCGCTTGATACTGAAAGGCTACGCCGATAAGCGACCCTGTGCCAACGACAAACGTTTGGTCGATGTGATCATCAGCGAGAAAGGCCTAAGTCTTTTGGCCGAGATCGACAAGAAAGAAGATATGATCGAAGGATCACTATCTAGTCTAAGTGAAGAGGAAGCGGAACAATTGAGCCTGCTGCTCGATAAGATCCGCAATTAATGATAGATCGCCCCGGTTTGAGGTCGAGCTAAAACGTGAATGCGATATTCCACTTTATAATCACGACTGTTATAGGGCGGGCGAACTTCGGTCGCTTCTAGGATATAATCGCCCTGGGCCTGGGCATTCCATTCCAGATCGATCAAGGTATCCTTAGCGCTAGATACTAAAGTGGTATCGATCGCTCCACCAACCTGAGCGCCTTGCCAAGACCATTCCCATGTACTCTGTGGAATGGGGTAAGGTAATTCATAGCGCAAGCTTTCCCCCGGACAAATGGTATCCCTTATAATATCATCTTCCCTACAGTAGCCATAGGCATTGGCAAGGGCACTATTACTAACATCGGTCGCGGCAATACTCAGATCATCCAGAATGCCTACCGAATTTCCCTGAACGCCGTTAAACTGAAATTTCAAATAATAATCACCATTAAAATTTACCGGCAAGCTTACATTTTGGCTAGCGCTGGGATTTGCGGCCCCTCCCCCAGCACTATCGATATAAGTATATTGATACAATACCTGCTGGATTCGCTCGGCGGTATCGAGGAGTAAGACTTGTAATTCGCGGTGCCTGCCATTATTGGCCGATAGTTTATGCTGAAAGCTGATCGCCCCGTTGCCATTAAACTGCAATAAGGCACTTTGTAAATAATAGGCGGGATTACCATTGGGAACGGTACCGGCGAGCGCTTTCTTATTGCGTCCATTATTAATGGTGTTTTGGGTACTGATCTCCATATTATAAACTTGCCAACAAGGTCCCAACTGATTGAGGCTTTGATTAAAATCATAGCTCACCTGTGCTTGAGCGCTTAAGATTCCCAATAAAAGGAAGAGCAATAGATAGGATAGTAATGACCTCATCGCAGCAACTGAATATTTTTAAGGTAAGAGTGCTGACGACCGCTCAGATCTTCGATCAATACCTTACACACGTAAGATCCACTCGGACTCGCTTCACCATGTAAGTTTCCATCCCAGGCTTCCACCCTGCTTTGATCATTCCAACTGTACACCAATTCACCCCAGCGGTTATAGATCGCCGCCTCATAATTGGCAATTCCCACTCCCTCGAAGCGGTAGCGGTCATTGCGACCATCACCATTAGGCGTAAAGGCAGTGGGGAAGAAAACCTTGAATTCATCTTCTACGTAGATCCGCTTCAAGGCGCTATCGCGACAAGCCCCTGTTCCAACGTATTGCTTAATGGTTTGATAACCACTTTGCTCAAAGTTAATGTCAAGCTCTGCACCCTGACCAATGAATTCATCGTTCAAATACCATTCAACCAATTCCGCGCGCTTCGATTGTCCCTGAAATTCTAAGTTTAGTCTACTGCCCTGTAGCGTGGTATCGGGCAGCATATTGATCGCAGCCACACCGGGTGGGTTTACCCGAATATTGATATCTAGCGTATCCGCTCCGCAATTTGTATTGAAAGCGATCAATCTTAAGCTAGTATCGCTGCTGGCTCTAAAGGTCCTTTCCCTATCGGTAGAGCCATTGCTCCAAATGAAATCGCCATTTACCAGGCTCACTACACTGATCAGCTCGTCGGCACACACTTCCTCGGGAAATAGGGCCCGGGCTTCTGGTGATGGCTGCACCAAGACCCAAGCTTCGCTGGTATCTCCGCTACAGGCATAAGGCCCCGCTTGTGCGCTTACCGCCACCGGATAAAGACCCGGAGCGGCCAAACTCCAATCGATCCAAACTACATTGCTATCTTGACTACCGATGATCCGACCGGGTCCGGTAGACCAGCTATAGCTCAAACCGGGCTGGAAGGGCACCGCTAATGCGGAGGGCCCTTCCTGGATACATACCGTATCCACCGGCGTTTGAGCGATCATCACGGTGCTCAATAGAATTAGCAATATGGAATAGATCTTCTTCAACATTCTGCTTAGAAGTGGAAGATGGCGCCAGTGCTAGGTTTAGGATATACAAAGATGGTGGTGCTAGGTAAGCTGCTAGGATCTGCGGCACAACCATTAGCATCACTAAGATTGGTAACGTTAATGGAGGTAGTAGAACTGTAACTTGGTAAAGTAGCTACATATGGACTGGCCGCAGCGGTATCGGTGTAGGTATTGCTACCATCGCTGTACTCCACTATCCAAGGAGCGGTGCCGGTAAAGTCGAAGGTTAAACTGGCAATATTATCCTCACAAATCGAATCGCCCACGATAGCCACCGTTGGTAAGGGATTTAGAACCACGTTCAAACTTACTGTATCGCCAAAACATCCATTGGCATTCTGCGAAATGGCGTTAAGAGTGTAGGTTCCCACTAAATTAGACCAATCAATTTCAATTTGACTATTATTTGCGGTTACGGTGGTGTCGATCGTTCCCGCGTTAGGATCGCTTAAATACCAAGTATATTGAGTTCCCGGATCAGCACTGCTAATTCCGTAAACCACGTCTTGGCTATTTAAACATACCGTATCGGTATAAGTAACCTGAGCTTGGCTTTCGGAAGAATAGAGACTAAAACTAAGAACTGCGAGTAAAGTAAAAATGGATTGAAATAATCGCTTTTTCATGTTTGCATTCATTTTGCCCAGCCCGCCGTGCTTTATTAAGACCGGCCGGTTTAATTCGTAATGGATTAAAAACAAATGCAATTCCGGAACTGCAATTATATGTACGGAGTCTTAGACTTTTTGGATTTCGATAAACGGCATTTTTTTTCGATGAACGGTAAATTATCTTCGATAAGCGGTTGAGAGCAAGGAGAATAATAGTGTGAAATTTTTAAAAAATGAAAAAGGCCGCCTACCAGAGCAGACGACCTTTTTCCCTTCCCCTTTATAAAATTGTCAGTAATGCCAGATCGGACCGGCATTGGGATCGATAAAAACCGCGGCCGCAGCCTGTGGCAATGCCGTGGTATCGCCCGGACAACCATTGGCTCCCTGCACGGAAAGCACGCTAATATTAGTGGTCGAATTATACAAGCCTAAGCTTTTCACAGCGGTGCTGTCCGAAAAAGTATCGGTATAAGTGGAGTCGCCGTCGGTATAGGTCACGGTCCAGGGCCCGGCACTGCCATTGAAATTAAAAGTGGCGGTGTGCATGTTTCCCGGACATACACTATCGACCACGAGGCTCACCAGGGGTACCGGTAAAACATGAATTCGAAACTCGCTACTGTAAGTGGTCGTATTGTAAGGCTGTCTTACTTCAGTGGCCACTAGGACGTAATCGCCTGAAGCGGTAAAATCCCATTGCAACATTACAGCCGTATCTTGATGATCTGGAACATGAGTGGTATCGATAGTTCCACCGCTCGCCGAAGTAAAGGCCCATTGCCAGCTACTGCCGTCAAATGGATAAGGCACTTCATGCTCGTATAAAGAACCGGCACAGAGCGTATCATACACCACATCATCGGGTCTACAATAACCGTAACCATTGTCATTATTTGGATCACTCACATCGATGCCATCGATTTCAATATTATCGAACATCGCCATCGAAGTTTCACCATAAGACTTCATTTGCCACCTTATGTGATAGTTGCCACTAAAAGTAATCGGCACCGTCGTTTGCACGTTTAGAGTAGGGTTACCATTGGGCCTTGCTCCACTGCTATCTATATAGGTGTAAGTGAATAAGGTGCTTACTATGTTCTCTCCCGGATCGAGCAAAACCAGGCTCAATTCGCGAAAATCACCATCATTCACATTAAGCTTATGCCAGAAGCTAATATCTCTGGTGCCATTGAACATGATCAAAGGGCTGGTAAATGAATAGGCTGGGTCACCGTTATTAGCGGTTCCGATCAGGGCCTTTTTCTGATTGGCTGGAAACAAAGTGTTCTTGGTGGTGATCATCATATTGCTCCTTTGCCAACAATCGCCGATCTGATTAACACTTTGATTAAAGTTTTGGTAGATAGTATTTCCGATCTGACCATTGCTTCCTGCACCGGTTCCGCCACCGTTGCCGCCACCGCCATTTCCGCCGCCATTTCCTTGCGCCGCCAAGCCCATGCTCAGGAGACAGAAAAGACATAGATATAAAAACGTTCTAATCATCGCAGCAGGGTAAAATAGTTCGTATAATAATGCATTTCGCCCCGCATGTCTTCGATCTCAACCTTGTAAACATAGCTTCCCTGCAAACTAGGTTGAAAAGACTCTGTTCCATCCCAGCCCTTTTTAAGACTGGTCTCGGTCCACTGATAGATAACTTCACCCCAACGATTGTAGACTCCTGCTACATAAGACTTGTGTCCTACCCCGCTAAAGTTCCAAATATCATTACGACCGTCACCATTTGGCGTAAAAGCATTGGGAAAGTGAGCGGTAAACTCATCGTCTATATACAGGTACTTATACACCGTATCCATGCAATTCCCATTGCTCACGATCTGCATGATCTCATTCTTCCCAAAGGTGAAAAACTCCATTTTCACGGCATTACCTTGGTCCATCCATTGGCCATTCAAATACCAGTCGATCAAACTATTGCTGCTGGCATTACCCTGAAAGTACAGGGAGAGTTCATTTCCGTATATCAGCGTATCGGGTATTCTACTAATCGCGGCATCCGGCTTGGAATTCACCTTGATCGAGAAGGCTACGGTATCATTATCACAAGTACCGTTTAGAGCTACCAGATAAGTACTGGTATCGGCAGAGGCTACAAAGCTTTGGTAGCGATTGGTAGATCCTCCTTTCCACATATAATCTCCGTTGATCGTACTCTCTAAGATAATTACATCGCCTTCACACGCTTCGGTAGGGTATTTAGCCCTGGCCGATCTTGGCGCTGTTACCAATACTAGCGCTTCGCTAGTATCTCCGGGACAATTGTTTTCTTCGCTAATGGGTACCACCTTCACGGTATGCAACCCGGCCGAAGCATTGGCCCAGCTCACCCAGACCACATTGCTATCTATTGGATTGCTGGTGATCTGCCCTTGCCCTACGCTCCATTGGAAACGCACCTCGTTCTGATAAGTGACCGCTAATCTACTCGGTGGATCAAAAATACACACCGTATCGATAGGCACTTGCGATTGTGCGAACCCGAAGGAAGCGCAAAGGGCTAGGATTATAGCTCCTATGTACCCTTTACGATTCAATTGCTAGGATTAGTAATGGAATATCGCTCCCGCGTTTGGCGCCGGGAAAATAGTTACGTTAGTGCTTGGTAAGGCATTAGGATCTGCGGCACAACCATTGGCATCAGATAAACCGGTAACCGTAATGGTTTGTGAAGTAGTGTAAGCCGGTAGAGCCACCGTATGCGGAGTGCTGGTGGCGGTAGTGCTGTACGTATTGGTACCATCGCTGTAGTCGATCGTCCAAGGTGCCGTACCGGTAAGATCGAAGGTCAAATTGCTGATAAAGCCTTCACAGACAGAGTCGGCCACAATTGCCACCGTTGGTAATGGTAAGATTATAATGTCCAATTCTACCGTGTCGCTCAAACAACCATTTAAGGTAGTTTCTTGCACATATAAGGTGTAAGTACCTACCGTGGTCCCCCAGTCGATCTCGATGGTGGAGTTATTGGCGCTAACACTGGAATCGATCGCACCGGCTGCGGGGTCACTTAACCACCAAGAATAAGAACTGGTGGTGATAGCACCGCTAACACCGTAAACAACATCGGCTTCACCGGCACAAATGGTATCGGTGTAAGTAACCTGAGCAAAAGCACTGGTCGACAGCAAGAAGAACCCTGCTAGTAGTGCTAATTTCCCTAAGAATGAGTGGAGTAGTGATTTCATCAATCTGACAATTTTTAATTATTATGCTTTTGGTTTTTTTGGGAAAACCGTCAGTCGATAAGATCAGGGGCGACCGCCCCGCAAACTCGGGAGCTTTAATTCCCTAAGCTTGCTTTTTCTAAAGATAGCTGTCCTTCCCTTCAGCTTATCTCAATCTTGTTGTTCCCTTTAAGAAATGATTGGTCTATACACCCTGTTCCATTTCCTTTACCAAATGTGAGTAAAACATAATAATGAAGCATAATTGTCTAATGAACAGCACTTTAAACAAAAACAGGAAAGAATATCCCGCCAGTGGTACGGCACATTTTACGCTCAATCTCTATAGCGGCGGGGCTAAGTACCTGAAGTTCAGCACCAGCTAGTCTACGCAAAATTAAACAGTCCAAAACACCTTAAAATAGGAGCCTAAGGACTTATTGCAGAAAAATTAACAATTAGATAAAAGATTTCATCTCGCGCTGCAATTTCTGGGCGGCTGCCGCGGCGGCTTCTGCGAAATTCTCCTCACCACTAGCATAGATAATACCGCGTGAAGAATTGATCAATAAGGCAGGACTAGTTTTACCGTAACCATGTTTCATTACGTCTTCCACTTTTCCACCTTGCGCCCCTACCCCTGGCACTAAGAGAAAATGATCGGGGGCAATGGCCCGTACCTCTTTTAAGAACTCCGCTTTGGTGGCACCCACCACGAACATCAATTCCTCGTCGCTACCCCAGCTTTGGGCATGCTTTAATACTTCTTCGAATAATCGGGGGCCTTTAGCTAAGGCCTCCAACTGAAAATCGCCTCCACCCGGATTAGACGTCAGAGCCAATAGAATGGCCCATTTGCCTTCAAAGCCAAGAAAAGGCTCTACGCTATCGCTGCCCATATAGGGAGCTACGGTAACCGAATCAAAGGCCAATTGCTCAAAAAAGGCTTTCGCATAGCGCGCACCGGTATTGCCAATATCGCCACGCTTAGCATCCGCGATGGTAAAGACTTCAGGATATTCGCTGTTCAAGTATTGAATGGTCTTCTCCAAGCTTTGCCAACCCTGTAAACCTTCCGCTTCATAAAAAGCTAGGTTCGGCTTATAGGCTACGGCATATTCCGCCGTGGCATCGATAATAGCCTTATTAAAGGCAAAGATCGGGTCTGCTTCACTTAATAGATGTTCCGGAACTTTGGCTAAATCGGTGTCCAAGCCTACACATAGAACCGACTGCTTCTTACTAATTTGTGCTTCTAAGGCCTTGCGATTCATAAGCTATCTATTCGGCACCTTCCCGCATGCGCTCTGCGTTCTCGGCTAACATTAATTCGTCGATGAATTTTTGGATCTCCCCATTTACCACTTCACTCAAATTGTAAACGGTGAGGTTTATGCGGTGATCGGTTACCCTGCCTTGAGGGTAATTATAGGTCCTGATCTTGGCCGAACGATCGCCGGTTGAAACCAATGATTTCCTTTTATCGGAAATAGCGCTATTGTGCTTTTCCAACTCCATTTCGTACAACTTGGTACGCAGCATTTGCATTGCGCGTTCGCGGTTCCCCAACTGGGTGCGCTCCACCTGACAAACCACTACGATCCCGGTCGGCTTATGGGTTAATTGAACTTTGGTTTCCACCTTATTCACATTCTGACCACCAGCTCCGCCCGAACGGGAGGTCTGCATTTCAACGTCGGCTTCTTTAAGCTCCACGTCAACGTCTTCCGCTTCTGGTAAAACCGCCACGGTAGCTGCCGATGTGTGCACCCTACCTTGAGTTTCAGTAGCCGGAACTCGCTGTACACGATGTACCCCACTTTCGAATTTCAAGGTACCGTATACGTCCTCGCCACTCACTTCCATAACGATTTCCTTATAACCGCCCATGGTGCCTTCACTGTAATCGACCACCTCGATCTTCCAACCTTTCCCTTCGCAGTAACGAGTATACATCTTCGCCAAATCACCAGCAAAGATAGAGGCTTCGTCGCCGCCCGTCCCTGCTCTGATCTCTAAGACCGCGTTTTTCTCATCTTCGGGATCTTTGGGAATTAGCATAAAGCGAACCTTTTCCTCCAATTCCTCCAAGGCTGGTTCTACTTCTTCCAATTCCATCTTGGCCATCTCACGCATCTCCTCGTCGTCGCCCTCACTTATGATCGACTTAGCTTCGGCTAAACGCTCATTTAGTTCCATGTACTGGGCGCGAGCATCTACGATCTTCTTTAGATCCTTATATTCTTTATTCAGCTTTACGTAACGCTTTTGATCGGCAATAATATCCGGCTGAATAATGAGGTCGTTTACCTCGTCGAAACGCTGTTTGATCTGATCTAATTTCTCTTGCATCGACTAGGCTTTATGGTATTCGAAGGCCCCGTGTTCTGACTTAATGCTCACTTTAGCCTCGGTTGCTTCTTCTACCCGTCCAATTACCTGGGCCTCTACATTAAAGCTTTCGCTGATGGCGATTATATCATCGGCCACTGCTGGGTTGCAATACAACTCCATGCGATGTCCCATATTAAAGACCTCGTACATTTCCTTCCAAGCGGTTCCGGAAGAAGCCTGAATATGCTTAAATAAAGGCGGAGTAGTGAACAAATTATCCTTGATCACATGATTACGATCTATAAAATGCAGCACCTTGGTTTGTGCCCCGCCACTGCAGTGTACCATGCCTTTTACCCCATCACGATGGTTTTTAAGCACCTTAGCAATGATCGGAGCATAGGTACGAGTGGGAGAAAGCACCAACTTTCCTGCGTCTAATGGACTGCCCTCTACCGCATCCAATAATTTTGATCCTCCGCTGTATACCAATTCTTGCGGTACTTGCGGATCGAAGGATTCTGGATATTTCTCGGCTAAATAATGTGAAAACACATCATGTCTGGCCGAGGTAAGTCCATTACTCCCCATACCGCCATTGTATTCTTTCTCATAACTAGCCTGACCAAATGAGGATAGACCAACTATCACCTGACCTGGCGCAATGTTAGCATTATCGATCACCTCGCTCTTAGGCATACGCGCTACCACAGTAGAATCTACGATAATACTGCGCACCACGTCACCTACATCGGCCGTTTCACCCCCAGTGAGTACTAGGTTCATTCCCAAATCATTCAATTCATCGATCAACTCTTGGGTGCCTTGGATCAAGGCAGCGATAACTTCGCCCGGTATTAAGTTTTTATTGCGACCAATGGTGGAGGATACCATAATAGGTACATCTACTGCTCCTACACAAAGCAGGTCGTCTATATTCATGATCAATGCATCCTGAGCAATGCCCTTCCATACACTCAAGTCACCCGTCTCCTTCCAATACATATAGGCCAAGGAAGACTTGGTCCCGGCCCCATCAGCGTGCATTACTACACAGTGATCATCACTAGCGGAAAGAAAATCTGGAATGATCTTACAAAAAGCCTTAGGATATAAGCCCTTATCTAAATGCTTGATCGCGCGGTGTACTTCCTCTTTTTGAGAGCTCACCCCTCTTTGCGCGTATTTGGACGATTGATCTTTCATTTTGCAAAAATAAAAAAGCGCCCCGAAGGCATTCGGGGCGCTTACTAATATTTTGAGAATCTACTTAATGCGAATCCATAGACCGGGCTGAACGCCACCGATCTCCTCCAAGTTGGGGTTCAATTCTTCTAAAGTATCTTCATCGATATCTAATTCATCCGCGATATCGTCTAGGTCTTGGCCGCGACGCTTCACTTGATAATGGGTAGCATCCCATTCATCGTAGTTACCGTCCTTCTCAACCTTTAATTGGAGGCCCTCAAACGGACGTACTCCGCGTAAACCACCATTTAGGTCCTTGAACTCCCGCATGTTCATTTTATAACGGCGTGCTAAAGCACCGAAGCTCATCCGCTTCTTAAGCACCAAGATCTCGCCCGGAGTTACCGTATTGGCCTCCTCTTTCTTCTGGGCCAATACATCGCGAGGATCAACTCCTTCTGGAGTATCAAGACCTTCGGCAGGCACGAAGTCATCACGCAATACTTTAAAGTCGGTACGACGGTTGATCTGGTTGGCCACTTCTTGTTTTTCCGGACTCTGGCGTTTGATAAAGCGTTCGGTCAACTGATCACCAGCTTCGAACTGATCGGCACCGTATCCTTCGTAGTTTTCAGGAATCTTAAATGGTTCAGACTCACCCATACCACGAGCCACCAAACGCTGAGGATTAACTCCTTTGCTTTCTAAGTAGCGCACACAGGTATCAGCCCTCTTTTGCGAAAGCACCTCATTTCGGGCTTCGCTATCACGGTAGTCGGTGTGCGAACGCAGCTCGATCACGATAGTTGGATTATTATCCAAAATGGTTACTACCGAGTCTAAAGCAGACATGGCCTCTGGGCGAAGGTCCCATTTACCAAGATCAAAGAAAACGTTAGGCAATACGATCGGCTCTTCGATTGGATCCAATTCTTTATTAAGGCGTAAACGCTTGATAAAGTAGTTTGCGGAAGGCACAAATTCAAAACTTCCCAGCTCGTAGCCGATGGTAGTTACATCGCCCGTATTAGAGAGAAATTTCTTTTTCTCGAAGCTCAATTTGTAGTTTACTCCCTCCTTCACTTTAGTATCATCAAAGATGTAGTATCCGTCTTGATCGGCTGTAACGGTTACCGATGAACCATCAGAGCCATCCATACGCACTGTGGCTTCTGGAATAGGCTGCTTGGTCTTGGAACTCAAAACTACCCCTTCAAGGTTAAATACCAGGGGCGTGCGGTAAACCGCATAAATATCATCACTTCCTCTTCCTCCTTCGCGGTTCGAAGAAACAAACCCTTTCTTGGTTTGGTCTCCCGGAGCCCATACTAGGTGGAAATCATCAAAATTACTATTGATGGGATACTTCATGTTCTCGGCCTCACCGACTGGCATGCCGTCTTCTCCTAATTTAATACGGTAAACATCTAAACCACCCATCCCTGGATGACCATTAGACGAGAAGTAGAGGTAACCATCGCCATGTACTACCGGATAGTACTCCGAACCTTCCGTATTTACTTTAGGACCTAAGTTCTTAGGCTGTTTCCAAGATTTAGCGCGACGATCATAGGTGGTCACGTAAATATCATGCATACCTCTAGAACCGAATTCATCCGATACGAAATACAAGAATTTATCATCAGCCGAAAGGCTAGGGTGCCCCACGTTTGCGTTGGTATCCGAACTAATGATCACCTTTTCGGGCTCATCCCAACGCTGACCGATTTGACTGGTCTTATAAATACCACAGCCTAATTTTTCGTTGGCTTCTTTGATACAGCGGGTGAAATACAATTCCTTCTTACGACTATCAAAAGTCGCAGTACCTTCATGGTATTCGGTATTGAGCACTCCGTCAACATCAAGAGGAGCTGGCGTAGACCATTTTAAATCGGCATACGATACTTCCTCTTCCTCATCGCCACCGCGGCGGCGGCGACGCGATTTACGTTCGGCCTGGGATACGTAGATGTCCATAAAAGACTGACCGATCCAGCCATCTTCATCATTTCCTTCTGATTCTTCGCGAGAAGACACGAAATAGATCACGTCATTTTCTCTACGATCGCCTCCATACATTACCGAGAAATCCATTTCACGGCTATTGAGGTCTTTCATATTGTCTACCTGATACTGACTGGGCTGATTCTTCCACTCGATTGCTTTGCGTGTTGCTGCAATTGCCTCATCGGCACGAGAGTCGGTAGGATATTCTTTTTTGAATTCTTGATAGATCTCAATCGCTTCTTCGTACTCCCCCTGTGATTTCAACATATCACCGTGGTACAGCATGGCCACCGGATCTTTATAACCCACTTTCACCGCCTTATTGTAGAAGTTTTCCGCATTCTTATAGTCGTTCATCATGCGGTACGATTCGGCTGTCTTAAACAAAACCTCCGCTTTTTGGTCG
>CBFHJH010000013.1:32218-33773 GCA_965656185.1 Croceimicrobium sp.
TACTCCTGAGATTCGAAGGCCTCATAGGCTTCAGCAATTTCTTTAGGCAACTTAGGCTCAGTATCTTGAGCACTCTGAGAGCGTACCTGTGAAACGGAAAACAATAGACAGAATATCGTGATTCCTAGACGAAAATTCCTCATAGAAAATGAACGGATTTTGATCAGTAAGCCGCTAAAATAGTTAAATATTTCATTCTAATTTATTGAAGTGATAAAGCATTCCAAAAAAAGAAAAGCCGCGAAAACTTTGGTCTTCACGGCTTTTCACTAATTATTGTTAATTCTAATTACATGAAAATCAACTCACGATACTTTGGAAGGGGCCAAAGTTCGTCATCAACTAGCATCTCTAATTTATCTACTGCATAGCGGATCTTATCGAAATAAGGCAATACTGTATCGCAATAAGCGATCGCTTTTTCACGTACATCTTCGATCGCATTACAGCGCTTGCGCTCTTCGATCATTGCTTCACGCTCTGAAATGATGGTACTAATGTACTCGCTGATCTTTTCGATCATATTGAGCTGATCTTTAGCTACTTTCTGATAAACATCGGAAGCCAAGACCTCTTTTAATCCGCGTACGTTTTGGATCAGTTTATTCTGATAATTGATGGCGGTCGGCACCACGTGGTTACCACCGATATCACCCAGGGTACGAGATTCGATCTGAATCTTTAACATGTATTCTTCCAACATGATCTCGTGACGCGCTTCCACTTCCACTTTGTTCATCACTTTACATTCCTCGAACAAGCTGATCGCTTTATCGGTAACGTAGAAATCCAAAGCTTGCGGTGTGGTGCGCACATTTTTTAAGCCACGCTTGGCGGCTTCATCTTCCCAACCTTGAGAATAGCCATCGCCTTCAAAACGAATATCACGACTATCGCGAATGTAATCGCGTAATACATTGAAAATGGCATCATCCTTTTTCATACCATCCGCAATAAGCGCATCTACCGAAGCTTTAAACTCGGTGAGTTGCTTCGCCATAATGGTATTCAAGATAGTCATAGGTTGCGCACAATTGGCGGTTGAACCTACAGCGCGGAATTCAAATTTATTTCCGGTAAAGGCAAATGGGGAAGTACGGTTACGATCGGTGTTATCCAAAAGGATCTCCGGAATCTTACCTACTACATTTAATTTAAGGTCGGTTTTCTGTTCCGGACTTAATTTACCTTTTTCCAATTTCTCAAGGGCATCCAAAGTAGCGGTTAACTGTGACCCAATAAATACGGAGATAATCGCGGGTGGAGCTTCATTGGCCCCTAAACGGTGATCGTTGCTCGCAGTTGCAATCGATGCTCTTAAAAGGTCATCATATTCTTGAACCGCTTTAATGGTATTGATAAAGAAAGTAAGGAATTGGAGGTTGCTCTTAGGCGTTTTCCCAGGTGCTAAAAGGTTAACACCGGTATCGGTAGCCAAAGACCAGTTATTGTGCTTACCAGAGCCATTTACACCGGCGTATGGCTTTTCGTGCAACAATACTTTAAAGTTATGACGACCGGCAACCTTATCCATAAGATCCATGATCAAGGAGTT
>CBFHJH010000013.1:33872-68830 GCA_965656185.1 Croceimicrobium sp.
GTATGGCTTTTCGTGCAACAATACTTTAAAGTTATGACGACCGGCAACCTTATCCATAAGATCCATGATCAAGGAGTTGTGGTCTACCGAAACATTCGCCTCCTCAAAAACTGGCGCTAACTCGAACTGGCTTGGCGCCACCTCGTTATGACGAGTTTTAACGGGAATTCCCAATTTATAAGACTCCACTTCCAATTCACGCATGAAATGACGCGCGCGCTCCGGAATGGAACCAAAGTAGTGATCGTCTAATTGTTGTCCTTTGGCTGGAGCGTGGCCAATCAAAGTACGGCCGGTCAGCTTAAGGTCTGGACGAGCGTGGAACAAAGCGGTATCTACCAAAAAGTACTCCTGCTCCCAACCTAAAGTAGCGGTTACTTTGCGCACATTACGGTCAAAGTACTGACAAACCTGGGTTGCTGCATTATCTACCGATTGCAAAGCACGTAATAATGGAGTCTTATTATCTAAGGCCTCGCCGGTGTAACTAACGAATACGGTAGGTATGCAAAGGGTTTGCCCCATAATAAAGGCCGGACTGGTAGGATCCCAAGCGGTATATCCACGGGCTTCAAAAGTATTCCGAATTCCACCGTTCGGGAAACTAGAAGCGTCTGGCTCTTGCTGCACTAACATACCTCCACTAAATTTCTCAATCGCCTGGCCATCGCCGGTAGGCTCGAAAAATGAATCGTGCTTCTCTGCGGTTGCCCCCGTTAATGGTTGAAACCAGTGCGTGTAATGCGTAGCACCAAGGTTCATGGCCCAAGCACGCATTCCGGAAGCCACTTGATCGGCTACTCCACGGTCGATCTTGGATCCTTTTTGCACGGCAGACATTACACTATTGTAGGCTTCTGGAGTCATATACTCCTTCATCGAACGATAATTGAAGGTGTGGATCCCGAAAATATCGGATACCCGATCGTAAGGAAACTCCTTTTCTACAGGTTTGTGTTTCTGAGCTTCTTGCAGCGCACTAATTCGTATTTGAGGCATGTCGTAAAATTTTTGGCAAATTAACGACAGTTAGAGGGTATTTTGCAAGAAATGCACAAAATACTTATCGACACCCCTGTTAATTAAGGGGTCTTCTTAATAAAATACAAACTATAAGTAGATGACCCCTAAAATATAGAGGGTATAAAGAAGAAAAAGTACTAATCCTTGCCAGCGCGTTATCATTGCCCGCTTGAAAAAAACCATAAATGGCAAAAGGATCAAACTGATGCCAATTAACCAGGGGAAGTCGAAGCTTAAAAGGAAAGGGCTTTGCACTGGCAACTCCACGATCATCCCGGTAATACCCAGAACGGCGAGTATATTAAATATGTTAGAACCGATTAGATTACCTAAAGATAGGTCTTGCTCTCCTTTGAAACTTGCCACTAATGAAGCCGCGAGTTCGGGTAAGGAAGTACCTACCGACACTACGGTTAATCCAACCACTCTTTCACTCACCCCCCATTCTCGAGCTATATTAACCGCTCCTTCTACCAAATACTGACTGCCAAACTTTAAACCAGCAATACCTCCTAGCAGAAAGAACAACATTTGCCAAATCTTCAAAAGTTTGGTTGGGTCTACTTCGATATCTTTTTGCTGCCGACGCGAACCACGAATCTGGATCACATTGTAGAGGATCAAAAGACCAAAGAGTACCAATGCCTCCCAAAAGCTTAGATTCCGATCTAATAGAAATAGGAGCAATAAAATGGTCACCGCAAACATCACCCACCAATCGGTTCTTATGGTCTTTTCAGAGACCTTCATGGGGAAAACCAAAGCAGTTAAGCCTAGGATCAAGGCTATATTGGCGATATTAGAACCGATAACATTACCGAAGGAAATATCAACATAGCCCTCCATGGCAGCTTTAACGCTCACTAATAGCTCGGGGGCGGAAGTAGCAAAAGACACTACGGTCATACCTACTACTAAAATGGAAATCTTAGCCCTTAGGGCGATGTCGACCGACGCTTTAACTAGCCAGTCGCCACCGATCAATAACATGATAACGCCAACTAAGACCAGAAAGTAGTCCATGGCTAGAGATTCATATTGCGCTTAACCGAACCAGTGATCTCTTCGATTTGATCTTTCTCCTTATCTACCTTTTCCTTAAACTTCTTTAAGTCATTATCCGGTACCGAAGAATTGATCTCCCTTTTAATATCGTCTGTTGCATTGCGCACCTCTCGTATTCCCTTACCCAATCCACGGGCAATCTCCGGAATGCGCTTAGCACCAAAAAACATAATGGTCAACAAGAGAACCACTAGAATTTCTCCTCCCGAAATATTTAAGAATAGGAACAAGTGTGTCAAGGAATTTTATTTGGTACAAAATTATAAAAAAAGACCCCGGCAAAACCGGGGTCTTCATGAATAGTATCTATAAGTCTCTTAAGAGTCTTTTTCTTCTTTCTTCATGGTATCGATCATGATCGGCGTTGCGATAAACAGTGAGGAGTAAGTACCCACTACTACTCCGATCAATAAAGCAAACATGAAGCCGCGAATAACCTCTCCTCCAAATAAGAAGATCACCAACAATACAAAGAAGGTAGTTAAAGAGGTGTTTATCGTACGACTTAGGGTACGGTTCAAGGCTACGTTTACGATCTCGTTCATCGACTTTTTCTTGCTGTGGGTATTGAAATACTCACGAATACGGTCGAACACAACCACGGTATCGTTCAATGAATAACCAATTACCGTAAGGATCGCTGCAATAAAGGCCTGATCGATCTCCATTGAGAAAGGTAGGAACCCGTAAAGCAGGGAGAATAACGATAGCACCACTAATACATCGTGGAAAGCGGCAGCAACCGCACCGGCACTAAACTGCCACTTGCTAAAGCGGATCAAGATGTAGAGGAAGATCACTACTAAGGAGAAAATGATCGCATAAACTGCAGAGGACTTGATATCGTCGGCAATGGTTGGACCTACTTGACGTTCGGCTACTACCCCAATATCGCTAGCGCCACTGGCCTCAGAGAAGAAATCCTCTTTGCTGGGTGCTTCGTTGTAATATCCTTTTAATCCATCGAATAAACGATTCTTAATATCCTCTTCTACTTCATTACCGGTTTCGTTGATCTTGAATTTAGTGGTAATGATTACTTGAGATTCTTCGCCAATAGTCTTCACTTCTGGGAACACCTTGGTTCCATCGGCGTTCACAAAATAGTCACCTAAAGCAGTTTGGATGTCTACCGAATTTACCGGCTGATCGAAACGCACTTGGTAGGAACGTCCACCCACAAAATCTACCCCATAGTTCAAACCACGAGTAGAAAGTGAAACAATACCAGTTAATATGATCAGACCACTAATGGTGTAAGCGATCTTACGCTTGGCTAGGAAATCAATATTAAACTTAGTGAATGCACTTTGGGTAAGCTTCGTGTAAAAGCTAACTCCCTTCTTAGCCCCTAAACGAGCTTCGAAAACAAGACGAGTAATGAAAATCGCACTAAACAACGAAGTAAGGATACCGATGATCAAAGTGGTAGCGAAACCACGGATCGGTCCGGTTCCAAAAGCGTAAAGAATAACCCCGGTAAGGAAAGTAGTTACGTTGGCGTCAATGATAGAAGAATAGGCATTCTTGTACCCATCTTCGATGGCCAATCTTAAGCCTTTGCCATTCCCAAGCTCTTCACGAATACGTTCGTAGATAAGCACGTTGGCATCTACTGCCATACCAATGGTAAGTACGATACCGGCAATACCTGGTAGGGTTAATACCGCGCCTAAAGATGCGAGTACGCCAAAAATGAAGAACATGTTTACGATCAAAGCCAGGTCAGAAGCAGCACCTGCTCCGCTGTAATAGAAGATCATATAGATCATAACTATGATCAAGGCTACTACGAAAGACCAAAGTCCTGCGGTAATCGCTTCCTGACCTAAACTTGGTCCTACGATATCGGCCTGAATGATCTTGGCGGGCGCTGGTAAGGCACCGGCCTTTAAAATGTTGGCTAAATCCTGTGCTTCGTTAACGGTGAAATTACCTACGATCTGCGTATTGCCATTATTGATCTCACTGTTTACTCTTGGATAAGAATAAGCGAGGTTATCAAGCACTACTGCTACCGAGCGGTTATCGTTCTCGTTGCTGGCATCGCCCACCGCTTCGCGCGTGATCTTAGCCCAGCGACTGGCACCATTAGCGTTCATGGTCATACTAACCACCGGTTGGTTACGCTCGTCAAAATCTTGACGGGCATCAACTACCACGTCTCCGCTTAGTGCAGCTTTACCATCACGGGTAGTTTTAGCCGCTAATAAATAAAGTAAGCCCCCTTGGTCTGGCTTAGCGGTCCAGATAAATTTCATATCGCGCATATTACCTGGCAAGAGCGCCATAATACGCGGGTTAGAGAGGTATTCATTAACCTTATCGGTGTCAGAAACACGGCTATAACCTACAATCGGGCCTTGATTGGCTTGATTGTTTTCAAAATCATAATTAGGACCGAATACTTCAAATAGTGGATTGAATTGGTTGATAGCGTCTGCACTATCAGCTTCGGCTAAGCCTAAAGAATCCAATTCATCACTAGCACTATCTTCTACAGCTGCGAACTCTTCAAGATCATCTGATTCTTGGCCAGCCTCTTCTTCTACACTTTCTTGAAAGTCAAGCACCGCATCATTAGAACCTTCTCCTTCTGCTTTGGCATTTGGATTTTCTACCAATCCACGCAAACGATCATTCGCCGCTTGCAAGAAGTTCAATAATTCAAAACCTTCATACAATTCGTAGAACTCAAGCTCTGCGGTAGATTGCAATAGCTTCTTTACTCGATCAGGATCCTTAACCCCTGGTAATTCTACCAAGATACGACCACCATCGTCTAAGCGTTGAATATTTGGCTGAACCACACCAAACTGGTCGATACGGGCACGCAATACGGTATAAACATTCTCTACCGAAGCATTTACCTGGGCACGAAGTTCAGACTTAACGGCATCATCAGACGCGTTAAAGCCTAGTTTATCGTTCATCTCCTTGGTCCCGAAAACAGCTGGATCGCTAAGCTTTAGGTTGGCATTGCGCTCGCTATTAACTTGATCGAAGGCCGCAAAGAAGTTATCGAGGTAATTATCTTGAGAGTTCGCGGCATTGGCATCGGCCAATTTGATCGCTTCATTGAAAACGATGTTATTGGTATTATTAGCGATCTCTTTAAGGATATCGCGAACCGAAACCTCAAGAATTACGTTCATACCACCACGAAGGTCAAGACCGAGGTTGATCTCCTTCTCCTTTACATCATCGTAAGTGTATTTATCGAAAAAAACGTTGAATACCGTTTGATTGCGCATTGAATCCAAATAGGACTCTTTCAGCTCAGGGTCACCGGCAGCATAAGCTTCGGCATCGCCTTCTACTGAGCGAGTTACATAGGTAAATGACAATTGGTACAAACAAGCCAGTGCAAAGACAATGGCGAATAGACGGATAACTCCTTTATTTTGCATTACTTAAAAGTAAACTAGGTTCGAAAATAAGGCGGCAAATATAGTTTTTCACTGAATAAATCACAACGAGCGTTAACTCTATCACCATTTTTCGCGTTAAATAATAAGTAACTTTACAAAAAATCCTGAGAATGCGAATTTTTTACTCTGCCCTTATTCTTCTTTTTTCCTTGCTTTCCGCACAAGCTCAAAACCGATATTCCTTCGAGCAAGGCACTAATACTAAGGTCTTTGTAGGACCAGATAGCTTATTGAACCCCTGGGCAGGTGGACTAAATTATCCAATCGTAAATAACTTTGACTTTAATTTTGATAATCTTCAAGATCTTTTAGTCTACGACCGAAATGGGAACCGGATTTTACCCATGGTGCAAGAAATTCGCAGCAATGATACTATTTACCGTTACCACCCTGAATACATAAAGGCCTTTCCACTTCCTCGCGGAGAAGGAGCTTTTCTCCTAATGCGGGACTATAACTGTGACGGAAAACCGGACATTTTCTTCTCTAATGGCCTTTTTATTAAAGTGTGGGAGAACACCAGCAACAATGGTCAGATTTCTTTTAGCCCGGCCAATGGAGGCTTAGACCTCAATACCGATTACATGAATTCGGGTGTATCTAAATTATATATTTCTCGCGCCGACCTTCCAGACATTAATGATGTAGACGGCGATGGCGATCTCGATATCTTAACCTTTGGAAATGGAGGAGTGCGCTTAGAATTCCACGAGAATGTGAGCAACTGCGGACTGCAATTCGTACAAACGGATAATTGTTGGGGTCAATTTATCGAGGATGGTTTTTACCGCACAGTAGAGCTGGATGGCTGCAGCGGAGGCAATAAGAGAGCAAATGCCGAGCAGTCGATGCATGCTGGTAGTGGACTGCTTAGTTGGGACGTCGATAATGACACAGACCCTGACCTGATGCTTTCGAATGTTTCCTACAACAATTTATCCTTATTAATAAATGGTGGCGACATTGACAGCGTTATTATGGTCAGTCAGGATACGATGTACCCCCCGGCGCACCCGGTAGATCTTTTTGTTTTCCCAGCTCCTTTCCGAGCAGAAGCCACTTTCGATTCGAGTGACGACCTTATACTTTCTTCCTTTAGCAGTGCCACCAGTGGTTCACCTGATATGTCCTCCAATCACCGAGGAGTATGGCGTTATGAAAACACCGGCACTAATACCAATCCCAATTTCATATTCAAAGAAGATAATTTCTTGCAAAAGGATATGATCGATTTTGGGGCTGCTTCACTTCCTCGCTTAGCTGACCTTAATGGTGACAGCTTGAACGACTTAATTCTGGCGATTGGTAACCGCTTCATTCAACCCGGTATTTCGAGCTCGCAGCTCTACTATTACGAAAACACTGGCACGGCTAACATCCCTGAGTTCACATTAATGGATACCAATTTCGCAGATATCCTGCAATATTCTCTAGGTACAGAGCTTTGTCCCGCCTTTGGAGATTTGGATGATGATGGCGACCTAGACATGATCATGGGCACCGTATCGGGTTATTTCCATTACTTCGAAAACATTGGCTCTGCCACTGCCCCCAGTTTTAGCTTAACTACTCCCATTATTACCAATACTGATGTGGGAGCCGATGCTGCACCTTATTTATACGATCTGGATGAAGACGGGGACTTGGACCTTTTCGTCGGCAATGAACAAGGTCGGGTTTACTACTTCAAGAACTCTTCTAACACCAGTCCAAGTTTTAGTCTGGAATCGAACTTCTTTGCCGCTGCCAATGTCTCCCAGTTGGGCCTATCAGGCAATGCTGTTCCAGTATTTTATGAAGATAGTTTGGGCTCCAGTTTATTTATCGGTTCTCGGCAGAAGGGCGTTGTACAATACGATGATGTGGATACAGTGGCCCAATTGTCAAGTGTGGTAAGCGACACCTTCGGCAATGCCAGTTTTACTAGTGCTAATTCGGATCAGAGTATTTTGGGAATAACAAAGCGCAGTGGTCGTAACCAGTTTTTGATCCGCGCTTCCGAATTACAAGCGAAAGGTTACCTCTATGGATATATCAACAGCATTGGCATCAATGTCATCGATAACGGAGGCTCGATTTTGTCCAATGGTTTTAGTGTGAAAATCAAAAATACCAATGCCACTACGGTAGATACTTTCGACAATAATTTCCCAACTCCGTATCCTCTGGAAAACTTCATTTATGGTTTTGGAAATGGATGGAATACGATTCCCCTAAATTATCCGCATTTATGGGATGGACAATCTAACTTATTGATCGAGTTTTGTTTTAGTGGAAATTTCCCGGCCGATGACATAAAGATAGCGCTGAGTGATGCCGGCTTTAATGCTCACGCTTGGGGTAATACCTTTGGATACAATAATCTGCAAGCTGATGGTTGCTCGATGCCCTATTTACAAAGCAGCAATCGTCGGCCCGATGTCCAGCTCAACCTAACTCCGGCGGCAATTCCTGTACCCTCGAACCAGCAATTTGACCTATACGCCGGTGAGCGAACTACGGCAGACTTTGCCGACCTCAATGATGATGGTTATTTGGATGCCATTGCAGGAAATCTTAGCGGTGGATTACATATTTACTGGGGAAAGGTGTATGATGTAGGCATCGACGAGTCAATGCAAGAGCCTGAAGCTCAAATTCACATTTACCCCAACCCCAGCCGAGGGGAATTCCAACTTGATATTGACCCCAGTTTAGCGACAGATTATGACCGAATCAAAGTATTTAATATGCGAGGAGAATGCGTTTGGCAAAGTGCTCTGGAGATCAATGGGAGTTATCGATTACCTTCAGCCCTCAGCGATGGCTTATATTTAGGCCTATTAGAGGGTCCGCAAGACTTCAAACGGTTTAAACTGCTCCTGAGAAAGAACTAAGCTTTAATTAAGGAACCAATTCCCTAAGCTTCAGGAAGACTTGCCATTCTTGATAAGTATGGTCTGGGAATTGCCTCCAAAGGGACTTCAGATCTTTTTCCTCCCCTTTGAGGTATAATTTATTCATGGCCTTTACTTGCTTTGATGATAGCACTTGTTCTGGGCTTATTTCTTCTTCTTGAATTCCCCGCAGGCAGTGTCCATAAATAGTTGACAAGCTGAGTTTTCTTTCCCTGGCAACTTCCGCTGGACGCAAGCCATCTTTTAGCATTTGGTAGGTGATCTGGTAGGTTTCTCCCTTCTTTAACTTGGGTTTAGAGGCTTTGGCCTTAAGCTTAGGCTCCGGTAATGCTGCCTTAATTTCCTCGATAAGCTTTAGCTTGGTTTGTTCATGATCGAATTTCAACTTCGGGTCGATAGCCCGAAAGAAGTTCCAATAGGCTAAAACCGATTTAAGCTTCACATATTGATCCAGACCTTCCGAAAAAGTAACTTCCAACCAATCGCAGATCGCCTTGGTTCGTTTCAAATTTCGATACTCTTGGTTTAGCTGTGCTATTAACTGAAGTTGGTTTTTCAATTTAGGCTCAAAATAAGCGGTAGCTTTATTCAATCTTTCCTCTAGTTCAGACCATTTCTTAGCTTGTATCAATCCCGCCAGCTGTCGCCGAAACTTTTGAGCTAATTCTAACTCATATCCAGCTGAACTTTGAAAAGCGATGAATAAATTCTTTAAGTGCTCTTCTTTTAAATGAAGTTTTTCATAGCGTTTTTTAAACTCATGTTCGAATTCTTGAAACCAAGCAGACCAATCGAAAACTTCCGCTAAATATTGCCAGAGGTAATTCTGTCGCGCGATTTGATATTCCTTTTCCAGATCTTTTCCAGCGCCCTCCTCCATAAAGAAGCGGGATGCACCATCTACCTGCAAAGCCTCGTTCCGCAAGGCTTGTTTGAGGTAGAGACCCTCTAAGGACCGGAGGCGCGACAAAGCCACATAAGCCTGGCCAGGTGCAAAGGCGCGACCTAGATCAATCGCCGCCTTCTCAAAAGTAAGACCTTGACTTTTATGAATGGTAATAGCCCAAGCTAGTCGCAATGGATATTGACTGAAGGAACCAATAACCTCTTCTTCCATCTCTTCATTTTCCGCATTCAGTTTGTAGCGAGTATTTTCCCAAGTATAGAGGGGCACCTCGATAGACTCGCCATCCTCCATAACCAAGTACAACTCATCTTTCTTGAGATTTTCGACCGTGGCCATTTTGCCATTATAAAAGCGTTCACCATCCCAATCGTTCTTTATGAACATCACTTTGGCACCAACCTTTAACTCCAACCTCTCAATAACCGGATACATGGAAAATGGAAACTCCTTATCTATCTTAGCGGAGTAGACCATTGATTTGCCCGCTAAGGCTGTCAAGGCCTCTTCATTTATGGTATCGGCTTGGCGCCGATGCGTTACTAATTGAACTATCTCCTGGTTCTCAGCAGGCTCACGGTGATAACGATTGATAAAATGAAGGTCTTCCGCTTTCAATTCATGCAAACGCACTCGATTCAGAAAATCCACAAATTCCTGATCCTCCTGTCGGTAAACCTTACTAAGTTCAATAGTATGAAAGCCCGAGTTTTTCAGGCTTAGAGCATTGAAGAATTGCGGTCCCGGATAATAGTCCCTTAAATACTGCCATTCTAGGTCCTTTACCACTGGACTAAGCTGAAAGAGGTCCCCGATCATTAGTAATTGTACTCCGCCAAAGGGTAGATCGCTGCTGCGAACCTTTCGCAATCGATAGTCAATAGCATCCAAGAGATCGGCCCGTACCATGCTCACTTCATCGATTACTAAGAGGTCGATATGTTTTAAGACCTGTTTACGTGACTTATTAAGAGGATGTTTGCGCGCCAGGCGACGAGCATCGAAATGGGGCAGGTTGTCGGGGACGCTGGCCCGTGAATCTGGAAAAAATGAACCAAAGGGAAATAGGAACTGAGAATGGATGGTAACCCCACCGGCATTCAAAGCTGCTACTCCGGTAGGCGCTACCACTATGAAGCTTTTATGGGTCTTGGTGCTTAATTCCTTTAGGAAAGTAGTCTTGCCAGTACCAGCCTTTCCGGTCAAGAAAAGATGGTCTCCGGTATAATTAATGAAATCTAGCGCTTGTTTAGTGGCAGCATTCTCCATAAGGCGAATTTATTTGATTCTAAGGAGTCTCCAACAAAAGCCACCTATCAAAGCTTTTTGAAGTGTTTAAACAAATTAACTTTCACTATTTACTGAAAGTTCAAAATTATTATATACTTTTATCCCATGCAAAGTAAAGATGCCAAGCAAGAATTCATAGAGGCATGGGGAAACCTAGGTAGTAGTTGGGGCACCAACCGCACTATGTCCTCTATTCACGCTTTGCTGATGACCAGCAATAAGCCGATGAGCACTGAAGACATCATGGCGGAACTGAAGATATCTAGGGGCAATGCCAATATGAATATACGTTCGCTTATTGATTGGGGTTTAGTCCGTAAAAGGCATATTGCTGGTGAGCGAAAGGAATTCTTCGAGGCTGAAAAAGATATCTGGGAAATCGCAAAACAAATTTCACGCGAAAGGAGAAAGCGTGAAATCAAACCGGTAATAGATTTACTGGGACGATTAAAAGAGGAAGAAGACGGTTCAGACCCTGAGTTTTCCAAGTTATTGAGCGAAATGCATGACTTTACCAGTCAGATGAGTGGCCTATTGGATAAATTCAATCGCAACGACCGAAGCTGGTTTAGCCGAACCCTACTGAAATTGCTGAAATAATTTTTTTCGCAATATGTTTCATTTTTTACTGAAAGTTTAAAAACAAATGGACCTTGCAATTTCCTATTATCTTATCTATTTAAGCCTAAGTGCCTACCTGATATTCAAAGTAGGCCATCAGCTATACTCCAAAGGACAGGTATACCTCGATTTGCTATTGGCAGAGCAACAACAGGCGAAAGCATTGAACCGCCTATTATTAATGGGTTATTACCTAGTCAATTTAGGCTATGTAGCCTATAGACTTAGCCTCAATTCGTCGCTGAGCAATTCGCTCGAATTAATGGAAAAGCTCACCGAAAACCTGGGCCTGATAGCCATGCTATTAGGAGCCTTACACATCAATAACCTGATAGTCCTATTCCTAATTTCAAAATCAAAATTCAATCAAAAATCAATTTAAAATGGAAACGATGATCACCACTTTAAACCCAGATTATTACACTCTTTGGGGCTATGCAATTTATCTACCTACTACCATTGGGCTTACTTTATTCGTTGCTCATCGCCTATTCAAAAATGGGCTGGTATATATGCGCGACATTTTTCACGGCCGCGAGGAAATGGCTAAAAGCACCAATCAACTATTTAAGATGGGGTTTTACCTGCTAAATATTGGTTTCGCCTTTCTCATTTTGGAGATGTATGCCCAAGACTGGCGCGATATGATCGAAGATCTGAGTGTGAAAATTGGCGGCTTTAGCATCTACCTTGGTATTGCCTTATTCTTCAATCTCTTTTTATTCTTTAGGAGTAAAAAAGCCGCAAAACAACAGGCTCAAGCTTAAATTAAAAACCCCGGACCTGAGTCCGGGGTTCAATTTAATCGACAGACTTTAGATTGTCTTTAATATCTCGCTCGATATAAATCCTACGCGGATCGATCGCAACCTTCCTTACAGATTCCTTTAGAGTAAAGGACAGCGCCGTTTTTTCCTCAGCGATATTGACCATCCGTGTATCAATAAGCTCTTCTTCTGCCTCATCACGATAAAAACCTATTTCCACCCATTCCTGCAGGGAGGCGTTTTGCTCCATACCAAGCGTATCGGCGTAATATTTATAAGCTTCTACTTCTAGGTCAATTTGAAAACCGTCCTCTACTGTTGTCTGTTCAGCGGAAGCTAAACGAAAATCGTACAAGGTGATCTTGCGAATCCAGTCCTCCAATAAATAGTGCAAACTATCGGGCACCCGCGGTTCCAAATGACGCATAAAATCCAAAGAGTTAGGATAGGGTGGCGCCTTATAGCGGTATTCGGTTAAAAAGCTCCGCAGCGCAGCATTAACTGAGTCTTGTCCGATCATTTCTTGTAAAGCATAAAGAATTACACTCCCTTTTCCATAATGGATATAACCTTGATTCTCCACCTCCAAAAGCGGTAACTCTTTTTCCACTTCACCACTGCGTCCGCGTAAATAACGATCGATGTCGTATTTCAAGAATTCACGCATTTTGATAGGGTCACTCTCCTCTTTCATGACCATTAGAGAGCTGTATTCGGAAAAACTTTCGGTCAAAAATGTACCGCCCTGCATTAGAGCCGGTATCTCTTGATGCGCCCACCACTGATGCGCCATTTCATGCGCAATAACTGCATCCACTACATTATTGCCCTCTTCATCTTCCAAATTGGTTATAAAGCCAAAACCTTCTGAATAAGGCATGGTTCCTGGAAATGCCTGGGCAAAAGTAGCATAGCGCGGAAACTCTATGATTCGTGCTTGTTCGTGGTAATACGGACCAAAATTGTCGGTATAGTAGGCCAATGACTTTTGCAATGCGTCGAGCATTCGCTCTACATTATAGTCATGCTTCTCGTCATAGTAAACCTCCAAATCTATTCCCCGCCACTTGCGGCTCGCCTTTTGGTAATTGGCGCTGATAAAAGCATAAAAATTTTGCGAAGGTTGATCGACCTTATAACGATAGTAATTTCGCTCTCCTTCCTGCCATTCTTCTACCAAACGCCCAGGAGCAATGGCCATTTGATCGGCCGAAGTAGAGATCACCGTTTCTACTGCCACCCAATCAGAAAGTCCATCGCTTAGATAGTTTACCATACATTTATCGGTGCAGCTATCCCTCACCAATTCCGGCATTCGATCTTTGGGCTTTAAATCGTACTTCTTTCGCGTATTACGGTCGCTCAACTCGGCATTTGCATTGTAACCTAAACCAGGTAAAACCGCACCATTATTGAGGAAGGTACCATTCTGAATGATACTCGTACTACCTCTGGTGTTTTCAAAGCCGCGATGCTCTAATCTATTTTTGATCGCTATATCGATAGATTCTCCTGGTAAGAGGGCCTGGTCTAAAGCAAAGGCCTTGAACTGAAATTCTTCATCGAACCAAACTTCAGTGAGGGGACCGTTAAACTCTGTTTTCCAGTCATCATCCATTAGGAAGAATAGAGAATCTATGGCTTCGCTTCCCTCATTACTTAAAGTCATCTTAGCTAAAACATCTACCGCTCGTTGGTGTGGAAATAGGTCAATAGCGTAAGAAATTGCTTGGATCTTAGGACTAGGATAATTCTCGTAAGACTTATACTTCTTCTCATAATTGGCACTCCACTCTTCCCGTTCATCGGGACTCATATAATCGTTCAAGACCTTAGTATTGTAATACAGATATCCTGCCAAGGCTACGAATAGGAGGAAAAAACCGCTTAAGACAAAACGGTAAAAACCATGGTTCACCAATTTTGCTTGTTGCCACCGCGCCTTTATCCCTTGTACTTTCATGCGATGAGCAAATGGTCCAGCCAAAAGCAATAGTAAAAAGCCAAAAGCCAGCCAGTAAGTATTAAACCACATGGCTCCCTTTAAGCCAGGTCCGTAAGCATTCATATCACTGTAAAAAATAGAAGGCCCAGAACCCAAGGACACCATATTGGTCTGCACGTCAAATATCAACCACATCAGATCCAATACAACCAATAGCAGTATGGAAATGAAATAAGCCAAGTACCGCTGATTTATCAGCACCTGCACAAATAAGTGGAGCGCCGCATAAATCATGAAATTAGGCAGCTGACTTAAAAAATACTCACCTAGATAAAGCTCTAACTCAATAAAAGTGAAGCCTTGCACCAGTTGGGCCAGAATAGCAGTAATGGCAAATGTGAAATACAAGATAGAAGCAGCTCCTACCAAAGCACTAAACTGCGCCAGTAATTGACTAAAACTGTGGTGAGGAGTAGCTGAAATCACCTCATCGATATGCGAAGATCGCGCGCGCCAGACCAATTCGCCGCTAAAAAACACTAAGATGATCATCATAAATAATCCAGATGAACTACTGATAGAATCGACCATTTTATAGGTAAGCGGATAAGACTTTAGGCCGAAGTACTCAAAGCCATTAATAAGGTCCACTACCAATAAAATCATGGAGAAAGCCAAGAGTATCTGAAATACATTACTCTTTATAATGCTCCGAAAGGCGTCTTTGAAAAAGCTCCAATAGTGAGTTATAAAAGTACCTTTAAAGACTTGGTTCACTCTGGGTTTAGGAATCGCCTCACCAAATCCTGATTTTGCATGATCCGTTTTCTTTCGCTTAGAGCGCGAAGGATTTTTTTGTGGGCTAAAACTCCAAAAGGCTAGGATCAAGATTCCAATAGATGCACTAAGCCATATAGCCCTATTCTGAATGATCCGAGGAGTAAAGGAGATCGCCTCTTCGTTTTTCTCGACTGTGGTAGCATATCGTGCATCTACCCCATAGGTACGGATACCAAATGGGTCGCTAAGGGCGGCTAGATCTACGTTTTCAAGGTCACTTAATAAGGAACCCGAAATAGAATAAGCGATAATAATTACTAATGCTCCCACAAATGAAACTATGGTGGAACGCCATTTCTGGGCCAATCCAAAGATCAAGCTTCCGCTGAAAAGCATATTAGGAAGCGCTAAGATCAAAAATGAATTGAGGTAGGCCTTCCAGGGAATAGGACCAAACCGTTCGGCCGGAACCCAATCGAAAATAGGAGCTAGCCAAGTACCAAGGCTTACCCCTACGTATACCCCTAAAAGTGGGATCATGGAAAGCACCCATGCCCCGAGAAAACGTCCAAAGAAATAGGAAGCCTGCGACAAGGGCGTGCTAAATATGATCTCATCGAACTGGTGATTGTAATCGCGCAATGCGGCGTTGTTAAAAAATGCCACCGCAAATAGAATCCCAATCAGAGATAGAATAGCCGAGAAAGTGGTTACGATGTGGGGGGCATTCTTATGCACAGCTCCTATAGAGCCGCCAATAATTACACTATCACTCACCACTGCCATAAAAGTGAGGAAGGCAAAGATGAAAGTGAAAATATAGACCATCGGGCTCTTGAAAGCCGCCTTTAGCTCAAGTTTAAATATCTGTCCTAACATAATCCTAATTAAGCGTTGATACCTAAACTAGATCCGTGGATCTGGGTGAAGAAAACGTCTTCCAAACTTGGGTCCACTGGGCTAAAACCATCACCTGGATTCGATTCGCTCAAGACATGAATTAAAGGACGTCCAGCAATCAGCTTTTCGGAGATCAAGCGGTACTCGGACTGGTAGCGATCCATCTCTTCTCGATCGATACTCTTTTGCCAAACTTGACCTTTTAAGTCCTGCACGGCAGTTTCTGGTGCGCCTTGGTAAATAATTCTACCCTGATTCATGATGGCCATCTGCGGACATAATTCGCGCACATCGTCTACAATATGGGTCGAAAGAATCACGATCACCTCAGAGCCCACGTCTGCCAATAAATTGTGAAAGCGATTTCGCTCCCCTGGATCCAATCCGGCGGTGGGCTCGTCTACAATGATCAATTTAGGGTCACCAATCAAAGCTTGTGCGATTCCAATGCGCTGCTTCATCCCTCCTGAAAAGCCCTTCACACTTTTATGGCGTTTCTCGTAAAGATTGACTTTTTGAAGTAAATGACCGATCAAGTCTTTGCGCTCCCCTTTACTTTGAATTCCTTTTAGAACCGCCAGGTGATCTAAGAGCTGCCAAGCGGTAATCCGAGGGTAAACGCCAAATTCTTGAGGGAGATAACCCAATACTTTCCGAACTTCTTGGGGCTCTTTCAGAACATCAATGTCATTTAAAAAGACCAGGCCCGAATCCGCATTTTGCAAGCCGGCCAGAGTTCGCATCAATGAAGATTTACCCGCCCCATTGGGCCCAAGTAAGCCAAACAAACCCGTTCCGATCTCTAAAGAGACCTCATCTAAGGCTTTAACACCATTGGCGTAAATCTTATTTAATCCAGAAATTTTCAAGTGCATATCCCTCGTTTTATATTATGGTCCAGCAAATTACAGAATACTGGAAACGAAAAGAATACACTGTCCGAAATCGGACATAAAAAAAGCCCGGTAAAAACCGGGCTCTTAATTTTTACATATTTCTGCGGTATTGTCCGCCCACTTCAAATAAAGCAGAAGTGATTTGACCGAGACTACAGAATTTCACTGCCTCCATGAGCACATCAAAAATGTTCTCATTATGAATGGCAGCCTCTTGCAATTTTGCGATCCAATTAGCGGCCGTTTCTTCATTGCGCTCGTGAAGACCTTGCAGGTTTTTAATCTGCTGTTCTTTTTCATCCTTTGTGGCGCGAATCACTTCACCGGGGGTGGTGGTCGGCGAACCTTCAGAACTCAAGAAAGTGTTAACCCCAATTATTGGCATTTTACCATTGTGTTTTAAGGTCTCGTAATAAAGACTCTCTTCCTGAATCTTACCTCTTTGATACATAGTTTCCATGGCTCCTAAAACACCGCCTCTTTCGGTAATACGATCGAATTCGGTAAGTACGGCTTCTTCTACCAAGTCGGTCAGTTCTTCTATGATGAAGCTCCCCTGGATCGGGTTTTCATTCTTGGCGAGCCCTAGTTCCTTGTTAATGATCAACTGAATAGCCATTGCTCTACGCACCGACTCCTCGGTAGGCGTGGTAATGGCTTCATCGTAAGCATTTGTATGTAAAGAGTTGCAGTTATCGTAAATGGCATATAAGGCCTGCAATGTTGTCCGGATATCATTAAACTGTATTTCCTGGGCGTGCAAGGAACGACCTGAGGTTTGGATATGGTATTTCAACATCTGGGCCCTTGAGTTGGCGCCATATTTATTTTTAAGTGCTTTAGACCATATCCTACGGGCTGCTCTACCGATTACCGCATATTCTGGATCGATTCCATTACTGAAGAAGAAACTTAAGTTAGGCCCGAAGTCATTGATATCCATACCTCGGCTTAGGTAGTACTCCACATAAGTAAAGCCATTCGCTAAGGTAAAGGCCAACTGTGTAATAGGGTTGGCGCCTGCCTCAGCAATATGATAGCCTGAAATAGATACCGAATAAAAGTTACGTACTTTATTGCGGATAAAGTTTTCTTGAACATCCCCCATCAGCCTTAAGGCAAACTCGGTAGAGAAAATACAGGTGTTCTGAGCTTGATCCTCTTTGAGGATATCGGCTTGCACCGTGCCTCGGACAACCGCGAGAGTTCGGGCCTTGATATCAGCATAAACTTCAGCCGGTAAGACTTGGTCGCCACTCAAGCCAAGCAGCATTAAGCCTAGTCCCTTGTTTCCCTTCGGTAAATATCCTTTTACCGCTACTCCGCTCAAGGGCTCTTGCTCAATCCGATCAATCGGACTTCCCTCTGGCATTCCTTGGTAGAATGGACGAGGTACTCCATGATCATCATAGAGTTCTTTGAATTTCTTCTCTACCTCCCCTTCAAGTCCGTTTTCACGGATGTACATTTCGCATTTCTGATCTACGGCTGCGTTCATGAAAAATGCCAATAGCATTGGGGCTGGACCGTTAATGGTCATTGATACCGAAGTACTTGGTGCGCAGAGATCAAAACCTGAATATAATTTCTTTGCATCGGTAAGCGTACAGATACTCACCCCGGAATTACCGATCTTCCCGTAGATATCTGGGCGATAATCTGGATCATTACCGTAAAGAGTAACCGAATCAAATGCCGTGCTTAAACGGGCCGCAGGCATATCCTGACTCACATAATGAAAGCGACGGTTAGTCCTTTCCGGACCGCCTTCACCTGCAAACATTCGGGTTGGATCCTCCCCGGTACGTTTAAAAGGATATATTCCGGCAGTGTATGGGAACTCTCCCGGCACGTTTTCTTGTAGGTTCCACTGTAGCAAATCGCCCCAAGCGCGATACTTGGGAAGAGATACCTTAGGCACCATGGTATGCGACAAGGACTCAGTATGGGTTTGAATCTTAATCTCTTTACCGCGAACACTAAAAACATAGAGTTCGTCTTTATAGCGTTTCACCTTGCCTTCCCAATCCTTTATCACGTCCCAATTATGAGGATCTAGATCTTTTTTAAGTTCGGTAAATTTGTTAATGAGTTCTTTTACCGTTGCATCTTCAGATTCCGGGTTCTCATCTTGCAATAGATCAGGACCCCCAAAACTTAGGACAGCCTGGTAAAGACCATACAGTTTTTGTGCTACCTCTGCATCTTCATTCGCCTTTTTATCATAGGCTCGATTGTTCTCAGAGATCTCTGAAAGGTAACGGGTACGATTAGGGGGGATGATGTATATCTTCTCACTCATCTCACCGGTGCTCTTAAAATCACTCTTCAAGTGCTCGGCGCCAGTTCTTTCTACTATGGTATCCATGATCGCCTTATACAAGGCATTCGTACCGGGATCGTTAAATTGACTCGCTATACTACCAAATACAGGCATATCCTCCGGATCCTTATCCCATAGCCCGTGATTGCGTTGGTACTGCTTTTTCACATCACGCAAAGCGTCTAAGGCACCACGCTTATCGAATTTGTTCAATGCGATAAGATCGGCAAAGTCCAACATGTCGATTTTTTCCAATTGCGTAGCCGCACCATATTCGGGGGTCATCACGTACATCGACACATCACTGTGCTCAATAATTTCGGTATCACTCTGACCAATTCCAGAGGTTTCCAGTATAATGAGATCGAATTGGGCCGCCTTGAGAATATTGATCGCTTCTTGCACGTGTTTGCTTAAAGCCAAATTACTTTGACGTGTAGCCAGTGAACGCATGTAAACTCGATCGTTACGGATCGCATTCATCCGAATTCGGTCACCTAACAAAGCGCCACCGGTCTTTCTTTTTGAAGGATCAACGGAAACGATCGCTAGGGTTTTGTCTTCATGGTCGATCAAAAAGCGGCGAACGAGTTCATCAACCAAAGAACTTTTCCCAGCACCTCCGGTACCGGTAATTCCTAAGACTGGAATAGTTGACTTTTCAGCCTCAGCGTCTATTTCCTTTAAGATCGCCGCCGAGTCTTCTGGGAAGTTTTCTGCCGCAGAAATAAGTTTAGCCAAGGCTGGTTTAGACTTTTCTTTAAGATGTGCCACATCACCATTAAGGTTAACACCTGTAGGAAAATCGGCTTGTTGCACCATGTCGTTGATCATGCCTTGCAGGCCCAATTCCCGTCCATCATCGGGAGAATAGATACGATCTATCCCATATTCATGCAGCTCCTTGATTTCCTCAGGCAGGATAACTCCGCCCCCGCCTCCGAAGATCTTAATGTGAGGCGCGTCCTTCTCCTTGAGTAGGTCGAACATATACTTAAAGTACTCGATATGTCCACCTTGGTAAGAAGTCATGGCAATAGCCTGGGCATCTTCTTGAATGGCGGTATTTACCACTTCCTCTACCGAACGATCGTGACCGAGGTGAATAACCTCACAACCAGTAGACTGGATGATCCTCCGCATGATATTGATGGCCGCATCATGGCCGTCGAAAAGGGAGGCTGCGGTAACGATTCTAACCTTATGCTTGGGTTTATAGGGTGCTACTTCTTGCATGGCGCTTTTTTTGAGTTCGGCAAATTTAATAATACGAGCGCAGAGAGCGGTGAAATATTGGATATTGCTTATTGAAACAGACCTTTTACTAAGGCAAGCTTGCTCGCTGCGAAGAGGAAACTACCTTTGTGGAAATTGACATTTATGCGTCCCCTATTGTTCGCTACCCTCTTGCTGGTAAGCTTTTCCCTTTCTGCTCAAGAAGCTAAAGTGGTACCCATCGAAACCTTTCCGGTAGACGCTACCCTCATAAGTCCCCTTGAAGGCAGTATCGATCGAGGGATAATTCGCATCGAACGCATTCAAAACAATCCTTACCAAATTGAAAGTGGAGATACCCTTCTGGTGAAATTTTACTTTACCCTTAAAGCGATGAATAATGAACCCGACCTAGTTGGGATCAAGTCAGGAGAAACCTTTAGTGCCCGGATGGCCGCTCGTCAAAACAATTTTGATGGTTCCTACTTCTACCAAGTATACCACTATAAAAATATTAGTCGTATCAAAGCCCTAAAACGGGAGGAATCTCTTTCAAGTGATGAACCTCAAAAGTAAGTCGCTCTTGATGTACTTGTCGCTTAGGGTTAAAATAGATCTGGTCCATACCCACCTTTCGCGCCCCCAATACATCTACCACTAGATTATCACCGATCATTAAAGAGTTTTTACGCTCCGCCTTGGCCCGATTCATGGCCTCCACAAAAATACCAGCTGCGGGTTTATTCACTCCAACTTCGTCGCTGGTAATTACCTCTTCAAAAAAAGGTGCCAACTTACTTTCCTGCAGTTTAATGTGCTGTGTTTCTGCAAAGCCATTGGTAATAATATGTAGTTGAAAAGCATCTTTCAACTTTTCCAACATCGCCATGCAGCCCGGGAAAAGCTGGGTCTTGCGCGGCGCTAAATCAATGTAATCCTGCTCAAAGCTCAGTATTCTCGCTTCATCGGTAATATTGAGTTTTGCGAAACTCACAACAAAGCGCTGATGCCTCAACTCCTTTTTGGTAATCCTATTTTCTCGGTATAAGGCCCACATGCGATCATTCACCTGATAGTAAGTCTCTAAAAAGGACCCTACTTCAAAGCCTGAAATTGCCTGCCAGTTATAAGCTTCATAGAGCTCCACCATAGCCTCTTTAGAATTTGCTTCAAAATCCCAAAGGGTATGGTCTAGGTCAAAAAATAAATGCTGATACTTCATTTTTTTAATAGGGATAATGGCCAGGGTAAACGGTTCAGCTTTAAGCGATAATACGAATGCTCTTCCGCGCCAAAAGATTTATAGAAGCGCGCCAAACCTGGATTTTGAGAGCCCTCAAAGTCCAAGAAATCGAATTTCCCACTGTGATAGATCAAATACTCGTTTAGCAAGTAGGCCATGGCGTTTTCCTCCTTGCCAATGGGAGTATTGGCAGATAATAGAAAGGTACTTCTACCCTGGTATTCTACAAACACTGCTCCGCAAATCAATTGATTGGGACCGCCATAAACACTATACACCTTCGCCAAGCCCTTATGCATCAGTTGGTAAAGAACTTGCTCCATATTACTAAAGAACTCGGGAGCAAGTTTCAATTCCTGCATTCGCTCTTCCTTAAACAAGCTGAGGATGAGTTCGGCGCTATCGTTTTCAAATAGTTGCAGCTTGGTATCGGATAGCTTTTTTAACTTACGTTTTAAGTTGGTATTAAAACCTTCATAAACTTGTTCGTAGGATTTTGCTAAAGGCACCAAGTAATTGGGCATGGCCGTTAATTTCCATGGCTGCCCCCAGAGATCGTTAAAAAACTGCCCTTCATTTAAATAAAGGTCGGCGAAGGAAACTTTCTCGGCCATGGCCACGGCAAAGGCGGTAATCTGTTCTTCACTGAGTTCCTTCTTACTAAAAATCCCTAATTGCTGAATTGCATACGGACGGTAGTAGTACTTAATTCCAAAACGCTTTTTGAAGGGCAAAGGCCAAACCGCATCATAATCGTTTAAAATCAAACAATCCCATTGTCGGGCTACAGAGTTCAAATACCAACTATGACCGTATGGTAAGTGCTTGTGATCACGTTGAACGCATAAATCGTATTTCTTGATATCAAGGTATGCTTGAGTTTTAAATTGAATCATACCGCCTTAACTACCATTTTTTCGAACAGCGCATTCCAACCCTGCCACTCAGGCTCTTTTTCGCTGTAGATCCGATTGTGCCAGATAGGAATAAACTCGCCCCCGTATTTTCGATAGGTTTCAATGTAATAAGAAACGATTTCCCAGGCGTCTTCTGGCCTTTGTTGGAGGTAATAAATAAAAGTTCCATCCATAAATGGGAAAGGATGAATAAGCAAAGGAGTTTCAATTTCTTGTTCCAAATCATAAAAACGAAATGGAGTACAAATACCGGCTCTAAAGCCATGGGTAGATGCATAGCCCATTGAATAATCGTCACTTATTTCCAACTGCAATAAGTTACGGTAGGTAAGCGGGAAACGCAACTTCAAAAAATGCTGTCTACTTTTCTTGATGTCCTTCTTAAGTACCCGTTGGAGCGATTGTAGTTCCTCCTCGAGGTACTCGAAACTGTCGTTACTGCGGTAGGAAGGGTGTATTCCCATTTCACAGAAATCGGCAATTCCTTTCAAATAACGCTGCAGTCTAGAAGAGTACCTGGTAAGAGATCTGTCGTACTGCCCCATGCGACCGAATAGGGCAAAATAGATCGTTTGGAAGCGATGCTTTTCCTGAAGGCCTTGTACAAAGTCGAACGTATCGTAAGGGTCTTTTCGAGAACCAAGAATACTTCGAGTGCGATCCCATGCATTGCTAAAGTTTAATGATAAAAAGTCTTGGGCATAACCCCCAATTACTCGGAATATACCCTTCCCCATATAGGCGGCAGCATTGTCGATGTCGACCGAATTGTAGAATTTATATTGTGGCCTCTTAAATTCTATGTTGGGGTTGTGCTCTTGAAGTAACTCGGCCAATATCTCAGCGTAGGCATTTACCAATGGAATACTCAGAGCATCCATTTTATGCATCAAACTTTCCTGAGCGGGAAACCGATTATGTTCGTCAGGTATGAAGGGCATGTATTCCTCATAGCGACTAACTAAATAAAAAGAAGCAGCTAAGGGGTCAAAAGGTAAGTGAGACTGCTTACCACTCAGAAAGAAAGTGGGCACACCTTTGTAATGACCAAAGCTTAAGTCTTGCTCAGAAATATCGGTTTCTTGCAAAAGTGAAGCCGATTGTAGAAAAACTCCGCTCTGTAAAGCGTCTCTGGAGTAATTGATCTTGGGTATGGTGGTTTGAAGATATTCCTGTTTGTCGCTTGTATATCGAATTTTCAAACCTAAGAGGTCCCCAAAAATCAAGCGACTTATGTAACGTACGCGCGGAGTAAGATGGGGCACATAGAACAATAGCATTCCACAAAGATAGGATAGAATAGAGATCAGATCATACCTTCATCACTAAAGCTGAAATATCCCCCTTCGGTGACTATCAAATGGTCCAATACTGCTATGTCTATTAATTGGCCCGACTCCGACATCTTACGGGTTAATTGTTGATCGGCCGAACTGGGATTCAAACTTCCACTGGGGTGATTATGCGCTAAAATTAGGGCGGTAGACTTTAATTCTAAGGCAATTTTAAAAACTGTCCGGATATCAGCTAAAGTTCCGGTCAGACCACCTTTACTAATTTGTTTTAAGGCTAAAAGCCGATTGTGATTATTGAGGTAGAGTACCCAAAATTCCTCATAATCCTTATGAGCCAAAATGGGTTCAAGGTGCTGAAAGGCATCCTGACTGCTTTTTACCTGAGCTTTGACTTTTGCCTTGGCCGAGCGCATTCTCCTACCCAATTCTATTGCAGCTAGAATATGCGCGGTCTTGGCTAAGCCTACTCCCGAAAACGCCATTAGATCCGAGGCTGTGAAACGTTGCAGTTCCATCAGATTATTATCGCATGATTGTAGAATCTTCTTGGCTAGATCGAGTGCGGTATCCTTAATACTGCCACTGCCTATGAATATTGCCAATAATTCGGCATCGCTTAACTGAGCACTCCCTTTATTAATTAGCTTCTCGCGCGGGCGGTCGTCTTCCGCCCAGGCCTTGATGGCCATTTTTGATTTAGTGTACATGGCCTACAAAGAAAAAAGCCGTGGAAGGAATCCACGGCTTCTAATTGTTTAACAACTGCTTCTCTATTAGGACTTCTTAGCCTCTAGATTGATTTGAAGCTTAATATTGTTGTCGATCACCTTATCTTTCGCAATATCCGCAAACTCAGTAAATGCTGTAGAGCGGAAACGTACGTTCCATTGACTACGATCTATTACAAACTCTGGAGTATTGAAAGCAATCATATCTTCGGTCATGTTAACCTCAGCTGGGATAGTGATGCTTTTGGTAATGCCGCGTAAAGTTAAGTTACCAGTTACGTGATGTGTTGCACCAGTAGTATCATCAGCACTCACTGCTTCTGCACCGGTAATCACGAATTTAGCGGTTGGAAAAGAGTCAACAGCAAAGAAGTCTTTGCTCTTTAAGTGACCTTCAAGTTTCTCTTT
The DNA here is from genome assembly GCA_965656185.1 of Croceimicrobium sp. Lineage (GTDB taxonomy): Bacteria > Bacteroidota > Bacteroidia > Flavobacteriales > Schleiferiaceae > Croceimicrobium. The sequence goes on from CBFHJH010000013.1 coordinate 58,521, forward strand.
ATAATCTGGGCTTTCAGCTAAATCCAAATCGTTGATGCTGGTCATGTCGATGGTGAACTCACCGCCAACTAAACTACCATCTTCCACTTTAAAGCTTCCTTCAGATACTTGAATTGTACCATTGTGAGCATCACCTACATTGAAAGTTTTATAACCTTCCCAGGCGATCTCATCACCTTCGGTTGCCACATTATAAACTGAAGCAGCCATAGTTTTAGTTTCGTCTACTTCTTGAGCTTCTGAAGCTTGCACATTAGCTTCTGGAGCAGCGTTGTTACAAGCTACTGCTAGGCTCGCGATACCCAATACGAAAAGTTTTTTACTGATGTTCATTTTTTTGGTTTCTTTATTGATGTTTAAACACTAAACAAAGGTATAACTGTAGAACTACACGACAAGCATAATGTTCATGATTTATTTCAAAGAATTAACAATTGTCCGTTTTTGTTGAATCCAAAGGGCTGGAATTAAGAGAAACATCAAGATCGGATTCATGACCACCCGATGTAAATGACTTAGCAAAGAGCTGTACTCTTTTGGCAAATAGTGTAAGAGCAGAAAATAAAGCGGTAATAGAATGAGCAATCCGAAAATCATGGTTTGGAAACCAATGATCAAGTGATTCCTCTTGTCGAAAATAGCAATTACCAGACCCAAACAGAGCAGGTCATTAAATAGGTAGCGGATAACCTTGCTGATGATTAAGGGCAGCCATAGCTCTGCACGATAGCCTAATTTTTGTATAACGTCCTGTTCTCCACAGAAAAATATCTGCCAATCTCTCTGAAAAAGGTACATTAAACTTAAGCCCATTAAACAAAATAAAGCTAGCATAAAACGAGCTCCCGGTTTCATCTTAATGCAATTTTAGGATCCTTTCCACTATCCTTACTTAGATAATGATACCAGAGAATCAAAACAATAAAATACAATCCAAGCGTAAAGGCATATTTATGATAGAAATGGAAATACTCCTGTTGACCATGGGTATTTAACCAGACCAAAGCTGAAAGTCGCATTAGGTTTAGAAAATGAATGAGCCCTATGCCAAGGAGGCTCATTTTAAACGTAAAAGCGCTACCCTTAGGTAATGACCATATGAAGGCTAAGTATAATATAAACAGATTGATACCATTACAGCCTTCTTGAACCGACAAAGCGTAATTACCATTTAGCAATAGGCTATGAAAAGGTGTTTCTACCCTCACCTTCCTTTGTCTCTGGTCATTTTCAATAATTGAAGCCTCATGACCGAGAAGCTTAAAAAAACAGCTAGTTTGATAAACAACTTGATCGGTCCACGAGTCTACTCGATCACTTTTATGGTAGTCTTTAATGTAAATGCCATAAACGAGACTCCCGATAAGGTAGATACTACAAAAGCGAAGGATGAAAAGCGCAGCAAAACTTTTCTTGAACAGATTAAAGGTCATGATAGATACTCTCAGTTATAGAACCGAAGTTAGTCATCGTATGACCTGTTTTGAAGTTGAGTGAAAGCCGTTTTCTTCTTCTTACGGAATCTAATTAATGGTCAATATTCCAATTTTGGATTATAGAAAAGTAAAACCACTTCCACCTTAAAGGAAAACCAAAAAATACTGATGAAGGCTTATGCTTTGTTGTTACTGAACTCCTGTTCCTTTCTGGACAAAGCAGTTTACATACATAGCGGCAATTCCAAAGCTCCCATACCCATCAGGTTAACAAAATCACTCCAGCAAATCAAGCCCAAAATGGGCCATTTAATAAATGTTTTTCCATTCTAGAGACTTCATAGGAACAGCCTAAACAGGAATTGAGATAAGCTAGAACAACCGAAGAAATGGTGACCCCTATTTAACAGAGCTTTTGAGGTCCAAGCGCTCAAAAATGGAGTTATTGCTAATAAACTCTGGTACAATAGACTTTACGGCCGCCACTACATCCAAATTATCTCCTTGGCGATGGGAATGCTTTAGCCTGTCGATAGCCATAAGCATGCCCGAATACTCCATAGTGGTAGTCTGAGCCACCATGATCTTTGGGTGGTGAGTAGCTAAGGTATTCTCCTTGGTAGCTAGTAATTCTTCGTACAGTTTTTCCCCAGGACGCAAGCCCACTTCGACGATCTCTATGTCTTTACCTAGTTGCAGTCCGGACAACTTGATCATTTTCTTAGCCAAATCGTAAATCTTAACCGACTCACCCATGTCGAATACAAATATCTCGCCTCCTTTACCCATTGCTCCAGCTTCCAATACTAAGTTACAGGCTTCAGGAATGGTCATAAAGTAACGCGTAATGTCTCTATGGGTGAGCGTGATGGGACCACCTTTTTCGATTTGCTTCCGGAATAGGGGTATTACGGAACCATTGGAGCCCAAAACATTACCAAATCGAGTAGTTATGAACTGAGTACCTGATTTATTATGCTTCCCTAAGCTTTGAGTATAAAGTTCGGCGGTACGTTTAGTAGCCCCCATTACATTAGTGGGATTAACTGCCTTGTCAGTGCTCACCATAACGAACTTCTGGCTCTTGAATTCTACCGCCAAATCAGCTACCTTCTTGGTACCTAAAATATTTACCGAAACCGCCTCGTAGGGATTTTCCTCCATGAGCGGAACGTGCTTATATGCGGCAGCATGAAATACCAATTGAGGGCGGTAAGTATTGAAAACCTTGCGCATTCTATGATAATCACTCACATCCGCAATTACACAATTCGCTTTTTTGCAGAACTCAGGATGGCTTGATTTTAGCTCATTTTCTAATTCATATAAGGCTGATTCTGCTTGGTCTAATAGAATTACCAGACGAGGATCATAGTGTAATACCTGCCGTGCAATTTCGCTCCCGATGGAACCTGCGGCTCCAGTTACCAGTACTACTTTGTCTCTTACTTCGCGGGTAACATTTTCATTATTAAGCTCTATCGGTGCGCGTTCTAATAGGTCTTCTATCTTAACGGCTTTGATCTGTTTTGTGCTTAGCTCACCTTGAATCCAATTATCCACCGGTGGCACCACCTTAACTTGTAAATTATTTTTCAAGCATTGGTCTACGATCTCGTTGCGACGTTTACTGAGCAATGCAGTTTGAATCGAAATAATCACCTGATCTACCTTATGCTTAGCTAGGAAAGACTCTGAGAAGGCTTTGACATTGCCTATGATCGATATCCCCTCGATCGACTTCCCGATTTTGTTTGGGTTATCGTCGATGAATGCAACAATCTGATACTCCCTGCTGGTATCGTGGTTCAAAGTATTCTTAGTAATAATACCAGAGGCCCCGGCTCCGTAAATCATTACTCGAGTTGCCTTTCTCTCAACAGAGGATTGAAATCGGACATACAGCAATTTCACCATGAATCGCGATCCAATTAGAACCACCAGACTCATCAAAAAGTGAATTAACAGTACACTATTGGGTATGTGAAACAACTGCCTAAAAAGGGTGCCTTCAAAGCCATTCGTTATCAGGCCAGCAAAACCAGCTATCAAAACTCCCATAAAACCACCCTTGGCAATATTGTAGGCATCATGAACTCCGGTATGACGAATTACCCCAACGTGAGAGTTACTGATTAAAAAGCCCACCAAATAAGCGGTAATTATGAAAGGTAATTTTGTAAGTATGAGGTGGCTAGGTATGCTACTCATCTCAAAATTGTAGCGCAAGACCACGGCTAGTTGATAAGATCCAGCGACAATGATCAAATCGAAAAGCAGTACCAGCCATCTGGAGAGAAAGCGGTCAGAATTACGTAGGATAAACTTCCTAATCATAGGCCTGTTCGGTCAAGTTAATTATCTCTCTCCTCCCCAAAAGAGATATCAAATATAACTAAAAAGTGAATATTGACACAAAAGCACTCCTTAATTTACCGAAATACATGGATTACCATTAATTGTTTTTCAGACACTTAAGTAATCTTAACCTTAGACTTTTACCAAAATTAAAGTCTAGTTATCATTAGATTCAAAGCTGCGAGAAACTCGGCTTGATTTGATGGAATCGATATCGATATTTCGATAATAGTGCTTTAAGATAGACTTGTAAGAGTATCCACGTCGGCTCATTTCGATAGCTCCGTCTTGCGATAAGCCTACCCCATGTCCAAAGCCGTGTCCTTTTAGGCTTAGTTCCGCGCCTGCAGGCTCTACTGTAAAATAAGTCGACTTTAAGCCAAATGCAGCACGAACCTTGGTCAATTTCAGCGTTTTCCCCTCATATTTAAAATGAGATTGTCGTCCATCGCGATTTAAATTAAGAAGCGCCTTCAGCAACTTGACATCATTCTTCACGCCGAACATTCGAGCAAAATAGGAGTAGAACTTGTCTGCATCTATGCGTTTCTCCCAATTATACGAGCCTACACCGATACTAAAACTATCCTCAACAGATTTTAGATGATCGATAGCCTGGTACCATACGTCCTCCGAATTCACCGTAAAGCCCCCGCTATTTGCATGAAACACTCCTAAAATGGGTCTACAATCCATCCCAACTACAATACTATCTCGCGTCTCCTTCACAGCCTGCTCAATAAGGTCCTTATGCGTATAATGAGCACGAGATAGGTAAACTTGAGAACTAACATCATCCTTTAGATTATAGCCCTCGGAAGCATGCTTTTTCAAATTTCGCAACGCAAAGGTTCGCGCCAAAACGGCTTGAGCCTTGAAGAACTCGAGCTGAGGGACGTGACCAGCCTCTGACTCCACAACCCCTGCCACATACAATTCAAGATCTACCTCGTTTATAATGTGTATATCTCCACCCTTTGGTTTTAGGAGAATATCACCGAAATAAGAGCGTTCCTTTCGATTGGCTAATATTCGAAACTGCTGCAAAGTATCTAAACCTACAAACCGTAAAGCAGCATAGCTACCATAATCTTCATCCCCTCTCTTTAGACCAAGGCCGTTACCTTTAGTGCTGATTATGAAAGTGCGTGAGGGGTCTTTGGGGAAAATGTCATGAATGGTATCGATTAACTCCAGCTGCTCGTTTAAAGCAAGGATAGCATAGTTCACACTATCCGTTGTTATCATTAAGCGCTTGACGGCTTGATTAGAGTATAAACGAACTTGCAGTGCATCCTGCGAGGGCAGCAAGAATGGCCAGAGAAGCAAGATGAGGATAAGCTTATTCTGCCGCATAATTGAATGTAATTGACGCTGCCCTTTCTGAGGCTCCTTCCCCACCGAGCTTTTCGCTCAATAATTTATAATCCTTCGCAATCGAACTGCTCCCCTTTTCACTTAGACAATAGGCTAACTCCTTTTGTAATCTCTTCCGATTAAAATCGCCTTGAATAAGCTCGGTTACCACCATTTTATCCATTACCAAATTGACCAAGGAGATATAATTGATCTTTACCAAGCGCTTCGCTATTTGATAGCTAAGCCAAGATGCTTTATAACACACCACCTCCGGAACACGGAACAGGGCCGTTTCTAATGTAGCCGTTCCAGATGTTACCAGGGCTGCATCTGCTACTTCAAGAATCTCGTAAGTTTTACCAAAGACTAAATTCAATTCAGCATTTGGAACCAAGGTTTGATAAAAATTGGCATCCTGAGAGGGAGCCCCAGCAATGACAAAGTCTACCTCCATCTTTTTTACGGCAGATAGCATGGTAGGAAGCATGGCTTTTATTTCCTGCTTACGACTACCTGGTAAAATGGCTACCAAAGGTTTAGGGGCTGATGCGCCGAATTCCAAACGTCGTTCTGCTTGATTAAAGTCTGGCCTATTTTGAATGGCATCCAATAAGGGATGTCCCACAAAGTCTACTTCCACGTCAAAGGATGCGTAAAATTCCTTTTCAAAGGGTAAGATGGTAAGCATACGCCCCACATCCCGCTTGATCTTATGTACTCTACTTTGCTTCCAAGCCCAGATCTGGGGCGATATATAATAGAGAACTTTAATACCCTCTTTTTTAGCCCATTCTGCAATCCGAAGATTAAAACCGGGATAGTCGATCAAAACCAGCACATCCGGCTTAAACTCCTTAATATCTTCTTTACAAATACTAAGGTTTTTTAAAATGGTACGCAGGTTAAATAAGACCTCTACGAAGCCCATAAAGGCAAGCTCCCTATAATGCTTTACCACTTGGGCACCGGCCGTTTCCATGAGATCGCCACCCCAAGCTTTGATCTCAGCCGCTTCATCTTTTTTCTTCAGCGCTTTGATCAAATTAGATCCATGCAGGTCACCGCTCGCTTCACCGGCTATGAAATAGTATTTCAAGTAGAGTCAATTTTAGGTAAAAATAAGGAGCCCTTGTAGTACCTCTAAAGGCCTTAAAAAAACTTTACAACAAAAACCTGTAGATAAATACCAGGATAAGAGCTAGGATAGAAGCACTTAGAATTCCTCGACTGTATTCTTCACGATCTAAGCGTATAGCTAGAAAAAATGCCGCCCCATTGAGCAAAAGACCTAAGCTCAGAAGCTGAACATTGAGTTGTTTAACTATGGCGTAATCAAACTTTTGAATACCCATTACCTCCGGTCTCAGTTGAAAAATCAACCATAAGGCGAGAACAGGTAAGAAAAGTCCTGATACAAATCCCAAGACGAAAGGGAGTCTATTTTTCATGTGTAAGTAACGCTAAATAAAGAGGATTTAGTCTATAGCGACCACTGTTCCAAAGTACGTCGCGCCCTATGAGCAGTGAGGTCACTGGTTACCGGCACTACCGAAATGTAGTAGTTTTCAAGGGCCCATTCGTCGGTTTCATCACCCTGATCGTAATTAACGAACTTTCCTGTGAGCCAATAATAATTTCGCTTGCGCGGATCTTTTCGCTGATCAAATTCCTCTTCCCAATTCCCCCGACACTGACGGGCGATTTTCACCCCTTTATAATCATCTCCCTTGAACTTGGGAATATTAACGTTCAGCACCACATCTTGTGGAAGACCTTCGTCTAAAACTTTCTGAGCAATTTTCTTAATGTATGGCAAAGCCGGAGCAAAATCGGCATCCCAAGCAAAGTCACATAAGGAAAAACCAATTGACGGAATCCCTTCTAAACAGCCCTCCATGGCGGCAGACATAGTACCCGAATAGATCACGTTTATAGACGCATTGCTACCGTGATTTACCCCACTTACCACTAGGTCTGGCTTGCGGTCCAACACCACATTCACTGCCAACTTGACGCAGTCGACCGGCGTGCCGCTGCAACTGTACTCCGACTGAGGACCTTCGTCAATTTTAACCGGATCACAACGCAATATCCCTTCAATGGTAATGGCATGTCCCATTCCGCTTTGAGGACCATCAGGCGCTACCACCACCACATCGCCGATCTCATTCATTACTGAGATCAAATTACGAATGCCCGGAGCGGTTATTCCGTCGTCGTTGCAAACAAGAATTAGAGGTTTATCAGCCATAATGTAAAAATCTTGTCAAAACTATGAATCCACGTTCAATGAGGCATACAATTTGATATTTTTGAATAGTAAATCTAAAAGAAAACTATGCTTTTAATAATCTTAATCGGCTTCATGATCGTTGGCTTTATCGTACAAAGCCGACTGAAATCGAAATTCCGTAAATACAGTGAAATAGGTCTCCAAAATGGCTTGAGCGGAAAGGAAATTGCGGAGAAAATGCTGGCCGACAACGGCATCCATGACGTCCAAGTTACTGCCACTCCAGGTCGTTTAACCGATCATTACAATCCAAAGGATAAAACGGTAAACCTTAGCGAAGAAGTTTACCATGAACGTTCGGTAGCTGCCGCGGCAGTGGCCGCCCATGAAGTTGGGCATGCGGTTCAACATGCCCAAGCCTATAAGTGGCTAGAGTTTCGTTCGGCCATGGTACCAGTGGTGAGCTTTAGTGGTAAGGCGATGAATATAATTTTCATGCTAATGCTTTTTGGAAGCTTCATTTTTGAAATGTTCCCTTTTGAGCTGATCTTTCTGGTAGTAATTATTATGCAAGCGGCCATTACCCTATTCTCTTTGGTAACCCTTCCGGTCGAATACGACGCCAGTAATAGGGCCTTAGCTTGGTTAAAGTCGAGCAACACAGCGCTACCTCAAGAGCATGGTATGGCCAAAGACGCTTTAAATGCAGCGGCCAATACCTATTTGGTATCAGCTTTAGCTGCTCTAACTACTTTAGCCTATTACATCTTTGCCCTCTTGGGAAGCGATTAAACGCTAAGAAAATCATGGAATCCCGATGCCTTGCAGTGTCGGGATTTTTTTTGCTTCTTTAATTTTCAACTAAAATATTAGTTTTAACTAAAAAGTTAGTTATATTTGTCAGGTAAACGTATTCTAATGAAAGAATTGACCAAAGCAGAAGAAGAGATCATGCAGCATTTATGGCAACTAAAAAAGGCCGCTGTAAAGGATATCGTAGCCCAATTCGACCCACCTCGTCCGGCGAACAACACGGTTTCTACTATCGTGCGAATTTTAGAACAAAAGGGCTTCGTAGATCATGAAGCCAAAGGTCGTGGCTATGTTTATTTCCCCCTGGTAAGTAAAGAAGAGTATCAGGGTTTTTCGGCTAAGAACTTGATGAGCTCCTACTTTGAAGGCAGCCTCAGTAAAATGGTGAGCTTTTTTGTAGAAAAGGAAAAACTGAACAGTAAGGAATTGGACGACATCCTAAAGGTGATCGAAAAAAATCGTAAGAAATGATCGTTAAAGTACTATACTACCTGCTCTTCAGCGCCATATTCTTTTTGGTGTATCGCAGCCTTTACGCCAGGATGAGCTTTCACCGCATTAACCGCTGGGTTCTCCTATTGATCCCCCCATTAAGTGTACTCATTGCCTTTATTGCGCCAGAATTCGCGCTGAACCTAGGCCAGGAAACTCTTTTACAAATACAATTACCAGAAGTAATAATCGAAGGAGAGCGACTTACAATTAGTCCTACCTACCAAGCTGTGCCTTCACTATGGAGCATTATCTATTTTCTTGGAATCGGTTTATCCCTACTCTATTTCCTCAGTGGCCTCTATTTGCTGTATAAGCTCTTAGGTAAAGCTTCCGCTGAAGATTATCAGGGTCAAAAGATCTATTTCAGCAAGCATATTAAGAGCGCCTTCTGTTTTGCTTCATGGGTTATTATACCTGAGGCTCAAAGGTCACAAGCTAATCTGGACATTATCATAAAACACGAATTGATCCACCAAAAGCTGGGCCATAGCCTTGACCGTATATACTACAAGGTGCTTACGACGCTTTTATGGTTTGACCCATTTATCCATTTGTTTTCCAAGGAGATACGTCAAGTCCACGAATACGAAGTGGATGCCTTTATTCTTGCAGAAGAAGAAAATATTGAAAACTATGCGCATATGCTGCTAAGCAGCACTATGGGTGCCGACTTAGCCTATCCGGAAAAGGCCTTGAGTCCTAGCCCATTCTTTAATTCATCCTTAATTAAATCAAGAATTACAATGATGTACAAAAAACAAAGTCCAAAATGGCGTAAAGGCCTCTACCTAGCAGCAATTCCGCTGCTCACGGCGATGACTCTTTTCGCCTGCAATAAATCTGAAGAAGCCACTGCCGCAGTAGACAGCAACACAAAAACTAAAACGGTAAGTGACCTTAGTAAATTAGATCGTTTACCGGTAGCGCCTGGCTGTGATGGGGAAGCTTCTAAAGAGGAAATTAAAAGCTGTGCTTTTAATCATATTGCCAATCACATTAGCTCCAATTTCAAATATCCAGACCTCGCTCAGGAGATTGGCATGGAAGGTCGGATCATGGTTTCATTTGTGGTTAATGAAGACGGCAAGATCGCTGATGTAGAAATTGCCCGCACCGATATTACCGGACCAGAAGGTCAAACCAACGGTGAAATGGGCGAAACGATGGATAATGCAGATCGTGCCAAACTGAGCACCGCAGCCGAGCAAGCTGAAATGCAGTCACTAGAACTAGTAGAGAGCCTGCCCGCCTTCGAATCAGGAGCTCAACAAGATGGAAAGGCTGTACGTCTTAAAATGGTAATACCAATACAGCTAAAATTGAGCTAGTCTCATGTCCTTTTAAAAAAAAAGGCTCGTCGATCGACGAGCCTTTTTAATATTTAGGAAATTCTAAGCTTGACCTTGCGGTCCGCCAAAATTAAGGGGATAAGCCTGATTGGCTTCCGTATCCTTAATTTCGCCGTGCTGAGCTTCATAACGTGCTACGTTATCGTTCAAGGCTCTTAACAGACGTTTAGCGTGCTGCGGAGTCAGTACAATTCGTGACTTCACTTTGGCTTTAGGCACACCTGGCATTACTCGGATGAAATCTAAAACGAACTCGCTTGGTGAGTG
>CBFHJH010000014.1:0-58632 GCA_965656185.1 Croceimicrobium sp.
CTTAGCCACAGGTAAAGCCAAAAAATAAGGGCCAGGCTAAAAAAGCTGAGCTGGTATAACTTATTTGCTTTCAAGCCTTAAGCTTGACGAACGGTTCTTTGTTCTATACGTTTTTCGTAGTCAACGCCCTGGAAAATACGTTGCACGAAAATTCCGGGTGTATGGATCTCATTGGGGTCCAATTCTCCGGCCGGAACCAATTCTTCCACTTCCGCCACGGTAATTTTTCCGGCCATGGCCATGAGGGGATTAAAATTCCGGGCAGTGCCTTTAAATACCAGGTTTCCGGCCTCGTCGCCCTTCCATGCTTTTACAAATGCAAAATCAGCTTCAAAGGCATGTTCTAAAATATGGGGCTTGCCCTTAAACCAGCGTACTTCCTTGCCTTGAGCTACTTCGGTGCCATAGCCAGCTGGCGTATAAAAAGCTGGAACCCCGGCGCCGGCGGCGCGGCAACGTTCGGCCAAAGTGCCTTGTGGGATGAGTTCTACATCGAGTTCTCCACTTAACATTTGCTTTTCGAAAAGGTCGTTCTCGCCCACATAAGAGCTGATCATTTTTTTGATTTGACGGGTCTGCAATAGCAAGCCCAAACCAAAGTCGTCTACACCGGCATTATTACTTATACAGGTAAGTCCAGTGGCCCCATTTTCACGAATGGCAGAAATAGAATTTTCCGGAATTCCGCAGAGTCCAAATCCTCCTAACATCAGGGTCATATTGTCTTTTAGACCTTCGGCCGCTACGGTGGCGTTGCTAACTACTTTTCTGATCATAATACCTGCTTTAATAATTAAACTGTGGGTCTCCCAGTTCGTTGGCGGTGCTATCCTGACCGAGGGCGGCCTTATAGCGATCGCAATTTAATTCAATACTAAGAGGATCGATCGGTTTTTCAAAATCTCCTTGGGAAACATTAAGCTTGGCGTCGGCGTAGCACTTCTGCATGTATAAGGCCCAAACTGGTAGAGCTACCGTGGCCCCTTGTCCGTAGTAGGTGGCGCCAAAGTGAGCGGCCCGATCTTCGCAACCACCCCAAACTCCGGTAATTAAATTAGGTACCATACCCATGAACCAGCCATCGGAGTTGTTTTGAGTGGTCCCCGTTTTTCCGGCGATTGGATTTTTGAAGTCCCAAGGAAAACCAGTTACCACATCATTTGCAGACTTACCGTAAGAAGCGCGTAATCTCACTCCAGTACCATTGGTGGTTACGCCTTTAAGGAGATCCGTTACCACGTAAGCATCCTGCTCACTCATTACTTCATTGGTCCGTGGACTGAACTCTTGCAGTACTACGCCATTGCGGTCTTCAATTCGGGTTATGAAGATCGGTTCGGTATAAACCCCTTTATTGGCAAAGGTGGTATATGTTCCTACCATGTCGTAAACCGAAAGGTCTACCGTACCCAGCGCTATCGATGGCTGTTCGGGGACCTCACCCTCCACGCCCATTTCGCGCAAAAGTCGAATAACCGGTACGGGTCCGATCTGTTTCATTAGGTAGGTCGTTACGGTGTTCATCGAATTGGCCAAGGCACTTTTTAGGGTAAATACGCCACCGTATTCTTTATCCGAATTTTCGGGGCACCAATCTTTGAGCAGGTTGAACTGCCCTTTTTCGATGCAGGTCCGCACATTGGGAACTTCAAAACATGGGGAATAGCCTTTTTGGCGAATGGCGGTAGCATAAACGAATGGTTTAAAAAGGGAGCCCGCTTGGCGTTTGCCTTGCTTTACGTGGTCGTATTTAAAGTGATTGTAATCGATACCGCCAACCCAAGCTTTAATAAAACCGGTTTGGGGTTCTACCGATAGGAGGCCGGCCTGGTAAAAGTGCTTATAGTAGCGGATGGAGTCCATCGGGCTCATTACCGTATCAATGTCGCCTTGCCAAGAAAAAATACTCATGGGTATCGGGCTATTGAACACTTCATTGATACTGTCCTTAGAAGCGCCCAATTTTTGTAAGTAGCGGTAACGCGGGGTGCGTCGTTTCGCCTGCTCTAAGATGCGATCGATCTGATCTTGATTAACCGAGTGGAAGGGGGCCGTGCGGCGACGTTCTTCCATTTTGAAGAAAACACGTTGGAGGTTGCTCATGTGTTCGGTTACCGCTTCTTCTGCATAAGCCTGCATCCGCGAATCTATCGTTGTGTAGATCTTTAATCCATCTGTATAAAGGTTGTACTCGGTACCGTCGGGCTTGGGATTATCTTTTATCCACCCTTTCATGTAGCTCCGCAAGTATTCTCGAAAATAGGGAGCAATACCGTGGCTGTGGCCTTGGCGGCGAAAGTCCAATTCAATGGGGCGCGTTTTTAAACTGTCGAAAGCGGCTTGGGTGATCATGTCGTTACGCAGCATTTGGGCGTAAACCGTATTGCGCCTGCGCACCATGCGTTCCATGTTTCGGCGAGGGTTAAAGTAGGCCGGGTTTTTAGCCATACCAACCAAGACGGCAGCTTGCTCTAGACTTAAACTATCTGGAGTGGTATTGAAGTAGATGGCTGCTGCAGAGCGAATTCCCACCGCATTGTAGATGAAATCGAGCTGGTTGAAATACATCGAAATGATCTCTTGCTTGGTGTATTGCCGCTCGAGCTGCACCGCGATAACCCACTCTTTAAATTTCTGGGGAATTCTTTCCCAAATACTACTGGCGGTATTGGTAAATAATTGTTTGGCTAATTGTTGCGTAATGGTACTGCCACCACCAGCGGCTCCCATGCGCACAATGGCGCGAGCTAAAGCTTCAAAATCGATGCCGCTATGCTCGTAGAAACGCTCGTCTTCTGTTGCAACTAAAGCGTTTACTAAATGAGGCGAAAGGTCTTGATAGTCAACGTGGGTGCGGTTGTCCCGATAAAATTTTCCGAGTACTTCACTGTCGGCCGAAATGATCTGAGTGGCAACGTTACTCTTAGGGTTCTCAATCTCTTCGAAGCTTGGCAGCGGACCAAAAAAGCCCAGTGCGGCTAAGCCAACCGTAGCGACCAGGGCAATGACGCCCAAGCCAAAAAGCAGCCAAAATCCTTTGACCAGTTTTCTAAAGTCTGTTTTTTTCTTAGTTGCTTTCTTCTGTTTCGCCATCTGCTCTTTTGTAAATGGTCAATCCAATATCTTCAATTCCGGGCAAAGGATCTTGGCGCATCGCCTGCACAAATTCGAAGCGGTAAGCACCAGCTCGGCGGAAGCGCAAAGGCTCACGGCGGTAGACTCTTTTAAAGGTTTTTAACTCACCTACTCCTTCTCCTAGCCAACGACCGTAGGGATCAGCCATTTTAAACTCGGCCGTATCGCTGTATTCCAAGCCATCTTCGGAGTAAATTTTCCGAAATAGGAACAGATTGGAGTAGGGGTAATCATCGTTTGCTCGAATATTGATAACGATGGGATAACTGCTTAAGGTATCCGCGATCTCAACTTCAAATCGAGCGATACTATCTGCTTGCCAAGCTCCTTTTTCAATTTCCAGATAGGCTTCATAAAATGGCTGCTCTTCACAACTACTTAGGCCGAGGCCAAGTAAGAAGAGGAGCATTAATGGAGCCCAAATTCTAGGCATTACTACCTCCGTTTTTAGGGCCATTATTCTTACGTGGCTTTCGGTTGCGGTTATTGCGATTTTGATTTTTTCCTCCTTTGCCATCTGGCTTTTTAGAGTTTTGCGGACCCTTGCCTTGCCCTTTGGCTTGAGGTTTTCCTGAACCCTTACGTCTTTTACTGCGGCGTTTAGAGTTTGGATTGCCTTTACGGTCGAAACGAGTTAACTCATCCTGGCCTACTACATTTTCATAAGCAGGTTCTACTTCGCTGGATTTATTGGCGTCAAAATGTTTGAGGTTTTCTGGCTTTTCCCCTTTCTCGTTCATGGCCATGACCTTCTTAACGTCGTCCAAGCCCACGGCTACCCATTCATTTCTTTCATCGGGAAGCGAATACCAAAGTACCTCCTTAAAGATGTCCATTTTCTGGAAATAGGCTTTTCCCGCTGCGGTTTCCAAGTGCTTATTGGTATCTGGAAACTTCTTTAAAGCGTCTAGGTAGGAATCGAGCTCATAATTCAGACAGCATTTTAATTTACCGCATTGCCCTGCTAGTTTAGTAGGGTTTAAGGATAATTGCTGATACCGCGCTGCAGAGGTGTTTACCGATCGGAAATCGGTAAGCCAAGTGCTGCAACATAATTCCCGACCACAAGAACCAATGCCCCCGATCTTTCCGGCTTCCTGACGAGTACCGATCTGACGCATTTCTACCCTGATCCGAAATTCCGAAGCTAAAACCTTGATCAATTCTCGAAAGTCTACCCGCTCATCAGCAATGTAATAGAAGGTAGCCTTGGCATTATCGCCTTGGTACTCCACATCGCTTAACTTCATGTTGAGCTTAAGATCTTTTACGATCTGGCGACTGCGCACCATGGTTTCATGCTCACGGTCTTGAGCCGTTTTCCAGAGGTCAAGGTCACGTTGGTTAACCTTGCGGTAAAGCTTCCGGACGTCGGGTGATTCGGGTCTTAAGCGGCGTTTGTTCATTTGCAAACGCACCAGCTCTCCAGTAAGGGACACCACTCCAATATCATGGCCAGGGTTACCTTCTACAGCAACCACATCGCCCATATAGACCTTCAGGTCGTTTACATTCTTATAATATTCCTTGCGGCCGTTTTTGAAACGGATCTCTACAAATTCAAAAGGAGCTTGGTTGCCCGGAAGCTCCATATCGCTCAGCCAGTCAAAGACCGTTTGCTTTTCACATCCTTTAACTCCGCAGGAACCATTATTGCGACAGCCTTTCGGTACGCCCGTGCTGCTACAACTTCCACATCCCATCTATTTCCAATTTTGGTTCATTCCTAATATGCGAATTCACGCAAAGATACCATTTCACAATTTGCATATTTCAGGCTTGTCCTATCATTTTTGGCTACTTTTAACGTTTCAATAGCTCCAGGAAAGATACACATGATAAAAAGCATCCGGATCGGCCTCTTATGCCTTCCCTTTTTTCTCTCTGCACAAGTCTCTAATAATCTCGGAGTTTGGGTAGACCATTTACCCTATGCCAGGTCGGTCGACATTGAAGAAATCGGCGGCGTTGCCTTCGTTGCCACCGAACAAGGGCTTTACCGTTATGAGTTGTCCGATCGATCTATTCAACGCGTGTCTAAAGTAAACGGATTAAGTGATGTTGGATTGAGCTGTTTGGCCTACAGTGACCGTTACGACCTGTTTTTGATCGGTTATGAAAACGGCAACCTTGATATTTACGACAATGGTGAAGTAACTGCCTTTCCAGACTTAAGATTATCCTCCAACTACAGCGGATTAAAGCGAATCAATCATATTCACGTGCTCGATTCGGTGGCTTACATTGCTACGAACTTTGGAATTCTTTCCTACGACATTCAGGCGGGGTTGGTACGCGAAACCTATATCATTGGTCCGCAGGGAAATACCCTTGCTGTGCTGCAGTTGGAGAATGATGAGGATACGCTTTACGCCGCTACCCCGGATGGGCTCTATAAAGCGCCGCTTAATAGTGCTAAGTTCTTCTTTCAAAATTGGCAACGTGATGCACGCATCAATCAAGAAATCGATCACCTGGCTTTTTGGGATAATAAGCTTTTCGTGAACCGGAATATTAGGAGTCAAGATTCTATTTACTACCGTGATGACCAAGGTCAGTGGCAGCATTTTAGCGCCAATGAAATTGCCGATAACCGAGACCTTCGAGAATCGCGAGGCACCTTGATCGTGGTCAATAATTTTAGCGCGCGGGCTTATGATCCCAATTTTCAGTTCGTGCAAAATTGGAATAGCGTCACGGTAGAAGATACTGCTTTTAACCCCGTGGCTGCAGTGATGGGGTCTAATCCAAAAAACTTTTGGATCGCAGATCGAGGGAATGGGATTTACAATGTCTTTGAGATCTTCCCTTTTTCTATTGTACCCAATAGTCCCCGGACCAAGAACAATTTTCGCTTGCAACAGCAGGAGGGAATGATTTGGGTGGCACCGGGTGGATTGGACGCGGTAGGCACACCCCAATTTAACGGGGAAGGATTTTTCCGACTCGATGGCTTGGAGTGGACCAACTTTAAGAGAGGAGATATTGGTGGTTATTTTGATATAATCGATATTCTGCCGCACCCTGAAGTTGAAGGACGCTTTTATGCCTCTTCTTATGGCAGGGGAATCGTGGAGTTTGAAATTAGTGGTGAGACGGTGAATGAAGTACGGCTCATTAATGAGTCGAGTACCGGTGGAGCTTTGCCTTCTATTCAGAACTCCGGTGCGCACCGTATCGCGGATATGGTGATGGACGATGAAGGTAATATTTGGTTTTCCAATGCCCTCACCGATCGTCCACTTGGCGTGATTCGGCCCGATGGCGGGGTAGAAAGCTTTGGTCTGGGAGCCAGTGGTAGTGGGGCTAATGTATTAAAGGTCATGTACACCAGTACTGATCAGATCTGGATGCAAGAGCGGAATAATGGCGTTTTTGTGCTAAGAATGGAAGATGGTCAGCCGGTAGAAATTGCCAAACTAGGCTCATCGGAGGGAAGCGGGAATCTACCCTCGGAAACCGTGCTTTCATTTGCCGAGGATCAGGATGGTGAAATATGGATCGGGACCAATGAAGGGCTGGCGGTGTTGTTTTCTCCTGAAAATATTTTTGAAGCCAATCGGTCTTACGATGCTTCGATCATTGTGATCGATGAGGATGGTGATGGTAACGGTGAAAGGGTTCTAGGCAGTGAATCGATCACCGATATCGAGGTAGATGGCAGTAATAAAAAGTGGTTCGCAACCAGTAATAGTGGGGCCTTCTACACCAATGAAAATGGCAGGGTGCAGCTCTTGCGCTTTTCCCAGGAAAACAGCCCTTTGCCAAGCAATAATTTGCTCGACATTGAAATCGATGATATTAGCGGCATGGTTTACTTTGGGTCGGATGAAGGGATTGTCTCCTATCAAGGTCAGGCCACTGCTGGTGAGGAAAGGATGACGGATGTTTTTGCTTATCCCAATCCGGTGCCGCCTAATTATGAGGGCCCTATTTTAATTCGCGGGTTGGTAACCAATGCCCAGGTAAAGATCACCGATATGGAAGGGAATATAGTCTTCGAAACGGTAGCCGAAGGGGGTCAAGCGATTTGGGATGGGCGAAACTTCGATGGCCAGAAAGTACGATCGGGGATATACTTAGCCTTAATTACCGATGATCTTGGGCTAAATACCGAGGTAAGTAAAATCATGATCCTTAATTAATGCTGCGCCGAGAGGCTTTGGTCTTGCGCACTGTCCCTTACGGAGATCGCCGGGTAATTATTAATGTTTACACCGCGGAAGAAGGGAACTTGGGCTTGATCGCAAGCTTGTCTAAGAAGTCGAGTAAGGGACTTAAGCCGGCCCATTTTCAAGCACTGCAAAACCTTGAGATCGTTTATCAGCCGCAAGGCAAAGGCGACTTAAAACGTTTGGCTGAAGCCAGGATAATAAGCCCTTATCAAGAGCTATATTTTGATCCCCTAAAGTCATGTTTAAGTCTTTTTTTAGCGGAGCTCTTGCAAAAGGTGCTGAGCGGTGAAGAGGGTGTTCCTATCCTTTTTCAGTTTGTGGTAGAAGCGATGCATAGCTTGGATGAAAGTAGCGAAGGTCTGGCAAATTTTCATTTACTATTCATGATGAAGTTAAGTGCCTATTTGGGCTTTCAGCCACAGATAGAGCCTGAGGCGCACTATTTCGACCTGATGCACGGCGAGAGTAAGGATGAGGCACCACACCATCCCTATTTTATTGCTGGATCAGAGTTGGATTTATGGCGAAACCTGAGCTTGCAGCCCTGGGATAATTGGCCTGACTTTAGCTTAAGGAACAAGGAACTAAGAAAGCAGGCTTTGGAAAATATGATTCAGTATTACCGACTGCAGTTGCACGATTTCGGCGCTTTGAAGTCATTATCGGTTCTAAGAGAGGTATTGGCCTAAAGGATCTTTAACTCTCGAATTAAGCTTTCTAATTCGAACAGACTCTTGCGTTTTTTCTTATCCGGGGCAAGCATAAAGGTATCGATATAGATCAAGCGATTATTTTCTTCGTCGTAAATGGTATAGCTCACAAAAGGACCTCCCATAATGTCACCAATGGTCCTCCACAGCCCTCTCGCTTCTAAAGCAAAACGGCCTTCGAAGTCGGTCGCTTCGATTTGAGGTTTTATGATGTCTTCGGTTACCATATAGCTTCCCTCGCGGCTGCCGGGCACATATAGTTTCGTGATGCTGTCGCGCAATGGGATAATATTATTGCCAATGATTGCCTCTTCATCTGGTAGGTCTTCCACGTAGATTATTAGTCCATTGTCGGCTAGGGTGGTGCGTTTCCAATAAACTACTAAATCCTCTTCGGCTACACTCACGGCAAAATCACGAGGGATATCGAGTTGTAGCTGGTGTTTTTCGAAAAACTCGGGGTATTCCTTTAGACTTAGTGGTTTTAATTTTCGGGTAAGGCGTTTTCCTTCGCGTTCACTTATAACCCTTTCTAAGGATTCGTTCTGCTTCAAGATCATTTTTCGCAGCTCCAATTCACTTGGCGCTTGAAAATAGGTGACCAGTTGTCCCTTCGCCCAACGATTATTCGTCATTTGGAAAAAGCTGCTGTCGGCTACATTTAAACTTACGATATAGCGGCTGCGCTGCAGTAATTCACTAAACTCCCTCGGATCTACTTGGCGAACGGTAAAAAGAGGTTCAGGTTGAGGAAGGCCATAGGTCATCGCGGTAAAATGGCTCTGAAAAGCACGGCCTGCAGTGCCATTCCATACTTTGTCTTCGGCTACAACTAAGATGTCTAAGATCCCCCCATTAGCTCTGGGAAGAGTGTTGCTATTGAAAAGCTTATCAATGCCTCCTTTCTCTCCACCTTCTCCAGAACTACCCGATTGGCAGCAGCTTAAACTTAAGACACTAATTACAAAAGCGAAAAGGTAGGATACTGATCTCATTAGCCTTCAGGATAAATTTTAAGGGTCATGCCTGGCTTCAAACGTCGCGCATTATCGATGCCGTTCCAAGACATAATGTTTTGGGCACTCACCCCCGGGTACTTGCGGGCAATACTGTAAAAGGTTTCCCCGCTTCGCACTTGATAGGATTCATATTCTCCTTTAGGCGTAACCACCTTTTGAGGGCTGGTCTTGGGGCTGCTTTTAGTACTGCTTGAAGAAGCGGTAGTGGTCTTAGGTAAACGTCGTGGATAGATAGTTAGTCTTTGACCCACTCTAATGGTATTACCACGCAAACCATTCCAGCGACGAATGCTAGAAACGCCTACGCCATATTTTTCGGCAATGGTGCCTAAAACTTCCCCGCGGCGTACCTTATGACGAATGCGGTCATTCATTTGCACTAAGGCCGGAGTCTCTTTTTTATTCTGCTCAAAATGGGCATTAGCGATCTTGTAGATCGAATCTTCATTGGCGATAAAGAGACCGATCTTATCGGAAGGAAGGATCACATGGTATTGTTTTCCTTTCACTTTGGGGATGACCTTATAGCGGTAGGCCGGATTTAAAAACTCCAATTCTTCCTCGGTCATGTCGATCAATTTGGACAGCTGCTCAAAGCTTACTTTTTCCTTGATCACCACCGTATCGGTACTAAAATAAGAGGGCTTTAATTCACTGGGGAAGATCAAATGGTCTTCGTAATGATTCATGATGTAGTTTACCGCGATGAAGGCAGGCACATACCCTGCAGTTTCGCGTGGTAGAAATGGACGTATCGCCCAATAATCGGTTTGTCCACCCGAGCGGCGGATCGCTTTGTTTACATTACCGGGCCCCGAGTTGTAAGCGGCCAATGCCAAATCCCAATCGCCAAAAATGTCGTAAAGTTTGGTGAGGTATTTACAGGCAGCTTCGGTAGACTTGATCGGGTCATTTCGCTCATCGATGTAGCTATTTACGCTAAGTCCATTAAGCTTTCCGGTAGAATACATGAACTGCCATAAACCGGCTGCCCCAACCCAGGAACGGGCCTGCGGATTGAGAGCCGATTCGACTACCGCAAGGTATTTTAGCTCTAGGGGCATGTTATATTTATCTAGCGTTTGTTCGAATAAGGGAAAGTAAAAGTTGGCTAAGCCTAACATACGACTTACCTGCTCCCTGCGACGTTGACTGTATAAATCTATAAAGGAGCGCACGGTAGAATTGTATTCGAGGTCCATGGGTGTGCGTGCGTTCAAAGCGGCTAGTCTTTCTTGATAAACGCTATCGCTTACATCGGGTAAAAGGCTCGAGTTTAAAACCGTGCTATCGCCTTCACTCTGGAAGCTGACCAAGCTACTGTCTTGAAATAAATTGGTGAAAAGCAAGCTGTCGAGACGAGCGGCCAGCGGGTGGTCTTCAAGGTTAATTTCCTCTAAACTCAAAACCTTCGGCTTCGGAATCGTGTCGGTGTCGCCCTTTTGAGGGCTATGGGCAAAAACAGTGGCAGGAAGAATTAGTGTCTTTGCTGCGGTTAATAATAGCTTGCGTTTCATGATAAGTGTAGAATAAGTACCAATTTAAAAAGGTACGTAAAATTTCTCCAGTCCCTTCAAGTTTAGGACCTTCTTTTTAACGCTTAGTTGTGAACTAATGTTTTAGCCAAGGCCAGGAGCTCGGCGTCTTTGAAGCGGGCCGCGGTGAATTGCATGCCTAATGGTAAGCCATTTTCATGCTTCGAAAGTGGTAAGCTTATAGAAGGGCAGCCCGTAATATTGGCGTGTACTGTAAAAATATCCTCTAAATAAGCTTGTGTAGGATCACTTTGCTCTTGGTCGCTTAGGAAGGCAGTGTGCGGAGTGGTGGGCGAAAAGATAAAATCGTATTCGGAGAATATCTCTTCCGTCTTGTCTAGAACTAGGCGACGGGCTTTCTGGGCCTTACCGTAATAGGCATCATAATATCCACTACTTAAAACAAAGGTGCCAAGTAAGATCCGTCGTTTTACTTCAGGACCAAAACCTTCGGTGCGCGATAATTTATAAGTGCTTTCGAGGTCGTGAGCATTTTCACTCCGGTAGCCAAAGTGGATTCCGTCGTAGCGCGCTAAATTACTAGAGGCTTCGGCCGTGGTTAGGATGTAATATACCGGAACCATGGTGTCTAAAAATGGAAAGTCGATGCCCACAAGTTCGTGTCCTTCCGCTTTAAGCTGCTCCATGATGGCCTCGCTTTCTTTGCGTACTACCGGATCTAGTTTGTCGCTTTCCATCACCTCTTTGAAGTAGGCGATCTTTAATTTTTTCGGAAGCTTAACGGACTCGCTCGACTGTACTTCATGATGACTAAGAGTATTGTCGAACTCATCTGGTCCAGCCATAATTTCGTAGATCAGCGCTAGATCGGCCGGGTCTTTGGCGAAAGGTCCTATTTGATCGAAGCTCGAGGCAAATGCGATCAAGCCATGTCGGGAAACGCGGCCATAGGTAGGCTTGAATCCGCTAATCCCAGTAAAACTAGCGGGCTGGCGAATGGAGCCACCGGTGTCGCTACCAAGAGAGGCAAGGCAGAGTCCAGCAGATACTGCTGCTGCGCTCCCTCCAGAAGATCCACCGGCAACGCGCTTTTTATCGACCGGATTTTTAACCGGACCATATTTTGTAAAGCGATTGGACGAGCCCATAGCGAACTCATCACAATTTAAGCGGCCAATTATGATGGCGTCTTCCTCTAAAAGGCGCTCAACCACCGTTGCGGAAAAGAGAGATTGAAAACCATCTAAGATCTTAGAAGCGGCGCTAACCGGATGGTCTTTGTAAACAATATTATCCTTGATGCCAATTACCATTCCTGCTAAGCGACCAGCAGTGCCATGTTGGAGCTTGGCATCGATTACCGTGGCTCGGCTGCGGGCATCATGGGCGTATACGTCCACAAAGGCATTGAGATCTTGGTTTTCGTCGATGCGCTTTAGGTAGCCTTCAACAAGCTGAGCACAATTGGTGGTTCCCGAATTAAGGTCGGCTTGAATTTCGCTGAGCTTTTGGTAATCCTTCAAGGTCTTGAGTTTTATTCCTTTTCGCTGGGTTTGTCTTTTTCGTCTTCTTTTACGGCGTCTTTAAATTCCTTGATTCCGCCACCAAGGCCGCGCATCAACTCAGGAATTTTACGTCCACCAAAAAGCAATAGTACCAAGGCCACGATCAAAATGATCTGCCATGGACCTACCATGCCTAATAGGATTGCTGACATTGTCATTATTCGTCATTTTAAATGAGGGGCAAAGGTATTAAATTAAAGGGTCTAAGCGCATTGTGGGGCGGCAATTGATTGCATCCGACCCAAGCGATTTTGCTAAAGATCTGTTAATTGGTAACCCTTGACCTAGCCTTTCAATCAATTGATTCTTCAAGCCCGCGCATTATCGTATCTTCACGGCCTCAAGCCTGAACATGGAAAATATCATAAAGCTGAGCCAGATCACCCGTGACTTTCCCCTCGGAAATCAGGTGGTTAAAGTGCTAAAAGGCATTGACCTAGAAATCAAGAAAAACGAGTACGTAGCTTTGATGGGGCCTTCGGGTTCGGGGAAGTCTACCCTCATGAACCTACTAGGTTGCTTAGACACCCCCACATCGGGAGAATATATTTTGAACGATAGGGATGTGAGCCGCATGACCGATAATGACCTTGCGGAAGTCCGCAATAAAGAGATCGGTTTTGTATTTCAAACCTTTAATCTTTTACCGCGTAGTACTGCCCTCGAAAACGTGAGCCTTCCTTTGGTTTATGCCGGCATGTCGTCTGGCGATCGAGAAGAACGCGCTAAGGAGGTGCTAAATCAGGTAGCCCTGAGTGACCGCATGGATCACAGGCCCAACCAGCTTTCAGGTGGACAAAGGCAAAGGGTTGCGGTGGCGAGAGCCTTGGTTAACAAGCCGTCGATCATTCTAGCGGATGAGCCTACCGGTAATCTAGATACGAAAACCTCGATCGAGATCATGAAGCTTTTTAGCGATATCCATGCTTTAGGCAACACAGTAATATTGGTAACTCACGAGGAGGATATTGCCCAACACGCTAAGCGTATCATTCGTTTGCGCGATGGACAGATCGAATCGGATGAATTGAATTAAAATATGGATCTTAATTTAAGCGGAAAGCAGGCCTTAGTATGCGGTAGTAGCGATGGAATCGGTAAAGCTGCAGCCGAAGAATTAGCCAGAATGGGCGCCACTATTTGCCTCCTGGCCCGAAATGAAGATAAATTAAAAGACGTGCTCAAGGGTTTGAGCACGGCGCACGATCAGAAGCACTCCTTTTTGGTGGCAGATTTTGACGACCTGGTAGCCTTAGAGTCGGTTTTGAATGAAGCCTTACGCAACAAAGAGCCTTTCAATATTTTGGTGAATAATACCGGCGGCCCACCCGCTGGTCCGGCCCACCAAGCAGACTTAGAAGAATACATAAGTGCTTTCAGAAGACATTTATTGGCCAATCAGTTGATCACTAAAACTATTCTCCCGGGGATGGAAAAAAGTAATTACGGCCGAATCATTAATGTTATTAGCACTTCGGTAAAGGCACCGCTACCTAATTTAGGGGTGAGTAATACCATTCGTGGAGCGGTAGCCAATTGGGCCAAGACGCTGTCCCGCGAATTAGGTCCCAAGGCCATTACCGTAAATAACGTACTTCCCGGCGCTACCCAAACGGGACGATTAACGGGGATTATTAGCAATAAGGCCCAGAAGACCGGTAAATCGGAAAAAGAAGTGGAGGCCGCGATGTGTGCCGAAATTCCTTTGGCTCGTTTTGCTGAACCGGCAGAAGTGGCCAATGCGATTGCCTTTTTAGCCTCGCCTGCTGCCGCATACATCAGTGGTATTAATGTTCCGGTAGACGGCGGCAGAACCCCCAATTTGTAAGCATGGAAAAATTAGCCAATTACATTGCGGGCGAATTACGCGCCCCAGAGCAGGGAAGCTATCTCGATAATATAGAGCCAGCTACCGGTAAGGTTTATAGCCTCATACCGCGTTCTGATGCCAGTGACGTTAAACTTGCGGTTGAAGCGGCCGAGGCCGCCTTTCCACAGTGGTCGGCTTTAAGCAATGCCGAACGCAGCAAATTCCTGATGGCCATTAGCGATCGCATCAAAGAAAAGTTGGATGAATTAGCGCTGGCCGAAAGTAGAGACAACGGCAAGCCTCTCAAATTGGCCCAGTCGGTAGACATACCTAGAGCTCGCGATAATTTTGCTTTTTTCGCCACGGCCATCTTACATCAGGAAGATGAGTTTCACAATATGGGTGAAAAGGGTTTTAACTACACCTTGCGGCAAGCCCTGGGTACAGTAGCTTGTATTTCTCCTTGGAATTTACCCCTGTACCTATTTACCTGGAAAATAGCGCCTGCTTTGGCTTCTGGCAATTGTGTGGTGGCCAAGCCATCCGAGATAACTCCTTTTACCGCCTACCTCTTATCGCAGATTTGTATCGAAGTGGGATTGCCCGCGGGGGTGCTGAATATTGTGCACGGCTTGGGCGCTGAAACTGGCCAGGCTATGGTAGAACACGATTTGGTAAAGGCGATCTCCTTTACCGGCGGAACGGTAACTGGAGCGCGAATAGCAGCTATTGCCGCGCCGCGCTTTAAAAAGATGTCGCTGGAATTAGGAGGGAAAAACCCCAATATCGTATTCGATGACTGCGACTTTGAGCGCGCCGTAAAAATCAGTGTGCGAGCAGCATTTGCCAACCAAGGTCAAATCTGTCTTTGTGGCAGTAGGATCTTTGTGCAGCGAGGGATCTACGATAAATTTAAGCAGGCCTTTGTAGAAAGAGTGAAGGGCCTTAAAGTCGGTCCACCGCAAGAAGCCGATTCGAGAATGGGAGCAGTGGTTTCGGAAGACCATATGAATAAGATCTTGTCCTATATCGCTTTAGCGGAAGAGGAAGGCGGAAGCATTCTTCATGGGGGTAAACGAGTGTCCTTAGCGGCCCCTCACGATCAGGGTTTTTTCTTGGAGCCTACGGTGGTAGAGGGCTTAAGCTACGATTGCCGGGTAAACCAAGAAGAGGTTTTTGGGCCTTTGGTAACTCTTACTCCTTTCGATAGCGAAGAAGAGGTCTTGAAAATGGCCAATAGTACCGAGTACGGCTTGGCTTGCACCATCTTTACCCAAGATCTGAACCGCGCCCATCGTGTGGCCAAAGAAATTCACAGCGGTATTGTGTGGATCAATGATTGGTTGGTACGGGATTTGCGAACGCCTTTCGGCGGAATGAAGAACAGCGGAGTAGGTCGCGAAGGCGGTTTCGAAGCACTAAAGTTCTTTACCGAAGCCAAGAATGTTTGTTTTAACTATTAAGAAGCGGAAAGAGCGATCTTTCGAAAATCTATAGCATGCAACTTAAAGAAGTAGACGTCGTAGAAGAAATTAGCCCGGAGGAGTTTTATCAGAAATACGTTAAGACCTTAACCCCGGTTAAACTAAAGAACTACTCTCAAAACTGGGCGGCTCGCAGCAAGTGGACCTACGACTACTTGCGCGAGAAGGCAGGTCACCACAAGGTTAAGCTGCACGGTGCTTGGCAGGATAATGAACCTACTCGCATCGAAATGCCTCCTGTTAAGGAAGTGCCATTTGCCGAGTATCTTGATATGTTGGAGAATGACGTGCCTTCCGACCTGCGCATATTCCTCTTCAACCTATTTAAATTGGAACCGGATTTATTAAAGGATTTCGAGTATACCCCTATTATGGACGGATACCTTAATGATTATCCTTACATGTTTTTTGGCTGTGCCGGATCAGACGTGCGTTTACATTATGATATAGACCTGTCCAATGTATTCATCACCCAGTTTGGTGGTACCAAGCGCATTACGCTCTTCGATCAAAGTCAGACTAAATATCTATATAAACTACCCTTCACCACCCACAGTGCAGCAGATCTAAAGAATATCGACTATGAAAAGTATCCTGCCCTGAAATTGGCCGAAGGTTGGCAAACTGATCTGCAACCCGGGGAGACGCTCTTCATGCCCAGCGGTATTTGGCATTACATTCAGTATATAGATGGTTCTTTTTCTTTGAGCCTACGTACCCTAAACCCCACCCGAATGGGAAAATTACAAGGGGCCTACAATGTTTTTGTTATTCGTAAACTCGACGAGTACTTCAATAAGTTCTACAAGAATACCTGGAGCGATTATAAGCTTAAAAAGGCGATCGAACGTACCAATGAAATTGTGGAAGAACGCGAAGCAGACCGACTTAAAAATAAGTAATAGATAAGGGGCCAGACGCCCCTTTTTTTATCTTAGGGAAAAATTAAGCGTGCTACGCATTCCCTCAATCCATAAGTATTGCAATCGTTGGTGTGATCGCTGTCCTTTTCAACAGCGCTGTGCCTTTTATTTGGCTCAGCACGATGATGAAGCCAACATTGATTGGGGAGAAGGCTTAGATGAGGTTTCCAGTAAGGAACCGCCTCATCCCTTTGAAGCCCTTGACCTAAATGAGGTAAAAGAGCTGGAACAACGTATGGCTGCCCGTGAGAAGGCAGGACCCTTCGATTTGGAAAAATCCCCATTGATGCAGGCCCTGGGGAAGTGGCAAATTCGCTACCGTAATTACTTGAGTTCACTAGAGGCTCATTCAGAAGTTCAAAAGCTGCGAAAACACGCTTTTCTTCAAAGCAAGCCAGCGCTATTGATCGATAATGCTTTACAAGTTTTAGAGCATTATACCGACTTAATTCGACCTAAGGTCAGCCGGGCTTTGGGAGGGAAACACGACGAAATAAATATGGCCAGTTCCTTGCAAAGTGACTGGAATGGAAGTGCCAAGGTGGCCTGCTTAGGCTTGAAGCACCTACGCACTGCATTGGAGGATCTGTTCGAGTCATCGGTCGATTTGGAAGGGCAAACTGTAGAACTATTGCAAGAGACTAACCGAATTATAAAATTGCTTTACTTCGAATTTCCCGAGTTGGATGAATTCCATCGCCCCGGCTTCGACGACCTTAAAGGCCCCCGTCTCAGTGGTAATTTTAAACCTTAGAGCTGGTGTCCCCTCTAATGCGTATGAAAAAGATCGCCTTTTTAATTCTCTGCTGTAGCACAAGCATCAGTGCTCAACTATATTTTCCGCCTTCTAATCCAAGTGCCTTTTGGGACACCCTTTCTGCTCAAGATCTCAATTGGTGTCCTCAAAAGATAGCCCGTCTCGATAGCTTTGCCAGGGCGGCGAACTCCAAGTCCTTACTCATATTAAAAGATGGGAAAATAGCCCACGAAGCATATTATGGAAGCTTTACGCAAGATTCTTTGTGGTATTGGGCTTCTGCCGCCAAAACCCTAACTGCCTTTTTAGTGGGAATGGCCCAAGAAGACGGTTTCTTAGATATCAATGATGCCAGCTCCGATTATTTAGGGCAGGGCTGGACTAGTTTGACGCCGGCCAGGGAAATGCTCATTAAAGTTAGGGATCAACTGCAAATGACCACCGGACTCGATTATCAGGTACCCGATCTAGATTGCACCGTTGATACTTGTTTGCAGTACCGGATGGACGCCGGAACGCAGTGGTATTACCACAATGCTCCCTATCTTCTATTACATGGTCTAATAGACTCCGCAACGGGTCTTAACATAAACCAGTATACAGGTCTTAAGCTTTTCGGAACGATAGGATTTAGGGGTTTTTGGTTTGATGATTTGATGGTGAGTAATGCGCGGACCATGGCGCGCTTTGGATTGTTAATGTTGGCGCAGGGGCAATGGAACGGTCAAACTATCTTAGGAGATTTGACCTATTTGCAAGCGATGACCAATAGCAGTCAAAACTTAAACCCGGCATACGGCTATCTCACTTGGCTAAACGGAAAGAGCAGTTATATTCAGCCAGGTTTGCCCATTGCTTTTAGTGGACCAATAATTCCTTCAGCGCCCGGCGATCTTTATATGGCCGCCGGAAAAAATGATCAGCGAATTTATGTGCTGCCCTCTCAAAATTTGGTGGTGGTGAGGCAAGGCCTTCCGGCCGATAGTGTTGCGCTTGCCTTATCGGGCTTCGATGACCAATTGTGGCAATACCTTAATGATCTGGAATGTGGCCTTAGTATGTGCGAGGAAGTACTTGAGCCACCTCATGGCTACCCCAATCCCGTGCAGAGCCTGCTTTTTATAGAAGGGGGGCAGAAGCCTCAAAACTTGCAAAATGCCCAGGGGCAAAACTTTCCTATCGTATTTGAAAATGGAGCATTGCTGATGTCGCATCTGCCGAAAGGCATATACTTCTTAGGCTTTGAAAATGGGGCAATACAAAGGGTTCTTAAGCAAGAGAACTAGCTAGCAGTTTTACCTAATCTATAGATGAGGCGCAAGTTCAAGCTATGTTCGCGTAAAGGATAATAGTTCCGAGTGGATGGTCCACCGGTGAAATAGCTCCACTCTGTGAAAAAGCTGTCCCCGAGGTCTCTAAAAGCACGATAGGATATTTCAGCCGAAAGGCGCTCATTTAATTCATAGCCCAGGCCAGCATTAAAATAGAGCCCCAGAATTAGATCATCAATGGCCTGAATGTCGCTTTGCGAACTATTTTGATTGTTTAGTCTGCTTAGAAAGCCTCCAGCACCAAGGATCCCATAGAGCTTTTTGCCATAGATAAAATCAAAACCTATCGGGGCCCTCAAATAGCGGTAATTTCCAAAGTCAAAGTCTCTTTTGAGATAAGTCAGTCCAATGCTAAGTCGCAGGTGCTTTGGCTTGTTTTGATAAATGTATTCCAGTCCTCCCCCTAAGCTTTGATCGTGGTTGTCACTTAGGTTTCCTCCAAAACGAGCGTTGTTTTTTAATGAAACGCCCAAGCCAAAGCTTCCCTTTAAGCCAACATGGTGACTTTGGGCTAGGGCGCCAAGGCTTAGAAATAAAGGGAGGATTAGTAATAGGTTTTTGCAAAGGGCCGAGCGAAGCTTTAACATGCGTATTGACTTTAAGTTACTTTAGTCCATTGGATTTTTACCGCCGAGAAATTTTCTAGCTCTAAACGCTGTTCTCCAAGAATTTTGAAGCCGTGTTTCTGGTAAAACGCAAGCGGAGAGCGATAGCTTTCGCCATTACTTTTTTGATGATGATCACCGTCGATTACCCAGCCATTTAGAATATGATTCTGTTGTTTGGCCAGGCTCATGATCTCTCGACCGAGACCTTGACCTTGAAAATGCTGATCTATAATCACGGCAAACCAACGTTCTTGATCCCGTAAAAAGTCGAAATACCATCCCGCAAATTGATCTTTTTCATCCAAAATCAAAAGATGCCGAGGGTCGGTTAGGGCCTTGAGGTATTGTTCTAAACTCTCCATGGTTTTATGGCGAAGCGCTTCCGGGTACTCCTTATTCCACAAGGAGAAAATTGCATTTTTCTCTTTTTGGTTCAGAGCGGAGGTCGGATAGAACTGCATGGTAATTAATTAGGGCTAGTCTTCAAAGTTACCATTCTATCTAGGGCAAAAAAAAAGCGGTGCAAGGAAAATGCACCGCTTTATTTTTTGGAAGCTAGACTTACTTGAGATTTTTCTCAAAGAACTCGTTTAACTTATCGAAGGGAATCACCTCTAACTTATCATACAAATCAGTATGAACGGCATCGTGAATAATGATTAACTCTTTTGGTTCTTGCGCTGCTTTTATCGCGTCTTCACTGAAGTAGCGAGAGTGCGCTTTTTCGCCCGCAATCAGTAAAATTGGTCGTGGGGATATTTCTTCGATATAGGTCATGATGGGCATGTTCATTAGTGATACCGGTGAGGTAATGGCCCAAGAGCTATTTGAATTTATAGAACGAGGATGGAACCCGCGTTCAGTTTTATAATAGTCGAAGTATTCCTGTACAAATTGGGGCTCGTTACCGCTAAGGCTGTCTGGCAAACCATAAGGGGTGAGGGCCGGGCTACCATTTTCGGCGTCTATCCAACGCTGCTGACTGATTTGCTCTAGGCTCTTTTGACGATCTTCTTGGCTCATAGAGTCAAAATATCCTTGCGCACTAACTCGGGACATATCGTACATGCTGGTAGTGGCAACCGCTTTTACTCGCTTGTCTACTGCAGTGGCATTTAAGGCGAAACCACCAAAGCCACAGATCCCAATAATGCCGATGCGCTCACGGTCTACCTCTTCTTGCAAGCCGAGGTAATCGATTGCGGCGCTAAAATCTTCCGTATTTATATCGGGCGAAGCCACATTACGGGGAGTACCACCACTTTCGCCGGTGTAGGAAGCGTCGAAGGCCAGGGCAATAAAGCCGCGCTGGGCCATCTGGTTGGCGTAGAGGCCAGAGGATTGCTCTTTCACCGCACCGAAGGGGCCACTAATGGCTAAGGCCGGTAATTTTTTGCTGCTAGCATACTTGGGTTGATAGAGGTCGCCAACTAAGGTTATGCCATAGCGATTGGTGAAGCTTACTTTTTGGCGGCTTACGGATTCACTGAGTTCAAAAGTGTATTGGTCTTTACTTGTTTCCATAGTTTTTGATATTTGATTGTTTTGGGCTTTGGCCGTGCTTATTCCGATAAGCAGGGCGCTGAGATTAAGATTAGCTTTTTCATTTTTTGAGCTGTTTATACTGGGCATCGCTTACCGGCTCTTGCCAGTCGACTATCCCTTTTTCAACATTGGGTACGATATAGAGCTGCTGCAAGCCGAGCTCTGGACTAGCGCCATGCCAGTGCTTTACATTCGGAGGACATTTAATAACATCTCCTTTCTGAATTACTTCAATTTCTTCCCCTTCGATTTGGTGGTATCCAAGCCCAGCGGTAATCACCAGGATTTGACCGGCGGGATGGCTATGCCAATTACTGCGAGCACCGGGTTCGAAATACACATTACCTACTGCAGTTTCATAAATGGAATCTGGCGTTACGAGGCCATAGTTGTAGGTATTTCCGGTAAAAAGTGCTTCGGAGCCTTTTTCACCTTTGGGGAAAAGAGCATGAATTTGATTATTGCTTTTCATTTCACTTCGATTTGGATCTAGTTCAGAACGGCAAGCCAGCATTAAGCTCAAAAGGCCAATCAGGCTAAATAGAGTTCTTGTTTTCATCGATCTGTTCATTTTTTTGGGGCTTAATTCGTCGACTGAATTAATTACACAGCAAAAGTAGGACGGGACAAAGCGACTTATGTTACATGATTTTCGTAGATTGTGTCACATATCACGTATTCGCTGTTTCCGTGAACCATGAAGTAGAAAAGGTGCGCTTATTTGAGGCATCGGGAGACTTAGTGCTGCCTGAGAATTTCTTGGAGCACTACCATACCCATGTTTATTGTCACAGTGGCTTATTGAGCTTTAGCTTTAAGGGGCGCGAGCTTGAAGCGGGGGCCGGGGAGTTTGTTTTTTGGTATGCCCATAGTGCAGTTAGTAATTTGCGGCTTAGCAATAACTTCACCGCTACGGTGCTTTTAGTAGAAGAAAGTTTTCTCAATAGCAATTTACCCGACCTGAGCTGGAGTATCGACGTGCTCATCCATACTCGAGATAATCCGGTTTTACATTTCAATGAAGCTAAGAATGCCAAACAAGTGATCGCCAGTTTTAGGCTATTGTATGATAAGTACCATGATAAGGAACATACCTTTTACGATGAGGTAACCAGAACGCAGATGCAGCTTTTTACCTTGGAGATGTGGCATATTTTTGCGGCAGAGTTCGAACGCAATAAACGCAGTCCGATAAGTGGCAGCATTTACGATCGGTTTATTCACTTGCTGCAGGAGCATTGCCTCACCGAGAGGAGCGTGCAATTTTATGCTGACCGTTTGCATATTAGCCCCAAGCATCTCAACTATATTTGTAAGCAGAACACCGATGTTTCGGCCTCAGAGTGGATTCAACGTTTCGTTAAGGAACGCTTGATCCTTTTCTTGGAAAATGAAAGCTTGGGAATTGCTGAAATTGCCGATATGATGGAGTTTTCCAGTCGTTCTTTTTTTACCCGTTACGTAAAGAAGCAACTAGGCCATAGCCCCAGTGAATACCGTAAAAGGATGGAGAAGACCTAAAGACTGAGCCTATATATCTTTTCTAAATAAAACGTCCTTGAACCCCTACAAGATGGTATAAACGGCCGTACTCACCAGGCTACTACTATTGCCGGCAGCGTCGCTTAAGTAGGCCTCTATTTTAAACTCCTGTCCCGAATTGTAATTACTGCTACCGGGCACTGTCCAAAAGGAAGCGGCCGAGCTTTGTCCTTGCAGGTCAATACTGGTGCTTATGATACTAGCCCCTAAATTGCTGCCATCCCAAGCCCGTAAGCTAAGGTCGAGTTGTGCCAGGGCTTTATTGTCGCTAAGGGTATAGCTAACCTCAAAGGCTGTATTGGGGTCGGTCGTTAAAGCACCATTTGCGCTCAAATTAGTTATCTGAGGGGCTTCTCCGTCAAGGTCTACCAAATAGAAGGGTTCTTCCAAAACCGCTTCATTATCATCTTCGTCGCGGCATTTTATCAGGATATAATTCTCTCCGCTCGCATCTACCCCCAGCGGTACTTCTACCGAGAACTCTATTTCATCGCTGGTACCATTTAATCCTCTTTGCGAGTAATGATAGGCTACATTTCCGGCGGTCTGGGAGCCTAAGCTGATCTCGGTATAAGTTAGGCCGAGGTTGTCGCTGTAAAGGATCTTTACCGGAATAGGCTGATTGAGATCAAGGCTGTCTACCGGGTCAATGACCGTAATTTCTGGTTTTATGCCGCGACTTTCGTCGGAAGTGCTGCCGCAGCTAATGAGCAAGGCGCTGAGGCTAAGTGCGAACAGTAGTTTACAGGTCTTCATCAGCTTGATCTAAGAGTTTGGAATCGATTTCTTTATTGCTTTTCTGAGCCCCCAATTCGCGTAGTTTTTGCGCCCGACGTACTAAGTTTCCACGTCCTTCGCTAAGCTTGTTCATGGCGTCGTCGTAGGTCTTGCGCGCTGTAGCCATTTGATTACCTAGCTTGATGAGGTCATCACTGAAGTTGGCAAACTTGTCGTACATATCGCCGGCTTGCCGCGCAATTTCATCGGCATTCTTGTTCTGAGCATCCTGTCGCCAGATATAACCAATGGTGCGCAAGGTGGCCAAAAGGGTAGAAGTGCTTACCAAAACAATGTTCTTCCGCAGGGCTTTCTCGAAAAGCTGTCCATCTTCCCGAAAAGCTAAATTGAGCGCGGGCTCATTGGCCATGAAGAGCAGCACATAATCGGGACTATTGGCTCCTTTCAGATCAGGGTAATTTTTGGCGCTCAGTTGATCGATGTGATTACTCAAGCTACTTAGATGCGCTTTCAGCTGTAAAGCTTTTTCTTGCTCATCTTCGGCTTCTACGTAGCGAGCATAAGCGGTAAGCGAGACTTTCGAATCTAAGATGAGGTGTTTGCCGTCGGGCATTTTTATCAGGTAATCGGGTCTCTGATTTTTACCATCTTCGGTCTTAAAGCTCTCTTCCTTGCTGTAGTGAAGGTCTTTTTCTAATCCGGCCGCATTGAGGATCTTCTCCAATTGAAACTCGCCCCAATTACCCTGAGTTTTGCTATCGCCCCGCAAGGCTCTGGTTAAACTGCGCGCTTCATCTCCCAAACTTTGGTTCAGTTCTTTAAGGTTTCGCAGCTGTTCTAAAAGAGTTGCATTGCGGCGCTCGTCGGCATTATTACTATCTTCTACCTTGGATTGAAATTCTTTGATCTTTTCGGAAAGTGGTTTCAAAAGGGCCTCGATGTTCACCTTATTTTGATCGGTAAACTTCTTGGACTTTTCTTCTAGGATCTCCTGCGCCAAATTCTTGAATTCATCACTAAATCGCTTTTGCAATTCGGCCAGGTCTTTTTCTTGTTTGGCCAATTTCTCACGTTCGGCCTTTAGCTCTCCCTCCAATTGACTTTGCAAACGAATCGCCGCCTTCTCCTGCTCGGCTGCTTCTTTTAAGTCTTTTTGCAAGCTTTCTTTTTCGGCTTGGACTTCCTCGCGCTGTCTATTCTCTACCCCTAACTCGGTTTCCAGTTGTTGGATGCGCTCTTGTTGGGCAGGAAGAGGTTGGTTTTTATAAACGCGCCAAGCGATCAAGAAGCCAATTACGAAGGCCAGTAATATTGCGATATAAGCGGTCATGCAACAAAGTTTTGATACAGTCCGAAGGCTCCTTCTAGGAACATTTGCGCCGCGAGGGAGCCCACTACTAAGCCCATGATGCGGTTAAAGACCTTTATGCCATTATCGCCCAGGGCTTTTTTAATGTAGGGCATGCGGCGTAAAATTAGGAGTGCCGCAATGGAGCAGATCAAAATGGCTAAAACACCACTTAGGTAATCTTGCCATTCTTGAGCCGCGATACTGAGGTTGATAAGGGTAGTAGTAAGTCCAGCGCCCATCATAATAGGCACCGCCAAGGGAACTACGCTAATGTCTTCCAGCTCTTTGGCCGCTTCGTTTTCTTTCTGGGAGTGATTGGTCTTTTTACCGTGACCCTGCACCATATTAAGGCCCATAATAAAGAGAATGGTTCCCCCGAAGATCCGTAAGCCATGCGGAGAAATGCCGAAGAATTCGAAGATGTAATTACCGATAAAAAAAGCGATCAGCATAGCGATGAAGGTGGCTTTGCTAGCTTTAGCAGCTACCTGGGCCACTTCCTTTTTATCGGCATCTTTATCCAAAAGTCCTAGCATAATTACCCCCACCGATAAGGGATTCATAATGGTGAAAATGGAGATCGAATCGCTAAGAATCTGCTTTAGAAGGTCTAAAACCATGCGGCTTAAGTCTTTTTTGGATGATGAGCGGTAAAGATACTAATCGATTGCGGCACTAAAATATTAGTGCGCTTTGTTTATTTTTGAGACGATGGACTTTCCCAATTTAATACATGCTGCGATTCCATTTTTTGTGGGTTTCGTATTGTTGGAAGTGGTGCTTACTGCCTGGCGCCGGATCCCTACTTATCAAGCCAAGGATGCCTTGAGCAGTATTGGCATGGGGCTGGGAAATGTAGCGGTGGGCCTAGTGAGTAGAGGCCTCATCTTTGGCGCTTACAGCTTTGTATATCAATTCCGCTTATTTGAGCTCGAATATTCTTGGTGGTACTGGCTTTTACTATTCTTAGGCGACGATTTCAGCTATTATTGGTTTCACCGCAGTTCACATTCGGTGCGCTATTTTTGGGCTAGTCATGTAGTACACCACAGTTCCCGGAATTACAATTTGGCCACCGCCTTAAGACAAACTTGGACCGGCGGAATTACTGGTTCCTTTGTCTTTTACCTGTGGCTGCCCCTCTTGGGATTTCATCCTATCGCCATCCTTTTTATGCACAGCATTAGCTTGCTTTATCAGTTCTGGATCCACACCGAATTGATCGACCGATTACCCGCTTGGTTCGAATTTATCTTTAACACCCCTAGTCACCATCGCGTTCATCATTCCAGTGACCCAAAGTATTTAGATCGCAATCACGCCGGGATCTTGATCATTTGGGATCGCATGTTTGGCACTTTCGTGGCGGAGGAGGAACATCCGAATTACGGATTGACCAAGAATATCACTAGCTTTAACCCATTGTATATCGCTACCCATGAGTGGATCGATATATTCAAGGATATCCGAAAAAACCCTCGCTATACTTGGCAATACCTCTTTGGTCCGCCCGGTTGGAGCCACGATGGCTCGCGTAAAACCAGTGACCAACTGCGGTCGGAAATGAAATCGTGAAACGCTTAGTTATCATTTTACTGTTTATTTCTGTCAGTTCTCTTCAGGCTGGCGAAAGCCTCTTTGGCGGTCGTTTTAACGCGCGGCTAATGATGCAAAGGCCGGTGCCAAGAGGTGATTTCGAAAAACTGATCTTACCGGTGAAACGGGTTGGAAACTTGATCATTATAGAAGCTACCGTAGATGGCATAAGGGGCAATTTCATATTCGATACCGGAGCACCATATTTGGTCCTCAATCAGACTTATTTCCGTGATTATGAGGAAGTAGCAGGCATGGTGGCTACCGATGTGAATGGATCGGTCCTACCCCAAAGAGTTACTCGGGTTAGCAAACTAAAAATGCTCGGCATGCACTATGAGAACGTGGAAGCCGATGTGAGTGATCTCTCGCGCATCGAAAACCGCCGAGGAATCAAGATTTTGGGTCTTTTAGGGGTGAATTTATTCATGCGCATGGAGATCGAGCTGGACCTCAAGGATGAACAGTTGATCATTTATCGGGTAGATCGCGATGGTCGCAGGCTGGAGAAGCCCTATGAGCCTCGGTTGGGCGAGTACCGCATGCCATTCGAATTGAGCAATAATGCCATTTTGGTCGACGCCAAGGTGAACAATACTGCACTTCGCTTTTGTATGGATAGTGGTGCCGAAGTGCTCTTGCTCGATAATGATTTGCCGGCGCCGGTTTATGAAGATATTCGTATCATAAGGCGGAGTACCTTAATGGGCGCCAATGACTCGGAGGCGGAGGTTCTTGTGGGCGCCATGCGCTGTGTAGACATCGGCCCCCCTCTCAGTAATTGTCAGGTTTTGATCGCCGATCTGGAAACAATGGAACAGGCTTACGGAGCGCAGGTAAATGGATTTATCGGTTACGATCTGCTTAAGACCGGATCATTATGTATTAATTTTAAGACTAAGGAGCTCATTTTAAATGTATATCCAGATTAAACATAGTATAGGGGTCCTTATCCTTTGGGCTTTCCCGCTTTTGCTGATGGGACAATCAGTGGAAGGTATCGAGTATAAGATTCAGGGGGTAGATCTCTATTGTTACGTAGACCGCGATCTAGCGCCAGCGCGCATCGATAGTCTTTTAGGGACCTGTGATATCCATGCCGATAGTTTAAATGAGTACTACAAAAGTGGAGAGCTTTCACCAGGTCACTGGCAGGTATTTATGCTAACCAAAGAGCGCATCGGCTTACGCAAGCCATTAAAGGTGCTCAAGGGGAAACCCAAGGATCAAAGTGCCATTTTAAAGGCGATGAACCGCTCCGCTAAATTGGTGAAACCGGCCCCTTACCGCTACGGATACAACCTCTTTTCTAAACCGGCAGTGAAGGAGTTGGATAACGGGAAAACCCGCTTTTTCCTGAAGATAGAAGGGGGGCGGCCGCGGTCGATCTATCTAAGCGGAACCTTCAATGAATGGAGTACCAGCGCTAACCCTATGCAGGCATGCGATAGTGGCTACTTTGCAGATATCCGCTTAGACGAAGGAGGGCATTACTATAAGTACATTATTAACGGACAGTGGTTTCTGGACCCCCGAAATAAGCTTACCGATACTGATATGGAAGGCAATCAGAACTCGGTCTATTTTAAAGAGAACCACCGCTTTTTCCTAAAGGGTTATCCTGAGGCCGAAGAAGTGCATGTGGCCGGAACCTTTAACGATTGGGAACCCGATCCGCAAGGTTTTATCCGTACCGTCCACGGTTGGGAGCGGCCCTGCTATTTAAAACAGGGAACCCATGCCTACAAATTCATCGTGGATGGCAACTGGATCCTGGACCCCTCTAACCCGGTAGTGCGTGGAGACGGCATGGGTAATGAAAATTCGTTCTTGGCCGTAGGTGATACCTTTTATTTCTTTCTCCCAGGGAGGCTGGATGAACCACAAGTTTATGTTTCGGGCGATTTTAACGAATGGAGTCCTACCGAGCTTAAAATGAACAAAACCGACAGCGGTTGGGTCTTACCCTATGTTTTAGCTCCGGGCAATTATGAGTACAAATTCGTAATGGGCATGGGCTATAATTGGATCATGGACCCACTAAACCCGATCAAGAATGGTGAGGGCAGCACCCAGAACTCTGTCTTAAGCGTAGAACCCAATAAGCATTTCTTTTACCCGGCCGTCCCTGGGGTAGAAGATGTATACCTCAGCGGTGATTTTAATGGCTGGTCAGAAAACGGATACCGCATGGAGCGTTTGGCCGATGGTTGGCATATCGACCTGCATTTGCCCGAAGGTAAATGGCGCTACAAATTTATCGTAGGGGATCAATGGTTACGCGACCCGAGCAATCCCTTGTTCGAGCCCAACGAGTTTCAAGATTACAACTCTTTGATCTGGATCAAATAGTCCAGATCTTAATAGATCTGAACGTCGGTTTCATAGCCATTGAGGATTACTTTATAACCTTCTTCACCCTGCTTCTTGCTCTTTAAGCGGGCCGTGATATTGCTGCCGTCCTCAACCACATTGGCCTCCACTTCACCGGCCGGATAGTCGAGGTCGCCGTATTTGAGTACCGCGTTTAAAGTGTATACTTTGCCGTCGAGCTTAAGTCGAACTTTCATGTACTTACCATCTATATTAATGGCTCCGCTTTCCTCGCCAATTTTTTGGATCTGTACTTTGCATTCGTAGCCGTTTATACTGTAGCTGCGCCCTAAGTCCTTAATGTCGAATTTTCCATACTTACTTTGTCCCGCTTCTACCGCTTTCACCCGGTCTATCGAGAACTTGTCTTCGTAAGACTGCCCGATCTTGATGCGTTCGGCACTCTTTATTTCATAACGGGAGTACTTGCTTTCATTGAGCTGTAGCTCTTGAATATTTCCCAAGTAGAATTTGCTTTCGTAGTTGCTAAACTGTCCTTTGCGGATCTGTGGGCATTCCAAACGACTGTACTTAAGATCGCCGCTTATTTCACCCACTTCACCAATGCTAAACTCACTCTCGTAACTGCTTAACTGAAGCTTGCCCAGGCGTTGTACTTGGAAGTTAGAGTATTTAATATTGAGATCTACCTTTTGCCAGTCCTGGCCTATAATATCTGTTTCGTAAAGGTCTACCCGCCCTTCTTGCAGGGATTCTATTTGGGCTTCGCCGTATTTAAGCTGTAAGCGAGCTTTGCGCACTTTGTCCAGTTTTAATTTCCCTGAATACTGCTCTAAGTTCAAAGAGGCGACCTCTCCTTTTATTTGCAGGGGGTGATAGGACTGCCTCAGGTCTATGCGGGCTTGAGCCGGAATTTTGATAATGTAATAGAGTTGCACTTCTTCGGGAGAAAAGCTCCAGTTTAAAAAGGTGAATTCTTGCCAGCCAACTTTTAGCTTCGAGGGTAGGGAGCGGAAGGTGTTGATTTGAATTTCAGCGCCTTCACCCAGTATGCCGTCTATTACATTTTCCTCAAATTCCTTCAAGAATTGCTCGACCTTTTCTTTTTGATCTTCATCTCCTCGATAGGAGAAATAGGCTTCTACGCGCACCTTGTTTTCATCCCATAGCTGAATCTCCGTTTGGGTATTACGGGCATCGATCTCTAAATGGACCGTGGCATTGGCGGGGCGTTCTACTACCGCGGTTTTATTCACGTTTACTGCTGTAGTCGCTTCCGCCGAAAGGCAAAAGAGAAAGCTTAAAAAGCTGCTAAAGATTAAAGTTCTCATTTTGTTTTAGTTTTTGATTTCGTTCAATTTCCATCTGTAGTTTTCGCAGGAGGCGCAAGCGCTTTTCGTAATAATCGATCAACACTTTCACCAGCTCTTCCCGGGGTACCGGTGCGCTAATGTCTTGTCTGTACTGGGCATTGATCTGCTCCAACTCGCTGAGCTCATCGAAGATCCACTGGTACTCGGCTTGCTGCCGATATTCTTCCAGGGGCAAGTGCGCCTCGATCTGAGCTAGGTTTTGCTTGTAGTCGTTTTCCATGCTAATGAAACTGGGCGGTAGGGCCTGAGGCTCCTTTTCTTGGCTGGAGGTCATGGGCCACTGCCACCAGAGGAAGAGGGCCATAGCCAATAGGGCTGCGGCAAGGCCATAATAGGGCAGCTTGTTACCGCTTTTGTTTTTCTTTAGCTGCGGCTGAATGGAATCCCATAGTCCGGCGGGCACCTCGGCCTGGTCGAACTCATCTCGGTGGTGGTCGATCAGTTCCTTAAGTTTCATAATGGACCTTTAAAGTTTTACGTAATAAGCGCTTCGCATAGTGTAGCTGACTTTTAGAAGTCGACACCGTAACTTGCAGTTCGGAAGCTATTTCTTGATGACTGTATTGCTCGAGATAATACAGTTCAAAGATCAAGCGGCAGCCCTTGGGGATTTGATCTAAGGCAGCTTTTAGCTCCGCAAAGGAAAGGGCCGGCCAAGCCTCATTTTCTTCTTCGGTTTGTGTTGCGGCCTCTGGTATCTCTTCCAGACTAAGCCATTGCTTTTGCTTCCGAATTTCTTGTAGACCGAGGTTGATCGCAATCCGTTTTAACCAGGCGCCAAAGGCTCGGGCTTCTTGCAGTTGTTCCAATTGCGAAAAGGCTTTTATAAAGCTTTCTTGCAAAAGGTCTTGCGCCAGTGCCTCCTGGAGTCCTAAGCGCAAAAGACTGTTGTAAGCGGCCTTGGCATACAATTGATATAATTGCTGCGCGGCCAACTGATTGCCCTTTTTACATTTCTTTACGAGTACTTCGGTCTTCAAGATTTCTCTTTCTACACTTTTAGGATAGCACGATCTTATAAAGGTTGGAAAATTAGAGCAATTAATTTTTGACATCGGGGCATAAAAAAAGCCCCGACGCAATGTCGGGGCCTTCACCAAATGTAACCTACTAAAGAACTATCGGTTCAATACCATTTTCTGGCGATAAACCTTTTGGTCAGCTTCGATAAGGATCAAGTAGACCCCATTATCTAAGTTTCTTAGGTCGATCTCCGAGTCATTGGTATTTACCCGACTTTGGAACATTAATCTTCCGTTCATGTCAACCACTTTAACCTCGCTGTTACCGTTCAAGGCATCGCCTTGTAAGCGGAACAAACCGTTGTTAGGGTTAGGAACGATATTGAAGGCATTCAAAGAGTTTTCCTCTAAGCCAACATTGGCAACGAACTCAATGTCGTCGATATAATAGGTTTTCTCACCAGCAGTGGCACCGGCAACTCCGAAGTTCGGGAAGAATACCACTTTGTTGTAAGTCTGAGTCAGATCAAGTGCAGGCGTACCGGCAGCGTGATTACTGAAGTCAAAGGTCAAGGTTTCCCAGTCGCCAGCTACGGTAGTAGTAGCGCTAGTTTCTACTGCGATAGTACCGTCGTTGGCGTCCTCTACTTTAAGAAGCATAGATGCGCCAGCATCTGGAGACCAAACACGTACGGTCATTAGAGTGTGGGTAGCGCTGAAAGGAATAGGATTGGCAAGACCATCCTCTCCGATCACGGTACCAGCCCAAGTTTGAGCGCTAGCCAATTTGGTTAAACGCATTACCGTGTTGGTAGGGTCTGTAGGATCGGCTTGGATAGAATCGCTGTTGTCACCAAAGCTTACTGGGTAGTAGTCGGTCATTGGATCTTCGAAAGTGATAGGAAGATCTACCTGATTCATGGGCACTCCGAACATGATATCGTCGAAGTAATAAGTTTTCGCACCGGCAGTAGCACCGTCTACACCGAAGTTAGGGAATACCACCACTTGGTTGTAATCGGCCGCAGTGTCTAGCGCAGGAGTGCTTGCAACTTCATTGCTGAAGTCGAAAGTTAATAGCTCCCATCCGCCAGCTACGGTAGTGGTGTCTACAGTTTCTACAGAAACACTAGTATTACCGGCAACCTCTAATTTGATACGGATCTCAGCACCAGCGTCTGGAGACCAAACACGCATGGTCATAATGGTTTCGCTTGCGGTAAATGGAACGGGAGAAGCCATTCCACCAAATCCTACGATGGCACCAGCCCAAGTTTGAGCATTAGCAGGCTTATCGTGCTGCCATACCATATTATTAGGATCGGTAGGGTCTACTACGATGGTATCGGTAAGTTCACCAAATCCGCTTGTAGCGTAATTAATAGAAGTACTCTCGAAATCGATCGGTAGACTCGGCGCAGCAGGAACACTGGCACAGTCTACACAGTAATTCCAACATACAGTAGGCAGAGTAGTGTTTCCATTATAAATAAGGAAACGGTTAGTGAAACCACCAGAAGTTTTGGTACACGATTCACCACCTACGAAGTTCTCCTGATCGGTCCAACCGTCTACGGTAAACTTATACTCGATCGAGTCATTGGCAGGAAGAGGAAGAGAAACTTCCCAAACTCCATCCATGTCTGGGTCGGCCATAGGATTACAGGCACCACACCAGCCATTGAAATCCCCGTTCAAGTTAACAGTGTTAAAAGAACCGGAATAGTTGTTCATGTCAACCGCAAAGCTAACAGTATCCATCTGGGCTTGTAAGCCGAAGGCGGACAACAATAAGGTTAAAAGAATAGTCTTGTTCATTGTAAGTTAATTTGTTACGAAGATATATCTTTTGGTTAAAAAAACAATAAGTCCCTAAAAAAAGTGCAAAATAATTACCTAAATATTTGGATTATAGATAATTGTACACCTTACACTTATGGTAGCATGTACTAATAGAATTATTGTATATTTGAAATCCAGACTTTATCCATGGCAGAAATCAAAACTCAAGACCCGGTAAGGGTAGAAAAGTCGCAATTCGCGGTTCCTTATTACGCCATCTCCTACGACAAGTTCTTCCAGTTCGGTTTGTCGGTAGACTGTGTGGTTTTCGGTTATTTCGAAAGAAAGTTAAAGGTACTCCTTATTAAAAGGGGAGCCGAGCCTTTTAAAGGTTCTTGGGCCTTGCCGGGCGATTTGGTCTACCCTAATGAAAATATTGAAGTAGCGGCTCAACGGGTTTTGCGGGACCTTACCGGTATTGCCGACCTGTACATGGAGCAGACCAAAGTGTACGGCCAGGTAGATCGTCACCCGGCCGGACGGGTAATTACTACGGGTTATTATTCCTTGATCGATATCGCACGTCACGACCCACACGCTGCCGCTTGGGCCGATGGGGTCTATTGGGTAGATCTAGATGAAGTGCCACATTTGGCCTTCGACCACGACCAAATCTTGGCCGATTCCCTGCAAATATTACGTCAGCGGGTACGCCACCAGCCGGTGGGCTTTGAACTCTTGCCCAAGAAATTTGCCCTGGCCGACTTACAAGCTTTATATGAAGCCATCTTGAGTGAGTCTTATGACAAGGCCAATTTCCGTAAACGGATCCTAGCCATGAATCTCTTGATCAATTTGAAGGAAAACCAAAAGGACGTACCGCATCGTCCGGCGCGACTCTATTCCTTTGATAAGAAACGCTACGACGAATTAATAGCCAAAGGATTCTCCTTCGAGCTGTAAATCTTCTTAGCCATGCCAGGATCAACGCTCAGCTTCCCTGATTATATCGTATTAGCCGGATACTTCGCTTTGATCTTTGGCTTATTCATTTACTTATACCTGCGCGATCGTAGGCGCGGTTTGGCCAATGATAGTAGTGCCTATTTCTTAGGTGGACGAAATTTACCTTGGTTTATTGTCGGGGCTTCGCTCTTTGCTTCGAATATCGGCTCCGAACATCTAGTTGGTTTGGCTGGTGCCGGTGCGGCGGGCGATTTTCCCGTGGCCCAATTCGAGCTCTTGGCTTCCTTTATGCTTCTCCTTTTGGCCTGGGTCTTTGTGCCTATTTACCTGCGTACCGGGATCTTTACCATGCCGCAGTTCTTGGAAAAGAGATACGATAATTGGTCGCGCTCTTACCTCACTTGGCTGTCGATCGTGGGCTATGTGCTTACCAAGATCGCCCTAACCATTATGGCTGGAGGTATCATCTTTACCGCTTTATTGGGAATCGACTTTTGGCTGGGGGCCATCATTGTGGTAGTGGCTACGGGTATTTATACCCTTTTCGGCGGACTAAAAGCAGTGGTTTATACCGATATGGTCCAGATGTTCATCCTCTTGGGCAGTTCCATTGCCATCACCTTTATCGGACTTGATCACCTCGGGGGTTGGGATGCCATGTTGGCCAAAACAGAGCCGCAGTATTTAAACTTGTGGCGTTCCATCGATCACCCCGATTTCCCTTGGACCGGCGTCCTCTTCGGTGCTCCTATCCTTGGGATCTGGTACTGGTGTACCGATCAGTTTATCGTGCAACGGGTTTTGGCGGCCCGTAATTTAGACCAAGCCCGCAAGGGAAGTATTTTTGCGGCCTACCTCAAGATCTTACCTCTTTTCCTATTCGTGATCCCAGGCGTAATCGCCTTTTCACTTTCTCAAGGTGAAAACCCACTCATCCAATTTCCGGTCGAAAACGGTAAGCCGCTTTACGACGCGGCCCTGCCTCTTATAACTACCCAGCTTTTACCCACGGGCCTGCGCGGTTTGGTAGTGGCTGGCCTCTTGGCCGCATTGATGAGCTCGCTGAGTTCCGTATTTAATTCGTGTTCTACCTTAATTACTATGGACGTTTACAAGCCCCGCTTTCCGGAGGCTAGTGAAAAGCGATTGGTGGCCGTTGGCCGTTGGTCTACCGCGGCTTTAGTCCTATTAGGGCTGGCTTGGATCCCCATGTTACAGCTCTTGGAAGGGGGGCTTTTTCAAAAGCTTCAAAGTTTACAGTCCTATATTTCACCGCCCATTGCCGCGGTCTTTTTATTGGGTGTTTTTTGGAAACGCCTTAACGCCAAAGGGGCTCGTTATGCCTTGCTAACCGGGGCGGCCCTGGGTGCATTACGCCTGGTCTTGGAGCTCACTAAAGAGCAATGGTCGGGTTTTATTTTATGGTATGCCGATG
The DNA here is from genome assembly GCA_965656185.1 of Croceimicrobium sp. GTDB lineage: Bacteria > Bacteroidota > Bacteroidia > Flavobacteriales > Schleiferiaceae > Croceimicrobium. The sequence continues at coordinate 34,638 of CBFHJH010000014.1, forward strand.
TCAATTTCCTACACTTCGCCTTGATCCTATTTATTATTAGCAGCTTAGTATTAATCGTAGTAAGCCTCGCCAGCCCGGCCGAGGAAGACCGTATCGGCCCTATCGAGGGTGCCGAACAGCCTGGACTGTCTTGGCAAAATATAACACACAGTATAATCGTAGTATTTCTGGTACTCCTTCTTTGGTGGTACTTCTCTTAAATTGATGAAAATGAAAAAGAACCGCGCCATAATGAGTATTGCCCTGATCGTAGCCTTGGGAGGCTTACTAATGGGCTTTGACGCTTCGGTAATTTCGGGGGTTTTAAAGTTTATAGAACCCGAATTTAATCTCAGCAAGCTAGAATTAGGTTGGTCGGTAGCCTCACTTACCCTTACTTCTACCCTAGCGATGATGATCGCCGGTCCGATCAGTGATCGTTACGGTCGACGGGCAGTTTTGCGCTGGGCCGCTATTCTTTACGCCATTTCTGCGATCGGTTCGGCTTTAGCTTATTCTTTCCTAACCTTGGTTATCGCTCGCATGATCGGTGGCTTTGGGGTGGGCGCCTCTCTCATTTTGGCTCCGATGTATATCGCGGAAATTTCACCAAAGGAAATGCGGGGACGTCTAGTTTCTTTCAACCAGCTCAATATCGTGATCGGTATTTCCTTGGCTTTCTTTACCAATTACTTTATTCTGCAGCTGGCCAAGAGTGATTTTTCCTGGGTATCGGCGGTAGGTTTAGACCAAAACCAATGGCGCTGGATGCTAGGACTGGAAACAGTACCGGCTATTTTGTACTTCATCGGACTTTTCTTTGTGCCGCGCAGTCCACGTTGGTTATTGATGCGACAGGAAGTAAATGAAGCCCAGCAGATCCTCAGTCGTTTCAATGATCCGGAAAAGGCGCGAGTAGAAGTAGAGCGAATCAATAAGAGTATTGTAGAAGACGCCACCCAACCTAAAGGGAAGTTTTCCGACATCTTTAAACCAGCTATGCGCCTGGTGATCACCATCGGTATCGTGGTGGCGGTATTGCAGCAGATCACCGGTATCAATTCGGTGTTTTTCTATGCTCCCATGATCTTCGAATTAAGTGGTTTGGGTACCGATGCCGCCTTTATGCAGGCCATCTTAGTTGGCTTGGTAAACTTGGCCTTTACCGTCTTGGCCATATTATTCATAGATCGTTTCGGGCGGAAGCCTCTTTTAACCTTTGGCGTAGCCGGCATCGTAATTTCCATGTCGGTTCTAGCTTACGGCTTTCATTCGGCCACCTATCAATTGGATAAGGAAGACATTACCGCTTTCGCGGAAGCGCCGGCCGCTTTGGCTGAGCTAGAAGGTAAGGTTTTTGAGTCCGAAGACCTCTTTCAGCAAGGGGTGGAGCTGCTGAGCGGTGCCGAGTTCTTTGCCGATAATAAAGACGCCTTGATCAAGGGAAGTATTCAGCTTAACACCTTTCTGATCTTAGCGGCGATCTTGGCCTTCGTGGCCTCTTTTGCCATTTCGATCGGACCGGTAATGTGGGTGCTATTCTCAGAACTGTTCCCGAACCGTATTCGGGGGATCGCTATCTCTTTCGTGGGATTGATAAACTCGGCGGTAAGCTTTTTGGTGCAGTGGGTTTTCCCTTGGGAGCTCGAGGTGCTGGGCAGCACCTGGACTTTCCTTATCTACGGACTTTTTGCCCTGGCTGGCTTGATCTTTATCATCCGCGTGATCCCCGAGACCAAGGGAGTATCTTTAGAAGAATTGGAGAAAAAATTAGTAAAAGCATAGTATGAAAAAGCTTCTTTTAGCTTCCATAGCAATGGCCTTTGTGGCTTGTCAGGCCCCAGCCGAGAACCCAGACAGCGGTGAGGCTGAGCAGTCTTCCGCCCTTAAATTGTCAGCCGAAGAATTAGGGGTAGAGGGTGACTCTATCCTAAGCTTGTCGGCCGGTGAACATTTCGACTTTGAACTTAAAGTCCCGGCGGTGGGCCGCTATCGCATTAGCTTCGAAGCAGCAGGTAGCGATAGTACCACCTTTTGGTTGGAAGACTATTATACCAATAGCGACGGCAGGCAATACAATATTACCGGCAGCTTGAAGCCGGGCGACTGGTCCGAAATGAGCAGTGTAGACGGATCTCCCCTCGATACGGGGGCCCATCCAATGCGCCTGCATGCCGTAGGTGGAGCCTTGGCCTTGAAATCCATTGAGCTCGAATTAATTCAAGCGCGCAAGGCCAGTCCATTAACTCACATCCAGAATATGGAAGGCGAGAATTGGGAATTGGTCTGGAGCGACGAATTCGACGGAGAAGGCCTACCCGATAGCAGCAAGTGGTCTTATAATATTGGCAACTGGGGTTGGGGTAATAATGAGCCTCAATATTACACCAATGCCCGCTTAAAGAATGCCCGTCAGGAAAATGGTAATCTCATTATCGAGGCCCATCAAAATGATATGGATCAAGCTTGGACTTCGGCCCGCCTGACCACCCAAGGCAAGCATGCCTTTTCCTACGGCAAGATCGAGTTCCGCGCGAAGGTGCCCCCCGGTAGAGGTACCTGGTCGGCCGGTTGGCTTTTAGGGGAGTCTTACCGCGATGAGATCTCTTGGCCTTATTGTGGCGAGATCGATGTCTTGGAGTGCGTGGGCTATGAAATTAATGACACCACCGGTAAAGGACGTAACCACGCTACCTGCCACACGCGGGCTTATTACTTTAAACAAGGCAATCAGATCGGTAACGAGATCGAGGTGGACAGTATGTTTCAAAATTTTCATACTTACACCATCGAATGGCATCCCGATCGCATCGATGCCTACCTTGACGGGGAGTATTATTTCACCTACGACAAAACAGCCAACGAATGGGAATGGCCTTTTGCCAAGCCGCAGAATATCATCGTAAACCTAGCCGTAGGTGGCGGCTGGGGCGGTGCCAAGGGCATCGATAGCAGCTGGGCCTCGCATCAATATATTCTCGATTACGTAAGAGTGTATCAGAAAGTGGATTAACATGAAGAAGCTCGCCGCATTTTCTTTGCTTAGTATTTTAATGATGGCCTGCAATAGCGGGCCTTCACTTACTTATGAGCTATACCGTAGCTCGGCTGCTGGCGATAAATTAAGCTTGATAGAACAAGCTCATAGCGATTCGGCCGCCTACTTAGAATGGGAGATCTTCCCCGATAGCTCTTATCAAATGATCGAGGGTTTTGGCGGGGCTTTTACCGAGTCTAGCGCCCACCTGTGGACCAAGCTTAACCCCGACCTACAAGAGGAATTGATCGCTGCTTATTTCTCTCCCCAAGGTGCCGCCTATCGCATGGGCCGCACTCACATCAATTCTTGCGACTTCTCGCTTAATTCTTACCATTATTTAGCCGAAGGAGATACCAGCTTAGGATCATTCTCCTTGGCGCAAGATCAAGCGGATATCATTCCCATGATCAAAGCGGCTCTAGAATACCAACCGCAATTAAAGTTAATTGCCTCTCCTTGGACCGCACCACCTTTTATGAAGGATAATAAGGCCTGGTTCGGTGGCAAGCTCCTGCCCGAGTATTATGCCAAATGGGCGCGTTATTTCACGCTTTACGACTCGGCTATGGCTGCGGAGGGCATAGACCTTTGGGCCTACACGGTAGAGAATGAACCGCTGGGAAATGACGCCAATTGGGAGAGCATGCATTACAGTCCGGCCGAAATGGGCCAATTCGTAAAAGATCATTTGGGTCCTCAGTTTGCCGCCGCAAATATCGATAGCCGCATCTTGATTTACGACCAGAACCGCGGGGAGGAGCTCGAAGAATGGGCCGATGAATTACTGCAAGACCCTGACTTGCTGCCCTACATTCATGGAACGGCGGTGCATTGGTACACCAGTACCTTCGATTGGTTCCCCGAAAGCTTGGAGTACACCCATAAACTGGCCCCCAATAAAGCGATCATTCACACCGAGGCTTGCGTAGACGCCGAAGTTCCGCATTGGCAAGACGATGCCTGGTATTGGAAGAAGGAAGCCACCGACTGGGGTTACGATTGGGCTCCGGAAGAGGATAAATACCTCCATCCGAAATACGTGCCGGTCTATCGCTATGCGCGAGATATCATCGGCTGTTTGAACTCTTGGGTAGAAGGCTGGGTAGATTGGAACATGCTCCTAGATCCACAAGGCGGACCCAATCACGCCAAGAACTGGTGTGTAGCTCCGGTATTGGCCGATACCACGAAGCAGGCCCTCTATTACACGCCTCTTTATGATGTTATGCGCCATTTCAGTAAATTTATTTATCCTGGTTCGCGGCGCGTGGCCCATAGTGAGCTGGGCGAAAGCCTACATGCCACCGCCTTGAAGCGACCCGACGGACGAATTGTAACGGTATTGTTGAATGAGAGCGAGGAGGCTCAGGTCCTGGCTATTCAAATGGAAGAGGCCCAAGTGAAATTAGAGCTGGCCCCTCGATCCATTCAAACCCTAATTTTAAACCTTAAAGACTAAGCATGAGCAAAGCCAATTACTTAGCTCAACAGGCATTTCAAATAAACGAAGCGGCGGTAGAAGGCTCTTTCCTGAGTATCGACGGAGATCGATTCTATCGCATACACAACTACCGGGCGATGCCCGCCTTTTTTATGTCGTTGGTAAGTCCCAGCGATCACTGGATGTTCATAGCCAGTAACGGCGGACTAAGCGCAGGAAGGGTAAACGCCGAATCGGCTCTTTTCCCTTATTATACCGACGATAAATTGATCGATGCGGCCGAGTACACCGGCTCGAAAACCATTATTCGTTGCCGCCAGCAAGAAAAGAATCGGCTTTGGGAGCCTTTTTCCGATCACTACCAAGGCCTTTATCGACTGGAACACAATATTTACAAGAATACGACCGGCAATCGCTTGCGTTTTGAAGAGATCAATCTCGACCTCCAACTGCGCTTTGCCTATGAGTATTCCTTCTCCGATCGTTTTGGAATCGTGCGCGAGGCTTTTTTGGAAAACCTTGGCGATGAAAAGCTAAGCATCGAATTGGTCGATGGTCTGCAAAACCTATTGCCATCGGGTGTGGGTAGTGCTTTACAAAATGGGCGCAGTACCTTGGTAGACGCTTATAAAATGAGCGAGCTATCCGAAGCAGAGCAATTGGCGATCTTCAGCTTAAGTGCACGCATCATCGATCGGGCCGAACCCAGTGAAGCTCTTATGGCCAATGTGCTTTGGTCTAGTGGCTTAGAGGCCCGGGCCATCGTGCTCGACGCCCAGTGTTTAGCCGAATTTAGACGGGGAAGGGACCTAAGCTCTACCCCAACCGTGAAGGGGAAGAAGGGGGCCTATTTCATTAATGCCGAAATAGAACTTGGCCCTAAACAAGAAAGGTCTTGGCTCATGGTGGCCGAGGTAGACCGCAGCAGCGCCCAAACCCAAGACCTTAAGAAGAGCCTAAGCGAAAATTCGACCGAGGAACTCCGGAGCATGGTAATCGCTTCGCGCAAGGCCGATCAGCAGCAGCTTAAAGCCATCGTTGGTAAGGGCGACGGTTTACAATGTTGTGAATTGGAAACGGTAAGCACTCGGCATTACGGCAATGTGCTTTTCAACTTGATGCGCGGGGGATTATTCGAATCGGCCTATCAGATCGATCGACGCGATTTTCTGAAATACCTTAATCAGGTGAGCCTGCAAACCGCCACGAAATTCGATCCTAGTATTCGCAAGTGGCCCGAAAGCCTGAGCTATCAAGAATTGCTAGACAGGGTAATGGCCTTCGACGATGCCGATCTAGAGCGCGTGGCCTTAGAATATTTACCGCTCAGCTTTAGCCGCAGACACGGCGACCCCAGTCGGCCATGGAATGTTTTTAATATCCATACCCGCGACGAAATGGGGGAGCGACTCTTGTCTTACGAGGGCAACTGGCGCGATATTTTCCAAAACTGGGAGGCCTTGGCTTATTCCTATCCCCTCTACATCAAAGGGATGATCTCTAAATTTCTCAATGCCTCTACCGTAGACGCCTACAATCCCTACCGCATTTCCAAAGAAGGAATCGACTGGGAGGTGATCGAAGAGGATGACCCTTGGTCTTACATCGGCTATTGGGGCGACCATCAGATCATTTATTTGCAAAAGCTTCTGGAGCATTGGGCCAAACATGAGCCTGCGGCCTTAGAATCGGAATGGAACAAGGCGATCTATACCTACGCCCAAGTGCCCTACCGCATTAAGAGCTTTGCGGAGATCCTGGCCAATCCCAAAGACACCATCGATTTCGACCATGAGCTAGATCAAGAGATCAAGCACGATATCGCTTTGCGCGGAAGCGACGCCAAAATGCTGTGGAAGGACGGGGCTTTAGTAAAGAGTACCCTGGCCGAGAAACTTTTACTTACCGCAGCCACCAAGCTTTACAATTTGGTACCGGAAGGAGGGATTTGGATGAACACTCAACGCCCGGAGTGGAATGATGCCAATAATGCCTTGGTGGGAAATGGCCTCAGCATGGTAACGCTCTACTACCTGCGCCGTTATTTGAATTTTTTACTCCAACATTTGGGTCGGAAAGACCTGGAGGTAAACGAAGCCTTACTGGACCTTATAAAAGCGATCAGTGCCAGCTTCGAGAACAGCAAAGAGCACTTACAAAGCGGTTTCGATGCCCGTACCCGCTTTGCGGTAACCGAAGCTTTAGGGCAGGCTGGTGAGCAGTACCGCCAAAGAGCCTACCGCAAAGACTTGGGGGAGAAAAAGACCCTCTCGGCCCTTGGCTTGTCTAGCTTCTTAAGCTTGAGCTTAGGATTTATAGATCAAAGTATTGCCGCCAATAAACGGGAAGATGGCCTCTATCATGCCTACAATCTATTGCAGATCGAGGCGGGCGAAATAAAACTACGCTACCTCTACGAAATGCTCGAAGGTCAAGTGGCCATTTTAAGCGCCGATTACCTGCCACCCGCAGAAGCCCTGAACTTATTGGATAAGTTAAAAAGCAGTGCCTTATACCGCGAGGATCAGTACAGTTATTTACTGTATCCCAACCGCGATCTACCGGGCTTCTTAGAAAAGAATAATATCGACCCTGGTTTTGCGGCTGGCTCTAAACTACTGGCCCGCCTTATCGAGCGCGGCGATCATTCATTGGTAGAACGCGATACCGCTGGGCATTATCATTTCGCTGGTTCCATTAGCAATGCTGGTGATTTGCGTAAGGTCATGAAAAACATCGAGAACGGTCCTTTGGCGGCCGAGTTGAGGCAAGAACGCGAGGCCCTATTGGATGAATTTGAAAGGATCTTCGATCATCAGTCCTTTACCGGGAGGTCGGGTACTTTCTTTGCCTATGAAGGATTGGGCTCTATTTACTGGCACATGGTTTCCAAATTACTTTTGGCTACCCAAGAAAACCTTCAAAAGGCCCACGGTCTAGCAGAAGACCCCGAGCTCATTGGGAGATTGGTAGACCATTATTATTCCATTCGAGCGGGGATTGGGCTCAATAAGAATCCTAAACTGTATGGCGCCTTTCCTTTCGACCCTTATTCGCACAGTCCCTGGGAAGCAGGGGTGCAGCAACCAGGTATGACCGGCCAGGTGAAAGAAGATATCCTTAACCGTTGGGCCGAATTAGGCTTGTCGGTTAAAGCGGGCAGGATCTGTTTCGATCCTTTCTTTATCGATACCAAAGAGCTCTTAGCGGCGCAGGCCGACTTTGAATACATCGATCCCCAGGGGCAATGGCAGCAAACCAGACTGGAAGCCGGCGAGCTCGGCTTTACCTATAATGGCCTTTTGGTACGCTTCCGCCGTAAGGCTAAGGCGGCTTTAAGCCTGATCGGACCGCAGGGTACCGAAGGCACATGGACCGACCTTATCCTGCCGACCGACTTAAGTGAGCAAATTTTTAAACGCAATCATAACTACAAAGAATTAGTCTTAGAATTTCCCTTTGAATAGGGCCGTATGAATACCTAAAAATAAAATTATGACAAGGATCCTAGCTTGTAAAGCACTGTTTCTTGGCTGTTTGCTATCGCTGGGGAACCTTGGTTTTGCACAAGTGGTACAAGTGGGCCAAGGCTCGTATACCACCGCCTTTCCTGGCACCGATGCCGCCGGCAGAAATGGCTATCCATCCGGTACCCCTTTTGTAACCGGAGCGGCCGCCGGTAAAGCCGTACCTACCAACGAATGGTGGTCGCATAAAGTGAAGAATGCCCATTCTTCCAATCTCTTTAATTATCCCTTCACCTTCGAGACCCAAAACGGTGGACTAGTAGGTACTTACATTCCTTGGGGTCCGATCGATGCTTTCGATCCGGTAGAAGTGGGCGTGGTTGGGCTCAACGCTTCGGCGGTGAATGTGGCCGACCATGACGATTGGACCGTAACCTTGGATTGGCAAAGTGGAACGAATCATTTTACCGCTAAAACCGGGGTAGGCATGCCTTTCGTCTATTTCGAAAAGGATGCGGGCAGTACCGCTGAAGTAGTGGTAAATAATGGTACCGTGACCGACTCGGGCTCTTTCCTGATCATCAAGAACCTCAATAATGGGGCCGATTTCGCGATCTATGGACCGGCCGGCAGCAGCTGGACCCAAAACGGCAATACCTATACGTCAACCTTGAATGCCAAAAACTATTGGTCCATGGCCTTTTTACCTTTAGGGGGAAATGCCGACCAGTTGGCCTCAAGCTATAAGAAGTATGCCTTTGTTTTCCCACAGCTTTGTCAAGCCAATTGGACCTACAATGAGCAAAGCTCGGTGGTGCAAACCAACTTTAACATCCAAACCGAGGTGAAGGAAGGCAACGACAGCTTATTCTTACAAGGCCTTTTACCACACCATTGGGCTAATTTGGCCGGTGGTAGTGCGGTAAATACCAATTATCAGTACCGCACCGTACGCGGCGATCTAAAGTTGATGGCCGGTAATTCCTTTAGCGTAGAAAACACCTTTTACGGTATATTACCCACCCTTCCCGACGTAAACTGCCGCAGCCTTACTTACGATCCGGCACAATTAAAAGATAAGATCGACCTACTTAAAGGCGATCAACTGGCTACCTGGACCGACTCTTATAATGAGGGGCAGTCTATGAACCGACTGATCCAAACCGCCCGAATCGCCGATGAAATGGGTGATACCAGTGCCCTGAATTCGATCTTGCAAACGGTAAAGGACCGCTTGGAAGATTGGCTGACCTACAATTCGGGAGAAGTAGCCTTTCTCTTCTACTACAATAACGATTGGGATGCCTTGATCGGCTATCCCGCGGGCCATGGACAAGACGTAAACATCAACGACCACCATTTTCACTGGGGTTATTTCATTCACGCTGCTGCTTTTATGGAGCAATACGAGCCCGGTTGGGCGGCGCAATGGGGACCCATGATCAATTTATTGGTGCGCGATGCAGCGACCAATGATCGCAATGACCCCCTGTTTCCCTACCTGCGAAACTTTAGCCCCTATGCCGGGCACTGCTGGGCCAATGGCTTTGCCAGTTTCCCGCAGGGTAATGATCAAGAATCTACTTCCGAGAGTATGCAGTTCAACTCCTCCCTCATACACTGGGGTTCGGTAACCGGCAATGATAGCATTCGTGATCTAGGCATTTACCTCTATACCACCGAACAGTCGGCGATCGAGGAGTACTGGTTCGATATGCACCAGCGTAATTTTGGGCCTAATCAGCAATACGGACTGGTATCCAGAGTTTGGGGCAATAGCTACGATAATGGTACCTTTTGGACTTCCGATATCGCCGCGTCCTATGGTATCGAACTTTATCCTATTCACGGCGGCTCCTTCTACTTGGGTCATAACCAAGCCTATGCCACTCAGATCTGGTCCGAGATCGAACAGCATACGGGGATCTTGGCCAATGCCCCCAATGTGAACCTCTGGCACGATGTAATGTGGCAGTATTTGGCTTTTACCGATCCCGATAAGGCCTTGAACCTCTACGACTCTTACCCCAATCGGAACCTGAAGTTTGGCGTTTCGGATGCCCAAACCTATTATTGGCTGCACAGCATGAAGGTCTTGGGTGCGCCCGATGCCACCATTACGGCCGACCACCCCCTAGCGGTGGCCTTCGAAGGCCAGGGCTCGCCGGTTTACGTGGCTCAGAACTATGGCAATTCGCCCATTACGGTAAACTTCTCTGATGGCCATGTGCTCCATGTGCCGGCGCGCGAGTTAAGCAGTAATTTAGACGCCGGTCTGGGCGGCGAATTGGACATCCTTTTCGACCAAGCCTATACCGGAGGTAGCGCCGAACTTAGCTTTACTGTGCAACAAGGAAATCCTAGCATGGTGGTCTTATATCAAGATGAGGACAGTATCGACTTTAAAACCGCCGGTCCTTATGATTTCACGGTAGATAGCTTGCCGGCCGGAGTGCATAATTTCCACGTACGAATGTATGACGCGGTAAACTGCGCCATCTCTAATTTGGTAAATATCACCGTGGGTGAGCAATTGCCCTATCACGGCTTTCCAGCTCAGATCCCCGGTAAGATCTACGTCGGTGAATACGATTATTTCGAGGGCGGCGTGGCCCAAGATATTGCCTATAAAGATTTGGATATTGCCAATCAAGGCGACTTCAGAACCAATGAATGGGTAGATGCCAGCAGCCACCCCAGCGAGGGGTCGGTAGTAGGTTGGCTTGGGGCCGGAGAATGGCTTGAGTTTACGGTAGATGTGCAAACCGCCGGCCTGTACAATGTAGCCATTCGCTATGCTTCGGGGAATAATGCCGGGGGCGGTCCCTTGCGCATGGAATCGGATGGGCAGATCGTAAAAGACAATATCAGCTTTGGCTATACCGGCGATTGGAACACTTGGTCTACCAAAACGGTAAACAATGTGGGCTTGAAGTCGGGTGAACAGGTCTTAAGGCTCTACGTGAAGTCGGGTGAGTTCAACATTGGCGAACTCGACTTTAGTTTCCAGAGCGCCTTGCCTTACAGTCAGCCAGTGGCCGATGCCGGACCTACCCAGGTTATCGTGCTACCCACCAATCAAACTAGCCTCGACGCCAGCGCTAGCTTCGATCCGAATGGGGCCAGCTTAAATTATGAGTGGACCCAGCTCTATGGACCCACTGTGGCAACGGCCGCCAACAGCAGTGCGGTTACTACCAATATTAGTGGACTAATGTCTGGGGTGTATAAATACCGCTTAAAGGTAGACAATGGTACTTACCAAGACATCGACGAACTCTTTGTGGTGGTGGGCAACGACAATAATGTGCCTCCCACGGCCAGCATCCTCTTCCCTCAGAACAACAGTGTTTATATCGAAGGTGAAAACATTGCTATTTCGGCCACCGCTAGCGATCTGAACGATAGTATCAGCAAGATCGATTTCTACCTAAACGGCAGCTTCTACCACTCGGTAAGCGCTCGACCTTATTCGGTAAACTGGACTACGGTCTTAGGTACAGCCCAATGGCAAGTCTTGGCTTTCGACCATCTGGGCGATTCTACTTGGTCGGCTCCGGTAGACCTACAGATCGATCCGGCGCCACCATGCGAGGGGACCAGCCATAATGGTGATTTTTCTTGGCGTTTTTCGGATGATGACAACAATCCGACCCTGACCTTCATCCCCAGTCAAGCTGGGGTGGGTGTGCCCACTTGTATTCTCTATTACGGTACCGATCCCAATCTTTTGCCGGGTTATCCGGTAAGTCCGAATATTCCTTTTCAGCTTAATGCCCAGAAGGGAGACCTGATCTATTTCTACTATACCTATTCCTTCCCGGGAGCGGGAGAGCGTAATAATGGCGCTAATAAGGACAGCTATGTGGTAGGCACTTGCGTGGAACAGATCTCATTGGGAGAACAGCAGCTGGATCGGATCAGCGTATTTCCCAATCCAAGCCAGGGTAGTTTTACCATTAGCCGATCGACGCGAGGCTCGGCGCAATGGCAATTGCTTAGCTTAAGTGGTAAGCTTATTCAACAAGGAACATTGGAAGAAAGGGAAGAAGGCATTGAAATTGAACAATTTGCTAGCGGTATTTATTTCTTGCGTATAAACGATGCCCAAAGCAGCCATACGTATAAACTGATCTTAAAAGAATAATCATGAATTTACGTGCGATAAGCTCCGTCATTTTAGCTTTAGTAGTATTTAGCGCCTGTATGGGGCCTGAAGATAAATCTGCCCAGGAGATCCTGGGACATCCAGATTATAAGGCTATTGCCTATGGCGGTTATCGCAATGTAGATCGCGCTCAAGCGCCCACCGTGGCCGATATCAAGGAAGATCTGCAGATCTTGGACGCCATGGGGATTCGGATCTTACGCACCTATCACGCGCGCTTGTACGATCATACCCCCAATTTGCTAAAGGCGATCCGGGAGATGAAAGAATCCGATCCCAGTTTCGAGATGTACGTGATGCTGGGCGCCTGGATGCAATGTGAGGGCGCCTGGACCGATCAGCCCAATCACCTAAAAGGAGATGAAGCGGAGAACCGGGCCGAGATCGAGCAGGCGATCGCCTTGGCCAAGGCTTATCCCGATATCGTTAAGATCATTGCGGTAGGAAATGAGGCCATGGTGCATTGGGCGGCCTCTTATTACGTACATCCGCGCATCATTTTGAAAGAGGTCTTGGCTTTACAAGCCCTTAAGGCCAAGGGCGAATTACCGGCCGACCTGTGGATCACCAGTTCCGATAATTTTGCCTCTTGGGGTGGAGGCGACGCTTCGTACCAGGTGCCCGCCTTGGACTCGCTGATCGAGGCGGTAGATTACCTGAGCGTGCATTCTTACCCCTTTCACGATACCCATTATAATCCGGAGTGGTGGTGGATGCCCGAGGAAGACGATACTTTGGTCGACTTCATGCAAGTGAAGATGGCGGTAGATCGTGGAGTAGAGCGTTTGATCGACCAGCTGGAGGCGGTGCACGAATACCAAGTGAGCTTAGGGGTCAAGAAACCGATGCACCTCGGCGAAACTGGTTGGGCCAGTGCCGATAATGTGCTCTATGGGGCCGAAGGCTCTCGGGCGGCAGACGAATACAAGCAAACCCTATACTATCTCTGGATAAGACGCTACTGCGAAGAAAAGGGCATGGCCTGTTTCTACTTCGAGGCTTTTGATGAGCCTTGGAAAGACGGTACTAATCCCGGCGGTAGTGAGAACCACTTTGGTTTGATCGGAACGGACGGCTTGGTGAAAATGCCTTTATGGAAGGCCTTCGATGAGGGCCGGTTCGACGGTCTCAGTCGTGGAGGTAAGCCCTTGCGGAAAAGTCACGGGGGCAATGAAGAAATGCTGGTAGACCTTTCTCAGCATCCGCCAAAGCGCAGCGAGCAACCGGCGCTCTTACAGAGTGCCGCAGACAGTGCTAAGTGGCTCTTCGCTTGGCCCAATGACAAGGACCGCGCTTCCTTTGAGCGAGTGCAGTATATGAATTTAAATGCTTGGGAGGCGAGCTGCGAGCTGCGGCAAACCGAAGCCAATACCTTGCTTATCGAAGCCGGTGCGGGGGACTGGTGGGGCGCTTCTTTGAGTCTTAAGGAGGCGATCGACCTTAGTGCTTATGCCGAGGGCTATTTGGAAATTAGCTTGAAGGGCAGTCCGGAAACTACCTTCGAGATCGGTTGGCAATCGGGTTTATACGAAGACGGCAGTCAGCAAAATGCCAGTATTGCCGTAGGAGCGGGAACCGAATATCCACTTAATTTAGAAGAGTGGCAGACCTATCGTATTCCGATGGAAAACATGAAAGCGGAGACAAACTTAAAAGACGTTCGTGCTCCGCTTTATGTTAGAGGTCTACGCAATGTGAAAGGGGCTCGCTTAGAAGTTTGGCGAGCGACCTATCAAGTGCAGTAATTATTGTTGAAATACCCGTACGTAATCCACCGCCATGCGCTGGGGGAATACGGTACTGCTATTGGGTGGTCCAGGCCAGTTTCCACCTACCGCAACATTGAAGATAAAGAAGAAGTTCTCGCGGAACTCGCTCAATTCGGCCGGACTGGTATTGATCTGATGAAACTGCACGTCGTCGAAATACCAGGTAATGCTATTGGCGCTCCAGATGATCGAATAAACGTGGAAGTCTTCCGATAATTTACGACCCGAAGGATTGATCTTAGAACCGCCAAACTCGGCGTGATTCAAGGCGTTCTGTACCGCAGGGTCATGCCAGTGCACCGTACCGTGGGTCACTTTATCGCCCCGATTGGTGCCACTACCACCCACCATTTCCATAATATCGATCTCACCACAACGTGGCCAGCCTACCGAACGGAAGTTGGAACCGAGCATCCAAAGGGCCGGCCATAAGCCCTGACCTTCTGGAAGGGCCGCTCTAATGTCGATCCGCCCGTATTTAAAGCTTTGCATACCCTCGGTAATGATGCGAGAGGAGGTGTAGTTACGTCCGCCAAAGGTTTCGTTCTTAGCGGTGATCACCAGGTAGCCGTCGCGCACTTCGGTGTTTTCGGGACGGTAATACTGCAGCTCATTATTACCCCAGCCGTTGTTACCGGTGCCTATTTCGTGGGTCCAATCGCTCGAAAGACTATTGCCATCGAACTCATCGTTCCATACCAAGTTATAGCCTGGATAAGACATAGGGGTGCTGTAGCCGGTGCTAGGAATGCCGGTGCCACCGCCACCTCCGCCGCTGCTCACTTCTACCGTTACCGAATCGGTGCGCTCTATATAGTACTCGAAACTGGCGTGGGCCCGGGAAACGATGGCGTAGGTACCGCTTTCGCTAAAGGTATAGCTAGCGGTGCCGTCGGTCGTTTCTACCGTTACCGTTTCGTCCTTATCCACGAAGGAAACGCGATAGTAATTGGTATTAAAGGCCGAAAGGCTAACTTCTACCAGTCCTTCGGTTTGGGTAGACACTTCGATCTCCGCCATCAAATTGGTAGGGCGGGTAATTTGTATCGTTCCTTCATCTTCGGAGCAGCTAGCCAGCAGTCCGATCATCAGCATTAGGGCAGAGAATCTCTTCATCATAATACGGGTTTTTAATAGCGAAAAAAAGGGAGGGTTTTGGCCCTCCCTTCAAAGATAATCAATAATTAAACTATTGTTGCTCAATGTCATCCACGTAGAAGGACTGCGATACGCTGGTGTTCCATCCCGGGAAAATAACTACGCGGTCTACTCCAGCAGGAGCGGCGCTACAATCGAAGGTTAGTTCTTGCCAAGTATTGCTTTGCGTAACGGTGGCATCTACTTCGATAAAGTTGGTAGTATTAGTTTGCTCTTCTAATTTCAAACGGAAGGTACCGGTATCGGGTGCCCATACTTTAAGGGTAATGGTATTCATGCTGCTGAAGTCCAAAGGACCGTCTAAGTCAACGAAAAGACCGGCCCAAGTTTCATTACCGTGGGTAGTTTCCAATACTTTAGAGCTGGTGTTGATACCGCTCATATCTGGATTGGCCACATAAGACTGGGTGCTGTTGCCGAAGGTAGTCCAAGTAGGCTCTACACTCTCGAAGTCCATAGGCAGGCTCCAAGTTTGAGTACCGCCACCACCGGGGTTGCTATTGTAACCTTCGGGTACTAAACGTATGTACCAAGTAAGACCAGGGTTGCTGGCCTTGGTATCTACAAAGCTCAACCAAAGTTCGTTCTCTTCGATATTAACTACGGTGTAGGTACGGGTACCGGCCCAGTATCCGATCATGGCGTCGCCACTAATGGTAATGGTAGTATCGGCCCCTTCGTTAAGAGTCCAAGTCTCACCAATTTGATCAGGGAAAGCCGCGATAAAGTCGGCTACCGGAGAAGCTGTGGTATCGTCGAAAGGAGCATCACCAGCGTGCTCAGCATTAACATATACGCCACCGCCGGTTACTTGATCGAAACCAAAGCCATTAAGGTGGAAGGTATAGCGGTCATTGTACATATCGGCACCGGCCTTTTCATTAGGACCAGCGGCGTACCACTCTGGGTAACGACCGGCGGCACCGATGGGATCAGGACCTACGCCAAAATGCGCTGCACTGGCCGAGTCTACCGCCCAAGTTTTAGAAGAACCTCCGGTAAGAAGATCGAATAAAGGATTATTGATCAAAGAAGGATCATCTTGTGCGATGGTAATCTCCTGACTGCTAGTAGCACTACCGCCAGAGTTCTGTACGGTAAGAGTAACGGTATAGGTATCGGCAAAAGGATAGGTGGCTTGTACCACCGAACCTTGCGCGGTAGCACCATTACCGAAGTCCCAGCTAGCGTCTAGGTTAGGATTAGATGCGGTAAAGATGATAATGTTATCACTTGACGCTGAAGGTGCATAGGTGAAGGCGGCATCGGCCTGAGTAGGGGCATTCCCTAGGGTAGGCTCGTTATCGTCTTCACAGGCTACGAATAGAAAGAGGGCACTTAAACTGAGTGCGGCCGTCCATCCAATGTTCCAAAATTTAGATTTCATGGTATTTGCTATAATTAAAAAAGTGATTAGTAATTCGGGTTTTGGTCCCAGTTCCCTCCAGCGAGATCGATCTCTACTTGAGGAATGGGGAATATTTCGTGTTTCCCAGGCACAAAGTTGTCAATTTCGTTTACGGCTTGGCCAGAGCGTACTAGGTCGAAGAAACGCAGACCTTCGCCGGCAAACTCATAATGTCTTTCTTCGTAGATATCGGCCAAAAGCTGACCACCTGCACTAGACTTAGCAGGCATTCCTACGCGAGCGCGTACCTCATTGAGGTATTGCAGAGCGGGGCCATCGGCACCTTCCTGAGCGTGCGCTTCGGCGGCCATCAATAAGATGTCGGCATAGCGGATCACCTTGTAGTTCAAAGGACTGGTAAGGTCATCATCGGGTAGACCCAATTCGCTCTGGCGCTTAATGTATTTGTTATTGTAGTATCCGGTGTGGCCTCCTGCTCCTACCGCATAGCTAATATCGCCAGGGTTGGGCTGTAGGTTAATGAAGGAATCGAGGTTCAATACACTCAAATCACGACGGGGATCGCTAAGATCGAAGGTATTGTAAAGTTTAGCGGTAGGTAGGTTGTAACTGTTGCCATCGGCGTAGAAAGGACCGTCGTACTGACGAATACCGTGGAAACCGGCCGCAGCATTTCCCTCCAAACAGATCAAACAGCCGTAGCCACCCCCTTCTAAGCTGGAATATTCAATATCGAATACCGTTTCAGAATTGTTTTCATTGGCGGCATACCAGAGGTTTTCGAAGTCGGGCAATAAGCTGTAATTGCCTTCGGTAATAACCCGCTCTAAAACGGTAACCGCTTGGTCGTATTTCTTTTGGTAGAGGTATACCTTACCCAGTAGACCGAGGGCGGCTCCTTTGTTTACCCGACCCACGGCTGGACTGCTCCAATCGAGGTTGTTTACGGCAAACTGCAGATCACTTTCGATCTGAGCATAAACTTCTGCGGCTGAGCTACGTTCGATCTCGGTTACTGCTTCTGCTCCTAGGCGTTCGTCGATCACCAAGGGCACCCCACCGAAGTATTTTACCAATTGGAAATAGTAAAAAGCCCGGAGGAAACGCGTTTCGCCGATAATGATGTTTTGACCATCGAAGGGAGTCTTGTCTTTGTACTCCATAATGAAGTTACAACGCGCGATCCCGGCATAGTTCCAGCGGAACAAGCTACGGAGCTCTTCATTAACCGCATCGTGGTTCATATTATCGATCTCGTGCAAGCCTTCGGTATCGGTTACCGATTCGCCACCGGCAATGGAGTTGTCGGAAGCGATCTCACCCATCCATAGATCGAGGAAATTACCTTGTAATAGATCGTAGGCGCCGATCAAGGCCATCTCATAATCTTGCGGAGAGTTAAAGTAGTTCTCGGCGTCGAGCGCATAAGGCGGCTCTACATTTAGATAGTCTTCACAACTAGCAACCGGAAGAAGGAAGATACCTACAGCGATGTATTTTAATAGACTTTTCATGATTGCTTAAAATTTTAAGTTGAAACCTCCCATGATCACACGTGCTTGTGGGTAGAAACCGTAGTCTACCCCAGCGGATAATGCACCGCCGAAGTTTCCGATATCGGGGTCGTAACCCTGATAATTGGTTAGGGTGTAAAGGTTGTTAGCACTCACATAAACGCGCATCGACTCCACCTTAGCCTTGGCAAACCAGCGCTTAGGCATGGTATAGCCCAATTGGATATTACGCAAGCGAACGAAAGAACCGTCTTCTACGTAGAAATCGGAGAAAATGGTGTTACGGGTGGTTCCGGTCGTAACGCGGGGAATTTCGTCGGTAGAGCCCGGACCGGTCCAACGGTCGATCACGTAAGTAAGTTGGTTGGCATAAGGTTGGTTACGCTCGTAATTGCGGATGATCTCTTGACCGAGGGCTGCATATACATTTCCGGATAGGTCCCAGTTGCGGTAAGCCACGCGGAAGTTGAAACCAATGGTAAACTCAGGGAATGGAGATCCTAGGTTGATCTGATCCGAATCATCGTTGAAGTTGATCTCACCGTCGCCATTCTGATCTACGAAGCGCAGATCACCGGGGCGAGCGCCCACTTGGGTAACGGGAGAGTTGTCGATCTCGGCCTGCGTTTGGAAAATTCCGTCGGTTTCATAACCGATAAAATAACCGATCGGCTGACCTACCTCGAAACGGGTGGCGATAACCCCACCTACGCCGAATTGTGCCCCTGGAATAAAGTCTACCCCTTCTGGCACTCGAACTACCTCGTTTACGACGGTGGTAACATTTACATTAGCATTGAATACCCAATCGCGGGTCGGGTCGCTATTGTAGCCCAATTCGAATTCCATACCACGGTTCGATACGTCACCGGCATTCACATAAGGAGGGAAGCCACCGGCACCGTAGGTTCCTAAAACACCAGAGACATCGGGTTGGAAAAGGAGATCATTAGTGTTTTTAATAAAGTAGTTAAAGGTGAAATTGAAATCTTTTAAGAAGGTAAGATCGACTCCCAGGTTAAACTGATGGGTGGTTTCCCACTTCAAGTCGGGATTAGAAGCTCTACCGATCGCTACCCCTTGGGCCAGTACATTATTGATCGGATACACCGCTTCACCATTAAGTAAGGCGCGGTAGGCGAAGTTGGGGATCTGGTCGTTACCAGAAACACCGTAGCTGGCGCGTAGCTTGGCAAAGTTGATAAAGTCCCAGTTTAAACCTTCCCAAAATACTTCATCGCTAAAGATCCAAGCTCCCGAGAATGCAGGGAAGATACCCCAGCGATTATTAGGGCCAAAGCGCGAAGAACCGTCGCGGCGTACGATGGCCGAGAAGATATAGCGGTTACGCAGGCTGTATTCGGCTCTTAAAAAGCTCGATAAAAGGCGTTCTTCGAATTCGAAGGAACCGGTATTGTTCAAGAAACCACCTTCTGCCTGGTTGGCCGAAATGTCGGCAAAGTCTACCGAGTTATTAGGGATATTGAAAGCGGTACCGTTGAGGCTTTGTCCTTTACGGGTAAATACCGATACCCCTAGGGTACTCTTGATCTTATGAATTTGGTCGAAGGTATGCTCGTAGTTTACAAAGCCTTCGTAGCTGAGGTCGACGTAGGTATCGCGACTTTCGAAAACTGAGGCCCCTCTCTCAAGGAATACACTATCCGCGATCTGCACGGTAGGGGCGTCAAGGTCGGCATTGGCTGCGGTGTTTTGGGCTTTACCTGGACCGTACCACACCAGAGGAGAAAACACTTTATTGTCTAAGAGGGCAAGGTTAAAATTAAATCGATTGGTAAAGGTGAAATCCTCATTTATGGTGTATACGAGCTCTTCTTTACCAACAAGCTTATTGGTCCTAAAGCTATTAAAGGTGTTCTCCATTTGCGCCAAGGGGTTAATGATGTCATTTACCCGATCGAGGTAGCTGTAGCGGCCATCGATGCGCAAAGGCTCGGTAGGATAGGCATTAATAGTATTGTAGAGCACCGAACCGATCCCGTTTTCGGGTAAAGTGCTGCGCTCTTCATTGGTGTACAGCATTACGCTGTTCAAACGTAAGTTCTTGGATAGGTCAGTAGAAAGGTTCAACCGTGCATTGTAACGGGTAAAGTTGGACTTATCTAAACCAACAATTCCATCTTGGGTATAGTATGAACCCCCGATGGAATAGCGTGTACTTTCACTCCCTCCGTTAATACTTAGATTATACGATTGCATAGGAGCGGACTGGAAAACCGCGTCCTGCCAATCCGTTCCCTCTCCTAAACTGGTATTGGCAAAAGGTGCGGTTTGTCCGCCATTAATGAATGCATTGTTTTTGATCACCGCGTATTCGGTAGCATTTAATAGGGATAATCGGCGAGCGGTACTTTGCATACCGTAAAAGCCGCTAAACTCGAAAGTGGGTGCACTATTGAGTTTACCCTGTTTAGTTTCGATCAATATTACTCCGTTGGCGGCCCGTACCCCGTAAATACCGGCGGTACCATCCTTCAATACGTTTACCGAGGCGATATCGTCTGGGTTCAAGGCATTCAAGCCTTCACTGTCGTATACGATACCATCTACTAAGATGAGCGGGTCATTATCGCCAAAGGTGGAGAGCCCGCGAATACGAATGCTGCTCGAACCCCCGGGAGAACCCGAGTTAGTATTAATGGTAACCCCGGATACCTGCCCTTGTAAAGCGGCATCTACCCGAGAGATGTTCAATTTTTTAAGCTCTACCCCGTCTACCTTGGCGGCAGCACCGGTCAGTTCTTTTTTGGTAGCGGAGCCGTAACCTACTACGAGGATCTCGTTTAATAAGGAAGCTTCTTCTTCCATGGCCACATTAAGGGCGCCACTTTTATCAACTTTACGCTTCAGGGTTTTGAAGCCAACAAAGGTGAAGACCAGGGTTTGTCCCTTTTCGGCCTTAATGAGGTAGTTTCCATCAAGGTCGGTGGTAGTACCATTGCTGGTGCCTTCTACCTGAATGTTTACACCGGGAATGGTCATGCCATTCGCGGCTTCGGTAACCTGCCCGGTTACGGTGATACTTTGCGCGGCCATTTGAAAACTAAAGAGGGCCAGGAGGCAAGTCACCAAGAAGCGATTAGAGCCTAAGAACACTTTCATTAGGGATTGGTAATTAGTTGTTTATCATAGTTTTAACCCTCGGCTGGGGGCTTAGAAATGTGGTTGAGACATTTCTAAATTTAACCAAATGTAAACCTTTTGGTCATATCCACCAAAAGCTAATGCTGAGAAAAATGATATAAAGCGCTAATCAGGGGCTTAGTTGCGGCGCCCTTCCTGGGCTATTGGTGAAAATAACCATTAGTTATTTATTGCCTTAAAAGCGGTGAGCCCTTTGGCTAAGCTCCCTTTCCAATAAACCCCCGGGCGTCGAGCGGTTTATAGGTTTACCTATTCCTATAGGGCAGGAGGGGGCTTTAGGCTCGGCTCATCTGGGCTTCGAGGCCTGGGGTCCTGGAGCAAGGGCGGATCAATGAGCCGCTTTTAGGCAGGGAGTCTTCCTTTTGGCTGCGCTTTAGGGACCGCTTAGCACAAGGAGAAAGGGGGAATCTCTTCCCGCCAAGGGGGGTTGGGCACCTGAGAAGGTCCCTTTCCGCCTGACTATTCCTCAAAGCCTTGCCCCCTTTTCCTCAGCGTGGCCTAGGGCAAAGGTCAGGGCCTTAAGGGGGGAAAGTCTCGTTGCTACAGGGGAATAGTACAAGGCTTACAGGGAAAAAGGGGGCGCCTGCTTGGGGAAAGGTCCGAGCCATCATGGGGCAAAGGGGGGCGGCACTTGGGCAAAGGTCAGAGGGGCTTAGACCTAAAGTATCGGGCTTCATGGGGAAAGGTCTAAAGGCTAATGGGGAAAGGTCGGTATGGTGATGGGGAAACCCCCAGTCGGTCATGGGGAAAGGTCGGTATGGTGATGGGGAATCCCCTAGTCGGTCATGGGGAAAGGTCAGAGCCATCATGGGGAATCCCCCTCAGGGTGATGGGGAAAGGTAGCAGGGGTCTTGGGCCAAAGCCCCAAGGGTTAAGGGGAAAGGTCTGACAGGGCATGGGCCAAAGGGGAAGCCACAATGGGGCTTCCTCCCCAGGGTCATGGGAGAAAGTAAGGCCCCTCACTGGGGAAAAGCCAAAAGCTAACTGTATGAAATAGGACAGCTAACTGTAAGACCTCCCCGCGGGGAGAAGAGGCCATATTGAACGGCAAGGGAGAAAATAGCAAGGCTTTTTTGTCGCGCTAAGGCCCGTGGCCAGGAGCCTCCTGTCGATTTCCGACAGTAAATGCGCCGAGGCTGTCCTTTTTCGACAGCCGGTTTCGGCTCTTATAGTTCAGCTTTGTAGGGTGATTTTTTATTAACCTTTTTTAATGCTTCTACTATGAGTAAAAAAGAGAGGAATCGCTACTACATGTTAGTGGCGGTTCAGAAGGTAAGCGAGACTTACCGTAGCCAATGGGAAGAGTTTCCCGATTTCGAAGGCCCGATGGGTCAATTAAGTACCTACCTAAGGCAATTTGAGTCCTTGCGTAAAGAGAAAGCGGAGCTGCAAGTAAGCTTGGTGGCTTCGCGCGACTCGCAATGGGTGATCTTAGGTCAGAACTTGCATCAATTAGCAGGCTTTTTATACGCTCAGGCGAAGGCCGAAGGCAATAAGGATGCTATGGAATTGCTGCAGGTGAACCGGACCAGTTTGGAGTCTCAAAGTTTTGAGAGCACCATTCTATTAGCTAAACGGATCCTGGGCTTAGCCGAGGAGATGGTAAATCGCGACAGTAGCGATCTGCAAAAATCCCTGTTTAAAGAAGCCAAGGCCTTGTACCGGGTTTTTGAGAACAATGGGATGCGTCCGCGTGAGCGTCAGATCCGCAGTGGCCAGGTAACCAAAATGCTGGCCGAGCTGTACCGCGAGATCGCCACATTCTTGAAAGAGGAGCTAGATCCTTTAATGCGTTATTTCAAGGATAAGGAGGCCGAGTTCTACTCTGCTTATCAGCGTGCTCGCATTATTCCGAAGTTAGGCGGTCAGCGCCCATTTTCGAACCTAGACGAGGGAGCCGAGGCCGGAGCTTTGGCAGCGATGTCGTCTCAAGAGGCTAATGGGGCCAATGGTCTCAAAGATCCGCCTGGCAGTGGTGGCAATGATCCTAATTCGGGTAAGGAAGAAGCGGCTTAGGTCGCGCCAGAGGGGGGCTTCGGTCCCCCTTTTTTTGTATCTTAAGAATAGCCTTATTAAAAAACCTATACTGTAAAAGGCTGATTAACAAAACCTAATATTGCTTGTCATGTCTACTTTTCGCTTTCCCCAAGTATCTTTTTTACGCTTGGTGGCCCAGGCTTTACCCGAAGGCTATTCCCTGCACCATTATTTGATGGATCAGTTTGAGATCTCCGAATCGGCGGCTTTCAAGCGCATCCGCGGGGCAGCGGAATTAAAAAGTCATGAGATCGCTCATTTGGTGGCGGCCAATCCCACTTGTTTGGAAAAACTCTTCGCCCAAAGCGAGGATTTGGATCACTATGCCATGAGTCAGACCAGTTATTTTGGCGATGAGGATGAACTGTGGACCTACCTCAAGCGGATCCACGCTCTGTTCAGTCGCGCTAAAGAGGAAGGCGCTCATTTGTATTACACCGCTTTAGACTTTCCCTTGTTTCACTTTTTGGCCGAGGCCGATCTTTTAAATTATAAATATGCCTTTTGGACCAATCGCATCTTGACGGAAGGAATAAGTCCTTTGCGGGCCAATACGCAACGCTTAGCGCGTGAGATCTACCAATTGTACCGCGCCTGTGCGTCTACCGAAATTTGGTCGCAACGCATCGTTGAGCGCCAGTCGGAGCAATTGCGTGCCATGGCCAATTTCGATCTTTTAAGCGAGGCCCAGGTCTTGGCCTTGGAGCAAGCTTATGCCCGGCAGCAGGCCCAAAGCTTAAAAGATCTTAGGCGTGAAGAAAAGGAAGCCGGCATTGCCTATCGGGTGTACGGCGCGCCTTATAATACTTTATGTAATGGCGGGGTCTTGGTCTTTCCCGAGGGCGAGTCGATCTATATGGGGGCCTTCAGTAATGCGCAATTCTTAAG
>CBFHJH010000015.1:0-31019 GCA_965656185.1 Croceimicrobium sp.
GTGATTAATGATCGCCAAATTGGAATACTCCCCTTCAGCAACTTCTTCACTCAACTCAACGTTTAACTGACCATCTTGGCCTTGAGCTTGCATAGACGCTTTCTTCTGCTCTTCGCTCATGCTTATACTTTCTCTTCTTCTACATTAAGATCCTGAATAGACTTAAGCTTTTCGTATTCTTCCTTAGATCCTACAATGATCTGCTCGTACTCTTTCATACCAGTACCAGCAGGGATTTTGTGACCTACGATAACGTTTTCTTTAAGTCCTTCTAGATAGTCGCGCTTACCATTAACTGCTGCTTCGTTAAGAACCTTGGTGGTCTCCTGGAAGGAAGCCGCCGAAATAAAGCTCTTGGTTTGAAGTGAAGCACGGGTAATACCTTGCAATACTGGTTTCGCCGTGGCAGGATTTGCATCTCTAGCCACTACCAACTGCTTATCGGAACGACGCAATAATGAGTTCTCATCGCGCAAGCGACGGGCAGAAATAATCTGACCGGCTTGTAAGGTCTCAGACTCACCAGCATCTTCAACTACCTTCTTATCAAAGATCCAATCGTTTTGCTCGATGAAATCGTTTTTATGCACTAAGCTACGCTCCAAGAATAAGGTATCACCTGCATCTTGAATTTCAACTTTACGCATCATCTGGCGAACGATGGTCTCAAAGTGCTTATCATTGATCTTCACACCTTGTAATCGGTACACCTCTTGAATCTCATTTACCAAGTACTCCTGAACACGATTTGGACCTTGGATAGATAAGATATCTGCTGGAGTGATCGCTCCTTCAGAAAGTGGCATTCCCGCTCTCACGAAGTCATTCTCCTGAACGAGGATCTGCTTACTAAGGTTGATCAAGTATTTCTTGATTTGACCAGTACGGCTTTCAACGATAATCTCACGATTACCTCGTTTGATCTTACCGTAAGAAACAACACCGTCGATTTCAGAAACTACCGCTGGATTAGATGGGTTACGTGCTTCAAACAATTCAGTTACCCTTGGAAGACCACCGGTAATATCACCTGCCTTAGCAGATTTACGTGGGATCTTCACTAGAGTCTTACCTTGTTTGATCTCATCGCCATCTTCAACGATAATATGAGATCCTACCGGTAGGGTATAATGCTTGATCTCTTTACCTTTCTTATCTAGGATAGAAATGGTAGGGATCAATTTCTTATTACGAGTTTCGGAGATTACTTTCTCCATGAAACCAGTTTGCTCATCGATCTCAACTCGGTAAGTTAAACCTTGCTCGATATCAGAGAACTGGATCTTACCAGAGTGCTCGGAGATGATTACCGCGTTGTAAGGATCCCACTGACAAACCACGTCGCCTTCCTTCACCTTGTCTCCATCTTTCTTATAGATGTAAGAACCGTAAGGAACATTACTGGTCATCAGGTTAATACCTGTTTTATTATCAACTAAGCGGAATTCACCGGTACGACCGATTACGATCTCAACTTCATTGCCCTCGCTGTCTTCACCCATTACGGTACGAAGTTCATCAAAAGCAACTTTCCCATCGAATTTAGCGGTTATACTAGAATCCTCAGAGATGTTACCTGCAGTACCACCCACGTGGAAAGTACGCAGCGTAAGCTGAGTTCCTGGTTCACCAATAGACTGCGCCGCAATTACGCCAACAGCCTCACCCGCTTGAACCATTTTCCCGGTTGCAAGATTTCGTCCGTAACACTTACCGCAGACACCGCGCTTACTTTCACAAGTAAGAGCAGAGCGCACTTCTACCATTTGAATCGGTGATTCTTCGATAGCTGCCGCTTCCTTCTCATTGATAAGCTCACCAGATTTAACGTAAACCTCATTACTGATAGGATCTACTACATCGTGTAAAGAAACACGACCTAAGATACGATCGTACAATGGCTCTACCACTTCCTCATTCTTCTTAAGAGGAGTTACTTCGAGACCACGGAGCGTATTACAGTCTTCTTCCATGATGATCACATCCTGAGCTACGTCTACCAAACGACGAGTTAAGTAACCCGCATCCGCCGTTTTGAGTGCAGTATCCGCAAGACCTTTACGAGCACCGTGAGTAGAGATAAAGTACTCGAGAATCGACAAACCTTCTTTAAAGTTCGCAATAATCGGGTTCTCAATAATCTCACCACCCGAAGAGCCAGATTTCTGTGGTTTGGCCATCAAACCACGCATCCCTGATAACTGACGGATCTGTTCTTTCGAACCCCGTGCTCCAGAGTCAAGCATCATATAGATCGGGTTGAAACCCTGACGGTCCGAAGAAATGTAATGCATAGCGCGCTCAGTCAAGCGTGCATTAGTGTTAGTCCAGACGTCAATAACCTGATTATAACGTTCGTTATTGGTAATCAGACCCATATTATATGAAGAGATGATACTATCAATTTGCTCCTGCGCATCATTGATCAACTCATCTTTCTCTTGCGGAATAATAATATCACCCAAAGAGAAGGACAGTCCACCGCGGAATGCGGTCATGAAGCCTAGGCGCTTGATATCATCCAAGAAATTAGCCGTCGTAGGAACGTCGGTTTGCTTCAAGATATCAGAAATAATACCACGTAAGGCTTTTTTGGTAAGTACTTGGTTAATGTATCCTACATTTTCAGGAACCGCTTTATTGAAAAGGATTCGACCGAAAGAGGTTTCAATAACCTTGTATTTTAACTCACCCTCTTCCTCAACGCGAGCACGAACTTTAACCTTAGCGTTAAGGTCTACACGACCTTCGTTATAGGCAATTTCCGCTTCTTCGGCAGAGTAAAAGGTTAGACCTTCTCCCTTAACGGTCGTTTCTTTATCACTAACCTTCATTTTGGTCATATAATAAAGACCCAATACCATGTCCTGAGAAGGTACGGTAATTGGAGAACCATTGGCCGGGTTCAAGATATTGTGAGAAGCCAACATTAATAACTGTGCTTCCAATACAGCGGCAGAGCCTAATGGTAAGTGCACCGCCATTTGGTCACCGTCAAAGTCGGCGTTAAATGCAGTACACGCCAAGGGGTGCAGCTGAATCGCCTTACCCTCGATCATTTTCGGCTGGAAAGCCTGAATACCGAGACGGTGAAGGGTTGGGGCACGGTTAAGTAGAACGGGGTGACCTTTCATTACATTGTCAAGGATATCCCAAACTACCGGCTCACGCTTATCGATAATTTTCTTGGCCGATTTTACCGTCTTAACAATACCGCGTTCGATCAACTTACGAACGATAAATGGTTTGTAAAGCTCGGCTGCCATATCCTTAGGAAGACCACATTCGTGAAGCTTCAATTCAGGACCCACAACGATTACCGAACGTGCAGAATAGTCAACCCGTTTACCCAATAAGTTCTGACGGAAACGACCTTGCTTACCTTTCAAAGAATCTGAAAGGGATTTCAGGGCACGATTGTTATCGGTTTTAACCGCTGAGGCTTTACGAGTATTATCGAATAGTGAATCTACCGACTCTTGAAGCATACGCTTCTCATTACGTAAAATCACCTCCGGCGCTTTGATTTCCATCAAACGCTTCAAGCGATTGTTACGAATGATCACCCGACGGTAAAGGTCATTCAAATCTGAAGTCGCAAAACGACCGCCATCTAGCGGTACTAAAGGACGAAGTTCCGGTGGAATAACTGGAACCACTTTCACAACCATCCACTCAGGACGGTTTTCGATACGGGAATTCGCATCGCGGAAAGCTTCTACTACCACCAAACGCTTCAAGGCCTCTTGCTTACGCTGCTGCGAAGTTTCGGTATTAGCCTTGTTACGCAATTGGTAAGAAAGAGAATCTAAGTCCAAACGAGAAAGTAGATCGATCAAAGCTTCACCACCCATTTTGGCAATGAACTTGTTAGGATCGCTATCCTCTAGGTATTGGTTTTCTATCGGTAAACGCTCCAATGCATCTAAGTACTCTTCCTCGGTAAGGAATTCCATGTACTGCATTGGGGTACCATCTTCCTTGGTTGCATTACCAGCTTGAATTACCACGTAGCGCTCGTAGTAAATAATCATCTCTAGCTTCTTGGTAGGTAAGCCAAGCAGATATCCAATCTTATTAGGTAATGACTTAAAGTACCAAATATGCGCAACTGGTACCACCAAATTGATGTGCCCTACGCGCTCACGACGTACTTTTTTCTCGGTTACCTCTACACCACAACGGTCGCAGACGATACCCTTATATCTAATACGCTTATACTTACCACATGCACACTCATAATCTTTTACTGGACCGAAAATTCGCTCACAAAAAAGACCATCGCGCTCGGGCTTGTGCGTACGATAGTTAATTGTCTCTGGTTTCAACACCTCACCATAAGAGCGCTCCAATAAATACTCGGGCGAAGCCAAGCTAATGGTAATACTCTTAAAGTTACTGTTGTAGGCGTTTTTATCGTTTTTCCTCAATGACATCTTCCAGGAATTAAATTCTTAAAATTAATCTAGGGTCACTTTCAGTCCCAAACCGTTCAATTCATGCAACAATACGTTGAATGACTCTGGAATACCAGGTTCTGGCATTCCGTCACCGCGCACGATCGTTTCATAAGTCTTGGCACGTCCAACAACGTCATCCGACTTCACGGTTAGGATTTCCCTCAAGATATTAGATGCACCGAATGCTTCCAGTGCCCATACCTCCATCTCACCAAAACGCTGACCACCAAACTGAGCTTTACCACCCAATGGTTGCTGTGTAATAAGTGAGTACGGTCCAATCGAACGAGCGTGCATTTTGTCGTCGATCATGTGACCTAGTTTAATCATGTAAATAACACCTACGGTAGCCGCTTGGTGGAATCGCTCACCGGTGCCACCATCGTAAAGGAAGGTATGACCGAAGCGTGGAATACCAGCTTCGTCGGTGAATTCATTGATTTCATCTAAGCTAGCTCCGTCAAAAATTGGAGTGGCAAACTTCTTACCTAGACGCTTACCGGCCCAACCTAATACGGTTTCGTAGATCTGACCAATGTTCATACGAGAAGGTACACCCAGTGGGTTCAATACGATGTCTACCGGAGTACCGTCCTCTAGGAACGGCATATCCTCTTCGCGCACGATACGAGCAACAATACCCTTGTTACCGTGACGACCCGCCATCTTATCACCTACTTTAAGCTTACGCTTCTTAGCGATATAAACTTTAGCCATTTTAACGATACCTGAAGGTAACTCGTCACCCACACTAATGGTGAATTTACGACGCTTGTACGCTCCTAGATAATCGTTGTACTTGATCTTATAATTGTGCAACAAGGTTGCAATCAAATCATTCTTATCGCTGTCGGTAGTCCAAGTACCACCAGTGATACGAGTGTAATCGTCGATGCTGTTAAGGATCTTCTGAGTAAACTTCGTGCCTTTTGGAATAACCACTTCATTAAGGTCGTTCTCAACCCCTTGACTGGTTTTTCCGGCAACTAAGATGCTCAGTTTTTCCAAGAAGTTCTGACGCAAGGTCTCAACCTGCATATTGAACTCCTGATCTAATTTCTCAATCTCTTCCTTATCGGCCAAGCGCGTCTTTTTATCCTTGCGGGCCAAAGAGAAGAGTTTCTTATCGATTACTACTCCATTAAGTGATGGAGACGCTTTAAGCGAAGCATCTTTCACATCACCAGCTTTATCGCCGAAGATCGCACGCAGAAGTTTCTCTTCTGGTGTAGGATCTGACTCGCCTTTTGGCGTAATCTTACCAATTAGGATATCACCTGGTTTAACCTCGGCTCCTACGCGGATAAGACCATTCTCGTCAAGATCTTTGGTAGCTTCTTCACTTACATTAGGAATATCAGCGGTTAATTCCTCCACTCCTAATTTAGTATCACGCACATCTAAGGTATACTCATCGATATGCAGTGAGGTAAAGATATCCTCGCGCGCAACGCGCTCAGAGATTACGATCGCATCCTCAAAGTTATACCCTTTCCAAGGCATAAAGGCTACCATCATATTTCTACCAAGGGCAAGCTCACCGCTTTCGGTAGCATATCCCTCACAAAGTACTTGTCCTTTAGTTACACGCTCACCTTTTCTTACGATAGGCTGAATGTTAATACAAGTGCTCTGGTTGGTCTTACGGAATTTAACCAAGTTGTAGGTCTTGAAGTCATCTTCAAAACTTACTAGACGATCTTCATCCGTACGATCGTATTTGATCACGATCTTCTGAGCGTCTACGTATTCTACAACACCTTCTCCTTCTGAGTTTACCAATACACGGCTATCGCGTGCCACACGTTTCTCAAGACCAGTACCTACGATCGGAGCTTCCGGACGCAATAATGGTACTGCCTGACGCATCATGTTAGATCCCATCAAGGCACGGTTCGCATCATCATGCTCCAAGAATGGAATCATAGAAGCAGAGATCGATGCGATCTGATTAGGTGCAACGTCCATGTAATCCACCTTATCTGGTTCTACCATAGGGTAGTCGGCTTCGTCACGTACCTTAACGCGGTCGTTTTCAAAGTCACCACCTTCGGTAACTGGTGCATTCGCTTGGGCGATTACTTTTTGTTCTTCTTCTTCGGCCGAAAGGTAAACCGGATCTTCATTGAAATTGATCTTACCTTCTTTTACCTGACGATAAGGAGTTTCCAAGAAGCCCATCTTGTTCACCTTAGAGTATACACACATGGAAGAAATCAAACCAATGTTAGGTCCTTCCGGTGTTTCGATCGGACATAGACGACCGTAGTGTGTGTAGTGAACGTCACGTACCTCGAAACCAGCACGCTCACGAGATAGACCACCCGGTCCAAGAGCAGAAAGTCGACGCTTGTGCGTAACCTCTGCCAGTGGGTTGGTTTGGTCCATGAACTGAGAAAGCTGGTTGGTACCAAAGAACGAGTTGATCACGGAAGAAAGGGTCTTCGCGTTAATCAAGTCAATAGGTGTAAATACCTCATTGTCCCTTACATTCATGCGCTCCTTAATAGTACGAGCCATACGTGCCAAACCAACCCCGAATTGGTTAGACATCTGCTCCCCTACCGTACGCACACGACGGTTACTCAAGTGATCAATATCATCAATCTCCGCTTTTGAATTGATCAGCTCGATAAGGTATTTAACAATACTTAAGATATCTTGCTTGGTAAGTACTTGAACATCGGATTCGATTTCCAAGCCTAACTTCTTATTAATACGGTAGCGACCTACTTCACCAAGCGAGTAACGTTGCTCTGAGAAGAACAATTTGTCGATGATACCGCGAGCGGTTTCCTCATCTGGTGGCTCCGCATTACGAAGCTGACGGTAGATGTGCTCTACGGCTTCTTTTTCGGAGTTAGTTGGGTCTTTCTGAAGGGTGTTGTGAATGATCGCATATTCGGAAGCTTCGATCTCTTCGCGATGCAAGAGGATGGTTTGCACATCCGCATCTAAGATCTCTTCCATGTGATCTTTCTCTAGAACGGTATCACGATCTAGTACCACTTCATTACGTTCGATGGATACTACTTCACCAGTATCTTCATCTACGAAATCTTCGATCCAAGTCTTAAGTACACGAGCGGCTAATTTGCGGCCGATCACTTTTTTAAGACCAGTTTTGGTAACCTTCACCTCTTCGGCGAGGTCGAAGATCTCTAAAATATCCTTATCCCTTTCGTAACCAATGGCACGTAAAAGAGTGGTTAAAGGCAATTTCTTTTTACGGTCGATGTAAGCATACATCACCGAGTTAATATCGGTAGCAAATTCGATCCATGAACCTTTGAAAGGAATTACCCGGGCCGAGTATAATTTGGTACCATTAGCGTGATAGCTCTGACCAAAGAAAACACCAGGAGAACGGTGCAACTGTGATACGATCACACGCTCTGCTCCGTTCACTACAAAGGTACCACGAGGGGTCATGTAGGGAATGGTGCCGAGATACACGTCCTGCACGATAGTTTCGAAATCTTCGTGTTCTGGATCGGTACAATAAAGTTTTAAACGAGCCTTAAGCGGAACGCTAAAGGTTAATCCACGTTGGATACACTCTTCTTCAGAGTAGCGGGGTGGGTCCACGAAATAATCGATGAACTCCAATACGAATTGATTACGTGAATCCGTAATCGGGAAGTTTTCGCTGAAAGTCTTGTAAAGACCTTCATCAGCACGATCGGCTGCCTTCGTTTCCAGTTGGAAGAAATCCTGAAAAGACTGGATTTGAATAGCAAGAAAGTCGGGGTAATCGAACTGATTCTTAATTGACGCAAAATTGACTCTTTCCATGTCTTTTGCAGCTGCGGGGTTATTCAACATGCGGAGAAAATAAATTATACAAACGCAAAAGGGTTTAGGTCTTTTGGGACGTTCCCAAAGACCTAAACCTTAATACTTTAGCCACAAGGGCTATATGGTGCTTACTTGATTTCTACCTCAGCACCAGCTTCTTCAAGCTGAGACTTAAGCGCTTCTGCTTCGTCTTTAGCTACACCTTCTTTCAAAGGCTTAGGAGCTTCATCAACTAGAGCTTTGGCGTCTTTAAGTCCAAGACCAGTAAGTTCTTTTACAAGTTTAACAACTGCAAGTTTAGAACCACCAGCGGCTTTCAAGATTACGTCGAATTCGGTTTGCTCGTCACCACCACCGGCTTCGCCACCAGCGGCTGGTCCAGCTACTGCAACTGCTGCTGCAGCAGGTTCGATACCGTATTCTTCTTTAAGGTAGTCAGCCAATTCGCTTACTTCTTTTACGGTAAGGTTTACTAACTGATCTCCTAATTCTTTAATGTCTGCCATTTTTAGAATCTTTAAAAAAATTTAATTACAACACTTAATATATGGAAGCTGAGTGCGTACTCATTAAGCTGCACGCTCCTCTAAGGCCTTCATAAGGCCAGCCAATTTGCCACCAGCACCTTCTAGGCCGCTGATAACGTTTTTGGCAGGAGATTGCAGTAGGGCGATAATGTCGGCAACAAGCTCGTCCTTGCTCTTCAAATTGCTGAGCGGTTCAAGTTGTTCGTCGCCAATAAAGATCGCCTCTTCAATAAAGGCACCTTTTAACATCGGTTTCTCTTGCTTCTTTTTGCGCAAGTCTTTGATCATCTTTGCTGGCGCATTAGCCACCTCAGCGATCATGATGCTAGTGTTACCTTTCAAAGTAGGATACAAATCGTCGAATTGCTTAGAGCTAGCCTCCATTGCTTTGCGCAATAAGGTGTTCTTCACAACTTTTAGACTGATACCTGACTTGTGGCACATACGACGCAGGTTAGAAGTTTGAACAGCGTCCAAACCTGCGATGTCGGTGATATATACAATTGAGGAGTTCTCTAACTGTTCCTGTAAAACCTCAATTTCTTTGTTCTTTTCTTCGCGAGTCATTTCTCAATAATTAATGATTAGGAAACAGTTTTAGCGTCTATGCTAATTCCTGGACTCATAGTACTGCTTAGGGTAATGCTCTTAACATAAGTACCTTTAGCAGCGCTAGGTTTCATACGAATCAAGGTCTTGATGATTTCCTCAGCATTTTCCTTGATCTTATCAGCGTCGAAAGACACTTTACCTACACCGGCGTGTACGATACCGTAGCGATCTACTTTAAAGTCGATCTTACCACCTTTTACTTCAGCAACTGCTTTAGCTACATCCATAGTTACCGTACCGGTTTTAGGGTTTGGCATCAAACCACGTGGACCAAGGATACGACCTAATGGACCGATCTTACCCATAACGCTAGGCATGGTTACGATCACGTCAACGTCGGTCCAACCACCTTTGATCTTATCAATATACTCATCCAAACCAGCGTAATCTGCTCCAGCTTCTTTTGCCTCGGCTTCCTTATCGGGAGTAACCAAGGCCAAAACCTTCACATCTTTACCTGTACCGTGAGGAAGAGTTACAACACCACGTACCATTTGATTCGCTTTACGAGGATCAACCCCTAGGCGTACCGCTAAATCTACGGTAGAATCAAATTTAGTACTGGTTATCTCTTTCAATAAAGCACTAGCATCATCCAGATTGTAAGCTTTCTTACGATCGAATTTTTCTAATGCTGCTTTACGATTTTTACTTACTGCCATCTTTTTCGCTTTAGAATGGTTTTGGACCAGTTACTGTTAATCCCATACTACGAGCAGTTCCTGCTACCATTTTCATAGCAGACTCGATGGTAAAAGCATTCAAATCAGCCATTTTATCTTCGGCGATAGCCCGTACCTGATCCCAAGTAACCTTACCTACTTTTTGCAAGTTAGATTGAGGGGAACCTTTTTTGATCTTAGCTGCCTCCATTAATTGTACGGCGGCGGGAGGAGTTTTGATAACGAAGTCGAATGACTTATCGCCATATACGGTAATTATTACCGGCAATACTTTCCCTTGCTTATCCTGGGTACGCGCATTAAACTGCTTACAGAACTCCATGATGTTAACCCCTTTCGCACCAAGCGCGGGACCAACGGGAGGAGAAGGGTTAGCAGCACCTCCACGAACCTGGAGTTTAATTAGTGCACTTACTTCTTTTGCCATTTTTCAATTTATCTTTTAAAAACAATAAGGTGGGTTGGAAGCGACCCACTGGGTTATACCCTATATTGAGCTCACAATATTATTAACTCTCTTTCTCAACTTGCATGTAAGAAAGCTCTAAAGGTGTCTTTCTGCCAAAAATCTTCACCATTACCTCTAACTTTCTCTTCTCTTCAAATACCTTCTCAATGGTTCCATTAAATCCATTGAAAGGACCGTCGATAACCTTTACGGTTTCTCCAACGATATAAGGAATGTTGATCTTTTCTTCGGTCTCCGAAAGCTCATCAACTTTTCCTAACATGCGATTAACCTCGCTCTGACGCAATGGAACAGGATCTCCACCTTTGGTTTCACCCAAGAAACCAATTACTCCTTGTACGCCTTTTATAGTGTGCACCATTTCTCCCGATAGTTCGGCTTCTACCATGATATAACCGGGGAAATAGTTACGTTCTTTACTAATTTTCTTGCCATTTCTAATTTGAAAAACCTTTTCGGTTGGTACTAAAACCTGACCTAAATGATCTTTCATATTAGCGTACTCTATCTCGCTTTCGATGTAGGTCTTAACCTTGTTCTCTTGGCCAGAAATAGCGCGAACTACGTACCATTTTTTATTGCTCTCGCTCATAATAGGCCTCTTAGAATGCGTTATAAATGGTCTCTAGAACAGTGCTAATTACTTTGTCCATGCCGAAAATCACCAAGGCGATGATCACCGATGAAACCGCTACAAGGACAGAAGACTTTTGTAGGTCTGACCAAGAAGGCCAGCTAGTTTTGTTTACTAACTCCTCATAAGACTCCTGGAAGTAAGATTTTACTTTGCTCATTCCTTTTCTACTTTGCACGGGTGGTAAGATTCGAACTCACGACCTTTGGTTTTGGAGACCACTGCTCTACCAACTGAGCTACACCCGTATTTAGTGAGAAAGGTATCCCGATAATATCGGGACACCTTTTACTCAATAATCTATTTCAACTGAGAAATATTACTCAGTGATTTCAGTTACCTGACCAGCACCTACGGTACGACCACCCTCACGGATAGCGAAACGTAGACCTTTGTTGATAGCTACAGGAGCGATCAATTCAACGTTGATGGTAAGGTTATCACCAGGCATTACCATTTCGGTACCTTCTGGTAATTTGATCTCACCGGTTACGTCGGTAGTACGCAAGTAGAACTGTGGACGGTAGTTGTTGTGGAAAGGAGTGTGACGACCACCTTCTTCTTTCTTCAAGATATACACCTCAGCTTTAAACTTAACGTGAGGAGTAATTGAACCTGGCTTACAGATTACCATACCACGACGGATATCTTTTTTCTCGATACCACGTAATAGGATACCTACGTTATCACCAGCTTCACCGCGATCAAGGATCTTACGGAACATCTCTACACCAGTAATGGTAGAAGAAAGTTTCTCATCACCAAATCCGATGATATCTACAGGATCTCCAGTGTTGGCAACACCAGTTTCGATACGACCAGTAGCTACAGTACCACGACCAGTAATAGAGAATACGTCCTCGATAGGCATCAAGAATGGCTTCTCATTGTCGCGCTCTGGCTCTTGGATCCAAGAATCACAAGCGTTCATTAATTCCATAACAGTGTCTACCCACTTGTCTTCTCCGTTCAAGGCACCAAGTGCAGAACCTGAGATTACAGGAGTTTCGTCACCGTCATACTCGTAGAAAGAAAGTAGTTCACGAACTTCCATTTCAACAAGCTCTAATAATTCTTCGTCGTCTACCATATCCACTTTGTTCAAGAAAACAACGATACGTGGAATACCTACCTGACGACCAAGTAGAATGTGCTCACGGGTTTGTGGCATAGGGCCATCAGTAGCAGCAACTACTAAGATAGCACCGTCCATTTGAGCAGCACCAGTTACCATGTTCTTTACGTAGTCGGCGTGACCCGGACAATCTACGTGAGCATAGTGACGGTTTTCAGTTTGATACTCTACGTGTGCAGAGTTGATGGTAATACCACGCTCTTTTTCTTCTGGAGCGTTGTCGATAGAATCGAAATCACGTTTTTCGGAAAAACCAGCATTAGCCAAAACAGTAGTAATGGCGGCAGTCAAAGTGGTCTTACCGTGGTCAACGTGTCCGATGGTACCGATGTTTAAGTGCGGTTTGTTACGAACAAAAGTTTCCTTTGCCATGGTTTGTGTCTTAAAATTAAAACTTCTAAATAATAAGCGAGACCACTGTGGTCTTTCACTTAGAGCCAATGAGGGGATTTGAACCCCTGACCTCTTCCTTACCAAGGAAACGCTCTACCCCTGAGCTACATCGGCCAAAAAAAACGGAACATAGTTCCTAAAACACACAAATTTTGATCAACGTCTATAGACATTAATCAATCTTCGTATTTGAGCGGGAAACGGGATTCGAACCCGCGACCCTCAGCTTGGAAGGCTGATGCTCTAGCCAGCTGAGCTACTCCCGCTTGTTTACTCTTTTGATTGCATCAAAAAAGCCTGGCTACATAAACCCAAATAAGAGTTTATGCTACTTACCTCAATCTAAATCTAGGTAAGTTTGTGTGGGGAGAGCAGGATTCGAACCTGCGAAGGTGTATACCAACAGATTTACAGTCTGTCCTCGTTGGCCGCTTGAGTATCTCCCCGATCAATATTAAAAGAACTTTTAAAGGTTAAAGCCCCAATAAAAGCAGAGCCTGTGGAGGGATTCGAACCCCCGACCAGCTGATTACAAATCAGCTGCTCTGGCCAACTGAGCTACACAGGCTTTAACAATTGTCTATATAAAAGAACAGCCCGTTTTGAAAACGGACTGCAAATGTAACAAGTTTATTTATTGCCGCAATGGGCTAGAAAAAAAAATTTAGGAGACTGCGGCACGGGGTTTAGGTTTATGCTTGATTAGCAATCTACGCAAGGCTTCCGTAGCCATATCAGCGGCCGCTTCAAAGGATCTATTTTGCTTTTTTACTACCAATTCATGACCAGGGATGTGTAATTTGATCTCAACGATCTTATTTTCTTTCTCGGAAGTATTCACAACCTTGAGAAAAACCTCACCATTAATTATACTGTCATTAAACAACTCTAGCTTATCAAGTTTAGCTTGGATGATGTTGATCAATTTCACATCAGCAGTGAAATTTACAGACTGAAAGGTAGCTTTCATAGGTCTTAAGATTTATCAGCTCGAGGGTGAGCTTGGTTATACAATGATTTAAGACGGTCAATGGAATTGTGCGTGTAAACTTGAGTTGCCGCGAGAGAAGCATGGCCTAAAAGCTCTTTAACCGAATTAAGATCTGCCCCCCTGTTTAGCAAGTGACTCGCAAAAGAATGTCTTAATACATGAGGACTCCTTTTATCAATTCCACTAACATAACTAAGGTAGGCATTTACGCTATTGTAAACAAGCTTAGGGTAAAGCTTTTTACCCTTTGGCGTAAGGAAAAAGTACGGCTCCTCAGCGCCAGAAAAGGATTGCGGACGATGAAACTCAAGGTAGCTTCTTAAACGTGAAATTAAACCCTCGCTTAAGGGAATTTCACGCTCCTTATTTCCCTTCCCTAGGACCTTTAGCCTTCGACCTTCGACCCTGAGGTCCGACTGCTTTAATTCGATCAATTCACTCAATCGCATACCCGTCTGATAGAAAAGATCCAAGATCAAGCGCTGTCCGTAAGCCCAAGAATCCTTCTCGTCGTATTCCATCTCAAGCAGCTTAAGCATTTCCTCTTCCGGCACCACCCGCAGTAATTTCTTAGGCGGCTTGGGCACATCTACCATGCTTGCCACATTGGTCTTCATCAAGCTCCTTCTTAAGAGAAACTTATAAAAGGATCGCAGAGCGCTTAGTTTACGCTTGATGCTAGTGCGCGCTAGATCTTGGTCTACTAATTCGATTAACCAAGAACGCACCATTCCTTTGTGTACTGCACTTAGATCTTCCTCTTGAAATTCTTCGGATATGAAATTAGCGAATGAGCTTAGGTCTCGACGATAAGCCTGCAGCGTATGATCAGAAAAAGATTTCTGATGCAAAAGATAATCTAGGTATTGGTCGATATAAGACATAAAAAAGCAAGGGAATGTAAAGATATACAAACCCTTGCTGAAATATGATACGAAGAAAGAAGGATTCTATTCCTCTTCCTGACGCTTATTCTGAATGTAAGCCGCCTTAATGATCTCCTTACGACGAGCTACAGAAGGCTTTACGAATTGCTTACGTCCGCGGATTTCTTTCATGACACCAGTACGGTCATACTTACGCTTGTAACGCTTAAGAGCGCGGTCGATAGATTCTCCTTCTTTTACTGAAATTACTAACATTCTCTGCTTTAATTTTAGGGCTGCAAATATAGATATATTTCTCTTACCCCAATGATTATTTCATTAATTCTCTTGAGATTACCAATTTTTGGATCTCAGATGTTCCTTCGCCAATTGTACAAAGCTTTACATCGCGATAAAACTTCTCAACCGGATAGTCTTTAGTGAAGCCATAGCCCCCAAAAATTTGCACCGCTTCATTACAAGCTTTCACGGCAACTTCCGAAGCATATAACTTAGCTTTTGCTCCTGCTATGGTAACCTTCTCTCCTTTATTTTTCAAATCGGCTGCTTGCCAAGTCAATAACTCAGCCGCCTCCATTTCGGTAGCCATATCGGCTAACTTGAAACTTACACCTTGGAAAGAGGAAATAGGCTTACCGAACTGCTCACGCTCTTTAGAATATTGGGTAGCGGCTTCTAATGCTCCAAAACCACAACCTAAGGAGAGCGCCGCGATCGAAATCCGACCACCGTCTAATATCTTCATGGCCTGGATAAAGCCATCACCTTCCTCACCAAGTAGATTAGCGTGTGGAATACGACAGTTTTCGAAGACCAACTCTGCCGTCTCAGAGGCACGCATCCCTAATTTATTCTCTTTTCTTCCTCCGCGGAAACCTGGGGTATCGCGCTCCACGATAAACGCACTCATTCCATGCGAGTCACGCTTCTCTCCGGTACGAACAATCACCACTGCTACGTCGCCCGTAATACCATGAGTGATCCAATTCTTAGAGCCATTGATTACCCATTCATCACCATCACGCACTGCAGTAGTATCCATTCCTCCGGCATCACTACCAGTACCCGCTTCAGTTAATCCCCAAGCACCAATATGCTCTGCAGTAGCCAACTCTGGCAAATACTTGCGCTTTTGCTCTTCATTACCAAAAGTTAAGATATGGTTGGTACACAAACTATTGTGTGCCGCCATACTAAGACCGATCGAAGGATCTACTTTTGACAATTCTTTAATAGCGGTAACATACTCGAAATAACCCAGTCCAGAACCACCATATTCTTCAGGAACCAAAACGCCCATGAGGCCCATTTCTCCTAATTGCTTGAATATTTTTACCGGGAATTCTTGACTTTCATCCCACTTCATAATGTTGGGACGAATATTTTGCTCCGCAAAGTCTCTCACCGAATCGGCAATCATTTTTTGCGTCTCCGTCATACCGAAGTTCATTCCGCTCAAAGTATCTGTGCTCATTCTTTTCTATTCTTATTTATCGCTTGCCCATTCGCATCGGATTCCGATACTTTCAAATAGGGTGCAAGTTTACGGAATAATACATCATCGACCAATTCAATGTTCGCAAGCTCTTCGGTCTTTTTAAAAAGCCCGATTCGCTCTCTAAATTCGACTATATTCCGAGCTAAGTAGTAAGAGATATATGGGTGCTCTTTCATCTCCTCTAAATTGGCCTCGTTAATATTTATGTAGTTGTATCCGCTCGACCCTAAAAAGAACTGAGGCCTCATTTTTTTCATCCATAAACTATCAGCAAAGTAGAGCTCCCGCAGTTGGTCCAAACTATAAAAACCTCCCAGCTTTTCTCGGTAAGCCACGATCTCCTTCGCTGTAAAAGAGCCAATCCCTTTTATCTGCCGAAGAGCCACTGTATCGGCTGTATTTAGGTCAATCGGACCTAACTCCTTCTCAAATTGAAACATACTATCGGCTAAAACCACAAAGGGTTCCAGTACAGCAGCCTCGGCACTGTCCATATTATAAATTAAGTAGAGGTCCGAAGCCTGTTCGAAGGGCCTAAACTTCTCCCGAAAAGACTGTAAGCCCCTAGCCATTTTTGAGGTAAAACCCATCGCCATCATGGCCTCATTAGTAATCAAATTCGGATCGAAACTATCTGGCTTCAAAACCACCTTATCCAAGTGCGGCCTTGGTTTATCCCAGTTTCGTTGGAAATTAAAATACGGGCGATGTAGATCCACCCAACTAGAGTCAAGGCCATAAATGGAGTAGAGCTGATCGGCTGATTCATAAGCTCCTAATGCATCACGATAAGCTAAAAAACTTCTGATCTGCCGAGGGTTTAACTTCATCTTAGCCAGCCTAGCCGAATCGAGCGAATTAACCATTAAGGTTTCGGGTAAAGATTTAAGGTAATTTTCTCGGCTTATGGAATCCTCTCGCTGCCACTCTAATTCAATGGACCGGATTTCTGCCTCAGTATACTTTATCTCTACTGGAAACAAGCTATACCAATAGAAATCGATTACGTGAAAAACGATCGCCAATATCAGGAGCGTAAATGTGGCTCTTCTATAGCGCGGACTCATCCAATTCATGTTAGAAAACTAGAGACAAACTCAAACAGATGCCGTTTTTAAACATTTTATTAATAATTATTAAGCAGCATGCCACGAATGATTTTCCCAAGTGCCATTTTTTTGCGATAATTGTGGCCTCACCAAAAAGAACAACAATGCGCAAGCTTACAGTCTTGTTTCTCAGTATTTTAAGCTTTGGAGCGATCGCCCAAGGCAAATTGGAAGTAGTTAATTTCGAAATCGACAATCCCTCTGATGAAATCAATGACGGTAGAGCGAGCATTGAAGTGATGGGCGGCGAGAAGCCCTATCAATTCAAGTGGTCTAACCAAGGTACCGATACCTTATCGCGTACAGCCAATGGTTTAGTGGAAGGCATTGAATATAACGTTGTAGTAACCGACGCCGCTGGCAATCAAGTAAATCAGACTTTCACCATTCCGGCTAATGCAATTGCGGAAGTGTTGAACAGCACCATGAAACCAGTTGTAGACGGAATTGCTCAAGTTATTTTCTGGGACCCATTCTACGCCATGGGATTATATGATAATCGAGTTTTTACCGATGAAGGAGAACTAGCCAAATTCCCAAATGGTGATGTGCGTAAGAATAGTATTCCTTTCATTGTGATTTGGCTCATTTTTGGTGCTATTTTCTTTACCATCCGTATGGGTTTTGTAAACTTCTGGGGCTGGAGACATTCTATTAAGTTGGTGCGAGGAGCCTATGATGAAGAAGATGCACCCGGAGAAGTAACCCACTTCCAGGCTTTAGCCACCGCAGTGAGTGCCACGGTAGGCCTTGGAAATATTGCCGGGGTAGCAGTGGCAATCTCCATTGGGGGTCCAGGCGCTACATTTTGGCTTATTGTAGTAGGCCTCTTTAGTATGGCCTCCAAATTTACCGAATGTACCTTGGGGGTAAAGTACCGCGACATTGGTGAAGATGGTGTTGTAGAAGGTGGCCCGATGCGTTATCTGCGCAAAGGCTTAAAGGCCAAAGGTATGGGTGGTCTTGGAAAAACCTTAGCGGTAATCTTTGCGGTATTGGCCATTGGCGCCAGCTTTGGCGGTGGCAATATGTTCCAAGCAAACCAGGCCTTCGAAATTCTTTCTGGTGAATTCACTTTTATGGAAGGACACGGAACAGCCTTCGGTATTGTGATGGCCTTGCTGGTAGGTGCCGTGATTCTTGGCGGTATTCGCAGTATTGCCAAAGTAACCGAGAAGATCGTTCCTTTTATGGCTGGCCTTTATGTCTTAGCCGCCTTAGTAATCATCATTAAAAACTTTGCTAATATCGGTGAGGCCTTTGCCTTGATCATTGATGGCGCTTTTAACCCATCTTCGATGTTGGGTGGCTTCGTTGGTGTTATGATCCAAGGAGTTCGCCGGGCAGCCTTCTCTAATGAAGCAGGGGTAGGCTCTGCCGCCATCGCTCACTCGGCGGCCAAGACCAAGCACGCGGTTAGCGAAGGTTTTGTCGCATTACTAGAGCCTTTTATCGATACGGTGATGGTTTGTACCCTTACTGCTTTAGTACTGATCTTTACCGGTTATTATGACGATGGCGGCCTAGGTGGAGCGCAGCTAACTTCTCAAGCCTTTGGCAGTGTGATATCTTGGTTCCCCTATGTACTGGTAATCGCCATTTTCCTTTTTGCCTTTTCTACCATGATCAGCTGGTCTTATTACGGCTTGCGTGCCTGGACCTTCTTATTCGGTCGTAACCAAACCACCGAAATAATTTACAAGGTGCTTTTCATGTTCTTCGTAGTAATTGGTTCTTCAGTAAGTTTGGGCGCCGTGCTCGATTTCTCGGATATGATGATCCTAGCCATGGCCTTCCCTAATATTATTGGTCTCTTACTACTAAGTGGCGAAGTGCGGGCAGAATTAAAGGATTATTGGGCCAAGATCAAGAGCGGAGAAATCCTAAACAAGAAGTAATCCGCGCTTAGGATTAGTTACCTTTGCCGGCCTCATTTGGACCTATGGCAGAAAAAAATAAGGAAAAGCGCAAGCTTTCAAAAGGGGCTCTAAAGAAGTCTTTACGCCTTTATAAATACGTAAAGCCCTACCGAGGTGAATTCCTAGTCGGTTTGGTCTTCTTGGTCTTAAGCTCTGCCGCTAATTTAGCTTTCCCCAAATACCTGGGCGACTTAGTCGATGCCTCTAATTCTGAGCTTATCGTAGAGCGGATCCAAGAGATCTCCTTGCTGCTTATCGGAATTTTGGTGACGCAAGCGGTAGTTTCATTTTTTCGGGTGGTCCTTTTTGTTAATGTA
This sequence comes from Croceimicrobium sp., assembly GCA_965656185.1. Taxonomy (GTDB): domain Bacteria; phylum Bacteroidota; class Bacteroidia; order Flavobacteriales; family Schleiferiaceae; genus Croceimicrobium. The sequence goes on from CBFHJH010000015.1 coordinate 19,433, forward strand.
ACCCAGAAAACCCTGGCCTCTTTGAGGCAAGCCACCTACCAGCACCTTATCAAGTTGCCCATTAACTTCTTCAATAGCAAGCGAGTTGGAGAGCTCAATTCTAGAATTTCGTCCGACATCTCGCTTTTGCAAGAAACTTTCACCACCACCCTAGCGGAGTTCATCCGTCAAATGATCATCATTTTCGGTGGCATCACTATTCTGCTCTTCACCTCTACCAAGCTTACCTTATTTATGCTTGCGGTAGTGCCGGTGGTAATGTTGATTGCCGTTTTCTTTGGGCGCTTCATTCGCACCTATGCCAAAGACATGCAATCGGAAGTGGCCGAATCCAACACCATTGTAGAAGAGACGCTCCAAGGCATTTTTAATGTTAAGGCATTCGCTAATGAGTACTTCGAAATTGCTCGATACCGCAAGAAAACTAATGAAGTAGCTAAGATTGGCATGAAGGGCGGCGTGTACCGCGGGGCCTTTAGCTCTTTTATTATCTTAGGTATGTTTGGCGCTATCGTAGCTGTAATTTGGCGTGGGGTAAACCTTATTGCCGCCGGTGAACTAGCCACGGGTGAATTATTCAGTTTCGTGATCTACTCGGCCTTTATCGGAGGGTCTATTGGCGGTCTCGCCAATGTTTATGCCAATCTGCAAAAAGCAATCGGCGCCACCGAGGATCTCATGGATATTTTCGACGAGGATACCGAGAACCTCCAAGTACCCGAAGAACGTGAAGCCTTACATAACTTCCAAGGCTCTTTGGCGGTAAAAGACCTAAGCTTTAGCTATCCTAACCGGCCCGACGAAACGGTCATTCGCTCTTTGAGCTTCGAAGTGTCAGCCGGAGAGCAATTAGCCATTGTTGGACCAAGCGGCGCGGGAAAATCGACCCTTGTTTCTTTGATCCTCGGGTTTTATCCCGCTAAAGAAGGTAGTTTGTTCTTCGATCAGAAAGCCGCTAGCGACTATCAATTATCAGCCCTCCGTTCTCAAATGGCGGTGGTACCACAAGATGTCTTCCTTTTTGGCGGTAGCATCCGCGAAAACATTGCCTATGGCAAGCCCGAAGCCCAAGAGGAAGAGATCATAGAGGCGGCTAAAAAAGCTAATGCCTGGGATTTTATCCAAGACTTCAAGGATGGGCTCGATACTATCGTGGGAGAACGTGGCGTGCAGCTATCTGGTGGACAAAGACAGAGGGTTGCCATTGCAAGAGCCTTGCTTAAAGATCCCAAGATCTTGATCTTAGATGAAGCCACTTCAGCTTTAGACTCAGAGTCGGAGCGCCTGGTGCAAGAAGCCCTCGAAAATTTGATGGCCGGAAGAACCTCCATTGTTATCGCCCATCGCTTGGCCACGGTACGCAAAGCAGACCGGATCTTAGTACTCGACAAAGGTCAAATGGTAGAAATGGGCAGTCATGAGGAGCTCATCCAAAACGAGGATGGCTTGTACCACAACCTTAGTGAATTGCAATTCAATTCTTAACGCTTATTTGTTGGTAACGCCTTACGGCGGATGCGATAGCAGCAATTGTCCTTAGTATATTTGATCTATGCGTAAGCTTTGGGAAAAGATACAGCACCAATTGTGGTTTAAGATAATTAGCAACCGCTATATCTTGAGCCTAATTCTCTTTAGCATCTGGATGGGCTTTATCGACGTAAACTCATGGCTGATCCATCGTGAGCTTAACGAGGAAATCGACAAATTAGAGACGAGTATCGATTATTACCAATCCGAGATCGCTAAAGACAAAGCCCAGCTGGAGCAGTTAAACTCCAGCCCTGAAGCTCTCGAAAAATTCGCTCGAGAACAATATTATTTAGTAGGCGACAAAGAAGAAGTCTTTCTGATAGAGAGCGAGCTTCCCTAGGCCAATTCCATCTATTTTAAGCTTTGTATTTTAGTGCAAAAGAAACATACATGAAGCTTAAGAACTACTATTACCTCTTATTGACCTTCCTGCTTTGTGGTTTCCCTGAAACCACCCTTGCCCAAATAGATACTTCTTATTTGGCTAGTCTTAGCTGGCGAAATATCGGACCTTACCGAGGCGGCAGATCCTGTGCCGTTACGGGAGTAAGGGGTCAAGCCAACCTCTTTTATTTTGGGAGTGCTGGGGGTGGTGTTTGGCGAAGTACAGATGCCGGCAATAGTTGGGAAAACATCTCCGACGGTTTTTTTGGAGGTAGTATTGGTGCCATTGCCGTTGCTCCAAGCGACCCGAATGTTATCTACGTGGGGCAAGGCGAAGAAACGGTAAGAGGAAACGTTAGTTCTGGTTTTGGCATCTGGAAATCAGTGGATGCCGGAAAAACGTGGATGCCTTTAGGATTGCAGTCCACCCGGCATATTGGCCGAATTCGAATACATCCTAAAAACCCAGACATCGCTTACGTAGCTGCCATGGGTAACCTCTATAAGGATAGCCCAGAACGCGGGGTTTACAAGACCATCGATGGCGGAAAAACTTGGAAAAAGGTGCTCTTCTCCGATGCGGGAAGTGGCGCGGTAGATTTAGTGATAGACCCGCAAAATTACCGTACGCTCTACGCTTCCACCTGGACCATCAGACGTACCCCCTACTCTCTCTCTAGCGGTGGCGAAGGATCAAAACTTTGGAAAAGCACCGATGAGGGGGAAACTTGGAACGAGATCTCGAATAATGAAGGGTTCGCTGCTGGATTAAAAGGAATCATTGGCGTGGCGGTTTCTCCCGTAAACAATCAAAGGGTATGGGCTTTAGTAGAAAATGAGCCTGATGGTGGTTTATACCGTAGTGAGAATGGCGGTAAGACTTGGAAAAAGATCAACAACCAAAGATCGATTCGACAAAGGGCTTGGTACTATACTCGTATTTACGCCCATCCTACCGACATCGATCGACTGTATGTAATGAACGTCCGCTATCATCATTCTAAAGATGGTGGAAAGACCTTCAGTAAATACAATGCACCTCATGGCGATCACCACGACCTTTGGATAGACCCTTCTGCTCCCGAGCGTATGATCATTGGCGATGATGGTGGAGCACAAGTTAGTTTTGACGGAGGTGAAAACTGGACTAGCTATTACAATCAACCTACCGCGCAGTTTTACCGGGTAAAAACCGATAATCATTTCCCCTTCCGAATCTATGGAGCGCAGCAAGACAATAGCTCTATTCGAATAAACTCACGTAGCGATGGCGCTTTTATTGATGAACGCGATTGGGAAGTTACCGCAGGAGGTGAAGCTGGCCACCACGCTATCTATTCTAAAAATGAAGACATTGTATTTGGTGGGGAGTACGGCGGATTAATGATTCGTAAAAATCATAAAACCGGACAAGAGCAAGCAACCAATGTTTGGCCCAATAATCCATTGGGGCATGGCGTAGAGAATATGAAATACCGGTTTCAGTGGAACTATCCGATGTTCTTCTCCAAGCATGAGCCAGAAGTTCTTTACACCTTCTCCAATCATGTACACCGTAGCAATGATTTTGGGAAAAGCTGGGAAACTATAAGTCCAGACCTTACTACCGATGACAAAAGTAAACAAGGCCCTTCCGGCGGACCGATCACTAAAGACAATACCGCGGTAGAATACTACTGTACCATTTTCGCTGCGGCGGAATCGCCCCTAAAAAAAGGGATTCTATGGACCGGAAGCGATGATGGTCGAGTTCACCTGTCTACTGACAATGGTGAAAACTGGAATGACGTTAGTCCTAAAGACCTGCCCGAGTTCACCCAGATCAACAGTATGGAGGCCGATCCATTTAATGAAGGAGGCCTCTACCTAGCTGGAACGCGCTACAAATGGGGTGATTTTAGCCCTTATCTCTATTACACCAAAGATTATGGCAAATCTTGGAAACGAATCGATAAAGGAATAGATCGCATGCACTTTAGTAGAGTTATTCGCACCGACCCCGAACATGAAGGATTGTTATTCGCTGGAACGGAATATGGTCTATACCTATCGGTAGACGGCGGCCAAAACTGGCAGCAATTTCAAAACAATTTACCCCTAACCCCAATCACGGACCTCGCCGTGAAAGACCGACATTTGATCGCTGCCACCCAAGGAAGAGGCTTTTGGCTCATCGATGACCTTAGCCCCCTTTATGAGTTAAGTGCAGATTTTAATAAAGAAGCCCACCTCTTCGCTCCTAAACCTACTTACTTGATGCAGAGTTCCTACGGCGGTAAATCGAAAAGAGCCGGTGAAAATCACCCCGCAGGCTTAATTGTAAACTACTACCTCAAAACGATAGATTCTAATAAAACTTACCATTTAAGGTTCCTCGATGACCAGGGCCATGAGGTGCGAAAGTTCTGCTCAAAATCGAAGGAAAAATCTATGCACTGGGATCCTAAAAAAGGTGCTAATCGATTTGTATGGAACCTGCGCAAAAAAGGCTTTGAATCCATAGACGGAATGATCCTATGGTATGTACTGCGCCAAGGTCCTTATATTTTACCCGGCGATTACACCGTGCAGCTAATTGCCGGTGAGGACACGATGAGTCAAGCTTTCAACCTGATCCTAGACCCAAGACTAGATCTGCAAGAAAATGAACTTCAAGCACAGCACGACTTTTTAGCCGATATCATCCTTGGCATGGATAGCATGAACAACTGCATCCGCGAAATACGCTCTCTTAGGGCCGATCTTGAGAAAGCAAAATCGAGGATAGAAGATAGCAGTTTAGTGGCTCAGATCGTGCAAATTTTGGAAGCGAGCGAGTCGATCGAAAAGGCGCTCTATCAAACTAAAAATCGCAGTCCTCAAGACCCACTCAATTTTCCGATCAGGCTCAACAACAAATACGGTCATGTAGGTGCCTTGGCCAGCATTGGCTTTCAAGCCCCTACCCAAGCAATGTACGGAGTGAAAGAAGAGCTGGAACAGTCTTTTTACACAGAAATTGAAAAATGGGAAAAACTCAAGGTCGAGGTAGAAAGCTTAAACCAAGCGCTTCTCTCGGCCCAGTACCAAATTTTAAAGTGGTAAACTGATAATTATCCATATTAAAACAGCAGAGAATTTAGACCTTTGCTAAAATCAAAGAAAGCATGTCTGAGCCCAACCTCTTTAAGGACTTCCCTGAAATTTCGGAAGCCGATTGGAAAGCCAAGATCATCAAAGACCTGCGGGGAAAAGCCTATGAAGAAATAGTTAGGCAAAGTCCCGATGGCATAAGCATAGAACCTATTTACAGTAGCGAAAGCAGCCCCTTGCGGCATCAACCCCTTAAGGAGCATCCCAAATGGGATAATGTGCTAGAAATATTAGTAGAAGATCCTAAGGTCGCTAATGAAGAGGCCCTAAAGTATTTAAATAAAGGGGCTACTTCTCTGCTCTTTTATTTGCCTGGCAAAGTGGACCTTGCCCTTTTATTGCAAGGCATTCAGCTCGAATACATTTGTACCAATTTAGTTATTGAAGGACATAGCGAGTATTACCGAGAGCAATTTCAAGCCTTAATAAAGGAAAGAGGAATTGATGAGGCAGAACTTGAAGGCAGCATAAATTACGACCCACTCGAAAATCTAGCCCGAACCGGTAACTGGTTTGAAAGTGAGTCGGGCGATTTCGACCAGCTAGCCGAACTTCAGCAAGGAAATTTCCAAGGCTTTCGATCCGTGGCTATCAATCTTAACCTCTTCGCCAATGCGGGAGCAAGTCTGGCCCAGCAGCTTGGCATTGCCCTTGCCATGGCTTATGAATATCAGCACAGACTGGAGCTGAAAGATAGCCGCGCTTTTTGGGTGAATTTCGCGATAGGCTCCGATTATTTCGGTGAAATAGCCAAGCTGAGAGCCTTTAGACGGCTTTGGCAGCAATGGCAATCGGAATTAGGTTTAGACCAAACCGAAGTACGTGTATATGCCGAAACAAGTTTGCGAAATAAGAGTATTCTCGACAAACACAACAACCTCATCCGCACTACTTCCGAGGCTATGTCGGCCATAATAGGTGGGGCCACCGAAGTATGTGTGAAAGGATTTGCCGAACCACTGGAAGATGAAGGTTTCTTTCCCCGGCGTTTAGCCTTGAACCAGCTCAGCTTATTGCAACATGAGAGCCATTTTGATCAGGTACGAGATATGGCCGCCGGCAATTATTGGGTAGAAAATTACACCGAGTCCTTAGCACAAAAAGGATGGGAATTTTTCCAAGCGATAGAACAAGAAGGCGGATACATCGCCGCCCTCAAAAATAATTGGCTTCAAACCTCGATAGAAGAGCAAGCTAAGCAAGAGCAAGAGCGCTTTGATAAAGGTGATCTTAAAATGATCGGGGTAAACATTTTCCGGAATGAAAATGAAAGCTTCAGCTCGGCAGTGAAATCAGCTTTAAGCCGAAAGCCAGCTAAGGAAGTGGCTGGCAGCATAAGGCCGATCCGAGCACAACGTTTAGCAGAGCAATTAGAGCGAGAACTAATCCTTGAAAATCCATCAGCATGAGCCGTCATAGTTTCAGTAAAACCTATCAGGCGCAGGCCTACCAGGCTCCAAAAAACGATCGTCACACTTGGCATTCGCCTGAGGGTTTGGAGATCCCAAGTCTCTTTAGCCAGGCGGATTTCAAAAAATTAAAGCATACGCATTTTGCAGCCGGACTACCTCCTTATTTGCGCGGACCCTACAGCAGCATGTATACTTTACGACCTTGGACCATTCGCCAATATGCCGGATTTAGTACCGCCGAAGAGTCTAATGCCTTTTACCGCCGAAACCTGGCGGCAGGCCAAAAAGGTTTATCGGTTGCCTTTGATCTGGCCACACACCGTGGTTATGATTCCGATCATGAACGAGTAGTGGGCGACGTTGGTAAAGCCGGTGTAGCGATCGATAGTGTGGAGGATATGAAAATCCTCTTCGATCAAATTCCATTAGATAAAATGTCGGTTTCGATGACCATGAATGGGGCCGTTATTCCGGTAATGGCCTTTTACATCGTAGCCGCGGAGGAACAAGGGGTTAGCCCAGAACAATTAAGTGGCACCATCCAAAATGATATCCTTAAGGAGTTCATGGTGCGAAACACCTATATCTACCCGCCCCTTCCTTCCATGCGTATTATTGCCGATATCTTTGAGTATACCTCCCGCAATATGCCACGCTTCAACAGTATTTCAATTAGTGGCTACCACATGCACGAAGCAGGAGCTACTGCAGATATTGAATTAGCTTACACTTTGGCCGATGGATTGGAATATATCCGCACTGGACTAAAAGCAGGCCTGAAGATCGATGATTTTGCGCCAAGGCTTTCTTTTTTCTGGGGAATCGGCATGAATCATTTCATGGAAATTGCCAAAATGCGTGCCGGCCGCATGCTCTGGGCCAAGTTGGTAAAACAATTCGATCCAGAAAATCCGAAGTCCATGGCCCTGCGAACGCATAGTCAGACCTCTGGGTATTCGCTTACCGAGCAAGATCCGTTCAATAATGTAGCCCGTACCACTATTGAAGCGATGGCCGCGGCCTTTGGTGGTACACAGAGCTTACATACCAACTCCCTTGATGAAGCGATTGCTTTGCCGACAGATTTCTCTGCCCGGATTGCCCGTAATACCCAATTGATCCTTCAGGAAGAATTAGGCATTAATCGCAGTGCCGATCCTTGGGGCGGCTCATGGTATGTAGAATATTTGACCGAAAAAATAGCTCAAAAAGCATGGGACTTGATCGAAGAGATCGAAGAGCTTGGCGGCATGGCCAAAGCGATCGAAACCGGTCTTCCTAAAATGCGGATCGAGGAAGCAGCGGCGAAAAAACAAGCACGCATTGACTCTGGTAAAGAATCGATCATCGGTGTAAATGCCTTCCGTAATGAAAAAGACGAGCCAATAGAATTATTGGAAGTTGATAATGCCGAAGTTCGTCGCAAACAGATCGAGCGCATCGAAAGGATTAAGGCCGAACGCAATCAAGAAGCGGTAGAAGAAAGTCTGGCTCAGATCGAAGCGGCCGCCCGCGCTGGCGAAGGAAACCTTTTGGCCTTAGCGGTAGATGCTGCGCGAAATAGAGCAACCCTTGGCGAAATAAGTGCGGCCATGGAAAAGGCCTTCGGTCGCTATACCGCAACGATCCGCTCTATTAGCGGAGTATATCGCAATGAAATGAAAACGGATAATAAATTTCATCGGGCCCAAGAACTGGCCGACCAGTTTGAGGCCATCGAAGGTCGCCGGCCACGTATTATGATAGCCAAAATGGGGCAAGATGGTCACGATAGAGGGGCCAAGGTGGTAGCCACCTCATTTGCCGACCTAGGATTTGATGTAGACATCGGTCCATTGTTTCAAACACCGGCTGAGGCTGCAAAGCAAGCGGTAGAAAATGATGTGCACATTCTTGGAGTATCTTCCCTAGCGGCAGGGCATAAAACCCTGGTGCCACAAGTTATTGCTGAATTACAAAACTTAGGACGAGATGATATCCTGGTCATTGCAGGGGGAGTTATCCCACCCAACGACTACAAGTATTTGTTTGATGCCGGCGTAGTAGGTGTATTTGGCCCTGGCACTGTAATTGCCGATGCCGCCGCTCGTATTTTAGAAGTAATGTTAAATCAAGAAGAAAGCGCCTAAGATGTTTGGAAACATGAAAGACATGATGGCTAAATTGCAAGATGCCCAATCTCAAGCCAAAGAAATGAAAAAGCGCTTAGCTCTGGTTGAAGTGCGTGAAGGCAATGCTGAATTAAGCGTTGTCTTAAATGCCAATCGTGAAATAAAGGATATCCAAATCAATGATTCGAGTTTACAAGATGCCGAGGAATTAGGCGACAAGCTAGTGATCACTCTTAATAAGGCCCTCGAAAAAGCTAGCGCCATCCACGAAAAGGAAATGCAATCGATGGCCCAGGGTATGTTACCGGGCATGGATATGTTTAAATAGGCATGGATTCGATTAATCCAAATTTTAAACGCAGACCAAAAAGGGATATTCCGAATGCAGCCAGTTTGCTTGAAGGTATTCGAGCTGGCAATCGCTCAAAATTAAGTCAAGCCTTAACGCTCTGCGAGTCCAAGCTGGCATCCCACCGCGAAGAGGCTGAGAAATTACTTCAAGCGGCGATGCCCTTTAGTGGTAAAGCCCTGCGCATTGGTATTACTGGCGTACCTGGGGTAGGTAAAAGCACTTTTATCGAAGCCTTTGGGGAATATTTAATCGAAAGGGGTAAGAAGGTCGCGGTATTGGCTATAGACCCCAGTAGCGCAAGGACCAAGGGCAGTATTCTAGGCGATAAAACCCGCATGGAGAAGTTAACCCAAAATGCCCAGGCCTTTATACGCCCCTCTCCTTCTAGTGGCTCCTTGGGCGGAGTGGCCCGTCGCAGTAGAGAGAGCATCTTACTTTGTGAAGCCGCGGGATATGATGTGATTCTGGTGGAAACCGTTGGAGTGGGGCAAAGTGAAACAGCGGTAAAAAATATGGTCGATTTCTTTATGCTTTTGATGTTGGCCACCGCTGGTGATGAATTACAAGGTATTAAACGGGGTATCATGGAAATGGCCGATTTGATTCTGATCAATAAAGCCGATGACCCTAAGGATTCTAAAGTGAAGTTAGCCATGGGCGATTATAAAAGAGCCTTGCATCTTTTCCCTCCAAATGAAAACGATTGGATTCCCAAGGTATTAAGCTGTAGCGCCCTTCAAGGCCGTGGTCTTGAAGAGGCTTGGTTGGTGATCGAATCTTTTGAAAATGAACAAAAGTTAAAAGGCTATTTTGAGCAGAATCGAAAGGAACAAGCACTCCAGTGGTTTGAAGATAGTATTGGGGAGATTTTAATCGAAAAAGCTCGGGAGCACGCCAGCTTTAAAGAACAATACCGAGAATTGAAATCTTTAGTACTAAGCGGTCAACTAGAACCAGGGCTAGCAGCTCATCAATTGATTGACCAGGTTTTAGGATAATAAAAAACCCCTCATTGTAAAATCAATAAGGGGTTCTTTTTTTAAATACCTTTCTTCTACTACACCTTCAAGGAACAAAATTGAAGCATTTTCTTCCTGGCTAGGAAATAATAAAACATTTGATCGTCTTCACTATAGTACATCAAGCTTGGCTTCATGTACATCTTGGGTTTAGCAAGCTTTGGCAATACCTTCGCTTTTCTTTTTCCATTCTTAATGTTGATGGTCTGAAGAACGGGCTGACCATCTTTCAATTTAGTTAGGCTCTCCAAAAATTGATCTTGATTTTTACCGCCTCGGTTTACCGGTTCGTCGTTATAAACGATATGTAGCTCATCGCCTTGAATTGCCGCATCGAAGCCAAAATAACCTAAGGAAGCTCTGGGGAAACCGAACCAGGTAGTCGCTTCAGAGTTAAAGTTAAATCCAAATAAAAACCTGCTCCAATAGTGTTCTTGAAGCATCGGTACTCTTTCGGCCCAACGAATTTCTCCACTTTCGTTGAAACTTATCGCCATGATCTCTTCAAATTTAGTCTGTTTGCCGGTAACAACTCCGTTTTGACCACGACTAATTGTTGTATGGCGGGGTTGAGCTAAAAGGTAAAGATTCCCATCATCATCAAACAAAAATCGGGCATAAGAAAAGTCTTGGTTTATTTCGCCATCATGTTTATCGTACTTATCGTCTTCCAGTCGGAAAACATCAATGAATTCTTGATCGAACATGCTTAGCTTTTGTTCTGTGAACTCCTGGTTTAAGGGGTCATATTCGAAGTATTTGATTCCCTCGATTTGGGTATCACCTTCACTACGGTCCTGTCTAGATAAGTTCGCATCCGGCTGTTCTTTAGAGTCGGTGGTTTGATACATTGCTGTGAAGATCAAGTTACCGTTAGGCTTAAAGGATACCGCCCAATTTTTTAAACCGCCATTTAGCGCCAAATCCTCCATAGGAAGAGCTTCTGCATACTCCTCATAGTCGTTAAAGGGGTCAAGCATCACTAAATCATTATCCCTAATAAAGTACAGTGACCCCTCGTCGTCTACTATAGAGCGGGTACTAACTTCAATATTCTTCCCGCTGATTAAGTATTCTCGATTAGCTACTTCCTCAAAGTTGGTATCGTAAAAAGTTAAGTCTTGTAAAGTATTCTCGGTCTCACTGTTGTAGACAATAGAATTAACCAAGACTCCTTTGTCATTCGGCGTGAAATTGACATCGAAATAAATGTCTCTAGCAGACCATTCATACTGGTACTCTCCTAGCTCATAACTTTCTCCATACTTGCCAGTTTCGAAATCGAGTTCCATCGCCAGAAGTTTAACCCGACCCAGATCATCATTATCTAATTTTAAGAAAACAATAAAACGATCATCGATAAAATTATATCGAAGTAGATCTACCTCGGTGTCGTCCCACTCGGGTAATTCCACCTCCTGCTTAGAATCTGGGCGCAAGCGTTCTTTATTGAACTTTTCCAGAATGATCAGTTCCTCATAATAGTCGGTAGTGTATAGAAAGCGTTCATCTTCGAATTGTACTCGAGGACTATATCCGTGAACATCTTGCTCCCAAATTTTGCCAAATTCCGCCTTTTGTGCTGAAAGTTGATTAAGGCCCAAGAGAATCATTGAGCTAAGTAGCAGATTTTTTATCTTCATG
>CBFHJH010000015.1:31118-36137 GCA_965656185.1 Croceimicrobium sp.
ATTGATTATTTGCTGATATTTTCAAGATCGAATTGCGTTTCTATCCGCAGGTCTTTCATGCTAAAATTCGTTCCTACATCTTGGGCATGAGAATAAACCACCTTAGCCTGCTTTAGGTCGAATATGCCGAAGTAATAGGTATTGTATCCATCGAGGTCGATAACACCTACTATTCGACAGATATAACGAGGACTATTCTCTAGCTTATCCCCTAGATCTATTGATACTGGCATTAAGTCCAGATAATTAAAAGCGCGAGTTTCGTGGACCCATTCTTCTAGCTGACAAAAAAGATTATACGATTCGATGTCGGTTTTTTCGAAATCCTCCATGTATAAAAGCTTGGCGTCAATCCCCACTTCTCGAACCCATTTCTTCAAACTCTCGGTGTAATGATGCTCCTGCTCCAAAGCATCCAATCGTTCTTCACGGTCTTCGCCAACATTACGCATCACTATGGTTGGATCAAGAATGAGCATTTCCTTGATGTTAAGACCAGCTCCTTCCTCTTCGATCCTTTCTCTGCGCTCCTCGTAATATTCCTCACGCACATCCGCCGGAGTCATTCTCCACTCCTTTATACTATCACGAAAAGGAATGAACGAAGCCATTTCCTTTTGAAGCCAGTCTGCTTTTTGGGGATTGGAAATCAGGTAGCGGTTAAAATCCTGATAATGTCTTTGTTGCGCTCGAAAAAAGCCACGCGCTGACCGAAAATCCTCTTCAGACTTGGTGAATTCCGGAAGCTCTTCATTTAGCTTTAAAAACTCAGTCGGTTCTTCATCGCAATAGACTACGAGGTATTTCGCTAATTCGCTACTGTATCGCTCGAGCCATTTATGCTGTGGAAAACGATCTTGGGCGCTTAGGCAAGCTTGTAAAGCAATCGTAACTACCTGACTGCGATTCATGCGTTTACACAAATGCACGATCTGCTCATAAGGCCCTTGCACCAAATGGCTGGAAGGCAATACATCACTAATGCGGTCTACCGCTTTGTAGCTAGCCAAGCCATACAAGGCTTTAACCTTAGACAATAATAAGAACTCGTTATTTGGATAGGTTTTTTGTAAATGATATATGTCGTAAAGAGCTCCGGTGTATTCCCCTATTTGAACCTTTTCTCGCACTGCTTCGAAACGTGACAATTCCTGAATACGGTTAAAGCGGTCTTCGCCTAAGCGGAAAAGCACACCAGAGTTGACTTTTCTTTGTACCAATGCGGCCTCGATCTGACCGCGACGTTCCCCAATATTTGGGTGCAAATGTTGACCGTCTGGATAATCCTCATCCTTATTGATCTCACTAATCTCATCACGGTAAAATACACCAGGTATATCGTAACATGCCTGCGGCAGACAAAATGGATTACCCTCGACAGCGCTGCGTCCGTATGGTAAATAGCTATAATTTAAAGTTGTAAGTACGCTATCTACTCCTTTTAAGGAATAATCGGTTTCCAAAAAAAGTTCCAAACCAGTAAGGTCGGCATCTATTTCTTGTTCTTTGCTTCTTCCTACTAGTCGCTCCGCACGCGCTAGAGGACTGAGCGAATTAGTACTAAACCAGCCACCAGACTCTTCCTTATTGATTAATTGAAAGCGCTCATAAAAGTGTTCCCTTTGATAATGTGCGATTTCATGCGACAAAACGAAAGCCAATTCTGCTTCTGTTTTTACGTGAGCGAGTAATCCGATATTCACAGCAATTATACCATCGGCCAAGGTAAAGGCATTCACGGCAGGCGATCGATACGTATAAATGCGAATATCTTCTTTTAGCTCTGGGTGGTCTTTTAAAATGTAGTCGGCAATTTCATTAAGGTAAAGGGAAATGGAATCACCGAATGAATAACGGCCACTTTGCAAAAGGGCATCAATTGAATGATGCTGTTCTAGCCAGAAGTCATTAAGGTCTTCTTTAGACCCACCGTTATGCTCCGCTTGAGCCAAACTAGTTTTCATTTTTTCGGACCAGGAAATCAGAAAATCATCTGGAATGGTGCCGGAACTGGCCAAATATTCACCTGGTGAATCTTGAGCGGAAACTGAAGTAAATGGGATAACGGTCGCTGCAATAAGCGCGAAATTCAGGCAGAGTTTACGAAGCATTTTAACTTTTGAGGCCATAAAACTAAAAAAATGTTAAAGGCTTCCAAAAGTTTCTTGATTTATTGCCAAGCCAATTATCTGACTAAGGCCTAAAACGAATAATTTGAAATTCATCATCAAGAGAAAGTACTCCGTAATAAAGCCCTTCTAGCTCGCTGTAGAATATGTTTTTGGTCTTAAAATAAAGCTCATCTTCAAGCACCAGTTCCGACCATAGTTCTCTCCTTACGATCGCACCCTCTTCTAAATTGTAGCGGTGAAAGACCGGACCAATTTCATTAGCGTCCTCATAGACCTCAACCTCCTCATAACTTACCAAACCAGCTTCATTGTCTTCACTATCATTATAAAACAATTCTAAGCCTTCATCCCCCAAACGCGCATAGAAAGAGTAATAATCAAATTCACCCATGGGCTGAATGGACAGTTCTTTATCGGTAGCGGTAATCGCCATGAGTCCCGACTGACGCCAAGTATATGCTTGCATTTTGGGCACATAGCTTTTCCAGGTGGTTTTACCGCTCTGATCGAATTTCACCAGCATCAAGTCTTCAAGGTAAAAATACTCCCCTACCAATTCACCTAGACTAGTTAAGTAAGTACTGTAAAAAGGACGGCGCACCAATTTCTCTGCAATTAAATAACAGTCACCATTATCGTCGAAAAAATAACGTTGTTCCGTAAAGCGCTGAGGAATCAGATCGGTTTCTCCTTGGTCGTTTTCCTCTAAAAATCGATCCACATAATCTTGCTCAAAATCATTCTTGCTCTGGCTGGTAAAAGTGCTAGTTGCTGGATCAAATTCATAATAGAGAATACCTTGAGTTTGAAGATCATCGTAGATCTCGGAAATCCTTGGCAGTTCAGAATAAAAACCATCCCGAGGATCGGCATCTTGATAATAAGAAGTAATAATTATTTTACCATTGGGGTTTATCCCAATTTGATCGTGAAAGGGAATCAAACTCTCTTCCTCAATTAAGGGTAGATCAAAACTTTGGACTTGCTCTATTTTGGCTTCCGGAAGCCAAATCAATTGGCGGTCGTTTACCAAAAATGCATTGTTTTGATTGTCTATTGCTACCGTACTGTAGATCTCTTCAAGCTCCAGCTTCTGTGTGTATTTATAAAGACAGATTTCTTGGAGGTCCAGATCATAAAGGCCAAAACTCATTTCTGTTAGATCGCGGCTTGAGAGGTAAGCGGCATGTTGGATGATCAACTTATCATTTCGATGTTCTAATTTAATATTACCTCTTTCGCTGCGAGAATCGTAATGATGTGAAAATAATTGAACTGATTGACCTATTTGGCGCTTTTCTAGATCGACGGGATAGGCAAAAACCGAAAAAAGCTCCTTACTGGTTTGATCTTCTTGAATAAAAGCTACGATCTGTCCCTTGAACCAAGCGAGGTGTAAAAGTCGGTTCTCCACCTCATCTTTTACAGGAATATCAAGATCGAATTGAACTTCCGGCTTAAGCTCTTTTTTGTTGTATACGATAACCCGCAACATATCATGCGAAACATTGGCCGTATACAATTTGCTTTCATCTTCATGTAGGAACTTCGGACTAAAACCATTGTCTTCCGTCTCGAAAACTTGACTTTTCTCCAAAAAGTTTTGGGCCTCCAATTGTAGAAACAGAAGGCATAATAGGAACGCAGCGAAGTAGCGCATTAATCAGTATGTTTTAATTAGGTATAGCTTAGAAATTTGCCCGGATCTCTCCTTTCAGGTAGCGAATTGCCTTCTTGGTCGGGAAGGTTTCCATCTCCATTACCTTATTCAGAATATGCTTGCTAAGCTCGAAGGCATCAGCTTCCGGGTCGATTTCTTGGGCCCAGTTATTAATCAATCCAACCGTGGCCGATTTCGAATTTACCACCAGAGACCAAGCCTCATCGCTTAAATAGATCTGTTGCGATAAATTGTGTTCGAACTCAGTTCGAATACTTTCAGTAAGTAAGTTTCGATACTGACGGGCCTTGAGGCCTTTGGAAGAAACCCGGATCAAAAGGCGATCGGGGTGAATACGCTCTAAGAATAATGCTACCCTTTCATAGGCTGCCATCCGAACCGGTAAGGCGCTTTTCTGAGTTTCCTTTTTCAGAAAATACATCCGACGTTTCTCTTCGTTGTCCATAAAGTTAGACAACATCATGTAAGTAAGCACCAATAAGAATAGTGAGGGTAAGGCGTACTTTAAGATCTCTATGAATACCTCCATTAGTAGGTGTAATTTTCAGGGTTCCAAATATCGTAAAAATACTAAGGTGGAGAAGCGAAATTTGTAGCTTTGCTCCGCTAGCACCGCTTATGAAAAAACTTTCCAATCGAATTGAAGCACTTTCCGAATCGGCAACCATTGCTATGAGTCGCCGCAGTAGGGAACTAAAGGAGCAAGGAGTAGACGTTATTAGTTTATCCTTGGGTGAACCCGACTTTGAGACTCCAGACTTTATTCGCACCGCTGCCAAAGTGGCGATAAATGCTGGTTACAGCCATTATCCGCCCATTCCAGGCTATTTAGACTTGCGCGAGGCCATTGCTCAAAAATTGAAAAGAGATAATGACCTAAACTACCAGGCCAGTCAGATCGTAGTCTCTACCGGAGCCAAGCAATCGATCGCGAATGTGGTGCTTAGTTTAATTAACCCGGGCGATGAAGTTTTATTGCCTGCCCCCTATTGGGTTTCCTATTATGAGCAGGTGAAATTAGCCGGTGGCGTACCCGTAGTGGTACCCACTTCGATCGAAAACGATTTTAAAGTATCGCAGGCAGAATTGGAGCAATACCACAGTGATAAAACCAAACTGTTGATCTTTAGCTCTCCTTGTAATCCTTCGGGTAGTGTATTTACCCGAAATGATTTAAAAGAAATTGCCAGCTACCTCGAGAAGAAT
>CBFHJH010000015.1:36237-42645 GCA_965656185.1 Croceimicrobium sp.
CACAGGTTTACGCGATAAGTGACGAGATCTACGAACTGATCAACTTTGAAGAAAAAAGTCACAGCTTAGCCAGTTTCGAATCTATAAGCGACCAAGTTATTACCGTGAACGGTTTTAGTAAAGGATTTGCTATGACCGGCTGGCGTTGTGGTTACATTGCTGCTCCTCAATGGATCGCCGATGCTTGTGTTAAAATGCAAGGTCAATTCACATCGGCCGCGAGCAGTATTACCCAAAGAGCCGCCCTGGCTGCGATTAAAGCCAATCCAAGTGAAGTGAATTACATGATAGATGCTTTCAGAGAGCGTCGAAGTAAAGTTGGGGAATGGCTGAAAACGGTACCAGGATTTAAGACCAATCAGCCGCAAGGCGCATTTTACTATTTCCCCGATGTTTCTGCCTTATTTGGCAGCAAATTTGGAGACCGTGAAATCGATAACGCCGATGACCTATGCTTCTATCTGCTCGATGAAGCAAAGGTTGCCTTGGTTCCTGGCGGCGCTTTTGGTAGTCCCAATTGTTTACGTTTGTCCTATGCCTCTTCTTTAAAGGACCTAGAAGAAGCAATTAAAAGAATTAAAAACGCCGTAGAAAAGCTCGAACATGCTTAAAGCCGATGAAATGATGGCCATCTTTAATTTGGCCATCGAAAATTACCATAAAGAGGATCACGTCGATCAAGAATTAAAAAACCCATTTCCGAAAGACACTTTGCAGGAAATGCTTTATAACAAGAACTGGATCGACACCGTACAGTGGCACTTGGAGGATATCATTCGCGACCCCGCCATTGCCCCTGATGAAGCCCTTAAAATAAAACGTCGGATCGATGCCAGTAATCAGGATCGCACCGATATGGT
Source organism: Croceimicrobium sp. (assembly GCA_965656185.1). GTDB lineage: Bacteria > Bacteroidota > Bacteroidia > Flavobacteriales > Schleiferiaceae > Croceimicrobium. The sequence goes on from CBFHJH010000015.1 coordinate 37,098, forward strand.
GGAGCAGATCGACGACGCTATTCTAGCCCTTTATGAAGGCGTAAAACTTCAGTCTTATGCCAGACTTAACACCGAGAGTCCCGCTTGGGCGATCGACCGCCTTTCGATCTTGGCATTAAAGATCTATCACATGGCTATCGAAGCCAAACGTGAGGACATCGAAGGTGAACTGAAAGCGAAAAATGAACACAAATTGGCGGTGCTCAAAATTCAAGAAAAAGACCTTTCTGAAGCGATCGATCAATTGCTGAGTGATCTTTCTACCGGGAAGCGAATCGCAAAAGTTTACCGCCAAATGAAAATGTACAACGACCCAGAATTGAATCCGGTTCTGTATCAAAACAAATAAGATGCGCGTAGTAGTACAGCGTTACTCCGCTCTAGGGGATATTATGATGCTGCTACCTATTTTGCAGGCGGCTAAAGAACAGAACCCCGAAATGGAAATCGCTTTGGTGTCGCGCTCTTTTTTGGCCCCCCTATTTAATAAACTAGATCTAGATTTCATTCCGGCCGAATTAAATGGGCGGCACAAAGGCTTGTTTGGCCTATATCGTTTAGCCAATGAAATACATTACGGTTGGAAACCAGACCTATTGGTAGACGCTCATGATGTTTTACGATCTAAGGTAATCGACAAAATACTCGGTTTACGTGGCTTAGCTATCTCAAAGATTGAGAAAAATAGAGAGGAGCGTAAAGCACTAAGCCAAAAAAAGGATAAGGTTTTCAAGGCCATCACTCCAGTTTATGAACTTTACCTAAAAGCTTTCGCTGATGCGGGCTTGAAAATCGATTTCGACCCCAAGAAACCGCCCCTAGCCCCTTACAAGCTTAACCGCAACATGCGGAGTTGGTGGTTGGAAAACAAAGCTCCCCTTAATATTGGTATCGCCCCAACAGCCAAGCATCGCGCCAAACAATGGCCCTTAGAAAAGATGCAATATTTTATGCAGAGTGTGGGTATAAATAAGGTGAAACTCTTCCTGTTTGGTGGCAGGGAAGAAAGGGCCGAATTAGAGACATTAGGGAAGAAAAGTGGTGCAAATTTCCAAGTGGTGGCCGGAGAATTTCCCTTAGATCAAGAAATAGCCTTGATCAAAGAATTGGACTATATGGTTAGCATGGACTCCAGTAACATGCACTTGGCCAGCTGGGCAGGTACCAAAGTAATATCCATCTGGGGAGCCACGCATCCTCACGCTGGCTTTAAGGGCTATGGGCAATCCGACCTGAATTGCATTGGCATCCCTCACCGTGAATTGGGCTGTCGACCATGCAGCGTTTTTGGCAATAAAGAATGTTGGCGTGGCGATTACGCTTGTTTAGAGCAGATCAGCCATGAAAGAGTGAGAGATCATTTGAATCAATTAATTTCTGAATCTCAATAAATCGCGGCGCTTTCCGATCCAATAAAGTCTGATAGACTCTATTTATCTTCAAGGCAATAGCCTTGAATCTCATGGATTTCGCCTTACCTTTGCCCACCAGAAAATTGAGCATGGCAGAGGAAGTAAAACCTTATCAGCACGAAGGAAGTAAAAAAGAGCAAGTAGCAGAGATGTTCGACAATATCTCCCAGCGTTACGATCTGCTCAACCACTTATTATCGCTAAGCATCGATAAAGGCTGGCGTAAAAAAGTGGTACGTATGGCGAGTGAAGGTAAACCTAAAACCATCTTAGACGTGGCTACCGGTACAGCCGATTTGGCTATTGCTCTTGAAAAATCGGCGCCGGATAAAATTACCGGTATCGATATTTCGGCCGGCATGCTAGAAGTAGGACGCGAAAAAGTGGCTAAGAAGGGCCTTTCCAAGATCATCACCTTAGAACAAGCCGATTCTGAAAATTTACCTTTTGCAGATAATACTTTCGATGCCATTACCGTCGCCTTTGGGGTTCGTAATTTTGAGAACCTAAAAAAGGGCCTTAGTGAAATGCAGCGCGTGCTTAAACCAGGCGGTCGATTGTTAGTGTTGGAGTTTTCCCAACCGCAAAAATTTCCCTTTAAGCAGCTTTATAACTTCTACTTTAAAAACATTCTGCCTACCATCGGTAAATTGGTTAGTAAAGACAGCAGAGCATACACCTATTTGCCGGAATCGGTGCAAGCTTTTCCCTATGGCGAGAAGTTTATGAGCATTATGGCCGAATGCGGTTACCAAAAAGGCCGTCGCATACCGGTAACTTTTGGAATTGCCACCATTTATGAAGGATTAAAATAAAGCGCGCCTAAATCCGTTCCTAAAGCGTAATGCGAAAGTACTTCATCATAAGCCTATTCATCCTTGGTTGCAGTCTTAACCTCAGCGGACAATTGTCTAGGGGGATCAAGAATCAACCCCGCTACGACCGTAAGCCTTTGCACTTTGGTTTTTCGGTGGGCTTAAATTATTTCGACTTTCGTCACCGCTACATTGCCGATTTACCAGGGCAAGTGCCTGGTTACTACAATTTAAAGAGCGTTACAGCCCCAGGCTACAGCATTGCCATTATCAGTAATCTTAGGTTGGGCGATCACTGGGATTTGCGTTTTAACCCTGGCTTCGCCTCTACTGTGCGTCGCTTAGAGTTCGATGTGATCAATCAATTTACCCAAGAAAGAGAAACGGAAGAAAGAGAGATCGAATCATCCTTTATGGAGTTCCCGATCTACCTCAAATTTAAGTCAGAGCGCATTGGTAATTATCGCCTATACTTATTGGCAGGACCTAAATATGCCCTAGACTTGGCAAGCGACGAGGATATTGAAGACGATAGGGTCTTTAAATTACAGCAAGACGACTTGAGTTATGATCTCGGATTTGGGGTAGACATCTATTTCGAATATTTCAAATTTTCTCCGCAAATCATTTACTCCTTCGGGGTAAGTAACTTAAAAGTAGAAGACCGCACCTTTTTGGTGGAAGGAATCAATGCATTGAATACCCGTGCTTTGCTGATCAATTTTACCTTTGAGTAAATGAAATCATTTGAGCTTAGTATTGGTCCGGAAGTCGCTTTTCGCGAAGAGGCATTTCATAAACTCCTCGCCCATAAGCTTAAAGCAGGTCCCAAGGACAAGCTCTTCTATCGCATTGAAAGGCGTAATATCGATGCACGTTCTCGCAAGATCAAGGTGAATTTGAAGGTTCTGGCCCAACTAAACGAGGAACTTGCTCCCCGAGACTTAACCCAATTCAACTATCAAGATGTTAGTCAGGCCGAACCGATTCACATCATTGGCTTTGGACCAGCCGGCATGTGGGCTGCTTTGCGTTGTTTGGAACTAGGGTTCAAACCGGTAGTGATCGAACGAGGTAAAGATGTGCGTAGTCGCCGACGGGACCTTAAGGCGGTAAATCGAGATAATAAAGTAAATAGCGATTCCAATTACTGCTTCGGAGAAGGAGGAGCGGGTACTTACTCGGACGGGAAACTATATACTCGTAGCAAAAAGCGGGGCAGTGTAAAGCGAATTTTAGATTCGCTCTACGCACACGGTGCGGCCGAAGATATTTTATACGAAGCGCATCCTCACATTGGTACCAACAAGCTTCCTAAGATCGTTGCCGCTATTCGGGAGACAATATTAAGGTACGGGGGAGAAATTCACTTCGAAGAGCGCTTGGAGGATCTTAAGATCGAAGGAAACCAAATAAAGGCCATCCAAGTTAAAGAGGGCCAGTGGCTTCCGGTAAAGGCACTCGTTCTCGCAACGGGGCACAGTGCCCGCGACATCTATTACCTACTGCATCGCAGAAAAGTACGCATTGAAGCCAAACCCTTTGCCATGGGGGTTCGAGTCGAGCATCCACAAAAGCTGATCAATAAGATCCAATACCACGGAAACGATTACGATGAGATCTTACCAGCCGCTGCCTACAAATTAGTACAACAGGTAGAAGACCGCGGGGTCTACAGTTTCTGTATGTGCCCTGGAGGCTTTATCGTTCCCGCCGCCACGGCTCAAGAAGAATTGGTGGTAAACGGCATGAGTCCGTCTAAACGCGATAACCAATTTGCCAATAGCGGTATCGTGGTGGCCATCGAGTTAGAAGACCTAAAAGACTTCGCCGAATATGGTCCTTTGGCCGGCCTTGAGTTCCAAAAGTATGTGGAAAAAAAGGTATGGGAATCTGGCGGTAAGACCCAACAGGCAGCTGCCCAGAGAATGATCGACTTCAGCAAAGGTCGCATCAGCCCTGAGCTCAATCCCAGTTCCTATATTCCAGGCTTGGTATCTAGGCCCATGCATGAAATCTTGCCCCAATTTATGGCGCGCAGACTGCAGCGAGCCTTTGTTGAGTTTGGGAAGAAAATGCCCGGTTATTACACCAATCAGGCCAATATCATCGGAATTGAAAGTCGCACCAGCTCACCAGTGCGCATTCCGCGTGATCGCAACAGTTTCCAGCACCCTCAAATCACTAACCTCTTCCCCGCTGGGGAAGGCGCTGGTTTCGCCGGAGGCATCGTTTCGGCTGGCATCGATGGCGAAAACTGCGCAGAAGCAGCAGTAGCTTGTATGCAGAGGTGATTTTATTACCTTAGGACAAATCATTTCAATGGCTCGCTTTTTTAAGAAAAGAATCGAAAACAAGGGTCAAGCCCCCGGATCACTCATTTTTATCGGTCAAAAAAAATTAGACCAAGTAAGCATGAGCTTGCTTCGTTACAATGAGCAAGAATTTGCGGCGACCGACCTTGCCGAAATTGACGAGCTTCCCTTTGCCACCACCGAACAGCAACAATGGTTCAACGTGGTTGGCTTACACGATGCCGCAATCATGGATCGCATCCAAAGGAAATTTGGCTTGCATCCCTTGGCGATGGAAGACGTAATGAACACCGGGCAACGGGCTAAATTCGAAGAATACGACGACCATCTATTCATCACCTTGAAGATGCTCCAATTCAATGAGGAAACCTTACAGGTACAGTCCGAACAGCTTAGTTTAATTTTCGGTAATGACTATTTGATCAGTTTTCAAGAGCAAGAAGGCGATGTATTCAATGCGGTGCGCGAGCGCATGGAACAGAGTAAGGGTCGCATTAGAACCAAAAAAGCCGATTATTTGGCTTACGCCTTATTGGACTCGGTGGTTGATGGTTACATCTACCTAATTGAGCACCTTGGTGAAAAAATCGATGACCTAGAATTAAAGGTACTCGATAATCCGGACGACAGTATTGTTAGTCAGATAAATGCCTACAAAAAGGAACTTCATTTCGTGATGAAGGTGGTTAAGCCGGTTAAAGATTTGATCGGTCACATTTTACGTTCTACCGACCCAACCTTGGACCGCAGTACAAAGCCTTATTTCAAAGACCTCGAAGGATTGGTTACGCACGCCTTAGAATCGGTAGACACCTACCGAAATTTATTGAGTGACTACCTCAATTTATACCACTCCACCCTGAGCACCCGCATGAATGACATCATGAAGGTACTTACCATATTTTCCGCCATCTTTATTCCGCTCTCCTTTTTTGCTGGGGTATACGGCACCAATTTTCAATACTTCCCCGAGCTGCAATACCGTTACAGCTATTTCATCTTTTGG
>CBFHJH010000015.1:42744-46964 GCA_965656185.1 Croceimicrobium sp.
GGTTTTATAATCGTAGTTGCGGCTATAATGTTGTGGTATTTCAGGCGAAAGCGCTGGCTTTAAGGCGCAAATCCTTCTGCCTGCCATTGTTGAAACAAGGCAATTTCTTGGGCAGTCCAGGCTGGTTTCTTTTGTTTAAAGGGCATGTAGTCCTCATTACTGGGGTCTAATTGAACCCGTGTCAGAATTCCCCGAATATGACGCCGTACCCGATCATAATTATCGAGCATGTCTGCCCTACCTCGCTCCGGAAAATGACAAGGCGAGCAATTTTTTTCCATTAAAGGGGCCAAATCGCGAGCGTAGGATACCGATGCATTGGTCTCCGATTTTCCTTGAAAAAGGGCGCATTGACTAATCAACAAGACCAAGGCCCCGAGGGTGATCAACTTTTTGAAATTCATGGCTAAAATTTGGTGATGCTCTAAAGTTAAGCTTTTTGATAAACAGATAAATCCCCTCGATGCCTCATTGCCTAAAGCTTGAATAAAAAGCGGACCTTTGCCGGCCAATCCAGATCATGAAGAAGGCGATCATTTACATGCTTATTTCAGTGCTTGGCTTTGCGCTGATGAACCTTACCGTAAAATACCTCCATCGCCTACCTGCCACCGAATTGGTATTGTTCAGATCAATGGTTTCCTTGGTACTTAGCTTTTACTTTTTGAAGCGCCGAAATGTTTCTCCCTGGGGGGTCCAGAAAAAATACCTGATCGCCCGCGGAGTATTTGGAGTGGCCGCCCTTTCCATGTTCTTCTACACCCTGCAAGAATTACCCCTGGGCTCAGCCATTACCATTCAATACCTCTCTCCTATCTTCACCGCTTTATTCGGCATCTTTATATTAAAGGAAAAAGTGCGCTGGTGGCAGTGGTTCTTTTTTGCCTTTAGCTTTAGTGGAATTGCTTTGATCAAGGGTTTCGACGCCAGCATTTCGCCGTTACTTTTCTTCATGGGCTTGGGTTCTGCCATATCAGCCGGCCTAGCCTATAATTTTATTCGTAAGGTAAAGAATACCGACCACCCCTTGGTTGTGGTACTTTACTTCCCCCTCATTGCTACCCCCGTAATGGCGGTGGTTTCCATCTTTAACTGGGTTCAACCGATCGGCTGGGAATGGCTTCTATTGCTTCTCATGGGCGTGCTTACCCAAATTGCCCAGATCAACATGACCAAAGCCTTGCAATTGGTAGAAGTTAATGAGATAACCGGTTTAAAATACCTCGGCGTAATTTTCGCCTTAGGCTTCGACTACTTCCTCTTCGATCATCAATACAGTAGTATAGTGCTCATCGGAATGTTTATGGTAGTAGGAGGAGTAATCCTCAACTTGCTTTTCAAATCTTACCTAAAGCGAAGGCAAGCGAAGCAATTGCATAAGAATACCGCCAGCAACTGAAACATTTAAGCTGTCTATGCTACGGTTTGCGCTGCGGCGGATGGTTATTGCTTGAGCCTTTTCCTTCCAAAAATCGCTGGGCCCATGACTTTCACTACCCATGACCAAAGCAATTTTCTCCTTTGAGATGCTAAGGTCCTCCGCGTTTTCACCATCCATATCGGCCACTAAAAATGCATAATCTGAATCAAGTAAGTCCCAAATCTCGTCCTCTTCCCTATAGTCTATTTCCACCCGGGCCAAGCTACCCATAGTACTCTGAACGGTTTTAGGATTGTACACATCAGCGGTTCCTTTGCTACAATAAATCTTTTCAAACCCAAACCAGTCGGCACTGCGAATCAATGTACCCAGGTTACCAGGGTCATTGATCCGATCTAAAACCAAAACACGCTCAGACCGACCGGACCTTGGGATGTCCGGAAAATCGAATACCGCTAAAACTTTATTGAAGGTGGAAAAATTACTCAGGGCTTGCAAGTCCCTTTCGGCCACCAATTCTGCTCCCTCAAATTGATCACTAGCCCAGATAAAATGAGGCTCTAAGCCCGCTGCCAAGAGATCCTTTACTACTTTAGGACCTTCTGCAATAAATTTACGTTCTTGCCAACGGTGCTTCCTTTGTTGGAGTTTACGAACTAGTTTTTGTGAAGATGCGCTAGGCATAGTTTACTTTTGTGAAAATTCTTTTCTGCATGGCGAAACGCCTTTTGCTTTTAAGCTTGCTAATAGCGAGCCTTGGGGCTTGTAAATATAGCCGTTATGTTCCTGATGGGCAGTACCTGCTTTGGGAGAACAAGGTGGACATTGAGCAAGGTGGAAGAGTAAGCGCTGTTGCAGAGGGAGTTATTCGGCAAAAACCCAACGAAAACCTAATTTTCAACGGACTCAGACCTGGTCTGGCTGCCTACTCTTGGGGTAATGGCGAAGAGGATAATTTTTGGTCTAAGTTAGGTAGCGAACCGATCCTCTACGATAAGAATAGTCAGACTATTAGCGCTCAGCAATTAGAGGCTTTCTATTTTAACCGTGGCTACTTTCAAGTAAAGGTGCACTCCAAAACCGAATTCGACGAAAAAAGGAAAAGAGCCACGGTACATTATGAAATCGACCGCGGACCGCGTTACCGTATCGCCAAACTGAATTATGAGCTAAATGATAAACTGGCGGGATTGGACCCCAGAAGGGAAAAAGAAAGTTTCTTGAAAACGGGTCAATTTTACGATCTCAACCGCTTGGATCAAGAAAGACAAAGACTGAAAACCATTTATAGGAATAATGGCTTTTTCGAGTTTTCAGAAAGTTACATCAGTTTCGATGCCGATACCAATAAATATCCCGGCGAACATTTAGTAGATCTTACTTTACTTTTCCCTGGAGTACCTAATAGAGTAGGCGACAGCATCGAATACCGAGACCCGAAAAAATACCGTCTCAACAAAATTCTGATCTTACCGGATTACGACTATCAATTTGGTGCCAATTACCAAGACAGCCTTAAACATCAAGAGTACCTACTTGCATTTGATGAGCTCAATTATAAGGCGCGCTATCTCACCGATGCGGTTCACTTATACAAGGGTAGTTTATTTAGACAGAGCCTGGTTGATCAAACCTACCAGCATTTTGCATCGTACAACGCTTTCAACGTAACCGAGATCAGCTTTAGTAAACCGGCAGACAGCCTTGGAAGTAATTTACTCAATGCCGAAATTAGACTTGTACCACGGGATAAAAGGTCTTGGATCTCAGAAATTGAAGTAACTAATACCACGGGGAATTACGGGATCCGTGGATCGATAGGAATCATAAACCGCAACCTATTTAAGGGTGGCGAAGCCTTAAGCTTTAACGTAAGTACTGGCCTTGAATACCAACCCACGGTTGCCAATAATGATAATCTCTCTCGAACCTTTGAGTTAGGGGCCGAATTGCGAATCGACTTCCCCCGCTTTCTACTGCCCTTTAATACCGAAGGATTACTACCAAAAAGAATGCTACCAAGGTCCAGTGTTTCGCTCTATGCCAATCGGATCGCGCGGATCGAATTTGATCGAGAGACCTTTGGGGGTAGAATTAGCTACGAATGGAACGAGAGTAGCAAAAAGACCCATAAAGTGGATCTGCTAAATATTAGTTTCTCCAACCTCTTTTCCATTGATACGGCCAACTTTATCAATCAATTGGACCCCATCCAGCAATTGGCCTTTACTTCAGAATTTATTAGCAGCACCACCTATAAATTCACCTATTCTGGTCAGGAATCGGTAAGCCAACGATTTTACAGTTTTTTTAGCAGCGACTTAGAATTGGGCGGTAACCTGCAATCGGTGCTCGCACGAAATTATGGTCAACTAAATGAAGAGACAGTGAGTGAACTTTTCGACGTCCCTGTCTATCAATTCGGCCGAATGGAACTCGATTACCGTTATTACTTCCATCCCAGTCGTGAGCAACTTTACGTTTTCAGGATAGCAGGGGGCTACGTCTTACCTTACGGAATTAGCAGCTATCAGGTTAATGGCGAGCAAGTAAGTCTTCCTCCTTTTAGTCGCTTCTTCTTTTTAGGTGGTACCAACGACCTTAGAGCTTGGCCGGCTTATCGGGCAGGTGGGGGCAGTAATCGAGTTTCTACCTACGATGAGGGTTACAGTTCCAGTTTTGCTATCGGCACCATGAAACTTTTAACCAATTTAGAATACCGCTTCCCGATCTACAGCAGTCTTAAAGGCGCGGTATTCTTAGATGCCGGTAACATTTGGCTTACCGGAAACCTAGGCGACGAAGAAACCAGTTTTGCCTTGCGCGACTTGGGTCGGGA
>CBFHJH010000015.1:47063-57180 GCA_965656185.1 Croceimicrobium sp.
TCTCTACTTAGGCAGCGGACTTGGCCTGCGCTTAGACCTCGATTTCTTTGTAATTCGTTTCGATACAGGCTTGCGCCTGAGAGACCCTGGATACCTTGCCAGCGGCGACGAATGGGTTATCCTCACCAAGAGAGTTCTACCAAACTTAACCTACAACGTGGCATTAGGCTATCCATTCTGATTCTACGTAGGAAAAAAAATTATTTTTGTACCGATAAAATCTTAGACAATCATTATGACAGTCAACCAAATCCAAGAATTACTGGGGAATGAAGCTGATTCTTTATTGAATCACGAATGCAAGACCATTGATAAAAGTTTACTCCACTTACCTGGTGGTGATTTTGTGGACCGTGTTTTTGCTGACTCTAATCGTTCGCCTCAAGTTTTAAGAAGCTTACAACAGTTATACGGCACTGGCCGATTGGCTAATACCGGCTATCTTTCTATCCTTCCGGTAGATCAAGGAATCGAGCACTCTGCGGGAGCTTCATTTGCTAAAAACCCGATCTATTTCGACGGTGAAAATATCGTGAAATTAGCGGTAGAGGGAGGCTGTAATGCAGTGGCCAGTACCTTTGGTGCCCTAGCCAGTGTATCTCGTAAATATGCGCACAAGATTCCATTCGTAGTGAAGATCAATCACAATGAATTGATGACCCACCCCAATACTTTCGACCAAATTATGTTTGGTACTATTCGCGACGCTTACAACATGGGAGCAGTTGCGGTAGGTGCCACCATCTACTTTGGATCAGAAGAGAGCAACCGTCAGATCGTAGAAGTAGCGGAAGCTTTCGAATATGCACACGAATTAGGCATGGCTACCATCCTTTGGTGTTACATCCGTAACTCAGCCTTTAAGCAAGACAAGGACTACCACGTAGCTGCCGACCTTACTGCTCAGGCTAACCACTTAGGCGTAACCTTACAGGCAGATATCATCAAGCAAAAGCTTCCTGAAAACAATGGCGGTTACAAAGCCATGAACAGCGGAGATAGTAGCTATGGTAAATTGGATGAGCGTATTTACACCGAATTAACCAGCGACAACCCGATTGATCTTACGCGTTACCAAGTAGCCAATTGCTACATGGGTCGCGCCGGATTGATCAATAGTGGTGGTGCTTCTAGCGGTGATGTTCAGGGCGATTTGGCCGCAGCGGTTAAAACTGCCATCATTAACAAAAGAGCTGGTGGTCAAGGATTGATCTCTGGTCGTAAGGCTTTCCAAAAGCCAATGAATGAAGGGGTTGCTTTATTGAACGCCATTCAGGACGTTTACCTCAACGACGAGGTAAGCATCGCTTAATATTTGTGTTTATCACATATTTTCAAGATTTTTGATAGAAGTCTGCATTCTGTAATTGGGATGCAGACTTTTCACTTTTAAAAAAATTCACCCATGGGTTGGTTTGTACGGAATAAAGAAGGTATTACTACCAAAACTCAAGATAAGAAGGAAACCCCCGAAGGACTGTGGTACAAGTGTAAGAAGTGTAAGGTAATTAGCAGCGTAGAGGATCATGCCGGAAATCTTTGGGTATGCCCGAATTGCGGCTTCCACGAGCGCATAAACGCTAAGGAATACTTCAGCTTTTTGTTCGACGAAGGAAAGTTTACCGAGCTAAATCCCAAAATGGCTAGCGCCGATCCCCTTAAGTTCGAGGATAAAAAGAAATATACCGACCGCTATCAAGCTACGGTTAAAAAGACCGGACTGAAAGACGCGGTGACTACTGGATATGGCAAAATGGAAGGCCGTGATGTAGTTATTGCGGCGATGAACTTTAATTTCATTGGCGGTTCGATGGGTTCGGTTGTAGGCGAAAAGATCGCTAAGGCCATAGACCATAGTATTAAATACGGTAAGCCCTTTATCATGGTTTCCAAATCGGGCGGTGCCCGTATGATGGAGGCGGCTTTTTCATTGATGCAGCTTGCTAAAACTAGCGCGAAACTTGCCCAGTTAGGCGAGGCGAAGATCCCTTACGTTTCGGTACTTACCGATCCTACCACAGGAGGAGTTACTGCCTCTTATGCCATGTTAGGTGATATTAATATTGGTGAGCCTGGAGCCCTGATTGGATTTGCTGGACCAAGGGTAATTAAAGAGACCATTGGTAAGGATCTGCCGGAAGGCTTTCAAACTTCCGAGTTCCTATTAGAACATGGCTTTTTAGATTTTATCGTTGAGCGAAAGGATATGAAAAAGCAAATCGCCAAGTTCCTTCGCATGACGCATAATGAAGTTAACGACAAGGCTAGCAAATAATTAGAAAAGAATCCCTACTTTTGCAGGCTCAAATAATTCATTGCATAACAACGATCTAAACGATTTTGAAATGTACTTAAGCACAGAGAAGAAACAAGAGATTTTCAAGAAACACGGAAAATCTGAAACTGACACCGGTTCACCAGAAGGGCAAATCGCTTTATTCACCTACCGTATCAACCACCTCACTGGTCACTTGAAAAAGAACCGTAAGGATTTTGCCTCGGAGAAAGCATTGGTAGACTTAGTAGGGAAGCGCCGTCGTATCTTGACTTACCTCAAGAAAAAAGACATCGAAAGATATCGTGCGATTATCGCCGAACTAGGTATTAGAAAGTAATTTCTCTAGAAAGAAGGCAATCTTAGAATTGCCTTCTTTCGTCTTCAACAGTATTTACACAGATAACAATAGATGATTCCAAAAGCAATTACCCAGGAAATTAAACTGGAAGATGGAAGAACTATTACCCTGGAAACAGGCAAGTTAGCTAAACAAGCTGATGGTTCAGTAGTAGTTCGTATGGGTGAGACAATGTTGCTCGCCACCGTGGTTTCTAGTAAAGAAGCCAAAGAAGGAGTTGATTTCCTTCCTTTAACCGTTGATTACCGCGAAAAATTCTCCTCTGCCGGCCGTATGCCCGGAGGATTCTTAAAAAGAGAAGCGCGTCCATCCGACGAAGAAATTCTCGTGATGCGTCTTGTAGACCGTGTCTTACGTCCTTTATTCCCCAAAGACTACCATGCGGAAGTGCAGGTAATGATCTCTTTGAACTCATGGGACCCAAACGTAAAACCAGATGCATTGGCCGGTTTAGCCGCCTCTGCTGCTATTGCAATTTCGGACCTGCCTTTTAATGGCCCTATGTCTGAAGTACGCGTAGGTCGTATCAATGGACAGTTCATCATTAACCCAAGCCCTAGTCAGCTCGAAGAATCCGACATCGACATGATGGTAGGTGCAACTGCTGATAGTGTTGTAATGGTGGAAGGTGAAATGGACGAGATTTCTGAGCAAGAAATGCTTGAGGCGATCAAGGCCGCTCATGAAGCGATCAAAGATCAAATCAAAGCGCAATTAGCCCTTGCCAGTGAGATCGAGAAATCCAAAACCAAACGTGAATACAGTCACGAGACTCACGATGAAGAATTACGTGAGAAGATCATGACCGATCTTTACGATAAGGTTTACGATGTAGCGAAGAGTGGCTTGAGCAAAGAAGAACGCTCGGAGCAATTCAAAGCGGTGCGTGACGAGTATATGGCTGCTAACTTCAGCGAAGAAGAGCTGGAAGAGAAAGAAGGCCTTATCAAGACCTATTACCACGACGTAGAATATCACGCCATGCGCAAAATGATCCTTAAGGATCGTCAGCGTTTAGATGGACGTAAACTCGATGAAGTTCGTCCGATCTGGTGTGAGATCGACTATTTACCTTCTACCCATGGTTCGGCCGTGTTTACAAGGGGTGAAACCCAATCCTTGACCACGGTAACCCTTGGTAGCAAACTAGACGAAAACCGAATCGACAATGTAACCTTTAGTGGTTCAGAGCGATTCTACCTTCATTACAACTTCCCTCCATTCTCTACCGGTGAGGCCCGTCCAATACGCGGAACCAGCCGTCGTGAGATCGGTCATGGAAACTTGGCCCAACGTGCCCTTAAAGGCATGATTCCCGAGGATAACTTCTACACCATCCGAGTTGTATCCGATATCTTAGAATCGAATGGTTCTTCTTCTATGGCCACCGTTTGTGCTGGTACGCTTGCGCTGATGGACGCCGGTATCAAGATGAAAGCACCCGTTTCAGGTATCGCTATGGGCTTGATCACCGACGAAAGCGGCGATTATGCGATCTTGAGCGATATCTTAGGCGATGAGGATCACCTTGGTGATATGGACTTTAAAGTAACCGGTACCAAGCAAGGTATAACCGCTTGCCAAATGGACATTAAGATCTCTGGTCTTTCTTATGAGATCCTAGAGAAGGCCTTGATGCAAGCCAATGAGGGCCGTTTACACATCATGGGTGAAATGATGAAGACCATTGATGCCCCACGTACCGAATTAAAGCCTCATGCTCCTAAATTGGAGATGATGAAAATTCCGAAGGAATTTATCGGCATGATCATTGGCCCAGGTGGGAAGAACATCCAAAAATTACAATTGGATACCGAAACCACCATCACCATTGAGGAAGATGGAGACTTTGGTATTATTGAGATTAGTGGAACCGACGCCGAAAAAATGGCTAAAGCGGCCGCAAGAATTAAGGAAATCGCATTCGTACCCGAAGTTGGTGACGTATTCGACGGAAAAGTTCGCTCGATCCAACCTTATGGTGCTTTTGTAGAATTAGCGCCGGGAACCGATGGCTTACTGCACATTTCAGAAATTGCTCACCGCCGTTTAAAAACTGTGGAAGAGGAATTGAAAGAAGGAGATACCGTACGCGTGAAATTGATCGGTAAGGATGACCGCGGTAAATTGAAGCTTTCGCGTAAAGTATTGCTAGAGAAACCTAGCGAAAACTAAAATCCCTTTTTTCGAGTTAATTTATTAGCGATATAATTATTTAGAGCCAATGAGACAGTTAAAGATCACAAAACAGGTTACCAATCGCGAAACCGCTTCTTTAGATAAATACCTCCAGGAAATTGGTAAGGTAGACCTTATCACCGCCGAGGAAGAAGTGGAATTAGCGCAACGAATCAAAGCAGGCGATCAGGTTGCTTTAGAGAAATTGACCAAGGCCAACCTTCGATTTGTGGTTTCTGTGGCTAAGCAATACCAAAACCAAGGTCTAACCCTTCCGGATTTGATCAATGAAGGAAACCTAGGACTTATCAAGGCCGCTCAACGCTTTGATGAAACCCGTGGTTTTAAATTCATTTCTTATGCGGTATGGTGGATTCGTCAGAGTATCCTTCAGGCCCTGGCCGAACAATCTCGTATCGTTCGGCTTCCCCTGAATAAGATCGGCTCTATCAATAAGATCAATAAGTCTTACGCCCAATTAGAACAAGAACATGAGCGCGCTCCTTCTCCAGAAGAAATCGCTGATAACTTGGAAATGGGTGAAAATGATGTAAAGGAAAGCATGCGTAATAGCGGTCGTCACATCTCCATGGATGCTCCATTGGTAGAAGGTGAAGATAGCAACCTTTACGACGTATTGAATACCGGTGAAAGTCCAAACCCGGACGACGATCTGATGCAAGATTCATTGCGCACGGAGATCGAACGCTCTTTAGCAACTCTAACCCCTCGTGAAGGCGATGTAGTACGTCTTTACTTCGGCTTAGGCGGACAACACCCCATGACCTTGGAGGAAATCGGAGAAAAATTTGATCTAACCCGCGAGCGCGTGCGTCAGATCAAAGAAAAAGCGATTCGCCGCTTGAAACATACTTCTCGAAGTAAGATCTTGAAAACCTATTTAGGTTAAAGCATATCCTAATTGAATCTAAAGACCCTGACCGACAAAAGCTCGCGTCAGGGTTTTTTTATTCCTACTTTTACCAAAATTTTAGCACCATGGCATTAATTGCACCGAGCCTCTTGGCGGCCGATTTCCTGAACCTCGAACGCGACTGTAAAATGGTAAACGATAGTGAGGCCGACTGGTTTCACCTCGACGTGATGGATGGACTTTTCGTTCCTAACATCTCCTTCGGTTTACCAGTGATCGAAGCCATTAACCGGATCGCCAATAAAACCTTGGATGTGCATCTAATGATTGAAAAGCCTGAACGCTACGTGAAGGAGTTCAAGGCCGCTGGTGCGGATGTGCTCACGGTACATTACGAGGCTTCTACCCATCTTCACCGAAGTTTACAGGCAATCAAAGCCGAAGGTATGAAAGCAGGTGTTGCGCTCAACCCACATACCCCCGTAGACTTGCTTCAAGATACCATCCAAGACATTGATTTGGTCTGCTTGATGAGTGTGAACCCTGGCTTTGGTGGACAGAAGTTTATTGAGCGCACCTATGATAAGGTGCGAAGCCTCAAAGCGATGATTGAGAGGGCCGGTGCAAATACCCTGATCGAAATTGACGGAGGCGTAAACAATGAAAAGGCTCCCAAACTAATTGAAGCAGGCGCCGATGTATTAGTGGCTGGGAGCTTCGTTTTCCGTTCGGAAGATCCTATCGGCACCATAGCCGACTTAAAAAAACATTAGGCTTCTGGCTTAAATAAAGGCCCTTTGTATTCTGCATTGTCCTCGTAGGTGTGCAGATACCGCTCTTTGCGGGCTGGGTCAATGTCTTCGAACTTTAAAAGGATTCCGGTTTCCTCTACCGTGCCAAACGCTTTGTTTTCGGCTGTGCCAAAACTGCGCATAGTGGAGCTTAGGGACATATAACTATTAATGAGCGGGGGAATGCTTTCGCCATGTTCCTTCACATTTTGAACCAGGATCTTTCGAGCATCCTTATAGGCTAAGCCTTCGTAAAGCTTGTAATGGGGCATCAAGTCCTCCTCTGGCACCAATGGTACTCGAGGGCGCACCAAATTATCCGGATCAGGAAAGAAATGCTTCATAAAAGCAAGGATCATATTGCGCGCTTCCCGATTGTAGTGAGGATACATGGTCACCTTGCCAAACATGTACTTTAGCTGTGGGTTATCCATCATCACCGAGGCTAAACCATCCCATAGATTGTCCAAGGCAAACAAACCCTTGCGTTGCGATCCTCGCTGATACTTAGGCTGCACAAAAGAACGACCCAATTCTAAGGTTAAGGGTAAAAACTCCTGAACCATTTTATTGGAGAGCTCGAAAAGTTTTGAAGTAGCTGATATCAAGTTTCCATCAGCGTCGCGTTCGCCTTCCGAACATTTTAATAGGCGATAGCCGGCCAAAATTTCTTGATCCTCTGCATCCCAAACAATAAGCTGTTGATACGGATGTGCTTCTGAAAGATCATACTGATCGAGATCGACCGACTTACCAGTACCACCTCCTGCCGTTCGAAAAGCTACCTCTCTTAGCCTACCCACCTCTTGAACGATATTGGGAGCGCCACGATGATCGCAAACATAGATCTGATTACCTCCTTTTGAGGTATGCCGCAAGAAATGCTCTTCCGTGAGCTCAGAAATGATCGCCTCCCGGCTAACCGGCTGTATGATATCTTCCATTATTTCTTCATCTTTTTAGGCAAAGCATAGGTCAAGGACCGCATATGTTCGGCCCATTCTACAAGCGACTTGGACTTATCAAAAGTTTGCCAAGGTACCGGCTTTCCGAAACGAATGGTAATGGTTTTCCCTTTCTGTTTGAACATCTCATCCGCAAGGTAAAACATCTCCAAATTCGCTTTGACGCCTAATTTACTGCGCCAATAGGAAAGATTGTAGAACCAATTCGAATTTCTTCCTTCAATATGCACCGGAACGATATCCTTTTGATACTTCTTAGCCCGCGCAATGAAACTCTTCTGCCACTCTAGGTCACCGATCGTACCATCCGGCAGTTTGCGGGAAACCATTCCCGAAGGAAATACAAGGATAGCCAGCTCTTTTGCGTAGGTTTCTTCGATGATCTGCAAGGCCTTACGAGGGTTAGCGCCTACCTTATTTACCGGAATGAATAAAGGTTGAAGGTTCTTGATATTAAGCAGAATATCATTCACCAAAAATTGGATATCTCTGCGCACTTCACCCACCGCTTTCATAAAAGCAATTCCATCCAAACCACCCAAGGGGTGATTAGCGGCAAGGATAACACCTTCTTCTTTGGGTATATTTTCTAGGCCGATCGTTTCTACCTTGGTTTCCAAGAAATCTAGGCCAGACCGGACAAAGTCAAGGCCAATCTCCTCGCCATAAAGACGCATGCATTCATTGATCTCTTCTTGATGAATGATCCGCTTGATGTAAGACATTACAAAGCCAGGTAACCACTTGGCCAGGGTAGCGTTCTTCTCGGCTACTACCTTCTCAATATCAATGTATTTCTCGGCTGCTAAGTTCGAGCTCAAGGCTGTTCGGTTGCATTTATTCGGCCCCAAAGGTAGCCATTGTAAAGGATTTATTCTGCTACGTAAGATTCCAGATAGGCGAAATGCTCAGTCAGTTTTCCATCCAACTGAGTTTCTGATGCTTTCGCCAAGATTCCTTCCTGATCATTATTGAAGAAATGAGGAATTACATTTTTGATCAATTCGTTTCCAAAGTCCTCCGAAGCATCGCGAGGTAATTCGCCCGGCAGGTTATCTACTGCACTTACGGCGATACTCCCTTTGGCACCAAATTCGGTCTCCTTTTCATTAAGGGGATCATAAGCATAAAAGGGGTCTTCAATGGTAGAAGGTCTTATCGTACTGGCCACCGGACCGTCGATATCGCAAGAAATATCTGCCACCAGTTTTATTTTAAATCGTGGATCACGGGCCTCTGCACGACTAAAGATCAAAGGTGAACCTTCTGCCCAGAAATGACAAGCGATGTACATATCGGCGTGTTCGGCGTAGGGTAAAAAATTGGACTCGTAACCTTCACTATCTCGGTAAAACTCCTTTCTGGTAAAACTCTTCCCGTCTTTACGCCTAAAATAATCTTGCACATTAAGCTGGGTGAAAACAGCTTCCTTATTAAAATCTTCGCGAATAAACTCATCGGGATAAACCTGAGTAATCTTAAGGGCGGACAAGATCTCCATTGCGCCTCCAGCTACTTTACCTGCCCCACTTAAGGCAATACGGAAATTCTCGGGCAATTGCACTTTTACCAATTCCTGCTCCAGATCACGGCGATCTTTACACTGATGTGCAGGTTTTAGTTCATAGCTTCCGCTTAGCTTCCCATAGGCCCTAAAACCATTGTAGGCGCCCACGATTCCGGCATAACGTCCAAATCCTAAAAGTCGCTTCCCGCCTGGATCTTTAAGCATCTCATAATCGATCAAGCGAATCTTTTTATCCAGGATCGCTCTCAACAAATCCCGATTGTAAGGCTGCATCTTATAGGTATGGGAGAAAAACAGATAGGTCTTCCCTGGAATCAGCTGCTCAACAGGAACTTCCTTGACCCCTAATAAAACCGCGCAATCGCTCAGATCCTCACTAATTTCCAAACCTACAGCTTCATATTCCTCGTCCTTGAAACAACGGATGGGGCTTGTTTGTATCTTTAGTTGAAGTTGCGGGTATTGTTCTAAAAGCGTCTTGCATTGTGCAGGACTAAGAGGTACCCTTTTGTCAGGTGGGTTCTTGCCTTCGCGAATGATTCCGAATTTCATGCAGCTTTGTTTATCGTGTAAAGATAAGGTAGCTTTGCAGCTTCCTACAAGTTCTTTGAAAAATGGGGCTGATCGGTTTCGACAGCAAGATGAAAGGGAATGTAAGCATGCCGGGCTATGGAGATGTCGCCCGTAAATAAGATGCTTCAATCTATAGTTGGCGAAAATAACTTCGCACTTGCCGCCTAAGCACTCTGAATGAGGCTTTGAGCTAATCCACGCGTAAGACGCGGGAGCAAGTCATCCCACCGAACCTATGTCTAGATGGTTTGGATCCTGGGGTGTCGACAAATCTGGACTAACGGGCAAAGGATTGCGTAGTGCCCGCGACATTGTAATCCGCAATTAAGCTAGTACTCGGGTGTTTGTTCCCAGGTGCTAGTCGAAAATCGAATAACAAAATAAGCATGTAGAAAGCCTTCCGTTTCCTTGTTTGCACCGGGGTTCGACTCCCCGCAGCTCCACAATGATTAACCCTAATTAACTATTAATAAGTTGGTTAGGGTTTTTTTATGTCTGATTTTAGTCAACCGTTAGTCAACGGATTGATGTTAAACATTAGTTGTAAGGCAAATTAATAAAATAGGAATGCA
>CBFHJH010000016.1:0-49269 GCA_965656185.1 Croceimicrobium sp.
AAATTACCCTCTCATTGGGTTGGCGCATGAAGGTGAGTAGCTTAGGCTGATCCTTCACCACGATATCTTCTACCTCTTCGTAAAGGAAATGACCGTGAATCACCTTTACCTGCCGTTTCAAAACATCACTGATCCGCTTGCCGGCTGCCTTCAAATCCAAACACTCATCCCGCTCAAAATGACGTACTGCTTCCTCTCCGTAAACTGTCTTTAAAGTTTGCAGAATAGAAGAGCCTCCGGTTTTTGGCAGATGGATAAAAACCAGCTCTACCATAAAGCCTCGGCTTCAAAGCTTTGGTCCTTAACCAAGTCTTTGGTAAAGAACTTTGAATGAACTATTTGAATTGGATTTTGCAGCAGAGTAAAGGGCGTTAAATAATAGTTATGCAAATGTAATTATTTACTGAAAATTGAGGTAACTGGCATTTTTAGCGAAAAGCATTCTCTAAAGTTTTCAGAGTTTGCCCGCATTTAAATTCAATTAAGCGCCAATTCAATCCTTTCAACTTGAGTGTAGAATTAAAATTACCGTGCTTGCAAAACACAATATATAGCCATTCCCATTAACAGGTAGTTTCTGTTTTTCCAGCCTTATTCCTCGTAAAATACAGCTTTTAGCCTTTCACAATTTTCTTAAGGAGAGCCACACCATTCTGTAGCACAATATTTTAGAAGATCAGAATCTTTCGATTTAACAGAACTGAAAGAAATAATTTGCGCTTAGAATACACTTTTATATATTTACCCCTTAATCTATATGGATATGAAAAAAATTACTCTTTCCAATGCAAATGTATCGGGACGCTCCAAAGCGTTGCGTGTGGGAGCAGCCGGATTACTCGTTAGTTCCAGTTTAGCCTTAGGCGGCTGTGTACTATCTGACCCCGCTGGTGACGGAAGAAATTGCACTGACTCAGACACCGGTGTCTATTACGATACCGTAGGAAATGGAGACCGTTGCAGCGATAGTGACTAAAGCTTAGGCTTTTTAAATATTGAATATTTTCCGTGTCAGAAACTACTCTCGACTGGCTTCTGAATCCGATTGGCTACGCCGATTTCAAAGCGAATTACTTTGAGCAGAAGCATTTGATCATTAAAAGATCCGATCCTAATTATTACGATCGGATCTTAACTTTTAAGGACCTTAGTGACTGTATAAGCAATCAGGTGCTCACTTTCCCGGACTGCCGACTAATAGACGGCACTAAGGACGGCACCATCCCCGCAAAGGAATATACGCTTAAAGACACTATCCTTATCGACCCCATTAAGCTCACGCGGGGTTATGAAAATGGCGCAACTCTTTCGGTGGCCGGACTGCAAAAGCGACTTCCCTCATTAATGGAGTTCAATCAGAATTTAATGAATGAAGTGCACCATAACTTTCAGTCCAATGTGTACTTGACCCCAGCCCAGTCCAAAGGCTTTACTCCCCATTGGGACACCCATGATGTCTTTGTCATGCAGATTTATGGCAGTAAAGACTGGAAGATCTATGGCAATGATGTGCCCTTGGCCCTAAAAAGTGAGGAATTCGAAAAAGAAGGTTATCAACCCGGACCGGTTACCGCTGAGTTTACTTTAGAGGCAGGCGACTTGCTTTACATTCCGCGGGGTTTGGTACATGATGCGGAAACCGATCAAAACTCCTCTTTGCACATCACCCTTGGAATGCTGGGCACTACCTGGATCAACCATATTTTCAATTCACTTACCCAATTAGCCGATAAGGACCTACAAGTGCGGAAGTACCTCCCCATGAAATTCGGTACTAATGAAGAGAGTAGGAAAGAATACACGCAATCGATCGAGGAGGTTCTAGCTAAGCTAAGGACTTTGCTACTAAGCGAAGAGCCGCGGCATAATGAATGGGAGGCCAACCTCAGCAATTTCTTGAAGTATGCCCCGGGTCAGCTCGAATCGATCGAAAGGTTAAAAGACCTGCGTTTAGAGGATCGAGTGGAACGAAGAAAAAATGTACCCTTTTATATTCAGCAAGTTGGGGACGAAATCATCATCCAGGTTTACGATTCTGAATTGAATATTCCCGCAGAAGCGGCCGAACTGATCGACTTTATAAAAGCCCAGAATGAGCCCTTTAAGGTGGCCGATCTACCGGATATTTTAGACGATGATAGCAAGGTATTTATCACCGCCAAATTAGTGAGCTATGGAATTTTAGGGCTTGCTCAGTAAAGCAGGCGACTCTTCTGGAACAGACTCGCTAACCGCTAAAAAGCCCTCTTTCCAAACCAGATCAAGGCACTGACCGGCACTGCAAAATTGCAAGTTATCGCTTGCTGTCTGTGGTAGTTTATAGTAAAAGTGACCTTCTTCCGTTTCGGGCTGATAGCGCATCCCTAAGACTCTAGCCGATAAAACATAGGGCAATTTACCGAAGCCCGGTATCACCTTTTCGATCCCTAATTCTTCCCACGCTCCCTCGCTGTATGCACGAAAGACTATTCCTTCGGCATTGCTCGTATCAAAGCCCGGCTCTAAAGAAGCCATTAACCATCGCTCCCTTTGCTGCCAAATAAAGCTTTGCTCTTCTTTTAAGTCGCTTTGAAAATGGATGAAATTCTGCGCTGGATCGAACTTGATGATCTTTAGGCTGGTATCGCAAGTAGGCCATTCTGCCTTTAGAACCTCTAAACGGAGGCTGTCTCCCAGCTGCTGCAAATAGGCACAAAAAAGATCAGGGTCTTCGGCAAAGAAGAGACTTTCTTTTTCGGATAAGCCAGCCTGAAGCTTCGCTCCCATTTGCCATTGCTGCGATTTGGGCCTTTCTGGCTTTGAGCCTTGGTCTTGCTTCGCACCGGTCTTTTCAAAATTACAGGCACTTACAATTGAGCTCAGTAGGAGGAGCCTTAAACCTATATATTGGTAGATCTTCATCACTTCTGGGTATCGGAAATTGATGCCTTGAATCTACATCTTAAATTGAATTTGTCCTAATTGGCAAAGTACACTTGGTCCACGTAAACGGTTGCCGGACTAAAGTTCTGTGCCGCATCTACCGCATTCCAAATGGCAAAAGGAATTCGGGTTTGACTGAAATCCACTCCACTAAAGTCGCTCAATGGAATGCTATATTCCTCAAAGCCATTACTAAGCGGAGTTCCACTGTAGTTTTTAAGCATCACAATAGCATTGGTCCCCACCCCTTCTAACTTTATTTCCGCATCGTCTAAACTCGCCGGCTTGCGCAAGGCAAACTTTAAGGTGGTGTAGGAAGAAAGGTCGGCCGGGGCGTCTAATTCGATGTAGGCTCCACCCCAATTACCACCGGGAAAACCATAGACCAAGGCATAATCGCCGTCTACCGCCGTATCGGATAGACGCAAACTAGGCTCACCGCCCGCGCCATAAGGGGTAATGCTCAATGGACCAAAGTCGGCAAAACCATCTTTAATAGCCGCATTGGCCAGATTAGTATCGATGATCGGTCCCAAACTTTCCTCGTTGGTATCTAAGGCCGGTGGACTGGGAATATTGAGATCATTAATGGAATAACAACGGACATAATCTACATAAAGACTCGCCGGAAATTGAGTGCTTGCATCGGGATCTCCTGGCCAGTAACCGCCTACCGCTAAATTTAGGATCAGGTAAAAGGGTCTTAAGAACTCCTTCATATCCGCTTGGATCAACTCTTCGTAGATCGGGGCCTCGTCTAAGAGATACTGTATTTTGCTAGGTGTCCAAACCACACTGTACACGTGGTAGGCATCGCTGTAATTAGCGGCAGAAAGAGGATGCTCCTTTTGCAGCTCCCCTTTCACATTTCCATCAGCCACATAATGCAAGGTTGTATACATTTTATTGGGTTCCTTACCCAGCACCTCCATAATGTCTAATTCACCACAACCCGGCCAGTCAATTAGGGGTCTATTCTCGCCTAGCATCCACAGGGCAGGCCATAAACCGTTACCGGCCGGCACCTTGGCACGAATATCAACGCGACCAAATAAGATCGATCTTTTTCCTTGACTGGTGAGTTTGGCCGAAGTATAATCATCTGCTCCGTTCTTTAAGGCAGTAATCGCCAAAACATCATTGCCCTCATCCATCGTAAGAAAGGCATTATCCGGACTATTGGTATAGATCTGCTTTTCATTATTTCCCCATCCTGGCGGCAGACCGTAGGCCGTACCATCTCCAGTCTCGAAATTCCAAATGGTAGCATCGATAGATTCTCCATCGAATTCATCGGACCACTCCAAGGTATAGCCCGCCGGAGTATTAATCCCGGGCTCGTTTACCTGACTGCCAGGTTCATCGTCATTACAGGCCGTAAAAAGCAGGCTGGCCACTATAGAAATACGGAGGTAGGGAGCTTTAAGCATAGCACATTGCGTTGGGTAGACTTATTGTAAAAACTACCACAAGGTAGGCTATCTCGGGGAGAAAATAAAATTGGGAGGCTGAACTCTAGGAAGATGCCGCTTTACCCAGACTCCACTCCATTTTGAACATAAATTGCCAATGATCCTGAAAGGCCTTTCCGCCATAATCAAATCTACTCCCTACTCCACTAAAGTCTATAGAAGAGGGTTTTATGGCCCTTCCATAACTCAGGCCAAGGCTAAGGGCTTGAGGTAAAATGAATGGCCTTTGCGCTCCCAACCAATAACTAATATTGAAGTCGCTTTGCCAATAAGCTAGGCGGTAGTTCCATTGCTGTACATTCGGAATCAAATTGGTCGCCTGCGTGCCAAGGGTGTCTACCATAATATTCAATTGACCAGTTTCGGCATTAAAGCCGCTTAAAGCGGATAGGGACCAATGGTCAGAAAGAGGATACTCATAGCCCAATTGAATACCGGCTGCACCGATGTCTATATTGCCTGAACCATACTTGAGCTGAAGGCTGTTTCGGTAACCAAAAACTCTAAACAGATAATTACTTAGCTTGAGCTTAAAGGCCAAACCAGCGCCTAAAAGACTCCCTTTTGGTTCGATATTAAATCCGGTAAACTGGCTAAACTGATCGTAGTCTCGATAGTCGACTTGATAAATTGCTTCAAAAACAAAAGATCGGTTCGTATCGGCCGTAGCCTGTGCGCTTAATCCCAAAAAAGGAGCCAAGCTGAATAAAATCAAACAGGTTTTTTTCATAATTAGCAAAAGCCTTTGGTATATTCATTAACAGATTAATCGTCTTTAAATTGTAATTCTTAAAAATGACGGAGGAGCCCAAACCTTTGATACGTTGGGGAATAATTGGCTTAGGAAAGATCGCCCGTAAAATGGCTTCCGATCTCCAGCTGCTAAGCTCGGCATCGATCCATGCGGTGGCTTCACGCAGCGCAAAAAAAGCGCGTGACTTTGCCTTCGAATTTGGGGCCGAAAAAAGCTTTCACGACTATCAAGCCTTATGTGAGGACCCAGAAGTAGATGTAGTTTACATTGCTACGCCGCATAGCTTTCACTTCGAACAAGCCTCAATGGCTCTAGAGGCCGGCAAAGCAGTTTTAGTCGAAAAACCGATGGGCATTAATCTCAATCAAAGTAAGGCCTTAGTGGCCAAGGCGCGGGATAAAGGGCTTTTTTTGATGGAAGGCATCTGGACCCGTTTCATTCCCATTACCGAAAAACTGATCGACCTTTTAAAAGCTGAGGTCATTGGCGAGATCGAATATCTAGAAGCAGACTTTGGTTTTAGACCACCATATGATCCGCATGGAAGATTGTTTAACCCAGCTTTGGGCGGAGGCTCACTTTTAGACATCGGGATCTACCCGCTCTACTTAAGTCTGATCAGCCTGGGAAAGGCCCAAGAAAGTAAGGTTCAGTATCGTCTCAGCGAAAGCGGAGTGGACCAATATTGTGCCATGGAGCTCAGTTACCCATCTGGAGCCAAGGCTAATCTTTTAAGCAGTTTTGAAAGCAAGACCCCTACCGAAGCCTATTTGAAAGGAAACAAAGGCAGTATAAAACTGCACAGCCGATTTCACCACAGTGAACGCCTAACGATCGAGACCGGGGGCAGAAGTCGAGACATAAATTTGGCCTACCAGGGAGAGGGCTACTTTCATGAAATAGAGGAGGTAAACCAATGCTTGCAAGCCGGCCTAAAAGAAAGCCCTAAAATGAGCCTAAAAAAGAGCTTGGAACTGGCCACAATGCTAGAAGAAATTAGGCAACAAATCTATAAAGCGTAATTTAGGATCTATTATGATGCGAAATGTCCTTTTCCTCCTCTTACTCGTGCTTTCAGCCCAAGCTCAAGAGCGACCCAGTTTTGAAGAAGTCCTCAAGCGATTCCACTCGCTATATCAATACAATCCAGGAGAACCTAGTCAGGAAGTTTGGGAAAAGCACCCCGAAGGTTGGTTTTTCACCATCCATTCCTTTGGTCCTCAAAAGGGCATATTAAAGCGGGTCTTATTCTGGGACGCAGAGAGCGGGCAGTATCAGAAGCTTGATTTTGATGCGGCACCGGAATTTCGCAACCCTGATGGACTGGTTTCTTACATGATGCGCCAAGAAGGGGAAACCTATTCTTTGCAACCCTTTTACGGTTATGCCGGCTGGGAAGATGACGTTATAGACCTTTACAAATTTCAAGCAGAGCGCTTGACTGACAACGAACTTTATGCTCTGGCGCGTGCCTATTCATCCAAGGCAACCAGCCTGATCGAAGCACGCGGTGCGGTCTTCCAAGACCCCAAGCGCTGTTATATTAGCGGACCGAATGATCGGCTTAGTGACGAAGAGGCTACGGTTTACAGGATCTACCGCGAAGATGCCCGGTCTGCCTTTAGGGAACTATCGCGGCGCGATCCGAACTACCCCACTCCGGTGGGAGAACCGGCGCTGAAAGCTTCGCATGAGATCATGACCGCCTATTTAGACCTTCGGCAATTTTACTCCTACGGCAGTGCCAAGGGCCTCATGGAACGCAATCTTTACAAAGGCGCAATTTTAGCCGAGGCGGTCAATCGACTCAATTCATGTCCCCCCAATGCCATTCTTTTTACCAATGGCGACAACGATACCTATCCGCTCTATTATGCCCAGGAATTTTGGAATACCCGACCAGACGTGAGGGTCTTGAATAGAAGTCTGATGAATTTACCCTCTTACCTCAATTTTTATCGAGAAGCCCACGGAGAGCAATCCGCCTTGAACTTTGGGGTGAGTCCCGAAGAGATGGCAAGTGAAGCCAGTAAGGCTTTAATGTACCGCCCCGACAGTAATATCCAATCAGAAAGCATCGACTGGCCCGATCTTTTGCAATGGGTGACCAAAGCAGAGAACCGCCAGCTTAGCCCTATGATGGAAGCTTGGCTGAGCCCCGTTCCCTTTGTAAATGTAAACTACCGAGGCCAGGAACTAAGGCATCGCATTACCAGTGAATCGCGCGCAAAATGGGTTGAGCTCAGTCTCATGCATTACAATGATGTTCCCATTTGCTACGAAGGCTATACCGAAGGAGGCGCGCTCATGGAACTACGAAAGCGGCTCCGCCGGCAAGGCCTGGTGTATGTTTTGGACACTGTAGAAAGAGAGGTGCCTTACGGTGGGATCGGTACCTTGGATTTCGAGGAAACCGAACGCCTTATGCTAGAGGAGTTCCGTTACCACACGGGAGATTACCGACTCGCATCGAGCCAAGCCGTAGCCAGTAGAATGCGCTTGCTATTTGCATCGGTAATACTAAGCAGTCCGGATTCCACCTACTTTGAAAGATCCTTAGCTTTATTCCGAAAGGCCCAAGAGGCTATTCCGCCGCAAAAATTCCCCCACCAAGGGGAAGCCTCTTTGCAGTTAGCTACTGCCGGTGTGGTCTTAGGTCAATACGACCAAAGTCAATTCATTCTAGATCAGCTTAAAGCGCATCAAGAAGAAGTTATTGCGACCAAGCCAGATCGGGATAAAAAACAAAGGGCAGAGTTTCTTTTGAACCAAGTCTACCGACTGCAAGATTACCTAGATCAGGGGCGACAATAAAGCCCTATACCTCTGACCATTGCCCTGCCTGGAGTAAATATCCTTCATCGGCAAATTGCAACATGGCACGATCCCCTTCCGAGTCGCCGTAAGCGTAAATGATCGAATACCGATCAGGATCTAATTGCGATTTGATCCGTTTTACCTTCTCCTGCCCATAGCAGTTAGGGCTGGCGAATTTACCGGTGAGTCGCTCCCGTCGATATTCCAATTCGGTAGCAATGAAACTAAAGCGAGGCTCTCGTCGACAAAACTCCGCTAGTATGGGCGCGAAATTTGCCGATACGACCCAAAACTCCGCTCCCCGAGCCTCCAGTTCAGGCAATTTATCTTTGATCGCAGGGTTGACCTCGGTGCCATGCTCTTCCCAAAATCGAGCAATTGATTGTTCAAACTTAGACCTTCCTTCACCGCGAAAAAACATTTTAAACAACTGCTCCTTAGAGCGATTGTTATCCATCAGCTTAAGTTTAAAGGCTATAAAAAAGGGCAAGGCCGACAAGAGCCGCCACCACATAACTGGTCTTCTTAATCGGTAGCGTAAAAAGGCCCCAAAAATATCGCTGGCCATCAAAGTGCCATCGAAGTCTAGCAGTACTAATGGAGAACGTTCAGACCGCGGCATGCTTCGATAATTTAAAGTCGATCAATTGCTCCAGTTCCTGCCAGAGGGCCGGACTTAATTGGGTATCCCCAACGTAAAAACCAAAGGGTGCAAGGGCAAATACTAGCAAAGTGATGTGGTAATATTTGGCCTGGTATTCAAAATTCATCCATCGCTCAAAAACTGCAGGCAGTAGAAAGTCGAATTTAGACAAAGCGCTTTCGGCATTCTTCAAAAGGCCACTGCTTAAAACCAAGAGGTAAAAGAAGAAAAGCAAATAAAAGTAACGCCCATAATCTATGGTTAAAATAAAGAGCAAAGCATTTACGGCAAGGTAATAATAGATCACGATTGGCTTAGCGCGGAAGCGTTTAAAGCTCAATATCAAGAGTACCGCGAAACTGATCAGCCCAATTAGAGCATACTTGGTTTGGGGGTAGCTTAAAAGTCGAGCACCGTGCAATTTTATCACTTCCAAAAGACCCATACCCGAAAACTTATAGAGGTATTTGTTCTCCAAACCGCTAACCCCATGTTGAGGCCAAAAATCCCGTTCGGGAGCCAAATTCAAATCACCGGCAATTAGGATCACCGAACCATATGAGACCAAGACTAACACTAAACCGATTACCCCGTCCCAACGCGGTTCCCTTAGTGACTGCTGAAGGGTTTTTAAAATAAAGGGGAAATAAAGCAGCAGCGCCAACTCGTGTAAAAAGGCCACTAAAGCTAAAAGGATAAAGAACCCAAGGTCTTGTTTGGAGCGCAAGAAATAATAGGCCGCGGGAAGGAGCATAAAGATCTCACGGTCTATGCCGGGTAACAAGAAAAAGCCACTAAGAATGATCAGGACAAACTCCCATCGATTAAAGGATTCGAGCAACTTGGGGAAAACCCAGAGGTATAGCCAAGCGTACACCAACAATAGAATAAGGGAATAAATGAATATGGCCGGCCAGTCCCAAGACTGAAGAACGATCAGAATCTCCCCGATCAAGCCTCTGCGTATTTGACCTCCGCTAAAGCTGAAAAAATTATCGGACCGAAAGGTAAAAACATGTCCTTCGCCTAACCAAGGATACATTAAAGAACGTAGCTGCCGAAGAAATACTACGGCAAAAACCAGATAGTAGAATATCTTGTAGGATATGGGAATTCTCGCTTTAAACATAGATCAGAGCAGCAAAAGAGGCGATCCACAATAAGAAGACCAATTGCAAAAAACGATCAGTCAAAAGAATCTTTACAGGATTGTACGACCTTTTATATACGTACATCACTTGCAAGTAGCGTAGCACTCCTAACAAGACCGGGAAGAGGGTATAATAAGCATACTCGCCCAGTCGCATTAGATTTTCAGGCGCGGTGATGTAAAGAATATAACAAACCAGGAGCACCGCTGAGAAGATCGATAGGGCGATCCGCAAAAACTCGGTATTATAGCCATCGATGCTTTTGCGTGAGATCACGGCATTCTCGTCGAGGATCACCAAATCATCGAGGCGCTTGGCCATAGCTTGAAACATCGAAAGCAAGAAGACCATCATCACCAGCCATTGCGACAATTCGATACCGGTTACCATGTGCCCCGCCTCTATGCGCAAAATAAAACCTAGACTCACTATGGATATATCTAAAATAGCAATGTGCTTTAGGCGATAGGAATAAGCGAGGTTCATTATAAAATAGAGGCCTAAGACCAAGGCTAAATTCCGTTCATACACAAAGGCCAGAACGAGAGAAACAATTATCAAACCCAAGGCAATGAACAAGGCCCGATTTGGGCTAATTTTTCCAGCAGCAATAGGACGATGCTTTTTCTCGGGGTGCTTGCGATCTTCCTCCCTATCCCTAAGGTCATTGATAATGTAGATGGAACTTGCGGTGAGTGAGAAAAGTAGAAAAGCCACCAAACTCCCCCAAGCCATAGCCGGATCCAAGAGCTGACCCCCAAAGAACGCTGGCATGAAGACATATAAATTCTTCACATAATGGTTCACGCGGAGCAAGCGGTAATAAAGCATCAAATTTTTTTGCAAAATAGCTAATAAAAGCCTTGGTCACTTCTTAAAAATTACCAAAAACCTTTTTGAGCTATTAACGTTCTATATCGCCGAGCTATATATCAATATCTATTCACCCATAGGACTCATCTATTTGTTTATCAATATTTTTGGTTCCAACTTCTACATAAAAAAATGGATACCAAAATTCCAAAGCCTGTTCTGTTATTGCTATTGGTCGATGTAGCACTTATCCTCTTACATTTAATCTTTCAGCTAGAGATTCGTTCTTTAGAAAAGGTTTCAATCCTATTCAATTTAGATAGTGAAATAGGAATAGCAACTTGGTTTTCCTCAGTTCAGTTTTTCCTGTCTTTTTGCCTCGCAACGGCATTTGCCTACAATGAACACCGAAAAAATTCGAAAATAATACTGATTTACTTCCTTCCTTTGCTCTTTTTAGCGATGTCTATCGAAGAAATTGTACAAGTGCACGAATGGCTT
Source organism: Croceimicrobium sp. (assembly GCA_965656185.1). Classification (GTDB taxonomy): domain Bacteria; phylum Bacteroidota; class Bacteroidia; order Flavobacteriales; family Schleiferiaceae; genus Croceimicrobium. The sequence goes on from CBFHJH010000016.1 coordinate 11,074, forward strand.
GGCTGGCAAATAGACCGATACTTTGAAGGTTTTGCTAGAAAAAACACTATATTTAAGAGAACAGGCATTTGGGCGATAGTACTTGGAGTTCCTTTTGGACTGCTTTTCCTCCTTTTCATTTGGCGCTTAAAGCCCGTTTTCACCAAAAACCAAAAACCCTTAATTAAACTTATCGTAGGGATGACTGGATTGTTGGGAGGTGCAATTGGAATTGAATTAGGATCAAACTTTGCAGAAGGAACCGCACTAATTTGGTCCAACGCCCTAGAAGAAGGATTTGAACTATTTGGATCTACCATAATGCTATGGGCTGTTTATGAGGCAAATGCTCCAACCCTTCCAAATCTGATTTCGGAATTGTTAACAAGCGAAAAGGGAAAATCCTAAATTTCTCAATCAAATAGGTTCCTTCCCTTCTTTCTCCAGTCCCATCGATCTACGGTAGATCTTAAAGAAATAGAGCGGAAGAAAAAACAGCACAAAAACAAATACCGAAGACACTAAAAGTATCTCAGCGCCCATCAGATGTAAAGCTTTAAATATAGAAGCCAAGCCAAAAAGAATACCCGCGGCAAGCCCTAAAATAAGACGCCATCTATCGTAAGAGCGTTTTACCATTTTAAACTTAAATCGATCTAAGGTCCAAAAAGGCAGGAAGATCAAGAGAAACACCAAAGCTCCCCCGAAGAGCATGATGTTGGCCCCGGGCCAATGCAAGAGCTTAAAGAGTAGCCCGGCGCTGAAGCTCATACTCGCTAAAAGGCCGAAAGCAAAGAATAATCTTTTCATGATTGTGATTTTAGTTGCATTTAATAAAAAGAGAGTCTGGCGTTCTAATGATTCTAATCCCTGCGGCGCAATGGATCGCACCGCCTCCTCTAACTGAGTGTCGAAATCCAACTCTGCCTTACCTTCGTGTTCTAAATAACAGCAGAGGTGATCGATCAAGTCTTCGCTTAAATTGGGAACCTTTAAGCCATGCGCTTCAACGTAAGTGCGTACCTTTTCCTCCTGACTCTCAGTTAAGCGCATAATTGGTCGATTTTGTAAATAATATTTTCTCGAGGGTAGCCATAAATTCCTTGAGCTCGGCCAGGCCTGCTGTTTGACGCTCTTGGCCCTGGGGCGTTAATTCGTAATACTTTCGCTTACGCTTCCCCACGGCTACCTCCTTAAAAGTGAGCAAACCTTCTTTATGCAGTTTAGCCAAGGCTGGGTAAAGGGAGCCATCTTTTAAGATGATCTTTTCGTCCGAGCGTTCCTTTACCTTCTGATAGATCTCATAACCGTACATCGATCCGTGCTCCGCCAATAGCTTCAAGACGATCACCTGTAGGGTCCCTTTCAATAGTTCCTTCGAATACATAGGACGAATATACATATATTATCTATACATCATATATCTATGTATTAAAATTTAGGCAAATAAAAAAGGGGACCCTTTTAATAGGATCACCTTTTCCAACCAAACAACAAACACCAGACTTATCTATCACCCATTTGAATTGTACTGACCATCATCTGTACGAAAAGGCCTGATGTTAGGGTTTTCTCTCCGTGATTAGGGCAGTAAAACCTGATCAATTACTTGAATTACGCCATTCTTTTGATAGACATCATAAGTCGAAATATTCGCCAATGCACCTTTACTGTCTTGCACCACAATATTATGCGGACCATTCATGTTAAAACTCAACTCAGATCCCTGAGCAGTTTTTAAGGTAGCGGTGCCTCCTTGCTTTTTGATCATTTTTGATAAGGCCTTAAAGTCGTACTTCCCCGGCACTACGTGATAAGTGAGCACCGCCTGCAACTGCTCTTTAGACTCCGGTTTAAGGAGCGACTCTACGGTACCCTCGGGTAAATTTTCAAAAGCATCATTTACCGGAGCAAATACCGTAAAGGGTCCTTCACTTTGCAGAGTTTCCACCAAATCGGCAGCTTTAACCGCAGCCACCAAGGTGGTATGATCGGCAGAGTTTACCGCATTGCTTACGATATCCTTCATTGGATACATCGCCTCACCGCCTACTTGCACGGTTTGCGCCTGTAGGCCGATTCCAAATAAAATTCCAAAACTGAGTAGAGCTAATTTTTTCATAATTTTCTTCTTTCTATTATCTACGGCCTTAAGCTCACATTGGATTTCTATACCTTGAAAAAACTTATTCTTAGCATTTGTTTTCTATGGCTTGGTCTAAGCGCTCCAGCTCAAATCAGTTTCGTACTGCGGCTTTCGCCGGAAGCAGAAACCGATCAAGATTTATATTTAGCCGGCAACTTCAATCAATGGCAAGCGGGCGACCCCAACTTCCGCTTTAAGGAAGGCCTTTTAAAAACGGACCTGCCCAGAAGCGATCTAGAATTCAAGGTCTGCGGTAAAAGCTGGGATCTCGTAGAGGCTTACGCCGATGGTAGCCCACGCCCTAATCGAAAGGCTTCTCCCCAAGCCGGCGATCGCCTGGTTTTGGAAGTAGAGGCTTGGGAAGATCGTGCAGATCATCCTCCGCGAGGCCTCGAAGCTCTGCATGGTCCGACCGAGTTACTCTTCCTAGGCGAAGAGCGAAAATTATGGATCTACCTCCCAATAGCTTACCACAAAGAAGACCGATCTTATCCGGTACTCTACCTTCAAGACGCCCAAAACCTATTTAAAGGATTGCAAAGGGGCAGTCCAGAGCGCTGGGAACTGGCTCATTCTTTAGATTCTTTGGAACTCCCACTTATCGTGGTAGCGATCAACCATGGGGAAGCAAAGCGAATCGACGAATTAAGTCCCTACAAACAGGAAAAATACGGCGGCGGTCAAGGTGAGCTCTACTTAGATTTCCTTTGCACCCAAGTAAAGCCTTACGTTGACGCACATTACCGAACGCTGCCCAACCGGCCCAACACCTTGATTGGCGGGAGCTCTTTGGGTGGTTTAATTTCCCTCTACGGCTTGATCAAGTACCCCGATCTTTATGGCGGAGCCATGATTTTTTCCCCGGCCTATTGGTTTAATCCCGATGTGCTGCAATTGGCTAAGGATTTTCCTCCAAAAAAACGCACCTTTGTTTATCAGATAGCTGGTGATCAGGAAGGATCTAAACCCGAAGAATTCATTCGTGACCTAAACTACTGTAGTGAAATATTTGACCAGAACAAATCGATCTGGCACCATCATACTGAGCTAATAAAGGGAGGAAAACACAATGAAGCATTTTGGCGCAAAGAGTTCGTTCCCGCCATAACATGGCTATTTACCCATAGTCCGCTCAAGGAGCAATATGAAAGAAACTAAGAAGCAAAAGAAATACGATATCGCCTATTTGCGCATGGCCAGAGAATGGGCAAAACTATCCTACTGCCAAAGACGCCAAGTGGGAGCGCTTATCGTAAAAGACCGCATGATCGTCTCCGATGGTTACAATGGTACTCCCACCGGTTTCGAAAACATCTGTGAAGATCAGGAAGGTAGCACCAAGTGGTATGTTCTCCACGCCGAAGCCAACGCGATCTTGAAAATGGCCAGCTCTACCCACAGCAGCAACGGAGCCACCCTCTACCTCACCATGTCGCCCTGTAAAGATTGCAGTAAATTAGTGCATCAATCCGGGATTAAACGATTAGTGTACATAGAGCGTTATAAAGATGACAGTGGATTAAAATTCTTGGAAAAAGCGGGTGTAGAACTCACCCAAATACCGACAGAAGAACTTGAATAACAGAACCCTATACCCTCTTTTACTTGCCGCCGCGGTGCTTTTTGGCATTGGCCTGGGCGTATTTTTCAATTTCCCGCATAAAACGGTGGTGTTCAATGAGGCAAGTGAAAGGGAGCAAAAGCTAAGGCAGATCATAAACTATATCGATTACGAATACGTAGATCAAGTCAACACCGACAGCCTTCTTGACCAAACGATATCCGAGCTATTACAGCATTTAGACCCCCACTCCACTTACATCCCAGAAGACCAGGTGTCGGCCAGTGAAGAGTCTATTCGCGGCTCCTTCGTGGGGATCGGTATCGAGTTTAAAATTTACCGCGATAGCCTCACTGTGGTGCAGGTCATGCCCGATGGCCCATCGGCTAAAGCCGGTATCCTACCAGGCGACCGCATCCTATTAGCCGACACCACGCAACTTTTCGGCTTGGGCTTAGACTCACGAAAAGTGGTAAATACCTTACGCGGCGTGGCGGGTTCTACCGTAAAATTGAGTCTTTTCCGACCCCTCGAGAATAAAGCCCAAGAAATAGAAGTTGAACGAGGTGAGGTAGGTCTTAACTCGGTAAGCTCTGCCTTCTTACTTAACGATAGCACCGGGCTTATCAAGCTTACCAAATTCACTGCGCGCTCCGCTTCCGAATTGCGCAAATCCTTGCGTGAGTTACAAAACGAAGGAGCCAAACAAATCATTTTAGACCTACGCGACAATCCAGGCGGTCTACTGGCAGCCGCCGATCAAATTGCAGACGAATTTTTAGCTAAAGGGCAAATGATCGTCTTCACTAAAGATCGACAAGGTGAAGTGGACGAGTTTTTTGCCAGCACCCGGGGTTATTTCGAAAAAGGTGGCCTAGCGGTCTTGATCAATCGTGGCTCTGCTTCCGCCTCCGAGATCGTAGCTGGGGCGGTGCAAGACAATAAAAGAGGTAAAATCGTCGGTCGCAGATCCTTCGGCAAAGGCTTGGTTCAAGAAGAGATCACCTTAAAGGATGGCTCCCGCATGCGCCTCACCACCCAACGCTATTACACTCCCTCAGGCCGATCCATTCAACGAGATTACGACAACTATGATGAGTCTTATTATTTCCATGGCAACACTGGATCTTTAAACAAAAGCAAAGACTCGACCGTATTACTCCCCGAAGAAACCGAGTTACACAAAGGCCGGAACCGCGGAGGAATTGGTCCCGATGTAGAGGTTGGTTACGACACCAGTTCGAGCACGCGCTTACTCTATCATTTGGCCATGACAGTTAGCCTAGACGATCAGGCCTTTAAATATGTCGACGAAAGACGCCAAGAATTGGCCAAATGGTCGGAAGACAGTTTTGTGAAATATTGGCAAACCGATGAGGCGGTACTGCAGAGCTTCTTTGGTGAGCCGGTGAGCGAGCGCATTGCCCAAGAAGATAGTCTAGAACAAATCGTGTTAAAGAATCGCCTCAAGGCTTTCATTGCCTACAATCGTTTTGGTAATCGGGCCTACCAGCGGGTTTACGCCCTAGACGACCCATATGTTTTACAAGCCCTTGAGGCCTTAAAAGAAGATTGATGGAATACCGCAGATTAGGAAAATCAGGACTTCAGGTCTCTGAAATGAGCTTTGGATCATGGATCACCTTTGGAACCCAGATCGGAAAAGACGTAGCTAAAGAACTTATGGCTTATGCTTACGACCATGGCGTAAACTTTTTCGATAATGCCGAGGTCTATGCCGATGGAAAATCAGAGCTACTGATGGGTGAAGTCTTAAAAGACCTCAACTGGAGCCGCGACTCTTACCTAGTTTCGAGCAAAGCCTATTTTGGTATTCGGGGGTTAAAGTACTCCAAACCTACTCAGAAGGGCAATACACGCAAGCACCTCACCGAAGCCTGCCACCAAGCTTTGAAACGTTTACAGGTAGATTACCTCGACCTCTTTTACTGCCACCGCCCGGATAAGGAAACCCCGATCGAAGAAACGGTTTGGACCATGCACAATCTTATCCAACAAGGGAAAATTCTTTACTGGGGAACTTCAGAGTGGAGCGCTCAGGAGATAATGGAAGCGCACATGGTTGCGCGACAGTACAACCTAATCCCGCCCACCATGGAACAACCTCAATACAATATGTTCCACCGGGAAAAGGTAGAAGTCGAATTCAGCCAGATCTATAAAACAGTAGGATTGGGCACCACCATTTGGAGTCCTTTGGCCAGCGGTGTTCTCACCGGAAAATACAATAATGGAGTACCCAACAATTCGCGCCTTAGCCTAGAAGAACTCAATTGGTTGGCCAAAATGAACTTGCAAGAAGATTGGTTCAACAAGGTTACAAAACTCACTGCCCTAGCCAAGGAAATCGACCTAAGCATGCCTCAGTTGGCAATCGCTTGGACCTTGAATAACCCCAATGTAAGCACTACCATTCTCGGTGCCTCCAAGATCTCGCAACTCGAAGAGAACATCAAGGCCGGGGAAGCCAAGACCAAGCTCAATGCTGATATCTTAGAGAGAATCGAGGAAATTCTAGACAATCGTCCGGTACACCCACCATTCTAAGAAATTTGAAAAGCGGGGCACAAAAAGCAGAAGAGTGGTTCCGCTCCATGAATTGGGAGCCAGCTTCTTTTCAGGAGGCAACCTGGGCCGCTTACGCGGAAGGGGACTCCGGCATTGTGAACGCTCCTACCGGTAGCGGAAAGACCTATTCACTTCTCTTACCCGCTCTACTTAGGACTTCGAAAAAGAAGGGCCTTCACCTGTTATGGATCACCCCTATACGGGCCTTGGCTAAGGAGATCAAGCAATCGGCCGAAAGAGCGATCGATGGATTGGGTTTAGAAATGAAGGTCGGTATCCGCACCGGAGACACCAGCAGTAATGAGCGCGCCAAGCAAAAGCGGCAAATGCCACATCTTCTCATTACTACCCCCGAAAGTCTGCACCTCCTCTTAGCCACCAAAAATAACGCAAGCCTCTTTCGAAATTTACACACGGTAGTGGTCGACGAATGGCATGAGCTCATGGGTTCCAAACGTGCGGTCCAAATGGAGCTGGCCCTCGCCCGCTTACGCGGTATGAATCCTAAACTACAAACCTGGGGTATCTCGGCTACCATTGGTAATATGGAAGAAGCACTTCAGGTACTGCTGGGACCAGACTTCCCAGAGGATAAAACTAAGCTGATCCGTTCCGGCACTCGCAAGAATATAGAAGTAGTATCGGTTCTACCCGATTCGGTAGAAACCCTCCCCTGGGCTGGCCATTTAGGAATTAAAATGTTGGAAAAGGTCATTCCGGTGGTAATGGAATCGGAGTCTACCCTGATCTTTACCAATACCCGCTCTCAAGCCGAGATCTGGTACCAAAGAATCCTTGAAGTAGCACCAGAACTAGCCGGCCTCATTGCCATGCACCACAGCAGCATTAGCAAAGAACTACGCAATTGGGTGGAAGACGCGCTCTACACGGGCCAACTAAAAGCAGTAGTATGCACCAGCAGTTTAGACCTGGGTGTCGACTTTAGACCGGTAGAAACTATTATTCAAGTGGGTTCGCCCAAAGGAGTTGCCCGCTTTATGCAGCGGGCTGGTCGGAGTGGCCATCAACCTGGTGCCACCAGCCGAATTTACTTTGTTCCCACCCATAGCCTTGAACTAGTAGAAGCGGCCGCTTTAAGGGAAGCGATCGATCAAGAATTGGTCGAAGCGCGCTTTCCTTACCTCCGCTCCTTCGACGTGCTTACCCAGTTCTTAGTTACGCTGGCGGTGGGGGATGGCTTTGCCGCCGAGGAAACCTACCGGGAAATTTGCTCCACTTTTAGCTATCAGAGCCTAAGACCAGAAGAATGGCAATGGTGCCTAGACTTTATTCGCTTTGGGGGGAAGTCACTCGAATCTTACGACGAATTCCATAAAGTAGAACGCAACGAGGCTGGCATCTTTAAGGTTGAAAGGCGACGTACTGCTATGCGACATCGCATGAGTATTGGCACTATAGTGGGAGACGGAGTGGTAAAGATCAAATTCGAAAGCGGTGGATTCTTAGGCACGATTGAAGAGTATTTTATTTCTCGTCTTAAACCGGGGGATGTTTTTTGGTTTGCCGGTCGCAACCTAGAGTTGATCCGCTTTCGCGGCATGGAAGCCCAAGTAAAATTGAGCCGTAGTAAAAAAGGCCAAGTCCCCAGCTGGCAAGGAGGACGCATGCCCCTTTCGGCCCAAATGGGTAAAATGTTGCGCCAAAAATTAGAAGAGAGTCACGAACGCAGCAGTAATGACCCCGAGCTCCAATTGATCGCTCCGCTTTGGGCCGTGCAGGAAGAACGATCGGTAATTCCACGCAGAGAAGAACTCCTGATCGAAAAATTCAAGAGTAGAGAGGGTTATCACCTCTTTGTATATCCCTTCGAAGGACGCGCAGTTCACGAAGGCATGTCGGCACTCTTGGCTTACCGCCTATCCCTATTAGAACCTTTTAGCGCAAGCATTGCCATGAACGATTATGGTTTTGAACTCCTCAGCGATAAGCCTATCCCCATCGAAGAAGCATTGGATTCGGACATCTTCAGCAGCCAGGATCTCCGTGAAGATATTATGCAAAGCGTAAATTCGATCGAATTAGCGGGAAGGCGCTTTCGTGACATTGCCGTGATATCCGGTATGGTATACCGCGGTTATCCGGGCGAACAGGTGAAAGAAAAACACTTACAAAGTAGCAGTTCCCTAATTTTTAAGGTCTTAAACGACTTTGAGCCTGATAATCTCCTGCTGCAACAAGCTTATGAAGAGGCATTAGAGTTTCAGCTGGAAGAAGGTCGCTTGCGGGAAGCCTTGGAGCGCATTGCCCAACAGAAAATTTTAATCTACGAGATCGATAAGCCCAGTCCCTTTTGCTTCCCAATAATGGTAGATCGTTTGCGAGAGCGGATGAGCAGTGAAAGTCTGGCCGAAAGGGTAAAGAAAATGCAATTGGAATTGGGTTAGACCAATCGGCCTACTATTCCTTCTCATATTCTGCTTTCAAGATCCAGTAATCTTCGATCAAACGATCCACATCCTCTGCACTGGTCCCATCGTAATAACCACGAATGCGTTTTTCCTTATCTACCAAAACAAAATTCTCGGTATGAATGAAATCGGCTTCATCACCTTTACCTCCTTGATCGAAAATGGCGAAATAAGAACGCCGAGCAAGGTTATAGATCTGAGGTTTGTCGCCCGTGAGAATGTACCAAGTACCTTTTATCGCCCCTTGTAGATCGGCATAATCTCTAATGACGGGTACCGAATCCATTTCTGGCGTAACAGAATGCGAAAGGATCGCAAAATCCTCTTCTGCCTTCAGTGCTTCCTGCAAACGTCTTTTTTGCACGGCCATATCCTTACAAATATCGGGACATACAGTAAAGAAGAAATCGGCTACATAGATCTTTCCCGCCATGTCTTCATCGCGTAAAGTATCTCCGTACTGATTAAGGAGGGCAAAGGGCAGCACCTTATGGTTAAGGCCAACTCCGCGCAAGTCTTCCGCCACCAGGCGACGGTCGAGCTCAGAAGGGTTATAGATCGGTAAACGCGGCTTGGGCTTTAGAATGAAATAAGAACCGGTAATCCCTCCGGTAAAAACCAAGAACAATATGCTGATGCGCATCCAGTCGGTAGCAGTCAATTTAACTTTCATAATGCAAAAATAGGAAGCAGGTCACCTTTTAAAGGTGATTTGCTTCTTAACTTCGTAGCAAAGAATTTTTTATGAAAAAACTAAGTCTATTTCTAATTGGCATCAGCCTTAGCGTGGCCTGTAATAATGCTCCTCAAACTGAAGGAGAAGTTGCTGCTAGCTCAGAAGATCAAGTAGCTCAGCTCAAAGAGGAAGTAATGGCTTTGCACGACAAGGTTATGCCTGAAATGACCCCCATGAGTAAAATGCAAGGTCAGTTAATGTCGGCCTCGGTAGGTTCTGCCGATAGCATCGAATACATGACCGCGGCGACCGATCTAAAGTTCGCCAAAGATGCAATGATGAAATGGATGCACGACTACTCCAATACTTGGAATGATGCTTGGACCGAAGAAGAAAAAGTAGCCTTTTTAAAAGCCGAAAAAGACAAAATGGCCCGCATCGATGAGCTTACTCAAAAAGCGATCGCCGCCGGAGAGGCAAGCCTTAATAAGTTTGAAGCTGCTGAGCCGACTCAGGATTCGATTGTGCCAGCCGAGTAGCAATCGCATCCCATAAATTTAATCGAGCGGTCAGGGCTTTCTTGGCCGCTTTTTTTGCTTCTTCCCACTTCTGCTGATCGTTTCCGCACAGCTCTCGAATCATCTTCTCCGCCATGGGACCGTGTTCGTCACCGTCGATCTCAATATGACGCTCTAGGTAGTAAACAAAGGCACTAAGTTCTCCGCCAAACTTCCGGTTAAGATCTTTTACGATCTCGGTAAAGAGATCGGGAATGAGGTCTTCCCGTCCAAAGGTAAAAGCCGCCGCAATTTCGTGACTACCTCCCTCCTTTACAATTTCATAGGAAGTTCGAATAAAGTCCAATACTACCGGATCCAATTCGGCTACATTATATTTCATAACCGATTTAAGGCTATGGCCTTCGCGAACCTTACGCACCAAGCGATTGATCACCGATGTGTCTGCACCACATTGATTCATCGCATGTAGGTACATTTCGTAGTGACTGGCCGGTTCACCGTTAAGGTCTAGATCACTTTCTTCGGCTAAGACGATGTCGTTTATCAGTCGGCGGGCGGTACGGCTCTCCGAAGGAACCCAAGCTTCCTCTACAGAAGTTAAGCGTCGCTGTAATGCCTTCAGCAGCAGCATAAAATCCCATACCGCAAAAACGTGGTGCTCCATAAATAAGCGGAGGTCACGCAAATCGTTGAACTGCTCGTAAATACAATGTTTTAGCAGAGCTTCACGCTCCTCACGAATGGCCTGCTGGATGCCTAGAATATCAAAATCGGTCATGATCTTGGCCGCTTATAAATAGGAACGGTAGAGCAAGCTTCACCAAACATGAGGCTCTTTACCACCTTTTGCAATTTCATACTAAACTTGAGATAAGCTTGCGGCGGGATCGGTAAAGATCCACAGCCTTTCAAGATTACTCGTTTGTCCTTGAATTCATCGAGGGCTAAACCAGAAAGCTGCTCTTCCATAAGAACCGTTTCTAGCACTTCTAAACTGCCATAAACCACACGGGCGGCATATTGCTGCAAATAAGCGCCGAGAAGCATATAAGCCCATTGCGGAACGATAGCGTCGGCCGAACAGAACACCGCAACATAAGCGCCCTCATACTGTTGCCAATTGTGCTCCTTTAGGTAGTTTCTGAATTCCTTTTCGCGCAGTATCATGCCTTCGTAAAGCCAAGGAGCAATATCCAATTCCTGGCGGGTACCAGAAGGATAATAATCCTCCAAGCTGAGGGTAATTAAACCACTTTCGGCTACTTTATTACGGATTTCTTCCATGATTTATACCTCATAATAACGATAACCCTCCCGATTAGTTTCGGTAGCTAAGCCTTGGAAGCGACTCCCTGCACGAGGAAGAACCGTCTCCTTCGCACTACCACGGTGAAGGGCTTCGTAGGTTTCAAAGCTTATACGCGTTCTGTTTTCTAATTGGGCGAAAATATTTTCTCGGGGGATCGCACTACTCCAACTTTCGACGAATTGACCTGAAAACACTTTAGACTTAGAGCCACTGCCATAGGCTACAAACCCTATTTTCTGATCCTTCAAATCACGACCTTCTTCACGCGCCACCTCTAAGGTGGAAAGTAAACTCATAAAGATGGAAGCCGTGTACATATTGCCAATTTTAGAAGAGGCTCTTTCCCCGGCTTCAATGCGCTCATTTATAAACTGGCGATAGCGGGTCGATTTGGAAGCGGCTTTTACAAAGTCGCCATTCCAATTAGGGCTTTCGCCTGATGGAAACCCTAATTCCGCCTGCAAGGCCGCTAAATCAGCATCGCGCAAACGCTCCAGCCACATTTCGGTAAACATTCGGCGCGCCTGATAGGCGTAGGGTAAATGGAAGGCCATATAGGACCAATTTTCCAATAAATTAAAGCCTGCTCTTTGCGACTCTAAATGGCTTAAAGCTTCTGATGTGCGAGCCTTATAGCATTCATTGGAATAAGGGCCATCAAAAACGGGCTCTTCCATAAAGAGCTCCACCTCGGGCTTATCACTTCCCCAAAAAGGATGCTCGGCACTTTCTAAAAGCGCATCAATATCTCTTGGGCTAAGGTTAGTCCCCAAAAGGGAGGCCGCAGCCTTTAATAATTCGCTTTTTTCAAACTTGCGGCGAGGCTTAAAGAAGTCGTATTCGCTTTTAGTGGCCACACCATAAGACTGATCCAAAACCAAGAGCTTTGGATTGGCGCTAATGAATAGAGCCACTGCACCGGCTCCTTGGGTGTATTCTCCCGTACTCGCTAAATCATATTGAGCTTTATCGGCCGCAATTACAATGGCCTTCTTGCTTGGATTTAAACGGATGTAATCGGCTGAATTCAGCAAGGCATCTACGCCTCCGATACAGGCAAAGGTCATATCAATTACATCGCAGTTCTTTAGACAGCGTTCTCCGTATTTTGAAGCTAAACGCGCCTCTATTATCCCCATGATGTATGCGGCCGTTGGCTTGGCTGCATCTAAGGCCGACTCGGTACCCAAATAAATACGGTCAATTTCCGCTGGGTCTATTCCTTGTTCTTCAATTAATCGAAGGGCCGCTTCAGCCGCCATAGTGACCACATCTTCGTCGGCATCGCAAAGCGCCATGCCTTCAAGGCCTAATCCTTTATTGAGTTTTGCGTACTCGATTCCTCTTGCCTCTGCTAAAGTTTCGATCGGCAATACTAAAGACGGAACGTAATAATGTATCCCGTCGATCCCTGTTTTTGTCATATTATAAAAATCCCAATTCTAACATCGCTTCCTCGCTCATCATATCTTTGGTCCAAGGTGGGTCGAAAGTAATTTCTACCTCCACATCCTTAACCTCTTCTAGGGTACCTACTTTTTGCTTTACCTCTTCTGGCATACTTTCGGCCACCGGGCAATTAGGAGAGGTCAAGGTCATTAAGATCTTCACATCGCCTTCGCTACTTACCTGTACGTCGTAGATAAGGCCTAACTCGTAAATATTGACCGGTATTTCGGGATCGAATATCGAGCGTAGAACGTCTACGATATCATCTCCCACTTTCTGCATTTCCGCTTCATTCATAGCCTTGGTGTTTTATTTTGCTTGTAGCGCTAAGGCGTAAAACTTCATTTGTTTAACCATACTCAAAAGACCATTGGCTCGGGTCGGACTTAAGTGTTCCTTTAAACCGATCTGATCTAGAAAATGTAGGTCTGCACCACTTATATCTTCGGCCTTTTGTCCGTCAAAAACCCTAACCAAAAGGGCAATAAGACCCTTGGTAAGGATGGCATCCGAATCGGCCGTATATGAGACCTTGGCTTTAGAACCTTCGGCGTGCAGCCAAACTCTGCTCTGACAACCCTTGATGATATTTTCCTCGACCTTGTAGTCCTCGTCGATCAAGGGCAGAGATTTCCCTAGGTCAATTAGGTATTCGTAACGCTGCATCCAATCATCGAACATGCCAAATTCGGCAATGATGTCTTCCTGTATTTCTGCGATGCTTGCCATTATATTTTATTTACCAAATGTGCGTGACTAATCGAAAGTTGGGCCGAATCCCGTTCTTTAAAGTCCGGGTGAAGCTTCGTTTTCGCCAAAGCTTCCGGCTCCCCTTCACGATAATCCTTTGCCACTATTTCTAAATTCAGTTTACGATATAATTGTTCGTAATCACTTAATCGCCAGCGATTCTGAGGCTGTACAGAATTATCGATGCGCGACCAAGCGCTTTCACTAAACTGCAAGAAATTATAAATGGTGATACTCTCGTCGAGGTGCGCAAAATGGTCGGACATATCAATGAAATGACTCATGATCCCGTCTTTCTTTAGCACCCGTTTAAATTCTTTTAAGATCTCTTGCAGCACATCGGGGTAGATATGCTCGAAAACGTTATTGCTATGAATAAGGTCATAATTCTCATTTTCATCCTCTAAAAAACGGGCATCCCCAACTCGATACTCCAAATTTAAAATGAGCATGAGCGACTGAAAACCCATGGAGCGACATTCGATCTTTTGCAATTGCTCTACTCTCTCCTTCAGGAAATAAGGTTCAAATTGGCTTAGTTCTCCCGCTTTTAGCTTCCGCTGAAAGGCTTCGATACAATCGCATAAGGAATCGTGATTCATTAGGGCATTTAAATCGATGCTTACTATTTGTCTCGCTCCCGCTAAGTAAAAACTTAAGGGTACCACCGGGTACCAACCGGTACCCAATTCCAAGCTATGAAAGTTCTTGGCGATTCCAAATTGCTCGGCATATTTCAGGTGATCCAGGGCATGCATCAATTTCTCATTGAGGTAGTCGTCGCTTAAACGTACCCCCTTGGTGATGTACTTCTGAAACCAATAATTAACCTTGTTACTACCGGGTAAAAAGGAAATGATCTTTTGAATGATCGCTTTGAGAACCCACTTCTTCATCTTAACTCAACATCATCTCAGCCTTTTTAAGCGCTTCGATCATGTTATCAATTTCAGGTTTGGTATTGTAAAATGCAAAACTGGCCCGCAAGGTACCGGGTATGCCGAAATGTTGCATAACTGGTTGGGTGCAATGGTGACCCGTCCGCATGGCAATGCCTAATTTATCTAAGATCACGCCCATGTCGTAGGGATGGATATCCCCAATTAAAAAGGAAATCACCGATGTCTTTTCCTCCGCCTCGCCAACAATGCGAAGCGTGGGAAAATTCGCTTTTAATTGTTCGGTACCGTAGGCCAAAAGCTCCTGCTCATAGGCAGCGATAGCCTCCAGACCGATGTTATTAAGGTAATCGATTGCCGTAGCCAGAACGATTCCCCCTTCAATATGCGGGGTACCCGCTTCAAATTTATGGGGCAAACCGGCATAAGTCGTTTTTTCGAAGCTTACTTCGGCGATCATTTCGCCACCGCCTTGATAAGGTGCCATTTCCTCTAAGAGACTTCGTTTACCATAAAGTACCCCAATACCAGTTGGACCAAAAACTTTATGGCCGCTAAAGCAGTAAAAGTCAGCGTCAAGCTCTTGCACGTCTACCTTTAAGTGGGGTATAGACTGTGCGCCATCTATCAGAACCATTGCCCCATTATCGTGGGCGGCGCTAATTATATCTTTAACCGGATTAATGGTACCTAGGGCATTCGAAATATGGTTCACCGCCACCAATTTGGTCTTGGGCCCAAGTAAATTTCGGTACTCTTCCATGATCAACTCACCGCGATCATTGATCGGAATCACTTTTAATTTAGCCCCAGTGCGCTCACAAAGCATTTGCCATGGAACAATATTGGAATGATGTTCTAGATGCGAAACAATGATCTCATCGCCAGCACCGATCATACCCTGCCCTAAGCCATAAGCCACCAAATTGATACTATCCGTAGTTCCTTTGGTGAAGATAATTTCTGCTGTTTCCGTCGCATTAAGGTGCGCCCGCACGATTTCGCGGGCGGCCTCAAAGGCATCGGTAGCCCGCTGACTTAAGGTATGAACCCCGCGATGCACATTACTATTGATCGATCGATAGTACTTAGCAATAGCATCGATAACCACCTGTGGCTTTTGCGTACTAGCTGCATTATCGAAATAAACCAAAGGCTTCCCATTCACATCTTGATGGAGGATCGGGAAATCCTGACGAATTTTTTCAATATTTAAAAGGGCAGTATCGCTATGGCTCATAAGTGTTACAGTTCGAAATCTAGGTTTACATTTAGCTTCTTGGCGATCTGGCGGTTGAGCTTTTTACGCAAAGCTGGAATCTTCACATTACGCAAGCTATCGTTGGCAAAAGCATAAAGTAAAAGGGCTTTAGCTTCTTTTTCCGGAATACCCCGACTTTGCATATAGAACAGGGCTTCATCGTCGAGCTGCCCGATGGTACAACCGTGCGAACATTTCACATCGTCTGCGTAAATTTCCAGCTGCGGTTTGGTATCGATCGAAGCCTTATCGGTTAGCAAAATATTGTTGTTCTGCTGAAATGCATTGGTTTTCTGCGCATGTGGATGAACCATCACCTTACCGTTAAAAACCCCGTGGGCATTGGCATCATAAATACCCTTGTACAACTCATCGCTATAACAATTAGGCACTTTATGATCTACCAAGGTGTGATGGTCTATAGTTTGACCTTCATCGATAATGGTAATGCCGTCCAAATGACTTTCGGTATGCTCCTCTTCTAAAAAGAAATTGAGGTTATTACGCACCAATTTATTACCAAAGGAGAATGTACCAACCCGCACTACGCTATTGGCATATTGCTTAACAGAGGTGCTATCGATAAGAGATGCGTTCAAAGCATCATTTTGAATTTTATAGTAATTCACGCGGGCATCACGATGGGCAAAAATCTCTGTAGCACTATTGGTAAGTACCGGATGCTTGCTTAAACTTTGATGACGCTCGATAATGCTTACCTCCGAATTCTCTTCGGCCACGATCAAATTACGAGGTTGTAGCATAGTTTCTACCCCATGATCGGTCGTAATAAAGATCAGCTCGACCGGTTTATCGGCCGTTTGTCCGCGCTTAATACGAATAAAGGCCCCTTCCTTAGCAAATGCAGTGTTCACGGAGGCTAAAGCTTCTTCTTTTGGCAAAGCCTTGTTGAAGTATTTTTCGGCTACATCACGATATTTGCTTAGCATGCTGCTAAAGGTGCATACATCGAATTTTTCGTGGGTAGTTTCACTTAACCATGAACTGTAATAACCGTCTATGAACACCAATTTATAAGTATCGGTATCACTGAGAAAAAACTTCTTTATGGCACTGAAGTCTACGGTATTATCGTCGCTTAAGAATACGCGGTAATCATGCTTTAGGATGGGTTTTAAATTGGTATACTTCCATTCCTCATGACGCTTGGTAGGAAACCCTGTGCTCACGAAGCGGTCGAATGCTGCTTTGCGCCGACTATGTACTTCTCCCAAAGCTTCTCCGTTGAGTTCATTCTCAAAAACGAGGAAGGAAGATTCTAGTTTATCCTTTAATGCTTCCAATTGCTTAGTTTTTTGAATTTAACCCTGAACGGCTTCTTCTTTTAACCAATCGTAACCTTTGGCCTCAAGATCGTGGGCTAAGGACTTATCGCCACTTTTCACGATACGGCCATTGTGCAATACGTGAACATGGTCAGGCACGATGTGATCTAACAATCTTTGGTAGTGCGTAATTACGATTACCGCATTGTTCTCACTTTTAAGCTTGTTAACGCCATTGGCTACAATGCGTAAGGCATCGATATCCAAACCTGAATCGGTTT
This sequence comes from Croceimicrobium sp., assembly GCA_965656185.1. Taxonomy (GTDB): domain Bacteria; phylum Bacteroidota; class Bacteroidia; order Flavobacteriales; family Schleiferiaceae; genus Croceimicrobium. Next base: position 28,210 of record CBFHJH010000016.1, read on the forward strand.
CATCAAGAATGGCCAATTTAGGCTCTAACATCGCCATTTGGAAGATTTCGTTACGCTTCTTCTCCCCTCCGGAAAAACCTTCATTCAAGCTGCGGCTCAAAAAGGCATTATCCATTTCCAGCAAGGCCATTTTTTCGCGGATCTTCTTCAGCATCTCATTGGCTGGCATCGGATCTTCCCCGCGCGATTTACGCGTCTCATTGATCGCAGTCTTAATGAAATTGGTAACGGTTACCCCAGGAATTTCTACCGGGTATTGAAAAGAAAGGAAAATTCCTTTGTGAGCGCGTTCATCTGCCCCTAGGTCCAGAAGATCTTCGTTCTCAAAGTCGATACTACCTCCGGTAACTTCATAATCTTCTCTACCAGCAATAACCGATGATAGGGTACTTTTACCCGAACCGTTCGGCCCCATGATAGCGTGAACCTCACCTGGCTTCACTTCAAGATTAATTCCTTTTAATATTTCTTTTCCTTCAATTCCTGCTTGAAGGTTATTGATCTTTAACATGTCTCTGAATTAATATTATCCTACTGAACCTTCTAAACTGATTGCCAAGAGTTTCTGTGCTTCTACCGCAAACTCCATCGGCAACTGATTCAATACATCTTTACAATATCCATTAACGATAAGCGCAATAGCTTCTTCCTCGCCGATTCCGCGCTGCTGACAGTAGAAGATTTGATCTTCGCCGATCTTAGAGGTGGTTGCCTCGTGCTCTACTTTTGCCGTTTTATTCTTGGTCTCGATGTAAGGGAAGGTATGCGAACCACAGCTACTGCCCATTAAGAGCGAGTCGCACTGTGAGAAATTCCGCGCATTCTCAGCTCGTGGACCAATTTTCACCAATCCACGGTAAGAACCGTTCGATTTACCAGCGCAAATACCCTTGCTAATTATGGTGCTCTTGGTGTTTTTACCCAAGTGGATCATCTTGGTACCGGTATCGGCTTGCTGGAAATTATTGGTAACTGCAACCGAATAAAATTCTCCTACCGAATTCTCACCTTTTAGGATGCAAGATGGATACTTCCAGGTTACGGAAGACCCGGTTTCTACCTGCGTCCAAGAGATCTTTGCATTGCGCTCACAAATACCGCGCTTAGTAACGAAGTTATATACGCCACCCTTGCCGTTTTTATCGCCAGGATACCAGTTTTGCACGGTAGAATATTTGATTTCCGCATCGTCTAAGGCCACCAGTTCTACCACCGCGGCGTGCAATTGATTCTCATCACGCTGAGGAGCAGTACAACCTTCTAGGTAACTTACGTAACTCGATTCGTCGGCCACCACCAAGGTGCGCTCAAACTGGCCCGTTCCTGCTTCATTAATACGGAAGTAAGTACTCAATTCCATTGGGCAACGTACCCCTTTAGGAATGTAGCAGAAAGATCCGTCGGTAAATACCGCAGAGTTTAAGGCAGCATAATAATTATCCGATTTAGGAACTACCGTGCCTAGGTATTTTTTCACCAATTCGGGATGCTCCTGGATCGCTTCCGACATAGAGCAAAAAATAATACCTAGCTCGCCTAGCTTCTCTTTAAAAGTTGTTTTCACCGATACGGAGTCTACTACCACATCCATGGCCACTCCGGTAAGACGCTTTTGTTCCTCGAGCGAGATGCCCAATTTTTTAAAGGTCTCCAAAAGCTCGGGATCAACTTCATCCAGACTCTCAAGCTCCTTCTTTTTCTTAGGAGCTGAGTAATAAGAAATTGCTTGAAGGTCAGGCTCAGGATAAGTAACATTAGGCCATTTAGGCTCGGTCATTTCCTGAAACTTCCGGTAGGCATCCAAACGCCATTCGGTCATCCACTCAGGTTCATTCTTCTTGGCCGAGATCAATCGGATCACGTCTTCATTAAGTCCCGGAGGAACCTTATCTGCTTCAATATTGGTATAAAAACCGTATTTGTATTCGGAGGCCGTAACCTCTTCCAAATAACTCTCTTCAGTCTTCATGCTCTAAGTTTTAAACCGCAAAGCTTTCTCCGCAACCACAGGTGCGGGAAGCGTTAGGGTTATTAAAGGAGAAGCCTTTACCATTAAGGCCGCCGCTGTATTCGAGGGTAGTTCCCACGAGGTATAAAAAGCTTTTCTTCTCCACTACTATCTTTACACCTTGATCTTCAAAAAGTTTATCATTATCTCCCATCTCTCCGTCGAAATCGAGATTGTAGGAAAGTCCACTGCAACCACCGCTGGTTACCCCCACCCGAATATAGGTGTTGGCCAAATCCTTTCCGCTCTCTTTCATCAAGCTAGCTAAGCGATCGCGGGCACTGTCAGAAACTTTGATCATATGCTATTTAGATTTAGTCAAAATTAATGCAAAGGTAAGAATATTATGTGTCTTAGCTCACTTATCAGCCTATCTGTTTATCAATTAAATCTAAGAGCTAATCGATTCTTTATGAGCATTAAAAAACCCCTATTTTTGCGGGATGGCAACAGAAGAAAAGTTTACCAGTTTAGGCGAGATCGGCGAATTTGGATTGATTGATCGATTAACGAAAGACTTCCCCTTGGCTCAGGCTAGCAGCATTAAAGGCATTGGCGATGATGCCGCCATCCTTGAATTTTTAAGCGGCCGCACCTTGGTAAGCACCGACATGTTGGTAGAAGGAGTACACTTCGATTTGTCCTATGTTCCTCCCCAGCACTTGGGCTACAAAGCGGTAGTAGTAAACCTTTCGGACATTTACGCAATGGGCGGAACGCCCCGCCAAATTACGGTAAACTTAGCTATTAGTAATCGCTTCGGTATCGAATACCTGGATAAGATCTACGAAGGCATCCGACATGCCTGTGAGGTATATGAGGTAGACTTGATCGGGGGCGACACCACTTCCTCTTACTCTGGTTTGATCATTAGCATTACCGCCATTGGCACGGCCGATGAACAGGAGATCATCGAGCGCAGCGGCGCTAAAGAAAATGACCTTTTAGTGGTGTCAGGCGATCTTGGAGCTGCCTACATGGGATTACAGGTGCTCGAAAGAGAAAAACAGGTATTTCAAGATAATCCAGACATCCAACCGGAGTTGGGTGGAAACGAATACGTACTCGAGCGTCAGCTAAAGCCAGAGGCGCGTAAAGACATTCCAGAGCTTCTGCAAAAATTAGAAGTTCACCCTAGCGCCATGATCGACATTTCCGATGGCTTGAGCTCTGAAGCCTTGCATTTAGCCAAGAACAGTAAATTAGGAGTAGCTATTTACGAAGAGAAGATCCCGATCGATCCGAAGGTCTTTAAACTGTGTGAAGAGTTTAAGTTAAACGCCTCCACCATTGCCTTGAACGGCGGAGAAGATTATGAGCTGCTATTCACCATCCCCCTCGAAGAGCACGATAAAATAAAGGGCAACCCGCACTTAACGGTGATCGGCCACATGACCGATGCCGCTGCGGGCACTAACTTAATTACCCGGGACGGAGCAAGTGTTCCTCTGCAAGCACAGGGTTGGAATTCCCTACGCGATAGCGAAGAGGCTAGCTAGCTAGCTAAATTGAAACCATTTACCATTTCTTGAAAGCAACGCTCCCTTTCGAGGGCATTGGAATTGGACACTAGAATACTGGATTTCTTCTGTTTTTCAAATTCCCTTTCAAAGCCATCGCAAAGGACTGGATTTAGATAGGAAACAAAATTCACACTGCTCAGCGCCGCCATCAAGACCTTCTGCCTTTCGGTAATAAGCAGTCCGCCATTATTCATTGTAATAAAGTCGGTAAAGAATAAACGTAAAATCCCCTTCCCCTCCTTCTGGCCTGCCTCGGCCCAGGTTTTATAACGCAAAAGCAAATCATATAAAACATTATGGAGCTTATCGCGAAAAGCCTCATCTATGTAGCCCATCTCATAATGCCACTGAATTTGATGGTACTGGTTACGCATGATATGCTTATTCCAAATTTCTACTGTGTCCAATTTGACATAAAGCTGAAAGAGCTCTTCGCAGAGCGCATAGACCCCACGATCCAGTATATGGCAAGAACCATTACGACCCAGTTCACCCGTCCACATCGAAAATTTATAAGAAGCGAGATCGGGGTTGGCTAAGAAGAAAAATAAAGGAAGGTCTCGCGCAATGTATTTGAGGTGCGCACCCTGACGAGCGGCTTGACTAAATTTCAAGATCACTCCTTTGAGGTAACCCCGAATACTATCGTAATCTTCTAGCTGACTGTACGATCCGATAAAGCTATTCCCAGATTCACGCTTAGGTAACATATCCTCAACTACCCCCGGAAAGTGCTGAAGGAGCACCTCCAATTGTTCGATACTTAATTTAGACTCCCCCGTCAGTTTACGACGCGCCGTGCTGCGGTCCAGATCCAAGGTTTTCTCTAACCATTTTACCAGAAAATTACGTCCCCTAAACTGACGTTCAAGTCCCTCAAAGATCCTTTGCTGCAGTGAAAGCATAGGTTGGTTTTTTTAATAAGAGACAAAAACGATATTGCTTAGGTGGAAGTTAGGGTTTTTTACGGCAATTAGGAGTTCACGAAAATGCTCATTTAGCTCATTTTCAACAAGTAACCGCAGACCCCTTATAAGTATCAGCCCAAAAAGAACCTAAGTAACAAACTCACCTCTAGGCACTTTCTTCAAAAAGTATCGTAAAAGTGCTTTAAAAGAAAATACTAGCTTTTTCTTGCTTTTAAAGCTTCCGCTGAAGGAAAGACCGCAATCCTTGAAGCAAGGCATCAGGGTTTTCGATATGTGACATATGGCCGTCTTCCAATACTAAAGACTCCACATTTTCATATTCGCATTGCTCTTGCAATTCTGAAAAATCCAAAATAGGATCTTTCCTAGAGGCAATAAATAAAATAGGGTAAGGTGCAAAAGCGAGAATCATCTCTCGATCCAGCCTTTGCTTCATACCTTCTAAAGCGGCCACTATTCCTTGTGGACTGGTCTGCAAGGCCTGTTCTTTACAAGCGTTTACCTTATGGCGTAATTTCTCCCTATTCTTGGGCCTAAAGAGCAAAGGAATGGCGGTTCGCACGTAAGATTTAGGGTTGCGTTTTACTAAGGCAATCGCTCTGCTTCGATTCACTTTCTTCGCTGCGCTATCGGCTCGTGCATTGGAGTTCATCAATACCAGAGCCTTCAAGTAATCGGGGTACTTATCAGCGAAAGCTAATGCCACATACCCCCCCATAGAATGACCGATCAAAGTGAAACGCTTTAGGCGTAAATGCTTCACTAGCGCCATGAGAAGCTCAGCCATCTCCTCCATACTATGCACATAGGCTAGATTATCGGACTGCCCGTGACCGGGAAGATCCAAGCTGATCTTACGGTAAGTGTTGGGCAAAGCTTCCCATAAGCCATGCCACATCTGGTGATTTTCTAAAAAACCATGCAAGAAGATCAGGGCCGAACCTTGACCCCGCTCTTCTGCATAAAAATTAGCTTCCTTATACTGGAAGTGAATTGCTTTCATTAGCTATTCATGAACTCTTCGATCTCTTCAACTTCCTTAGGAATACCCGCGGTCATATTGAGATTCTCCTTTTCACCAATTACAATATCATCCTCAATTCGAATACCGATACCTTCTTCCGGGATATAAATACCTGGCTCACAAGTAAAGGCATTGCCCACTTCCATTTTTTCGGTCCACAAGCCAACGTCGTGAACATCGAGCCCGATGTAATGGGAGGTACCGTGCATAAAGTACTTTTTATAAGCCGGCCAATTGGGGTCCTCATTCTTCACATCGGTCTTATCGATCAATTTAAGATCCAAAAGCTCCTTGGTCATTAATTCGCCCACTTGCTTGTGGTATTCGTGCAATTGATTACCAGGACGCAGTAAATCTAAAGAAGCCTTCTGAACCCGCAGCACAGCGTTGTAAACCTGCTTCTGACGATCACTAAATCGACCGTTTACCGGAAAACAGCGGGTAACATCACTGGCGTAATTGGCGTACCAATTACCACAATCGAAAAGCACTAAGTCACCATCCTTGCACTCCTTATCATTCTCAATATAATGCAAAACACAGGCACTTTCTCCCGAAGCAATGATGGGGGTGTAACTAAAATCTGGAGAGCCATTGCGCTTGTATTCATGAATAAACTCTGCCTCCAACTCATACTCCATTACGCCTGGCTTCAAGGCCTTCATCACCCTTCTAAAAGCTTTGGTGTTTATTGCCGAAGCCTTTGTCATTAAGTCAACCTCGATAGGAGACTTGATCGCTCTTAGCCGATGCATGATCGGAGCACTACGCTCGTAACGATGCATGGGATATTGCTCCATGATCCATTGACGGAAACGCATATCTCGGGTTTCTACTTCCGTATTGGCGCGCAAATGTTCGTTGCTATTTAAATAAACCGATTGCGCTTGCGACATTACATCCTTCAGGATCTTTTCAAAGTCACTCAGCCAGTAAACCGACTGAACCCCCGTCACCTTCGTCGCTTGATCTTTATCCAATTTAGCCCCTTCCCAGCGAGCAATATGCTCATTGGTTTCGGTAAGAAATAACATCTCGCGGTGCGCCGGATTATAGGCATGAGGAAATAGCATCAAAATGCTTTCTTCCTGATCTACGCCACTGAGGTAGAAGAGATCTTTATTCTGCACAAAGGGCAGCGTGCCATCGGCATTAGTCGGTAAAATATCATTGGCATTAAAAATTGCCAGGGCTCCCTGAGGAAGGTGTTTTACGAAATTCGCTCTATTCTGAATGAATAATTGCGGGTCGATTGGATCGTATCGCATGAAAATATTTTTTCGTTTCCCGCAAAGGTAAAAATTAGCCGCTGCCTTTAAATCAGGGGCGTGGAGGAGTTTCCTGTAATCATTCTAAATAGGAAGCTATGTTGGGGAATCCCCTTAGCTTCTTAAATTTGCGAAAATTCAACGCGCTACTACAACTATGGCAAAATCAGGGATTTTAGGTTCATCCATCGCGAAAAAGATATGGATGTCATTGACCGGACTGTTCTTAATTTCATTTTTGATCGTCCACCTCATCGGTAATTTACAACTCTTGGACCTCTCCGTTGCGGGGCAGGAACAATTCAACGCCTACGCGAAGTTCATGACCACTTTTCCGGTGATCAAGATCGTGAGTTACCTTCTTTACTTAAGTATTTTATTTCACGCGGTAGACGGATTACTTTTAGTTCGTCAGAACCGTGCCGCTCGTCCAGAGCGCTACAAAAGCTGGAAGCCCAATGCCAATTCTATTTGGGCTTCGCGCAACATGGGCCTTTTAGGCACCATCATCCTCGCCTTCATCATCCTACACATGAGCCAATTTTGGTACACAATGCATTGGGGTGAAATAGGAATGGATGCCCAAGGGAACAAAGACCTCGCTGCTGTAGTTATACAAACGTACCAAGACGGAAGCGCCGGAATGATCATGGTGGCTTTATATGTAATTGCCATGGCCGCAATCGCTTTCCACTTATGGCACGGATTCGCCAGTGCATTTCAAACTTTAGGTCTTAATCACAAGCGCTACACGCCAGTGATCAAAACCCTTGGTTATGCTTTTTCTGTGATCGTGCCAGTGGCATATGCGATCATTCCCGTTTTCATTTTAATGGCTAAAAATTAAACGCAATCTCTATGAAGTTAGATTCGAAAATTCCAGAGGGACCACTCGAAAAGAAGTGGCAAAACCACAAGGCTAACATTCGCTTGGTGAACCCTGCCAACAAAAGGAATATCGATGTTATTGTTGTTGGAACGGGATTAGCAGGAAGCTCAGCCGCTGCTTCTTTAGCAGAAATGGGCTACAATGTAAAGGCATTTTGTTTCCAAGACTCTCCTCGTCGGGCGCACTCGATCGCGGCACAAGGAGGGATCAATGCAGCGAAAAACTATCAAAACGACGGCGACTCTGTTTACCGTTTGTTCTACGATACTATTAAAGGAGGCGACTATCGTTCTCGTGAAGCTAATGTTTATCGCCTAGCTGAAGTATCGGCCAATATTATCGATCAAGCTGTGGCCCAGGGCGTTCCCTTTGCCCGTGAATATGGAGGTAACCTAGACAACCGCTCTTTTGGTGGTGTGCAGGTAAGTCGAACGTTTTACGCTAAGGGACAAACCGGTCAGCAGCTTTTATTGGGCGCTTACTCGGCCTTAAGTCGTCAAATTGCAAAAGGTAAGGTGAAGCTTCACAACCGTCATGAAATGATGGAAGTGGTAATGGTAGACGGTAAAGCCCGTGGTATTATTGCTCGTAATTTAGTAACTGGAGAAGTTCAACGTCATGGGGCTCATGCTGTGGTATTGGCCTCAGGTGGCTACGGAAATGTCTTCTTCCTTTCGACCAATGCGATGGGATCTAATGGTTCTGCCGCTTGGAAAGCCCACCGCAAAGGAGCCCATTTTGCCAATCCATGCTTTACGCAGATTCATCCTACTTGCATCCCTGTTTCGGGAGAGCATCAGTCTAAGCTTACGCTGATGTCTGAATCTTTGCGTAACGATGGACGTATCTGGGTACCAAAAGACCGTAAAGACGCCGAGGCGATTCGCGCGGGTAAATTAAAACCCACCGATCTGCCGGAAGAAAAACGCGATTATTATTTAGAGCGCCGTTATCCAAGTTTCGGTAACCTAGTGCCTCGAGACGTAGCCTCTAGAGCTGCTAAGGAGCGTTGTGATGAAGGCTTTGGCGTAAATAAAACCGGGGAAGCGGTTTACCTTGATTTCGCTGCGGCGATCGAACGCTACGGTAAGACCGAAGCCAATGTACAGGGTATCGATAACCCAAGTCCGGCCAAGATTCGCGAACTAGGTACTAAAGTGGTGGAAGCCAAATACGGTAACCTTTTCGCCATGTATGAAAAGATCGTAGACGACAATCCTTACGAAACGCCCATGATGATCTATCCCGCGGTGCACTATACCATGGGAGGACTTTGGGTAGACTATAACTTAATGACTTCAGTTCCGGGCTTATTTGCCTTAGGTGAAGCGAATTTCTCTGATCACGGGGCTAACCGTTTAGGAGCTTCGGCCCTAATGCAAGGCTTAGCAGATGGCTATTTTGTAATCCCTTACACTATCGGAGATTACTTAGCCGACGAAATCCGTACCGGAGAGATCGACACCAATCACGAAGCTTTCGCGGAAGCGGAAAAAGAAGTGGTAGGAAATATCGAGAAGTTGATGAATAATTCCGGTAAGAAGCACAGCGTAGATCATTACCACAAAAAGTTGGGCCGCATTATGTGGGACAAGTGTGGTATGGCTCGTAACGCGCAAGGCTTACAGGAGGCCATCAAAGAAATTCAAGCCTTACGGGCTGAGTTCTGGGACAATGTTAAAATTCCTGGAAAAGCCAATGAGATGAACCCAGAGCTGGATAAAGCGATGCGAGTAGCAGACTTTATGGAGTTGGGTGAATTGATGTGTCAAGATGCTCTTGAACGCGAAGAGTCCTGTGGAGGTCACTTCCGCGAGGAATTCCAAACTGAAGAAGGAGAAGCCTTACGTCGCGACGAAGACTTTGCCTTTGTGTCGGCTTGGAATTACACTGGCGATCCAAGTAAACCTGAATTGGTTAAAGAGGATCTGGTATTCGAAAATGTGGAATTGAAAACCCGTAGCTACAAATAAGCGGGACCTAAAATTTTTGAGCATGGATTTAAAATTAAAGATCTGGCGTCAAGCCAACGAGAATAGCAAAGGAGAGCTTAAGGACTACTCCATTAGTAATGTGAGTCATGACAGCTCTTTCTTGGAAATGATGGATCAATTAAACGAGGAATTGATCGAAAAAGGCGATGAACCGGTAGCTTTCGATCACGACTGTCGTGAAGGGATTTGCGGCATGTGCTCAATGCACATTAACGGAGAACCCCATGGTCCAGAACATGAGACCACTACCTGCCAGCTGCACATGCGTAAATTCAAAGATGGCGATACTATTTACGTAGAGCCTTTCCGCGCTCGCGCCTTTCCGGTAATGAAAGACTTGGTGGTAGACCGTGCCGCCATGGACCGCGTAATTCAAGCTGGTGGATTTGTATCGGTAAATACTTCGGGTAACACCCTTGATGCGAACGCCATTCCAGTACCCAAGGCAAATGCCGACGAAGCTTTTAATGCGGCTACCTGCATTGGTTGTGGCGCCTGTGTGGCTGCTTGCCCTAACGCTTCAGCAATGTTATTCGTTTCGGCCAAAGTTTCACAGCTATCCCTATTACCACAAGGTAAAGTTGAAGCCAAGGACCGGGTAATGAATATGGTAGATCAGATGGATCTAGAAGGATTCGGTAACTGTTCAAATGTAGGAGCTTGTGCCGAAGAATGTCCCAAAGGCATTTCTCTGGAAAACATCGCCCGCATGAATCGTGAATACTTAGGCGCTAGCCTTACCAGCAGTAAATAAACTGTACCTTAAAAGATTGAATACCTCGACCAACGGTCGGGGTATTTTTTTTTGCTGGAACTCTTTAAACAAAGCACCCGAAATAAACTAAAGCAAAATTATTGACGTTTTTGTGCCATAGGCTTTTAGGTCCCTCGATGGTTTAGTCATCTTAAAATCGCTTTAATCAACCTTTAAGTAGCACATTAATACTTATTTTTGCTCCCCAATTTTACACCCTTGTCACAGGCATTAGTCGTCATACCAACTTACAACGAAAAAGATAATATCGAGCGGATACTACGCACGGTCTTTTCACTTCACACCGATTTTCACGTTTTAATTGTAGACGACAATTCGCCCGATGGTACGCAAGAGGTAGTGAAGCACTTACAAGGAGAGTACGAACATCGACTTTTCCTTTTGCCTCGAGCGGGAAAGCAAGGATTGGGCACCGCTTACTTAGCTGGCTTCAGCTGGGCCTTGGAACGGGACTATCAGTACATTTTTGAAATGGATGCCGATTTCTCGCACAACCCGCATGACCTCGAAAAACTTTACGCAACCTGCAAGGACGAAGGCTTTGATATGTCCATCGGCTCGCGCTATGTGAAAGGCGTAAATGTGGTAAACTGGCCGATGAGTCGAGTACTATTAAGTTATTTCGCTTCACGGTATGTGCGCTTTATATTAGGCATGCCCATTGAAGACACCACCGCAGGATTCGTATGCTATCGCAGAGCGGTCTTGGAAAAAATGAATTTTAAGAAAATTCGCTTCGTAGGCTATGCCTTCCAAATTGAAATGAAGTTCATCACCTATAAACTAGGTTTTAAGATAAAAGAAGTACCGGTAATTTTCACAGACCGTAGTATCGGTGAATCTAAGATGAGTTCCGGAATTATCAATGAAGCCGTATTTGGCGTAATAAAGCTCAAGCTTCGTAGTCTTCTGAGAAGACATCAATAACTTTTGATTCCATGAAAAGGAAGTTTTTAATTAAAAACGGCCGCCTGGTTAATGAAGGCGAAATCACGGAAAAAGACCTATACATCGAAGATGGCCGTATTGCCAAGATCGATTATAATTTAAGTCAGCGCGATAGCGACACCGTGGTTATCGACGCCGCCGGTAGTTTCGTTTTACCTGGATTAATCGACGATCAAGTTCATTTTCGTGAACCAGGCTTAACCCATAAAGCAAATATTTTTTCTGAATCACGCGCGGCAGTGGCCGGTGGGATCACTTCCTTTATTGAACAACCGAACACCAAGCCGCCCGCTACAACCATTGAGAAATTAGAGGAGAAATATGCTATCGCCGCCGAGAGCGCTTGGGCTAATTATGGATTCAACATTGGTGGAGCGAACGACAATATCGATGAACTCCGAAAAATTGACCCCACCAAGGTTCCGGCAGTAAAAGTCTTTATGGGCAGTAGTACCGGCAATATGTTGGTAGACGATCAGAAGGCCTTAGAAGCGATCTTCTCTGAAGTAGAAATTCCTATCATTACCCATAGTGAAGATGAGGAAACCATTCGCCGGAATATGGCAGAGGCCGTAGCCAAGTATGGCGAAGACATCCCCATGGAAATGCATCCGGAAATACGCAGTAGAGAAGCCTGTATAAAGTCTTCCACCTTGGCGGTAGAACTGGCCAAAAAACACAACAGCCGTCTGCATGTATTTCATATTTCTACCGCAGAGGAATGTGATCTATTTGACAATAGTTTACCACTAGAAAAAAAGCGCATTACTGCAGAGGCCTGCATCCACCACCTTTGGTTTAGTAAGGAGGATTACACCAGTAAAGGCTCCTTGATAAAGTGGAACCCCGCCGTAAAGGAGTCGAGCGATAAAGAAGAGATCTTAAAAGCTGTGATAGATGGTCGCATCGATGTTCTCGCCACCGATCACGCCCCTCACACTTTAGAGGAAAAACAAAACCCCTACACATCCGCACCCAGCGGTGGCCCCTTGGTACAGCACTTTTTACCAGCTTTAATGGAGTTTGTGAGGGATGATAAGATGAGCATCGAAATGATGGTGCAAAAAGCTTGTCACAACCCCGCGATACTTTTCGACATCAAAGAACGGGGATATATTCGCGAAGGCTATTGGGCCGACATTGCTATTGTTGATCCTAGTCGTCCTTGGCGGGTGGCTAAAGAAAATATTTTATCCAAATGCGGTTGGTCGCCTTTTGAAGGAACCACTTTCCGCGCTCGGGTTACCCATACTTTAGTAAACGGTTCTCTCGTTTATGAAAATGGCAAGGTTCTCGAAAACCGCGCTGCTCAAAGACTAGAATTTGACCGTTAAAAAAGTCCTCATCTTATTAATTGGCCTCTTAGGGGCCTCATGCCAAAGCCCACAGGCTCCGGAAAAGGAAGCTCCTTTACCCGAATGGATCATTCCGGAAGATAAGATGACCGACATTTTAACCGATGTCCATATTCTTGAAGGTGCCCGAATTGGTAAAAAGGTACTTGGCGATAGCCTTTACACTTACGATCATTACCAAAAACTCTGGGACAAACATCAAGTGAGCGAAACCCTTTACGACTCCTCCTTTGAGTTTTACTGTCGCAATGCAGAACGTATGGATCGGATGTACGAAGAGATCTTAACTAGGCTAAGTCGTAAGAGCAGTGAACTTGCAGCGCAAGGGATTGAAGAGGAAGAAGAGGAAGAGCCCTTGCGCGACGAGGATGAAAATAATAATGAGCCCGTGTCTAATGCTCCTGTAGATACTGTTTCGAAATAAAGGCCAAGCTTTCTTCTAAATCCCTAAACTGCAGCCCTAAAACTTCTTTGGCCTTATCATTCTTATAATAATACTCCTTTAAGGCAGTACGAGCCGTTTCCCTGGTTACCAGAGGCTTTTTCCCACTGAAGAATGTTTTGAGTGCTTCCCAACGCCAGGCTATGGCGCTCATCCACGCCTTAATCTCAATTTTTGGTTCAGGTTTATCCATTTTTTGAGCGATGGCCTTAAAGACCTTTTCGTAAGACCAGTTTTCTGCCGCAATCACAAAGCGTTCCTTTAGCTCCTTCCGATCGGCCAAGATCAGGATAGCCTCCACAACATCACGCACATCTACGAATGCATTAACCCCAGTGGAGTAAAATGAAAAACCTTCTGCAATATTCCGAAAGATCGCGGCCGAACCATCTTGCCAAGTACCAGGCCCGAGAATGATGCAGGGGTTTACCATGGCCGCCGATAAGCCTTCTTCTATCCCTCGCCATACTTCGAGCTCGGCACCATATTTCCCTTTAGCGTAATTGGAGTTTTCTTTGCTGTCTACCCAGTCACTTTGTTCATCGATCTCCTTCTGTCCTTCCTTACGCCCTAAAGCAGCCACCGAGCTCACGTGAATAAACCGACTTGCCCCATGCCTAAGCGCAGCATTTACCAGCCCTGCGGTCATACGAACATTATCTACGATTAGAGCCTGTTTATCTTTAGGGTTAAAGCTAACTAGAGCGGCACAGTGATAAAAGTAATCCGAGCCCTGAACCGCATTATCCAAGTCAATGGGGTCCAATAAGTCTGCTTCGAACCACTGTAATTTCGATTCATGGTCGGCCAGCTTATGCCCGTAGTAGCCAAAAACACGCTGCAGTAAGCCGCGGTCTGAACTCTTACGATGTAGGGCACGCACCTCCTTTCCTGCCAAAAGCAGTTCCATCACTAAATGTGATCCTACTAATCCCGTGGCTCCGCTAACCGTATGGCGCATAATTTTCTTTTTTGCGAAGCTAAGCAAATATCAAATCCCGGAAATAATGCTTTGTCAAAGGAATCTATGCCCTAATTTTGCGACGAAATCGAGAATGATGAGCAACTTCGTAGAAGAACTAAGCTGGCGCGGCATGCTGCACGACTCCATGCCCGGAACGGAAGATCAATTAGCAAAGGAAATGACCTCGGCCTATGTGGGTATCGACCCTACGGCCGATTCTTTACACATCGGGCACCTGGTGAGTATTATGATGCTGAAGCATTTTCAAAATGCGGGTCACAGGCCCATCGCCTTGGTAGGTGGAGCCACGGGCATGATTGGCGATCCTTCGGGGAAGAGCAAAGAGCGTAATCTTTTAGATGAAGCCGCATTACGCCACAATCAAGATTCGATTAAGCAGCAATTGGCGTTATTCCTCGATTTTGAAAGTGATGCCTCTAACGCCGCTTTATTGGTAAACAACTACGACTGGATGAAGGAGTTTAGTTTCCTGGACTTCATTCGCGACGTTGGTAAGCACCTTACCGTGAATTATATGATGGCCAAAGAATCGGTAAAAAAACGCCTTAGTGGCGAAGGCGAAGGAATGTCCTTTACCGAATTCACCTATCAGTTGGTGCAGGGCTATGACTTTCTCCACCTCTATCGTGAATACAATTGCCGACTCCAGATGGGAGGCTCGGACCAATGGGGAAACATCACTACCGGAACCGAATTGATTCGGCGTAAAGAAAGTGGTGAAGCCTTTGCCCTAACTTGCCCGCTCATCACTAAAGCCGACGGCGGCAAGTTTGGAAAGACCGAAGAAGGTAATGTTTGGCTTTCGGCCAAATACACCAGCCCCTATAAGTTTTACCAGTTCTGGCTCAACACTTCCGATGAAGACGCTGAACGTTATATCAAGATCTTCACCATGTTAGGGCAAGACGAAATCGAAGGCCTGATTTCCTCCCACCAAGAAGCACCCCATCAGCGAAAGCTGCAAAGTAGATTAGCCGAAGAGGTAACTACCATGGTACACGGCAAGGCGGCATTGGATAAAGCGATCAAGGCTTCTCAAATCCTATTTGGCAAGAGTACTGAAGAAGACCTGCGCGACCTGGGTGAAGAAACTTTATTGGATCTTTTTAAAGGGGTGCCTAATTTCGAAATTAGTCGCGCCGAATTAAACGAAGGAATAGATATCGTGAGCTTTTTAGCCGATAAAACGGACATCTTCCCTTCACGGGGAGAAGCCCGGAAAATGACGCAAGCCAACGGCGTAAGCATTAATAAGACCAAGGTGAACTTAGAAAAGCAGGTAAGCCCTGCGGATTTGATTTCCGAGAAATTCATACTGGCCCAGAAAGGCAAGAAAAACTACTTTTTAGTGACCGTTCTTTAAAGCAAAAGCCTCTCAAAAATGAGAGGCTTTTTTTCTTTACAAGGCTAGGTAATTATATATCAACCCTTCGATCGTTTCTTTTTGTGAGGCGGAAGATTTGAAAAGGTAGTCGATCCGAAACTCTCCGTCTTCCCAAACCTCTTTTACCTTGGGTAACTCTACCTTATGACCATTGGTTATTAAGGCATAAGGGGTAGCCTTTCCTCGAAAGACCATGATCAAACGAAAGTCTTTCTCTTCTTTACTGGTTTTATCGTTTTCGTAGATCACCCAAACATTGTAGGCGTCTATCTCTTCATTTTCTGCATTGTTGGCCTCCCAAAGGGCTTCAAACATTCTTTGCTGTTCGCTGCGGTTCTTGATTGCCATGATCTTTTCGATCTGCGTTTCCGGAATAGAGCCATCCTCTAATTTGGTTTCAAAGATATAACCCTGGATTACGGCGCGGTAGCTATCATCACCACGGAATGCTTCAATGGTATCCAGTTCATAAAGCTTCAAACTTGCTTTAGCTTCTCCAATAACCTCCTCTTCTTCATTCATTAATTGAGCACCCGCCGCTAACTTCCCATCGGCAATATCCACTGCCTTAAGATATACCAGTTTACGCGCCTTGAACCAGCCTTCCTCTCCTTGATAGGTATAAATGTGTTCTCCGGCATTCAATTCAAAAATAGCTTCACCTCTGGCGGTGGCCGAAAATGAAGCCTGCTCCTCCAAGACCTGGGCGCCCAAGCCAAAAGAGATAAAACCTAAAAGTGCCGCTATATGCTTTTTCATGCTTTTAATTTAATTGTGATAACGCCAACCGGGACCTCATCGTTTGTTTAATGGACCATTAAGTTACAGCCGCGGACCTCTGCCCGGTCGAACCTGCCTAAAACCTCAAATCTACCATCGGAATGCATTCTACCCAAATCTTGGGTCTCGATAAAGGAACAGGTGTCCAGGTTCCCCAGGTCGATAATATTGATTCCACCCGATTTCCCATTTCGTGCCCAGCTAAATGGATCTTCCATTTCGCGAATCATGACCTGCATGGTAGAACTTGTTTCGAATAGGCCCTGCGACCTGCTGTAAGCCTGGGAGTAAAGCTCGGTCATGCCGTATTCGGAGTGAATCTCTTCCACTTGAAATGCTTCCTTTAAAATCTCATGAAGATCCTTGCGCAAAATCTCCTTACGGCGCCCCTTCATACCACCGGTTTCCATTATAATCGCCCCCGAAAGGTCCATCGGAAATTGCTCGGCCAGATCCCAAAGAGCAAAGCTAACTCCCAAGAGCAGGATCTTTTTTCCCTGAGCCTTCTTATCTTTTAAATTATCGCTTAATGCCGCCAACTTGTCAAGGTAAAAGCCAGAATCAGGGTCCTCAGATTGGGAAATGAAGCGATCGGCCATACGAACCAGACTAGAACCTTTACGCTCCAAATAAGCCGGTAAAAGTGCCAGTACCGTGTAATCCTTTACCGGTCCATAAAATGAAGTGAAAGCCTGATCGCAAAGTTGATCGTAGAGAGCTAGGTTGTAAACTGCGTGCTTACTTTGGCCATAGCCTCCTGTACCTGAACTCTGAAAGAACAACTCTGGTTCGGACTCAAAAATGCTTAGGCGCTGCGATTTAAAAAAGTCGATCGGTAAAAATGGGATATCCTTCACACGCCGCACTTCTTTCGCTTCGATCCCTAAATATTCGATCCACCGCTGATAAATTGGATTGTGTTCGGCTTGTAAGCGAAAAACAGCCAAAGCCATTTCCTCGAATTCCAACTTTTCGCCGCGCAGAAGCGTTTCTTTTAATAGACCGTAAGCGGATATTTTTTCCGCATCTTGTACGTTTGTAAACATATGAAGTTCCGAAAGGCTAAAATACTACTCTCACTTGGCATATTGATAAGCTTATTTGCCTGTGAGCAAGATCAGAAGTTTGACGACCAACCTAGCCTGCAATGGCGCAGTGCCGAGGTCCGCTATTTAGGCGATAGCGCCGACAATCGCCGGGTTATAGACCTCACAGTTTACTTTACCGATGGAGACGGCGACATTGGTCGTGAAGACATGAGTTTTTCCGACACCTGTGACCTACAGGATTACACTAAGTTTTTGGAGCGCTACGACCTTTTCATCTACTATTACGAATATGTAAATGGTCGTTACCAAGAAATTCCACCATTAGACTCCTGTCTTCCCTACCACAACATTTTACCCGACCTTATGCCAACTGGTCAAAACAAAACTCTGGAGGGAGATATTACCACGCCTTTCGATTACGCCAACTTCCCGGCAAATAATACCGATTCGATTCGCTTCGAATTAATGTTACGTGATCGTTCAGGGAAAGAAAGCAATCGCATCATTGGCGACGCCATTGCCATAGACTAATCCTGGCTCTGGGTGCGTATAAAGGTGTTGCTTACGCTTGAAGCGTGATCAGCAATACGTTCCATTTCGGCCAGGAGGTCTGAGTAATACATACCACTTTGAATGCGATATTTGCCCTTTTCAACTTTGTGGATATAATCTGATTTTAACTTTAAGAAAAGCTCATTTACTTCCCGGTCCACTCGTTGGGTTTCCTCTTCAGAACCCTGGTTGGAGGCTAAATCCACATTCTTCACCATCAAGTCTAAACTGCGCGAAACGAGTTCTGAAAGTTGCATCACCTGATTTCGCATATCTGGTGTGAAATAGGCTTTCTGCTCTTTGCGATGCGTGAGGTTACGGCTCACTTCCAAGTAAATATCTCCTATCCGTTCCAGGTAATTTGCAATATGCAACATGCCGCGAACTTTGGAAGTACCTTCTTGACTTAGTTCACTCTGACTGAGCTTGCTCAAGTAATTTGAGATCTCCATTTCCATCCGATCGGAAATATCTTCATACTTCTGCAACTTGGCCACATAGTTCTGCAGCTTACGCTCGTCCATCTCAGTAATAAGCAAGGGTATGTACTTATAGGCACGACGAATTAAATCGGCAAATTTCACCAGTTCCTTACGAGCCTCCATCATAGATAATTCGGGGGTTGCCATCAGGCTAGAGCCGATAAAGTCTAAACTAAAAAGCTCATCTTCCATACCCCGTGAGGGCACCATCCATGTAGCCATTTTTACCAAAAGGTCTACCAGATTAAAGAAGAGGATCAAGTTGATCAAATTGAACAAGGTGTGAAACAAGCTCAGAGCGAGAGGAATTACTCCCTTATCGCTAAAGGGGTCACCTCTAAACAACAAATCGCTCAAATAGGCCACAAAATCGAGGAAAAATGGAAAGAGCAACAAAGCCCAAGCCACCCCAAGAACGTTGAAAAGGAAGTGAGTTCTGGCACTGCGTTTGGCGTATACATTTCCTACGATCGCTGCAATATTTGCGGTGAAAGTTGTGCCTATGTTCTCTCCTAAAATAATCGCGGCGGCCAAAGGAAAACTGATCAAACCATTCGCGGTAAGCACCAAGGTCAGTGCCATAGCAGCCGAAGAAGACTGGAGCATGAATGTGCCAAGCATTCCAAAGATCACGAAAAGGCTGGTAATGCCAAGTCGATGTAGATAATGGCTCTGACCGTAGTCGAACTGCTTTAAGAAATCTAAGACCACCTGATTATCTTGCCATGCCGGCAAGGCATCTCGCATAAAGGACAAACCGATAAATAGGATTGCGAAGCCAAAGATCGCTTCCCCGTAAAGACGCATGCGCTCCTTAGACAAGAAGATCATTGGGAAAGCAATGGCCAAGATGGGTAAACTTAGGGCAGAAATAGAAAATTTACCCATCCCTAAGATGGCCACAAGCCAGGCGGTGACCGTGGTCCCTAAATTAGCTCCCATGATTACCCCTACCGATTGACGTAAGGTAATAAGACCCGCATTAACAAAGCTTACGATCATTACCGTTGTGGCCGATGATGACTGTAAAATGCCGGTAACACTAAGACCAGTAAATACCCCTAAACTGCGATTGGCAGTCATCGCTCGCATGGTTTTACGCAGGCGCGCACCGGCGAACTTTTGGATCGACTCACTCATCACTTTCATACCGTAGATGAAGAGCCCCAAGGCGCCAACCAAGGAGAGGATATTGTAAATTAAACTGGTCATCTTTTATTTAAGAAAGGGACTCCCGCATAACGGGAGTCCCTCCTAGCTTAATATGTTATTCGAATTATTTGCGAATTAACTTTCGGCTTACTTGCTGTCCTTCAGAAGCCACTTTTACTAAGTAAACTCCGGCTGCAACTTCACCAAGATCAACCCGAACATTCACATTAGTGCTAGTCACCTGATAGATCAATGCACCGTTTAAATCGTATACTTCGATAGTTTTCTCAGCATTATTAGAACCTTGAATGGTAAACACACCATTACTCGGGTTCGGATAAAGGCTGATATTAGAAGCTAAGATCTCCTCAAGACTGATCGGAGATAGATCACCTGGGCTACCTACGTCTCCGTTAAGAGAGGTGTAAGCACCATTCTGACCGTCTACTGCAGCTCCCAATAAGCTACCATCCATATCAAATTCAAGGCTAAAGCCAGTAGTTACATCACCAGCTGTATAGGCCACACTTGAAACTAAACGACCAGCGTCGTCATAAAGGTTTACCTCATCGCCATTAGCGCTAAAGCCACTGAAGCCATTATCGAATTCGTCTCCGGTATTAAGGATGATCAATCCTTGACCAGTTTGTTTCCATTCGGTTTCCCAAGCGCTGATATCTGCTGATGCAATGTCTACGAACAAGGCAGACTCACCGGCAGGAATGCTTACCGAAGTAGTTACATTATGATTAAATACGGTACGGCTTTCATCATCCCAGCTGTAACCGTTTAAGTCGATCGCAGAAGTTCCTGTATTGCGTACTTCAAACCAATCTCCATCTACCGGAGCATTTAAATTACTGCTTGGCATAACTTCACTAATGTGTAAGCTTGGTAGATCTACCTCGATAATATCCATGGTATCACGAGGGAAGATCTGATAACCTTCGTCGTAGGGAGCGGAGTTATCGAATTGACCACCGGCACCGATAATGTCGAAATAACCGGTTGGCGCTGGAGTACCGTCGATATCGGTATCGCTATCGATACGCATTACAAGGGTATCTTGACCATTGGTAATATCCAAGTTCACACTTGAACCAGCGAATACTGGCCAAGAACCAGGATTCACTAAATAGAAGCCATTCAATCGGATGTACTCGCTTTCGGTAGACTCATCCAAGTCGAATACCTGGGTAGGCTGCTTCAAGCTAACACCACTTCCCAATAGCACGATCGAGTCAACCTGCAGTTCTATGAGACCGTTGTAGAATTCAATATGGCCAATGGCACGAATCGAATCACCACGGTTCACCTGATAACCACCGGGCTCATCTACAAAGTTGAAAATGTTGATTCCGCCAGTATTATCATACATGTAGAAGCTGTAGCCTCCATTACCATCAAAATCATCGGTAAATACGGTACCTACTAGTTTACACTGCACGCCTAAAGAATCTGGCTCAAAATTGGCGTCAATGCCATTGATCTGAGATACAGTGTAAGTAGGAATGTCGTTGT
>CBFHJH010000017.1:0-7790 GCA_965656185.1 Croceimicrobium sp.
ATTGCTAATAACCTCCAGCAGTGCCTCTATTTTCTCTCTCGCCTCTTGCTCCTTGCTTATTTTAATAAGATTACTGACAACTAAAGGGTAAGAGCTAAGATCCGGTGCAAAAAAAGTCCCGGCTCCTCGAAATTTATACTGTATTTGATGACGATCTAAGCTAATTATGACTTTTTCTATCTCACTCTCTAAACTAACTAGAGCTTCGTATGAGTTGCTCTTCAGAATTAAGTCTCTTAGGTCTAAGTGAATTTGACGTTTAAACTGGTTAGAGAAATGCGTTCTTTCACCCGAGTAGTAAAAGCGAAAAGTAACAATGGTACCAAATGAAAAAGACGCATTTAGGGGTAGTAAGATTCGTTCATTTGAGTATCTAGGATCATCTGCTAAAAATTCCGCAAAATCTTCATCAAAACTGATCTTTACCTGCGACTTTTGAAGCTTGTGTACAATTGGTAACATTAGTCAAATATTTCCCCTAAGATATCGCGTTCTCCATCATTTCCCAAGGAGTTAATGTAGTCTTGAGTTTCCTTGAGCTTGGAATGTTGAAGCGCTTTTTTCACGGCCATAGGATCTTTAGTTTGACTGTAGGCGATATATGCGAAACTATGTCGCGCAATATGAAAGCTAACCTTTTTTTGAATTTTAGCTTTTTTCACCACCTCAGCTAAATAACGGTTGACCAGCACATTTTTGGAGCTAACAATCTTAATTCTCTTTGCAATGGGCTGCTCGAAATAGTTTCTAGGCAATAGTGGGAATATAAAAGTGTCTGACTTGCCGTCCTTTAGAGGGTATAAGTCTAAAATCTCCAATGCTTTTCTAGGCATGCGCATCATTTGCCGCTTGCCCGTTTTATTCATAAGGTAGTCCAGTCGACTTCCATCTTTAATGTTGCTCCATGATAGCTCTACAAGGTCTCCAAATCGCATACCGCCCATATAAAGAGCAAATACAAAGTAGTTGCGAGCATGCCATTCCCAAGAATACTTCTCAAGCTCTAGGTCTTCCAAAAGCTTTAACTCTCCTATTGTGAGCTTATCACGCTCTACTGAAGTGGTTTTCACACTGTATTTTAAGAATTGAAGGTTCGGATTCTCAATAAGACCTTCGTCCATAGCACGCCGATAAATGAGCTTGATAACCTTAAGGTTGACATCAACCGTATTTGGAGAGTTGCCAATTTCACGCAAATAAGCATCAAAACCTTTAATCATAGCTAAATCGGTCTGATTTAAGGCTAGGTCGTTACCTTTTAAGTAAACCTCGAGCTTATTGAGAGCTACCTTCATTTTAAGCGCATAGCGTTCTTTGCCCACAGATTTGTAATGGTTGACCTGAGCTTCTCCATAGGCAATCCATGTCTGGTTGTTTAACGACTTGCGATTTTTAAATGCTTGGATTAACATTTTAGCGTCAGCATCTTGCTCGTTCAAGTAGGAGTTAATAAAGTCGAAAAGATCATCGTAGAGGTTTTTTAAACCATTATTTAGGACAGCATGACGTGGTTCGCTGGATCGTATCCATTTACCGAACTGAGCTTTGGCGTGAAAAGTGGATTTCTTTACCAGGTATTGAGTTTTGAGCCGAGCAAGCTTTCGCTCTTTAGTCAGTCTTAGCATCACTGAATGCCTACCATCAGAAGTTGGCTTATTATTGATCTCAAAACGTAGTGAAAACGACATTGGCGAGCTGTATTACTGAAACAATACTGAAATATTACTGAAACAAATATAGCATTTTAATGCATCTGACTTCACCCTATTGCATGGCGGTGTGAATATAACTAGCTAATAAACAGTTGATTTAAGCGATTTTAGCTGAACTTAAGTGAAGCTGGGTGAAGATATTTCAAGTCCCGCCTGGGGCACCTTAAAAAGCGACTTTTTAGTCGCTTTTTTTGTTGCTCACCAAAACTAGATCAACCGATTGGTCATAAGCCTCCGCAGGAACACTTTCTAGTAATTGAAACGGGTAGGCCAAGCCTATTCTTAGTGCGTCGAATTGTTCTGCTAAAAAGCGGTCGTAATAGCCTCCGCCATAACCAAGGCGATTGCCCAAGTGGTCAAATGCCAAGCCTGGGCAAATGATGATTTCCGGAGTCTTTTCAGCCCAAACTTCTTGAATGGGGAGAAGAGTACCAAAGGTGGCTGGCTTCAAGGTATTTGTGTCCCTAAGTATAAGGCTCTTTAAAATTCCTTTCCCGGTTATTTTTGGAGCATGCAGTTCGATTCCTGCGTCCAATACTCTTTCGAGAAAGGGCCAAAGCTGGATCTCCTCCGGTAAGGGAAGGTAGCAATGGATTACTTGCGCTTCTTGTTCTTGAACCAGTTTCCAAAGCTCATCGCATAGCTCTTTATCCCAAACTTGCTTTTGATCGGGGTTGAGTCCCTTTCGTTCACCTCTCAGCTTTGTCCTTAATTCAGCTTTTCCCATCCAACAGCGTTTCTAGTACTTTGGAGATCTTATCGGCGGCACCAGTTTTTTGTTTCAAATATTGATGCATCCTTGGCTTGAATTCTGCCCTTGCTTCTTGTGGATTAAAGCGTTTAATGTAGTTGTCGAGATCCTGGAAATGATGAATCTCAAAGGCTAATTCTTGCTGGACCATTTCTTTGGTTTCCACGAACTTTTTGTGGTTGGGTCCAAAGGCAATAGGTATTTCATAAATAGCGGGCTCTACGGTGCTGTGTACACTTTGGCCGAAGCCCCCGCCTATTAGGGCAAGGTCGGCAAAACGGTAAAGCATTTTTAACTGACCAATATTGTCGACAATCAAAACTTGATTTTTAGCACTCCAAGCGCTTTCGCTGAAAAGATTTAGCCCAAAATCTTCGAATTCCTTACTGAGGCGAGAAATATTTTTTGGCTCAACCTCATGGGGAGCTAGGATTAATTTCAGGGCCTTATTGCCCTTAAGTAGTCTGACCAAAAGCTCCTCTTCCTTTGGCCAAGAACTGCCGGCTACTAAACAAAGCTTTTGATCGATCCACTCATCAAGGCCGTTCAGTTCAAAAGGACTTTCTTTTATTTTTTGAGCTTGATCAAATCGGCTGTCACCGCAAATATCAGCACTGATGCCAATGATTTTTAGAAGCTCAAGACTTTTTTGATCCTGCACCAAGATGTTTTGAAAGTGCTCAAGTGCCCGGCGAAAATATCCGCCGTAAGGCTTAAAATAAATTTGATCATCGCGAAAAACTGCTGGGGCAAGAACAGTCGGAATACCCTTCTTTTTTAATTCACTCAAAAAGTTGGGCCAAATCTCATATTTGAGGAAAAGGGCAAGATCAGGCTGAAGTAGTTGTAGGAAATCTTTGGCGTTTTTAGGAAGATCCAATGGAAGGTATATGATGGCATCGGCCAGCTCTCTCTGTTTAAAATTCAGGTAGCCACTGGGAGAGAAAAAGCTTATAACGACTTTAAGGTCAGGCCTTTTGTTTCTCAGGTTTTTAATTACGGGAACGCCTTGTTCAATTTCTCCTAAAGAGGCAGAGTGGATCCAAAGAAGTTGCCCTTCATCTAAATTTAATTGACTTAATTCACTGCGCCACTTTTTTCGACCAATCAGCCAAAGCTGCGCTTTATTATTGAAGATAGCGACGATTCGAATGGCCAGGCCATAGGCTCTTATTCCTATGTTGTAGAGGAAATGCAAATTAGTTGTAGTAATACTCCTCAGTTTTTCCACCAAGGTAAATAGGGATGTACCAATTAAGTTTTAAGCCATAAAGGAAATTGCTTTGAAGCTCGTCACTTAGGGCGCCTAAAGGGTAGTAATAAGCCCTCATGTCACGCGACCACACTTGGCTGACTTCGAAAGAAATTTTAAAGTTTACTTTTCGGTTGGGCGACATATAAATGAAACCTAAACTCTCCCGGAGCATAAAACCTTGACCAAAGCGATCGTATCCTTTTTCGTATTCATCAATGATCTGTGGGGAATCGTTGCCAACATTGTCAACGTTTAGCCAATGCCAAATGTAGCCTCCGGTGAGCCCGAGGTTTAGGCCACTGTTAGGGTTGGAACCAAAAAATGGGATGGTCTTTTCGACCCCTAAATTAAAGTAAGTAGCCCTCTGGTTGATGTTTACCTGGGCGTAGCTGCCACTTATATTGATCAGATTTCCATCGGGAGTAAAGACGTTTTTTAAGGAGGCTTCACGATCAGTAACATCACCTCCGAATAAATAAGACCACTCGGCGGTTAGGGTATAATTCGAACTGAATTTCCGACCTAAAAACGCACTTACACTGTAATTCTGAGTGTAGCGGTCGGTCCACTCTCCGCCTGGGCTATTGGTGCTTATGCCAGCCCCGATTAACCAAGCCCGACTAGGTTCGGATTTCTCTTGTGCTGAGGTCAGAGTGCTGGCGAAAATTAGCCCAATTAGTGGAAAAAGTCTTAATTTCATAATTATCACAAAAGTAAGGTCCTTTAGGACAATGCTCTTTATCTTTGTTAGGAATAAATTGATTTATGAAGAAAATTCAAATGGTTGACTTGGTCAGCCAGTATGAACAAATCCAAGATCAAGTCGACCAAGCCATAACCAATGTCGTTCGATCTTCCGCCTATATTAACGGTCCTGAGGTAAAAACATTTCAAGCCGAATTAGAACAATACCTATCGGTTAAACACGTGATTCCCTGTGCTAATGGGACCGATGCTTTGCAAATTGCCATGATGGCGTTAGGCTTAAAGCCTGGCGATGAGGTGATAACAGCAACTTTCACCTATGTGGCTACCGCGGAAATTATTGCCCTCTTAGGCCTAACTCCTGTTTTGGTGGATGTAGACGAGGATACTTTTGGATTAAACCCAGATCAGGTTAAAGCGGCAATTACTGAGAAAACTAAGGCCATTGTACCCGTTCATTTATTTGGCCAGTGTGCCGATATGGAGTCAATCATGGATATTGCAAGGGAGTACGACCTTTTCGTGGTGGAGGATACCGCTCAAGCGATTGGGGCCGATTATACTTTCGCCAATGGCCAAACTCAGAAAGCCGGTACCATTGGCCACATTGGTTCTACCTCTTTTTTCCCCAGTAAGAACTTGGGTTGTTACGGCGATGGAGGAGCCATTTTCACCAATGATGATGAATTAGCTAAGAAATTACGCATTATCGCCAATCACGGTCAAACCGTGCGTTATTATCACGATATGATCGGGGTGAACTCACGATTAGATTCTATTCAGGCGGCGGTATTACGTTGTAAGTTACCTCATCTAGATCGTTATAATGCGAATCGAGGCAAAGCAGCTGCTTATTACGATAAGGCTTTTGCGGATGTATCAGAATTAAAGACACCTTTCCGCGATCCGAAATCGACTCATGTTTTCCATCAATACACTTTGCAATTAGTCGATTCGATAGACCGTAATGCTTTGGTAGAATACCTTTCATCGAAAGATATACCGGCTATGATCTATTATCCGGTAGCTTTACACATGCAAAAGGCTTATAAAGATGATCGCTACGGTGAGGGAAGCTTTCCGGTTACCGAGCGCTTGGTAAGTAGAGTTTTTTCTCTGCCTATGCACAGTGAATTATCGGAAGAGCAATTAGAATACATTACAGAGGAAGTTAAAAACTTTATAAATAACCAATCATGAAAATCGTAATCGTTGGTACTGGTTATGTAGGACTGGTAACCGGAACTTGCTTAGCTGAGGTGGGCATCGACGTAATTTGCGTGGATGTAGATCAGAAAAAGATCGAAAACCTAAAGAATGGCATATTACCCATTTATGAGCCTGGGCTCGATAAATTAGTACACCGCAATTACGACAAAGGTCGCTTGCAGTTTTCTACCAATTTAGGAGAAGCTATCAAAGATGCTGAAGCAGCATTCATCGCGGTAGGAACTCCTCCCGGAGAAGATGGTAGTGCCGATTTGAAATATGTTTTGGCCGTGGCCCGTGAAATAGGTGAAAACATGAACTCTTATGGGGTAATTATCACCAAATCAACTGTTCCGGTGGGAACGGCAGCAAAAGTGAAAAAAGAGATTCAAGATGCCTTAGATAAGCGCGGATTGAGCTTGGATTATGACGTAGCTTCAAACCCGGAATTCCTAAAAGAAGGAGCCGCGGTAAATGACTTCATGAAACCCGACCGCATCGTAGTGGGGGTAGAGTCGGATCGTGCCAGAAAGGTAATGGAGAAATTGTACCATCCTTTTACTTTAAATGGTCATCCGGTAATTTTTATGGATGTGCCTTCAGCGGAAATGACCAAGTACGCGGCTAACTCTATGCTGGCTACCAAGATTTCCTTTATGAATGACATCGCCAACCTATGCGAGATCATGGGGGCAGACGTGAATTTAGTACGTAAGGGAATAGGCTCTGATCCGAGGATCGGAAATAAATTTATCTATCCGGGCATCGGATACGGCGGTAGCTGTTTTCCAAAAGATGTAAAGGCCTTGGCAAAAACAGCCCGTGAGAACGGACATGTTATGCGGATCTTGGAAGCGGTAGAAGAAGTGAACGACGATCAGAAATCGGTATTATTTGAAAAAGTAATGCGCCGATTCCAAGGGAACTTGAAAGGAAAGCATTTTGCCATGTGGGGACTTTCGTTCAAGCCTAATACCGACGATATGCGCGAAGCACCATCGGTGGTGATCATTAATAAGCTCTTGGCAGAAGGAGCTACTGTTTCTGCTTATGACCCTGTGGCGATGGAAGAAGCCAAACATGATCTGGGCGACACCATAACATATGCCAAAGATGAATATGAAGCGGTAAAAGGAGCAGACGCCCTCTTAGTTGTTACCGAGTGGAGCGAATTTAGAGTTCCAGACTTTGAAGAGATTAAAGGTGATTTAAATGCCCCAATTATCTTTGACGGAAGGAATATTTTCGATATTAAACGAATGGCAGAACTAGGCTTCGAATATTACTGTATCGGGGTTAAATCATAATAGGATATGAAGAAAAGGGTATTAATTACCGGAGCGGCAGGATTCCTAGGTTCGCATTTGTGTGATCGCTTTATTAAGGAAGGTTTTCAAGTAGTTGGGATGGATAATCTCATTACCGGTGACCTTCGGAATATCGAGCACCTATTCAAATTACCAGAGTTCGAGTTTTATAACCACGACGTTTCTAACTTCATTCACGTTTCTGGTAAAATCGATTATATATTACACTTTGCTTCTCCGGCCAGCCCGATCGATTATCTCAAAATTCCGATTCAGACCTTAAAAGTAGGCTCATTAGGAATTCATAATTGCCTTGGCTTAGCGAAAGAAAAAGGAGCTCGCTTAATGATTGCCTCCACCTCGGAGGTTTACGGCGATCCCCAAGTACATCCGCAAACGGAAGAATATTGGGGCCACGTTAATCCGGTTGGTCCACGCGGGGTTTATGATGAGGCCAAGCGATTTCAGGAAGCGATGACCATGGCTTACCATACCTACCATGGCTTAGAAACTCGCATCGTGCGAATCTTTAATACCTATGGTCCGAGAATGCGCTTAAATGACGGCCGGGTATTACCTGCCTTCATCGGACAAGCTTTGAGAGGAGAGGACCTTACCGTTTTTGGTGACGGAAGTCAGACCCGATCTTTCTGTTATGTTGATGACCTGATCGAAGGTATTTACCGACTGTTGATGAGTGATTACCCTCAACCGGTTAACATTGGAAACCCGGATGAAATCACCATTGGAGAATTTGCCGAAGAGATCATCAAGCTAACCGGAACGGACCAAAAAGTAATTTATAAGGACCTGCCGAAAGATGATCCTACTCAGCGTCGTCCGGATATTAC
>CBFHJH010000017.1:7887-12252 GCA_965656185.1 Croceimicrobium sp.
ACTAAGGCTCAGGATTTACTTGGTTGGGAGCCAAAAGTATCGCGTGCCGAAGGACTGAAGATCACTTATGACTATTTCAAGACCCTTTCTGAAGCGGATCTTTACAAGACTGAGCATAAGGACTTCAAAGATTACATCAAGAAATAAAATTCAATGGCACGCATCTTAGTTACAGGAGGGCTTGGTTTTATTGGTTCGCACACGGTAGTGGAACTCATTGAAGCGGGGCATGAGCCTGTTATTGTAGATAATCTTAGTAATTCCAGTGTAGCGGTTTTAGATGGTATTGAAGCGATTACCGGTAAGCGTCCCCTCTTCGAAAAGGTAGACCTAAAGATCAAGGAGGAAGTTGAACAGCTTTTTAATCGCCATGGCGACCTCGATGGCATTATTCACTTTGCCGCCTTCAAAGCGGTGGGAGAATCAGTAAGCAAGCCCTTGGAGTATTATGAGAATAATTTAGGTTCTCTGGTTTATCTCTTACAGAACCTACGCGACCATGGCTTGGATAATTTTATCTTCAGCTCAAGTTGCACTGTATATGGGGAAGCGGAGGAATTGCCTATCACCGAAAAAAGTCCGGTACAAGCTGCCATGTCGCCTTATGGGAACACAAAGCAGATCGGGGAGGAGGTGATTCAAGACGCAATTGAAGCTCATAAATTTAATGCGATCAGTTTGCGTTACTTTAATCCTATCGGAGCACATCCGAGTGCCGAAATTGGAGAATCTCCCTTGGGTGTGCCTTTAAATTTAGTGCCTTATGTAACTCAAACTGCTGCTGGGGTTCGCGAGCAACTATCCGTTTTTGGGAGCGATTATGAAACAAGAGATGGCACTAATGAGCGTGATTATATCCACGTGGTAGATGTAGCCAAGGCTCATGTGGTGGCAGTGGAGCGTTTGGTTTCAAAGAAAAATGCCAATAACTATGAATTCTTCAACCTTGGCACCGGAACTGGAAGTACTGTGCTCGAGGTGATTCAGTCATTCGAGCGCGTTTCAGATTCGAAATTGAATTACAAAATTGTAGAACGTCGTCCCGGTGACGTAACTGCTGCATTTGCCGATACTACCAAGGCTAATCAAGAATTAGGCTGGAAAGCCAAGAAGAACCTCGACGATGCCATGGCCGATGCCTGGCGTTGGGAAAAGAAAATTAGAAACTTAGATTAAGATGAGTAGCAAGAAAATATTGATTACTGGTGGAGCAGGCTTTATTGGGTCCCATGTGGTCCGCTTATTTGTAAATAAATATCCCCATTACGAGATCTATAACTTAGATCTTCTCACCTATGCAGGCAATTTAGAAAACCTAAAGGATATTGAGGATAAGCCCAATTACCATTTCGTTAAGGCTGATATTGTTGACGCAGAAGCCATGAATGCGCTTTTTGCGGAGCACAAATTTGAAGGGGTCTTACATTTGGCGGCAGAGAGTCACGTAGATCGCAGTATTACCGACCCTCTCTCTTTCGTTAGAACCAATGTGATCGGTACGGTTAATCTCATCAATGCTTTTCGTGATACTTGGAAAGATAATTTTGAAGGCAAGCGCTTCTATCATATTAGTACCGATGAGGTTTATGGTACGCTTGGCGCTGAAGGACTTTTCGAAGAAACTACGGCCTACGATCCTAATTCTCCTTATTCGGCCTCAAAGGCCAGTTCCGATCATTTTGTGAGAGCTTACGGTGAAACCTATGGCATGCCTTACGTCATTACCAATTGTTCCAATAACTATGGCCCCAATCAATTTCCAGAGAAGTTGATCCCTCTGTTTATTCATAATGTCCGCAACAATAAATCTTTACCGGTTTACGGCGATGGCAAGTATACCCGTGATTGGCTTTACGTTATCGATCATGCACGCGCGATAGACCTTGTTTTCCATGAAGGAAAGAATAAGGAGACTTACAATATTGGTGGTTTTAATGAATGGCAGAATATCGAATTGATCAGGGTGCTTTGCACTCAAATGGATGAAAAGCTTGGTCGTGAACCAGGAACTTCAGAAAAATTGATCACCTATGTTACCGACCGACCTGGACACGATCGGCGCTATGCTATCGATGCGAGCAAGATCAATAAGGAATTAGGCTGGAAACCTTCGGTAACTTTCGAAGAGGGACTTTCGGCCACTATCGATTGGTATCTAGAGAACGAGACATGGCTAAATAGTGTAACCTCTGGAGACTATCAGAAGTATTATTCGGAAATGTATACCCACCGCTAGGTCTAACTTAGAACTTCTTTAAATGCTACCTCCTGTGATGCCAATACAAAAAGGCAAGATGGGAGGTTTTTTGTTTTTCGACTAAGGCCTTGATAATAACTTTCGTAGTCCATTTCAGAACTAGGTATAGCCATACCTAACATCACTAGATCGGCTCCTTTGGAATCAGACTCGAGAACGGAATAAAAGTCCTTATCCGGTTCACAAATTACCTCTTCATTATGGTCAACTCGCATTTCTTTGAGAAGGGTAGAGAGGTTTGCGCTAGCGCCTTGGGCCGCCTTCTCATTACGACTAAGCATTTTTACATTCACCTCGGTATTTTTCCAATTAACACTGCGCTGTAGCATATGTGCTAGTACGATCATAAGGCCACCATTTGCTTTGAGACCGCCCCACCAAATGTCAATCCGCTTGTAAGGCTGGTCGTTGAGGTTTTCGGCTTGTCGAGCTATCACTACATTTCGACGGGAGGCATAGCAATGCCTAATTAACTCGCAGTAGGCCGACAGATTTGCTGGATTCTCTGAGGCTCCCATTAGGATGGTGTTTGGACTAATGGCCCCAAGTCCATAAGTGCTTATCATTGCCTTAGTGTCGTTCAAGACATTTTGCGCATAAAAGATCCGGACCAGAGCGTTTATGCCTCTTTGATTAAGATACTCCCTAATATTACTCTCCATTTTGTGCTGGCGTTCGATCTGAAGGTCAGGATTGGTGAGTGCGGTGCATACGGTCATTAAGGAGCGGTTTTGGCTTATATCATGTCCTAATTTGATCAAGTGCCAGCGTTTGGTTGGGGCTCCCGAGAGCACTAAGATATGAGGCCGCCAATTTTTCGGGTCTACATTTCGTTTTATACGTAAAATAGCACTGCGACTTATTGCCATCCAGAGGCCTTGTCGCACGTCGCCCCAAGTAGTCTGAAGTTCCCTTCGCTGCAGCCAGAAGTAAAGAATCAACATAAAAAGGGTGGCTATAGCGGTAGCAGAGGCATTAATAAGTAGCATAACCCATATACAGGCAATCGCACCTAAAAAGGAGAAGATCCAGTGGACTTTGAAAGTAGGACGAAATGAAGGACTCCCCAATACCTTTTCTAAGGTGGCAGAAATATTGAGCACCCCATAGGTAGTAAGGAAAAACATCGTTAAGATCGGGGCTACAATATTCAGATTACCGAAATAAACAGCAATAAGGGCTAGTCCTAAAGTGAATAAAGTACCGGCTTGGGGATTATCATCTTCCCCTTTTCCTTTTCCCAGCCATCGTAATGCAGGGGGTAAAACACTGTCTCGCGCCAAAGCTTGCAGAACACGAGGCGCTCCTAGAATACTGCCAATTGCCGAGCTAAGGGTAGCGCCCCACACACCTAGTAAAATTGCATCGCCCCAAAAAGCAATTTTTCGCATGATCAAGGGGTCATCAATTAAAGCTTGATTGCCTGCCCGCAAGGAAAGAATAATAGGTAAGCTCATGTAAATAAGGTATCCGGTGCCTATGGCGTAAAAGGTTCCGCGGGGAATTGAACGTTTGGCATCCTTTAGATCTCCCGACATATTCACCCCAGCCATTATTCCGGTAACCGCCGGAAAGAAAACTGCGAAAACACGCCAGAAACCTACTTCAGCTGCCTCCGGGGTTCCGTAAGTTATGCCGGTTTCTTCGATGGGCTGTCCAAAGAAAAGGCTGATCAGCGAAAGAGCGATGGCCGCCATAATTATGAATTGGCTGCGGATTGCGATTTTTGCCGAGTACAAGGCTAGGGCGCCTACTGCTACCGTGGTAATTAGGCCAACGACCTTCTGATCGAATTGGGGGAAAACCTGGGTGAGGCTTTCCGCAAAACCGATGGTATATAAAGCAATAGAGAGCGCTTGGGCAAGATAGAGCGGTATGCCAATAGCCCCGCCGGTTTCGATTCCGAGCGATCGACTGATCATGTAATAGGCGCCTCCGGTGCGTACATTCTGATCGGTGGCAATAGAGGCAATAGAAAGAGCGGTGAAAAAGGTGATAGCCGTAGAAATACTTACAATGGCCAAGGTTCCAATTAAACCAACATTGCCTAGTACCCAGCCAAATCGTAGGTACATGATAACACCTAAAATAGTAAGTATCGAAGGGGT
>CBFHJH010000017.1:12350-25888 GCA_965656185.1 Croceimicrobium sp.
TGTAGACTCCGGCGAAGGTGCTAAATCCAGCGCCTTGCGAGAGGTTTTTGCGGGCCTTGGTTGAGAGGGAGGATTGGGCCATGCCCAAAGAAAACAAATTTATCTGAGAATTAGGCCTGGCTTTGGTTGCGGAATATCAAACTGCTAAAGTTTCCTTCCTGTAATATTTCGTTGGCAACGTCTCTAAGGCTTTCGGCCGAAATGCTTTCGACGTCTTGCACGATTTCATCAAAACTTTCGATGTGGTCGTGTTGAAGTAGGGACTTGCCGAAGCTCATCATTAAGGCACCGTTGTTTTCTTGTGCCATGGCGAACTGACCGAGTATCTGTTTCTTAGCCTTTGAAAGCTGTAAGACCCCAAGCTTTTGCTCACGAAGTTTCTTAAGTTCTTTATAAACTAAATTAATTGCTCGGTCGGCGGTACCCGGATCGGTACCCAAGTAAATTCCAAACAAACCAGTATCTAGGTAAGGGTGATAAAATGACTCCAAATGATAGGTAAAGCCATATCGCTCTCGGATATTTAAGTTTAACCTGGAATTCATTCCAGGACCTCCTAATAAATTATTTAGAAGAGCTAAGGGACGCATTTTATCGTCACGCGCGGGATAGGCCCTGGTGCCCAGCACCACATGGGTTTGGTAGCCAGCCCTAGTTTGCTCTACCCTTTGAGCGAGGTGGCGTTTAGGGCTATTGAGGATACGCTCATCGCCCGCCGATAGGTCTAGTCCTTTAATTTGTGCCTCTAAAAGCTTCTCCAATCGCTTCCGACTAATATTACCTACTGAACTAAATACCATGCGCTCGGGCTGGTAGTTTCTTTTTAGGAAATTTTTAATGTCTTCCGAACCAAAGGACTTAACGCTTTCAATGGTACCTAGGATGTTTTTACCCAAACTGTGATCCGGGAAAACCAATTCTTCAAAATCATCAAAGATGGCATCGGATGGGTTGTCTTTATAGGAGTGAATTTCATCGATAATTACCTCCTTTTCTTTCTCACATTCCTTGGCGGGAAAGGTGGAACGAAAAGCGATGTCTCCGATCAAGTCTACGGCACGTGCATAGTCTGGCGACAGGAAGGTAGTATGGATTACCGTCTCTTCTTTGGAAGTGAAGGCATTTAATTCGCCCCCCACATCTTCCATACGGGAAAGAATATGGTATGCTTTTCTTTTTTGAGTGCCTTTGAATAAACAATGCTCGATGAAGTGAGCCAAACCTTGCTCATGTTCCAATTCGTCACGGGAGCCAGCAGAAACCATAAAGGCTAGGTGGGCTACTGGCCGATCGATCTGGCGATGAACTACCCGAATACCATTACTTAAACGAAAGATTTCCAGCTCCATACTAAATTTAAAAGGGCTGCAAAGCTATCGAAAAGCCTGCGATTAGCGGTCAAGCCAAAGCTTGAATTCATTGGTTTTATCGCGACTTACCAATATATCTGGATCCTCAATATTTTTCAAAATCACCTTTATGCGACTGCCCGAAAAATGGTGCATGGATTGAATCGCCGAAAGGCGGATGAGGTATTGCCTGTTAATCCGGAAAAAGTCATTAGGATCTAAGATTTCTTCCAATTGGCCTAAGCTGTATTCCAATGGATAAGACTTTCCTTTTAGATCTATCAAGAAGGTAGCTTTGTCAGCGGAATGAAAGGCTACGATTTCCTTGCTTTCGCGAGTAAGAATTTTGTCTCCAATTCGCAATAGAAAACGCTCTTTGTAGCTTTTAGGCGACTGAGTAGTTTTAAGAATCGAATGCAGAAGCTCCACTGAAAAACCCGCGGGAGATTCTTCTTTTTTATAAAGGGCTTGGTACTTTTCCAAAGCCCGGTCTAAGTCCTCGGGCTCTATCGGTTTTAACAAGTAGTCAATGCTCTTTAGCTTGAAAGCATCCAAAGCGTATTGATCGTAGGCTGTGCAGAAAATAATGGGCGCTTTGGGTTGTAGCTGTTCAAATATTTCAAAGCTGGGACCATCGGCCAAATGGATGTCCATGAAAATAAGGTCGTAAGCGTCGTCTTTTTGGAGGTGATTAACGCTATCGGCAATACTTGCTATCGGACCATCGATTTCGCCTTGAAAGCGATTGCTCTTTTCTAGGAGTCGGATCAATTGCTTGGCGGCAGGTTTTTCGTCTTCAATTAGTAGCACTCTCATTTTAAGAAATCAATGGAATTTTAATACAAAATTGCTCGCTGTCTTTCAGAACTTCAGGACTTGGGGCCTTCAGAAGCTCATAGCGTCTGATTAAATTGGATAAACCTATTCCTAAGGTTTCGCCATGAATGGTTCGTAGTTGAAGATTATTGCAAACTTTTAGCGTTTTTCCTTGCTGCTCAAGGCTCAAGGTTAATGGTTCTTGTTCGCTACAGCGATTGTGCTTTAATGCGTTTTCCAGTAGAAGTTGAATGGCCAGGGGCGGGATTTTCCAAGCACCACTATCCTCTAGTTTTAACTCGTAAGACAGGGCTTCTTTACCAAATCGCTCTTGCTGCACTTTAAGGTAATCGAGGCAAAACTTAAGCTCTCGGTCCAAATCGACTAAGTCCTCATCTTGGACTTCCAAAACATAACGGTAAAATCGACTCAGTTGACGTATGTAATCCGCAGAACGATCAGCGTCCTCATAGACCATATTGGTAAGTACATTAAAGGCATTGAATAAGAAATGGGGGTTCAATTGGTCCTTTAAAACCCGCACCTCACTGCGGTATTTTTCGGTCAGGAGCTTCTCATTGCGAACCGCTTCTTCTTTTGCTCGGTATAAGAATCCGCGGCTCACAAAAAAGGTGGTTATGACATATCCTATTAAAAGTGGGACTACTGAATTGTTTAGGAGATACTGCCAAGGGAAATTTTGGAAATCAATACGGTCTAAAATCATAAAGAACAGAATATTCATTATGAAGGCCGCTAAAAAGCCAAAAATGCTTACCCCTATGAATTCCAAAAAGAAACGTTTTCCGGCATGATCCAACCATGGATAATAACGATCTAATATCCGCTCATTGAGTCCAACGGCCGAGCTAATACCTACCGACATAAAAAAAGAAAACAGCATGTCATCCCAAACCTGGGCCAAACCCTCCAAGCTGAAATACGACTCGAAGGTGTAGAACATGGGAACCACAATACCAATTATGGCATTAATTCCAATCCATTTTAGGATTTCGCGTCGATGGTTAGGGATGAACTGATTCATGCTTTGAAATTAATTATTTCCGGAACAACGTTTAATCATTTGCTCGGCCTGGTTTAATCCCCAATGCGGAGCAATGGAATTTTTCTTGCTTTCGCCTTCGATTTCATAGAGGGCTAAGGCCTTGCTCATGTGGGCACAAGCATCATCGGTAGAAGAACCAAAAAATTGAGCACTGCCGTATTTCCAGCGACCGTTCATTAGGTTGGCACGGGGGTTTTGAGGGTCCATGGCCACGGCCTTTTCAAAGAGTCCACTCACCTTAGCAGAATAGATCATTCCACGTAGGGCAGGGCTCACACTTACTTTCGCCATATAAGCATATCCTTTTAAGGTTACTAATTCGGTGTTTTCACCTACTAGTTCCTCGGCCGCTTCAATGCTTTTAAAGGCTTGGTCGATGTATTCATCCCGTTGATCATCTTCCACACCACGTACAAAGCTCATCCAAATTCGGGTGAGGCCAGCATAATAATGAGGCAGCCATTCCTGCTTTTCAGCGGATGCGATTCGATCAAAGCGATTGGCGATTTCCTGATAGTCCTCTAAGTTCTCAACGTTTTGGTACATGGCAATGGTCTCCATCATGTACTTTTCGAAAGCGCTTTGCTCTTGCGCAAAGCCGAACTGAGCAGAGAATAGGGCTAGAAGGATGAAAATTCTTGTTTTCATTTTCGTAAAATTTAAATTAGAGATTATTGAGTTGATTGGCGCCTTTATCACTAGAGAGCGTGTAAAAGACTCCAAAGAAGATGAAGCGTTTGGCGGCTTGGGCTATGGGTACGGAGCGAAAGTTACCATCAGCATTGGCTTGGCGACTGTACTCGTAACCAAAAACGTTATCCCTTCCCAAGACATTGGTGATTTCCACATGGAAAATGAGATTGGGTTTAGGGAGATAGCTCCAGCTGAGATTTAAACTGTGAAAAGCCTTGGTTTTCGATTCCATTTCACCACTTAGGTTAGGATTTTCGTAGCTGAAACCATCATTGATATTAATGCTAGTACCCAGTTGGGATTTTAAGGCCCCGATCCAATATTTGGTCACTAAAGAAGCATTGTGTCTGGGTGCAAAGCTGGGCCGAACGGTACCTTCGAAATGAGCCCAATGCCTTTTGCTATCGATGTAGGAATAGCTGAACCAGTAATCCAATTCACTTATTCCGCCGCGATCTCGAAAGAATAAATCAATTCCTTGAGCATAGCCTTTACCATTGGTATTAAACTCAGGATTTGAGCGCAACAATTGCTCGTAATCTTTGTGGTAGGCTTCTAGTCTTAAGGTGCGAGAAGCATCCGAGTATTGGTAATTGAGTACCCAGTGCTGGGCATTGGAGGCCCGCAAGTTTTCTTTTTGAACTAGGATGTCTGGAGATTGCTCTTGGATATAATCCCCATAGGCCAGACCAAACTGAGAGCGTTCATCCATTTTATAAGCCAAGGAAGCCCTAGGCATGAGATACGTACTGGTTTCTGAAAAACTTTGACGCAAGCCCAATTGCAAAACCCAATCGCTGTTAAAGTAATAAGTGGCTTCGGTGAAGGCCGCTCCAAGTAAAGATTCGTTTTGGCGACCTAAGCTATTGAACTCTTCTTGGTAGTTTCTCGCAAACGCTTCTAAACCCGTTTTCAATTGCAAGCGGCTATGGGCAAAGTACTGGTAGCGCGCTTTGAGGTGGGTCAAAGCACTGCGCATTTCTATGGAACTGCTATCGATTTGAAGCTCATCTAGATTATGAGAATAGCTAAAGCCCCCATCCACTAAATGCTTTTTCGAAAGGTCCTGTCGGTAGTTTAAATTGAGGTGGTGGAACATGTTTTGCAGATTGGTTTTTTGAAGTTCATCTTGATCAATTCGAGATCGCAGTACCTCTAAACCATTGGTTTGATAGGCGTAAAAGGCTTTTAGCATGCCCCGTTTCCCTACTTTTTGACGAAATAGAATTTCAGAACTAAGACCATTCGGTGCATCCTCGAATTGGATGTTTTGTGGCACCAAAAGCATGTAAGGCGCTAAGTCGGTATAACTGAGATTGGCGGTAAGACTTTGGCGATCCCAAACTTGGGTATGACTCACAGCACCACCCACGGTCATAAGACTAAAATCGGTTTGATCGCGTAAGGGAAAATCTAAACTATTTAAGGAGAGTACCGAAGAAAGGGCTTGGCCGTATTCAGCGGAATACGCCCCCGTGCTAAAGAAACTCCCTTTAAAGAGTTGCGGGCTAAAACGACCACGGGTAGGTATCCCATTTAAAGTAGAACCAAAGGCATTCCCCAGACGCAAGCCATCGATAAATAAAGCGGTTTCATTCGCGCTTCCACCGCGCACAAAGAGGCGACCATCGTTGGCATTGCTAGCGGTTCCGGGTAGGGTGTTTAAAGCGCCAATAATATCGCCTACGGCACCAGAGGTAGTAACGATATCCAAGGGGCGAAGTACCACCGCTTTTTGCTCATCGCTCACCTCTATGGTGCCTGCGCTTACCGTTACTGCCTTTAGTTTGTTGAAGGCTTCTTTTAGTTTTATTATAAGTTCCGAATTGAAGTCTAGATCCGAAAGATTTATTTTTTGGGTCTCGTAGCCAATAAAGCTGCAAACCAAAGTTCCCTTGGCTTTTAGGTCCTCCAGTTCAAAAAGCCCATTCTTATCTGAAGTCGTTCCCGTATAAGTGCCTTCCAAGAAGATATTAACCCCTACTAAGCTTTCCCCTTCTTCACTAACCACCTTCCCGCGCAAAGCGTTTTGGGCTTGAGCAAGGCTGCTTATTAGTAGAAATGGAAGAATTAAGTATTTCATGACCTCTAGTATTTGCAGCTAAACTAGAGGCGGTCGTAGTCTTGGGAAATTAAAAGGAGATGAGTCGTTCTTGTGGCCGATGAAACGGAAAAGAAATTGGATGAGTCGGATGGCTAAAATGAAAAATCCCCTGTCCAAGGCAAAGCAAGGGCAGGGGATAGATGAATAATCTTAGGTTTAGCCTACTTCAAATAAGTATCCAACCATTTAAAGAACTGATCGTGCCATACCAATCCATTTTGGGGACTTAAGATCCAGTGTCCTTCGTTGGGGAAGTATAGGAAACGAGCAGGAACGCCACGTAGTTTAGCCGCTTGGAAGGCTTCCATTCCTTGGTTTTCGGGAACACGGAAGTCCTTACCACCATGGATCACCAACATGGGCGTGTCCCAATTCTGTACATAATCTTTAGGGTCAAACTTGTTGTAAGTTTCGGCATTCTTCTTATCCCAGAAAGGCCCACCTAAATCGTAATTGGCAAAGAACATTTCTTCGGTGCTGAGGTACCAGCTCTCCAAATCGAAGAGGCCACAGTGGGAGATAAAGCTCTTGAAGCGGCCTTCGTGGATACCGGCTAGCATGTAAACGGAATAGCCACCATAGCTGGCACCGATACAGCCTAAATTGTTTTCATCGGCGAAAGGCTCTTTAGCTACATCGTCAATGGCAGCGAGGTAATCGCGCATGGATTGTCCGCCCCAGTCTTTAGAAATCTTTTCATTCCATTCGCGGCCAAATCCAGGTAAACCGCGACGGTTTGGTGCTACCACAATGTAACCTTGGGCCGCCATTAATTGGAAATTCCAACGGAAGCTGTAGAATTGCGATACTTGTGATTGTGGACCACCCTGGCAATACAATAGGGTAGGGTATTTCTTAGTAGGGTCGAAGTCAGGAGGGTATATTACCCAAGTGAGCATATCCTTACCATCGCTGGTTTTTACCATGCGTTTATCGATTTTACTCATACCGAGATCGGCGTAGATCTCATCGTTTACCGAGGTAAGTTTTTTAGCAGGTTCATCTTCTTCAACGAAATAAATTTCCGTAGCGTGGTTCATGTCTTGACGCTCCACAATGTAACCACCCTTGGCAATTTCAAAATGATTGTAGTTATGGTCTCCCGAGCTAATCTTCTCTAATTCAAAGCCACTACGCTCT
This sequence comes from Croceimicrobium sp., assembly GCA_965656185.1. GTDB lineage: Bacteria > Bacteroidota > Bacteroidia > Flavobacteriales > Schleiferiaceae > Croceimicrobium. Next base: position 19,519 of record CBFHJH010000017.1, read on the forward strand.
ATTTCTAGCTCGAAGAGCTGATTGCTGCCCATGGTAGGAATACCTACGAGTAGCTCATCCTCCTCTTCCCAAGCAAAAGAGTTAAAGGTGTATTTGTCATAGGCGCCCATTTCCTTCAAAACATGCTTCTTTTTCATGGTCTTCAGGTCCATGATCACCAGATCATTAACGTCGCTCTCGTAGCCATTGGTGGCCATACTTAGCCAAGCGATCTTCTTACCATTTGGCGAAAATTGAGGATTTTTATCGTAGCCCATCATTCCTTCGCTAAGTTTCACTTCCTCTCCTGTTTCTAAGTCAACCATGTATAGGTCGGAATTGGTATGCTCGGCAAATACTTTTCCGCTCAAGCGTTTTGTTTCATAGACTACCTTTTTACCGTCGGGGCTCAGGGTATAGCTCTCGGAGCCACCAAAAGGAGGTACCGGACAATCGAAACTACTTCCCTCCATTAGGTCTTTATAACCAGATACGGGCGCGTCCTTATAATCGGTATAACAGAGGTGCATCGACTGATAGTCGTCCCAAGAATCCCAATGACGGTACATAAGATCATCCATCACTCGAAACTCCGCCTTGGGTAAATTAGGATACATCTCACTCGGAGTCTGGGCCGTTTTTACACCTTTGGCAAATAAAATGCGAACGCTACCATTAGGCAGGGCATAGGCTTTTGCGCCAGAAACACCGCCTTCCACTGCGGTCAAGGCGCGCAAGTCACTACCGTCTAATTTGATACTGTGCAATTGTCCCTTGTGGTTAAAAACAACGCGATCTTTTAGAAAATGCGCTCCATATTCCCCGCCCTCTAGATTGGTTAGTTGGGTGGTTTCGCCACTTTTAATATCCATCAAGTAAAGATTGCGGTTCCCTTTGTTGGCGCTAAGGTCATAATAGGTTACGCCATAGACGAAAGACTTGCCGTCGGGTGAGACCGCATCTAGGCTTACTCGGCCTAGTTCCCAGAGTTTTTCTGGGCTCATAACTTGATCTTGAGCCAGTAAGCTTGCACTGGCAAAAAGTAATAATGCAATATATTTTCTCATGCTTTTTTAATTGGTGCTCCGAATTTACCAATTATTTGACCAGAGCCGATGACCCCCAATAAAAAAGCCCCGGTAGCACATTGCTCCGGGGCTCATATAATTAAAGGCTTTAAGCTTATTTAGAAGCCTCTTCCATGCCTTCTTCGATCAATTCGTAGAACTCATCTAGTTTTGGAAGAATCATGATGCGGGTGCGACGGTTGCGTGCGCGACCTTCCTCATCTTCATTGCTAGCTATTGGCATGTGTTCTCCTTTACCGGCAACGGTCATGCGCTTAGGGTTAATAGAGAAGTCACTTTCAAGAATACGCACTACCGAAGCCGCACGCAGGGTACTTAGTTCCCAATTGTCTTTAAAAGGCGCACCATTGCGAACCGCTTTGTTGTCAGTATGGCCTTCTACCATAAAGTCAAGCTCTGGTTGCGATTTCAATACTTTTGCAACCTTTCCCAATACTTCTTTAGCCTTGGCGGTAACATCGGCACTGCCGCTAGCAAAGAGAAGTTTGTCTGAAATGGAAACGTAAACAACTCCTTTTTCTACGTTGATGTTGATGTCTTCATCATTCATGCCAACCGTAGCTCCTTTAAGGCTTGTTACCAAGGCAAAAGTTACCGAGTCACGCTTATTAATGGCGTCTTGTAAACTTTTAATGGTCATGTCCTTTTCGCGGATCTGCTCTAAGGACTTCTCCAAATTCTCAGCTTCCTTCTTAGATAGAGTAGATAAATTACCAACGTTCTTAAGTAATTGATAATTGGTCTGCTTCAAATATTCGATCTCCTTATTGGCATTCTTACGATTATCTAAACAAGAGGCTAACTCCATACGCGTCTTGCTTAGCTCATCATCTTTTGCTTGGTATTGGTCTTGAAGTTCAGTGTACTTCTTTTTACTCACACAAGCAGTAAGGGAGAATGCGGCTAAGGCAAATAATGCAATCTTCTTCATCTTTGATTTTTGTTATTGACTCAAAAGTACCAAAAATATATGGTCTTCAAAGCCCTTTGTTTACTAGTTAAATTCGAATTTCTCGTCTTTTTCGTTGAAAAAGTGATATTCAAGGAATTTAAAGGAGTCCCTTGCGGTTACCTTAATGTTTCGCTTGTACTTTTTCGACCACTTCCGGCGAATCGAATTAAACAGGCCTTTGGTTAGGAAAGCAGCAATAAAGGGATGACAATGCAAGTATATATTCTTATCCTTTTCTTGTTTAACGATCAACTCCAATTTGTTTTCGATCTCATCAATGATCAGGATAGGAGCTTCTACTTCCCCATTACCATCTGGGTTTTCTTCACGGGTTTGAATGGCCATTTCTGGTCTAACCCTTTGGCGGGTTATTTCCACCAAGCCAAACCGAGAAGGAGGGAGGATCTTGTGCTTTGCGCGATCGGTAGACATCTCGTTCTTTAGCTTTTCAAAGAGCTTCTTCCGGTTATCACTGCGATGCATATCGATAAAATCCACTACAATGATTCCGCCCATATCGCGTAGTCGTAGTTGGCGGGCGATCTCCTCTGCTGCAGCAAGGTTTACGGTAAGTGCGTTGGCTTCTTGATTGTCATCAGAATTGGTGCGATTACCACTATTCACGTCAATAACGTGCATAGCTTCGGTATGCTCTACTATGAGGTAGGCTCCTTTGCCCATGCTTACTGAACGACCAAAACTAGATTTGATCTGACGTTCAATTCCGTAGTGTTCAAAGACCGGAAGTCGCCCCTCATAATACTTTACAATCTTCTCTTTCTCGGGTTCGATATTGCGCATATAGCTCTTTACCTCATTAAAGAGATCAAGGTCGTCTACTACGATCGAGTTGAAAGAGTCGTTTAGGACATCACGCAAGAGGGCTGAAACGCGATTCAGTTCCCTTAAAACGCGTTTGGGCGCCTTGGAACGTTTGGTATTGCGATGGAGGATCTTCCATTTTTCTACCAATTCTTGGATGTCACTGTCTAGATCGGCTACCTGACAATCTTGTGCCGCTGTGCGGACAATAACGCCAAAGCCTTTAGGTCTAATGCTTTTTACGAGTCTTCGAAGTCTATCTTTCTCTTCTTTATCACGCAGCTTTGAACTTACACTAACGCGATTGGAGAAAGGTACGAGGACTACATATCTCCCTGCCAAAGAAATTTCGGATGTGATCCGAGGGCCTTTGGTGGAGATGGGTTCTTTGGCGATTTGAACCATAATATTATGGCCTTCGCGCAGAACCTTGTCGATACTGCCGTTTTTATCGATGTCTGCCTCCTGGCTAAAGTCGGTCAATGACCAACGTTGCTTGCCAGTGGCAGTGCGACGGGTAAACTTGTTTAACGAGTTAATTTGCGGCCCCAGGTCGTGATAGTGTAGAAAAGCATCCTTTTCGTAACCAACATCAACGAAGGCCGCGTTTAATCCGGGAACAATCTTCTTGATCTTTCCCAAATAAACATCACCAACCGCAAACTCATCCGAATTGTCGTAGTGTAATTCAGATAGTCTACCTCCTTTAAGTAGCGCGACCGCTACAGAATCGGCAGTACGCGAATTAATTACTAATTCTGTACTCACCTTAAAATATTTTAATTCGCCTTAGGCGAACATTATAAAAATGCCGAAACACCAAAAGCACCGCAAAGAGGGTGCTTCGAAAATGGGTAAATCCTTAAGGATTCACGGTTTATTTCTTTTTGTGACGGTTTTTACGCAAGCGCTTTTTACGCTTGTGAGTGGCCATCTTATGACGTTTTCTTTTTTTACCGCTAGGCATAACAATAATTTTTAATTGGGATTAATACTTGCCAGTTCTTCACGAATGGCGTTTTTCATTTCTTCGTTGCTAAGTAGGTTTAAGGCCTCATTAAGTCCTTCCACCGCTGCCGCTGTGTCGCCCAAGAAGGCTCGGCTTCTTGCTAATAACATGTGGGCGTCTAAGTTTTGATCATCCTGAGACAATACCTTTTCAAAACGCTCGGTGGCTTTAGAGTATTGTCCAGTTTGCATGCTCATCACTCCTAAGGTGAAATTCGCTTTTATGTTTTCAGGGAATCGTTCTGAAACATCGCGAATACTTAAAACCGCTTGCATGGGAGGAAGCTCTCCAGATTCTAATTTCTCAAGAGCAAGATCAACAAGTGAGTCGGCAATGGAAGCACCCGATAAGGTGGCTTCACCTGTTTCATGTTCATGGTCAGCACCAATATTGGCCGCTCCCTCGAGAGCAGGGCTAGTAGGCATTAACATCAAAGTGGCGATGATAATGATACCGGCTAAAACTAATATGGCGGGACCAAGTTTCATTTTGTCCTTAGCTAACTTTTACCTTTTTCTTTACCGACTCTACGAATGTTTTCGCAGGCTTGAAAGAAGGAATGTTGTGTGCTGGGATAATAATGGTAGTGTTCTTAGAAATGTTACGACCGGTCTTTTCGGCACGTTTCTTAATAATGAAGCTTCCAAATCCTCGCAAGTACACATTTTCACCAGATTCTAAGCTATTGCGAACTTCTTTCATGAAAGACTCAACAACTGCCTGAACATCAGACTTCTCCATTCCGGTTTTGTCGGTAATTCTGGTAACAATGTCAGCTTTAGTCATTTGAATATCAATTATGTGTTAAAACTCTAATTTTGAGGGCTGCAAATATAATGTGATTTTTCTGAACCTTGAAGGGGAGAAAGCGATTTATTTTTAAGCCTAATTTGCTCAAAAACAAATATTTTGGATTTAAAGCTACTGCGATCAAGTCTACATAATTGGTATCATCAACACAAAAGGGCCTTGCCTTGGCGAGAAAATAATGACCCCTATGCGATCTGGCTCAGTGAAATAATTCTTCAACAAACTCGCGTAAGTCAGGGCTTGCCTTATTACCAGAGGTTTCTAGAGCGTTTTCCTAAGGTAGAAGACTTGGCCAATGCTCCTCAAACTGAGGTGTTAAAGTTGTGGGAGGGTTTAGGTTATTACAGTAGAGCGCGAAATCTGCAAAGCGCGGCCCAAACCTTAAGGGATGAATATAATGGAGTCTTTCCTAAAGACTATGATAAGATTCGTGGTTTAAAAGGAGTGGGCGATTATACCGCTGCGGCAATTGCTTCTTTTGCTTTTGACCAAGCCAAAGCGGTGGTAGATGGAAATGTTTATCGCGTTTTAAGTCGACTTAGTGGCGACCCTACTCCAATAAATACTACTGCGGGAAAAAAACTTTTTCAAGCTTTAGCCGATGATTGGCTTGATCCCAATCAGCCAGCTTTACATAATCAGGCGATCATGGAGTTTGGCGCTTTGCAGTGTGTCCCGAAAAACCCCGATTGTAAAGTATGTCCCCTCAAAGATGCTTGTGAAGCCTTTCGTCTTGAAAAAGTAGGTGCCCTTCCGGTTAAAAAGAAGAAGAAATACGATCGACAACGCTATCTAAACTACCTTCACATTAGCGACGTAAAGGGATCTTGGGTAGAAAACCGGGATACGGGTATCTGGAAGGGGCTCTGGCAGTTTCCACTGATTGAGGTGAATGAAGAATTAAAATGGTCTCAATTAAAAGAGCGGTTGGCACCAAAACTCAAGAATAGCCTAGCTAATGAGCCGAGGCGTTATATCCTTGCCAAGCATAAATTAAGTCATCAAAGCCTTTACATTCAAGTTTGGAAGTTCGAGCAAGAGATCCCTGCTCTTTCCGACTTTTTTCCTGCCGCCCAGCAAGTTGCCGAAAGTACTTTGGACGAGCTGGCTTTTCCTCGACCATTAAGGAAGTATTTGGATGAAAATCAGCTAACTTTGCCGCTTGATTAGCGCATTCTAATCATTATATTTGTTAAGCTAGCTAAATAAGAACTATGGCAAACGGAAGTATAAATAAGGCAATTTTAATCGGTAACTTAGGTACTGCCCCGGAGATCAAGCATTTTGAGAATGGTGGTTCCTTGGCACGTTTTCCGATCGCTACTTCCGAGTCCTACACTAACCGAAATGGCGAGCAAGTGACCCAAACGGAATGGCATAACATTGTGGTGCGTGGCGGATTGGTAGACGTAGTTTCTAAATACCTTAACAAAGGTGATAAAGTTTATGTAGAGGGCCGGATTCGTACCCGTTCTTGGCAAGATCAAAAGACCAATGAAACACGATACACCACTGAGATCATGTGTGATAATTTCATGATGCTGGGTGGTCGTCCAGGTGCTAATACCAATGAAGGTATGGGCCAATCTGGAAATATGGGGCAGCAAGCCGCTTCCCAGGTGCAGCCTAAAGCTGATCAAGCAGGAGATTTCACTGCAAATCCAGGAGAGGAAGACGATCTTCCCTTCTAGTATTAACCAAAGCGTTCTA
>CBFHJH010000017.1:25986-44882 GCA_965656185.1 Croceimicrobium sp.
GATTTGGACCCCGAACCGTCGAGTTTACTGTTTCTTTTAGATATCATCAAGCCCTTTGAACTGGGCCATATCTTTCCTCTAGTCTTATTAATGCTTCTACTTTTGGGCTCGGCCTTGGTAAGCGGCTCTGAAGTGGCTTTCTTTTCCATTAGCTCGAGAGATCTCGATGAACTAAAAGATCAAGACAAGAAAAAATCTGATGCTCTTAGTGAGCTGCTAGATCACCCGAAAACCCTTTTGGCAACGATCCTTATCGCGAATAACTTCATTAATGTTGCGGTAGTAATACTTTCGGCCTTTATAACCACCGAGCTATTCGACTTTAGTTCAAATGAAACCTTGGGTTTTATCGTACAAATTGTGGCGATTACCTTTTTGATCCTTCTTTTTGGCGAGGTGCTCCCAAAGGTCTATGCAAATAAAAACCCCATTGGTTTTGGGGTTATGATGAGCGGTCCTATGTTCGTCTTGCGCCGAATATTTCGTCCGGTGGCAATTTTATTGGTGCGTTCCAGTGGTTTTATCGAAAAACGATTGCAACGTAAAACCGAAGGACTTTCGGTAGATGACCTTAGTCAGGCCCTCGAAATAACCTCGAATGAGGAAAGCTCGCAAGAGGAACAGAAGATCCTTGAAGGAATCGTGAAATTTGGCTCTACCAATGTGCGCCAGATCATGAAACCACGTATGGATGTAACATGCGTAGATCAGGAGCTGCACTACGAAGAAGTGCTCAAGATCATTTTAGATTCTGGTTTCTCTCGTATTCCGGTCTATGAGGAAAACTTTGATAATGTGCAGGGCGTCCTTTACATTAAAGATCTCTTACCTCATATTGACCAAGCGGCCGACTTTAAATGGCAAGACCTCTGTCGTGAACCTTTCTTCGTTCCAGAAAACAAGAAGATCGATGACCTTTTAAGGGAGTTCCAGGATAAAAAGATTCACTTAGCGGTAGTGGTCGATGAGTACGGCGGCACCTCGGGAATCGTAACCTTAGAAGATATTATTGAAGAGATCGTTGGTGAAATAAGCGATGAGTTCGATGATGAAGAACTGTATTATTCTAAATTGGATGAGCACAACTTTGTCTTCGAAGCCAAGATTCACCTCAATGACTTCTTCAGGGTAGTGGATGCTGAAGAAAGCGATTTTGCCGAACATACCGATGAAGCAGAGACCTTAGCCGGCTTTCTTTTAGAGGTGGCCGGAAAATTTCCAGAGAAGGGCGAGGAAATCGAGTTTAAGCATTATCGCTTCCTGATCGAAAGTCTCGAAGAACGCAGAATGAAACGGGTAAAGGTGACCATTCTTGAAAAAGAAGTGAATGAGGAAGATTAGTTTGATGATAATGGTATTGGCGGGCTTATTTGCCTGCGATGAAGAATTCAGTCCGAAGCCTAAAGGCTACTTTCGGATAGATCTCCCAGAAGCCAATTACCAGAGTTTCGATCAAGACTGTCCTTATCAATTTGAGTATAATACCAAAGCTGGAATCGAAAGCAAAGGGCCCTGTTGGTATGATATCAAATACCCTCAGCTTAAAGCTACCCTACAGCTTACGTACAAAACGGTTAATGTTCAAAATTTAGACACTTTACTGGCCGAAGGACACCGATTGGCTTACGAGCATACCGTAAGAGCGGATGGTATTCAAGAGAAACTTTACCTTAATGAGGATCAACGGGTTTACGGATTGATGTATCGCCTCCAAGGGGATGCAGCCACGCCGTTGCAATTCTTCGTAACCGATAGCAGCGCCCATTTTTTAAGGGGCGTATTGTATTATTACGCCAGCCCTAACGCCGATTCTCTGCGACCGGTTAATGAATTCATGCAGGGCGAACTAACCCATTTAATTGAAAGTCTAAAATGGGAGAACTCATAAAGCTGGCCGAGTTTGATAACGTTAATCAGGCTTATGTCCTAAAGTCCCGGTTAGAGTCAGAAGGAATCCGAGTTTATTTGCTAAATGAGAATCTTAATGCCCTACTGCCTAATGCTTTTAGTGCGGTAATCCTTCAGGTGCCCTTGGAAGATAGCATTAAAGCAATGGACATTATTTACGAAGATTCGGAAGATTAGCGAATGCTAATCACTTTGCGCTTGCCGTGCAAGACCAATTTTATCAGTGCGTGGCTTTGTAAGGCGAAAAGTAGGGCTCCCAATAAGAGGTGACTTGGTTGGGCAAAATAGGGAAGGTCGAAATAGGCCAAGATTATGCCCATCAGGATCTCGATTGCCATTACCAAGACAACGTAGTTCCATTGCCAATAGCCCAAGCCTTTCCTTTTATTTTCGCGCCAAAGCCACAAGTTTAAAGCTAAAATTAGCAGGGAGAAGCTTCGGTGAACATAAAAGACCCAATCGATTTGATCCATCCAATTGGCTCGGGCAACTCCTGCTTGATCGAGGCTATCGATGCTTTCGCGTACTTGAGTTCCTAGACCGATTTGTACTAGCATTAAGATCAAGGCTAAAATACTGAGGCCTAAAAAGCTTTTAGTGCTCCCAAGATTTCCTTCCTGCTCCTTTTCTACCAAGGCGTTTAATACCAGTAGGATCAATACGATAAGTAAAGCGCCTAACATGTGAATGGTGATACTGCCCGGAATCAGATTGCCATCTACCACTAATTTACCGAGCCAAGCTTCAAAGCCAAGCATAAAGAGGCCTGCCGCGCTAAGTAGGAGATAGCGCCAATTTTCTTTAAACAGAAATATACTGATCAGAACCATTAAGAGCATCGGTATCCCCGAAAGGGCACCAATGAGCCGATTGATGTATTCGATCCAAGTGTGCGTGGCATTAAAAAGCGCATAATCGTGCTTGGTGTATTTTTCCCAATTACTAGGGTCGTAAATAGCACCACTGCGAAAATCTTCTTTGGCAAAAAACAAAGCTTCATCTACGATGATGATCTGCTTTTTCGAAAAATCCTTATTGGCTTGCCAGTCCAATTGTGCCCGTTCTGTCGGCGGAATCACGTGACCAAAACACATGGGCCAATCAGGGCAACCCATCCCAGAACCGGTCATACGCACTACCGATCCAGCAATGATTACCAAAAAGATCAAAACGATCTCGATCCGAGATAAAATGCGCAACCACTTTTTCATAGCTACAAAAATAGCGCAAAGAGAAAATCCATCCCTTTGCGCTATTCGTTTATTGATTCTAAAATTCTATTTCAGAATAATCCTTTCAAAACGGCTTTCGCCGGATGGACCTTGCAACTTTAAGAGGAATACCCCTTCAAGGTCATTGGGTAAAGAAACTTTTTTCCCCTCTATGGCTAAGTTTGCAATGAGTCTTCCTTGCAAATCAAGTAAGCTTAGCTCTTCAATAAAATCAGGCTCAGTGAGGTAAATTGCCCCTTCGCTCGGATTAGGATACCAGCTTACTTGATTTAGCGGTGTTTCTTCTAATGAGATGCCATCGCTATTGAACCAAAACTTGTACATATCGGTAGGAAAGCTCGAAATGCGACGATTCACTCCACCAAAGAAATACAGGGTGTCGCCAATTATAAAGGAACCGGGTGCCCAGCGGCTTACACCAGGATGTGGATCTAGTTGATTCCAGCTATCCGCTTGGTCGTCGTAAGACCAAAACTCACCGGTACTCATGTAGTCGTGGTTACTGCCATCACCGCTAAGAACATAACCTTTACCACGGTGGCTAAACTGGGTGCCAGCTACTCGTGCTTCACCCGGGAAGTCGGTCATAGTTTGCCAAGTGTTGTTTACGGTATCATAGCGGTACCAGTCGTCGTAAATAAACTGACCTCCATGTCCCATGCCGGCGTACACTTCGCCGTTGACGGTAAACATAAATGGGTGGTGTCGTGGGTTTCCTGGAATATCCGGTAAGGCGGTCCAGCTATCGGTAGCGATATCGTATACGTGGAAATCTTTGAGATCGCCAAATCGGTCATTTCCTAAACCTACGTAGATCTTGCCATTTGCCGCCATCATAGCAGGGTGTCTGCGGGCTGCACAAGGGCAGCTGGCTAGTTGTGTCCATTGATTGTTAGCCGTATCGAAGCGCCACAAGTCACGGAAATAGCTATTGCCATCGGCGCCAAAGCCAAGGTATCCAGAACCATTATAGCTAAGTCCGATCGAAAAGCCACGGGCACTGCCGGGGAAATCGGACATATTAGACCAGGTGTCGGTTACGGGATTGTAACGTCTAAAATCCTTTGTGTTTTGGTTGAAATTATTGGTCCCGGTAACCGAATAACCGTAATCGCCGATCCCGAAGGTTACGGGATGGTGCACTGCGCCATAGCTACCATTGGTACTTTCCCAAGTAGTAGCGGTCTGTGCCTGGACCGTGAGTGTGCTTATAAATAAAGAAAGGGCCATTAAGCCGCTGGTAATCTTTCGCATAGTATTTCAATTGGTGTTTGCTGTTTAACGGGGTTAAGTTATAAAAGGTTTGTTCACGGGCTCATTTGCCTTTTCCATCGTCCTTTAAAATGCCTAGAGATAAATTATCTTGCGGCCTCATGAAAGACTTAAACCGCTTTATCGTCATAATAGCCTTATTGGTAATCCTTCCGCTCTTATTTATGCGTGGGATGTTTATGGACGGAGCGATGTATGCTGCTGTGAGCCTTAATATGGCCGAAGGGATCGGTAGTTTTTGGCAGCCACATTACAGTCTGCATTTTTTTGGTTTAGACGGTTTTTACGAAAATCCACCCCTGGGTATTTTTAGTCTTTCACTCTTCTACCGAGTCCTAGGTGATGGTTTTTGGGTGGAACGACTCTTCATCGCAATTTGCTTGTTATTATCATTGCGAGGACTTTATCTTAACCTGGAGTTCTATACAAAGGATCCTCCAAAGCTCTATGGGTTTAGTCTCCTGGCTTGGATGTTAATGCCTACGATGTTTTGGGCTTTCCGATACAATATGATGGAGGTCCAACTTACCCCATTATTGCTTTTTGCTCATTGGTGGCTACTTCGATCTCTTGAAAAAAGGCAAAACATCTTCTTCACGGCCCTCATCTTTGCCCTTTTCAATTTAGCGGCATTTTTGATCAAGGGTCCTGTAGGCATATTCTTAATGGCCGCTCCATTTCTGTATTGGCTTATCGTGCAGCGCGAGAAGTTTATTTTCCACTTCGGCCTTTTAGCTGGGGCTTTGACTTTAGGCTTTGGCTTTTCACTCTTGCTCTTTGAAGGTGCGGCTCATTTTTTCGACCAGTATCTTTTTGTTCGCACGGCCGAAAGACTAGCCAATAATCCTACCGTTGGTTCGCGCTTCTGGATCTTAGGAGAGTTGCTTCAGCAGTTAGCTTTACCCTTATTACTATCCTTGATCTTGGTATTTATATTCCGCAAAAAAGCTTCGCTGAACTGGGGGAGCCGAAAAGCTTGGTATTTACTGGCTGTGGCAGTTTCTGCTTCTCTACCGCTGATGGTGAGTTTAGTGCAGCGCCCCTTTTATTTGCTCACTAGTTTTCCTTTTTATGCCATAGCACTCAGCGTTTTTGTGCAAGAACCACTTACTCTGCTAGCCCAAAAGTTATCCGAGTCATGGCAAAAGCTCTTCAAGATATTGAGCTACGCTGGATTAATAGCTCTAGCAATACTTCTCACCTTGACTTGGGGCGATTATAAGCGCGATGAGCTTTTGTTTAAGGATATTTCAGCTTTAAAGAAGACTTTGCCGCTCGAAGTAGATCAAGTCTTTGTGAGCGATGAAGTGATCTATAATTGGTCTTTAAAAGCTTACATGATGCGTTATGAGCGAATCGACCTATTATCGATACATGGCTTTGATCCCGAAAGGTCTATTTTCTTACTGAGCAAAGACCATATTCCGAACACGCCACATGGTAGTTTCAAACTGGTGGAGAGCTTTGATTCCTTTAAACTTTATCGTTTAGAAAAATCCTAGCTTAATAGATCGCCGACTGCCGTCGGATAAATGAATAAGAACTATAAACAGGCCTTCTAATTGATGTTCGAGTCGGGCAGATTGGATCAGGTCATCGCGAAGGTGGAGTGCCCTCTCAGGAAATTCTAGCTTGAGGCGCTCGTTACCTTGAAAATCGTAAAAGCTAATGGCAATGATGTTTTGCGGGGTAAGTTCACTTTCCTGACTGGTCTTCGGATAGCGTATTTCCGAGGCGTTGGGAGCTTTTATGTCTACAAAGTGATCGCCACTATCAAAACCTGGCAATAGTTCTGTTTCCTTTAAGGCACGTACGATGAGGTAGTTTTTATGCTCAAAAGGACTTGGATCTTCAAGGCTCACTATTTCACCAGTAATTATGCCGTCATAATCGGAGCTATAGGGATAGGCCTGATTTAATTTGTGTTTGCCACTGGGCTCTGCTTTCTGCCAAACTTTAACCTGGTTAAGCCGCAGATACTTGGGGCCGCTATTTAATTTTTCTTGCAATCCGGGATGCACCCCTTGCCCGATCAGTAGTCGCATCGGCTTATCAAAAGGGAAGTAGCTTGATTGGTAAAGAATATCTCCTTGTTGGGGATAGGCGATGGGCCGATAGGAAAAGTCGCGCCAGCGGTAATGGATCCATTCGGGTTCATTGGCTTTACGGTAAAACCTCAATTGGTGCTGATCCCAATCTAAAGCACTGTACAAGGGCCCATTATGGAAATCATCATCGCGAAAGCGTTTCTTGATTAGCCGGCACTTCGCATCATCGCCGCAGTAATAATCTTGGTGAAGGGTGTAGGTTATTTCCTTGGTCCAGTTATCGTGAAAAGCACTCTGGCCATAGAAGTATTCGAAAATATCTATTTCTTGTTGACAGTCGCCCAATAGCCAAAAAGCAGGCCACTGAGCGCTGATGGCATCCATGCGGTAATCCAGTTCGAAACATCCCCTGGTGAATTCGATATAGCTAAAGATACCGGCGCTGCTAAACTCTTTTAAAACGGGCTCTGTGCCCACTAGTTCCCCATTTTCAAATATGAATCGATCGAAGTTTCGGGGTCGACGCTCCGTTTTTATTACTAAGTGCCCATCTTCAAAGCTTAGGTTTTCTTCGGCCATCCCTTCCAAAGATTCTTCGATGAGAAAACGGCCCCAGGGAAAGCCAAAGCCCCAAATATTGCGATCTAATTGTGGGCCGCTAAAGCTGTCTTGTAACACCAGAACCTCTGGATAGGACCAATCAATTGCCTTGTCCTCAGAAATGATTACGGTCTGCATGCCGCAGTCGGAGCTTTGAGCCCAGCTAAAGGCAGTAGCGAAAAGGCAGAGGAGTATGTAAAGCCTACTTGTTTTCAAGTACTTCAATGCGTTTGTTTAATTCGATGACATGCAAGCTCAATTCCTCAACTTTTTCCAAAAGCATTCGATTGGCTTCGGCAAGGTCCAAACCTTCTTGTATGAGTTCCTCGGCGCTAGGAATACCTGGAAGATGCTTGTTTTTAACGATGTATTGCTCCAATTCAGGAAGCGACATAAGGGGATAAGTGTCTTCAAAAACATAATCGGCCCAGCCGGCTTTTTTGGCAATATCTACCTTTACCCTTTCGCTTCGGATTCCTTTTTGGACGTAAAGCAAATAGCCATCGCTGGCTTTTTCCTGGCGCTTTAGGTCTTTGCCCAGATGCATCACACCCTCTTGGTTCAGGCTAAGGGCTTTGCCTGCATCGTCCGGAAAAAGCACTTCGAGCGGAAATTCCGCCTCAGGGCTTATCTCTAGTTTTAGTTGCCGGTTTTTTTCTGGCTCTTGCTGAGCAGAGCTAAGGATGATTAACAGAAAAAAAACCAATAAATAGGGAGTCTTTTTAAGCATGGATTTTGAGCTTTAGTGCTTAAAAATATAAAACCCCGACTGGTTTAGAGTCGGGGTTTCATTTAAAACTGGAGGCGTGCACCTAAGATGAAGTTCCTTCCGGCTGCCACCAAACCGCTGCTGTAGGGCCGGTAACGTTGATCGGTAATGTTCTCTACCCCGGCACTAAAAGACCAAGTCTCGTTAATTTGGTAAAGTGCTCTTAAGTTTAAGGTGTACCAACCGGGCGAATAGGGTTCGCCTTCCGCGTTAAGCACGTAAATAAATTCTTTATTTCTTTCGCCGATATTGAGGTCATCTGGGGCTACTTCACCGCTAAACTGAACATTGGCTTCTACTTGTAGATCACCTTTCTCATAACGAAGTCTGCTGATCCCGAACCAAGGCGCCGCGTGTCGTGATGGTCCAATTTGTCCTTGATCATCCTCTTCTTCCCCTTTTTGCCAGTTGAACTGGTTTAACCAGGTAAATTGAGATGTGATCTGCCAATCGAGTCCCAATTGGAAGCCATAAACATTGGCCCGCGCGGCATTCTGAATCGCTTGGACTTGGCTCAATTCTCCATCGTAAATGAGACTGTCTTGACCATTTAAAGTGAAAGGCCTGCGCACCAGGGCCTTGTCGAGATAGGTATAGTAGATGCTAAGGTCGAACTTCAAGCTTTCCCCTAAAAGGGCGGCCACCCCAAGCTCACCATTGTAAGCATATTCGGCCGCCAGATCTGGATTAGGTACTACTACGATATCGTCTCCCGAATCAAATACCTTTCCAATGTCGTCTACATTGGGTGCCCGAAAGGCAGTACCAAAGTTCATTCGCCATTTCCAGGCTTCCGAAGGTCGGTACACTAAACCCAGGCTACCGGTTAAATTACCGGTATTCAACTCGCTTTCGCTGAAGGGGAGGGGGTAAAAATCAAGGTTTTTCCGAAAATCGGTGTTTACCATAAAGTGATTGTACCGCAAGCCCAGCTGTTGGGTAAGCTTTTCGCTCCATTCCCATTCATGGTTAAAGTAAGCAGCGTAAGACTGCCAAGTGGCTTGAGGATAGCGGTCGGCAATGTCCAATTGATTGCCAGTGTAAATGTTGATTGCCGATCCGTCTGAACGGACTTCATTGTACACACCTTCTAAACCATAAAAGATCTTGTGGTCTTTCGAGAGTCGCTTGAGAAGGTCTAGGTTAAAAGACAGGGCATTTACATTCTCTAATCTTTCTTGCAATATGGCGTCGCCAAAATCCCGATCGTTGCGGCTTTCTTCAAAACTTTGTTGGGCCAAACGTAAGGTGATTCGATCGGAAATAAGTGTAGAGCTGCGGTTGTTTAGCTCCAACTTATTCATCATCCAAATCTGGGGACCATAGAACCACTGCGCTGCTCTAGGTGAACCATTTCGACTGCGGATTAAACGATCATAGCGATCATACTTGCTGGTTTCCGAATAGTGAAATGCATATTCGAAGTCCCATTTAGAATTGGGCTTATAAAGCAATTTATGCATGGTGCTAAACTGGTCGAAGCCAGTGCCCACCTGTAATTGGGGTTCATCGTTGCGGATCACCACATCTTGACCATCGATATTTTGAACATACCAAGGTCTCAGCAATTGGTCCGAACCATTGCTTCCCATGCGCAAATCGCCATATCGAAAATAGGAGCCGCTTCCACGGTAGGTCCATTTCGCACCACCAACATTAAGATCGAAGTGTTGCGACAATTCCTGATTGGCGCTCGAGAAACGACTGTATACCGAACCTTTGATCAGGGTTTCCTCGTCGCTACTCAATTCAGGGCTCAGGGTACTGAAGCTCATTACTCCACCGATCGCATCGGAACCATAAATTACCGAGCTGGGGCCAAAGTATACCTCGGTCCGCTCAATAGCAAAGGGATCCAAGGAAATCACTTGTTGTAGGTTTCCAGAACGGAAGATGGCATTATTCATCCGTATCCCGTCTACCGCGATAAGCAGTCTGTTGGTTGCAAAACCTCGGATCATGGGGCTGCCACCACCTTGCTGACTCTTCTGAACGAATACTTCACCGCTGGAGGCCAGGAGGTCAGCAGTGGTTTGAGGATTGTTGAAGATTACATCTTTGGTTTTAAGACTACTAATATTATAAGGCAGTTCTCGGGAAGACTGACTCCAACGGGTGGCTGAAATTACTACCTGATCCAAAGCCAAAGCTTCGGCACGTAGTCCCAGTCTAAAGTTCATACTGCGCAAATCGGCGAAGCTTAAGATCTTACTACTGTAGCCGAGAGAGTTGATTTCTATATGTTGTACATTTTTTAAAGAACTAATGTCCACCAATCCCCGATCGTTGGTGAAAAGGACTTTGGTAGGACTATTAATTTCTCGAATGGAAACTCTTTCGAGGGCTTGTTTTTCGTCTAAATCGTAGACATATAAGTGCTGTGCATGCAGGCCACCAGCCAAGAGCATGCTAAGCACACTAAGGTAAATTCTTAACATTTTTAAAAATTGAATTGATACTGTTTGATCTCTTTGATTCAGTATCAAGTCTGGGGAGGAGGAGTGGCTATTTCTCTAAATCGAGTGAGAATAGCAAAGGGAGCTTGCCCATGCCTAAGTAAAGCTATATTAAAGGCACATTGGTGATCGGCTAGGTCTAAAAATTGATTCTTCAATTGTTGCCATACTTGCTTTTCGCTCGGCAGTGGTTGAGGTAGATGTTTTTCTAGAAGAGCTTCAAAACCTTTCTTCAGCTTGCTTTCGCGATGATCTAGCCAAGCCAATAAGACCAAACTGCCGTCTTCGAGATGTTGAATCTCATAGATATCATATTTCTTACCATGCCAAATAAACTCTTCCTTCTGACGCTCCCAATTTAGCTGGGCATATTCATCGGCATTAAAGTGAAATCTTTCTAAGTCCGCTTTATCTAAACCAGCTTTAAAGAGCTGCTTCACCTCATGCCTTATCATAGCAGACCGCCCCTTGTACACCGATAGATGCACCAGAAAAGGAAGTGCAATTAAGGCGCTCAGCCCGAGATTTAGGCAATATTTTAGGATCGATCGATGCATTCTATACTAGCAAAGATAAGTCGCTACTAGCTCTGGGCAAAGCTTACCTTTGCCGCATGAATCAAAAATCCATTAAGCCTAGCTTGGCTTGGACTCTATTTATAACCTTAGCCCTGATTTGGGGAAGCTCCTTTATTTTGATGAAAAGAGGTTTGCAAAGCTTCGACTATACCCAGATAGGTTTCATCAGAATAAGTGCGGCCTGGTTGTTTTCGGTGCTGATCGCTTTTCGTCGTTTTGCCCGTTTTAAACGCAAGGATCTTATTGCTCTATTGGCTGTGGGTTATTTTGGTAATGGAATTCCCTATGTCTTATTTCCCTTAGCGGTTACTAAACTCGATTCTTCACTGGTGGGAATCCTGAATTCCTTGGTTCCACTTTTCACTTTAATTCTAGGTCTAATTTGGTTCGGGATTCGCGTCCGCTGGATCGGCGTTACCGGAATCATTTTGGGATTTGCTGGAGCCCTATGGTTATTACTACCTGGAATACAGGTAAACCCAGATAAATTGGCTTATGGTATTTATCCCATCTTGGCAACTATATGCTACGCGATAAGTATTAATTTCATCAATGTGAAACTGCAAGGACTCGACTCTCTGTCGATAACCTTATTGAGCACCACTACCATTGGTCCTCCGGCAATTATTTACCTTATGGGGACCGATTTTATCGATATCATGCAGACGGATCCCAATGCTTGGCTAAACTTTAGCTACATCGCCATTTTGGGAGTTGTGGGTTCCAGCTTAGCGGTAATCATTTTTAATATCCTAATCAAAGGGACTAGTTCATTATTTGCCGCGAGTGTTACCTACGCTATTCCGGTGGTAGCGCTCCTCTGGGGAATTTGGGATGGTGAGTCGGTAGGAGTGGAGCATTTCGTAGGAATGGTCTTGATCTTGACGGGGGTTTATTTGGTTAATCTTAAGGGGTCGCCAGCAGATCGCATCCGAAAGCGACTGGGTAAAAAAGAAAAAGCCGCCTCCAAATAGAAGCGGCTTCCCTTTTGAAAATATCCTAAAGTTCTAGTATTTGAACTCACTTTTCTTAAGCCCAGTATTCACTAAAATTTCATTCACGTCGATACTGATCGACTGAGGGCCATTGATCTTCATGCTGTGCGGGAACATTACGCCGTTCACCGCTTTGTAATCGCCATAAGTTTGTGAAACCGTCATTGGGCCCTGTGGACCTTCAACCGTCGTTTCTTCTTTGATCTTAAGGCCGGTTTCTACCGAGTAGTATTCAGATTGGATCTGACCATCACCTTTGTCAACCTCAAGTAAGTAAGCTTTCTCGCCGTCTACCATATTGATCGAAACTAGGTTCAAGTCATAGCCAAGTTCTTCGTATTTGGTTTCGGCAAAGAAAGTGATGCGGTCTTCTAAGGCAGCGATGTCTTCTCCATCTAATTCCTGCTTACCCTGCATACCACCGGTTACTGCGGTCTTACCGTCGTAAACAGTCTTTTGCACGGTTCCCATACCAGCAACACTCATCTCATTGAAGTAAAGGTTAGGGCGCTTACGCATTTCTACACTGGTAGCTTCCATGGGCATGCCACTAATTGATACGGCGCTGGTGATCTTAATATCCTTCACCTCAGCTAATTTCTCTGCACCGCCGCGAGCTTTCACGTAGTTAGCCAATAGATCGGCAGCGGTCATTCCTTCTGGAATTGGCAAGCTGGGTGGACCGGTTTCATCTCCATTGAAATCATAGAAATTGATCTCGCCAAATTTCTCTAAGCTGCCAATGATCTCAGAACCTTTACCTACTGCGGTGATCACCAAGTTATCAGTATTGATGTATTTCTTAGCGGTAGCCATTACGTCATCTGCGCTAAGCGCGTCTAAACGCTTCAAGTAGTTCTCATAATAGTCTTTTGGTAAACCATAACGCTCAATGTTCAAAGCAAAACTTGCAATGGTTTGAGGGCTTTCCAAAGAGGTTCCAAAAGTGCCAATGATATAGTTTTTGGCCGCTTGGAGGTCTTCATCGCTCACTTTCTCAGTCTGTAAGCGATTGAATTCTTTGATGAATTCTACGATGGCACTATCGGTAACCTCGGTTCTTACGCTGGCCGAAGCACTGAACTCACCCACTAGGCGATCGGCGTCGTAGCTTGAATAAGCACCGTAAGTATAGCCCTTATCTTCACGGATGTTTTGGAATAAACGACCGATGCTTCCGCCGCCCAAGATCTGGTTCATCAAACGTACTTTTACCACGTCTTCGTGACCTGGTTTAAGGTCTATGGTGTTACCTAGCTCCAATACGGTTTGTACCGAAGAATTACGATTGATAATGTTTACCGTAGTGTTCTCGTAAGTAGGTACTGGCGCATATTCTGAGCTTGGTACTTCTTTGGGCTCCCAATCTCCAAAATACTTCTTGATTAAGCGCTTTGCTTTCCAGTTACTAATATCGCCCACTACTGTAATGTAGGTGTTGTTAGGAGTCCAGTAAGTATCGTAGTAGGACTTACAATCCTCTAGGGTGATGTTGTTTAGGCTTTCTTCCGTTTCCAACTCGCCGTAAGGATGTTCGGCGCCATAAAGGCTACGGTTAAATAAGCGGCTCGAAAGAGAGTTAGGATCATCTTTGGCACTTTCGATACCAGAAAGACTCTGCTTTTTAAGCTTATCGAATTCTTCCTGTGGAAAGGCAGGATTAAGGGCGATATCCGCCAATAATTCAACGATCTCTTCGCTGTACTTACTAAGACCGGAAGCGTATACATTGGCTGACCCGGTGAAAACTCGAGCGCCAATGAAGTCAATTTCTTCGTCTAATTGGTCCTTAGGACGATTGGTAGTTCCCTGGCGTAAAAGTGAACCGGCAATGGATACATATCCGGCCTTATCGCCTTCTACGATAGGGTTACGATCTACCACCAAGCTAAAAGATACTCGGGGTAGCTTTTCATTTTTTACTACAATGACCTTTAGGCCATTTTTAAGTTCATATAGTTTATAGTCGCCAAATTTAATCTCCTTGGCGGGGGCAGGCTCTGGGCGTACCGAACGATCGAGCTGAGCGAAGGCAGCGGTACTAATTAATAGAGCGAATAAGCTGCTTAAAATTCGTTTCATCATTATCTCTTTTACTGTTCGGATGATTTAGGCAAATAGTATAATACCACGCGGTTTTCTGGACGGAGGTATTTTTTAGCTACCACTAAAAGGTACTCACGATCGATCTTACGGTATTCTTTGATCTCGGTATTGATCAAATTAGCGTCACCGTAGTAAACGTGGTAGTTAGCTAAGCTTTCAGCAATTCCTGATACGCTACCGTTGGTGGCCACGAAATCGTTTTCCAACTTGTTTTGAATCTTTTGGTAATCGCGTTCCGAAATCATTTCTTCGGTCATCTTGGCAACCTCGGCGTCGATAGCGGCAGTAAAGTCGCCAAGGTCCACCCCTTGATTTGCTAAACCGAAAGTGATAAAGAGTCCTGCGTTTTCTAAAGTGAAAGGGAAGGATTGTACTACAAGACCTAGTTGTTTTTCGTCAACGATGCTTTTGTAAAGACGAGAGCTTTGACCATCAGATAAAATGGTAGAGATCATATCCATCGCGTAAGCTTCTTTGGTGCCTTGCTTTGGACTGCGGTAGCCAATAAAAACTCCCGGTAATTGAATATTGTCATAAACTGTATCTACAACTTCTCCGCTTAATGGAGCTGGTGCTTCGGTGGGGCGAGGCACTTCTTTGGTACCGGCAGGGATGCTGCCAAAATACTTCTGGATCCACTCCTTAGCCTGATCGATGTCGATGTCGCCAGCAATAGAAAGGGTGGCATTATTAGGGGCGTAAAAAGTTTTATAGAAATCGGTGAAGTCCTCGATGGCGGCTGCGTTCAAGTCTTCCATGGTTCCGATCGGGGGAATGCCATAATAGCTGCCATCGAATGCAGCGCCGAACATTTTTTCTTGGAAAGAACCGTAAGGCTGATTGTCGATACGCAATCGCTTCTCTTCCTTAACCACTTCTCGCTGGGTTTCTACCCCTTGCATATCTACCGTAGCGTGGAACATGCGCTCGCTCTCTAACCATAGACCTAATTCCAATTGATTGGAAGGCAAGATCTCGTAATAAAAGGTACGGTCGAATGAGGTGTTAGCATTGAGCTGACCACCATTGGCCTGCACTAACTTCATATATTCTCCGCGTTCGATATTGGGTGAACCTTCGAACATGAGGTGTTCAAAGAAGTGCGCAAATCCAGAGCGACCTTCTTTTTCGTTTTTACTACCTACGTGGTAGAGCACAGACACGGCTACGATGGGAGTGCTATGATCTTCGTGTAAGATCACGTGCATGCCATTGTCTAGGTCATATTCCTCGAACTCGATATTGCTTTGGGCAAAAGTGCTGCCCGCAGCAAGGAGAAGGAATAAGCCGAAGATTGATTTCTTCATCATGTAATAGAATTTTTGTTTTTCTGTCCTTTTTAAGGATTGGCAATTTTAAGGTTTTTTAAGGAAATTACTAAGCGGAATGGGCTTAGTTTGCAGGCTATTTCATTAGATTAGACGTTAATATTCTGTGAAATTTAAGGAGCGGTTTAAAATGCATTGATGAATTGTTTCAAAAAGATTAGTGGTACTTTACTATCTATGAGATAATTGTATTACATTTGCAGCCCTAAATTTTAATGAATATGTACGCCATTGTAGAGATAGCAGGGCATCAGTACAAAGTACGCAAAGATCAACGCATCTTCGTTAATCGTCTAGACGCCAAAGAAGGATCTAAAGTATCTTTCGATAAGGTAATGTTGACCGACGATAACGGTAAGGTGGAAGTTGGCGCCCCGGTTATAGAAGGCATCAAAGTAGATGCAAAAGTTGTTCAGCACACCAAAGCTGACAAGGTATTAGTGTTTAAAAAGAAACGTCGTAAAGGTTACCAAAAGATGAACGGTCACCGTCAGTACATCTCTCAAATCGAGATTACTAAGATCGGTTAATCGGTAACTATAACTCAAAATTTTTAAGACATGGCTCACAAAAAAGGAGTAGGTAGTTCGAAGAACGGACGCGAATCAGAAAGTAAACGTCTTGGTGTAAAGATCTTTGGTGGTCAGCAGGCCATTGCTGGTAACATCATTGTACGTCAACGTGGAACTCGTCACAATCCAGGCGAAAACGTAGGTATGGGTAAAGACCACACCTTATTTGCTTTGGTAGACGGAACGGTAACTTTCCGTAAAAAGGCTAACAATAAATCTTTCGTATCGGTAGAGCCTACCGCATAAGGAAAGAAGCATAAGATAGAAACCCCTGAGGTCTGAATGACTTCAGGGGTTTTTTTATGCCCATAGCTTTCGCTTATTTCCTCATCCTAAGCCTTTCTTTAAAGAGGGGCGATGCTTAACTTCGCCGAAAATTCCATCATGCTCGAAATTTCTTACCTCCGCGAAAATGCCCAAGCAGCAGCTGCTGGGTTACGTAAACGCGGTTTGGATGTAGAACAAAATATTGCCGATATCCTAAAATTGGATGAGTTGCGCCGTCAGAACCAAAATGAACTGGATCAGACCTTGGCCGAAAGCAATAAGCTATCTAAGGAAATTGGTATGCTCTTTAAGCAAGGCAAACGCGAGGAAGCCGAGCAGATGAAGGCACGCACGGCCGAGCTGAAGGAAAAAACCAAAGATCTGCAGCAAGAGCAGGAGCAATTAAAATCTAGCTTGGAGCAAGATTTAGTGGCTTTGCCTAATGTTCCTATCGATATCGTGCCAGCCGGCGCCACTGCCGATGATAATGAGGAGGTAGGTCGTCATGGTGCCTTTCCCGAGCTTGGCGCGGAAGCTAAGCCCCATTGGGAACTGGCCGAGGAATTGAAATTGATTCGCTTCGACCTTGGTGTGAAAATTACCGGAGCAGGTTTCCCGGTTTATCAGGGAAAAGGAGCGCGCTTGCAAAGAGCCTTGATCAATTTTTTCTTGGAAGAAAACATTAAGGCTGGTTTCGAAGAGTATCAGCCCCCTTTAATGGTAAATGAAGATTCGGGCTTTGGCACCGGTCAGCTTCCCGATAAGGAAGGGCAGATGTATCATATGAGCGAAGATAACCTCTACGCTATTCCAACCGCAGAGGTGCCGATTACCAATATTTTCCGCAATGAGATTCTTAGTGATGAGGAGTTACCAGTGAAAGCTACCGCTTACAGCGCCTGCTTTCGGAGAGAGGCAGGATCTTATGGTAAAGACGTTCGGGGCTTGAACCGCCTGCATCAGTTCGATAAAGTGGAGATCGTGAGTTTAACTAAACCGGAAGACTCCATGGCCATGCTCGATCAAATGGTGGAGCATATCGCTTCTTTACTACAGAAGTTAGAACTTCCTTACCGCATTTTGCGTTTATGCGGGGGAGATATGGGATTTACCTCGGCCATAACCTACGATTTTGAGGTCTGGAGTGCAGCGCAAGAACGTTGGTTGGAGGTAAGCTCGGTATCGAATTTTAAAACCTTCCAGACTAATCGCATGAAAATTCGCTATCGCGGCGAGGATAAGAAGACGCATTTAGTACACAGTCTTAATGGTAGCGCCTTAGCTTTACCGAGGATCCTGGCCGCATTATTAGAAAATAACCAAGGGGCGGAAGGAATTCATATTCCTGAGGCGCTTCATCGTTTTACCGGATTTGAAAAGATCTAAACCCAATGCGAAACATAATTCTACTACTCAGCTTTATTTCAGTTTTCATGGCTTGCAAGCCATCGGTCGATGCTCAATACGTCGAAGAGGTTCAAAACATTGACCGCATGCTAGAAGAGGTCGATTCTTTGCGCAGCAGTTTCGAAGCGGTGGACCTAGCCAAAGTACGGTCTGAGTTACCGCAGATCGATTCTCTGAGTGCTATTTTAACTAGTAATGGCGTGGATCAAAATGATAAGGTTTATTGGACAAAAACTTTGGCTAGTTTGTTTTATGTAAAGGAGCCCTACGAGAAGTTTTCACGTGATGCCTCTAAGATCGATGAAGGCTTAGCTTTATCGCGCACCCAATTACAAACTTTGAGAAATAGTATTGTAGATGAGCAATTGGACTCAAGCGAGATCGCGGAATATTATTTCACCGAAACCAAGGCATTTAACGATGTAGTGCTCTTACATCGCAAACGGGTTGGTCCAGCCCAAGAGGCTTTAGCGATCTGGGATACTGCCGTGGATCGTTACTTGCTTTTGGCGGCAAAAAGCGATAGCTTGGCTAAATAAGCATTGGCCTTTGAAACTAAAATCATTAATCTTAGTCCTTTTATTAGCGCCCTTCGCCGTTCTCGCGCAGGGAGAGAAGGATGAGCTTATCAATGATTTCTCCAACTTACAGCTGGCCAAACAGTACTTCGAAAAGCAGGAGTATGAGAAAGTACTGGACTACTTAGACGACCTTAAAGATGAAAGTCGCGATAAAGAGGTTTACCGCTTGCTTTTCGACTCCTATCTTGAATTGGACGAATTGCGAAAGGCGGAGCGCCTTACCAAAAGTTGGCAGCGCAAGGTGCCAGCGATGAAGGCACAGCTTATAGCCGATCAATACTTCGTGCTTTTAAAGCAAGAGGACAAGAAGGAGGCACAGGAACTAATCAACGAGGAGATTTATCTTGCCCTGGATCAAAACCCAGGTCTAGCCTACGCATACGGGAAGGCGTTTAACGATCGGGGTTACCCCGAAGAAGCTTTGGCGATATACCAAGCCGCGCTAAAGCGAAACTCCAATATGAATTTCTCTTACCAAATGGCGCTCCTTTACGGGGAGTTAGGCGATATCAAAAGTATGTACCGCATGTACATCGAAATGGTAGAGCGCACGCCGGGATATTTGGCAACGGTGAAAATGCTCTTGGCACGTTCTATTGAACCAAGTGAAGAAGAAGACGAGAACTTACAATTCTTAAAACAGGAATTAATCCAAAGGATTCAGAGCGGTGGCCCCAAGCGGATCAATGAGCTGTTGATCCACATTTACAGTCAGGAGAAAAATTTTGCCGGCGCTTTTACTCAGCTTAAAGCACTTGATCGCCGAGGCAACCTTAA
>CBFHJH010000018.1:0-37317 GCA_965656185.1 Croceimicrobium sp.
CAGAAAAATTGACCAGTTATTGGGGTGTAAGTCCCCCATTATTCCAACAAGCCTAAATTATCGATTGAGGGGATCTTTTATCCTTTTTCTTAAACGGTAGCCCGAAAAAATCTTGTTTTTCTAGATCTGAGGCCATGGTTTGCTATGAGGCCCTTAATTTTTCGCAGAATTTGATAGTGGGGTAATTCAAGCAGCAAGCCAAGTGTTGAGATAGATTACCAGGGTGTTTAACTCATTCTGACTGGCGATATGACCACAACAGCTTCCATTGGGGGTTCGATAGGAAATCTTATTGTTCGGTTGAATCCTAGGGGGTGCCTCGATGATGCCTTCTTTTAGGTAAAAGTGTTTTAATATATCAACCATCGAAGTTAGTTGTAAATCCATGCGTTGGTTATATCTGGCTAAAAAATGCTCCGTTAATATGAGTAAAGGACCAACCCTGGTGTAGTGCGAAAATTCGAAGTTATTTACACCAATATCAGCTATTAGTCTAAACTCCTGACCGCCATTGGTGAAAATTATAGTAACATCTAAGCCTCGGTGTTTAAGGCGCCTAAAGGCATGGGTCGACTTAGTTTGTCGCATGACCTTAGATTGTTTCTTAACCAATTGAAATAATTTGATCGAGTGATAAAGGTGGTCTAGAACTTTGTAAGCTGTTTTAACTCTTTCCAGACGGGTCATGGTCGTGGTGCATCTGTAGTTCATTATCAGGTATTATTTAGTTTAAAAATACCCTTACAATGCTTTTTACTACTATTCTAAGCGTTTGTTAAACGTTTATAATTGGATGTAATTGAGGTTTAAGTGAGCTGTTTTGTTTCATACAATTCGAATTTCGCCAATTCTAATAAAGTTTAAATATGGCTTCAGTCCCTCTAACTAAATCCTAGTCGAATTTTTCCGAAAAAACCGCTGGCTTTTCTTGTCCATGTAAAGGTCTCAAATTAGTTTTGCCCCGTTATTTTAAATTAATCTAAATAAAATATGATATTTAAATCTCTGCCAGCTAGACTATTAGGTCTGCTTTTAATCCTTGGACTGGTCTCTTGTGAAGATGGAAGCTCTTCGGAAGAGCCTCAGAACCAAGTGGAGGCGCCAGCAACCTATACTTTTGAGCGCAACGGGGAATCCTCTGTTTCTTACAGTGGTCAAAGCACCCGTTTGGCAATGGGCGCAGAACTAAATGCCGCGCTTTTAGATTTCAGCAAGACTACACCTGAACTTTTGGAGATGTACGCTAATCAAGATGCTGCGGGTAATAACGTGGATCCTTTTAGCGACCCTGCTCTTAATGCCTCCGACAAGAGTTTACGCTCCAAGACGGCAGCTTCTTATGACTATTTCAATCTAAATGCGACCGAAAGTGCGCAGTTTAAAGCACTGATCGAAAATTGGATCGAGTACCAAGTAGACAGTATTTTCCCTTTCGCCAATCAGGCCGCCGCAGCCGGTGTAGCCGGGCAAATAGCCGATGGAAGCAGTGCCCGTTACGTGGATGCCAAAGGTTTGGAGTTCAATCAGGCAGTTGGGAAAACCTTGATCGGAGCGCTTAGCCTAGATCAAATGCTTAATAATTACCTGAGTCCGGCTGTACTCGATGAAGGAAGTAACCGCAGCGATAATAATGAGCGAATTTTGGCCGAGTCTAAGAACTATACTATCATGGAGCACAAATGGGATGAAGCTTATGGCTATCTCTTTGGTGGTGCTGCCGATGGGGCAATGCCTTTGGCTAGCTTAGGTTCTGACGACGACTTTTTGAATAAATACTTAGGGCGCCTAGAATCCGATCCGGACTTTGAAGGTGTAGCCGCCCGAGTTTTCAATGCCTTTAAATTAGGTAGAGCGGCCATTGTAGCTCAAGATTATGAACTACGTGATGCGCAGGCGGCTATTATCAAGGAAGAACTTTCGGAGCTGATCGGCATTCGGGCTGTTTACTATTTGCAATCGGCTAAAAAAGCTTTCGCGGATGGCAATACCGGTTCGGCTTTCCACGACCTTTCAGAGGCCTACGGTTTTATTTATAGCCTGCGCTTTACCAATAATAGTGCGAGTGGAGCACCTTACTTTAGTAGCAGTGAAGTACAAAGCTTTATCGATGATCTTATGGGAGATGGCCCCAACGGATTTTGGGATCTACAGGCTCAGACCTTAGATCGTATGTCGGTCGATATTGCAGCACGCTTCCGCTTTGAGATCGCTGAAGTGATAAATTAAAAGATTTTAAGGTATATGTTTGGATTGCAGAAATGGATAGGGATCGCAGCACTTAGTGCTGTGACCCTTTCGTGTGTGGAGGAAAACCGACCAGAAGATAGTCAGGAAGATAACTTTGACCGCCAAGCGCTATTGGCTTTTTGGGCCGACGAGATCATTGTGCCGGCCTACCAAAATTACACCGCTCAACTTCTGGCACTAGATAGCAGCGTAAGCACTTTTCAAGCGGATCCCACTTTAAGCAAACTAAGTGCCCTTCGTACCAAATTCGAAGAAGCATACCTAGCTTGGCAATGGGCAAGCATCTATGAGATCGGCCCGGCCGAATCTAGGAGCTTGCGCAACTTTACCAATATATACCCTTGTGATACGCTGGAGATCCAAAATGCCCTAAACTCGGCTAACTATAATCTCAGCTTGCCTTCCACCTTCGATAGTCAGGGTTTTCCTGCCCTCGATTATTTGCTTTTTGGATTGGGAGATGACACTCAGAGCTTGGCCCTGCTTAGCCAGCCTAAGTATTATAACTATTTAAAGGACTTAAGCGGTCGATTACTCAGCCTTGGCACCGCCACTTTGCAAGAATGGACCAACTCTTACCGCGATAGTTTTGTGGCCAAGGATGGTTCTTCGGCCGATGCCTCGGTCAATAAGCTTACTAATGATTACATCTTCCACGTAGAAAAGGAATTGAGAGCGGGTAAGATCGGTATTCCGGCGGGCGTCTTTTCGGGCAACAATTTACCCGATCGGGCCGAAGCCTTTTACCATGGTGCATTATCTCGTACGCTTTTTCTGGAGTCATTGGCAGCGCACCAAGCATTCTTCGAGGGTCGCTCTTTCGATCAAAATCAAAATGGGCCAAGTTTAAAAGCTTATCTCGACTATCTGGGGATCAACTCAAATTCAGGTTTACTGAGCGATGCGATATTGACCCAGTATGATTTGGCGGGCAATCAGGCCCAATCCTTAGACCCAAGTTTAGCCATTGCAGCGCGTGACCAAACCAGCGCCATGCTCGAGCTTTTTGACCTCCTCCAACAAAATGTGGTCTGGTTAAAGGTAGATATGATGCAAGCATTAAATATTCGTATCGACTACGTAGACGCCGATGGCGACTAAACCAGCTCAAATAAGATCTTTTCTAAACCAGGAGCTGCCCATTGCGCCGCTCCTGGTTTTTCGCATTTTATTTGGTCTGGTAATGGTCTACGCCATGGGCCGCTTCTTTTATTTCGATTGGGTTCAAAAGCTCTATATCGAACCCGACTGGCATTTTTCTTACTATGGCTTCGAATGGGTGAAACCGATGGGTGATTGGACCTATGTGCTTTTTATTATTTGTGGACTAAGTGCCTTCATGGTCGCTTTAGGTTACTACTATCGCATCAGCGCAAGCTTACTTTTTTTAAGCTTTACTTATATCGAACTGATGGATAAGACCACCTACCTGAACCACTATTATTTTGTCTCAATTATTAGTGGGGTCATGATCTTCATGCCGGCCGCTAAAGCCTTTTCGATGGATGCCGGTTGGGCCTTGAAAGGCCTTAGCACCAAGATAGCTGCACCGTATTATGCGCTCATCTGGGCCTTTGTGAGTTTGGTCTATTTCTACGCCGGTTTAGCCAAATTGAACTCCGATTGGTTGCTTTCGGCCCAACCTTTAAAACTCTGGCTTCCGGGCTCTTACGACTTGCCTATTTTGGGGCCTTGGCTCGAAAAGGAGTGGCTCGCTTACCTCTTTTCCTGGTCCGGTGCAGTTTTCGACCTGTCGGTTCCCTTTTTACTTTGGTTTCGCAAAAGTAGACCCTTCGCCCTCTTTTTTATCGTGATCTTTCACCTCCTTACCCGACTCCTTTTTCCCATCGGTATATTTCCTGTTGTCATGGTATTAGGGGCCTTTACTTTTTTGCGACCGCAATTTCACGAGCGCCTGTTGGTCGCTTTAGGTGCGCTTTTACCACGGCGTGTTTTTAAAGACCGCTTTCGCGGAAGAGAAAATATTGGGATCTCCCCCTTTCTTAAGATTACCTTTGCCTCCTTATTGGTGTTTCAGCTGCTGTGGCCTTGGCGTTATAGCCTGTACCCTGGAGAATTGTTTTGGCATGAGCAAGGTTTTCGTTTTTCTTGGCGAGTAATGTTAATGGAAAAGGCTGGATATGCGCAATTCAGCATCGTAAACCCGAAGAATCAACAGCGGTTTAGAGTGGATAACAGTAAATTTTTAACCGATTTTCAGGAAAAGCAAATGAGCTTCCAACCCGATTTTATTTTAGAATATGCACATCATTTAGCGGCGCATTACCGTAATAAACTTAAAACCGATGAGGTTGAGGTATACGCCGATGTGCAAGTGGCTCTTAATGGTAGGCCCAGTCGCGCATTTATCGATAACAGTGTAAACTTGGCCAAGCAAGAACGGGGCTTTGCTCCTAAAACCTGGATTTTACCCTTTCATGATACGATCTACGGTTTATAGTTTGCTCCTTACTTTTTGGGCCGGCCAGCTTTCGGCTCAACTCAATTATCACCTACAGGTTTGGGACGAAGACAGCAATGCTTTAGCTGGAGTGGAACTTTATTTCCACAACTTGGAAACAGTAGAACATACCGATCAGCAGGGCCAGTTTCAGTTTCATTCCTTTCAGCCCAAGTTGGAAGTGAGCTTATTTCGCAGCGGGTACCAATCACAGACGATCCTATTAAAGGCAAGAAGAGATACCACTGTTATTCTGAAGGCTATTTCGGCGCAATTGGAGGAAGTGCAAGTGGATGGTGGGAAAAAGCAGCAACAAAGACGAAACTTAAGGGCTGTTGAGGGTACGGCAATTTACGCCTCTAAGAAATCGGAAGTTCTAAAACTGAAAAACCTAAATGTAGATCTTGGTGCTAATAATCCCCGTCAGATCTATGCGCAGCTTAGCGGACTTAATATTTATGAGGGAAGTGCCGGTGGCTTGCAGCTCAATATTGGTGGCCGCGGACTAGACCCTAATCGCAGCAGTAATTTTAACGTTCGCCAAAACGGCTATGACATAAGTGCCGATGTGCTTGGTTACCCAGAAAGTTATTACACTCCTCCGGCTGAAGCCTTGCAGGAGGTGAAAGTTGTAAAAGGGGCCGCTTCCTTGCAATACGGTACTCAGTTTGGAGGCTTGTTGGAATTTAAGATGCGCGAACCTCGGACCGACACCAGTTTGGCTTTCGAGCTACGGCAGTCCTACGGCAGCTTTAACCGCTTGAATACCTTTTTTAGTCTCAGTGGTAGCTCAGGCCCTTGGTCTTATTACACTTATTTCAATTACAAAGAAGGCGCCGCCTGGCAAAATAATGGTGCCTACAGCAGTCGCAATGCTTTTTTGGATTTGCGTTATCAAATTAATGATGAACAGCGCCTTTCATTCGAAGTGACGTATTTGAATTATTGGGCTAAACAATCAGGAGGCTTAACCGATAGTCAATTCGATCGTCAAGCCAATTTGAGCCTACGTGACCGTAATTGGTTTCAGGTCGATTGGCAATTATACACTTTGAAATACCGCTGGGAACCCTCTCCTCAAGATTTAGTGGAAAGTCAGGTCTTTAGTTTAAATGCCCAGCGCAATGCTTTAGGTTTTCGCGGCTTACCACAAGCCTTTAATTTAAACCCAATTAGTACGGTAGACGAGCAGGATGCTCAGGGTAATTATGTTCATCCTCGAGATTTGATCAAAGGTCGCTTCTTCAATTGGGGGACCGAGAGCCGTTGGTTACATCGCTACAAGCAGAACCAGCAGCGCCGCGTACTGCTCATTGGAGCTAAGTATTATCAAGCCGAAAATAGTGCTCGTCAAGGCCCAGGCTCAAAGGCAATGGATGCCGATTTTACCTTTTACGAAGATCGCTTCTCCGAATACCCCAGTCAAAGCGAATTCGACTTTCCTAATCGCAATGCGGCCTTATTTGGTGAACACATTTGGTATTTTGGCGATCATTGGAGTGTAACTCCCGGCTTAAGGGCCGAATGGATTCGAACCGAAAGCGTGGGGACTTATCAGAATCTACTCTTCGACAATGCTGGTAACTTGATCTTTCGGGATACGATTCGGGATGATCGGGCCTTGGCACGAGCATTTAGCTTATTTGGATTGGGTGTTTCCTATCGCTGGGACAATCAGATAGAATCCTACTTTAATATTTCTCAGAACTACCGTTCCGTTACTTTCAGCGATATCCGTACCATAAACCCCAGCTTTGTGATCGACCCAGACATTAGCGACGAACGAGGCTTTACCGCCGATCTTGGCGCGAGAGCTCAGTGGGAGAATTTGGAGTTTGACGCCAATGTCTTCGCTCTCTTTTACGATAATCGAATTGGTATAATCCTCAACGATCGGGCACAGCGGGTGCGAAAAAATATTGGAACTGCCCTAATTTATGGCACCGAGCTTTATTTGCGGCAGGAATTCGAAAGCGGTGCCAATTGGCGTTTTGGATATTTCCTAAACCTCGCTTATACTCGATCGGTTTATCTACGCAGTGAGGAAGCCAATGTTGCCGGGAATAGAGTGGAGTTTATTCCGGCTATTAATCTAAAAAGCGGATTAGAGCTTAATTACAAAAGCTATTGGGCATCTTTTCAAGGCACTTACCTCAGTGATCAATTTACCGATGTTGAAAATAGTGCCCGCCCGGCAGAAGGCGACGTAAGAGAGGGTATTATCGGACCCATTCCTGCTTATCAGGTGTGGGACTTTAATTTGGCTTACCGCCGAGAGAAATTCGAATTGGGCTTTAGTCTCAATAATCTCTTTAACGCTATTTATTTTACGCGGAGGGCCACTGGTTATCCTGGTCCGGGTATTATTCCTTCCGACCCTCGCACATTCAGCCTTTTTGGGGCCTATCGCTTTTAAGCATAAAAAAAGACCGCGAAAAGCGGCCTTTCTTTTTTATAGGGCAGAAGCTTATAAGAAGCTCCAGAATACTTGGTGTACTTTCCAAGTTCCGTTCTCACGGATCAGGGTTATATTTTCCTTCCAACGCTGACCAGCTGCGCCGGTTATCAATTCAGCCGAAGCTACATTGTCGGTAATAGCGGTAACCGTGATCTCATTGTTTTGCGCGTCTGGAGCGATCACCTCATGATTTTGCATTAAGGCACGTAGGTCCTCGATATCTTGCATTTCAGTTAAGGAACCGTCTCGGTTCAAACCTTGATTTTTAAAGTCGCGGCTTAGGGCTGCGCTCATTTCTTCAAAGTCACCTTCGTGAAAGTTTTCAATGTAAGTACGTACCGCGAAACTTACTTCCGCATTTGGACCACTTTCTTCTTCGAAGCTGATGGTATAGATGGGTAATTTGATGGGGCCACCGTCTAAATTGTTTCCGATACTGGCTACACTACTAAATGAGGCCGATAAGGCTAAGGCAATTACTAATGATTTCATGATGTTATATGTTTTAGTTTCGTTTAGCTAAAGTAGAAAGTCACTTTATATCAAGCTGTTAAGGAATCCTTAAAGACTTTTAAATGGAGGACTTAGGTCGGTGAATGGGGGATTTTCACCGTTGAGAAAAGGCATAAAAAAAGGCCGCCTGAAAACAGACGACCTAAAAGGATCAACGAACCAAACAATTAAAAACTCCAAGTAACTTTCTTGATCTTCCAAGTGCCTCGTACTTTTTCGAGCAGAATATCTTCTTCCCAGCGTGAGTTTTCTGGTCCAGTTATCAATTTAACCGAAGCGAATTCCTCTTGGAGGGAAACTATTTCAATTTGATTGTTCTGTGCATTAACAGGTGTGCTGGCTTGGCTTTTCATAAGCTTCTTTAAGCCCCGCGCATCGATAGCTTCGCTAAGGCTACCATCACGGTTAATACCCTGATTCTTGAAGTCCTTGTGCAGGACCTCTTTCATCGACTGGTAGTCGTTGCTGAGGTAGTTCTCAATGTACGTTTTAACGGTTTCGCGCACCACAGTCTCGGGGCCGCTGGCCATAGCAGAAAAGCTAAAGCCCGCCAATAGCATGGCTAAGAATTTCAATTTCATGATAAAGATGTTTTAGTTTCGTTAGAACGAAGGTATCTCTATCTTGAAAAATTTCCTGTTAAGGAAATCCTAAATGCTTACTAAGGTTTACTTTCTTCTTTTTCAGGGATTTGACATTGCTGTCCTGTGCAGCCTATATTGGCTATACCTTGGTAAAGGAAAAACAAGCCAATGCCAAAGATCCACCAGATTTCATCGCCCCATCCACTGGCCAACAAAAGAATACCGACCAACATTCTTACAATGCGGTCGGCACTCCAGTTTTTTAGATCTAGCTTGTTAAGCATTTATACCTTTTGTGAAACCAGGTAGTTTACGTCTAACCATGAACCACCATTATAGCATTCGATTCCTTGCTTAGCAAGATATTGCTGAGCCATTCCGCTCCTATTACCACTGGCACATACCAAGATTAAAGGTTGAGCCATTGTTTTTAACTCTTCGATGCGAGACATAACTTGATCGAGAGGAATGTTTTTAGAGTCGGCCACATTGCCTCCCATAAACTCCATAGGTGTTCTCACGTCTACAACGGTTCCTTTCCCTTCATTAATGATTTTTTGCACACTCATTTTTTCTCTTTTTTTAGAAAGTCATTTACCATACTTAAAAGTAATCCACCCATCAGACCGCCGTACAGGGTGGAATTTATTGGATCGCCAGTAATGGTGCAGCCTTCCTCACAGCCTACTTGCCAGTAATAGATGTTTCCGGCAATGAGGCCAATAAGCACACCAATAATGGTCCAGAGGTGTTTTTTTAAGATGAACTTTAATTGTTTCATGCGGGTGCAAAAATGAGGGCTATTCCTCGATCTGAAAGTGACCAAAATTACTCGGTAGAAATCCAATCCCCAACTAAGCGGCGTATATAAAATAAAAGAATATGCAGCCCAAGACGATCTTAAATAGCAGTGCCATAGCTTTAGTGATAACCCTATTAGCTATTAGCTTTAATTGGATTAGTCTTGCATTCCTGTCCCTCTGTTTGGTTGCTGGTCTCTTGGCTTTTTTTGCCCTGCGTTTACTGAAGATCATTAGCATAAATGAAGAGCTTAAGGAGCAGGCGCAAAAAGAGCAGAGGGAGGCCTTGAGTATAGCCCAAAGAAAGTCTCAATTCTTGGCCAATTTAAGTCATGAGATCCGTACGCCATTAAATGGTATCAATGGTATGCTCTACTTAATGCACAATACCAAGCTTAATGAAGAGCAATCTGATTTGCTTAAGATCGCCCAAAACTCATCGGATCACCTGGTTGAATTGGTAAATATGATCCTAGATTATTCCAAGCTTCAAGCCAATAAGATGAAGCTCAATAAAGTGAATTTTGATCTCGCCGAAAAATTAGAGAGCCTTATTGAAATGTTTCGTTTTCAGGCCCGTGAAAAAGACCTTCGCTTGCGCTTAGACCTTTGTAATGAAATCATTGCGAAACGCTGGGTGAAGGGAGATGAACTGCGGCTTCAGCAAGTGTTGATCAATTTGATCAATAATGCCCTTAAGTTCACCGAGCATGGCTATGTAATGCTTAAAGTAGAATGTGTGGTTAATACGGATGCAAAGCCAATGCTCTATTTTGAAGTACGTGATACCGGCCAGGGTATGAGCAAGGTTCAGCAAAAGAAATTGTTTCAAGCCTTTGAGCAGGCTCACTCGGTAGCACAAGGAACAGGTTTGGGTTTAAGTATTTCTAAGTCTTTAGTAGAATTAATGGGAGGGCAATTGCATTTGGAGAGCGGAGAAAATCTTGGCTCCCGATTCTATTTTAGTATACCCATGGCATTTAGCCAAGACCCCAAGACCGAGCAGATTGAAACGCTAACCGAACTTAACTCCTTAAAAGGCTCTAAAGTACTTTTAGTGGAAGATGACCGACTCAATTACGAGGTCTCAAAAAGAGCGTTGAATCGCTCGGGGCTTAGCCTCGAATGGGCCCAAAATGGGGAAGAAGCCCTTAGTTTGTTTAAGGATCAAAACTTCGACTTAATCTTAATGGACCTGCAAATGCCCATTATGGATGGCTATGAGGCTACGGATAAGATCCGTAAATCGGATAAATTTCATAGGCATGAAATTCCGATCATAGCTATAACGGCCAGTAGTGAAGACGAAATTGCCGATCACTCCAGTCAGCTTAGCTTCGATGGAGTAATTAACAAGCCCTTCAAAGTAGAAACAATTCAACATATCTTGCAGCGTTTTGTTAACCATGGTTAAAACCGAATTATGCGCAAGACGCTTTTTACTGCCCTATCCTTATTTTTTATAGCCTCGGCCTGTCAGTCAACCCATTCCGAATCCGAAGTCTCTAGTCAGCATCGAATTGAGGTGCCCGAAGGTTTTAAAGTAGAGATCTACGCAGATTCCTTAGGCTACGGCCGTCATATGGCTTCACGATCTAATGGAGATCTTTATTTGAGATTTTCCGTGCCGAGTGAGGGAAAAAGTATGGTCGCTTTGCGCGATACGAATGGCGATGGTAATCCAGATCGCCAAGAATACTTTGAAGAGCTAGAAGGCGGCACCGGTATTAAGGTTTATAACGATTACCTCTATTTCTCAACCGACCGTCAGGTCTTCAGACGTAAATTTAATGGCAATGAGCTGGTGCCGAGTGGCGATCGTGAACTAATTTTAAGTTTGCCCGAACAAAATCAGCATGCGGCAAAACCTTTAGCTTTCGATAAGAGGGGTAATATGTATCTTACCATTGGGGCTCCTTCCAATGCCTGTCAAGACCCCGATCGCCAGCCGGGGGTGCCCGGTCAGGATCCTTGTCCATTACTCGAAACCTCCGGGGGTATTTGGAAATTTAAAGCCGATCAGCTCGAGCAAGAGCTGGCCGATGGCGAAAGGTTTGCCACAGGAATAAGGCATTCGGTTGGGCTTTGTTACAATCAGGAATTAGAACAACTGTTTGCCATGCAGCATGGCCGCGACCAATTGCATGAATTTTGGCCTGAATATTATAGTGAGAAGGAAAGCGCCGAGTTACCGGCCGAAGAGTTTCTGCGAGTGCATGAGGGGAGTGACTTTGGCTGGCCCTATTGCTATTACGATCATAAGAAGAAGGCTAAGTTGCTTGGTCCCGAGTATGGTGGTAATGCCGATAGCATCGGTCGTTGCTCATCGGCCGACCTTCCTTTAATGGGTTTTCCCGGTCATTGGGCGCCTAATGCTTTGGAGTTTTATCACGGCGACCAGTTTCCCATTTCTTACAAAGGAGGAGCATTTATTGCCTTCCATGGTTCATGGAATCGCGCTCCATTTCCACAGCAGGGTTATCGAGTAGTTTTTGTGCCATTTAGTGGTCCCGATCCCATTAGTGGATACGATAGCTTTGCCACCGGTTTTGCCGGAAGCGAAACCATTTCTTCCTCGGGAGATGCAAAGTATCGCCCTTGTGGACTGGCCGTAGGAATTGACGGCAGTCTGTTTGTAAGCGACTCTAAGGCTGGTCGGATTTGGCGCATCACCTATCCAAAAAGCTAGAGGAGATAAAAAATATAGACTAGGCTAAAACTACTCAGAAAGACAATTCCGATGATACTGAGCCATTTTAACAATGGGCCGGGCCGATCTTCCTGCTTGAGTTGCATCACCAAGTGATAATTTGCCCAAGCAATCAGCGGAGCAACTAAGAAACTGATCGCAGTAGCCAAATCTACCAATCCTTTCAATTGGTCGTTAAAATTGGCGATCAGCAGTAAAGCGCCGCTTCCCAAAATCAATAGCATAGCCTGGTAGGGCCTTCCTTTTTTATGATGTTCGTATTGGTCTTGCCGATAGATGCTCCATAATTTTTCGGCCACCCGAGCATAACCATCAAAGACCGCAATGCAGGTTCCAAACATAATACTGAAGGCAGAAGCGCTAATGATTAGTTTACTCCAGTCGCCAATACTACTGGTGTAAAGTTCTATGATACCACCGGCAAAGGCGGCAGAACCACCAGCCAACTCATTATTGGTTCCATAGATCAAATAAGCCCCTAAAACCATGAAGGCTGGCGCGAGAAGCGCAGAAATAAGGTAGCCGAAGCGGAATTCTCGCACAACTTCCTTTAAGCTGAACTTTTCATTCTTGGCCTTGGCAATGGTCCATAGGCTATTCCAGGCCGAAAGGTCTAGGGCAGTAGGCATCCAACCCATTAAGGCAATCAAGAAGGCAAATGAACTGGACTGGAGATCAAAAACTCGCCAATCGAACCAGGTAATTTCTTTTGCGGCCGGTCCTTTCCAAAGGGTAGCCAAAAAGGCCAGTAAGGTTGAAATCAATAGTACGGTTCCAACGATCTTAATCAATTGGTCTAGAGCTTGATAGCGTCCCCACATCAAAATGAGGATACAAGCCAGGAATAGCAATAAGGTACTTTGAAACACATTGAGATAGGCTCCCAAACCAAATAGCTGATGCAGAAAACCAGCAGTTACTGCTCCTACTGCCGCACTAACAAAGAACATCGTGCCCAAGGTAATGAAGAGGTAAATGGCCAGCGCTAATTTCCCAAGCCTTGCGTAGCCATCGATGAGAGACTCTCCTCTGGAAGCAGCGTAGCGCGAACCAAATTCGAAAAAGGGGTACTTAAGGAGGTTGGCAATAATAATAGCCCAGAGTAAGCCAAAGCCATAATCTGCCCCGGCTCGGGTACTTTGCACCAGATGACTTACCCCAATGGCGGTACTGGCAAAGATCAGGCCTGGCCCCAGGCTGCGCAGGAATTTCTTAAAAGAAGCGGTTTTCATAGGCCTTAGCTTTCAAAGATAGACTTTGAAAAGAATATATTTGCCCCTCTCAAAAAAGCGATATCCATGGCGGAAAAGATCTTAGTTTTAGGTTCCTCCGGTCAAATCGGAACCGATTTGGTAGACCAACTTCGAGAAAATTATGGTAACGACAATGTGATTGCCTCAGACTTAAGGGAGCCATCGGCCGAAAGGCTGGCACAAGGGCCCTTTGAGCAATTAAATGCTATGGATGCCCAAGCTGCTTTTGAGGTGATTAAGAAACATGGCGTTACGCAGGTGTATCATTTGGTAGCCATGCTTTCGGCCACGGCCGAGAAAATGCCAATGAAGGGCTGGGACCTAAATATGAGCAGCCTTTTTAATTTCTTGGAGATGGCCCGAGAAAAGCACTTTAAGAAAATGTATTGGCCAAGTTCTATCGCTGCTTTTGGTCCTCAAACCCCCAAGGAAAACACCCCGCAATTAACGGTGATGGATCCCGGAACGGTTTACGGAATTAGTAAGCTGGCCGGTGAGTTATGGTGCGATTATTACTTTAAAAAATATGGGGTGGATACACGCGGCTTGCGCTATCCAGGACTCATTTCCTATAAAACTGAACCCGGTGGCGGCACTACCGACTATGCGGTAGATATTTTTCATAAAGCAGTAAAAGGACAAGACTATTCCTGTTTTCTAAGTGAAGAGCGTCGCCTTCCCATGATGTACATGCCCGATGCGATCAAAGCAACTATTGGAATTATGGAGGCTCCGGCCGAGCAGGTTCAGATCCGTTCTTCTTACAATGTAGGGGCATTCTCTTTTACCCCGAAGGAATTAAGTGGATTGATAGAACAGGAAATTCCTGGCTTCAAAATAAATTTTGATGCAGTGGATGAGCGCGATGCTATCGCTGCGGGCTGGCCATCGAGTATCGATGATACAGAGGCTAGAGAACATTGGGGCTGGCAGCCTGACTATGATTTAACTGCGATGGTTAAAGATATGATCAAAAACCTATCCCAGTAGCCCAGCTTTACGAGCGTTTCTTTTATTGCTTTTGCAGATATACGTCTAAGATCATATCTACTTCACCGCCAAAGGTGTCGGTTTCATAGCGTGTGGTTGCTCTGAAGTTATCACCGTTGCGGTCATTGATGTCATAGGTCATTAAGCCGAAGCGTGGGTCGTTAATGGTAAAGCGAGTTTCGCTAACAAAGTCTACCGGTCCTGATCCGATCACCACAAAAGGCAAATTGAAGCTTTGCCCAAAGAAGGCCAACTCCATCCGAGTGCGAACTCGGTAATTCACTGTACTATTAGACGAATTGAATATGTAGGCACCATCGGTGTCTTCACCAGTGCCGGAAACAGGGATTGGGCTCGGTAGTTGCCCGCTGTTCAGGGTGCCGTTATAATCGACTTGGCTTACTATATACTCTCCGTTAAGATATGATTCCTCGTCTCGACTGCATGAGTTAAGAACGACTAAAAGGGCGAATGCTAGGGTAATGGTTTTAAACTTCATAATGCTTAATTGCCTTAAAATTAAGTAATTTCATGGTCTTGGTCTCCTTTTCTAAATTCTAGGACCGTAATCTCTGGCCAAATACCCACCCGGCCCGGAAAAGCTAAAAAGCCAAAGCCGCGGTTCACATAAAGGTATCGACCGGCTTCCTGATACAATCCAGCCCATTTGGGATAACGGTATTTTACCGGGCTCCAGCGAAAAACTCCGGGTATTTCAATGCCAAATTGCATGCCATGCGTGTGCCCACTTAAAGTGACCGCCATTTTTTTGGGGTGCTCTTTGACTTTATGATCGAAGTGAGAGGGATCATGCGATAAGAGTATGTGGAATTCATCAGCACTAGTATCGGCCACCGCTTTATCAAGATCTCCGTGTTTCGCAAAGCCACCGGTGCCCCAATTTTCCACGCCTACTAGTCGAATGCTGGCGCCATCTTTTTCGATCCGTCTGTTTTCATTGCGTAATAGGTCAAAGCCGATATCGCGATGGGTCTGATATAACTTTTCCATATTGGCTTGCTTGGCTTCATCACTCGGCCATTCTACATAATCGCCGTAATCGTGGTTTCCCAGAATAGAATATTTACCCATGGGCGCTTTCAGTTTGGAAAAAACTTCTTTCCAAGGGTCCATTTCATCGGCCCTATTATTCACGATGTCGCCAGTAAAGACCAGTAGATCACTTTTTTGCTGATTGATAAGGTCGATACCATAGGCGATTTTCTCCGGATTGTCGAAACTACCACTGTGAACATCAGAAATTTGGGTAAGAGTGAAGCCGTCGAATTGCTCCGGTAGATCGGCGAAGAATAGGGTCTTTTTGATGACCCGGTAATTGTATTTGCCCTTCCAAATCCCGTGGAGGATACCGGCGAAGGGAATGGCTGCAATCGCGAGAGCTACTTGACTGATGAATTTTCGTCGGGAGGGCAGAAAGTGTTCACCGTTTCCATCTCCAATGAGACGACCGCTTAGACCCACTAAAACCCGGGTAATGTCCTCTAAAAGCAAAGGGATGCTTATGACCAATTTAGGAACGAACAAGAGCACGAATGAGGCCATCACTAATTTGAAAATGGAGTTTTGATGGGGACCTGCACTGCGATCGAAAGTGATAAGGGTGTATACCAGTAAAAGGATAAAAGCAATAGAGATGCCCCAGTAGAGGTAGCGCCAATAGATCTGGTCGCGACTTAGGGTTTTTACCGCCTGATAGGCATAAAAGTCGATGATACTAAGAAGAACCACCGGAATTAAAATTCGTAAGAGCACAATGATGTTTTTTGGATAAACGCCTCAAGGACCAAAAAGATTCGGCACCTCTCATAATAATGCTAATTTAGGGCTTTCAACCAGAGAATTTCAAATGTCTGATACTAAGCCCGTACTTTATCTCTTAGACGCTTACGCATTAATATATCGCGCCTATTTTGCCTTTATCAATAATCCACGTATTAGTTCCAGTGGATTGGATACCTCGGCTATTTTCGGTTTTACAACTACCCTATTAGAGATCCTTGAGAAAAAGAATCCCTCGCACATTGCTATAGTTTACGATACATCGAAGCCTACCTTCAGACATGAAGAGTATAAGGAGTACAAGGCACAGCGCGATGAAACTCCGGAAGGAATTAAAGTAGCTTTTCCTTACATCCAGAAAGTAGCGGAAGCCTTTCGCATCCCTTTTATCGGGGTAGATGGCTTTGAAGCCGATGACGTGATTGGAACTTTGGCCAAGCAAGCTGAGCAAAAGGGCTATAAGGTATATATGATGACCCCGGATAAAGATTTCGGTCAGCTCGTTTCAGAAAACATCTTTATGTATCGCCCAGGTCGTAGCGGTAATCCCGCCGAGGTATGGGGGCCAGAAGAGGTGAAGAAGAAATTTGACATTGATGAGGTGGATCAGGTGGTCGATTACCTTGGTATGATGGGAGATTCGGTAGATAATATTCCGGGAATCCCAGGCGTAGGTCCTAAAACTGCTTCGAAATTATTGAAGCAATACGGCAGTATGGAGGCCATGTACGGGCATGCCGATGAGATAAAAGGTAAGCTAGGTGAGAAGATTCGAGACAATCAAGAGCAGGCTTTAATGTCTAAGCACCTTGCCCGCATTGTGATCGATGTTCCTATCGATTTCGATGAAAAGGATCTAACCAAGGATCCAGCCGACGAAGAGCAGATCAAAGCCCTTTTTACAGAGTTGGAGTTTAGAACTTTAGCCAAAAGGGTCTTAGGGGCACCGGTAAGTACGGCTGCCGAAAAAACGCAACAAGCCACCAAAGCCAGTGCTAGCGGTCAGACCGATCTCTTTGCTCAGGTAAGTACTGAGCAGCCGGAGTCTAGCGCGGATGAGGGCCCAAGAAACCTGGGAAATACCGAACATCTCTATCAGTTGGTGACCCATGAAAAGGAGCGGAAGCTGTTGTTGGAAAACCTGCTTAAGCAAGAGGCCGTTTGTTTCGATACCGAAACTACCTCCCTAGATGTTCGAGAAGCTGAGTTAGTGGGTTTGGCTTTAAGTTACGCTCCGGGCAAAGCTTATTATGTTCATTTACCTGAAGGTGAAGCGCAAGCGATTATCGATGAGTTTAAGCCCTTTTTTGAGGCTGAATCCATCGAAAAGATCGGGCAAAACTTAAAATATGACTTATCGGTTTTAGCCAATTACCGGATAGAGGTCAAGGGGCCCATGTTCGATACCATGTTGGCCCATTATCTTATCAATCCGGATATGCGCCATAATATGGATATTCTAGCCGAGACCTACTTGTCCTACCAATGTCAGCCCATAGAATCTCTGATCGGCAAAAAAGGAAAAAATCAGAAGTCGATGCGGGAGGTAGACCCGGCTAAAGTGGCAGAGTACGCTGGTGAAGATGCGGATATCACCTTGCAGTTGGCGGCAATCTTTAAAGAAAAGTTAGCGGATGGTACCGCAGCTAAAGTGCTTAAGGATATTGAAACTCCGCTATTGTTGGTCTTGTCCCGCATGGAGCGCGAAGGCATTAACTTGGATCGCGATGCCCTGAAAAAGCTCTCTAACGAATTAGCTTCGGACATTGAACGTCTAGATACCGAAATTCATGATCTGGCGGGTAATGATGAGTTTAATATTGCTTCACCAAAGCAATTGGGTGAGGTGCTGTTCGGTGAAATGAAATTGGTAGACAAGCCCAAGAAAACCAAGAGTGGGCAATATTCTACTTCCGAAGATATCTTGCAAGAATTGGCCAAGGATCATGAGATCGCTCAAAAGATCTTAGACTATCGTCAGTCGGTTAAACTTAAAAGCACCTATGTAGATGCTCTACCCGAAATGGTGAGTGCGAAGACCAATCGTTTACACACTAGTTTTAATCAGGCGGTGGCAGCAACCGGTCGCTTAAGCAGCAATAATCCCAATCTACAGAATATTCCAATTCGCACGGAGAGAGGCCGGGAAGTGCGTAAGGCTTTCATTCCACGCGATAAGGATCACGTGATCTTAGCAGCAGACTACAGTCAAATCGAATTACGCCTCATCGCAGAATTGAGTGAAGAAAAAACCATGATGGAAGCCTTCATTAATGGAGAGGACATTCACGCCGCTACTGCCGCTAAAGTTTTTGGTGTAGATCTCTCCGACGTAAGTCGTGAAATGCGGAGTAATGCCAAAACCGTAAACTTTGGGATTATTTATGGGGTAAGTGCTTTTGGCTTAGCCCAGCAGACCAGCTTAAGTCGCAGTGAAGCTTCGGATATTATAAAGAGTTACTTTAAGACCTATCCGGGGATCCGCGATTATATTGAAGCCCAAAAGGAATTGGCGCGCAAACAGGGGTACGTAGAAACTATGCTTGGTCGACGTCGCTATTTAAAGGATATAAATAGTCGGAATGCGGTAGTTCGCGGTCATGCTGAGCGCAACGCGGTAAATGCACCGATTCAAGGAACGGCAGCCGATATCATTAAAATTGCGATGATCAAGATCGATCAGGCCTTAAAAGACCATAAAACAAGAATGTTGCTTCAAGTGCATGATGAATTGGTTTTCGATGCCCCAAAGGATGAATTGGAGCAAGTAACACCTATTATCGAAGACCTCATGCAAAAAGCAGTTGAGACCAAGGTCCCCTTAGAAGTTGAAAGTGGTTACGGTGCCAATTGGCTCGAGGCGCATTAAGCTACTCTAGAAAAAACCAATAAAAAAGCGACCCGGAGGTCGCTTTTCTTTTATTCGATAATTAGTTTTTCACTCAATCGGGTTGCTTGTCCCTGCACTTGCAACAGGTACACCCCTTTAGCGAGATCTAAATTTAGGTCTTTCTCCAATTGAGAAGCTTGACTTTCCAATGGTTCTTGGTGTACCACCTTTCCGCTAAGGTCCAAGATCTGTA
The DNA here is from genome assembly GCA_965656185.1 of Croceimicrobium sp. Taxonomy (GTDB): domain Bacteria; phylum Bacteroidota; class Bacteroidia; order Flavobacteriales; family Schleiferiaceae; genus Croceimicrobium. Next base: position 18,900 of record CBFHJH010000018.1, read on the forward strand.
ATTGCAATTCCTTGTCTTGAAGATCGCTCAGCTTTAAGTGCAGGCTGCCTTGACTGGGATTAGGATATACTTTAAGGTCGGCCGCTTCGTATTCGTTTAAACTCACGTCGGTTCCTTCGCCAAAGCGAATGTTGTCGATGTAGAAATTATTACCACCTCCATTTTCAAAGCTAAACTTGATCAAGATTGGATCGGGACCGATATAGGCATCAAAATTTAAAGTTTCGGTATTCCATTCAACGCCATTAGGTACGAAATTGCCCGTATTGTTCGCTGCCGACCGTAATCGACCGGAGTTATAGAAACGACGACGAATCCAGTTCTGACCACAATCGCGCGAAACGTAGACTTCTAATTGATCACTGTCGTCATTGCGTTTTGCTGCGAAAGCGAAATCAAAGAAGAGGTTCAAATTGCTGGCGCCAGCAGTACTAATGGCAGGCGAGATCAATTCATCGACCTCACCCTCCGAAAGAGGAGCGTCTTCAAGGATTAGGGAGCTGGATTGATGAGAACCAGCGCTGGCGAAGTGCTTAAAGGTGTTTCCGTCACCGCCGTCTACTGGAGTAACCAACAGTGGGACTTGTCCGTTCTCAAAGCTCTCTACCCAAGTGGTTTGATACACGGGGTTAGCAGAATTCTTAACGGTGATGAACGAACTGTAAGTAATATTATCAGTTCCTGCGCTATTAGTCACGGTTAAGCTTACGTCGTAAGTGCCCGGATTAGCGTAGGTAACCACTGGGTTTTCTACATTACTCGTGGCCGGGCTTCCTCCTGGAAAAGACCACGACCAAGAAGTTGGTGCGCCTTCCTCAGAAATATCGCTGAATTGTACCGATTCACCGGTGCAAATAATCTCACGGTCTGCAGCTAGATAGGCTTCCGGACTACAAACAGGGGGATTAACCAAGCCGGTAAAGTTTGCGTTAGAGGCTGAAACTAGGGTAGAGCGAAGACTACTTAAGGTATAGCGCATGCGTGCTTTTTGATCGGCACTAAACATGTTCTGACAGGAAGTGTAGTCCATGTAGTTTTCGATCTGGTCTACCAAGTCTGGGGAGTCGCTATTACATGTGTTGGTGCTGCTGTTACAGCCGAAATTAGAAGCATTCACCGGTGGGGTGTCGTCGCAAAAGTCCCCTTTGGTATCATTGGTACCATTTGGCACGTCATTATAAGGAAAGTTGGTGCCTACGGTTGCCCCGGTACAGCCTGACTTATTAGGATCTTCACCTGGAAAAAAGGTGTGGAATAGCCCTAAATAATGTCCTACCTCGTGGGTTAGGGTGCGTCCACCTGAACTATTGCCGGCAGCAGTGCCTATGGTTCCAAGTTCATCGTGACGAAGGATTACTCCATCGCGATTACCGGAAGTACCTGGAAAAGTAGCGTAACCTAGTACATAACCATTCGGATTAGGTACGGTGCCACGGATATTTCGGGTTACCCAGATATTGAGGTAGCGGGAACGGGGGTAATTAGCCGCATTGATCTTGGAAGCATCGGTTCCCGAAAGAGAGGTGTTGTTCTGAACTCGGGTAATGCCATCCACGCAATTGCCTTGGTTATCTTTTTTGGCTAGGACAAATTCGATCTCGGTATCGGCGGCAACACCAGCAAAAATGGGCCTAGTAGAGGAAGTATCGGCGTTTTGACGGCGGAAGTCCTCATTTAGGACTCTTAATCCATCTAAAATTTGGGCCTTAGAGATGTTATCGGCTTGAGTGGCGTAAACAATATGAAATACTACCGGAATTTGAAGAACATTAGCATTAGCAACGGTTTCGGCATTATTAATGGCCTCTATTGCGGGGCCGAAATACTGTTGGCGAACTTCCGGATTAGCCAGTTGTTCTTCCATGTATTGATCGAATCCACAAGTGCCATGATCGTGATTTTGGGCCGTAAGCAGGCCGCTAAATAATATACTGAGTGTTAAAAAAAGACGCTTCATTGAAAAGTGTTGATAGCAATTAGGGCTCGCAAATATATACGCTTTAATGAGTTTATTAGTGGGGTGCAAAAAGCAGTCAGGTAATTTTCAACGATTTATGGTTAATAAGGTTTGGTAGAATGAGAAATTATGTTGTATTTTCGCAGCCCCTTTTCGGAGGGTTCGCTATACTATAGGTAACGATTTAAATATTAAGTAGTTGTGAATACAATGAGTTACAAAACAGTTTCGGCAAATATTCAAACTGTTGATAAAAAATGGGTCTTAGTAGACGCAGAAGGACAAACCTTAGGTCGTTTGGCATCAGGTATTGCCTATTTATTACGCGGAAAGCATAAGCCCAGCTTTACCCCACACGTAGATTGTGGTGACAATGTGATCGTGATCAATGCCGACAAAGTAGTTCTAACTGGACAGAAGGCTACGGAGAAGGAATATGTACGTCACACTGAGTATCCTGGTGGTCAACGCTTCACTACTCCACGTGAGTTAATGATGAAGAAGCCTACTCAGGTTTTGGAGAACGCCGTTAAAGGTATGTTGCCAAAGAATCGTTTAGGAAGCGACCTATTCCGCAACCTTCACGCATTTGTTGGTACTGAGCATCCACACGAAGCTCAGAAGCCAAAGAAAGTTGATATCAATACAATTAAATAAATAGCTGAGTATGTCTGTAACTCACACTATTGGTAGAAGAAAGAATGCCGTTGCGCGTATCTTCTTGAAGGAAGGTAAAGGAGCGATCTCTGTAAACAAGAAAGACTACAAAGATTACTTCGATACTGCCGCCCTTCATTACAAAGTAGAGCAGGCTTTCGCCGTAACTGAAACCACCGGTAAATACGACGTGGTTATTAATGTTAACGGTGGAGGAATTACTGGTCAGGCCGAGGCGATCCGTTTAGGAATTAGCCGCGCTCTTTGTGAAGTGAATCCTGACTTCCGTCCTACTTTGAAACCCGAAGGTTTCTTGACTCGTGACCCACGTATGGTGGAACGCAAGAAATTCGGTCAGAAGAAAGCACGTAAGAAATTCCAATTCTCCAAGCGTTAAGAATCAATTTGGGTTTAGTATCCAAATTCTTCGGGTGTTTCGATGGATCGGAATCCACCGAGGAGTTGTTAAAGTGAATGTAAACAAGTAATTATCTCATGGCAGATCAATTAGTAAAAGAAATGTTGGATGCGGGTGTGCACTTCGGTCACCTTACCCGTAAGTGGAACCCCAACATGGCTCCTTATATTTTTATGGAGCGTAATGGTATCCACATCATCGACCTCTACAAGACACAGGCAAAAATGGAGCAGGCCAATGAAGCCTTGCGCAAGATTGCAGCCAGTGGTCGTAAAATTTTATACGTAGCTACCAAGAAGCAGGCAAAAGACATCATCGACCGCAACGCAAGTGATGTGAATATGCCTTATATCACCGAGCGTTGGCCAGGTGGTATGCTTACCAATTTCGTTACCATCCGTAAAGCGATCAAGAAGATGCAAAACATCGACCGCATGAAGGAAGATGGTAGCTACGAAACTTTATCAAAACGTGAGCGTCTTCAGGTTGACCGTCAGCGTGCAAAGCTTGACAAGCAATTGGGTTCCATCGCAGACATGACCCGCTTGCCAGGTGCCTTGTTTATCGTAGATATTCACAAGGAGCACATTGCGGTAAAAGAAGCTCAGAAATTAGGTATTCCTACTTTCGCTATCGTAGATACCAATAGTGATCCTAAAGAAGTGGATTACGCGATTCCAGGTAATGACGATGCTACTAAGTCGATCGACATTTTGGTTTCTAAGGTGACCGACGCAATTCGCGAAGGACTTACCGAACGCGCTGCCGAAAAGACCAAGGCCAAAGATGCCAAGATCAAAAAAGCAGCCGCCAAAGCTGGTGAAGCTACTGAGGAAACTACCGAAGAGGCTTAATTTCATCTAAGAATAACGTAGTATTAAGATACAGGAAGGGGTGAAAAGTGATTTTTATCCCTTCTTTATTTTCAAGAATAAAAACAAACAAATACAATGGCTAAGATCACCGCTGCTGAGGTAAATAAACTCAGAAAACAAACCGGAGCCGGTATGATGGATTGCAAAAAGGCCTTAGTTGAGGCTGAAGGCGATTTTGAAAAGGCTGTAGATATCCTTCGTAAAAAAGGTCAGAAAGTTGCCGCAAAGCGTGCCGACCGTGAAGCTACTGAAGGTTGTGTATTAGCAGCTAGCTCTGCCGATAATTCTTTCGGTGCTGTAGTTAGCTTGAACTGTGAAACTGATTTCGTTGCAAAGAATGACAGTTTCGTAGAATTGACTCAAAGTATTTTAGATAAGGCTATCGCAAATAAAGTGGCTGATAAAGACGCCCTTTTAGCGATGGATCTAGACGGAATGACCGTGGCTGAGAAACTAACTGAACAAACCGGTGTGATCGGTGAGAAGTTAGAGATCGGTGCTTATGAAGTAATCGAAGCGGCTTACGTTGCTAGCTATATCCACGCTGGTAATAAATTAGCCACTATCGTAGGACTTAGCGGCGAAGCAGAGGAAGCTGGTCGTAACGTAGCAATGCAAGCTGCCGCGATGAACCCAGTTGCTCTAAATCGTGACGAAGTTTCTCAAGAAATCATCGACCGCGAATTAGAAGTAGGTAAAGATATGGCTCGTCAAGAAGGTAAGCCTGAAGAAATGTTAGACAAGATCGCCCAAGGTCGCCTGAACAAATTCTTTAAGGAAAATACCTTGGTTGACCAAGCTTATATCCGCGACAATAAGTTGAGCGTTTCTAAGTATTTACAATCTGTAAACAAAGACTTAAGCCTTACCGGTTTCCGTCGTGTAGGTTTAGGAGTGTAATACTTACAAGCTTAAAGAATAACGAAGAGCTAATGTTTCGGCATTAGCTCTTTTTTTATGCCTAATTTCTGAAGGAGCTTGTATCTTTGTTCAAATCAACGAATCACATGCAGTATAAACGTATCCTTCTTAAACTAAGCGGTGAGTCCCTTATGGGAGATCAAGCTTATGGTATTAATGGTGAGCGACTTAAAGAGTATGCTCAGGAGATCAAGACCGTGGTGGAAATGGGTGTGCAAGTAGCTATCGTTATTGGTGGTGGTAACATTTTCAGAGGGCTAAAAGGGGCGAGCGAGGGCATGGATCGCACTCAGGCCGACCATATGGGTATGTTGGCCACAGTTATAAATGGTTTAGCACTTCAAAGTGCTTGTGAAGCAGAAGGGGTGAAGACCCGATTACAATCGGCGATAGAAATGGATAAGGTAGCCGAACCTTTTATTCGTCGTAGAGCCACCCGACACCTGGAAAAAGGAAGGGTAGTGATCTTTGGCGGGGGTACCGGAAACCCTTACTTCACCACCGATACAGCGGCAACCTTGCGGGCAATAGAGGTAGATGCCGATGTGATTTTGAAGGGTACGCGGGTAGATGGCATTTACACGGCCGACCCCGAAAAGGACGCTTCAGCCGAGAAATACGAATCGATTTCCTTCAAAGAGGTTTACGAAAAAGGCTTAAACGTAATGGACATGACCGCCTTTACTTTATCGAAGGAGAACGATTTACCTATAATTGTATTTGACATGAACAAACCAGGTAATCTGCAGGCCTTGCTCCGAGGCGAGAAAGTAGGTACCTTGGTTGCCAATTAATCTTTAGCCACATCAGATGGAAGATATCGATTTGATCATTAATGAGGCGGCCGATAGCATGAAAAAGTCTATCGTGCATCTCGAAAAAGAATTGTTGAAGATCCGCGCCGGTCGCGCCAACCCCGCTAACTTAGAAGGGGTAATGGTGGAGTACTATGGAGCGATGACACCACTTTCGCAAGTGGCCAATGTATCTACCCCAGATGCCCGTACCTTATCGGTGCAGCCATGGGAAAAGGGCTTGATACCTGATATTGAGAAAGCCATACTCACGGCAAATTTGGGTTTAAATCCGCAGAACAACGGCGAGTTGGTGATCATCAATATTCCACCGCTCACGGAGGAACGCAGACGTGAATTGGTTAAGCGGGCTAAAAGCGAAGGCGAAGAGGCTAAGATCTCTATTCGTAATGCGCGAAAGGACGCCAATGATATGCTTAAAGATCTCGACGGCATTAGTGAGGACCTGATCAAAGACGCCGAGGAACGAGTGCAAAATATAACCAACAAGAATGTGGCTAAAGTGGATGATGTTATTCAGCACAAGGAGGCCGACATCATGAAGGTTTGATCATTGATGAAAGAAATAGAAAGGAGCTCAAAGGGCTCCTTTTTTTATGTCTTGCCGCCAATACAGAGTACAAATTCGCCTTTCGGCGGATGATTCTTGACGAAATCTGCTAATTCGGCCAAGCTGCCGCGACGGGTTTCTTCGAACTTTTTAGAGATTTCTCTAGAGTAAGTGGCAGGACGATCTGGTCCTAGGTGCTCGGCTAAATCACTAAAAGTTCGGGCTAAACGATGTGGAGATTCATAAAGGATGATGGTTCTTTCCTCCTCCGCCAGTTTTTTCAACTTAGTTTGGCGACCCTTCTTTACCGGTAGAAAACCTTCAAAGCAAAAGTTATGGGCCGCAAGCCCACTGTTTACCAGAGCTGGAACAAAGGCGGTAGCTCCCGGTAGACTGATCACTTCAATGCCCCCTTCAATTGCGGCGCGCACCATTAAAAAGCCAGGATCCGATACGGCTGGGGTGCCGGCATCACTAATTAGAGCAATGCTTTGTCCAGCTTGCAGTGCCTCCCTATATTGTTCTACCACCTTATGCTCGTTGTGCATGTGGAAAGGGCGTAGATTTCCCTCGATCTCAAAATGCCTTAGCAGTTTACCACTGGTGCGAGTGTCCTCCGCCAATATCACATCAGCCTCTTTGAGGATGCGAATGGCCCTAAAGCTCATGTCTTCTAGGTTACCGATTGGGGTGGGTACGATGTAAAGAATGCCAGACATTTAAAACTGATTAGGATCAAGATGGTCGATAGGGTCCCATAAAAACTCTTGGAAGTTTTGTACTTGGTCGTCTTGAATGAGAAGTCCTTCGTTTTCTAAGAGTTCCTGCATCATGGTTGAGCTACCAAAATAATGTTTTCCGCTAAGCATACCTAGGCGATTAACTACCCGGTGAGCCGGAACCCCTTTTTCATTAAAGCTTTGGTTCATGGCGTATCCAACCATTCTGGCCGATCTTGGGGCGCCTAAAAATTTAGCAATGGCTCCGTAGGAACAAACTTTTCCTTCGGGGATATGCCGGCAAACCGCGTAAACTCTTTGGTAAAAGTCACTCAAAACTGAAACGAATGTAGGTGATAGTTTTACCCTTTCCCCTGAAAAGGCTTTCGTAGTGGGTTTGCACTTCTTGTAAAATGCTTTCCTCGCCTTTCTTCAATTGCTTATCGATGTCGTGCATGGCTTTGTGGACCTTCAAACCTTTTAGTTGCAATATGCCAATGGTATAACCGTGTAAAAACTCGCTGTCGGTCTTTAAGTGCACGATTCCTGTGGGTTTAAGGATCTCTTGGTAGCGGGCGAGGAAATCGGGATGGGTTAAGCGGTGTTTTATGCGGGTATGCTTGATTTGCGGGTCGGGAAAGGTGATCCAGATCTCGCTTATTTCATTCGCCTCAAAGCACTGGTCGATCAATTCGATTTGCGTGCGCAGAAAGGCTACATTTTTAAGGCCTCTCTCTTCTGCTTCTTTGGCTCCATACCAAATACGAGCCCCTTTTATATCTATCCCAATGTAATTTACCTCTGGATTTCGACGGGCCAAGGCCAGGGTGTACTCTCCTTTACCGCAACCTAGTTCCAGTACAATGGGTTTGTCGTTACCAAAGAGCTCCTTGCCCCATTTCCCTTTAAGCTTAAGGCCTGCCAAAACTTCTTGTCGGCTAGGCTCTATTACGTGCCTCATGGCTGCATTTTCTTCGAAACGCTGTAGTTTTTTTCTTGCCATGGGGCAAAATTAATTGATTGCCATTTCAGAACTTGCGGCAATGGCAAAAAGAATCCTATATGGGGTATTAAATTGGGGCTTAAGTCATGCCACCAGAAGCAAAGTTGTAATAGAGAACTTTCTCCATGCAGGATATTCACCAGTAATTGCTTCCGATGGATTAGCCCTAGATTATTTAAGATCTGAGTTTCCTTCTTTGGAGTTTCGTGAGCTCAGGTCGTATCAAATACGCTATAATAGCTCAAACTTTCAATTGCCTAGTATCCTAGCTTCTTTACCAGCGATGGCAATGGCGGCTATGGCTGAAAAGAAGGCCGCCCAGCAAATGATCGAGGAGCTGGCGCCAGTAGGAGTTGTATCTGACAATAGGTTAGGTTTTTACCATCCGAAGGTGCCCTCAGTTTTTATAACTAATCAACTTAACCCAGAGGCATCCTTTCTTTCAAAGCCAGCAGCTTGGGCACATCGCCTTTATTACCGGAAGTTCGATGAAGTCTGGGTGCATGATACTCCAGAAGCTAGCATTACAGGCAAACTTAACCAGAGTAATTACAGTCGATTGAAGTTCATGGGGGTCCATTCGGCTTTAAAGCCAAAGCAGGGCTTAGAAAAAAACATTTTGATTGTACTAAGCGGACCGGAACCGCAGCGTAGTATATTGGAGGAGCGATTGTTGAAGCAAATCGTAGATGTTCGGCGTGATTTTGTCCTAGTGCGAGGTACAAAGAAGGAGTTTCTTGGGAATTATCCTTCAAATCTGAAGGTCTTCGATTTTATCGGTGCGGAGCAAATGCAGGTATTGATGGCAGAAGCTGAATTGGTGATTTCCCGCAGTGGGCACGGCTCATTGATAGATTATTATTGCTTAGGGAAAAAGGCACTTTTAATTCCGACTCCCGGTCAAACTGAACAGGAATACCTCGCACGATACCATCGAGATAAAGGCCTTTTATATGCCGTTAAGCAAAATAAGCTTGACCTTAAGCGAGATCTAGAATTAGCTCTTTCATGTCCTGGATTTCCTGGCAAAATTAAAGCCTTCGATCGAGAGCTTTTTAACCTTTTTTCAAAGTGAAAGAAAAGGTAGACCCTTTGTTTTCACTACTGCGCACATTGATGGTTTGCTTATGCCCCTCAATAATGTGTTTTACGATAGATAGGCCAAGGCCAGTGCCTCCAGCGTCGCGACTACGGCTTTTATCCACGCGGTAAAATCTTTCAAAAACTCGGGGTAGGTCTTCTTGAGGGATGCCTACACCGTCATCATTAACTTCGATCAAAATATGGGCGTCCATATCAAAAAAGTGAACTTCCACTTTGCCGTTCTCGTTGCCGTATTTAATAGCATTACCAATAAGATTGATCAGCACCTGCTCTATTTTGGCCCGGTCGGCACTTACCCAAAGAGGGCGATCGCCATCTTTGATGGTCTTGAACTGGATTTTTTTCTTTTTGCTGTTATCCTCGAGTAATTCGAAAACATCACCGACCAATTCAATAATATCGAAACGCCCATAGTTAACCTGCATACGATCTGATTCTAAGGCGGCGATAACTTCAAGATCCTCGATAATGTTGATCATACGGTCTACCGACTTATTTGCTCTTTTGAGGTAGCGTCGGTTGATCTCTTGATCGTCGATTGCACCGTCTAAAAGGGTGAGTAAGTAACCTTGGATATTAAAAATGGGTGTTTTTAGCTCGTGTGAAATATTTCCGATGAACTCGCGGCGGAAGTTTTCACGTTCTCTTAATTCGGCAATTTCGTTGCGGTTCTGAGTAGCCCATTCGGAAACTTCCCGGGTGACTAGATCTAAATCGGTCGATCGGGCCAATTCACTTTCTTCGCTTTCGGTGCCGATCTTTAATTCGTGGATATTTTTATAAATGATCTTAACCTTGGCGTAAATGAATTGCTCTACTCCAAGACGGATCAAAAAGAAGGAAATGGCAGATATTAAGGCGCTTAGAGCGAGAGGAAGGTAGGCAGGAACGTATTCACTTACGTAGATCGACCGGAAAGTGGTAAGGGCCGAAAAAGTGACCATACCAATGATGAGCGCTAAGATGAATGCTAATGTTCCCGGTTTATCAAATCGCATTAAGCTTCAAATTTATAGCCAACCCCTTTTACGGTTTTAATGTATTTATCGCTGATTTTCTCGCGGAGTTTACGGATATGTACATCAATGGTACGGCCGCCTACCACTACTTCATTTCCCCAAATCTTATCCAAGATCTCGTCGCGGTGAAAAACTTTGCCCGGACGAGAGATTAATAGACTAAGTAATTCGAACTCCTTGCGGGGAAGGTCCAGTTTTTTGCCCTTGTAGCTAACTTGGTATTTATCCAAATCAATGCTAAGATTACCAAATTCTTGGGTGCTGCCTTCCGCGCTTTTACTTTGTCCGTAGCGACGTAAAAGTGCCTTGATCCGACTGATTAATACTTTTGGTTTGATCGGTTTGGTAATGTAGTCATCCGCACCAGCGTCGAATCCCGCTACCTGACTGTAATCCTCTCCACGAGCAGTGAGAAATGCAATTAAAGTATCTTCTAACTTGGGCGTGTTTCTAATTTGATCACAAGTTTCGATACCGTCCATCCCTGGCATCATAACGTCTAATAAGATCAAATGTGGCTTTTCTTTCTTGGCTTTTTTTAGTCCTTCTTCTCCATTAGAAGCGGTGCTAACATTAAAGCCTTCCTTTTTCAGGTTGTAACCAACAAACTCGAGGATATCCGGTTCGTCGTCTACTAATAGAATACTGTAATCGCTGTTATTCATTTTAAGCATCTTAGTAAGTGCTCGCCAAAAATAGACATAAAGCCTATCGCATTTGCTGCTTAACAATTCGTTAAATTAAAAGAATCATTTGGATAAGGCAATTAAGGCATGTAATTATTTGTTATGCAAACACTTACCAATGTTAAGTCTTAACATGAGGCATTTTTGAGCCTTTGTTCTATTCTTCAAACTGGCTTAACATCGACTTAACAAAACCCCCTTTCCTTTGCTGGCAACAAATAACATTATTTCTCCGATGAAAAAATTCAAATTATTCGCAATGGCTGCTTTCGCAGCAATCGCTTTTACTTCATGTGACGACACTGAGCCTACTGATGTTGTTGATCCATCTGTCAACATAGTGGCTAAGTCAGGTTCTATTACAGCCGACGAAACTTGGTCTAAAGACAATATTTACCGTCTAGACGGTCGTGTTATCGTAGAAGGTGGAGCTACCCTTACTATCGAAGAAGGAACTATTATCAAAGCTTCTCCTGGTTCAGGTGCCTTCGCTTCTGCGCTTATCATTAGCCGTAACGGTATGATCAACGCTCAAGGAACGGCTACCGAGCCTATCATCTTTACTACTCTTGCTGATGATATCGAGCCAGGAATGATCGCTTCTCCAAATATGGACCCTACTAATAACGGTCTTTGGGGTGGAGTTATCATCTTAGGTGAGGCTCAGATCTCTGCTCAGAACGAAAACGATCAGGACGTATCTGAATTACAGATCGAAGGTATTCCTACTTCAGTAGATGCTTTATACGGTGGTAACAACGATGCTGATAATAGCGGTGTTTTCTCTTATGTTTCTATTCGTCACGGTGGTGCTAACATTGGTGATGGAAACGAGATCAACGGCCTTACTATGGGTGGTGTTGGTACTGGTACTACTATCGATCACATCGAAATCGTTGCTAACCAAGACGACGGTATCGAGTGGTTCGGTGGTTCTGTAAATGCTAGCAACTTATTAGTTTGGAACTGTGGTGATGACGGTTTAGATACTGACCAAGACTGGATCGGTACTGCTAACGATTTCATCATCGTTGCTCCTGACGGATCAGCTTTCGAATTAGACGGACCAGAAGGAAACTTGAACCGTGGAACTCACCAGTTCAACGACGGTACAGTTTACGCTGGATCAGCAATTGCTAGCTTAATCGATTGGGATGGCAATACTAATGCTGGTGTTAACAACGTATTCTTCTTCGGTTTGGATTCGGATTACGGTTATATCGCCGAAGATCCAGCAAACGATATCGCCGAGTTTTCTCCTTTCGCTTCTTTCGGTGGCGACGGAACTGGAAACACGGCTAACCTTCGTGTGTTGTTAAACGGTCAAGCTTTAGACGACTTATTCGAAACTACTGCTCCAGCTTCTGTTACTGAAGCTACTAGCAATAACTTCGGTCACACTGGTAGTTATGGTTGGACTTGGGCTTCTGTTTCAGGTTCATTAAGCTCTTTAGGATTGTAATCTACTTCGACATAAACTACATCAAAGCTTGCCTCCAAAAGAGGCAAGCTTTTCTTCATTTTTAGCATTTTTTTTATGAAAGTCCTCAAGCATTTTTTATCGATCCTTTTCCTGGCTGCTCCACTAATAATGTTAGCCCAAAAAGGTATTATCCGCGGTCAGGTGATCGATGGTGAAAACGGGGAGCCCTTGTTCAGTGCCAATGCAGTGATCAAAGGGACGCAAATTGGTGCAACCACGGATTTCGATGGTAATTTCGAGCTACGCGCCGAACCAGGAACCTATGAGTTGGAACTTAGTTTTATCGGGATGTCTAACCTTACTATTACCGACGTTAAGGTAATAGCAGGAGAAGTAACTGTTATTGACCCGGTGAAACTGGAACCAGCTAGTAGCCAATTGGCGGAGGTGGTTATTACCTCTGAAGCAGTGCGTAACTCCGAGGCAGCTTTGGTAACGGTGAAACGTAAATCGACCAACCTTATGGATGGTATTTCCGCGGCTAAGCTGCGTAAAACTGGTGATTCGGACGCTGGTGATGCCGCCAAACGGGTAACCGGAGTTTCGGTAGAAGGTGGCAAGTACGTGTATGTGCGTGGATTGGGCGATCGTTACACCAAAACCATGCTCAACGGGGTGGATATTCCTGGCCTAGACCCAGACAAGAACTCCATGCAGATCGATATCTTCCCTACCAATTTGATTTCAAACCTTACCATTCTGAAAACTGGCTTGGCCGAGTTACCAGCCGATTTTACCGGTGGGGTAGTAAATATCGAAACCAAAGAATTTCCTACCAAGAAGATTCTTGACGTTTCAGTAGGCGTTTCCTACAACCCAAGTATGCACTTTAATTCTGATTACTTGGCTTACGATGGCGGATCTACCGACTTTTTAGGTTTTGACGACGGAACTCGTGCAATTCCAGATCCTAACGGAAGTGGTCCACTACCGCTCTTCGATTCCGACCAAGAGGTAGGAGCTTTTAACCGTGATTTTAACAGCACATTAGGGGCAGAGAACAGCACCAGCTTGATGGATTACGGCCTTGGTATTTCTATGGGTAATCAGTACGTGCTGGAAAGTGGAAACAAAATTGGTTACATCTTCTCTGCCACCTACGATAACTCCCGTGTACTTTACGATAATATTGAGTTTGGTGAATACCAACGTTCACGTTTTACCGATGAGTTTCAAATGGTGGAGGCTACCACTCAAACTGGGGTAGTGGCTGAGAATAATGTGCTTTTAGGTGGACTGGGAGGTATAACCTATAAGACCTTCGCTTCTAAATATAAATTCACCGCAATGCATTTGCAGAACTCCGTTTCTAAGTCGGCGCAATTAAACATTAGCGCAAAAGACGGAGCGGCTCAGGTTTCCAATTATGAGGCTTTTTCGCACAACCTAGAGTTTAATCAACGCGGGGTAACCAATTTACTTTTTTCTGGAGAGCATTACATCGATGGTGGCGATTGGGAAGTGGAATGGAAAGTTTCACCGACCCTTTCAACTATTCAGGACCCGGATATTCGTAAAACCGCTTTCTCACTTAGTCGAGGCGACTCTACTTTTGATCCCGGTGAAGGTGGTCTTCCAAGTCGTATCTGGCGTTTCTTGAACGAGGTGAACCAAGTGTCGAAAATCGACGTACGTCGCCCTCACCAAGTAATGGGAGAAGACGCTAAATTGAAATTTGGGCTAAGTCACGTTTACAAGTATCGCGACTACAGTATTTTCCGCTACAACCTACAGCAGTTTGGCGGTGCGTCTGTGGTTTATTCGGGCGATCCCAATGAGGTGTTAACCGATGATGCGCTATTCCCGGTTGGGAATTTGGCCTACAACCCGGAGTTGTTAGAAGGCAATTTAAACCCGAATGAGTACCAGTCGAACGTAAATAATTTTGGGGCCTACATCTCGGAAGAGTTTAGTCCTTTGCCTAGCCTAAAAGCGGTAGTCGGATTGCGGGCCGAATTATTCCAACAGCGCCATACCGGTCGAGATCAGGTGGCTGCTCAGAATCCTAATAATCCTAATGGTAATATTCTGGAAAATGAGTTGGTGCTTGATGGATTGGATCTTTTTCCTTCGGCTAACTTGATTTATGCCCTTAACGAGGATATGAATTTAAGGGCTTCCTATTTCCGCTCTATTGCTCGTCCGTCTTTCAAAGAGTTGTCTTTTGCTCAGATCTTGGACCCAATTTCGAACCGTACTTTTAACGGAGGATTGTTCCAATATCCCGACTGGGATGGAAACTTGGAAGCTACGCGTATCAATAACTTCGACCTGCGTTGGGAATACTTCTTATCCGGTGCGGATATCGTTTCGGTAAGTGGTTTTTACAAGTCTTTCGACAATCCGATCGAATTGGTTCGTATCCCTGTAGCACTACGTGACTTCCAGCCACGGAACGTAGGTAATGGAACCCTGATCGGTGCCGAATTCGAATTGCGCAAAAGCCTAGGTTTTATTCGTGAAAGCTGGGAAGACTTTGCTTTCTCAGGTAACTTTACTTATACCTATTCTCAGATTGATATGAACGACGCTGAATTTATTGCTCGCCAAGGAGCAGCTCGCGACGGTCAGACTATTGAGAACACCCGTGCCATGGCGGGACAAGCTCCTTATATCGTAAACGCCGGAATTAGCTATGCTGGCCGCGATAATGGAATCAGCTCCGGATTATTCTACAACGTAAAGGGTCGTACTTTGGAAATCGTAGGCGGTAACCTTGCCCCCGATATCTATACCGAGCCTTTCCATAGCTTGAACTTTACCTTTAATAAGACCTTTGGTAAAGACGATCGTTCATCGCTTAACATCAAGGTTTCAAACATCTTGAATGACGTGCGTGAAAGTCTCTACCAAGCCTATCAGGCTGACGCTCAGGTTTTCACCCGATTGAACCCAGGAACTGCAGTTTCGATAGGATATACTTATAGTTTTTATTAATTGATTTTTAGAAGTTTCTGTAACTTCGAGACTTAATTGTAAGGCAATCTTTGCTTAAAGGAAGCTTCATTTTAAAGCGCTTCCTTTAATTTCTCATAAAACCCTTAATAATGAAGAGAAGATTATCAGTCTTTTTAGCAACCTTATCGGCCCTTTTAATCGGCTATCAAGGATTTACCAATTCAGGCGGTGCGCCGCAAGGTCGTACCGGTTCTCCAGCCAGTAATAGCAATACCTGCGGAACTGGAGGATGTCACAGCGGCGGAACTTCCGCTAGCCAAAGTATTAGCGTTACTAGCACCATTCCTGCAAGTGGTTACCAAGCTAATACCAATTACACGATCACCGTTACTGCCGATAATGGAACCACTAGTTCCAGCACGATCGGTTTCCAAGCTTCGGTAGAAGATGCCGCCGGTCACACCGGTTCTATCTCTTTCCCTGGACCAGGTGCTCAAGCTTCAGGTTCTTACGTTACCCATACTTTGAGTGGCACTAGCGCAACTGGAGGCAGTCGTTCATGGACCTTTAACTGGAACCCGGGGACTAACCCACCAGCCAGTGCAACCGTTTATGTGGCGGCTAATTTTGCCGATGGCACCGGCAGCACTGGGGGAGACTTTATTCTTACCCACAGCCAAAGCTACAGCCAAGCGGTTTCGGTTCCTAATTACACCATTTCTCAAATCAATGGTCTAGATGCTAATCTCTCGCCCGATTCTTTGGGAGTTAATTGCGCCCTTACCGGGGTGGTGTTTACCGATGATTTTGACGGTAACGGCGGCTACAGCTTTTACATCTACGATAATACCGGCGAGATCAATGTATATGACTTTGCTGACGAGCCCGGTGGCTATCAGGCAAATCGTGGTGACTCCATCCGCGTTTACGGTGACATCGCCTTCTTTAATGGCTTACTTGAAATTCAAGTAGACTCCATCCAAACCTTAGCTACCGGCCTTGCTCTAAGAGCACCACGCGTAGTTAGTACCTTGGATGAAACTACGGAGAGCGACTACATTCAGTTAAATAACTTTAGCGTGGTTACCCCATCACAGTGGCCTGGAGCAGGTAGCAGTGGTAATGTAGATATCACCAATGGTATGGACACCCTTACCATGCGAATCGATAGTGATACCGATATTGATGGAAGCCCTGTGCCCAATAACTCCTTCACCTTAATTGGTGCCGGAGCGCAGTACGATTTTTCTTCCCCTTATGATGAAGGATACCAAATCTTTCCTCGTGATCTCAATGATATAATGGTAAACCCAACTTTGATCAATGGGGTGCCATTATATACTATTTCTCAAATCAATAGTCTCGATGCTAACTTTTCACCCGATTCTTTAGGGGTAAATTGTGCATTAGATGGAGTGGTATTTACCGATGATTTTGATGGAAACGCGGGCTATAGCTTTTATATGTACGATAATACTGGCGAGATCAATGTTTTTGATTTCGTGGATGAGCCTAATGGCTATCAAGTAAATCGTGGCGATTCTATCCGTGTATTTGGTGATATCGCTTTCTTCAACGGCTTATTAGAGATTCAAGTCGATTCTATTCAAACTCTTTCTACTGGAATTAGCCTACGCGCACCAAGAGTGGTGAGCATGTTAGATGAGAGTACCGAGAGCGATTATATTCGTCTTAATGGATTCTCTTTAGTAACTCCTAGTCAGTGGCCAGCTGCGGGCAGCAACTCTAATGTAGATATCACTAACGGTATCGATACCTTAACCATGCGTATCGACCGCGATACCGATATCGATGGTACTATGGCGCCAACCGGTTTCTTTGATGTAATTGGTGCCGGTGCTCAATTCGATAACTCTTCGCCCTACGACGAAGGTTACCAGATCTTCCCTCGAGATACCAACGATATTATTCCGGCGGCTACTCCAGCACCGCCTTGTTCTGCACCTTTTTTCTCCGAATATATTGAAGGATCGTCTAGCAATAAAGGCCTAGAAATTTACAATCCTACCGGAAGCAATTTAGACTTAGGTCCTTACAAAGTGGTGTTAGGTAGTAATGGTTCTGTATCGAGCTCAGAGTTCAATTTAATGGGAACTTTAGCTAGTGGAGCAGTATATACGATGGTCGCCGATCAGGCCGACCCCACCATGTTAGGCATCGCTGATACCGCATTATCTTTCCCAAGCCCAGTGCATTTCAATGGAGACGATGCAGTTTACCTTGTAGATACTGTTTTGGGTGACACCATCGACATTATTGGCGTTATTGGTGTAGACCCAGGTTCTTCTTGGACCGTAGGTACTGGTTCTACCTCTAATCATACTTTGGTTCGTATGGCCAGCATCGATAATGGACAAACCAATTGGGCCCTTGGTGCTAACGAGTGGCTTGTGAACCCAAGTAATACCTTTAGCTTCTTTGGCTCACACAGCAGCAACTGCGTGGTACCCACTTCTTCTACGGTCGATTTTGACCTTGCCTCACAGACTGCCTTGGAAAATGCGGGTTCGGTTAGCGTGAGCCTTAGCATTAATCCGGTAAGTTCTACCCAAGACACCGTTAGCCTATTATTTACTCCTGGTCTTGGCTTAACTACGGCCGATGGTACCGTTAGCCCTACGCCCAATGCTAGTGGAATTCTTGATCTTATCGTACCTGCTGGGACCGACTCCACTGGCTTCATCTTGAATATTATCGACGATGCCATCACAGAAGGCAACGAAACCCTTTATGTGAACATTGCGGGAGTAAGCAGCAACTTGTCTATTGGCAATACCAGTGCGGCAACTGTCATTGTTGAAGACAACGACATTCCTACATACACTGTATCTCAGATCAATGGCATTGACGCCAATTTCGAGCCAGATTCTCTAGGCGTGCAGTGTAAATTAGTAGGTACTGTGTTTACCGATGATTTTGATGGTAATGGGGGCTATAGCTTCTACATGTATGATAATACCGGCGGAATCAACATTTTCAATTTTGTAGATGAGCCCGGTGGTTATCAGGTGAACCGCGGAGATTCAATTCGTGCCATTGGCCACATTGAATTTTACAATGGTCTCATAGAACTGCAAGTTGACTCGATCGTGCTATTAGCGAGTGGTGTTAGCTTGAAGCAGCCTACTCAGGTATTCGACTTGGATGAGTCTACCGAGAGCGAGTACATCCGATTGAATGGTTTCTATTTAGTGAATCCTGGTTCTTGGCCAGTATTCGCCGGTTCAAGTGTGAACCTGGATATTACCAATGGTCAAGATACCCTTGTAATGCGTATCGATAGCGATACCGA
>CBFHJH010000019.1:0-10699 GCA_965656185.1 Croceimicrobium sp.
AGAGCAATGCCCGCTTCGATTCCGGAATAAGGTCTCGCCCCGGCACCGCTATTATTACCCTGAAATAAGCTGATATTGAGGTCGGGTAGAAAGTTTTGGGTAGCCTGTTTTCTCTGCGCTTGTTTCCACTGCAGCATTTCTGCTTTAGGTGCTAAGGCCACCGCCAGATCATTTCTGTCGACTGGGCTTAGATTCAGGCTGAGGCTGCTGTCGGCCGAAGTATAGATGGTATCCCCCTGTAAAAGCTGGTTGAAGGCGGTTTGGGCCGTTTTTAGAGCCTTCTCGCGATTGGTTCTTAAGATGGCGATCTCCCTTTGTTTGGCTTGCGCCGAGAGTTTTTCTAGGGCGGCACTTTGTCCTTTTTCAAAGCGCAATTCGGCCAATTGACCGTAGTTCTGATAAACCTGATCCAGTTCTACTGCCAATCGGAGGCGTTGCTTGGCGTAGACCAACTCACAATAAGCTTGGCTGATCTGCAAGTGCAATTGGCGCTTGGCCAATGCGAGGCGGGCCGCTTGATAAGCTTCATGCGCTTTAAGACTTTGGTAACGCGCGCCATAGATGGTGGGGAAGCGCAGCGCTTGGCGAATTCCCCAAACGTCGAGCGGTCGATTATTGGCGGCAATATTGTTTTCGTCGTAGCTGTAAAAGATTTCGGTGCGATCTATATCGAAGGCCGAACCGACCATGGCCGAGGCTCTTTCTTGCTCCAGAAAAGCGGCGCGCAAGCGGGCATTGTTCTTTTCGCCAATAGCTAGAGCTTCTTCGAGTGGCAAGGGCTTTTCTTGGGCTAAACTTGGTAAGCTTAAAAGTAAAAAGACCAGGCTCAGTACTTTGTTAGAGTTCTCTTTCAGCGAAAGCGGTTGCTTGACCTGATAAGTGCGCATCATGTAAAATAGGATCGGTAAAACGATCAAGGTAAGAAGAGTAGCCGAGATCAGGCCGCCCACTACCACAGTGGCAAGGGGTCTTTGTACTTCGGCGCCGGCGGAAGTGCTTAAAGCCATGGGGAGGAAGCCTAGGGCAGCGGCGGAAGCGGTGAGTAGAACTGGGCGCATACGCTTACGGGTGCCTTGCAGGATCATGGCCCGTAGATCGTGCTGGCCTTTTTTCTCCAGACTTTTAAATTCTTCGATCAGTACCAAACCATTGAGCACGGCAATACCAAAAAGGGCGATAAAACCCACTCCGGCCGAGATGCTAAAAGGCAGGTCGCGCAAGTAGAGGAGGAGGATGCCGCCGATGGCCGACATGGGAATGGCCGTGTAGATCATCAAGGCTTCGGACACCGAGTTAAAGGCAAAATAGAGCAGTATTAATATGAGCAAGAGCGCTACCGGTACCGCGACGCTGAGTCTTTTGGTGGCGGCGCGTAAGTTTTCGAATTGCCCTCCGTAAGTGACCCTATAACCGATAGGGAGCTCAATTTTACTTGCTACCAGGCTTTGGATCTCTTCGACCATTGATTCCAGGTCACGTCCTCTTACGTTTACACTCACCACGATGCGGCGTTGGGTATTATCGCGAGAGATCTTAGCGGGCCCTTTACTGTATTGGATATCGGCAAATTCACGCAGGGGCAAAAAGCGCCCGTCGGCGGTTTTAATGGGGCTATTGGCCAAATCTTCGAGGTTTTGACGTGAGGCTTCGTTAAAGCGTAAGACCAGGTCGAATTGCCTTTCTCCTTCAAAGATGGTACCGGCAGTTTGACCGGCAAATGCGGTTTGAATGATGCGATTGAGATCCTGGATATTCAGACCGTGACGCGCGATCTTTCGGCGGTCGTAGTTCACCGACATCTGGGGCAGGCCAACGGTTTTTTCTACGATCACATCGGCCGCACCGGGAACATCCTCAATCAATGCGCTGATCTCGGTGGCCTTTTCGTATAGAAGGTCGAGGTCTTCACCAAAGATCTTGATCGCCAGATCGGCGCGTACTCCGGTGATCAACTCATTAAAGCGCATTTCAATAG
Source organism: Croceimicrobium sp. (assembly GCA_965656185.1). Classification (GTDB taxonomy): domain Bacteria; phylum Bacteroidota; class Bacteroidia; order Flavobacteriales; family Schleiferiaceae; genus Croceimicrobium. Next base: position 1,976 of record CBFHJH010000019.1, read on the forward strand.
GCTGAGTAAACTCAAAATCGAGTCCGGCCAGTTTAGCGCTTAAAGCGGATTTAAAGGCATCGGCCAGCTCATCTTTGGTAGTGGCACTAGTCCATTGGTCGCGCGGCTGTAATTTTATGATCACATCACTTTCCTCCATACTCATCGGGTCGGTAGGCACTTCAGCGGCACCAATACGGGTAACCACTTGCTCTACTTCGGGGAATTCGAGGAGGATCTTTTCGATGCGGGTTGTGGTAGCTACTGTTTCCGAAAGGGAAGTACCGGTTTTGAGCACCGGTTGGATCACGAAATCGCCTTCATCGAGGGTGGGAACGAATTCGCCTCCCATCCGGCTGAAAATGAAAGCGCTACCCGTAAAGGCCGCCAGGGCCAAGATCAAGACCGTTTTGCGGTGATCGAGCGCCCAAGCCAAACTGGGTTCGTAGCGTTCTTCGAGCCAGTGGATCAGGCGGTAAGAGATATTCTTTTTAGAAGCTTTTTGGGGCTTTATAAAGAGCGCCGACATTACCGGCACGTAGGTAAAGCAGAGGATCATCGCGCCAGTAAGCGCGAAACTAAAGACCATGGCCATGGGCCGGAACATTTTTCCTTCAACGCCGGTGAGGGCCAAAATGGGAATGAAAACAATAATGATGATGAGCTGACCGAAAATGGCCGAGTGCATCATTTTCTCACTGCTGTCGAGGCTAATTTTATCGATCAGTTTACGCCTTTCGGCAGAAGCCATTTCTTTGAGACTGGCTTGTTGCTCGTTGATCTTGTAGGCGATGTACTCTACAATGATCACCGCCCCGTCGATGATAATACCAAAGTCGATCGCGCCCAAGCTCATTAAGTTAGCGTCTACGCCAAAGAGGTACATCATGGATAAGGCGAAGAGTAGACTTAGGGGAATAACCGAGGCCACCACTAGGCCCGAGCGGAGGTTGCCCAAGAGGAGTACCACTACGAAGATCACGATCAAACAGCCCAAGATCAGGTTTTCGGCGATGGTGAAGGTAGTCCTGCCGATCAGTTCACTTCGCTCTAAAAAGGGATTGATACTGATGCCCGGCGGCAAATTAGGGCTGATCTCAGCCACCCGCTCCTTGACCAGCTCGATGGTTTGCTTGGAATTGGCGCCCTTAAGCATCATGACCTGACCCAAGACCTTTTCGCCCTCGCCATTGCCGGTAATGGCCCCAAAGCGATTGGCGTGTCCAAATTGGACCTCTGCAACATCGCGCACGTAGACCGGCAAGCCATCACGTTTGGTCACCACGATATTTTCGATATCGCTTAGCTCTGCGATCATTCCCTCCCCACGCACAAAATAGCTTTGACCAGCCTTTTCGATATAGGCACCACCACTTACCCCATTATTCTTCTCTAGGGCTTGGAAGATCTCGCTGATGCTCAAATGCAGAGCGCGCAGCTTCTGTGGATCGATGGCTACTTCGTATTGTTTAAGGTAGCCCCCCCAGGTATTTACTTCTACTACCCCTGGAATACCCGAAAGCTGGCGCCGCACGATCCAATCTTGGATACTGCGCACCTCACTTAGGGAATAGCGCTCTTTATAAGCCGAGTCGACTTCCAGTACATATTGATAGATCTCACCCAGGCCCGTGCTGATTGGCCCCATAAAGGGTTTTCCGAAACCAGCGGGAATCTTTTCTTCGGCACTTTTAAGCTTTTCCGAAATCAGCTGGCGTGGCAGGTAAGTGCCCATATCATCCTCGAAGACCACCGTTACCACCGATAAACCGAATTTAGATACCGAACGGATTTCTTGTACTCCGGGTAAATTGGCCATTTCCAGTTCTACCGGGTAGGTGAGAAACTTCTCCACGTCTTCGGTAGCCAGGTTGCGGGAGGTGGTAATAACCTGCACCTGATTATTGGTAACATCAGGCACCGCCCCAATGGAGAGTTGGCTTAAGGAATACAGGCCGAAGGCGCTCATCGCTAGGGTGAAGAGCAGGATGATCAGCTTGTGCTGAATGCTATAGGTGAGCAAACGATTTATCATATTCTTGCTTCTATACAAAGGTACCGCGCTAAGCCAGGCTGTTTGCGGCCTATTCTTAATTCTTGCTTAAGCTGAGTTGGAAAATGGAGCCGCTAGAGTCACTGTGTACCAGGCTAAGCTCCCAGCCCATGGATTGTGCGGCTTTTTGGGCTATAGCAAGCCCAAGTCCATTACCCTTGATCTGCTTTTCGAGGCTTTCTTCACCGCGGTAAAAGGATTGAAAGATGTGCTTCTGTTCCTCCGCTTTAATGCCAAAACCTTGGTCGCTTAGGCGGATGTGAAATTGCTCTCCTTTACGGTAGGCCTGCACTTCGATCTTAGCTCCTTGGCGGTTGTATTTAATGGCATTGCTGAGCAAATTGCCGAGGATTAGAGAGGCTTGGTGCTCGGGGAGGGTCAAATCTTCAAAGTCTTTGCTAAGGCTGAATTCGATATCCTTCGCGGCCAAAGCTTGCGAATGGCCGGTAACAAGTTCTTCCAGGATGGCAGACAAGGCTTTTTCCTCCAATCTTTCCAGGTCACTTTGTTCGATCCGGGCCAGGGTGAGCAGGTGATCGGTGATTTCGGTCATGCGATCGATCTCTTGCAAGCAATATTGAATTTTAGACTGGTATTCTTCAGGGCTTCTTTCGCGGCGGATAAGGACCTCTAGGGTACCGCGTAAGCTAGCTAAGGGGGTTCTTAATTCATGCGATGCATCGGAAGTGAACTCTCGCTCGCGTTGCAGGGCACTTTCGATCCGATCGAGTAGTTCATTGAAGCGACTGGATAATTGGTGGATCTCATCTTGATTAGGAGGGAGAGGTACCCTTTCGCTGAGGTGGAAGCGCCCGATCTTTTGGACGGTATCACTCAATAGCTCTACCGGTTTAATGTTGCGCGCGGCCAGTTGGCGAGAGAAGAAGAATAGGGTAGCCACCAGAAAAAGGTAGATCCAAAACAGGACCCAGGCCAAACCGCTTAAAATGGACAAAGCAGATTCACTGCTCATGGCGGCCAGGATATAGCCTTTAAGCTCGCCGTTTTCTTCGAGGGGCCACTGCACCTGCCGAATTTGCTGGGTGTTTAGTTCACTATCAAAATGTTCTTTTCTGGCCGGAAAATGGGCCACGAGTTCACCTTCTTTAAGATTGGGCGATTTATCCATTACCCGGCCTTCAAGGTCGATTACCTGGATAAAAACCGGATTTACTTGAACCTCGCGATGCTCGCGTTCTTCCCACTCCGCTTTGTTGTAGAAGTGAATGCTATCGCCTTTGATCTCTACTTCGTAAGTATGTTTTTCGGCTTCGTAGTCGAGATCGGCATCTAGATTACTAAAGACCACCTGTGCGGTAACCAGGTAGACCACCAAAAAAGCCAAGGCCATCAGGAGGGCGGTAGCCCATAAGTATTGGAGTGCTATTCGGTCTTTAAATCGCATCTTATTCTTTGGCCATATAACCCACACCGCGTACGGTTTGGATGTAGTTCTCGTCTTTACTGAGCTTGAGTTTTTTGCGCAAGGCATTAATGAAGACATCGATCACACCTGTAGGATAGTCGAAATGAATATCCCATACCTTTTCGATGATCTCCTTACGCGGACAAACCTCGTTCTTATGGTGTACCAGATACTCCAGTAAGGCAAATTCCTTTTGGGTAAGGCTAATGCTTTCTGCTCCTTTCCACACTTCAAAGCTGCTTGGCTTTAATCTGATAGGGCCTAATTGGAGCAAGGCGCTATCGCTGATCTTGGGTCGTAATTGAACCGTGATGCGAGCGAGGAGTTCTTCGAAGTGAAAGGGTTTTTTAATGTAGTCCTGTGCACCGGCTTGTAAGGCTTCTACCGTTTCGCGTACCGTGTCTTTCGCGGTAAGGAAGATTATGGGAGTAAGAATGTGAGCCGCACGCAGCTCTTGGCAAACTAGCAGGCCATTAGTACCAGGTAACATCCAGTCGAGCAAGATCAGGTCGTAAGCACCGGTCAAGGCCAATTCTTTGCCCTTGGTGCCGTGGTGGGTAATGTCTACCGTGTAGTCTTCTTCCTCCAATCCTTGTTTCAAGAAATTGGCGATTCCGATCTCATCTTCAACTACTAGGATGCGCATAAGACAAAGGTAGCAAGGCTAGTTATTGCTTTTTCATCAAAAACTTAAGCTTTCCTAAAGATCCCAATCGAGGCTAACCGAGCTGCCAATGAGGATGCCAAAATAGTCGAGACTGGACCGGGTATTGAGGGTTTCATCTTCCGAAGCGGCCCAGAAAAAACCCAAGGTATTGAGGCTATTCTTGATCTTAAGGCGGCCTCCGGTAGTTAAAATTCGGGTGGGCCATTGGCTGCCATTTTTACTTTCGGGTAAATAGGCATAGCCAAAGAAGGCACGGAAGTTTGGATGGAAGCGGTATTTTAATCCGCCGCTGAGCCGCCAAGAAGCTTGAGCAAGGAGTTCGTCTTCGAATAAAGCCGATTCTTGTTCGAAAAAGTAATTATAGTCGAGGCTCAAACTTAAATTAGCACTCGGACTGTAATCTATGCCGCTACCCAAGCGCAGGCCATTGGCAAGAAAAGTGTTGATCTCGTCTTCGAATTGCTCTAAGTGCAAAGGGTTAGTACCGCCTTGGCTGAAGGTGAGGTACTCGGATCCATTGGAGTAAATGTTAAAGTTCATGCTGCTCAGCACCAGTCCCCATTTGAATTTTTCCCATTGCTTTAGAGCCCCGAGCATAAAACCTAAGCTGTAAGATTCGGCCTCCTTGCGGACATCCGAACGTTCGAATTCGCTAGGATCGCTGAGGAGATAGGACTCACGTGCCACGGCAGAGAGCATGCTGTAGTAGTTGCCGTAAAGTGAAAACCCCATAGACCAACCGCCACCAAGCTCGCGGGCTAGGCCTAAAAAGCCGCTGTACATCGATTCACTTAGGCCTTGCTCTATGGTGAGCTGGGAGCTCGTAGCCCCGCTGCCGACCGTATAGCGGTCGAGGCCATCGTAATCTAAATAACTGGGGCTGGTAAGCGCAAAGGACAAGTGGTGACCCCATTTCTCTAAATGATAGATCAAGGAAGAGGGTAAGACCTGTAAGCCGGAAGCACTGAGTTCTAAGTCTTGGTTAGCGCCAGTATTTAAGGCATTGGTGCGAAATTGGAACTCATAATAGGCATTGCCGCTGAAGGAAAAGCTCTGTCCCTGGTTTAGGACTAAGGCGGCCGGATTAAAAATAGCGGCGCTGTGGGGGCTTTGTCCGGCGATACCACTATTGGCCAGTAGCGAAGATTCATCGCCAAGCGGCAGGATCTGTTGATTGAAGTATTGGTTTTGTGCTTGACTACTAAAGCCAGCTATCAAGAACAGGATCCAAAAGGGGTATAGATTCTTCATAGGCTCAATAATTTTCCTAAATTAGTGAAAATCAAACAGGCCTTAATCTAAGCTTCCTCATTTTGGATCTCCAATTACAGCAAGAACTTTACGAGCGTTTTAAGGATGAGCCGGAACTCTTCGACTTCATCCGTGAAAACGCTCTAGATGGCTTATGGTACTGGGAGTTTGGCACGGAAGAACGAGAATGGAAAGACGATCGTTTTTACCGCTGTTTAGGATTCGACCAGGAGAATCCGGGCCATGAACGGTTTAGTTGGTTTCAGTATTTACATCCCGAGGATCTCGAAAGGGTTAGGGATACTTTTCCAAAAATGCAGGCGGGAGAAAAGAGCAGTTTCGACGAAATTCTACGCTTCTACCATCGAGAGGGCTATACCGTTTATTTGCGCTGTCGCGGAGCGGTTTTATCAGCTAAAAATGAAGAGGCCTTGCGCTTGTTGCTAACGCATCAGGAAGTGTCTGAACTTAAGCGCAGTGAGCAGCTTTTGGCCAAGGCCAGTGAGGCGGCCAGGATCGGGTTTTGGGATATAGATCTGATTAAAGGTAGTGGCTATTGGAACAAAGTTACCTGTGAGATCCATGAACTAAAGAGCGATGCCCAGCCCAGCTTTGAAGAGGCGATTAACTTTTACGTAGAAGGGGAAAGCCGCGACACCATTCAGAAATGCTTTAATCTCGCTTTAGAGCAAGGGATCCCTTATGATGAAGAATTACAGATCGAAACCCCTAATGGTCGTAGGAAATGGGTTCGATCGATCGGCATTCCGGAATTAAAAGCGGGGAAATGCATCCGGATCTATGGCTTATTCCAGGATATCGACCTGCAGGTGAATAGCAGGATGGCTATGCGCTCCGAACGTGAGTTGTACCGCCAAGTAATCGAAGGCGCCAATTTAGGGGCTTGGGAATGGAACCTGGAAAGAGATGAGCTCACGGTAAATCCCCTTTTTGCCCGAATTCTGGGATATGAATTAGAGGAGTTACGTCGCTTGGGCTATAGTTATTGGTTCGATTTGATCCACCCCGAAGATCGGCCCGCTTTCGATCAACTCTTACAAGCCTGTCGTGAAGATAAGGCCAAAGACCTTAGTGCAGACCTACGCTTACTTTGCAAGAACCGACAGTATATCTGGGCGTCGATCAACGCTAAGATTTTTAATCCCAATCCATTTTTTAGTCAGCCGCGCTTGGTAGGTACCATGCAGGACATCAGTGCCTTAAAGTCAAAATCGGAAGTGCTACGTACCTTTATTAGAGAAAATCCATTAGCCATGGCCATGTTCGATTCGAAGTTGCGTTACATCACTTGTTCTAAAAAATGGCTGAGTGACTATGGTTTAGGAAATCAGGAGCTCGGGGGTAAAAGCCATTATAAGGTATTTCCCAATATCGGGGAGGAGTGGAAGGATTTTCACCGGCGTTGTTTAAAAGGGGAAACTCTAAAAGTAGAGGAAGATTCTTTTGAGGTAAGGCCCGGGGTAAAGCATTGGTTACGTTGGGAAATTAGACCATGGCGGCGCGACGACGGTAAGGTGGGTGGCATCATCATGTTTACCGAGAATATAACCGAGCGTCATCTAATAGAAGAAAAGCTGCGCCTAAGTGAAGCTGCTTTTCGCGGTAATTTTGAGAATGCCGCCATTGGTATGGCGATCTTGGATAAGTCTGGTAGATGGGAGCAGGTAAACGATAAGACCTGTGAGATATTTGGCTACCAAAGGGAGCAATTGGGGAGGATGAACTTCACCGAAATCATTCATCCAGAAGACGTTGCCCATTGTGAGATTGTTCTGGGTGAATTGTTAAAAGGTACTAAAGAAAGCTTTCAGAAAGAGAAGAGATTTATTCGCAAGGACGGTAGTCTGGGGCATATGTTAATGGCCATGGCCTTGGTGCGTGATCATGAAAATGCGCCGCTTTACCTGATCAGTCAGCTGGTGGATATCAGCAAGCGCAAGACCGCCGAAAAAAGGGTTCAAGCTTTATTGGAAGAGAGTGAAGAGCACAATGAACGCCTCCATAATTTTACCCAGATCGTTTCGCATAACCTAAAATCGCATGCTTCTGGTATTGCGAAATTATTGGAGTATTCGGTAAAACATAATCCGGGTACCGCTGGAGATGAGGCTTTAAGTCTAGCGATCCAGTCCTCGGTAAAGCTCAACCAAACCATTTCCGACCTGAGTGAGATCCTTAATTTGGAAGGCCGCACCGCAGAGACTTACAAAACCTTGGATTTAAAGGATGCTTTGAGCAAAGCACAAGAATCCTGCAAGTCGCTTCAGCCGAAAGGCTTTATAATAAGCACCGACTTAAAGGAAACCGTGCAATTAAAAGGAATCCAAGCTTATCTGGAAAGTATCCTACAAAACCTAATATCGAATGCGCTAAAGTATCGTGATCCGGAGCAAGCGGAACCCTATCTGAAGATCAAGGACCATTTGGAACAAGATTTCTATGTACTTAGTTTTGAGGATAATGGTATGGGGATCGATTTGGATAGACACCGTAATAGGATCTTTAAGATGTACCAAACTTTTCACGAGCATCCTCAAGCGAAGGGAATAGGATTGTACTTGCTTAAGAACCAGTTAAATGCGATGGGCGGGAAGGTAGAAGTGCAGAGTGAACTTGGCGCAGGAACAACTTTTAAAATATATTTACCCTATGCAAAAAATTGATCTAGCCTGTATTGTAGAAGATGATCCGGTTCATGTATTCCTGACCAAGAAATTCTTAGACATGACCGGGAAGATCAATAATATCATGATCTGTGGTAATGGGAAGGAGGCCTACGATAAACTGAATGCCATTATTACCGCAGGCGAAAAGATGCCTGAATTGATCCTACTCGATCTCAATATGCCAGTATGGGACGGGTGGCAGTTCTTAGATGAGTTTACCAAGATCCCCGTCGACAAAGAAATAAGGATCTACATTCTCACGAGTTCGGCCAACCGAGAGGATATGGAGCGCGCCGAGCAGTACAATTTACGCTCTAATTATCTGGTCAAACCCATCACCTTAGAGCAATTGAAAAAGGTGCTTGAGGGCGTGGCGGAATAAGTTGGCATAGATCAGCTAGCGAGGACCCAGTTTTTTTCATAAGCTTGTAGGACCGATTTGCCCTAGGCCCAGATGCCTATGAAGTATCTATTATTTTTTCTTCTCCTATTTTCTAGCAGTCTAAAGCTTGAAGCCTGTTCCTGTGTAGGTGGTACGACTTTCTTTAGCTCACTGAGCGATTTGGTAGGAGAGTTCGAGTATCTCGAAGTAGATAGCAGCACCAGTGATCAATTTGCTCGCATTTATCGAGGCGGCCTGATCCGGCTTAAGGTGCACAAG
>CBFHJH010000019.1:10797-36246 GCA_965656185.1 Croceimicrobium sp.
CTACCGACAGCAAAATAATTTAGCGACTGCTTTGAAGCCTAATGATACCATATATTATAAGTCGGGCAACGGCGCAAATTGTGCGGGAACCTTACCCAATTTAGAGCCTGGCCAAAGGATCTTACTTAGCTTAGACGCCTTGGACTTTAAGTATCCGCCTGGCTACCGTGATAGCGTAGGTCTGGCCTTCCCAATTTTTGAGACCTTTCTGTGTTCGGAGGCCATCTTACATTTAAAGGCGGGCCGAGTGCTGGGCAATATCGATGCCAATCGCATGGTAGAACGCGGTCGGGTAGCCCACCGCTATTTCGCTTTAGCCCAAAATGCCCGAGCAAAGAGCTATGCCCATGACCGCACTAGTTTCGCCCGGCGCTATTGGTCTTACTGGGCTCAGTTCTGGGAGAATCGTGGCAGTCGCGTTCTGCAAGAATTTGAAAAGCCCGGGGCAGCGAAGGCTTATTTACAAGATTGGGATCGGGCCAAGTTTGAGGCCGCTCTGGCGAAGCGCTTGAAAGAAATCTAGTTGCTTCCAACCTTTTGTAAATTGCGGGCATCTTAGTAGCAGTAAGATTATGAAAAGATACCTAGCCCTAGTGGTTTTAATAAGCCTGCAGGCCTGCAGTAGTGCCGATGAGTCGGATTTAAAGGAGCCTACCACCCTGGAGTTCCGAATGGATCTAGTGCGGGAAGCGACCAAAGGGGGCGCCTTATCCTTTAACGGTGGTTTCCTGATCTTGTCGCGCTTCACATTCGATGGCGATCGGGTGCAGGGCGGCGACAGCTATTTCGACCGTGAATACGAGGATGGACTTTACGTGCCTTTTGAAGCAGGTACCCCGATCGGAGACCTAAACTTCATGGTGCCACAGGGTACATACACGGAAATAGAGGTGGAGTTTGAGATCGAATCGGATGATGATTTGAGCTTACAGGCGGAGGGTATATACACCAACAGCGATGGCGCTACCTATCCGGTGGTGCTTCAATTGGAAAAACTTGAGATCTTCGGGGTAAATGCGCGTAACGATGCCGGGAATTCGGAAGTGATCCTTACAGCCAATCGGATGAATTTGGGAAATATCACTCTGAACCCGGTGCACTGGTTTTCTTCGGTAAGTATCGAGGAATTGGATGAAGCAGAGACGGTAGATTTTGAAGGAGTAGAAACCATTTTGATCAATGAGGAGGTGAACGAAGATATCTACGATGAGGTAGAAGATCGCGTAGATGAACTAATGGAATTGGTGATTTTATAATGAAGGCCTCCGAGCTGCATAATTTGAGCGATGAAGAGCTTATCGCTGGTTGTTTAAAGGATAAGCGCGTTTTTCAGGAGGCGCTCTATCGCCGATATGCCGATAAGATGTATCGGGTAGCTTGGACCTATGCCAAAGACGATGACGAAGCTTGCGATGTATTGCAAGATGGCTTTATCAATGTCTTTCGCAATTTGAAGAAATTTAAAATGCAGGGTTCTTTCGAAGGATGGATCCGTCGCATTATAATTAACAAAGCTTTAGAGCACTACCGGGCTAAGAAGCGCAAGGAGGAAGTAATCCAAGATTACCATCACGACCGTGAAACGAGCGTGAACGAGATCCTTTCTAAACTCAATGCGCAAGAGATCATTAAGCAAGTGAATACTTTGCCCGAAAAAGCGGCGATGGTTTTAAAGCTTTACGCAATCGAAGGTTATGCGCACCAAGAAATCGCTGAGATGATGGGGATCTCAGAAGGTACCTCTAAATCTCAGTTGAACCGGGCGCGCAGCCTGCTTAAGGATAAATTGAATCGTTTGGATGAGTAAAGCCAATCGAAATATGGACGATAAGATACGCCGGAGCTTTAAAAAAGGAGCGCCTAAGGCGCCGGGTGATCTATGGTCCTCTTTAAGCGAGAGTTTAGACGAGTCTACACTAGATGCCGAGGTAAAGGAAGCCTTTGAGGAATCTGATCTACAGGCTCCCGAGGCGGTTTGGGATGGAGTGAACCGTCAGCTGAATATTGACAGCACTTGGTTAAACATCAAGCGTAGCTTAGACTGGCGCAGTACACGAATTTGGTGGTATCGCGCGGCTATGCTCTTGGTGCCGCTGATCGCTTTTTGGTATCTGGGTACTAATTTAGGCGAGCAGTCCCCGGAGCTACCAGCGGTGAGCAGTGATCAAATCATTGCTACCGATGGCCAAGAAGAAGCTTCAAGCGCTACAGCCCAACCTAATTCTGAAGCGGTCCAATCTGAGGCTAAGCCAGAATCGCTCGACCACGATGCTAGTAGCACTCCCTTACAGACCGAAGAAAAGTTAGCGGTCACCGAAGATACCGATCTGCCGCAGAAAATTAAGGCTGAGGTAGATCCAGTGCTTTTGGCTGCGGCCGATACGAAGCCAACGGAAAAGGCGCCTCTGGCTCTGGTAGATTCAAGTTCAGAAGACCTTAAAGCATTGGTAGCGGCTCCTATCACGCTGCGCGATTGGCACTTATTGCCCGGAATATCAGGACCGATACTTCCTTTGCAGGCTATTGGACCTAAAGCAGCTAGCGCTAATAGCGAGTTTGCTAGTTCAAAAGCGAAAGGCGCACGTTGGCAGCTGGGCTTTCGACTTAATTACGACCGTTTTGTCTTTGATAATAATATCAGTCGGCAGGCCGAAGATCGCAATAGTCTGATCGCTGGTCAGACCGATGCTGGCCTGAACTACGAGTTGTTCCTGAATTATACTTGGTCTACTCATTCACGGGTCGAATTGACCTATAATTGGGATGAAAGTTTGGAGCAGAACTACAATCGATTTGGTGAAGGATTGTTCTTAAGCGAGCAGATCGCTTATCGTTTTCAAAGTTTTTCAATGATCTATACGCATCGTTTTAATCTGCACAGTGGCTTACGAGCGCCTGGTATATTACTAAGTGCCGGTCCCTACTATTCGGCCTTAAAATCGGTGCGATTTGAGGGTGATTTGGGGCAGGAAAATCGCAGTGATCTGTACGGTGATCGATACGGTGTGGTGCTTAGAATAGGGCAGGAGTTCAAAGCAGGAGATATTAGCTTGTCTTACGGCTTACAAGGCCAGGTCGGTTTGAATAATTTCCACCGAGGCAACGCTCAATTACCGGCCTCATTCGATCAAAGTCGCATTCAGCGATGGGGCTTTTACCTCGGTACGGCTTATTCCTTTTAATTTCTTTTAATTCGATTCCAACCTTTAACTACCTCACTTCATCTACTTAGTGTAAGAGCTCTAATTTATTATTACATCAATCAAATTTAAAGAATGAAAAAGTCAGTTTTATATATCAGTTTAGGCTTGTTAGTGAGCTTAGGAACCGCCTGCAGCGAGGATGATGAATCAGCTTCGAACGGCGGTTACCAATTGCGCATCGGTGACTCTTTAAATAAGAAGTCCAATACCATCCAGCTAAGTCAAGCCATTGCTTATTTGGAAGAAGTAGAGTTGGAGCGCGAAGTGGGCGACGATGAAGAAGTAGAGATCGATATTGAAGATCGCTTTACGGTAGATCTTTTGACCGGAACCAGCACCCCAGAGATCCCTACTGTGCAAATCGAGCCTGGAACCTACCACGAATTAGAATTGGAGTTTGGCGACGATGATCGTTTGGCTTTTGATATTCGCGGGAGCTATACCGATACAGCAGGTACCAGCTATAGTTTTGAACTTAGCATGATCCAAGAGCTTGAGTTCGAAATCGAAGCAGAAGAAAACGGCTTGGTGATTCCAGCCGATTACTTCACCACCTTAAACGTAAGTTTCCCGGTTAGCGATGCCTTGGCCAGCTTAGACTGGACTAATGCGGTGAAAGGAGCAAACAACACCATTACCATTAATGCCCAAAATAATAGCTCGATGTTGATGGCCTTTTTAAGTGCCTTACAGTTGAGCGTAGACGACTAAGAATTGGTTTTTTAGAGAGAGAGAATGGCCCCTTTTCTTCGGATTAGGGGCTATTTTTTATCGCCAAAAATGCGCGTCATTAAAAACTCGCCTGGGTTATTCAATAGTGCCTTGCCTTCGCCAATTATAGCATCGCCGATCTCTACAGTAGAACCCCAAACACTCCCTAAGCTGAGGTCTCGATCGTTTAGGTTACCGTTCCAGTCCTTGGCTTTGATCTCTACCTGTTGGCAGTCATTTTTACAGGGACAGTCTGCGGCAGAATAGCGCTTTACTTGCATGCTAGGGCCTAACATACTTTCCAAATCGTTGCGCACCATTTGTTCGGCCGAGGCCAAACCAAAATCAAGACCCTTGAAGACCACATGGGCCTTGAAGCTCTCGTATTCTTCGCTTTCTACACAAAAGAAATACTCGGCTACTTGAGCCTGCAGCGAAGCTGAGCTACAGCATAAAAAAGCGAGATATAGGAGTGGTCTAGCAAACATTGCCCTAAAGATAGGGGTAAAAGTAAATGGGTTAGAGGCTCAGGCTTGAAATTTATGTTAGTTTTAGTTAACTCATTATTAGCTATTTATATTTCAAGTGTGAATTTTTTCCATATAATTGAAATCTATTTATCCCAAGCTCTCGTACCTTAATAAAATGAATGTTATGAGGGATTTAGTTAAGATAGTAGTAGGGGTATTTTTATTTTTCACGGCGAGCCTACAGGCCCAAAGTGATGCGGTTCGTTTATCGGAAGCCTATTTCCTCGACGCTGGACAAGGTGGAATCTCTTTAGCGCAATTCCAGGCGGCAGACAGTGCCGAATTAAAAGCTTTGGATCAAAATAACACCTATCTGGGTTTTACCGATCACCAGTATTGGTTGCGATTTAAGCTGGAAAATACTACCAACACGGCTCAGTTGTATTATTTGAAAACGGGCCGGGCGGTAACCGATTCGGCCGAGCTATTTTATTCCGATCAAGGCGATCTGCAACAGGCCAGCAGTGGCGACCAGATCGCTTTTGCCGATCGCAGTGTGGCCAATCGCGAAACGGTTTTCCCAATAAAGCTTGAGGCGGGAGCTAGTAAAGACTATTATTTAAAGATGCGCTCGGATGGCGAGACCTTAGACATAGGTTTAAATCTGATAAGCAGCGCCGAATTCTTAGATCAGAATTACCAGCAGCAACTGTTTATAGGACTCTTTTACGGGGTGCTCTTCATCAGCACCATCATTTACCTTTTTTTCTACACCAGTTTAAGAGAGTCTGCTTTCTTATATTATAGTATTTATGTGGCCTCCATTGCCTTTTTACAAGGATCTTTAGACGGTTTGATCTTCCAGTACTTTCTGCCTTCTGGGGGTTATTTTAATTCCCGCATGGTATTGATCAGTGCCGCATTTTCGAACTTTTTCCTTTTGAAATATGCGGCTAGTTTCTTGAAAGTGGCTAAGCGAGCGCCGAAGCTTCATATGGCCTACCGCGTTTTCTATTTCGTAATTCCGGCCATCGCGGCCTTGGTTTTCGTTAGTCCGGAAGTAATGGCGGCGGTTTATCCGATCAGTAATATCAACGGGCTTTTAAGTCTGCTACTGATCTTAGGCAGTGTTTTCTACATCCATTTCAAGGTGAAGCCGATCGACCGCTTTTTCTTGACCGGTATCTTTTTCTTGGTGGTAGGTTTATTGGGCTTCGTGATGAATAATCTTAGCTTATTGCCCAATTCTTTCTGGATCGTGAACAGCGCTAAATTCGGCATTAGCCTAGAGGTGATCTTTTTATCGCTGTCGATGACCAATTTGATCGCGAAGCTCCGTCGCGCCAAGGAGGCCTCTCAGGCGGAAGCCCTGAAAAAAGCCCAAGAAGTATCGGCCTATAAAACTTTTTTCATGTCTAATATTTCGCATGAATTACGTACCCCGATCAATGCCATCTTGGGGATCGCTAGTCAGCAATTGGCCGACAGTAAAGACCAGGAGAGTCAAGACAATTACCGCATTATAAAGAGTGCCTCTTTTAGCCTTTTAAGTAATGTGAATGATATTCTCGATTTCGAGCAGATCGAGAAGGATAAATTAGAGTTAAACAACGATCAGGTCTTTAAGCCCGCAGCCTTATTAGAAGATCTTTGTGACTCATGGTCTTATGAGGCAAAGCGCAAAGGCTTAGGTTTTGCCTTTAATCTAGGAAAATCGATGCCCCGTTCGGTGAAGGGCGATGAGCGTCGATTCCGTCAGATCGTAAATAATTTGATCAGCAATGCGGTGAAGTTCACCGATTCGGGTCAAGTACAAGTGAATTTACACTGTGAGATAGATGATAATGCTAAGGCGCAATTGAAACTTACCGTGAGTGACAGTGGTATTGGTATGGACGAAGAGCAGCAAAAAATGGTCTTCGAAAGCTTTAATCAGATGAAGCTGGGCAACAAGCGTCGTTATGGTGGCTTGGGCTTAGGCCTTACCATCGTGCGTCACTTGGTGAAATTATTCGATGCTAAGATCAAATTAGAAAGTGAATTAGGTTTGGGTACCACGGTACGCTTATGGATGGAATTACCAGTAGAGGTAATGCCTGCGACAGAAGAAGAAGTGAAGCCCCAAGCGCAAAAAGACCAATTACGCATTCTATTGGCCGAAGACAATCCGATGAATCAGATGATCATGAAGAAGATCTTGAGCGATCAAGCGCATATTCATTTAGACACCGCGGCCGATGGTCTGTTGGCCTTGGATAAACTTAAGGAAGAGCGCTATGATATGGTCTTGATGGATCTTCAGATGCCGAATATGGACGGCTATGAATGTTGCGAAGCGATCCGCAGGGGAGAAGCCGGATTGCACCATCAAGAGATGCCAATTATTGCGGTTACGGCCGATGCCATGCAAGAAACCCGCAAGCGAGTGTTGGATTTGGGAATGAACGCCTATATGACCAAGCCCGTGCGGAAGGATCAATTACTGGAAAAGATCAATGGTCTTGCCAGTAGCGAAAAGCTCAAGGCAGTTTAAGCACTAAGCTTCTGAGCGAAGTTGAGAAATAGATCTAAAAAATGGTTTAGTTTTTTACTAAAGGCGGGGTCTTGGATCTCGCCTTTTTCGTTGAGCACTTGATCCATTTTCCCGACGTTCAGCATTTGCGGATGAGGAAATCCATGGCTGGTAAGGATATTTTGCTGTAGCTGATAAGCCGCCCTGATGCCCCCCATGGCCCCGGTGGATCCGGTTGCGACGCCGATCGGTTTGTGCATGAACGGGTCTTTGGCGTAAAAGTCTATGAAATTCTTAAGGCCAGAACTGATCGCTCCATTGTACTCTGGACTAAGAAAGATAAAAGCTTGTGAATCGGCCAGGATTTGAGCGGTTTCACTGAAGCGGGTTTCAGGCTTCTCCATACTAGCGAAGCGTTCGGTAAAAGGCGGTAGTTGGAGTTCTAAGAGGTCTATTAACTGACTTTGGTGACCCCGTTTTTGCAGGGCTGCATGCAAACAAAGTGCGATGCGGTGACTTACCCGTCCCTTACGCGTGCTAGAAGAAATAATGCTTATTCTCATATCTAAGGCTTTAAGGCGAAGGTGCTAAAAATTGTTCAGCCTCTGCGCCAAAAAGGCTAAATTGCTGCTATGAAAATATACACCCGTCGCGCCCGTAGTATTCGCCATTTGATCTTAGCTCTATTATGGTTGGCATTAGTGATCTACCAGCTTTACCTCGGTTTAAGCATAGGTCCGCGAGAAGTATTATTTCTCCTAGCGGCTATGGTTTTCGGTGCTCTCTTTTATTGGGAATGGAAAACACCCTATGTGAGCATCGAAGCTAAGGAATTGAAGGTGGGGCTTTTTGCCAAGCGGAAGGTAGATCTTAGCAAGGTAGACTCTTTTGAAGCCAAGACCGGTTACCTCAAAATTCACAGTGGTTCTAATACGACCGTATTGAATATGATGCGTTTAAGCCAGAAAGATCGTGAGCAGATCTACGGGGTACTTAAAACCAAGATGCCCGATGAGGAAGAAAGCTTTCGCAAGGACCATGCGCTATAGACTGGCTCTCAGTGCAATAATTGTCATTCTGTGGGCGGGAAAGGGCTGGCCCCAATCCCCCAGCAAGTCTGAACTAAAAGGGATTTACAGCTATCAGTCGGGCGAAGCCGCGCGAACCATAAAACGGGGCGACCAAGAATTGCATTTACCGCCTTTGGTCTATGCATCAGTTCGCTTAGAACTAAAAAGCTTTGGCCGCGCCAGTTTGCGTGAGCGCCGGAGCATGGCCGGTACAGAATTCGAGCACAAACTTAGCTGGGAGCTGCGAGGAGATAGCTTATTTCTGCGCCACAAAGGAACAGAGCTTCCTAGTGACACTCTTTTCTTCAACGAGCATGGTAATTTGGTCGACCGCTACGGCAAGGTCCGTTATTTCCGTGAGCGGGAAAAATGAACTAATTATTTAGTTGAAAAGTATATCTTTGGCTTATGATGAGGATATATTTTTGGCGCATAATGGGGGTCATTTCAGGATTGAGCCTAGCTCTAGAGCTGGGAGGGCAGTCCCTCGATTCGACCTTCATGGAGGTAGACCGATTAATCGAGCAGTCCCAATTTCAGGCGGCCCAGGAGCAGTTAAGCAAGCTGGAGGTAGCAGGAGTGGACTTTCATCAAAGACAGGCCCAAGTTGCGATAGCCTTGGGGAATAGTCCGCGCGCGATCGAATCTTATTCGGCTTTATTGAGCTTGGACTCGACCGATGTGGAAGCATTAAACGCCTTAGCTCGGTTGGAGAACCAACGCAGCAATTATCGAGCGGCTTTTGGCTATTATCAAGAACTCCAAGGACTGGATAGTCTCAACCCTTATTATCTAAAGAAATTAGGCGGCCTTAGTTTAAAAAGAGGCAGTATTGCCTCGGCTTTCCGTTATTTCGAAGCGGCTTATCAAGTAAATCAGCAAGATCTAGAAGTACTCAGCAATTTGGCCAAACTGTATCTCGAGTTCAAAGCCTATCCGCAAAGTGACAGTCTGTTGCAGCGCGGCTTGGCTTTAGATCGTGCCAATGTTTCGCTCTGGATGCTCGATTGCCAATCGGCCTACCGTCAAAAGGACTATACCCGCATGAATAAAGCCTTGGAAGCCTTGATCGACCTGCAAGGCGATTCCAGCGCCTTTTTTCTGCGCAATAAAGGCATAGCTTCCTATCATCTAGGCTATCATGAGGCGAGCATTCAATGCTTAGATCGCCTGGTAAAACAAGAAGGCTTATCCGAAATCGTGGCTTTCTACCTCGGTATGGCCCATCGCGAATTGGGCCACAGCCAAGAGAGTGCCGATTACTTCAATATCAGTATCGATGAAGGGATATCGGATCAAATTGGGACCTATTACCTCAATTTAGCGCTCAGTTTGGAAGAATTGGACGACCTACCCGGTGCGATCCAAGCCTACCAAAAATCCTATCGGGCGAAAGCCCAACCCGTGATCTTGTATTATCTGGCGGTTTGTTATGATGCTTATTACCGCGATAAAACTACCGCCATAAGCTATTTTGAAAAGTTTTTGGAAGAAGTTGAACCCGCTGCTTCTTCCTATCAAGTTTACGCCAGAGAGCGCATCTCCGAATTGAAAAAGCAGGATCACTTCCGCTCAGCGCGACCTTAAGCGATCTTTAAGTTAGACTGATAAAATAATAGAGCCCCTCAATTAAGTGATGCGGGTTACCTCCAAGCAATTGACAATGCCTCACTTTTGTGGCATGGAAATTTTAGGATACATACTGGCCATCGTAATGGGATTGACCCTCGGACTCTTAGGAGGGGGAGGGTCTATTTTAACCGTGCCCATTTTGGTTTATGTGATCGGGATAGAGCCAGTATTGGCAACGGCCTATTCACTCTTTGTGGTAGGTTCTAGTGCGGTGATCGGTGCGGTCCGTAAAAGCAGGCAAGGTTTGGTAGATTGGAAGACCGGGTTGATCTTTGCAGTTCCCTCTTTGCTGGCGGTATTCTTTACTCGCTATACATTGGTACCGGCCTTGCCAGATCATTTGGCTACCATTGGCGATTTTGAGCTGACCAAGGAAGTGGCGATCATGATCTTCTTTGCCATTGTAATGCTTTTGGCCTCCTACACCATGATTAAGGGAAGACGCGAAAAAGAAGCGGCGACCCAGAAGCATTTTAACGTACCGATGATCCTCTTAGAAGGATTGGTGGTTGGGGTAGTAACTGGATTGGTGGGAGCCGGAGGAGGCTTTCTTATCGTACCTGCGCTAGTATTATTGGTAGGATTGGGAATGAAAGAAGCGGTAGGTACTTCTCTGATCATTATCGCCATTAAGAGCTTGATCGGTTTTGTGGGGGACCTTGGAAGCGGTCAGTTGATCGATTGGAATTTCCTCCTCCTATTTACGGCCTTTTCGATGCTTGGCATGTTCATAGGCATATACCTTACCCAGTTTATCAAGGCGCAAGCTTTAAAGAAAGTCTTTGGTTGGTTTGTCTTGGTAATGGGAATCTTTATCATACTGAAGGAAACGATTTTATAGTTTAATTTTAATATCAATAAATATCTAAATATGAATCTAGATCAAATATATACCGGTTGTTTGGCTCAAGGGGCCTACTATATTGAAAGTAAAGGCGAAGCAGTGATCATTGATCCGCTGCGTGAGGTGCAACCTTACATCGATCGGGCAGAGAAGGACGGGGCCAAGATCAAATACATCTTGGAAACGCATTTTCACGCCGATTTTGTGAGCGGTCATATTACCCTAGCAGAAAAGACCGGGGCGAAGATCGTTTACGGTCCAACCGCTAAACCAGGCTTTGATGCTTATGTAGCCAAGGACGAAGAAGTATTGGCCGTAGGAGATTTACGGATCAAAGTCTTGCACACCCCGGGTCATACCATGGAGAGTACTACCTATTTATTACAAGATGAAAATGGCAAGGATCACGCGATCTTTACTGGAGACACCCTCTTTTTGGGTGACGTAGGTAGGCCCGACTTGGCGCAAAAAGCGGCGAGCTTGACTCAGGAAGAATTGGCCGGACTATTATTCGACAGTCTGCGCAATAAGATCATGCCTTTGGCGGATACGGTTACCGTTTATCCTGGTCACGGTGCCGGTTCGGCTTGTGGTAAGAATATGTCGAAGGAAACCGTAGACAGCCTGGGCAATCAGAAGAAAACCAACTATGCGCTAAGAGCGGATATGAGTAAGGAGGAATTCGTGAAGGAAGTTACCGATGGTTTATTGCCACCACCCGTTTACTTCCCTTCCAATGTGAAAATGAATAAGGAAGGTTATGAAAGTATCGATGCCATTCTCGACCGTGGCTTGAGGGCGCTTAGTCCAACCGAGTTCGAAGTGGCCGCCAATGAAACTGGTGCCATTGTATTGGATGTTCGTCACCAAAACGACTTCGTAGAAGGCTTCATTCCCTCTTCGATCTTCATTGGTATCGACGATAACTTTGCCCCTTGGGTAGGTTCAGTGATCGGTGATGTAAATCAGCCTTTATTGCTAGTAACTCCCGAGGGCCGCGAAGAAGAGACCGTGACGCGATTAGCGCGGGTAGGATTCGATAAAGTGCTCGGTTACTTAAAAGGCGGTATTTCTGCATGGCAAGCCGAAGGCAAGGACTTGGATAAAATCGAATCGATTCCAGCTACGGAAGCGCATCACCGCTTGGACGATAAAAAGCTACCGGTAGTAGACGTACGTAAATACAGCGAGTATGAGGCAGAGCACCTGCAAGATGCCTTAAATATCCCCTTGGACTTCATCAATGATAAGATGGCCGAGTTTCCCAAGGATGAAACTTTTTATGTGCACTGTGCCGGTGGTTATCGCTCGGTAATTGCCTCTTCTATCTTAAAGGCACGAGGCTACCATAATTTAATCGACATCAAAGGTGGTTTCCACGCGATCAAAAATGCCGGTTTTATCGTTACGGACTATGTATGTCCATCAACTTTGAAATAAATGAAACCAGCATTCTGGAATGAGAAATACGCGGGAGAGGAATTCCACTACGGATTAAAGCCCAACCGCTTTTTAGAACTCATGTTAGAAAGTCGCCCTGCGGGGCGACTTTTGTTTCCCTGCGAAGGGGAAGGCCGCAATGCGGTATATGCCGCGAAATTAGGCTGGGAGGTCTATGCTTTCGATCAGTCGGAAGTAGCCCGTGATAAAGCCTTGGCCTTGGCCGAGCGGGAAGGGGTAGAGATTCACTACAGCTTAGCCGATGCGCTGGACTACGAGGCAGAAGTATCGTTCGATGCGGTAGCTTTAATCTACGCTCATTTTCCACCTTCCATTCGAGCGGGGGTACACCGAAAGCTTAGCGGTCAGTTAAAGCCTGTGGGTGAGCTATGGGTAGAGGCTTTCGCGCCTGGGCAAATCGAATTGAATTCCGGTGGTCCTAAAAACGTAGAGATGCTCTACACTCCCGAGCTGCTAGAAGCCGATTTCGGGCATTTACAGATCCGACAAGCCGAGATTACCAAGTACAAACTCGACGAAGGGCCCGGTCACTCCGGGATGGGTGAAGTAGTGCGCTTACGCGCGGTGAATCGCAAAAGCTGAGGGCGGAGAGTATAGAATGTAGAGTATAGAATTTAGAGCCTAGAGCCTAGAGCCGGTTAAGCTCTAAGCTCTATACTCTAATCACTATTTAACAAAAGGAGGTTTACTGACTACCGCCTTTAATTGTTTTTTACGCACTTCGATCAAGATCTCGGTTCCTTCGGCATTATAGCCTTTGGCGAGATAGCCTAAGCCGATCGCTTTACCTAAACTAGGCGATTGAGTGCCGCTGGTAACTACTCCGATTTCTTCACCTTCTTTATTGAGGATACGGTAGCCATGACGTGGAATCCCCCGGTCGATCATTTCAAATCCGTTCAAGCGACGATTTACGCCTGCTTCTTTTTGCTGTTTGAGATTTTCAGAATTGATGAAATCTTTGTTGAATTTGGTGATCCATCCCAAGCCCGCTTCCAGAGGAGAGGTGCTATCGTCGATATCGTTTCCGTAAAGGCAAAACCCTTTTTCGAGGCGCAAGGTATCGCGGGCTCCCAAACCGATGGGGCGAATGTCTTCGGCAGCACCAGCTTCAAAGATGGCCTTCCAAACTGCCAGAGCATCTTGATTTTTTACGTAGATCTCAAATCCTCCGGCTCCAGTGTATCCGGTAGCGGAAACGATGACCTGATCTGAACCGGCAAAAGTGCCCTGAGCAAAAGTATAATAGGTCATATTGGCCAAATCGATTTCGGTAAGCGACTGCAGAGCCGCAGTAGCGCGAGGGCCTTGTACCGCAAAGAGAGACCAATCGTCGCTTTGATTATCGAGCACTGCACCTTCCGGACGATGGGCCTCGAGCCACTGGTAATCCTTATCGATATTACTGGCATTAACCACCAAGAGGTATTCATTCTCGGCCAAGCAGTATACCAAGAGGTCGTCTACAATGCCACCTTTATCATTTGGCATACAGCTGTACTGGATCTTTCCGGGACTGAGTTTAGCCACGTCATTAGAAGTGGTCTTCTGCAGAAACTCTAAAGCCTTAGGGCCGCTCACAAAGAACTCCCCCATGTGACTAACGTCGAATACGCCTACCTTGCTGCGCACGTGTAAATGCTCGGCATTAAGGCCTTCATATTGCACCGGCATATTGTATCCGGCAAAGTCTACCATTTTACCACCAAGGTCTTGGTGCACTTGATCTAATACTAATTTTTTCATGAGAGAGGTGTTTCGGCTTACGCCTGATTTATCCGTGGATATGTTCTTTATTTCCAAAGTCTTTCATCACTTCCGCTTCGAAGCTTAGCAATTCGTCCCAGAGGCGATCTACTGTTTCGCGTTCGCCGAATTGACGGGCAAATTGCAGGAACATGGTATAGTGATTGGCTTCACTTACCATCAGCTTACGGTAAAAGTCAGACAATTCTTGGTCAGATATATTATCGGACAACACTTTGAATCGTTCACAGCTGCGTGCTTCGATGAGGGCGGCGATAAGCAGACGGTTAACTAAGCGCTGATTGCGGTCGCCTGTTTTTGGGAAAAACTGATTAATGCGATGAACATACTCGTCCTTACGCTCCCGGCCCAATTGCAAGCCCCTTTGCAAAATGCGTTTGTGCACCATTTCGAAGTGACTCATTTCTTCTCGTGCCAAGGCCGCCATGGCGGTAACCAAATCCGAGTGCTCCGGGTAGGTCACCATTAGGGAGATAGCGGTAGAGGCCGCTTTTTGCTCGCAGTAGGCGTGATCGGTAAGGATCTCCTCGATATTCTTTTCGGCAATATTGGCCCACCGTGGGTCGGTAGGAAGCTTAAGTCTTAATACGCTCATGGTCGAAAACATTTAGCCCCGCAAAACTAATTAATTGTTGCTAGGCTGCACCATTTAGGGGCTCAGAATGATCTACGCTAACGGAATTTAGGATCATCGAAACTATGCACTAAAAGTAAGTCGGAAGGCAGTTCAGAGAAAAGGTATTCGAGGTCATCGCCGATTAGTCTACCATTATAACCCAGTTTGGTGTCGGGCGAATTGATAAGAAGGATATCCGCCTGGTATTTTTCGGCCGAATGATTGAGACTGTAACCCGTGCGCTGCTTAAGACGATGCAGTTTCACGCTATCCTCAGGTAGACTTACTTTAGCTCGGATCGGTTCGAAATATTGATAGTCGTCTTGCTCGGAGCTATGAAGCGCGACATGCCATGGATGGATCTGCAGGCCTTGCGCAATTTCCCGAGCGGTGTATAGAGTATGGGCCGATTTAGGGTGATGATTGAGATTACAGACCAAATTGCGATAGCTCTTGGCCTTAATGCGTTTACTTGGCTTAATTAGTAGTACGCTGCAATCGGCCCATTGTACTAATTGGCGGGCAAGGGAACCGGTGTAGTAGCGAATGAGTCCTTCACGGCGCAAAGCGGGCACGATAAGTAGATCGAGTTTTTCCTTTTTAGATAGGTCTAAAATACCCTCACTTACCGCGGCCTCAATAAAGTTGATCTTTATACTTAGACTGCCTGGATCGAGCTCCTGCATTACCTTTTCAAGCGCGGGCTTGTCTAAACCGGCTGCTGGACTCACCAAGAGGTGTAGCTCTTTACCAAAACTCTGGCAGAGGAAAAAAGTATCGCTCAAGTCCCGTTTAAGGGTCTTTGCCGCTTGGATACACAATCCGATTTTGGGAAATAGTTTCAATGTTTTGCTTGCTTTGTTTAAAGGTACGAAAAGAGGAAGGAAGGGAAGCGTGGCGGATTGGAAAGCTTTGGGAGCATGGGGAGCGTGGGTAGCATGGGAAGCGTGGACAATTTCTCTTCAGCTGAGCTTCTGCACTCCTGCACCACGCTGGCAGGATTAAAGATCCTAGTGCCGCTAACATTTTAGAGCATACGACAAAAAGGCCTAGCGTTTCCTTCGGTCACGCTAGATTTTTTATGCCCTAGTCTCCCGCTCAAGCGAGCTTGGCGGTTTTTTAGGGCATAAAAAAAGCCTGACGAGTAAACTCATCAGGCTTTTTTGTCGGGGCGGCAGGATTCGAACCTGCGACCTCCTGCTCCCAAAGCAGGCGCGATAACCGGGCTACGCTACGCCCCGTGGCGGTGAGAGCGGGATTCGAACCCGCGGTACGGTTGCCCGTACGGCAGTTTAGCAAACTACTGGTTTAAGCCACTCACCCATCTCACCGGGTTTTATCTTAATTCCACTGGATTCGGTTTTATTGATCTACAAGGATCAACCGTCTCTCTTAATTTTAAGAACGTGGAAGAGCTATACTCTTCCTTTATTGGGGCTGCAAATTTAAACACAGAATTTATCTTGGCAAGTCTTCGGCAGAAATATTTAATTCTTTTTAGCCTCCTCCAATTAATCTGCCTCTCTTTCACGGATTTAGCCTATCCCTTGCTTCCGAAGACCGCATTATTCCTGAATATAATGTGTTTGTTTAACATTTTACATAAAAGATTAAACAAATTTGATAATTAAGTAGTTAATATGCTGAACTAAACAATTATGTATCATGAGTACACTATTAGACGTGATGGAGATTCCTAAGGATGATCCGGTAGCATTTACATTCTTTACAGGTTACATGGCCATGATGGCGGCATCGGTATTCTTTTTCTTTGAGCGCGGTCGTGCCGAAGGAAAATGGAAACTTTCTCTATTAGTATCGGGACTAATTACCGGTATTGCTGCAGTACATTATTACTACATGCGAGATTACTATGTGGCAACCGGCGAAAATCCGACTGCCTTACGTTACATCGACTGGACCCTTACCGTGCCCTTGATGTGCGTTGAGTTTTATTTGTTGACCAAAGCGGCTGGAGCTAAGACGGGCCTATTATGGAAGCTGATCATTGCCGCAGTATGGATGTTAGTATTTGGTTACATTGGTGAAGCCTTTAATCCACCCGGGGGAGATACTGGTCATTCAGTACTCTATGGTTTCTTATCTACTTTAGGATATATCTATATCCTTTACACAGCCTGGTTTGGTGAGGTGGCGAAACTTTCACAGCATAATCCGGCGGTAGCTAAAAGCGTTCGTATCCTCGCTTGGTTCGTATTGGTAGGTTGGGCTATTTACCCTATCGGTTATATGTGTATGCCAGGAGGTTGGCTAAATACCGCTTTGGGGTGGAGCTCATCTAGTGTAGACCTGTTCTACAACATTGCCGACGCAATCAACAAAATCGGCTTTGGTTTAGTAGTTTACAGTTTAGCTTTCTCCGGAAATGACTCTAAAACGGCTAATGCCTAATTCCTAGATTTTAAGAGGCGCTCCAATGGGGCGCCTCTTTTTACAGTGCCCAAAATAAGCTTCATATTTATTGCGGCAGCCTTTCTTACGCTGCCCTTGGAAGAGATTCAGAGCGGTCTATTCGATCGTTTGGAAGCTCTTTTTTGTATTGCTCTAATCGCAAGTTTCGGCATTGCGCACGGAGCGGTAGACCATCATCTTTATGGTTTTCGTAATCTGAAACAAAACTTGGTTTTTATCGGCTGGTACCTCTTGGCGGCGGTTGCTTACGGTATCCTTTGGTTTTGGCAAGCCGACCTGGCCTTCCTCATTTTCATGCTTATATCGGCCTATCATTTCGGGCAGTCGCAATTCGTAGAAAGCCTGCGAGCTAGACCTATCTTAGATAAGCTTCTTTATACATTTTGGGGTGCCACTTTATTAGCGGCCTTCCTTTATTTTAATCAGACCGAATTGCAAGGCAATAGCGCGGCAGAGCTTGCGCAGCTAGATAGTTTAGGCTGGCTGTTAGATCAAGCCGCTGTGCTTTTTACAGTTTCTTTGATCGCGCTTAGCTTATTGTTATTGCTCAGCCTTTACCTGGGCGATCTTTCAGGCTCCAATGCGGCGATCGAACTTTATCAATTGGCTTTGATCATAGGAGTTTTTTACCTGGCCTCACCACTGTGGGGATTCACATTGTATTTCGTGATCCTCCATTCGGGACGGGTACTTCAACAGGAATTTCGTTTCTTGCAGAGTACCCAAAAGATCAAAGGCCTGAGTAATTTCATCAAGGTGCTCAGTCCCTTTACGCTTTTGTCTTTGTTTGGATTAGGCCTGATCATCGGCATTTTTTATTATTTCCGCATCGACTATTCTTGGTCGCTCTTAGCGCTGATCTTTATCTCTTGTCTTACTTTTCCCCATTCTTGGGTGATGGATCGATTTTATCGAAGAGCCAAGGTTTAATCTTATAAAATAGCGCCTACCTTTGCCCTATGGCGGTTCAATACCACATCAAGAATATGGTCTGTCCCCGCTGCATTATGGCGGTGGAAGAACTATTGACCAAACTTCAGATCAGAAGCGAGCAGGTGGAGCTAGGGAAAGTATCGCTAAAGCAAAGCCTATCAGCAGCTGAGCTGTTAGCTTTTAGAAGCAATTTGCAGAATCTAGGCTTCGAATTACTCGATAGCAAAAGCAATCAATTGATCAATGGCGTTAAAGCCTTGATCATTGCATCAGTCCACCATCAGGACGCTGACAGTAAAGTGAAGCTAAGCGAGCGGCTTAGCGCAGAACTGGCCATGGATTACAGTAACATCAGTAAGTTATTTTCGGCCACCGAAGGAATAAGTATCGAGCGTTATGCTGCTTTACAGCGGATCGAGAAGATCAAGGAATTATTGATTTACGATGAAATGAGTTTGGCCGAGATCGCGGAGCATTTAGGCTTGAGCAGTGCAGCCTATGTTTCTAGCTTCTTTAAAAAGGAAACGGGTATAAGTCCACGTGATTTTAAAAGGGACCAACCTAAACGTCGTTCCTTGGATGAGATCTAAATCTTATAAGTCTTAACCAAGATTCTGTAAAAGAGCTTTGCAATAATTCTGGCAATTTTGCCTTAGAATTTTGAATATGGCTCAAATCGTAGAACAAAGTTATCCCGTTTTAGGGATGTCATGTGCCGCTTGTGCTAGCTCGGTGGAGTCGGTGTTACAGCACAGTGAGGGAGTGGAGCAGGCGGAAGTGAATTTCGCGACTAATACCGTAAAAATAAAGTATCAGGCCAATCGGGCCGTAGCCGATTATAAAAAGGCCTTGCAAGAGATCGGATATGACCTAGATCTGGAGAGTGCGGATGTACATGAGGCGTCTAAGGCCAATGCCACCGCTCATTATTTAGCGCTTAAGCAAAAGACCATTTACTCAGCGCTCTTCACACTACCGGTTTTTATCCTAGGCATGTTTTTTCCAAGCTGGGCATGGAGCCCATGGCTATCGGCCCTTTTAGCATTGCCGGTGCTCTTTTACTTTGGAGCTCATTTTTATAGTAATGCCTGGAAACAAGCGCGACACAGTAAAGCCAATATGGATACCCTGGTAGCCTTGAGTACCGGAATAGCTTATTTCTTTAGTCTATTTAATACCCTGTACCCGGATTTCTTTGAGAGTATGGGGATGGAGGCGCACGTTTATTACGAGGCGGCGGTCGTGATCATGACCTTTGTGGGATTGGGAAAGACCCTGGAGGAAAAAGCCAAATCGGGTACTAGCGCAGCCTTGGAGAAGTTGATGAAGATCCAGGCCAAAACGGTAGATCGTATTCAGGACGGAGAAGTTGAAAGCATTGCTATCGAAGATCTGCAGGCTGGTGATCAGATTCGGGTGAAACCCGGCGAGCGTATTCCGGTAGATGGAAAAGTGAGTAAGGGCCGTTCGACGGTAGATGAAAGTATGTTAAGTGGCGAATCTCTGCCCTTAAATAAGCAAATGGGCGATTCGGTCTACGCAGGCACCATCAATCAGAAAGGGAGCATAGAGGTAGAAGCCCAGCAGATTGGCTCCAAAACTCTTTTGCATCAAATTATAGAGGCAGTGAGAGACGCGCAAGGCTCTAAAGCACCGGTACAAAAACAAGTAGACAAGATCGCCGCGATTTTTGTGCCCAGCATCTTGGTATTGGCTTTGATCACTTTTGGGGTTTGGTATTTTAGTGGAGTAGAAGATGCTTTTGGCAAGGCGCTTTATACGGCCTTGGCGGTTTTAGTCATTGCCTGTCCTTGCGCGCTCGGTTTGGCTACACCCACCGCTATAATGGTGGGAATAGGGAAGGGAGCTGAGCACAATATCTTAATACGGGAAGCTGAAAGTCTAGAAATCGCCCGTATCGTAGATACTTTGATCTTAGATAAAACGGGTACCATAACCCAAGGTAAAACCCAAGTGAGTGCTAAGCACTGGTTTGCCGAGGAGGCCCAATACTTGCCCATTCTTTTGGGTATGGAAGCACAGTCTGAACACCCCTTGGCTACCGCGATAGTACGCTACGGTAAAGAGCAGGGGATGCAAGCAGAGGAAATTGATACTCTAAAAGCGATCGAAGGCAAGGGAGTAGAAGCCCAAGTTGCCGAAAACTGGTTCTATGCCGGCAGCACCAGTTTTCTAAAGCAGACTTGTGAGGATCCACGTTTAGAAACCTTAATGGATCAAGTACCTGAGCGGGAGGGCGAAAGTCGCATTTATTTTTTCACCAAGGATCGAGTCCTAGCGGCCTTCGATCTCAGTGATCGCATCAAGGAAGGATCGGCCGAAGCCATCGCAGAATTAAGGGCTATGGGCAAAGATCTCTTTATTTTAAGTGGCGATAGCGAGAAGGCTACGGCACATTGGGCCCAGCAAGTGGGGATAAAGCACTACAAATCCGGTATTCTGCCAAAAGACAAAGCGGCCGAGGTAAAGAAACTACAGGCCGAAGGTCGTAAAGTGGCAATGGTAGGCGACGGGATCAACGATTCGCAGGCCTTGGCTGAAGCCGACCTTAGTATCGCGATGGGCCATGGTTCGGATATTGCGATGGACGTGGCGCAGATGACTTTAATGAGTTCCGATCTCCGTTCGATTCCAAAGGCATTTAAGCTTTCGCGCTCCATCCTCAGAGGGGTGAATCAAAATCTATTTTGGGCCTTTATTTATAATTTAATTGGGATTCCACTGGCGGCAGGACTCCTCTATCCGATCAACGGGTTTTTATTGGATCCGATGATCGCCGGAGCGGCCATGGCTTTTAGCTCAGTATCGGTAGTCTTGAATAGTTTAAGACTGCGCTCTTTGAAAATCTAAATCAATAATCTAAAAACAAGCAATATGAAATTCAAAACAACATTAAAATGCGCCGGTTGTGTGGCGGCGGTAGAGCCTGGTTTAAATCAAAAGCTTGGCGAAGGCAATTGGTCGGTAGACCTAAACCAAGCGGTTAAATACCTCGAGGTAAAGGATGAGGTTGAACTCGGCGAACTACGTCCGCTTTTTGAAGAAAAGGGTTACAGCATTGAGCCTAGCTAAATAAATAGCTGGTCATGGAAACTGAGGCGAGGTCGAAGGCTTTATTGAAGACTTTGACTTCGTCTTTGGGATGTTTTAGCCCCAAGCTGTATAAGAGTGGTAAATAGTGCTCATCGCTGGGCACCGCCAATTGCGCAGCTTTACCCAGGTTTTGGTAATTTACCAAGTCTTGGGATTGATCGGAAGTGATTAATTGATAGACTTTCTGGTCGAATTCTTGGGCCCAGTCGTAAGCCTCACTGGCTCCCCATTTGATCATCCCTAAATTATGCACGATGTTGCCACTACCCACGATCAGGATTCCCTTTTCGCGTAGGCTTTGCAATTCGGTAGCCAGCTTAAAGTGCTCCTGCGGATTAAGCCGATAATCCAAACTTAACTGATACACGGGAATATCAGCTTCGGGATACATTGGTTTTAGCACCGACCATGTTCCGTGGTCTAAGCCCCATTGATGGTCTAAGCTGATGGACTGACTACTCACCAAGTTTTGGGTTTCTTTTGCCCAAAAAGGGCTGCCGGGCGCCGGATATTGCTGATCGAATAGTTTTTGCGGAAAGCCGCCAAAATCATGAATAGTACGCGGTTGTTCCATCGCGGTTACCTTGCTGCCTTGACTTTGCCAATGGGCCGATATACAAAGAATGGCCTTGGGCTTAGGCAGCTCTTGGGCGAGCTTACGCCAGCGTTCGGAAAAATCATTTTTCAATATCGCGTTCATGGGATTGCCATGTCCCACAAAGAGCACCGGCATGCGTTGGCCATTCTTCCCTTTTTGCCATTCTTGATATAATTCTTTCATTTCCATAGCCATACCTAAAGATAATCCTGCCAAAGCAGTTTTTACGATAAAATCCTTGCGCTTCATGCTTTAAAATCTAAGACAAAGGTCGCTTGGCTTAAGGAATTAAAAATTCACCTAGGTTAATCTCCGTTTTGCGATTTTAATCGGCTAAGCGATTGAGCTTTGATGCCAATAAAAGAGGCGATGTGATATTGCGGAATGCGTTTTTGGAGCTGAGGGAATTTAGCCAAAAAGTATTGGTAGCGTTTGGCCGCAGAGCCTTGTAATTGCATTTGGGTGCGAATGAGCGCCTGTTGGTAAGCATTTTGGATCAAGATGCGAAAATAGCGTTCGAGTAGGGGTACCTTTTGGTAGAGTTCTTCCAAGCTTGCTTTCTGAATCCTCCAGAGCTGACAAGGCTCTAAGCTGGCCAGGCCAAAAAGGGCTCTGCTTTCGTTCTGAAAAGCATTGAGGTCGGTAATCCAGTGCCCTTCGGTGGCAAATTGAAGATTATGCGTGCTGCCATCTTCCGCTAGGCTGTACAGTCTGAGGCAGCCTTTTTCTACGAAATAAAGCTCTTGCACTTTGTGGTGTCCCGCCAAGAAGAGGTCTTGGTTAGCAGCGATATCGACCGTTTCGAAGGCCTGGTCGATCGTTTTGGTCGCTTCCGGCGAAAGCCGTATTTGCTCCAAAATAGCACTGCTGGGAGCGCTCATGGCGAATGAACTTTTAATTGGTATTTTGCCAAAAGACCAACTAAGGCGTTTTGATCGATCTGTAGGCCGGTGATCTGATTGAGATCAGGGTCGATATTTAGCCCTTCGCACTGCCTCAAGTCTGCTTTAGAAAGGTCGGTTCCATCAAATAAACAGCGCTCTAACCGGCTACCACTGAGGTTTACCCCGTTTAAATTAGCCTCGCTAAAATCGCTTTCGCTGAGGTCGCAGCTGTTAAAACTACTGCGACGTAGGTCCATTTGATAGAAATTGGCATTATTCACTTGGCAAGAATGGAGTTGCAGCCCGAAGGAAAAATCGCTGCAGGAGTCGAAACGAAGACCCAGAAGCTTGCAGGCCTTGAAGTGGCAATCCTGGAAAGAGCTACCGAGGAGCTTGGCATTGCTCATATTGCAATCAAGGAATTCACATTCAATAAACTTTTTACGACTCAGGTCCTGATCGGCCCAATCGCAGTTGCGAAATACACAAGCTTCAAATTCTTGCGCAGCAGGGGCGGCAAGGGCTTCAAACTCTTCTTCACAATAATAATCCATTTCCATGGCATGAAATTACTAAGAAACCGAGGCTTGCCTAAGGATGGAGTTAAATAATTTAGGAGCCGGCCCAGGGGCTACCGAATAGGCCCACCGCTAATTCGGCCCAGATCAGAAAGAACAACAAGATAAAAGCGGCTATCACTAACCATTTTCTAGATCCCACTAGGCGACTGGCCCAGGCAATAGCGAAGGAAAAGCTAAAGAGTAAGAGACCAAAGATGATAAAGTCGCTGACTTTCCAATTGAAGTCTGTAAAGGCCAAGCTGGCCAAGAGTGGGATAAGGAGGAGGCTTAATGAGGCAAGCGCCCAGTTGAAGCTTTTTTTGATACTTAGATTCATAACATTATTTTTTGGCTAACGGCCGCTTCTGCAAATCGGTCTGCCGTAGGCCTACCTTTAACCTAGATTTAGCAATTCGCCTTCTCGAATTTAATGAAAAAGGAATAAGCCGAAAGGCGCTTTGCAAATCCCATTTTCTTCACATCTTTGCGGCACATTAAAAATTAAAGCTATGCCGGCAATATCCTTGAAAGGGCAGACCATGCCCGAATCACCGATTCGCAAATTGGCACCCTTTGCAGAAGCAGCCAAATTCCAGGGCAAACAGGTATTCCACCTTAACATTGGTCAACCGGATATACAGACCCCAAAACGGGCGATCGACGCGGTAAAACAGGCCGATCTGGAGATCTTGGAGTACAGTCCTTCCGAAGGTTTTTCTTCTTACCGCAAGGCATTGGCGGCATACTACGCTACGCGAGAGATCCATATAAATTCAGACGATTTGATCGTGACCACCGGAGGTTCGGAAGCGCTTTTATTCGCGATGGGTGCGATTGCCGATCCGGGTGATGAGGTGATCATTCCTGAACCATTTTACGCCAATTACAATGGTTTTGCCATTAATGCTGGAGTAAATGTTGTGCCGGTTACGGCGCAGATCGAAGACGGTTTCGCCTTACCGCCAATCGAAGATTTTGAAGAGTTGATCGGTCCTCAAACCAAGGCGATCATGATCTGTAATCCAGGCAATCCGACTGGCTATTTATACAGCTGGGAAGAGTTGGAAAAGCTACGCGACTTGGCGATCAAACACGATCTTTACCTTATCGCCGATGAGGTGTACCGTGAATTCGCATACGGCGATGCCCGTCACCACTCGATCCTCAATTTAGAGGGATTAGAAGAAAATGCCATTGTAGTAGACTCGGTATCGAAGCGATACAGCATGTGTGGAGCAAGGATCGGTTGTGTGATTTCCCGAAATAGTGCTTTAATGGCCACCATGTTGAAGTTCGCTCAGGCGCGCTTAAGTCCGCCCACCATGGCCCAGATCGCGGCCGAGGCTGCCTTGGAAACCGTGCCAAGTTATTACGAAGAAGTTAAGCAAGAATATCAGGAGCGGCGCGACATATTGGTAGAAGGCCTCAATAAGATCGAAGGCGTAATTTGTCCGAAGCCACGTGGCGCATTTTACGCCATAGCCCAATTGCCGGTAGACAATGCCGAGCGTTTCGCACAGTGGTTGCTATCGGCCTTTGAGCATAATGGCAAAACTTTGATGGTAGCTCCCGCCGAAGGATTTT
The DNA here is from genome assembly GCA_965656185.1 of Croceimicrobium sp. Taxonomy (GTDB): domain Bacteria; phylum Bacteroidota; class Bacteroidia; order Flavobacteriales; family Schleiferiaceae; genus Croceimicrobium. Next base: position 35,190 of record CBFHJH010000019.1, read on the forward strand.
ACGCAACTCCCAATATGGGCTTGAATCAAGTGCGTTTGGCTTATGTATTGGAAAAAGATAAGCTTCGGGAATGTGTAGAGCTCTTAGAACTAGCTTTACAGCAATATCCAGGAACGCATTACTAAATGCTTGATTTTAAAGAACATTATAATTTAAAAGCGCTTAACACTTTTGGCTTAGCCGAAGAGGCGCGTTATTTCCTGCGACTGGATGCAGAAGACCAGCTGCCTGAATTAATGCGTTCTTCGCTTTATCAAGAACAAGAAGTGCTCTGGCTGGGAGGTGGTAGTAATATGCTGCTTACCGGACCCTTTGCTGGCTTGGTGGTACAGCTTGATTTCCGCGGAAAGCAAGTAGAGCAATTAGACCAAAACCATGCGATCGCCAGTGCTAAGGCCGGTGAGAATTGGCATCAATTCGTGCAATTCTGTTTGAAACAAAACTTAGGAGGCTTAGAGAATCTTTCTTTGATTCCTGGTAATGTTGGAACCGCTCCGATCCAAAATATTGGGGCTTATGGGGTGGAGATCAAGGATCATTTTTATCGCTTAAAAGCCTTCGATCTTCAAACCGGAATTTGGCGAGAATTCGGTCCGGAGGAATGTGACTTTGGTTACCGATGGTCCATCTTCAAAGGCGACTATAAGGGGCGATTCGTGATCACGGAAGTTACTTTTAAGCTGAGTAGAACCGAGCATGAGCTGCGCATAAATTACGGAGCGATTCGGGATGAATTAGCTCGCTTAGGGAAAGAGGCCAGCATTCAGTCGATTGCCGAAGCGGTGGTTAATATCCGCGAAAGCAAATTGCCTAATCCCGCTGAAATCGGCAACAGCGGTAGCTTTTTCAAGAATCCGGTGGTAAGTGCGGCAGAGCATGATCGTATAAAAAGAGACTTTCCCGACTTGGTTTCTTATCCGGTAGGCAATGCTTTCAAATTGGCGGCAGGCTGGTTGATAGAGCAGGCCGGTTGGAAAGGATATCGAAAAGGAGATGCCGGAGTGCACAACAAACAGGCCTTAGTTTTGGTTAACTATGGTAAGGCGCAAGGCGCAGA
>CBFHJH010000019.1:36256-36603 GCA_965656185.1 Croceimicrobium sp.
AAAGCTTTGGCCGAAGAGATTCAAGCTTCTATATATCGTACCTTTGCGGTCCGTTTAGAAGCAGAAGTGAATATCATATAAAAGCGATAGAAATGGAAGTTTTTTTAGTGGCAGCATTATTACTAGGTCTAGGCTTTGCTGGTATTGCGATCAAGATCTGGGCTAAAAAGGACGGAGAATTTTCCGGTACCTGTGCCAGTAATAGTCCTTTCCTTAATGAAGAAGGCGAATCTTGTTCATTTTGTGGAGCTTCTCCTCAAGATAAGTGCAAGAAAGATGATCAGTCTGGCGAGGTGCGTATAGCGACCAGCGAGATTTAATTTAGGATCCGTTTCTTAAAGCCGGGG
>CBFHJH010000020.1:0-36569 GCA_965656185.1 Croceimicrobium sp.
ATCACCCCAACCTGAATTAGATAGGCCACATTAGAACGGTACTGGGCGGTATCTTCCATCCATTGCGACTCAATTTCAGGCACCAGCACAGCCACCACAAATTGAGCCGCTTGAAACCAAGCATAAGTAATCGCTATGGGAAGAAGTAAGGCGATCAAGGCTTGATATTTTGGCGGGTGGAAGAATGAAAAACTATTGATCAGACCATAACAAATAGCGCCAAGCAGGCCCCAGTGCACCAAGGCATGTATGAGGGAAAATTGTAAAGAAAAATCTTTACCGTAATACATAGAAAATACCTGCATTACACTGAGCAGAAGAACTGCAGCAATATAATACAGGTAGTTTCGATTCTTCAGCAAAGGGTTCAGTGCCATTTGCCTAAATTACGCTTTCTAGTAATTAACGATATCCAGTCCACCAAAGACCACTGTGCCAGTTATGTGAAGCACTTTGTCGTCTTCCGTCACGATTTCGATCGCAGAACTACGCTTATCGTCAACTCCGCCAAAAATGGTGGTCACCTCGGGACGCACTTCCCAATTGCGAGGCAAGATCAATTTTGCACCACCAAAGAGCACTGTGATCTCTAAATTGGCATGGCCTACGAAATCGGCATTCATCAGATTTAACTCGGTTCCACCAAAAATTGTAACCACCTCTCCACCTTCGAAAGTTTTTGAGTTTACCTGGCGTTTCACACCATTAAAAACACTTACCGAGTCTAGCTTAGCGCCATCCTTTGGCCCACTGGAATTGAACTCCATTCTTTTGGAGCGCAAGCGGGATTGGAAAATGATCACGAGCCCAATTATGATAACCAATAATGGCCAGAAGTAGTCCATCACCCGGAAGGGGATGCCGAAGATATCATCTATCAAAAAGACTCCTCCTATGGTCATCAGGATATAGGAAGTGGGGTTCTTAAATTTAGAATCTAGTCCAATAAAAAGACCGATACCAATTAAGAGTGTTTCCCAACTAAGAAGCCAATAAGGCATGTACACTCCCATTTTCCGGAGCATCCAAATCAATCCGACAATTAGGATCGCTATCCCGGTGTAGATCGATTTATTTCGTTTTTGAGCAGTCATGTTTTTTCGTTCTTATGTTTTAGTGAGGCTAAAGTACGACCCAACTTTATGTTAGCTAAACCGATATCGACAGCAAGGTAAAGCTTAGTCGGTGGATGGTGGAAAAAGGGAGATGAGCTTCAGGTTTATATTTAAATTGCTTTCTTAAACAGTCCTTATGGGTAGTACCCTTTTCTTTTTTCAAATGGCTACGACCACAGGGGAAATTATAATTAGCGGAGTGAGAATTTTTAATACCTATTTATAAAGGAGAAGTGCAAGGCTATTTTATTCATATTGCTCAAGGCACAATTGAATAGAACTGAACTTTACTGAAGTCTGTAATTCTATTTTTCAAATCGACTACCTTTAAGTACTTAAATAAATTCATGAAACACCGGCAAAGCCTTCTATTTCTCATCGCTCTTTTAGTCCTTCCACTAGTGGGCTATTGCCAAAGCGATAGCACAAGGGCCAACCATAATGACAGCCTTCAGGATCAAAACCTGGCCCAGGGTGAGTTGCTTCTAAGTCGCAGCGACTCTTTACATCGCGCAGACTCGCTGGCACAATCACTACTCTTGGAGCAAATTCGGCAAGTACAAGCCAATGATGCCCGCAAGAAAGAGGAGTTGCAAAAGCGTCTAGACTCCCTGAAGAAATCTCAGGAATTGGCAAAATTGCGCATCGAAGCGCAAGTAGACTCCATGCGTTCTAGCACTCCCGGTGTGCCGGTAATTCTTTTTGAGGACACGATCTTTCGAATTTATGCGCGCATCGGACCTTTTGGCCCCAGCGAAAGAGCCACAAATTTAGCTGGGAAGATCGAGGCATTGGTTGATCAAAAAAGCTTTGACCAAGAACTACTGATTTTAAACCGCAATGAAGAGAGTTACGACCTAATGCACGGCGAGGTAATTCTATTTAGCTTAAGCCACCGTGACGCGGCCTGGTACAATGACAATGCAGAAACGGTATGCGAGGAACTTCGCCAAGCTATCCTAAAAAGCGTTGAAGCTTATCAGGAGGAAAATAGCCTTTGGACCAATCTGATCCGGGCGGGTGAGTTAATTATCGTCTTGGTCCTATTCTTCCTTTTCCTTCGCTACTTAAATCGAGGCTTCTTTCGATTAAACCAGTGGCTCAAAAAGAAATTGCAGCCATACCTCACCGGGCACAGCATCAAAAACTATGAGGTACTTTCTAAAGAGCATGAAGAACAGCTATTAACTTGGGCATTTAGAAGTTTACGCTGGATTACCCTGATAATCGTTGCTTATCTTTTCCTGCCAGCGGTTTTCAGCATTTTCCCTGCCACCCAGAGTATAGCCAATACCTTGATAGGCTATATTATTGATCCCTTAAAGTCCTTCTTCGGAGGCTTGATCGCCTATATCCCAGAATTGATCACCATTATCGTGATCGTCTTCATTGCGCGATACTTTATTCGTTTCCTTGCTTTTCTGAGTGAAGAGATCACTACCGGGAAGTTGGAGATTCCTGGCTTTTACCCCGATTGGGCCGCCCCTACTCTCAACCTATTAAAGATCATCGTTTACGCCTTTACCTTTGTGGTGATATTCCCTTATTTACCAGGTAGCGGGTCCCCTGTTTTCCAAGGAGTTAGCGTCTTTTTCGGATTACTAATATCCCTCGGCTCTTCTTCGGCAATTGGTAATATTATCGCGGGGCTGGTGATTACCTACATGCGTGCCTTTAAGATCGGTGATCGAGTTAAGATTGGCGAAACAAGTGGCGAGGTATTAGAGAAGACCATGCTGGTAACGCGTATTAGAACTATCAAAAATGAAGATGTAACCATACCCAACAGTGCTATTTTGAATGGAAGCACTATCAATTATAGTTCGAGCGCTCATAGCAAAGGTCTGATCTTGAACACCAGCATAACCATAGGTTACGATGTGCCTTGGCGAAAGGTGCACGAGCTTTTGATCGGTGCTGCCGAAAAATGCGAAGCCATTCACCAGGAGCCCAAACCTTTTGTGCTTCAAACCGCCCTAGAAGACTTTTATGTAAATTACCAGATCAATGCTTACACCCACCAGGCTGAAAAAGCAGCCTTGATCTACTCTGAGCTACACGCCAATATTCAGGATGCCTTTAATGAAGCGGGCATAGAAATTCTTTCTCCCCATTATCGCGCAGCCCGCGACGGAAACATGGTGACTATACCAGCCCAGTATCTTGATCCGGATTATAAGGCCCCTAGCTTTAAGGTGAATATCGACCCTGATAAAGACCAGAAATAATGGCTTACGATGAGTATTTAGGTGAACGCATCAGCCGCAGCTTGAGCGAAAAAAACTGCACTTTTAGCACAAAGAAAATGATGGGTGGTCTGATATTTATGCTGAATGATAAAATGGCTTGCGGCATCCATATCGATAAAAAATCGCAAGAAAGCTTACTCATGCTAAGGGTTGGGGAAAAAGCCTACCAGCAAGAAATTGAAAAAAGTGTATGCCGGCCCATGGACTATACCGGCCGCCCCATGAAGGGATATCTCTTTATTATAGCCGAAGGCTTCGATTTGGATGAAGACTTGGATTACTGGTTAGACCTAGTGATTGCCTTTAACCGTGAACTATCAGTTTGAGCAACATTCTAACTGTATAAAGCCTTAGGTTAAAGCTAAGGATCAGAAACCATTGAATTTCACCTTTATTCAGGAATCAGTTTCGTAATTTGAAAATATGAATCTGCGCTATATCCTCATCTTATCCATACTCTTTACGCTTCTTGCCTGCCGAAAGGACCGGGCGACTGAAAACGTAGTCGAAAGAGTCGGTTTCTCGGTGAACGATAACCAGATCCTGAAAAATGGCGAGACCTTTAATTTAAAAGGAGTAGTTTATGTTCCCGGCTATCCGGGCCATTTACCCTGGGAGATTGAAAGCTCAAGCAATTTAGACCCAAGGTTGAGGAATAGCATTCGACTAGATTTGGCGGGAATAAAAGAAATGAATGCCAATACGGTTCGTTTATGGGGAGCGCCGCAATATTGCTATGAAGTGCTTGATAGCTTGGGAGGACTAGCCTTACTGCAAACGATATGGATTGACGGAGAGGTAAATGATTTTCAGGATCCCGACTTCAAAGCTCAAACGAAAAGCTATATCCGTTCCGTAATAGATCGGGTTTACGCCGGCTTCGACCGCAGCCCACCCATTGTAGCCTGGATCGTTGGTAATGAACTTAGTAGAGCTAGCATTGAAAAGACCGACCAAGCACATCCAAATCTGAATCAATACCAAGGGAGGTTCATTGCTACCGATAGTAATCGAAGCGCTAGCGAAGTTTTTCTTGCCGAAATGGCTGATTACACCAAAAGCTACGAAGAGGACAATTACGGACAAGCATCCCTTGTTACCTATTCGAACGACATCCGAACTTTCAATATCCTCGAAACGGCATTTTTAGACTTCATTAGCCATAATGCTTATTCCTACGCGGTGCCTTATTACAGACCTTTCACTAATCCCGGGTCCACCAGTGCTACACTTTTTCAAGGCTGGGTTGAGCAATTAAAGAACAAGCACCCGGAAATCCCCCTATTGATCACCGAAACCGGTTTAAGCGTATCGCCCAATGCCCAGCGGATGGGTCCGCCAAATTATGGTTATGGAGGAAATACTATTCCCGATCAAAGTTCAGGCTTGGTTCAAAATCTAATAGACATACAGACGGCTAATCGCCCTATTGCTGGTGTTTGTATCCATGAGTATCTCGATGCTTGGTGGAAGTTTGGTTTGCAGGACTCCTACAGCCAAGACCCCGATGATATTGAAGAGTGGTTCGGTTTGGTTGAACTTCAAGTGGATGGAAATTGGTATAGGACCGAAGCGCGTTTAGCTTACCGAAATATTAAAAGCTTCTGGGAACCATGAACCCTCCGCAGAATTCCTTCGCAAAAGCTTACAATAGCTTAGAGCAAGGGCTTCATAGCTTTAGCCCCGAAGATACGGATTGGTTCTTCCCAGCCCTAAACAAACTGTTCCTGCAATATCCGGCAAATGAGGTATGGCAGATTGTCTTACAAGAGCCTGAGCCACTATACTGTATTGAATTACTCTGTAAAGCAGGTGTTAAGGCAGTGGATCAAAGTTACCTCGAACAAGGTCTCCTCGCTTCGGATGAGGACCAAGTATACAGTGCTGCTTTTAGCCTGGCGGCTTGCAGCAATCAAAAAGGTAAAAAGACTTTAATGCAATTTGCTCGTGGAAAACACCCTTTACAAAAACACTTACATCCGCTTGGTGATGTAGCACCAGACCTGGCCTTCTTGCCGTCAAATTTGAGTGAGGACATGAAAAATGCGATAAGAGCTTGAGGAAAGAACAGAATGAAAAAAATCTAGAAAAATCTCTTGGTCTTGGGTCAGAGGAGGGTATCATTTAAACTCAGGCCAATCATTAATTAAGTTTTAGGGCTTATTGGCCTGAATGGAGGGAAGCTCTGCCCGAAGCCCATAAATATTTCTCAGAACCTCAGCATTATGCACTTCAATAATTTCGGATATTGCAGCAAACTTGATTTATGTCTAAACTCTGCACGCTTATTATCTTAAGCATCTTTAGTCTTTTGTGTTCCGCGCAAACCCCTTTATGGCTTCAACAAATTGGCAGCAGCGGCCAAGAAGGTGGTGGTAGTATGGTAATTGATGACCTTGGCAATATTTACGTTACCGGATACTTCGAAAACAACGTGAATTTCAGCCCCGACCCATCTCAACCCTTGAGTTTGAGCTCGCAAGGAATGGCCGATATCTTTATTCAAAAACTCGATTCGGAGGGAAACCTAATATGGGTAAAAAGGATTGGTGGAAATTCTTTCGACTACGGTCTCGGACTCGCTTATGACCCCCAGGGCTTTCTTTATATTACTGGCCTTTACAACGATAATGTTGATTTCGACCCGGGACCAGGCAGCATGGTTCTAAGCTCAAGTGGCAATTACAATACTTTTATCCTAAAACTAGATACAGCTGGCCAGTTTGAATGGGTACGGGACTTTACCGGCAGTGCCTATTGCAGTCCACGCAGTATTTATTTTGATCCGATTGCTGGCCTCTTTCTCACCGGTGAGTTTCAAGGCAATTGTAATTTCGATCCAAACTCTACTAATGGCACCACTCTCAGCTCGAATGGTAATAACGACATCTTTATTGCAAAACTGATTTCTAATGGAAACTTTGGCTGGGCACATGGTTTTGGCTCCACGGGTAGCGATAGAGGTATGAAGGTAACTGGAGATAGCCTCTCTAACATTTACTGTACCGGAATCTTTCGCGGTCAGGTTGATTTCGATCCCGGACCAGGGTCAAATCCAAAAGGCGGAATTGCCCTGGCTAATGATATATTCTTAATGAAAATAGATAGTCTGGGTAACATCTTTTGGACCGAAGCCATATCCGCCCCTGATTTCCAAAATGTATTGGACATGGCGATTTCCGGTAGTGAAGTCATTCTTACAGGTTCGTTTAAAGGTACGGTCGACTTTGACTTCAGCACTGGGGTGAATCAAATGACTGCGCAGACCTCCACCGATGGCTTTATCCTAAACCTCGACCTTGATGCAAACTTCGACTGGGTTAAACAACTTTCTAGCAGTAGCAGAGTGATAGCCTTTAACGACAATAAAGAATTCTATCTCGGCGGTGGATTTAGAGACACTATTGATCTAGACCCTGGAATCGACACTTTTATGCTCGTTTCGGCGGGAGCCACTGATGGCTATTTAGGGAAATACAATGATCGCGGAGAGTTTATCGAAGGTCTAAGTTACACCGGACCAGCTGGAGAAGGCATCTCAAATCTGGCAATTGACCCTGCTCAAGATGTTTATACTTCAGGAATATTTTATGGTAGCACTACATTTTACAGTGATAGCAGCTATCAAATGAATCGAAGCACGCTTGGGGGAGATGATATTTTTATCTACAAAATGAAAACCTGTCCACAGGATACCTTTTTCGACACCCTTTACTACTGCGCTCCATATCCCTTAGCCAATGGGGATACTTTAACCGCCATTGACAGTACCATCTATTTCATTGAAAAAGACCAATTTCGATGTGACTCTACCCGAGCTCTAGTTTTACTTTACCAAGCCCTTAATACCGGAATAGACCTAGGACTAAATCAATTAAGTGCCCAAGAATCTGGAGCCTCCTATCAATGGCTTAGTTGTAATGGCGCTAGCTACAGTTTTAACCCGGCCGACACCAATCGACTATTCTCCATCACTCAAAACGGAAGTTATGCTCTAGTAGTTAGGGCAAGAGGCTGTATCGACACCAGCGCCTGTTTGAATATAAATAACATCGGACTTCCAGAGGTTGATCAAAATTCCACTGCCTGGTTCTTCCCTAACCCTAGTATAAATGGAGAATTTCAGGTAGAGCCACTTGCCGGGCAAAAAATCCTTTCCGTGAAGGTAATTAACCCTCTGGGGCAGGAGCTGCCTAGCCATTGGGAAGCCACGGAACAGCGACTTAGGACTGAAGCAAACCCAGGCACCTACTGGCTACAAATTAAAACCGCCAAGCATCTTTACTTTCAAAAAATTCTTATTCTTCGGCCCTAAGCCGAAACTAAAGCATGCAGTACCAAATCCGCACCATCCAAGCCCAAGACAATCGCGCTACCGCAGCCATGATTCGGGCAGTATTTGAAGAGTTCGACGCGGAACGGAGAGGTACGGTGTATTCGGACCCGAGTACCGATAAACTTTATGAGCTTTTCGCTGAAGTAGAAGATGCCGTATTCTATCTAGCGGTATCAGGACAGCAGATATTAGGTTCTTGTGGCATTTACCCCACCCCGGGGTTACCCGCAGGCTATGCCGAACTTGTAAAATTTTATCTGAGCCGAGAGGCCCGCGGAAAAGGGATTGGCCGTGCACTAATGGAAAAAAGCTTGGTCGCGGCAATAAACCTAGGCTATGAGCAAATCTATATCGAAAGTTTGCCGGTATTTGCCAAGGCGGTGCACATTTATGAAAAGCAAGGCTTTGAGCGATTAGACGCCCCATTGACCAAAGCACATCCTGGTTGTAACCTATGGTTTTTAAAAAAGCTAGAAGCCAGATAGCTGATCATAATCAGTTTTTAAGCCTTGGCAAAGCCGTAATTTTAGCTTAGAAAAGCACAGTGCTTTTTGCTAATCTATTTCCCATGAAAAATTCTACTAAAAGTGTCTTAGCCGTTGTTTTAGCTGGTTTATGGATCAGTTTTTCCGAGTTTTTAAGAAATGAGTTTATCCTCAAGCACTATTGGATCAACCACTATCAAAGTTTAGGTCTCGAGTTCCCATCCGGTCTAAATAATGGTGCCCTTTGGGCCTTATGGTCCTTTATCTTAGCCTTAACCATATATCTGGTTAGTCGTAAATTCAATTGGTTGGAAAGCGCTCTGATTAGCTGGCTCATGTCTTTTGTACTTATGTGGATCGTGATCGGGAATTTAGGAGTTTTGCCGGTACAGACGCTTTACCCAGCCGTCCCTCTTAGTCTTATTGAAGTCTTTTTTGCTAGCTTTATCATCAATCAACTTAGCAGAGAAAAGATCAATGCAATAAGCTAGCTCGCGATGAATGAACAACTAGAGTCTATGATCGCCAATATGCCAGAGAAGACCGGAAAGTCTTTAGAGCAATGGCATCAGATATTGGCCAAAGAAAATTTTGCCAAACACGGTGAAGCGGTCAAACATTTAAAGAGCGAATATGGTATTGGCCATGGATTCGCCAATACAATTGTAAGTCTCTTCAATCAGAAAGATAAGAGCGAGGAAGACCTTACTAGCTTACAATACAAGGGTAAGGAAAACTTGAAGCCGATCTTTGAGGCAATTCTCGAATTCACCAAAAGCTTAGGCTCTGATGTCAAAGTCAGTCCCAAAAAGACCTCGGTAAGCCTTATCCGTAAAAAACAGTTTGCCTTAATTAAACCGGCCACTAAGAGTCGTATCGACTTGGGTTTAAAGTTTAAGGACCGTGAGAATAGCGGACGCTTGCAAGACTCTGGACCTTTCGGCACCATGTGCAGCCACCGGGTTATCATTCAATCCCTAGACGAGGTAGACGATGAATTGAAGTCGCTGATCAAGGATGCCTTTGAGGAATCGATTTAATAATTTAACCAAGCCTAAGCATAATTCGCTGAAAAACAAAGCCAAAGACCTCATTTCAAGGTGAATATCTCTGTGCAAAATATAGGTCTTCGTGCAAGCTCAATTGCGCTAAAGCTTGTATTTTGCTAGTTCTAAACCTATTTGAAATGAAGAAAGAATTACTGGCGATCTGCATCGCAATTTTTAGTCTACCAGCCCTTCAGGCTTCGGTCGTTTATCAAGATTTTGCCCCAGATAAAGTATTTAGCATTGCCGATGGCAGCTTAGCTTTTGACTTGGATGGTGACATGAACAATGACATCACCTTCAATTACAGCGGCTCCAACTCGAGCGATTATGACCTCAGCGTAAGCGGGCCATCTCTTCAATTTGCGGTAACCAACAATCCGACCAATCATGTAGAGTTATTGTTTAGCGCGAAGGTGATTAACGCCAACCTCAACTGGAGTCCGGTAGGCAACTCAGTAAAAGTGAGTACTGCCAATACCAATGACCTAGCCGGCGGAAACGAGTTTTTTATTGGAGTTCGATTTCGTGCAACTGGTGGTGCTTTCTTTTATGGCTGGATGTTGGTAGAATTACAAAGCAACCTCGATTTTGTAATCAAATCGGTGGCTTTCGAAAACAATTTAAACAAACAGATCATCACCGGCTATACTGGCGCTGCTTTACTATCACAAGATGAATTACCAAGTGCTAAGTGGGAGCTTGCCGCTAATCTGGTGCAAGAAAACTTAAATCTAAGCTGTGAGCAGGAAATCACTCATGTAGCCATCTACCGTCTAGATGGGTCTATGATCCGCGAAGAGCATGCTTTTGATAAAAATCTAAGTATTGGCATTAGCGATCTCGCCGATGGCCTCTACTTACTGCAAGCGCGTAATAGCAGCGGACAGATCTACCAAGAACGCTTCTTAAAAAATTAAGACGCGCACCACAACATTAAAAAAAGCCCTGAGCTCAATCTGAGTTCAGGGCTTTTTTATTAGCTAATTTTATAAGGCCTACCAGTTCTTGGCGGCATTAACGATATGCTCTGCCATTTCGGTACCAATACGATCCTGGGCCTCAAGGGTTGCCGCTCCAATGTGGGGGCTCAAGGAGGTATAAGGACTCATCAACACTTTTAAAGCAGGAGTAGGTTCATTTTCGAATACATCCAATCCGGCGTATTTCAGTTTCCCACTATCCAACGCTTCCATTAAAGCCACCTCGTCGATCACTCCACCGCGAGCCGTGTTCACGATTCCTGCGGTGTCTTTCATTTTTTCGATTTCAGCTTTACCGATCAATGCTTTCTCGGCCCCGGCAATGTGAACCGAAATAAAATCGGACTGCTTCAAGACCTCGTCCATACTTTGAGGCTTCACCTTAAAAGTCACCTCTTGACCGTCAAAAAAGTCCAATTTGATGCTAGCCTCCTCTACATAAGGGTCTACCGCCATTACTTTCATTCCGTAACCAAAAGCGATCTTAGCTACTTCCTGACCAATTCTTCCAAAACCAATAATGCCGATGGTCTTGCCTTTTAATTCGGTACCGGCAGCATAGTTCTTTTTAAGGGTCTTAAACTGAGTTTCACCCTCCAAAGGCATTTGCTGATTGGCGTCGAAAAGGAAACGCACCATACCACTAAGGTGTGCGAATACCAATTCTGCCACGGAGCGTGTACTTGCCGCTGGGGTGTTTTGAACGATCACACCTTGTTCACGGGCGTAGTCTACATCGATATTATCCATACCCACGCCACCACGGCCAATGAATTTCAAGTTACCTTTTGTAGCATTGATAAGATCTTTACGCACCTTGGTGGCCGAACGCACCAATAGCACGTCAACCTTGTTCTCGTTGATATGCTCGGCCAATCGCTCCTGCGCTACTTTAGTAGTATCTACTTCATATCCGGCCGCTTCTAAAGCTTCTTGGCCGCTTTTTGAAATTCCGTCGTTTGCTAAAATCTTAACCATCATTATAATTTTTCAAAGGCTTGCATTACATCCACTAAAACTTGTACGCTCTCCAAAGGAAGGGCATTATACATTGAGGCACGATAGCCCCCTACCGAGCGATGACCGTTGATTCCGTTGATTCCGGCTGCCTTCCACATTTCGTCGAACTTAGCGGTATCTACGCCTTCATTCGCCAAAAAGCAGGCATTCATATTAGAGCGATCTTCCTTAGCCGCCGTACCATAAAACTTAGAGTTTCGGTCGATCTCATTGTAGATCAAATCGGCTTTCGCCTGATTCATTTTCTCCATTTCGGCTACTCCTCCAATGCTCTTCAGCCAACGCAAGGTCAACATCGATACGTAAACCGAAAATACCGGCGGGGTATTAAACATCGAGTCCTTGCTAATATGTGTTTCATAGTCGAGGTAGGCCGGGATATCACGACCACTCTTACCTAGAATGTCATCTTTAACGATCACCAAGGTAGCTCCGGCCGGTCCCATATTCTTTTGCGCCCCAGCGTAAATAAGGTCGAAATCGGCCACATTAACTTTACGGCTAAAAATATCGGAAGACATATCACAAACCTTTAAGGTATCGGCTTGCGGAAAGTCCTTCATCTGAGTACCAAAAATGGTGTTATTAGAAGTGCAGTGGAAATAGTCTACCTCAGCCGGAATACTATAGTCCTTGGGGATGTAGTTGAAATTCTTGTCTTTCGATGAAGCTACTTCTAGCACTTCACCCATGCGCTTGGCTTCTTTGATCGCCTTGCTAGACCAAGTACCGGTGTTTAGATAAGCCGCTTTTCCGCCTTGGGCTTTCATCAAATTGAAAGGCACCATTACGAATTCTAAAGAAGCACCCCCCTGTAAGAAAAGTACCGAATAACCTTCTGGCACCTCCAACAACTCCTTAACCAGGGCCACGGCCTCGTCCATCACCGCTACAAAGTTTTTAGAGCGGTGCGAGATCTCGATCAAGGAAAGGTCGAGATCATCGAAGTTTAAAACCGATTGGGAAGCCTCTTGCAACACCTCTTTGGGCAGGATACAAGGACCAGCGGAAAAATTATGCTTCTTCATGAATCTTGATTTTGTTTATAAAAAGCGCGACAAAATTAAGATTAATAAAGCGGAGCGATTTAAGTATGAGTTAATTTTTGGTTTTGCCTTACGGCGGATGCGACCCTAACTTAGGTTTTGGCCGGCGGCGAGGTGAGAAGTTCCAGGTTCTGGCTCACCTTAGCTGGCTCCCAGTCCCACCACTGTAGATCCAATAAATAATCGATCTGAGCTGCATCAAAACGCTTACGAATAAGCTCTGCTGGATTACCCCCTACCACTGCATAGGGCGCTACATCTTTAGTCACGACCGATCTACTGGCAATAATTGCGCCATCGCCTACTTTTACTCCAGGCATTACAAGCGCACCGTAACCGATCCAAACGTCATTGCCGATTATCGTATCGCCTTTGCTGGGATATGCCTTGGCCTTCATCGCCTCGGACCAATCTTCGCCGAAGATCGCAAATGGAAAGGTAGAAACTGCCTCTTGCAAATGATTAGCGCCATTCATTATAAACTCCACATCAGAAGCAATTTGACAGTACTTGCCAATGATCAACTTGTCACCGATGAAGTCGAAATGGTACTTCACATTTTTTTCGAAATTCTCAACCGACTCAAAGTCGTCGTAATAAGTATAATCTCCCACTATGATATTGGGATTCTTCACCACGTTCTTCAAAAAGCATAATCGATCGTAATGCTTTAAAGGGAATTTCTGATCGGGGCTAGGTGCAGCCATAATTAGGGCGTATCAGGTTCTTCAGACAAGGGATCAGCTCCACTTTTTGGTAGATCCGTTGGTTGACTGGGGGGCTTTATTTCGATTTGCTGCCCCGTATTAAAGTTCACTCCAGTTTTGAGCCGCCACCAATCATCTTCCCAATAAAGTCCATCGTAGGTAAAGTCAGGACCGTAAACTTGGTAAAGTCCTTTCATTTTGGGTTCCGGAGGAGCTAGATGATCCATGATCACCATTTCCGCTTCTTCGTTCCAGCGGGCTGTAGCCGAGTATTTGGCATTATACTTAAGGATCAAACGCATGGGAGCACGGCGTAAGACCTTATCCATAAACTCCTCCACGCGAAAGCGTTTAGCCCCAAAACGCACCTTCCCCCGTTTATCTACCTCCAGGATCTCCAAGACCTTGAAATTGAGCGGCTGCGATAAATTGAGTCCCAATAAGAGGTACTGCTCATCCTCTCCTTTCATCGGGATGATATTGTAATAAATTGCCCCAGGCCACTGCTCGGGACGAAATACCTTAAAATCGATATCGGCCAGTTGGTCCCAAGCATCCTTCAATTCGATCACTTTTGTTTCGCCTTTAAACTCACCGGCGATCAAACCGAATTGTTGGTATTGGTAATTCGCATCGGGGCGCTGCCAAGTGTAAATAGCGAAGCGTTCATCTGGGCTAAGGAGACGCATCATATTCTTGCAAGGAAGCTCTTCCCGGTATTTCCCTTCCGCCGAAAGGTAAAGCTTTAAGGACCTTAAAAACTTCTGATTACTTGAATCACGCACCGCAAATACGGGCGATTCCAAGCTTTGCCTCCCCCAATAAACTAAGCTATCCAGACTGGGTAGCTCTTGCGCGAAGCTGCACTCTATAAAGAAAAAAATCCCTATCAGAATTTTCAATCTCATAAGGCTTAAACGTTTATGATCTCTTTTCGGTATCAATCTTCGAGGTGAAGGAAGGATTTTTTAGACAACAATTCATCTTCGCTCTCTACATTGTCTTCATCCGGAACACAACAATCTACCGGACAAACTTCCGCACATTGTGGCTCTTCATGAAAGCCTACACATTCGGTACATTTATCAGTAACGATGTAAAACACGTCATAATCTACCGGCTCTTGGGGTTCATCGGCATCATATTCTCCGCCCGACTTAGGCTTCACCTTACCATTAAGACCAGTGCCATCAGAGAATCTCCACTCCTGCGCTCCTTCATAAATTGCGTTATTGGGGCACTCAGGTTCGCAGGCTCCACAATTTATACACTCATCGGTTATCTTAATCGCCATATTCTGTTCTACTTTTGCCACAAAGTTAAAATTAAAACAGCTCCATGCTTTCATTAGAACAAAGGATTAATGCCTTTGACCAATTAGGCCGTTTTTTAAGTCAGTTTAAGGAAGAACGCAGCGACCAGGACCTGCAAAAACTCAATCAGTATTTCTTAAAGGAATACCATACGGTGATCAAAGATGCCGAACTTTTTAACCATTGGTTTAGTGAAGATAATTTACACTTCGCTCTATCGGAATGGTCTAAAGCATTGAGCCGTGAGCAGCTGGAAGCCTGGACCATCGACTACGATAGCGATTTTTTTGAGCATGACCGAGGACCAAAAACCGTGGCGGTTATCATGGCGGGCAATATTCCATTGGTGGGCTTACACGATCTGATTTCGGTTCTCATCGCCGGCCATAAAGCTTTGGTAAAGCCTAGTTCAGACGATGCCAAATTAATTCCTTTCATCGCTCAGCTACTGGTAGCGATCGACCGAGAGTTCGCCAACCTGATCGAACTAGCCGATGGTAACCTGAAAAACTTCGATGGCGTTATTGCCACCGGCAGCAATAATTCCTCGCGTTATTTCGAATCTTATTTTGGTAAATATCCTCATATCATACGCAAAAACCGCAGCTCGGTGGCCGTGCTTCAAGGGGATGAAAGTAAAGCGCAATTAGAAGCTTTAGGCGAAGACATTTTCCGGTACTTTGGACTAGGTTGTCGCAATGTAAGCAAGGCCTACGTACCTGTTGATTTCGACGTACAGCGCTTATTCGATGCCTTCTTCAAGTTTCAGCCGGTGAGTGACAATGCCAAATACGGCAATAATTACGACTACAATCGGGCGATCTATCTCATGGAGCATCACGATTTTCTAGAAAATGGCTTCTTTATCATAAAAGAAGATGAACGCCTGCACGCGCCGGTATCGGTATTGCACCTAGAACGATACAAGGACCTTGGTGAGCTTCAGGCCGAATTAGCCGATCAAGCCGCAGAGATTCAGGTTATCGTTAGTGAGGCTCAAGAATTTGAGCAGGCGGTTGGCTTCGGACAGAGTCAGAGACCCCGCCTCTGGGACTATGCCGATAATATTGATACCTTGGCCTTTTTACGCAGCCTTTAGCCCTCCAGAGACTGAGGATTAACTAAATTGAAAGCAGGACATGAAGCTTCTACGCTTTTTAAGCAGCAAAACCTTTTTCGCCAACTTGGTGATTGCCCTTATTCTAGCCGCCCTAGGATTTTGGGGAGTAAACAGCTTTTTAAATAATTATACCCGCCACGGTGAAAACATTGAAGTACCTAACCTCAATGGACTCGCTTTAAGTGAAGTAAAGGAGGTGTTAGAAGCCCAAGAACTTTATTCGGAGATCATGGATTCCTCAGAATATGACCCAGGCTTCCCCCGAGGGGCAGTAGTAGCGCAATATCCAGAAGCAGGCTCTCAAGTAAAAATTGGTCGCGTACTTAAATTGACCATCAACCCTTTTTTTCCACGAAAGATCGAATTCCCCAATTTGATCGAAAAGACCAAACGCCGAGCTATTTACGACTTGGAGTCGAAAGGTTTCGTAGTGGGAGAACTGAAATATGTCCCCTACATCGGAAAGGACGTGGTGATCGACGCAAAGATCGAAGAACGTAGCGTTGAGCCAGGCAAGAAGTTAAGCAAGGGCACTACGATCGATCTAATCTTAGGGCAAGGGCTTAGCGACGAGTTGATCCTATCGCCTTACTTACGTTGGAAAACCTTAGACGAGGCCCGGGAATATTTGTTGGAGCGCTCCTTAAACCTTGGGTCGGTCATTTATGATGAAGAGATAAGCGATAGCGCTGCCGCCTTGGTTTACCGTCAAAACCCTGGC
Source organism: Croceimicrobium sp. (assembly GCA_965656185.1). GTDB lineage: Bacteria > Bacteroidota > Bacteroidia > Flavobacteriales > Schleiferiaceae > Croceimicrobium. The sequence goes on from CBFHJH010000020.1 coordinate 16,142, forward strand.
CCCTCTAAAATGCCAGTAATACGAATGGGTCGAGAGGTAGACATATGGCTTACCAACGATTACACTAAAATCGCCAATGACTCGTTAGAGTTTCAAGTTTCACCTGCCCCGACAGATTCCCTAGCGAATGACACTACGCTTTAAGATATTTCTGGCCTTTGGCCTTATTCACAGCCTTTTATCCGCGCAACGCCAAGAGCAACTCAGGAGTTTGCGGGCTATCCCGATCCAAATCGAGGAAGAGCGACTGGAGAAACAAAGCCAAGTGCTTAACCTACCCTTTAGGGATGATTTTTCCTACGACCGTAACACGATAGACCCTGCCCGGTGGCAAAGCTCGGATGTATATGTAAACCAAACTTGGTCCCGCAGTGCGATAAGCTTAGGCGTAGCTACTTTCGACGGTTTAAATCGTTTTGGGCGACCACATGCTCCAAACAAAGGAGATAGCATCTGCGACGTACTGGAGTCGCAAACGATAGACCTTTCCAATGTCCAAGATTCCGTTTACCTCAGCTTTTTCTATCAAGTTGGGGGCTGGGGCGAAAGACCTTCTAGCAATGACGACTCTCTGGTCCTACAGTTTTGGGATCCCAGTGATACAATATGGATCTCAACTTGGCGCGGAATGGCAAATAGCGCCGATGATGAATGGATCCAAGTGCTACGTGCTGTAGAAGACCGCTTCCACGAAAGTGACTTCAAATTCCGCTTTCTTAGTTATGGAAACCGGCAAGGGGCCTTGGACCTATGGCATCTAGATTATGTCTACCTCGACGATCAACGCGACTATCAAGATACGGTAGTGCAAGATATTGCCTTTACCAGGCCGCACCCTTCTCTTTTGAAAGACTATGAAGCCATCCCCTGGTGGCACCTTAACCAGGCCTTTAACCCCAACGACTTGGTGAAAGAAGATATCCGCTTACACTACCGCCGTAATGTAGACCCCACTGTCACCCGTCCGGGCCGTCAGCTTGGCGAATTCCGCATCACTTATAACGGTAATGTGATCGATCAAAACGGCTTACCCGATGGCGACCTGGATGACCTTCACCCAGATTTTGTGGAAGTACGATATCCAGTGCCCGATACTGCCGATGTGGGCAGACCGCGACTCGACTTATTAAGCCTCCCTTACCCCGATGAGTTTGAATGGATTTCGGAGCAGTATTATTCCGGAGGCTCAGAAACGTACACTGCCAATGACACGGTGCGTAGACGTCAGGTCTTTAAAAACTACTATGCTTACGACGATGGGACTGCAGAAAGAGCCTATGAAATTCGCAATAATCGCGGAGGATTCATCGTACAGCGCTATGATGTTTTAGTGGACGACACTTTAAAGGGACTCCAAATTTATTTTCAGCCAAGTGGCACTGATTTTGGGCCGCAGGAGTTTAGCATCATAGTATTGGATAATGCCGGCGGCATACCGAGCGCCGTGCTTTTCGAAAGCGATAGTATTTACAGTGCGCAGAGTACCGATGGTAACTTTTACCACAATTACTTACTAGATAGCTTAGAGTCTGTAATCCGCACCAATGGCACGGTTTTCATTGGCATACGTCAGCAAAACAGCGATGAACTGAGCTTGGGTTATGATCAAAACTCCCGGAATAGAACAAGTGCTTTTTACGGAGAATTGAACGACCTCTATCAAAGCTTTTTGGGAGGCACTATTATGATGCGCCCCATTTTTGGCTATGTACCACGTGACCTAAGTACAGATGAACTGGAATTAGTGAGCTTAAAAAGGTTAGAAGTATACCCCAACCCTAGTTCTGGTGCTATCCAAATTGATTTACCCAAAGCTGAGGAACACTTAGAGGGCTATCAATTGGTATTGCGCAACTTGCAAGGACAAATTATTCGCAGCACTACACCTAGTCCGAATTGGAGTTTAGGCACCATTAGTAGCGGGCACTATTTAATAAGCCTCGAAAAGCCAGGTAGCACCGAGCTTTGGCAAGAAAAAATTAGCGTTATCCGATGAGAGCGGAGGAAGACCATTTGGAAGAAGAGAACGAAGAACTCTACGAACATCATCGCATAGAAGCAGATGCAGGACAGAAACCCTTGAGGGTAGATAAATTTCTCACCAACTTATTGCCTAACACTTCACGAAACAAGATCCAGCAATCTGCCGCAGCAGGTAATATTAGGGTAAACGATCAGAAAGTTAAAAGCAATTATAAAGTAAAGGCGGGCGACACCGTTCAGGTGGTGTTAAGTTACCCCCCTCGCGAAGTTGAACTGGTTCCTCAGAACATCCCCCTGCCCATCATTCATCAGGATAAGGATGTAATCGTGGTGCATAAACCCCCGGGCATGGTAGTGCATCCTGGCTATGGCAATCACGATGGCACCTTGGTCAATGCGCTTTTATATCAATTTCAAAACTTACCTGGCCTGGATAAAGAGCGTCCAGGATTAGTGCATCGATTGGATAAAGATACCAGTGGAATCATGGTTATCGCCGCTAACGAAAGATCGATGGCCCATTTGGCGAACCAGTTCTTTGAGCGTAGCACGGAGCGCACCTATCACGCTTTAGTGTGGGGCAATGTAGAAGAAGACTCAGGCACCATTACTGGGAACATTGGCCGCAGTCCGAAGAATCGTAAGATCTTTCAAGTTTACGAAGAAGGCGATTATGGCAAACACGCGGTAACCCACTACCGTGTCTTGGAGCGCCTCGGTTACGTCACCTTGGTAGAGTGTAAATTAGAAACGGGTCGCACGCATCAAATTAGGGTGCATATGAAGCATATCGGGCATACTCTATTTAATGACAAAGATTACGGTGGGGATAAAGTCTTGAAGGGCACCACTTTTACCAAATACAAGCAATTCGTAGAAAACTGCTTTCAAATCTGCCCCCGTCAGGCCCTGCACGCCAAGACCTTAGGCTTCGAACACCCAACTTCTGGCGAACGCTTATCGTTTAATTCACAGTTGCCGGATGAAATGGCCGCTTTGGTCGATAAATGGCGTAATTACAGTCACTTTAAATCCGGAAACTAAATAGTAACTTCGTTGTTATCAGTTAAGGATATGAAGCGGAAAATCGGCACTTTACTAAGCTTATCGTTCATGGTCTTGGCCTTGAGCCAATGTCGGGATAATGAACCCACAGTTGGCAACACGAACCCAGCGGGAACTCCTTACACTTTGCAAGTTCCCGAAAAGTTTCCCGCTCCAAATATCCCAGCCGATAATCCCATGACCTATGAAGGAATCAAATTAGGTCGACACCTTTTTTACGACAAAGATCTATCCGATAATGGTACTGTTTCTTGCGCTTCTTGCCACATCCAAGAACGAGCCTTTACCGACGCCACTCCAACCTCAGTAGGTTCGCAAGGTATCACCGGGCGCCGCAAGGCCATGCCCATTTTCAACTTGGCTTTCCAAGATTTCTTTTTTTGGGACGGACGTACCGTAACTTTAGAAGAACAATCATTGCACCCTATTCGTGATCCGATCGAGATGAATAATGACTTACCTACGGTAATTAGTCGTTTAAGTGCCGATCCGATCTATCCGCCCATGTTCGAGGAGGCCTTTGGCAGTAGTGAAATCACTGCGGAAAGAATAGCTAAGGCCATTGCCCAATTTGAAAGGACCATGATTTCGGCCAACTCTAAGTTCGACAGCGTAATTCGCTTGCAAACTGGTGCGCAGTTTACTGCCTTAGAGCAACGAGGTTATGAGTTATTTACTTCAGACTTTGATCCCAATGGTGGCTTTGGAGGAGATTGCTTCCATTGTCATGGTGAACGTGAAACTCGCTATTTATTTGGCGCTTTTGGTCGGGATTTACAATTTGTAAATAATGGCTTGAAAGCAACCTATACCGATCAAGGAAGAGCGGAAGTAACCAATGACCCCACCGATGTAGGTAAATTTAAAGTGCCTAGTGTGCGTAATGTCGAATTCTCTTTCCCATACATGCACGATGGAAGTATCCCGAACCTAGATAGTTTGATTGGATTCTACAATTTCGGCGGACATCTGCATCCCAATATCGATCCAAATATGAAGGCGGCTGGAACAGGACGTAATTGGAGTCAAGGTCAGAAAGATGCCCTAGCCGCTTTCTTAAGAACCCTTACCGACTACAAGTTTCTGCAAGACACCGCCTTGAGCGATCCTTTCCAAAATTAAAATCAGACCTTCTGTTTATACCAGGACTATCTAACTCTGCTACCCATAAAAATTCTGGTACCGGGAAACTCGATCGGTGGACGAGTATTGCGGTCGGTGCAGTTCTAGGGAGCCTACTCATTCTTGCAGTGGTAAAAAAGACTTTAGAAAATAGGTCTTTTAGGCAAAATGGCACCGATGCAGTGGCTCGAGTGATGCATTTAGACCAAGATGCCGAATCCACGTGGATCGAATACCAGTTTTACTTTCGGGGCACAAAAATCGAAACTTGGCAAGATGCCGGCTCTCACATCGCCTCAAGCTCCGATTTTAATCGAGTAAAGCTAGGGGCCTTCTACCCGGTGCATTTCGATAGCACCAAACCATCCAATGCTCGATTGAAAGTTTTATCTAAGGGACTTAGGGCTTCTAAGGTCATGGATAATTCATTACTAGTTTCCGGCGATCTACTCGAGGTAAAACGAGAGGCTAATACTTTACGGGTAAGTTACACCTATAATTTCATGGGAATAGACTTCAAGCAACAAGTATTGCTAAAGAAGGCATACTTGCAAGACTTTAAGCAGAGGCAAGAGTTAGAAGCTGCTAATAAACCTTGGTTAAAGGTCTCGGTAGATTATCCCGCTTTAAACCAAATGATACTTTGGTCTCAATAAATTGCCCTAAGCTTTGAGATAAACGACTTTTTTTGTCTCAAAAAACTCCTCTTGGAAATACTTAGGAATTGGATGCTGTTTCGCTTGAGGATAATTGGCAAGCTCTTCACTAAGATCCCCCCCCTTGAGATAGAGGATACCATTGGCCAGGGTTCCTGCCTCCTTACCCTTTCGAATACGGTTGCGCGTCCAAGCCATAAATTTAGGCATCTGAGTTACCGCCCGAGAAACAATAAAGTCGAAGCTACGATTTAGTTTTTCTGCTCTTACTTGCTGGGCACTTACGTTCCGAAGCTCTAATGCAGCGGCTACTTCCTCCACCACCTTGATCTTTTTCCCGATGCTATCCACTAAGTGAAATTGGGCCTCCGGAAAAAGGATGGCCAAGGGTATTCCTGGGAAGCCGCCGCCGGTGCCAATATCCAAAATTTGGGCTCCAGGGTTAAAACGGCAAAATTTGGCAATTGCTAAAGAGTGCAAAACATGGCGTTCGTAAAAATGCTCCGTATCCTTTCGCGAAATCACGTTTATTTGAGCATTCCACTCTTCATATAAAGGCCCTAATTTGCTAAAAGCAGCGTGCTGCTTCTCACTTAAATTGGGGAAATATTTCTCGATCAATTCCATCACCATTCTTTTGAAGCGCCCCATAAAAGGTTTCGCAAGTGAAGCACAAAGGTACTGAGCACCCAGATCAATTCCCACATGGGCCAAAGTAGATTTAAAGTGGGTAAAGCAAATAATTTGGGATGATGCCCCAATTGCATATTTACCACATATCGGGCTAAAAATAAGCTAAGCGCCGACCATGGATTCAATATAAAACCAAAGGGTAATAGTAGCCAAAAAAGTAAAATTAAACTTCCTTCTAGCCCCAGGAGGAACTGATCTCTTAATCGATAGCGCCAAGCAGTAGAATAGTGCCTTCCTTTCTGGCGCATCCAAGCACCATAGCTACTTGGCGCCGAAGAAATAGTAAATGCCTCAGGGTTGACAAGAAAACCGATTTTCACTTCTTGCCCGATCGAATTCACAAAGAGGTCGTCGTCGCCAGAACGCAGATCGAAGTGCTTCTTATGTGCTTGATTGGCATCGTATAGCTTTTTAGTGTAAGCCAGATTACGGCCCACCGCGCCGTAAGCTTGCCCCCGATAGGCATAATGCCAGTAAGAGGCGAGGGTGCGAACGGTTTCAAAATCGACCAAGCCATGAAAAAGAGAGCTTCCCTTTAATTTCCCGTAGCCGAGAATTAAATCTTTACCCGCGGAAAATTGAATACCGATGTGCTTTAACCACTGTTTAGAAGCCGGTTCACAGTCGGCATCGCAAAAGACCAAATGCTCATGATGGGCGGCGGCTATTCCAGCTGCCAAAGCGTTTTTCTTCCCTGTAGTCGCATCCGCCGAAAGGCGAATTAAACTTAAACTAGCGTTTTCCTTCGCGTAATTTTCTAGGATCTCAGCCGTATCATCATGGCTATGATCATCCACGCAAATAAGCTCGAAATTCGGGTAATCTTGTCCAAGCCAATGCTCTAAATTGCGTTTAAGGTTGGCCGATTCATTGCGGCAAGCCACAATTAAACTCAGCGGTGGCAGTTGTACAACTTGGCTAAGCACTGTGCTCGAGTCTTTGAGCAGCTCAGAAATAGCCCGGAAGCGCCAGAATTGCCAGAAAAACAAGGCCAGGCTTACTAAAAACCAGAAAATGGCTAGAAAAAGCGTTAAGATCTCCATGGCCTTCAAAGGTAAAGCTTTGTGCACGTAGAAATTGCGGCTCTTGCGATTAAGCTTATTTTTGCCCGATGCAATTTAAGCTGGAACACACAGACCCTGGTTCTAAGGCACGCAGCGGCAGAATTAATACCGCACACGGCGAGATCCTGACCCCCATTTTTATGCCCGTAGGCACCGTTGGTTCGGTTAAAGCCGTTCACCAAAGGGAACTAGCGGATGATATAAAAGCCCAGATCATATTAGGCAATACTTACCATCTTTACCTGCGGCCGGGCACCGATATTCTTAATAGGGCGGGTGGCATGCACCAGTTCATGAATTGGCAAAAGCCGATTCTAACCGATTCTGGGGGCTACCAGGTTTACAGCTTGGCCAATAATCGGAAGATCACCGAAGAGGGCGTAGCCTTTAAATCGCATATCGATGGCTCCAAACACTTTTTCAGTCCGGAAAAATCGATGGAGATACAGCGTTATATTGGAGCCGATATCATCATGGCCTTCGATGAATGTCCGCCCTACCCCAGCTCTTACCAATATGCTCGAGAGTCGATGGAAATGACTCATCGCTGGTTAAAGCGCTGCGGCAGCTGGCTGGAAGAAAATGAAGCCTTTTACGGTTACGAGCAGAGCCTTTTTCCTATTGTGCAAGGCAGTACCTACAAAGACCTACGCGTAAAAAGTGCAGAGACCATCGCAAAGTTTGGCGCCGATGGAAATGCTATAGGTGGCCTTTCGGTGGGAGAACCGGCCGAGGAAATGTATGCCATGAGCGAAATTGTTTGCGATGTACTTCCCCTCGATAAACCACGTTATCTAATGGGGGTAGGAACTCCGGCCAATATTTTAGAAAACATCGCCTTGGGAGTTGATATGTTCGATTGTGTAATGCCTACTCGAAATGGACGAAATGGAATGATCTTTACTAGTGAGGGCATTATCAATATCAAGAACAAAAAGTGGGAAGACGATTATTCTCCGCTTGACCCTAATGGCCCCACTTTTGTAGACAGTGAATACTCCCGTGCTTATTTACGTCATCTCTTTGCGGCCAATGAGTATCTAGGTCGGCAAATTGCCAGCGTGCATAATTTGGGATTCTATTTGTGGCTTGTTGGTGAGGCCAGGAGCCAAATCGAAGCCGGCACATTTGCTATCTGGAAAAATATAATGGTGGAAAAACTGCAAAGACGCTTGTGAAAATTTTCAAGATCATAGATCGCTACATCATTCAGAAGTTCCTTGGAACTTTTTTCCTCACCATTGCCTTGATTTTGGCAATTGCCATCGTCTTCGATATTTCTGAAAAGATCGACGACTTTATAACTCGTGGAGCCTCCACCCGTGAGATCATCTTCGATTATTACCTCAATTTCGTGGTGTTCTATGGTAATCTCTTTGCCTCGATGATCGTTTTTATCGCCACGATCTTCTTTAGCTCTCGCATGACCGCGAACACTGAAATTGTTGCTATCCTTACCGGCGGAGTGAGCTTTAAGCGCATGATGTTTCCTTATTTCGTTTCGGCCAGTATAATTGCGCTGATCAGTTTATTGCTCTCTCATTTCGTAATTCCCTACACCAATATTAATAGACTCGAGTTCGAGCAGGCCTATATAAATAAGAAGGAGAGCGAACGATTTAAGCACATCCACCGCCAGATTCAACCAGGTCACTTCATCTATTTCGAAAATTACAACACCAAGCGAAACACTGGCTATCACTTCACTTATGAAATCATTGAAGAAGGCCGATTGGCCTATAAACTAAAGGCCGATTTTATTCGGCTCGACACAGCCACCGGCGAGTGGACCTTAGACAATTATGATATCCGAACCATCGATGAAAATGGAAAGGAACAATTGGAGCAAGGGCGCAAATTAGAACGAAGCTTCGATTTTGCAGCACAGGATATTGTACCCAGACTCTACACGGTAAAAATGATGAATACGCCTGAGCTCAACGAGTTTATCGAAGCAGAGCAAATCCGTGGCTCCGAGAACGTGAATAGCTATTTGATCGAAAAGTACCAACGAACCTCCTGGCCTATTGCCACTTACATTCTAGTCTTGATCGGCGTTAGTATTTCTTCCAAAAAAACACGGGGCGGTTTGGGACTAAATATTGCGATTGGCTTAGTGCTATGCGTGAGCTACATTTTCTTCATGCAAATCTCCACCACCTTTGCTACGGTAGGCAGCATGAGTCCGCTTTTAGCGGTTTGGACGCCCAATATCATCTTCAGCTTAATTGGGGCTTATCTCTACTATATTGCGCCTAAGTAGTGCCTAGAAAGCTTAATTTTACATCTTTGCATCTTAAAGAGGGATATTTATGGATTATCTAGATTTTGAGGAACCTATTAAGGAAATCCTTACCCAAATCGATAAGGCCAAGGAACTTGAAGGGGAATCTCAAGTAGACATGGCCAAGACCATCAAAGAATTAGAGAAGAAACTCGAGTCTACTCGTAAGAATATATACAAGAACTTAAATGCTTGGCAGAGGGTTCAACTTTCACGTCACCCCCAACGCCCCTACACTTTAGCTTATATCGAAGCGATGACCAATGGAGAGTTCATCGAATTACACGGCGATCGCAATGTAAAGGATGATAAGGCCATGGTTGGCGGCTGGGGCATGCTTGGCGAAGAGCCCGTGATGTTCGTTGGCCAGCAAAAAGGGGTAAATACCAAGATGCGCCAGTACCGTAATTTCGGTATGGCTAATCCAGAAGGTTACCGTAAGGCTTTACGCCTGATGAAGATGGCCGAGAAATTCAATCGGCCAGTAGTTACTTTGATCGACACCCCGGGAGCATTTCCTGGCTTGGAAGCCGAAGAACGCGGTCAAGGCGAAGCGATTGCCCGAAATATATTCGAAATGTCTAAGCTCAAAGTGCCCATCATCTGTGTGATCATCGGAGAGGGTGCCTCAGGCGGAGCCTTAGGTATTGGCGTTGGCGACAAAGTATTGATGCTCGAAAACACTTGGTATTCAGTAATTTCACCAGAAAGTTGTTCTTCGATCTTATGGCGTTCTTGGGATTATAAAGAACAGGCTGCTGAGGCCCTGAAGCTTACCGCCGAAGATATGCTTAGCAATAAGCTCATCGATGGCATCATAAAAGAGCCCTTAGGTGGAGCTCATACCAATCCAGCCGGTATGTTCGAAATCCTGAAAAAGGAATTGATCGACCAGATTCAAAAACTGAAAAAAGTAGAGCCCGAAAAACTGATCCCAAAACGCATGGGTAAGTTCGAAAAAATGGGGGTTACCAAATAGAAGTACACCGAAAGACTCAAGGGGCTAAAGCCAGCTCCTTGATCTTTTCAAAGCTTTCGACCTTGTCAAGGTCTACTTCCTTAACCTTGATGCCAATTTCGTTTTGGGCATTAGGTGGCCGCAATCTTTTACTTTCCTCATAGCTCAAGAGAAAGACTCTACCATCGGCGCTGTTTAGCAGCAACATAAAGGGCAGATCCGGTCTATACCTAAATTTGGCCTTAGCATAACGAAAAACAGAGTTAATACCCTGAATCACCTGGGTAAGAGTAATTATTTTCAAACGCTCTCCTTGCTCGCTAATAAAACGTGGAATGAGCTCCATGAAATCTTGCTGAAGGAGCCTATCGCAATTGAAAACCCCCATACCGCCAAGGGACCATTCACGCACCAAGCGCTCCCTGAAACGCTGATCTTCACTAAGGTTTTCGATTCTTCGTTCATAGGCTTCTCTAGCCGCCCTTTCGCGTTTTGCCCTTAAACGCCGATAAGTATCTTGGGCGCGAGCAAAGCTTTCCGCTTCAAAAACCGGCTTGATCTTTAGAGTAACACTTTCCTTTGGCCTGATGGTCCTAAGCGTTAATTGATACAAGCCTTCCTTGGCGTCTATCAGCTCAATACTAAGGTTCGACCAATCATTTGGCAACCTCTGTGCATCGATCGTGTCATTAACCTCAAATTTTAAATCCTCCCCATAAGGGGCAAACTGAGGATAGAGCTGCGGGAAATCAAACTGAAGTTCCACAATTTGTTTCGTCGGATCCTTAAGTCTTGGCTTTACCGGTAAGGCACTCGGCGCATCGTTATCGAGATAGACCACATCCACTTGTGATACCATATCTGTTAATTCGCTCCGCGTTAAAGGCTCTTTAATTTTGGTAGGCGCTGCAGCAGCTTCGTAGCTCCATGAACCACTTAGGCTATCGTAGCGATACCAATTAAAACCAGCCTCAGGGCTCTGAACATCCATTTGCAAGTCGATCTCTTTACCTGGTGCCAAGGCTAAAGATTCACCATTTTGGTAAGCACGAATATCAAACATTAAGCTAGAGACCAATTGATGCGTTCCGGCGCTATCGTATTCCATTTTAATATTGGAAGTGATCATAGCCCAGGGCTCACTTAGGTTGCGAAAAACGAGATCGTAGTTCCCCTCTACCACTTCACCATTTTGATCCACGAAAGCTTGGGCTGGCACCTTGATCCTTAGGTTTTCCTGAAGTTCGATTTCCCTAGCTTGGTTAGTTTTCAAGGCAAAGCTCCTAGCTTGAGAGCGAGGTCCCTCCCAAACAAAAACATTTAGCGACTGATCATTTAAAGCGTTTGGTGCTTTGGCAAAGCTATCTACAGCAGTTTCGGCTTGCTCTTTTTGAGCCGGCGTGGCAGGCTCTTGGGACGAAGGCCCCTTACAGGCTAAGAAGAAACAGCTAATTAAACAGACAATAAGATACTTGAACATAATCGGTTTTTTGGAAAACGTTGAAACCGAAGTTCTTAGTGTAAGACTAAATCTAGACCTATTTATTTAAGGAGGAGTTTCCGTTGATACCAATGCCCTCCTTCCTGCATTTGAAAGCGTAAGATATAAAGTCCAGATGAGAAAGACCGTAAATCAATTTCCGCTTGAGGCTCTAATTGCTTAGACCGACCGGCTAGATTAACCAATTGTAGAGTATGTATACTTTTAGGATCGTTTACCCGAAGTATACCATTATTGGGATTCGGATAAAAGTATAAGGCCTCTTCGTTTAGCTCCTCCGCCTCACTGAGCACTGGCCCCGATACAATGGGTACAATGATGGTACTACCGAAAGCTTCAAAGCTGAGGCTATCATTATAGATCTGTCCGGTCTCAAACTCAATTTCGAAGGAAGCGTAACTTCCCGCAGGTAGATTGAGGTTACCTGGATTACCTCCATAAAAGCTCAAATCGGCGCTGCTTAAGATGAAATTACTGGCTGCTCCCCCCATATTTCCTTGGCCATAAAGCACAAATTGAAAGCGGCGTTTACCACTATTTCCCGTGGCTAAATGGATGGTATCATCTGAGTAATAGATACCAAAGTTATCCAAGGCTTGAGCTGTGCCAATGAAATCACTGATACGCTCGGTAAACTGCGGATAGTCGACAAAAGGATTACGGTTATTTTGCAAACTGTAAATAGCATCATTGCGATTGCGTTCGGCTGTATTTGGTGGGAACTGCTCGTGCCATTGCCTTAAGATATTTTCCTGCGGAGCAAAGTGGTTGTTATAATCTTGGTAACGCAAAACAAAGTACATCATCGCCCGTGCGGTAGCTCCTTTCTGAGCATCGCGTGGTTCGAATTTACCCCCACCTGATTTAGAACCTCCTTGGGTCCAGGTTGGATTAGACACCACCCCGAAAGGGTCATTACTACGTCGACTATTCGCGGTTACATCGGTTGGAAACAAATGATGAATATCGCTTCGCATCGGTTCATTCTGACTAAAAAAGCCTTGAGGAAAAGTATGCTCGCAATTGAAATTATTCGAGTTCGCTCCGGCACGAGTACTAAAGCTTGCCGTACGACCGGTGTAAGCACACTCTACCTGCCCCCCGTTATTGTCTATAGTAGCATACATATTGTCACGTGCTGTGGTGTAGCCCAAAGAGTTATAGGCCAAACCAATCCGAGTAGATAAGGCAGTTTTTAGTGACTCCTGCGCCTGATTGCGGGTCACGTTATAGTAGGCCTTGGAATATACTCCTTGCCCTTGTAAACCCACCGCTGTATGTCCGAAACCACTTTTAGTTTTAAAAACCAAGGCCTGTTGGTGCAACATATTGTGTACCGGTGCGAAGCTTACGGTCAAGTTAAAAGTATCTCCGGGCATCACCGTAAAAACCGAGTCGCTTACCGAAAATACTCGACGATTGTAATAGTAAAATCGGTCTACTGCTTCTACCTCGATGGGGTATGAATTAGGATTATACAAGCTTAAGCTCTGTGAACTGGCTTGCAGCTCATCCGTATTAGGGAAATTCAATTGGGCCGGCAAGGGCTCTAAGGCTTGCGCCTGAAGCGATACCTGCAGAATTAATAGTAAGATGCTAAGGCTAGTCTTGTACATATTATTTATTGTAAAGTAGATCGAAGTCTTTTAGAGTTCCGCTAAAACTGGTTCCAAAGATCAAGTTTCCTGGCGACATGTAGCTCTGAACCGCATTGCCATTTTGTAAATAAAGCCGCTCTGTTGCTCGCTCTAAGCGGAAGTTACTCAAACTTAACCCAGGGTCTAATTGTGGCGCTACGAAAGAGCCGACTTGATAATGATAAAGCTCCGTGGCTGTGGCAAAGACCAAAATGGAGCTGCCATTATTAGTTTTGGTATAAATCGCTTCCGTGACCGTACCGGCCGAAAGGTTAAACTCTAAATTGAAGACATTGCGCTGTGGATCATAAGTTGAGAAACGCAATTGACCACCAATTTGCTGGAATACCCCCAGTCGCTCCGAATCGATCGCCACTAGATAAGCATTAGGGTCGTTTAGGGGATAGGAGCTATACTCCCCATTTAAGGCCTGATTAAAAACGGCAATGCGCGGATTGGCGCCTCCAATAGAGGCGATTACCGCTGCAAAACGATTGCCGATGACCGCCCCTTGCCTAGCTCTTTCACCTTGACCCTGATCTACATTTACCGAGGCCTGAATTTGCCCAGAGGCCAAGTACTTTATCTCTCCATCACTTTGCAGCAGATATAATCCCTGAGCGGTTTTTATGAAATCATAATAGGACCTAGAACCAACCGGAGCGGGTAAAGCTAATTCGGAGAGCTGCGTAAAATCTTCCAAACTGCGGATACTTAGTTTCTCATCCGCGAAAGCGGCCAAATAAATCAAAGAATCTCGGGATGAAACCATGACTTGATCGTAGTTCGTAGTCAGGGGAAGGTCAAGCCGGCTCTGATTCGGATCAACCAAGGTTAGCTTGCTTTCACCCAAGAGAGCATAGCCCGTAAATTGGAGCGGTAAACCGCTGTATGAAATTGGAAAAAAGGTAGAGACCCCCTCATCGCCATTAAAAGCCTGAATACGTATTTCATAATTGCCGCTTTCTAAATATCGATCGGCCCAAATAACCTCTAATTCATAATTGTCTCCTTCGCGATAAACCAGGCGATGGTTGAGAGGCAAAGCCAAAGCCCCCTGCATAAGCGCTAAGCTATAAGACGTGGTCTCGCTAGCCCTGAAATTCAAGTACATAGTATCGCCGTAAGACCAGCTACTACTGAGACCTTGGCGCTCCAAGTCCAAGCCAGGATAAACAGGCTCCTCCTCGGCACAAGCAACTAGAATCAGCAGCATGAGCAGATGTGGAAAAGAAGCTTTAATAAATTCTTTAAAGCTCGATACAATCTTTATTTTTGAAGGCTCAGCCTTTTTCATTGATAAGCTTGTAAATCAAGATGGATAGCAACAAAAGTCCGCAAAATTCTTATGTCCCGAAAAAAAAACAGAGTGTAGTTGCTCTGGATCAAGGTCGGGTTCCTCCTCAGGTAATTGGCTTTGAGGAAGCGGTACTAGGTGCGGTTTTAATCGACAATGCCGCTATAAACGCGGTGATCGATATTTTGAGCCCCGAGAGTTTTTACAAGCCTCAGCACGGCTTGATCTTCAAGACCGTAAAAGAACTTTTCGGCAATAGTGAGCCGGTAGATATCCTAACCGTGGCCAATGAGCTGCGCAAGAATGGCGAACTCGAGGCTGCCGGAGGCGAGCACTATTTGATCGAGCTCAGTAATAAGGTTTCCTCTTCCGCCCACAGTGAATACCACGCTAGGGTTATCGTGCAGAAGCACATCCAAAGGGAAATGATCCGGGTGGCCGGGAATATCATCGACAAGAGTTTTGATGAAACCACCGATGTTTTTGACCTTTTAGACGAAGCGGAGCAAGATCTGTTTGAAGTGGCCCACAGCAATGTGGTAAAGAACTATGAAAGTGCTCGTGACCTGATCAAGGAAGCGATTCAAAGGATCGAAGAAATATCTAAGAAAGAAGGCTTGAGTGGTGTGCCGAGTGGCTTTACTCAGGTTGACCGTATTACTGCGGGTTGGCAGCCTTCCGATTTGATCATCCTAGCTGCACGACCAGGTATGGGTAAAACCGCCTTCGTATTGTCGATGGCCCGTAACATGGCGATCGATCATAAAACTCCCGTGGCAGTTTTCTCACTGGAGATGGCAGCGGTACAGCTAATCACACGTTTAATTTCGAGTGAAACCGGACTCAGTTCGGAGAAACTGCGTAAAGGTACCCTCGATGATGTAGAGTGGCAACAGCTTTTAACCAAGGTTAGGGCCTTAGAAAATGCCCCACTTTTTATTGATGACACCCCCGCACTTTCGGTATTCGATCTACGGGCAAAATGCCGCCGATTGGTTGCCCAGCACGGAGTGGGCATGATCATTATCGACTACTTGCAACTTATGACCGTAGGTGGTCAAAAAAGTGGCGGTGGTAATCGTGAACAAGAAATATCTACCATTTCACGTTCATTAAAGAGCATTGCCAAAGAATTGAACGTGCCGGTAATTGCCTTGTCTCAGTTAAGTAGGGCGGTAGAATCAAGAGCGGGGGATAAACGTCCGCAGCTTTCCGACTTACGTGAATCTGGAGCGATCGAGCAGGATGCAGATATCGTTTGCTTTATATACCGACCCGAATACTACGACATTGAAACATTTAGAGACGGGGATCCAGCCGAAGGCAAGGCAGAGCTAATTATAGCGAAGCACCGTAATGGTAGTTTAGCAGACGTTCGCTTGCGTTTCGAAGGAGCCATGGCTAAGTTTTCGGACTTAGAAGATGTGAGCGACGGCCCAATGATCTTAGAATCTCGCATAAACAGCGATAGTTTCTTAGAAAGTGGCGGTGCGCCCCAAGGATTCGATGATGATGATGAAGTACCCTTCTAAAAGCATATTCACCTTTTTACTTTTGATCTGGGCCTATTCGGCCGCAGCGATTACGCTCCTCATTCCCATGGATGAAGAGAACCAAAAGCAACATCTCAAAGCTTATGGCATAGCTTATTATGCGCTCGAGCGCGGCGCCGAGGTAGAGTGGTTACTCAATTACCGCGGTGGTAGCTTTATGCTAGCTTTTGCGGAAGAGTTAAAATTAGAATGCCGTATTCGCAATGTAAGCTTTGAGGTAATCAGTGATAATAAAGCGCAGGCTATTCGTGAAACTATTAGTTCTCCGGCAGTTAATCAATCGATCGTAAAGCTAGAGAAAGCACCGAAGATCGCGGTGTACTCCCCCAAAGGAAAGCAACCTTGGGACGACGCGGTGACCTTGGTACTTACTTATGCGGAAATCCCTTACGATATCATTTACGATGAGGAAGTACTAAATGATCTCTTACCGCGCTACGATTGGTTGCACTTACATCACGAAGATTTTAGTGGCCAATACGGTCGTTTCTACGCGGCCTTTCGCAATGCACCATGGTACATCGAGCAAAAACGTGAGCTCGAAGCCCTAGCCCAAAAACTAGGCTACCAAAAGGTGAGTCAGCTGAAATCGGCCGTAGCGGAGAAGATCCGTGAATACACGATAGGCGGTGGCTTTTTATTTGCTATGTGTTCGGCCACCGATAGCTATGATATTGCCTTATCAGCTTACGGCGTGGACATTTGTGAACCTATGTTTGATGGGGATCCCGCGGAACCAAACTATCAGAACAAACTTGATTATTCGCGTACTATTGCATTCAAGGACTTCCGCTTAGTCGAAAACCCTAGTGTCTATGAGTTCAGCGACATTGATGTTACCAATAATAGAAAGGTAAAGCCGGAAAACGACTTTTTCAGTCTCTTTGAGTTTTCTGCTAAGTGGGATATCGTTCCAACCATGCTTACGCAAAATCACGTGCAAGTAGTTAAAGGCTTTATGGGGCAAACTACCGCCTTTCGGCGCGATTTGATCAAGAGCGATGTTTTGATACTAGGCGAATTTAAAGCGGCTGGTGAAGCACGCTATATTCATGGAGAACTCGGGCAAGGCACTTGGACCTTTTACGGCGGGCATGATCCGGAAGATTATCAACACCGTGTGGGGGATCCAAAAACAGAACTGGAGCTTTATCCCAATTCGCCTGGATACCGTTTAATTTTAAACAATATTCTTTTCCCGGCTGCTCGTAAGAAAAATCAGAAAACTTAGTTAAAGAAGCGCCAGTTGATACCCACCCGGAACAAGCGATCATTGAGCGGAACATGAGGGGCGGCCCAATAATTATAAGGTGTGATACCTTCGGTTAGATTTTCCATCTTTAAGAAAAATATTGCCTTTCCCACTTTTAGGTGTGCAAAGGCATCAATGATCCAATAGTCGCCAATAGGATATTCATTGGCCAAGTAAAAACGTCCGGTGGCGGGCATATAAGAAGGACTAGCAAAACTAGAGAAGTAAGATGCCTCCAAACCTGTGAGTACCTTTAAGGCGCCATCAAAAAGGTCGAAACCAAAATAAAGGGAATGTCGATTCACTAAATCTGGTAAGGGTAGATAATCGCCGCCACTTAAGGCTATTTGATAAGAGACTTGATTATCGAGATAGAGCCAATCCCAAAAGTCGAAGTTTTGGACTAGGTCAATGGATTGATAAGCCACTACCTCTGGGCTAACTGCTATGGTGGCGGTACTATCGAAATAGCTATAATTACTGGCCGTAAAGGTCCGAATACGGACATAATTCTCTTTCTGCCAGCGCAGTCCAAAGCGGATTTCATTGGTTAAGACCGGATCGAGGTCTCTATTCCAAATAAAATTATTCCCAAAGTATACTTGCTGATAAAGGTTGGGATGTTTGTTTTGAATCCGGTACTCTGCAAATCCTCGAATAGACCTAAATATCTTACCCTCAGCGGTGGCTTGCAAATCAAAGTTATTAGCAAATGGGCCACTAAATAAGTAAGAGGCTCGCGCGGTTAAGGAAAAATAATCTCGATAATTCCCATAGAGCGATCCATCTAAACCTAGTTGCTGCTGCTCCACATCTAAATGATCACGATTATGATAGCTGAAGTATTGATGCAACACCCCTGCATGAAGATTGAACTTACTCGTATCGCCGAACTCCGTTTCTAAATAAAGCTTATTGGTGTAACTGGCCGTTGCCATCGAATCGGTATAACTTCCATCCAGATCGTAGTAGTAGTTATCATAATACTGATTAGTAGCCCCTTGATAAACTTGGGCATTGCGGCGATAGCGGAATTGATGACCTAACATTAGCTTTGAGCGCGACTCTTCCACTTTTGGGGCAGATTTAACCTCCGTGCTGTCCGGGTTCTGGAGGCTATCGAGGATCGGCGTAGCCTTCTTCCTCCTAAACAAACTAAAGAAATCGATCTTTTGATCGAGCCACAAGTCTCGGTGGAAAAGGATACGGTTATCGCCATCCAGATTAGTGTTTAAAAGCACTCGAGAGCTTTGTAGGTTTTCGGTAAAGATAGAATCGCCAATAATCCCACCATTTTCTTGCAGCTCCATTTTCTCGCTAAGCACGTAGGCCTTGGCTAGGTATACCCCTTTCTTACTTCGGTAGTGGGTACTGAAAAGAAAATTGGCTTGTTTATTCTGTTGCTGGTCGTAAAAACCCAGACTATTAAGACGTTTATATTGAATGGTTGCATTCCAACGCTCATTGATATTCTGACTATGAAGAATACGAAATGCTTGACCTCTTTCGTAGCCTGCCAAGTAACGAGCATCGGTAATTGGTGAACGCGTTTGGTAAAAAGGCACTTGCGATGGTCGATGAAAATAAGGCTGGTAAGGACCTTGATCTTGGAGCGACCAGAAATCCCTCATATTGGGAATGAGTAGTCTATTCCGGGCGGAACCTAAATTACCCAGGCTCAGTTCACCAAAATTATCGCGGTGCGCATTATTAAGTTGGTGATACCAATTCAAGTTGCTAAGGCTGGTATCTACAAAAAAATAGCCCTGTTGATCTAGATAGGTATATTGATGACTAAAGCTAATCCTATCAGCGTCAGGAATGGGCTGTTGAGCCACGGCTGCTATGCTTATACAGAAGAATAGGACTAGCTTTTTTAACATGCTGCGAAGTTAGCTTAATTGCTTAAAATGAATTTCATTTACTGGTTCAATAATGATACCATAAAACTAGCGAAGCACAGCTGATAAATTCAATCTTAGTACCTTGCTTGTAAATATTTTGAATGAAAGCCCCTGCGTTGAATCTTTACTTTTTTCTAGGCCTGGTTCTTTTAGTTTTTACTAGCCCGAAATTAGAAGCTCAAAGCTATATACCTATGCTAGCTGAAAGAACTGAATGGCATCTTACCAGTTGTAATAACGGCTGCCTTACTGATAAATTCTATACCCGTAAGGACACTTTATACAATGGCTTTCACTATAATATTCTTGATGGCTTTCACTATCAATCGGGAGCTTTTTGGTTAAGAGAAGACAGTTTGGACCAGAAGGTTTACATCGCCCTTTGGCTCAATAGCAGAACACCAGAAGAATACCTATTGTACGACTTCGCTCTAGAAGCCGGGGACTCCATTTTAATGCAAAACCCAATTAGTCCGTTTCCGGCTAACAATGGCTATTACCGTTGTGATAGTGTTGTAGGCCGCACTCTTTTAGACGGTTTGGTACATCGTCATTATTATTTCTCGGCTAGCAGTGGAAATACCACTATAGAGCAGCCAATATGGGTAGAAGGCATAGGTTCATTGACCATGGTTAATGCTCCCGGAGGAAGTCCATCTTACCAAGGAGCCGGTCAATATTCTTGTGTTTTCAAAGAAAATAGTGGTTTAATCTACCAGAAACTAGATTCCATCAGTGCTTGTATTCCCCGCTACATAGGCTCAGAAGAAATACCTAAATCCCAAATCATAAACCTAGCGGGCCTCATTGTAGGTGATCAGCTTACCCTTTCTGGTCTTCCCAGTGGCACTTATCGGTATGAACTGCAGAATTTAGCTGGCCAGAATCTTTTAGGAGGGAGGGCAGAGCTCAATAATGGATCCAGTCTGGTTTCTGATCTAAGTAGTCTAGGCACTGGTCTATACCAGATGGTAGTAGAAGATCTGCAAGAGCCTAAGCTTTATTATTTAATGCTGCTAAAAGAATAAGGGAAATCAGTTTCCTTTTCTTACAACGATCTACAATTATTTTGTCCTGCTCTTCTAATGCTAGCAATCGCTCTCCATTCTTAAATATAGCGCATAAAAAAAGCCGCTACGATAAACGTAGCGGCTTTGGATAAAGATTGGCGACGACATACTCTCCCAGGTGTTACCCTAGTACCATCTGCGCTAGTGGGCTTAACTGCTCTGTTCGGGATGGGAAGAGGTGATCCCCACTGCCATAGTCACCATAAATCGTTAATATGATCGACACATTGAGAGTAATGAATACATGGGATCGGCATTTAAAAGCTTACGGGTAATTAGTACTACTCGGCTATGACATTACTGCCTTTACACCTGTAGCCTATCAACGTCCTGATCTCGAACGACCCTTAAAAGAAATCTCATCTTAGGGCGAGTTTCGCGCTTATATG
>CBFHJH010000021.1:0-24232 GCA_965656185.1 Croceimicrobium sp.
TTATCGACTTTCCAAAGATTTACATATTCCACAAACTCGAATTTCAGAAATTTTGAAAGGTAAGCGCCGAATCACTGCAGACACTGCTCTTCGACTCAGCAAGTATTTTGGAAATTCCGCAAAATTTTGGCTTGGACTACAAGATGATTATGACCTTGAAGAAGGTAAGATCGAAAAGCATAATGATCTTGAGCAAATCGAACTTTATAAAAATCAGGACGTGGCCTGATACGGAGAGAGAGTAGGACCTACGGCCTTTGTATTTCCAGGTTTTGACTAGCAAAAACTTAGGGCATACGTGTTTCGTACGCTTTTGACGTAAAAGCCAGAAATTCCGTGCGACTATAAGCTAGAAGTGCCAGGGAATGGGGATTTACCAAGGCTTTTGGTTTATTTATTTCGGGTGTTGAGGTTTACCTCGTTATGCGCTAAGTCTAGGATCTTTTATACCCCAAAATCGCTCAAGCTCGCTGCGCGGCTTGGACTCTTTCTCTAATCCCCACTTCTTCTCTTCAAAAAAGGGATTGGCTCCCTGCGGTCGCCTTTCCCAGTCGGGATACCCTTACCAAGAATCCCCACTTATCGCTACGCTCTAAGTCAAGGATTTTTTATACCCCAAAATCGCTCAAGCTCGCTGTGCGGCTTGGACTCTTTAGGGTATAAAAAATCCCGCAACAGCTTACGCTGTGCGGGATTCTTGCGGAGAGAGAGGGATTCGAACCCCCGGAGGTGTGACCCTCAATGGTTTTCAAGACCACCGCATTCGACCACTCTGCCATCTCTCCAGAAAAATAAAAGAGCGAGGCTACCTTTATTTTCGGGTTGCAAATGTAAAATATTTTATAATCCCGCAAACAACCTTTCGCGCCTTTTTCTGTCTATATTCGTAGAGAAGATCTAAGACTTTATTCATGAAGAAGTTTCTATTGGCCATCTTATTGGTACCGGTCCTTATTCAAGCCAAAAGAACGAACCTCTATATCTCCCTTTCGGAGTTTATGACCGACCAAAGGGAAAACTACATCGAGATCTATTTTGGTATTCACAACAATAGCTTGGATTACCTTAAACAAGCCGATGGTAGTTTTAGCGGTGGACTGGAGACTACCATCGCCATCTATCAAGATTCAACCATCGTAGCAGCCGACCGCTTTCGGATTCTATCGCCCGCTTATCAAGACACCAGCCAATTAAATGAACTCCTCTACCATCAGCAGCGCTTCCAGCTAGATAAAGGAAAATACACGTTGAGCATTAGAATTGAGGATGTCAATGACACCACTGAAAGCTATGAGTTTAGCAGACCCTTACAATTAACGGTATCCGACAATTTTGCCGATCATTCGCAAGTGATTTTTCTCGAGGATTTTAAACCTGCCGATGAGGAATCAAGTAAAAGTTATAATCGTTCAGGCTTTACCCTGTTCCCCATTATTTCTACCGGAACTCCTTTCTTACCCGAAAGCCTAGATCACTTATCCTTTTACAATGAAATTTATAATCTTGACCTCGCTTTGGGAGCTGGCAGTGATTTTGTTTTACGCTTTTATGTAGAGGACGACAATACCGGCAAAGCCCTCAATAAATACGGTGGATTTAGTCGAAAAAAAGCGGCAACTGTGATTCCGGTTCTTACCAAAATAAATATCGAGGACCTTCCTACTGGCAACTACCAATTAGTAGTAGAGGCGCTGGATGCTAAAGGAGAATCTGCACTTAAACACAAAACTTTCTTTTACCGTCGTAATGCCGAAAACGAGGTGCTACCGGGTACTTTCGAAGAAAGAACTATCACCGGAACCTTTGTAGACCGTATCGGCAATTTGGATTCGATCTATAAATTTATCGATTACCTCTACCCGATCTCTACCGAGCGGGAACGGATAACCCAAGAAAACCTCATGGCCGAGGCGAATGAAATGCGCATGAAGCAATATTTCTATGCCTTCTGGTCGGAACGCAAACCACTGGCGCCCGAAGAAACTTGGCAGGAGTACCATAAGCAAGTTCGCATTGCCAATAAACTATTTACTTCTGGACTACGCAAAGGCTATAAATCAGATCGGGGCCGAGTTTGGCTGGTCTATGGGAAACCCGATCAAGTAGATCGTCGCGATATGGAGCCTAATATGCCACCCTATATTATCTGGCAGTATAATAATATTACCAGCCCCTACACCGTACCTCAAAACAATAAGGTCTTTGTCTTTGGCGAATTTGAGCCCTCTACCCAAGAGTTTCAATTGATCCACTCCACCGCCATCGGAGAACTGCAAAGTCGCGATTGGCGCCGGGACCTCTACTACCGTGCCTATGGCGGACCAGGATCAATCGATCCGGATAGCGACCCAGACTCACGAGAATTCGGCAGTCGCACCAATCAAAATATCATTTTAGGGACCACTGGTTCAGACCGGAGAAACCGCTAAATTTGCCGCATGATCGGTTATTATCTGGCGGTCTTCTTTGGAAGATTGATTTCCTTTTTACCCTTCCCCTTGCTTTATGCCAAGAGTAATTTTATCGCTTGGCTATTGGGTGATGTGCTGCATTATCGCGAAGCGGTGATCGATCAAAATTTGCAAAGATCCTTTCCCCAAAAAACCGAGTCCGAACGAGCTCAGATTAAAAAAAGTTTCTACCGCAACTTCAGCGACATTATCATGGAGTCTTTCAAGAGTCTGAGCATCTCTAAAAGGACCCTAAGTAAACGCTTTAGGCTGCGTAACCCCGAAGTCTTTCAAAACTTAAAAGACCAAAATAAAGGGGTAATTATGGTTATGGGCCATCATACTAATTTCGAATGGACTGCCATGTCTATCCCCTTGGTCGTTCCTCAAAATTGTTATGCCGTTTATCATCCCCTTAAGAATAAGCGCTTCAACAAACTGATCGTAAAGATCCGCGAGCAGTTTGGCTTAAAACTCTTTAAAATGGAGGAGACCTATCCTTTCATGCTCAATAACCCCGATCCGGCTCCTTTATACGTGTTTATGGCCGATCAAAGTCCGCATCGGGGCAAGATAAAATACCGCACCAATTTCCTTAACCAGGAAACTCCGGTGCATCTTGGCGTGGAAAACCTCAGCAAAAAATGCAACTTAGCGGTAGTCTTTATCGACATCTTTAGAGTTAAAAGAGGTTATTATGAAGTTGAAGCAAAGCTCCTCTTCCAAGAAGTTAAGAACACTGCTGATAAGGAAGTGACGGATACTCATGTTCAAGCCCTTGAAAAGTTGATCCAAAAAGACCCCGCCAATTGGTTATGGTCGCACAAACGCTGGAAGTATGCCTAAACCAATTGCCGTTGCGATATTAAACTGGAATGGAAAAAGTCTGCTGGAGCGTTTCTTAGGCCAAGTAGTGGCCGACTCTGGCGCACTGGGTCAGGTCTACTTGATCGATAATGCCAGTAGTGACGATAGCTTAGTTTATACCCAAAAGCACCATCCCGAGGTTAAGGTGATCGCTTTGGATGCCAATTACGGTTACGCCGGCGGTTATAATCGAGCCTTGGCACAGCTTGAGGAAGAAATTGTAGTACTCCTTAATTCCGACATAGAAACCACTGCCAATTGGCTGGAGCCGATCTATAAGCGCTTCCAAGAAAGTGAAGACCTAGGTGCCTTACAGCCGAAAATCTTAGACCTAAAAGATCGCAGCAAGTTCGAATACGCAGGAGCTAGTGGTGGTTATATAGACAAGCTTGGCTACCCTTTTTGCCGCGGTCGTGTTTTCGATCATCTCGAAAGCGATCGTGGTCAGTACAACGATTACCAAGAATGCTTTTGGGCTACCGGAGCTTGCCTAACCGTCCGTAAAAAAGCTTTCGAAGGGGTACGCGGGCTCTATGAAGTACTCTTTGCCCACATGGAGGAGATTGACCTTTGTTGGAAAATGCAATTAAACGGTTGGACCGTAGCGGTAGAACCTTCGTCTGTGGTTTATCACTTAGGTGGCGCTACCTTAGACAGTGCTTCACCGCGTAAGACCTTTTTAAACTTTCGTAATAATCTGATCATCCTCTTCCTCAATCTGCCTCATTTTGCCGCAATGCGAGTTATTCTTAGCCGCTTGATATTAGACGGCATTGCCGCTTTGCGATTTTTAAGTCAAGGTAAAGTAAGTTTTCTCCTTGCAATTCTAAGAGCACACTTTGCCTTTTATGCTCTATTCCAGAAGCTCTATCGAGAACGCTTCAAGCGAAAGCAAAAAGCTCTCCAAGAACTAAAAGGTGTTTACCACCAAAGCCTGATTTGGACCTATTTCATTCAAAAAAAGCAAGAATTCTCAAACTTTTTCTGAGTATTTTCAACCAATAGCAGTTACTGTTAGTCAGGAAAGTACCATTTAACATGTTTATTAAAACCTTGTTTAGCAGGGTTTTAGCAAATATTGTATCCAACCTTTTGTTCGTTCCTTTCATCTACAGATTAAAGAACAACTAAAAACTCTATGAAACTTAAAAAATCAATTCTTCTGGGATTAAGCCTAGTTAGTTTATTCACATTTACCGCTTGCAATGATGACATGGAGCCTGCTCAGGAGGGTGACGCACAGCTCCGGTTCAACTTAACCGATGCCCCTGCTAATTATAATGCAGTGTATATCGACCTACAAGGCGTAGAAGTCAAGGTTGGCGATACTGCTAGCAGTGGCTGGTTAAGTTTGAATGTGCAAAGTGGTATTTACAACTTGTTAGATTTCCAAAATGGTTTGGATACCCTTATTGGAAGCGGTAGTGTTCCGGCCGGACGTTTAGGACAGATCCGACTACTATTGGGACCAAATAATTCGGTGGTTACCGACACCGACAGCACCTCTTTATTTGTGCCTTCCGGCCAACAGAGCGGGCTAAAGTTATTAGTAAACTACGAATTAGAAGCTGGCTTGGTATATGAGTTCAGCCTCGATTTCGACGCCCATCGTTCGATTGTACAGCGGGGCAATGGCAGCTACTCCTTAAAACCAGTAATTCGTGTTTTTACCACTAATACCACTGGTAGTATAAACGGCTTTTTAAGTCCAGATTCTGTTTATACCGGAATCTTAGCTTTCAACAATAATGGCGATTCGGCCAGTACCGTAGCGGATACCAGCAGTGGGTATTTTCTATTAGCTGGCTTGCCAGCCGGGAATTATACGGTGGAATTTTCTCCCCAAGCGCCGTATAATTTCTCGGATACCACCAACATCCCTGTTAATGTTGGACAGATCACCGACCTTGATACAATATCCCTATAATTGAGTGGGTGATTAAAAAAAGAAACCCTGAGTGCTCAGCATTCAGGGTTTTTCTTTTTTACTTATTGATCGGATGACCGTAGATTCGCTCGTAATGCTCTTGATGTAACGAGAGGACGATCCTTCTCTTCAGCTTCATAGTTGGCGTAAGCTCACCACTATCTACAGTCCATTGATGATCGCTTAATTCGATCTTCTTCACTTGCTCCCATTTCCCGAAATTGGCGTTGAGGGCATCGATGTCTTGCTTAATACGCTTTTGGATTCGCTCATTTTGCACGATCTCTTGCATCGATCCATATTCGATTCCTTTGCGCTCGCAATAGGATTTTAAGAATTCGAAATCGGGTTGCACAATCGCTGCCGGATGCTTCTCACCTTCACCGATTACCATGATCTGCTCTATAAAATGCGACTCCTTAAAGCGGGTTTCCATTAATTGCGGTGCAATGTATTTACCGCCACTGGTCTTAAAGATCTCTTTTTTTCGATCGGTGATCTTTAAAAAGTCCTTCTCTACAAACTCACCAATATCACCGGTGTGGAACCAACCATCCTCAGAAAGTACTTCAGCGGTAGCTTCAGGCTTATTGTAATAGCCCATCATCACATTAGGTCCCTTGCAAAGGATCTCTCCATCTTCGGCAATCTTCACTTCCACATTGGGAATAAGGCGACCTACCGTACCGATTCTTTTACCCTCCACGGTTGGACCATTTACCGAAATAACCGGGGAAGTCTCGGTAAGCCCGTAACCTTCTTGAATATTCACTCCCGCTGCCGAGAAAATGCGGATCAAGCGAGGGTTCAAAGCGGCCGAGCCAGAGGCGATCACTTTTACCTTGCCCCCCAAAGCTTCGAGCCATTTGCTAAAAATAAGCTTACGGGCAATGCCAAGCTGGAAATTATACCAGCCGCCTTTACCTTCCAGCTCATACTCTTCACCAAGTTCTAAGGCCCAGAAGAATAACTTTTTCTTGATCCCACTTAAGTCGGAGCCTTTAGCCACGATCTTATCGTAGATCTTTTCGAGTAAGCGCGGTACCGCCGTAAACACCGAAGGTTGCAATTCACGGATATTATCGCCGATCATTTCCATGCTTTCGGCATAATAGATCGGAATACCTTGGTAGCAATAGAGGTACACCAGCATCCGCTCGTAAACATGGCAAAGCGGTAGGAAACTCAAAGCCCGTTCATTGGAACCCTGGACCGGTATGCGGTCTACCGAGTCTAAACTGTTACTGGTAATATTCCAATGCGATAACATAACCCCCTTTGGTCTTCCTGTTGTCCCGGAAGTGTAGATCAAAGTGGCTAGGTCGTCCGATTTCACCGCATCCATTCTACGCTGTAGTTCTTCTTGGTGACTGGAATCATTTCCACTGGCCATAAAGTCCATCCAATTGGGCGCTCCTTCTACCTGATCGAAGGTGTAGATCTCTTGGAGATTATCAACCTTATCTTTTATGTGCACGATCTTTTCGTAAAGCTCTTGATCGGAAACAAAAACTAGCTTTACTCCAGCATCATTGAAGATGTATTCATAGTCGTCTTCGCTAATGGTAGGATATACCGGCACGTCTACCGCTCCAGCCTGAAGGGTGCCAATATCTACGATATTCCATTCCCAGCGATTAGTAGTACTGGCAATGGCCACCTTATCGCCCGGGCCAATGCCGTTTTCGATCAAGGCGCGCGAGAATTGCTCGGCTAGGTTAACGTATTCTTGGGTTGATATTAGTTTCCACTTCCCATCTACCTTACTAGACAAACTGTCTTTCAAAGGGTTATTAGCTAACTGATGGCGTGGAAAATCAAATAAGCGTTTGGGCGTAGTTCCTTCCTGCATATGAATTCGATGTTTAGAGTCTAAATATAGGGCAAAAAGGTCTATTTATTGTCAATTCTACATTTTAGCCCTGACCTTCCTTAAAAGCCTTTTGCCACTGGTAAAGTTCATCCAATTTAGCCTGAGGGATTGGATCCAATACCGCATTACTGCGGCGGTAGTGCCAATCTTCCAAAGCGGCCCTACGTTCTTTGCCTTCAAAGAAAATGCGACGATCTCGCTTCTGTTCTCTGAAGTACTGCTCCGTGCGATACCAATAGTGCTTTAAATGAGCCGGTTGAGCTAAAAAGCGCTGGTCATTTGGTCTAAAGCGCTCCCCATCGGCCCAATGCAAAGGGGCTAAGGGACTGTAATTGGGAAAGTGCGGATTGTGATGAAAAAAAGCGGCACCATGACCGGTGGCGATAATGCTCTTTACCTGAAAATGCTCTTGATGGCCATCCGGAAAGCGTCGCACCAGGCTTCCCAATAATGTCGCATCCGCCGCAAGGCGCTCTAAATGGGCTGTACCATAGATCATCCAGTTCAGTACCATACCGGCCGAGTCCTGACTGAGACGAGCCAAAAGCACTTTCAAGCGCTCCTCACTGTATAAAAACTCGTCGCTATCTATAAAAGCGATCCACTGAAACTGGTCGGAATGATCCTTTAAGATTCGGTTTTTATGAAATTGCTCGCGATGGTAGAAATCAGGATGTGCGATAGAATCTTCTAAACTTACCAACCCAGCCTCTAGATAGGGCTCTAGGACTGCTAAATAATCATCCGAACTGCCGTCATTGGTTAAGAAAACGTGATCTACCCCCTGCGAAAAATGCCAATCGAGCCATTCGGCCAACCAAGGTGCCTCATCTTTAAACATGGCGTGCATAGCCAGACGGCCGTTGCGACAAGGATTGGCACTCAAATGCTGCCAACTGGCCTTGAGCTTGAATAATAGATTACGGATTTGATAAGACCAGGCCAACTAGTAAAGGATTTCTCCGTTCAGCCCTAAGCTTTGAGGCTTCGTATCACGAAATTCACCCGCCTCCAGCTTACTAATATCTCGATCAAAAACGATGAAATCGGCATAATAGCCCGGCATCAGTTTTCCTTTTCGGTCTTCTTCAAAACTGGCATAGGCTCCCGCTTGGGTCATTCCTTTAATGGCTTCATCAAAACTCAAGGCTTCTTGAGGACGAAAACCCCCTGGCGGATAGCCCTCTACATCCATGCGTAACATCGCCGAACGCAAGGTATTCATGGGATAGATCTCTTCTACCGGAAAGTCGGTACCCAAAGGCAAGGACAAACCTTGTTCCAAAAAGCTTTTAGCAACGTAAGCGTATTCGATGCGCTCTCCTATGCGGTCTTCGGCCCAATACATATCGGAGGTAGCATGAGTAGGTTGAATAGAAGGAATGATCTTGGCCGCCGCCATTTTTGCCTGGTCCTCCGGATGTACGATCTGTGCATGCTCGATTCGCCAACGATGATCTTCAATTCCAGCATTAGCTTCACTAAAGATCTGCACGGCCAAACGATTAGCCGAATCACCGATGGCGTGCACACACATTTGCCATCCCATTTTCACCAAAGAATCGGCCATCGTTTCAAAATAAGTCCGGGGCTTTAATTGCAAGCCGTAATTCCCGGGATCATCACTGTAGGCGTCCAGCATTAATGCGCCCCGTGAACCGAGTGCTCCATCGAGATAGAACTTCGCGCTTTTCACGCGAAACCGTTCGCCTTCTATGGGCGGCTTACTCAGATAATGAGCCAGCGAAAGGCTATCATCCGAAACCATCATATTCAGGCGAAGTTTCAATTCTCCGGCCTCCGACATGGCCCGCAGAAATTCAATATCCTTCTTTTTCAAACCTGCATCAGTAATCGAAGTGATACCAGCAGCCAAACAATTTTCTTGGGCCAAAAGCACTAATTCTTTCAAGCGGTCATCTTCCTCCGGTATGTCAATCAGGTCTACTGCATTATCGATCAATACGCCGCTAAGCCCCGCCTTAGCAAGTAGCAGTTTTCCGCCTTCAACCATGGTTTGCTCAGTAATTCCTGCATATTCTAAAGCGGCTCCATTGGCAATAGCCGCGTGTCCATCAATGCGATTTAGGACCACCGGAGTATTTGGGAAAAGCGAATCTAAACGGACCCGATCGGGGAATTCTTTTACCGCCCAATCGTTCTGATCCCAGCCTCGACCCACGATAAAGTCGGTCTCATTGGCTTCCGCAAAAGCCAGAGTGCGCTCTAGGCATTCCTGCCAAGATTGGGTCCCCACCAAATTAACCCTGCCTAAACCACGGGCATAGCCTAAAAAGTGGGCGTGCGCATCGTTAAATCCTGGATAAACATAAGCTCCGGGGTAAGTCTTTATACGATCGCTCTGGTAGTCTTTTCGGATCGCTTCCGCGGATGCGACTTTAAGGATCTTACCGTCTTTGACCGCCATCGCATTGGCTTCTATGCTATCCCCCGTATAGATAGACTGGGCCACCACAATGAGATCTACCTCCTCCTTTTCTTGCGGCTTACAGGCAGCAATAAACAAATATGCTAAGATTAGAATGCGCTTCATATCTATCGATTTTAAGCTAAGATAAGGGCAAATAAAAAACCCTGACGATCACCGGGATGTCAGGGTTCAAATATCTAGATTAAAGTATTTTACTTTTCCTCTTCTTTATGACCGATCATTTTGTAGGCCAATTTGGGTGATAATTGTTCGATACCGATCAAGGTTAACCAGTAACCCACGAACAGTCCTAAGAACAACAACATACTGAAACCCATCAAGAAGATGAATAAAAAGATGAAAAAGCCTAATACTTTGGTAAACATTGCCTTTAAATTTGTGGGCGCTAAAATACGGGAAATTCTGTATTCCTAACAAGCCTCTAATCAAATTCTGGAATGGATCTAAAGAAAGTCATCAGTTTTAGTGGATTAATCGCCGGATTGGCCTTTATCTACCTTGGGGTATGGGGCCTAGAACAGGAACTCTGGTCTAAATTATTCACAGCGCTTCAGGACAGCATGGGCATTAGTTCCAGCTATGATCTAGCTTGGAGCCAAAGCCTATTCATTCTTGGTGTTGGCATTAGCCTGGGCAGCCTTATCTTATATTTTTTCCGCAAAAACTTGAGTTCCGGCCGCTACAGCGGTATTTTTGTACTCTATTTAATTATCATCCTATTTATCACCTCTTGGCTTATTAGCCACAGCCTAAAATAAAGACTATGGATTATCGTATCGAAAAAGATACCATGGGCGAAGTAAAAGTACCCGCCGACAAATACTGGGGCGCTCAAACCGAGCGCAGTCGTAATAATTTTAAAATTGGGGCTCCGGCCAGCATGCCGATCGAGATCGTGCGCGGCTTCGCCTACCTCAAAAAAGCTGCCGCTCACGCCAATAATGAATTAGGAGCGCTAGAAAGCGAAAAACGGGACTTAATTTCTCAGGTATGCGACGAGATCTTAGCCGGTAAATTAGACGATCAATTTCCTTTGGTAGTCTGGCAAACCGGTTCTGGCACCCAAAGCAATATGAACGTGAACGAAGTGGTGGCTAACCGCGCCCACGTATTGGAAGGGAATAAACTAGGTGAAGGCACTCGAAAGATCCATCCTAACGACGATGTAAATAAGAGCCAGTCTTCCAATGACACCTTCCCTACTGGTATGCATATTGCTGCTTATAAAATGATCGTAGAAACGACCATGCCAGGCATCAAGCAATTGCGCGATACCTTGGCCGCAAAATCTGAGGCCTTTAAGGAGGTGGTAAAGATCGGTCGCACTCACTTAATGGACGCTACTCCACTTACCCTAGGCCAAGAATTTAGCGGCTATGTTTCTCAATTAGACCACGGCCTTAAAGCTTTAAATAATACCCTAGACCACCTTTCTGAGGTAGCCTTGGGCGGAACTGCGGTAGGTACGGGCATTAATACTCCAGAAGGCTATGCAGACTTAGTAGCAAAGAAGATCGCTGAATTCACTGGCCTCCCTTTTAAAAGTGCTGATAACAAGTTTGAGGCACTTGCCGCACATGATGCCTTGGTAGAAACCCATGGTGCCCTTAAACAAGTAGCGGTATCCTTAATGAAGATCGCCAACGATATCCGCCTTTTGGCTTCTGGTCCTCGTGCCGGTATTGGTGAGATCATTATACCGGCCAATGAGCCAGGCTCTTCGATCATGCCGGGAAAAGTAAATCCAACCCAAGCGGAAGCCATGACTATGGTAGCTGCGCGGGTTATGGGTAACGACACCACCGTTAGTGTGGGGGGATCTAATGGTCATTATGAGCTCAATGTTTTTAAGCCTGTAATGGCTCAAGCAGTGTTGGAGTCGGCCCGCTTAATCGGCGACGCCTGTGTAAGCTTTGATGAGCACTGTGCAGTGGGAATCGAACCAAACCACGAGGTGATCAAACGTCACTTAAATAACTCTTTGATGTTGGTTACCGCCTTAAACACGAAGATCGGTTACGAAAAAGCGGCCAAGATTGCGAAAACCGCTTACGAAAACGGTACCACCCTAAAAGAAGAAGCTGTGAACTTAGGTTTCTTAAGCGCTGAAGAATTCGATCAGTGGGTACGCCCAGAAAACATGGTAGGCAGTTTAAAATAAGTGCCTTTACTTATAATTTAAGCCTCCATACCGCTCGGTATTGGAGGCTTTATTTTTTTAAAAAGCCTTGCACAGCTTCGGCTAACTGAGGATAAAACTCCTCAAATTTTGCCGCAAAGAAAAGCTCATCACGTAACAGCTGACTAAGGGCATCAGCCATTTTATTTTCATAAGGGGTGCGGCGAGACATACCGCTTAAGCTGCGATCTATACCCTGCTTAAATTGATAGTTATACAACCAATTACCCTTCTCCATATAGGTGAAGGTATGTTGAGCTCTGGCAGGAAGTTGCTGCCAGTTCCTGCGAAACAGACCGTAGACTGACTCGCTAAAATGGGCTAGATCCTTACCGTGAATGGTCTCATAATTTCGCGCTAAAAAGTGATCCATAACAATGTCATTTACCACTCCCGCATATTTTCCCTGTTGGGGGCGCCAGCGTTCAAGCATCTCTGCCACCGTAGGGTGCTTATCGGTATAGTCATCGATAAAATGGTGTAATTCGATGCCTCTTTGCACTTCTGGAGAATAGCGATCATAGAATTTACGGCGCGTAAAGTCGGCAATGGCATTACCAATCATGAGTCCTTCTTGATCGTCACTAAGGCTAAGGTGAGCGAGAAAATTCATCGCTGAAAGATAAGGATAGAAATGGAAAAAGCTTTGTAAGGCGGCAGTCTGTTAAAACTGTTAAATTGTGACTTGAGCCCCCTTCTCACCGGACCTAGCTAATTATCTTTGCCACGCAATGCGACTTAGTGCTTTAATCATAGTAATCAGTCTTTTTAGTCAGTTTCTAAAACCGGCCTTGGTTTTAGGCGACTACCTCATTCGCTATCAGGAATATGTATCCTTATTATGCGAAAATCGCGCTCAACCTGAATTGCATTGTAATGGCACCTGCCAAATTGCTAAATTACTGCAAAGTAAGGAAGAGCCTCAGGCGCCAAGCTTGCCCAGCTTTTCCTATCCCCAAGACTGGTTGCATACAAGCCTGGCACTTGAAGTTGATCTGCCAAGGCTTCCCATCTTTAGTTTCCCATTTGCCTATAATGAGTCTTTGCGGGCTAATCCCTTAAACGGGCCGCCAGCTCCACCTCCCCAATTTTTTGCTTAGGATCTTTTTCTCAACGCAAAAAATTAAATAATAAATGACTAAAAACTTTTGGCTGGGACTAGCCT
This sequence comes from Croceimicrobium sp., assembly GCA_965656185.1. Classification (GTDB taxonomy): domain Bacteria; phylum Bacteroidota; class Bacteroidia; order Flavobacteriales; family Schleiferiaceae; genus Croceimicrobium. The sequence goes on from CBFHJH010000021.1 coordinate 12,914, forward strand.
TTCTAAGTCTCAGCAGCTTTCACAGCAGTGGCTGCGATGTATGCGGCTGCAGTAGCATGGGCTTTGGAATTGGCGACTGGGCCAATCAAGGACGAAGCCTGATCAGCACCAATTATAGCCTTCGACATTTTGAAGGACCCAATAACGACGACTATTTTCATCAGCTACAGCTTAACGCGATTTGGGCTCTAGACGAACGTTGGCAGCTTAAACTAAGTATACCTTGGATCTACGCCCAACGAAGTATTAGCGAAAGTGGTGAAAGTAAAACCTTGAATGAGCTCTCCGACATCAGCCTGGCCTTGCAGTATCGGCTTTGGTCTAAAATCGGGCAAACTTCGCTGCATAACCTCTACCTTAGTTTTGGCCTGCAGGCCCCCACCGGACATTTCCAGAATCGCCCCAGTGAGAGCCTTTTTGCGCCTAACTTTCAAGCCGGTAGTGCTAGTTGGGACCTACAGTTCAGTTTGCAATACGAATATGCCTGGCGAAATTATTTGCTGGTATTCCAATCCGCGCAAGCCTTAAACACAAGCAATACCTACGGTTATCGATTCGGCAATCAGTTTTTACAGTCCTTAAAGCTGGCCAAACGATTCGACCATAGCGATAAGGCCTCCAGTCTACTATTCATGAGTTTGGACCATGAATACCTAGGCAGAGATGTTAATCAAAGGGGGTATTATCAATACGGCAGCGGAGGACAAGCTTTTTTTAGTGGACTGGGGGCACAGTATACCAAGCAGACTTGGAGCTTTGGGCTACAGTACCAATTTAGGCTACTTCCCGCTCAAGGTGAATACCAGGCCCGTGATCAATTCAATTTAAATTTCAGCTATTTCTTATGAAAAAGTGGTGGCTCCTTTTAGGACTAAGCATTTTATGGGCCTGCGATGAGAATGTAATAGGCCAAGAAGACTTAGAAGCTCCAGAAATAAGTATCCTCAGACCCCAAAGTAGAGAGATGCATGCGGGTGATACCCTCACCATTTCGATCTTGGTTAAGGATAATGATCAACTGCATGATATCTATCTGGGCTTGAACGATCTAGACCTCATGCGGAAACGCATTCATTGGTCGCAACACTACCATGGTCAAAGTATAAGACTAGACACCAGTTTTGCTTTAGACCCTCAACGGGGAACAGGACATATCGAGCTCCAAGTAGAAGCAAGTGACCATCAAGGAAACCACAGTGAAAAACGCTTAGGTATCTTTATAATAGGTGGAAACTAGGCCGGTTTACCGATGCGTAAAGCCCTTAAGTAATCTAGCTTATAAGGTCTACCTTAGAACGGCGCCCTACTTGCTTAAAAAGTGTGAAATTTAAACTGGTAGTACCTCGAACTCGTAATTCTCGGTAATAGGATTGATGAGAAGTTTTTTACAAGCTTCGTCTACTTTAGCCCGAGCAGCTTCTTCATTCTCAGCCTCTACGTCTAGATGAATATGCTTGCCAATACGCACGCCGGAGATCTCGGATAGACCGATGTTTTTCATACTGCTGCTAACCGCTTTACCTTGAGGATCTAAAAGCGCCTTGTGAGGCATTACGTTGATTTCGGCTTTAAACTTCATACTAAAATATTTAGGCCTTTTTACCGGGCTTGAATAAGAGTGATATTAGAAGGTACAAAGGTATAACAAAGGCAAGAGCTCTGAAACGAAGAATTGCAAAAAGAAGCACAATTGCCAAAATCAAGAAGATCCGTCCTTTATTGTTCTGCCAGGTCCAGTCTTTCATTTTAAGCGAAAGCATGGGGAGCTCCGCCACCAACAACAAGGCACTTAGGATCGAAACTGCAGTAAGTAAAAAGGGGTGCATTAAGATAGACTCGGTAGTGGCATTTTCGGTATTCAAGGCCCATAAACCCAAAGAGTAGATCAAGATGGCGTTAGCCGGGCTGGGCAAACCAATAAAGTTTTCACTTTGGCGTGTATCGATATTGAACTTAGCTAACCTTAAGGCTGTAAAAAGTGGAATCAAAAGAGCGATATAGGGCAAGAAGGAGGGTAATGGTTCCCCACCATCGGCAGCCATGGAGAAGACCTTAAACCACAATAGTCCTGGCGCCAAACCAAAACTCACCATATCGGCTAAGCTATCTAGCTGCAAGCCAAGCTCCGAGTGAACCTTAAGAGCTCGCGCAACCAAACCATCTAATAGATCGAATAAAAGGGAAGCACCTAGTAACCAGAGGATGAGCTCGTAGCGTCCTTCGAAGGTAGCAATAATAGCCAGGGCTCCACAGGCCAAATTGGCAAGGGTAAGGATATTGGGTAAATTTTTCTTAAGCATATTCTGAGGCAATATTAGCGCATTTGCTAAGTTAACAAGGAGGAAATTATTTTATTTGCCACAAAGAATTCCCTTGAAGAAATTTTTCTTTTTATTTCTCCTTCCTAGCCTTGCCTTTGGTCAGGCCCGAAAGTACTCTAATGCCTTTTTGGAAATTGGGGTAGATGCACGAGCCATGGCCATGTCTAATGCGGTAATTGGTTCTACTCAGGACGTAAATGCCACCTATTGGAATCCGGCTGGGCTCGCCGAAATTCGCAGTTCCTGGCAAGCCAGTGCCATGCATGCCGAATATTTTGCCAGCATTGCACAGTACGATTACCTAGCCTATGCTCAAGCATTAGATGATCAAAGTAGTTTTGGGCTATCCTTAATTCGTTTTGGCGTAGACGACATTTTAAATACTACCGATTTGATCGATCAAGATGGCAATGTTGATTACGACCGGATCAGTCGGTTTTCTGCCGCCGATTACGCCCTGATAGGATCTTATGCCAGACGTTCCGAAAAGATCCCAGGCCTCAATTACGGCGGAAGCTTTAAGATCGTTTATCGGCAGATCGGTGAATTCGCAAATTCGATAGGCTTTGGCTTCGACCTTGGCCTACAATACCGCAAAAATGGTTGGCAAATGGGGGCCGTATTGCGCGATGCCACCACTACCTTTAATGCTTGGACCATAAACGAAGATAGCTTCGGCGACATCTTTGAACTTACCCCTAACGAAAGACCAGATGAAAACTTGGAGCTCACCATACCGCGCCTATTACTTGGTGTGGGCCGCAGCTTTAAGCTAAACGACAATTACCGCCTGCATTCGGAGATCAGCGCCGACATCACCTTCGGGGGCGCGCAAAATGTGCTGGTCTCCAGTGAAGTGCTTAACCTAAACCCCAATCTCGGACTAGAACTGAGCTATCAAAACTTCATTTTCTTGAGAGCAGGAGCAGGCAACGTGAAGCGCCTGCAAGAGTTTAACGGTGAAGAATACTTTAGCCTGCAACCCAACCTGGGCATCGGATTCAAGTACCGCGGTATTGCGATCGACTACGCCTTAACCGACATCGCCAGTGCTTCAGGCACACTTTATTCGAATATCTTCTCCCTACGCTTTAACTTTGAAGACTTTAAGAAGTCTTAATGCAAAGCGAAACCTCTACTCCTTCTTTTCAAAATTTCTTGACTTTATCGGCCCTATCGGCCCTACTCTTCTTCCTCTCTACCCTAGGTGGCTTCTGGTCGAGCGCGATTATATTCGCCCTGGTTCCCTTGTTGATCTACCAAGACCTCGAATCTCGCGCGATCTATAATGTAGCCATCGCCATTATCCCCTTGGCAGTCTGGGGCTTTTATTACGACCAATCCTTACACATCCCCCTTTTCACCCTCTTGGCCTGGCTCCTGTTTGTTTTAGCCCAGCCACTTTGGGGTAAACAACGCTCCTTTCTCGCTTTCATCTTTCTTTGGCTAAGTGCAGAATGCATTATCTATTACCTGCCTATTTCAGCCTCGCTTGGCCCTAGTTTAAGCTTTGGCCTACACGAAATTCCCTTTCTGCATGCTGGCTTTTTGGTCCTTGGCTTTTCAGGCATTAGCCTTTTAGTAGTTCTACTTAATTTATTGGCCGCCTTCTTCTTTTTAGCCTACCTCAAAAACAAAAATCTGCGACCCGGCTTAATCATCAGTTGGTTGCTATTTCTCCTTTGTCCATTATTTATTAGCCTTGCGGCGGATGGAACTCTAAGAGAGTTTAAGTGGCCCGCCGGAGATTATGACTTGCTTCGAAGTGCCGATCGCTTTTTGGCTCGTATGAGCTTTTTCATTGCTTTTTTCCTTTTGCTCTTCGCCTTGGTTCGTAAATTACTACCCGAAAAGAATAGCGATGATCGATTTACGTAGTGACACCTTTACCAAACCCCTACCCGAAATGCAAAAAGCCATGTGGGCCGCCGAGGTAGGAGATGATGTATTCGGAGAAGACCCCACCATTAATAAATTAGAAGCAAAAGCAGCCGAAATGTTTGGTATGGAAGCAGCGGTATTTTGTCCCTCTGGAACCATGACCAATCAGATCGCGATAAAAACCCATACCGTTCCCGGACAGGAAGTGATTTGCCACGAATATTCGCACGTGTATAATTATGAAGGTGGTGGCATTGCTTTTAATAGTTCCTGCCAGGTACGCCCTTTAGGTGGGCCCAACGGAAAACTAGAAGCAGCCACGGTAGGCGAAGCTTTACAAAACCCACTCGATCACCACGCTGCCCAAAGTCGTTTGGTGGTTTTAGAAAACACCACTAATAAAGGAGGCGGTGCTTGCTATGACCTGAGTACCATAGACGCCATAAAGCAGATAACCGAAGCAAAAGGTTTAGGCCTCCATCTCGATGGAGCGCGACTTTGGAATGCCTTAGTAGCCACCGGTCAATCGGCGAGCGATTACGGTCGGCGTTTCGATTCCATTTCGGTTTGCCTCAGTAAAGGATTAGGTTGTCCGGTCGGATCACTATTATTAGGCTCTAAAGACTTCATCCACCAAGCGCGTTTTATACGCAAAAAGCTAGGCGGAGCCATGCGGCAAGCGGGCTATTTAGCGGCAGCAGGAATTTATGCGCTCGACCACCACATCGATCGCTTGGCCGAAGACCATGATAAGGCCCAAATGCTGGCAAAAGCCTTGGAAGCGAGCTCCTGGATAGAAAAGGTAGAACCGGTAGAAACTAATATTTTGATCTTTGGGATCAAGGCGGGTCGCAGCATCACAGAATTCAACCAAGCCCTACGCGACAAGGGCATATTGCACATCGATATGGGGCAGGGAAAACAACGTTTTGTCACCCATCACGACGTAAGCCTCGCTCAAATTGAAACCGTTATCAAAACCATCCAACAACTCGATTGATACAAGTACAAACTAAGCCTCAGCCTTTTGCTGATCTTGTTGCTATGGCAAAGCAATGCGCAATACCAATGGCGTCCGGTATCTTTAAGTAGCAATTATAGCCCTATTTTGGGATTCGGCTATCAGTACCAAAACTTAAGCTGTGAATTACGATTTAACTACTTCCGAGATCTAACGGCGAACTAGGTACAATGGAACACCAATTACGACGGTGCGCAGCTTAGTTTAAGCTACCTCATATTATAAATTGGTCGTTTCCAGTTTGAAAACATTCATAGCTAAACTCCTTATTTCAGAAAGGAGACCTAAGTCACACAAACGAAAAAGCTAACTTTTATCATATTCTAAGCACTAGAATCTGGGGACCTTTACTCTGTAATTGAAACCCACAGATCATGAAAAATCTAGTGATACTAGGAGCCGGAACAGCCGGCACCATGATGAGTAATCATCTCGCCAAACGACTCGACGATCAATGGAACATCACCATCGTAGATCAACGACGCATTCACCACTACCAACCGGGATATCTATTTATCCCCTTTGGCACCTATACCGAAGAGGATATCATCAAGCCCATCGAAAAGTTCATTCCCGAGCGAGCTAAATTTATCCAGAAACCGATCCTTAAAGTAGATAAGGACAATGATCGTGTCTTCTTAGAAGACGGCGAGACCCTAGCCTATGACCTACTGGTAATCGCTACCGGTACCGATATCGCTCCCGAAGAGATCGACGGCATGACCGGTCCGCATTGGCATAAGTCCGTATTCGACTTTTATACCCTAGATGGTGCCGTTAAACTACACCGAGCCTTAGAGAATTTCAATGAAGGACACTTGGTAGTGCATATTTCTGAGATGCCGATCAAATGCCCGGTAGCTCCGCTAGAGTTTGCCTTCCTGGCCGATGCCTATTTCGAGCAAAGGGGTATTAGAGACCAGGTACAGATCTCTTTTGTTACGCCCATGGATGGTGCCTTCACCAAACCCGTAGCTTCAGCCCAATTAGGCCACCTTTTGAGTGAAAAAGGAATCAATGTAGTGCCCAACTTCAACATCATGAGCCTCGATGGCGAGAACAAGACCATCATGGATTATGAAGGCAAAGAAGTGAGCTACGACCTATTGGTTACCATTCCGACCAATAAAGGAGCCGACTACGTAGAACGCAGTGGCTTTGGTGATGAATTAAATTTCATCCCAACCGATAAAGGAACCTTACAATCTAAGGTTAAAGAAAACATCTTCGTGGTGGGCGACGCCACTAATATCCCCGCTTCTAAAGCCGGGTCTGTGGCCCATTTCGAAGGCGAGATCTTACTAGAAAATGTTTTGCGCTATATCAATGGCCAGGAACTTAAGAACGAATTCGACGGCCACGCCAACTGTTTCGTTGAAACCGGCCATGGCAAGGCGCTGTTGATCGACTTTAACTACACCCACCAACCGGTAAGCGGCACTTTCCCCTTCCCTGGTGTTGGGCCCTTAAATCTCCTCAAAGAGAGCCGCATGAACCACATGGGCAAACTCGCCTTCAAGTGGATCTATTGGAATATGTTGATCACCGGCCGACACATTCCTTTTGTTAGCGCCAAAATGAGCGAAGCCGGAAAGAATTTTGAAGAAGCAGAAACCACAGTCTAAATTAAAAATCATGGAAACCACAATTGCCGGGCATAATGTTGCCCTCGACGACAACGGCTATTTAAAAGATCTAAACCAATGGAGCAAGGAAGTAGCCACCGCTCTTGCCGATGAAGAAGGCATTGAGCTAAAAGATGAACACATGCCTGTAATTGAATATATTCAAGAACAGTATCGCAATGAAGTACCACTAACCATTCGTAAGGTTGGTAAAAGTGGTGTAGTTGATATCAAGGGCTTTTATGCCTTATTCCCCGGCGGCCCGCTAAAAAAAGCCAGCCGTATCGCCGGAATCCCTAAACCCGCAAGTTGTATTTAAATCCACCATCATGGAAGCAATGACTCAAGACCAGACCCAAGCACCCATAAAAGATGCCAAGGTTAAAAAAATGATGCTGATCCTTTCTAAGGCCACCATCGATAATGTATACGCTGCCTTCATCCTCGCCAATGGCGCCCGCATGGAAGGAATAGAAGCAGAGATCTTTTTCACCTTCTTCGGTTTGGAGGCGGTGCAGAAAAAGAAATTGGAACATCTCCATGTAGCTACCGTGGGTAATCCCGCTATGCACATTCCTACCCTATTGGGCGGACTTCCCGGTATGGAAGCATTTGCCACCAATATGTTGAAAAAGGAAATGGAGAAACTCGACATTCCTCCGGTAGGAGAGTTTATAGAGATCCTAGAAGCAAGTGGCTGTAAACTATGGGCTTGTAAGCTTGCCGTAGACATGTTCCACCTTAAGCGCGAAGACTTGGTAGACGAGATCTCTGACGTGATAACCGTCGGCGATTTTTATACCCGCGCAGAAGGCGAAAACACACACTTGCTTTTCATTTAGGCAAATTGTGGGTTTCAAAGAAAGGCTCTCTTAGTACTGTTAGGAGAGCCTTTCTGTTTTATTAAGACCCATCACCTCATTCCTTATCCAAATTGCTTTAGGGAAGAAAGCTTACTGCTGATTGAACGAATAGATTTTTCGCCGATCTTAGAGCTTGACATATACAAAGCTTTAATTTTGAAGGATGATCAGATTCTTATGCTTATTGCTCCTATCATTTTCCCTTGGAGCTCAAAATTCTTTAGAATGGAGCTTAGATAGAGTGGATTTTAGCCCTGAGGGTTCTTACTGGAGCACTTCGGCAAAAGATATCTCTTTAGAGGATTTTTCCTTCTTAGGCTTTTCAGCTTTAAGCTTTCAAGAGCCGCCGCTGCATATTGAAATTCGATTTCGGAAAGCTGGTGCTTGGGAAAACTGGCAGGCCTTTGGCAAACAAAGTCATGAAGAGTTGATCACCGACCGGCAAGTTTGGGTCCTAGACCTAATATCCCATAAGATAGATGCCTGGCAAATTCGCACTAAAGGAAGGCCAAGCTCAGAACTAAAACTCCGATTATTTATCGCACAAAAAGAGCATGCCCCTAGCAAAGCTTCACCGTCGAAACCTAATCTCTTAGCTACCCAAATTTGCAGCTGCCCTCAACCGAATTATTGCGATCGTAGCTGTTGGTGCCCCAATGGCGACTGCCCTCCTCCGACTGCCTACACACCAACGGTACCTAGCCATTTGATCGTACATCATTCTGCGGGTGGGAATAGCTCAAATAATTACCCAGGCGTGGTTGCTTACTATTGGGACTTGCACGTAAACACCAATGGTTGGAGCGATATTGGTTATAATTGGCTCATCGACCCCAATGGACAAATTTATGAAGGCCGGGGTTCTGGTAATACCGGGGCACACTTCAGCTGCCTTAACTCTGGCACCCTAGGCATTTGCCTTATTGGTGATTACCGCAGTACCCAGCCTAGCACCAACAGTTTACAAGCCCTCTCCGATTTATTGCTTTACGAATCTTGTTCTAACAACATTGATCCAGCCGATTCTAGTATTCACAATAGCTCCCAATTAGTACTTCGTCATATTTCGGGACATCGTGATGCAAATCCTGCCAACGTTGGCTGTCCCTCGGGTACGGTTTGCCCAGGCCAAGTAGTGTATGATAAGTTAGATTCTATAGCGATCGCTTTCGCTCAAGATAACTGCCTACTGCGCGAGCCTGAGTTTGGTCTGGCAGCTGGCCATCATTTTTATCCCGTCCCCAGCCATGGCCTTTTACGTTGTGAGGCTAAAAACTCCCCTAGTAAGTTGAGACTCATAGATGGTCAAGGCCGCACTTTTAATTTAAAACCAGGGAATGCAAATGAATGGGATCTCCGTAAATTCGAAGCAGGATTCTACACGCTCTTATACCGCCTAAATGACACTGATTACCAGCAAAAAATCAATATTCTATGAGACTAGCATTTACAATTTTCTTGGCGATAGTTTTAATTCCATTAAAAGCCCAAGAACTCCAGGCTTATCAACTCTACGATAAAGAAGGAGAAGCCATTTCATTCGGGGAAATGGTATCCGCCTTGAGTGAAGCCGATGTAATCCTCTTTGGTGAATTACACAATAATCCCATCAGCCATTGGCTGCAGCACGAGCTTTGCCTCGCTTTATACGATAGTTCACGGACCATGACCTTGGGGGCAGAAATGTTCGAAGCCGATAATCAAGCCGCTTTGAATCTCTATTTACAAGATAGCCTCAGCCGAAAGGCTTTTGATACCACCGCACGTTTATGGCCTAATTATAAAACCGATTATTCTATGCTCGTCGATTTTGCCAAGACCCATAAATTGGATTTTATCGCTACCAATATTCCCAGGGTCTACGCCCGACAAGTCTATAAAAGTGGCTTGGCTAGTTTAGATAGCCTGAGCGATAGTATTAAGGCCTGGATTGCTCCCTTACCGATCGATTACGACGCTGATCTGCCGGGCTATAAGGCTATGCTCGAGATGATGAGCGGACACGGTGGTGAAAACCTGCCTAAGGCTCAAGCGATCAAAGATGCCACCATGGCTCACTTTATAGCATTGAACCTAAAAGAAGATGGGCTATTTATTCACTTTAATGGCGACTATCACTCCAAGGATTTTGAAGGCATCAATTGGTACCTAAAACGTTATAAAGAAGGCCTTAAGATCCGTACCATTAGTACTCAGTTGCAAACAAAGGTTAGTCCGGCCGATTCGGTAAGTCTTGGGCATGCCGACTATACCATTGTGGTAGACGAGCAGGTAACGACCAGCTATTGATCCTCGGTCAGAGCTTCGATCACTTCCTGCACCAGATCACTCTCATAGCCTCGATTCTGTAAATAGGCCCTTAGCTTAAGCTTACGCTGAAATTGATCCTTGGCCTTGGTTAAAGGCCAACGCTTTTCGGCTACTTGTTCCAGGTTTTTAAAATACAATTCGGGATCGATCTCAGTAAATGCTTTACGCAAGACGTAATCGCTCAGTTGATGCCGGTACAAAGCTTGCTTGATCTTATAGCGACCCCACTTTTTGATCTTGTATTTACCCCTTACGAAAGAACGCGCAAAGCGTTCCTCGTCTAAAAAACGTTCCTGAATAAGTTCCGAGATCAAGGTGTCTTTTACTTCGGGAATAAGGCCATAGCTCCCGAGTTTATCTGCCACCTCTCGCTGACTGCGATCACGGTAAAGACAGAAGGCTCGGATCTTTTCCCGCGCTTCATCCAGATCATAGATCTTAGCGGATGACTTGGTCATTAGGCCTGATCTTCGTGATCAATCCGTAGAATCGTTCGAAATGCCACGAATTTATCGCGGTAACGCTCCATGTGCTCTGCCTGCAATTTGGGCGCATACATCTCCTGATAAAGCCTTAAGGTCTCAAGATCCTTAACCCGATATTGAATGGAATAAGTGATGCCCTGCTCCTCTTCGACCATCACCTGACAAAGACGATTATCGAGAAACATTCCGGTTTTCAGCACATCGGGAATATGCACTTCCTTCATCCATTTCAACCAATCTTGATGAACCTCGTTTTCGATATTTACCGTAACATTATAAATGTACATGTCAATTAATTAGATCTCCCCGTAAACGTCGGTATGCTTTCCGCGCCTCAGCCCCAAAAAAGCTGTCGCTGTAACGGGTAAAAAGTTGCTCATAGGCCGCCATGGCCTTCTCATTTTGATATAATTCTTCATGGGCTTTGGCCATGGCATAGAGCGCATCATCGGCCAAGATATCATCGCCATAGCCATCAACTAGCTTTTGCCAAAGCTCGATCGCTCCTTCAAGATCTCCGCGCCGCGCTTTTATCTTTCCGCGCAACAAGAGCGCTTCATCGGCAATGGGATGTTCAGCATAAGCAATATCTAAGATCTCCAATAAAGCTTGGGCCGAATCATATAATTCACGGTAATAGAATAGATCTGCCTTTGCATAGGCCTCTAAAGCATCCGTAGTCGAATCCAAGGCCATATTATCGGTGATCAATAAAGAGTATTGCATGGCATCATTAGCGATCAGCTTCGAAGTAGACTCTTTTAAAACAGAGAATATTCCTTGGGCCCATTCAAAGTCTCCCACATAATAAGC
>CBFHJH010000022.1:0-3872 GCA_965656185.1 Croceimicrobium sp.
CAGACGAGACCTTAAGGGTTTATGCGAGCCATCATGAAACTCAGAATAAAATGTCGAGGTTCTTAAGAGGGGCAAGCCTAGAGCAATTTTACTTCATTGGCTTTTTGGAGAACTTCGATACTGATTTGCAAAGGCTGGCCGAGAAACTTAATTGGCCCGCACTGCAAGTGTTTCACGAGAAGAAGGGGCAACAGCCTAAAAAAGCAAAGACCTCTTGGGCCGATCGAAGAACATTGCGCAAGATAGAGCGCTACAACCAGGAGGACTGGAATTTATATAGGGCAGCACGAGAAAAAACTCTTGCTGCTAAACAGGAGCTTTAATACCAATTGGTAAGAGTCCTGAGCTAAGAAAGAGATATTTGATGGGGGAGCTACAAGCTGCATTGGAACTACAGGAACAAATAAATAGGGTGAGGGAACAAAACCCACAGAAGATCGACATTGGAACGATTGCCTTGGTGCACGAATGGCTTAGTGTGAAAGCTGGTTCTGAGAAGGTGACCGAATCCTTCGTGGATATATTTGAGGATGTGGATCTCTTTGCTACGGTTGACTTTATGAGCGAGGCCGATCGTAAGCAGCTGGCCGATGATCACGCCATAAAAACCTCCTTTATTCAAAAGCTGCCTAAAGCAAGAAGGCACTTCCGTTATTATCTGCCCATTATGCCTTGGGCCGTGCGCAAGCATAAACTGCAAGACTATTCGCTTATTCTCTCCAGTTCGCATGCCTTTGCTCATGGCGTGAAGAAGTCTTCCGATCAATTGCATATTTCCTACTGTCATACCCCCATGCGTTATATCTGGGACCTACAGGATGTATACTTAGAATCGCATGGCATTCACATCGGTCCGCTAGGATGGGCCAGCAAATTGCTAACCTCGATGTTGCGGGCCTGGGACGCTAAGGTTTCTAAGCAAGTAGACTATTACATCGCTAACTCTGGTTTTACCGCGCAAAGGATTCGTCGTTTTTACGGTCGTAAGGCCACGGTGATCCATCCTCCGGTAAACGTGGAGAAGTTTACCGTAGAAGAGGAAAAGGAGGACTATTACCTCACCGTTTCTCGTTTGGTCTGCTATAAAAAAGTAGATCTAGTAGTAGAGGCATTCAATGCCATGCCCGACAAAAAACTGATCGTGATCGGAGACGGCCCAGAAAAGGAAAAGATCGAGAAAATGGCCGGTCCTAATGTTACCATGTTGTCGCATTTGGAGTTCGAGCAGTTTCATCGCTATATGCGCAAGGCCAAGGCCTTTGTTTTTGCCGGAAAGGAAGATTTCGGCATTACGCTGGTCGAAGCGCAGGCTTGTGGTACGCCCCTTTTAGCCTTTCATAAGGGCGGAGCGGCCGAGATCATGCAACACCAGAAAACCGGTCTATTCTTTCGTCAACAAACGACCGAGGCCATTCAGAAGTCGATCGCCGATTTTGAAAAGAATTACCAGGGGAAGTTCTCCACTCAAGCGATAAGAGCGAATGCCGAGCGCTTTAATTATGAGCGCTTTAAAAGGGAAATGCTCAACTTTGTGGCCAAGTGTCTAAAGAAAAAGTATGCAAGCTAAAATTAGCCTGGGTAAATTAGGGCTCTACCTTTTCTGCTTATTTCCGGTCTTACCTAGTCTTCAAGCTCAAAGTGCCTTGGCCATGCTGCTGATAGTTTTGCAGATCATTGCCGCGGTGCAGAACCGGAAGGACCGTAGCTCGATCGGTTTTGGTTTACCGATCCTTCTTCTCTTGCCGACCTTGAGTCTCGTACTTAGCTTGCTCTACAGCGAAGACCTCCATCACGGACTTAAATACCTCGAGCGCAGTGTACTTTTGGTGGTCTTGCCGATCCTTTTCTTTTTGAACCGCAAGGAATTTGACCGAAAGCTTCAGGTAAACCTTTTACGCTTCTTGGCCTTGGTAATGACCCTCTTTTCATGGTACGCCATCATCTCTATTTTGGCTACCGGTAAGCTCATGCTGGTTTTGCCCTATTCCAATTCCTATTACTTTATCCGGGAGTTCGTGAGCGCCAAGACTCAGCTCCATCCCACTTATTTCTCCATTTTACTGGCGATCCCCGCCTTCGGTATTCAGCAAGAACTAAGGGAAGCCAAACTCGGTCTGTGGCCACGCTTGATCCTTCTATTTATGTTAGCCTCCTTGGGCTTAGGTATTTTAATGGCCTCTTCTAAAATGATCATGGCCGCTAGTTTGGTGGGTAGTGCGGTAATTTGGACCCAAGGCCGCGATTGGCGCGTGATCGTAAAGTGGACTCCGGTGGTGATCCTGACTTTAGCGGCTTTAACTTATTTCATCGACCCCTTGCATGATCGGGCTACCGACTTGATCAAGGCCCTTAGCGAAAAGGGTATCGATCAGAACAATCCCGATAGCATGCGCAAGGCCATTTATTACAGCACCTACCATGCTATTAGCGAGGCGCCTTGGTTCGGGGTAGGAATTGGCGATGTACCGGCCACGCTTAGCGCTAATTACGAGCGCTTTGGTTTTAGTGATGCCCTCGAAAAAGGCTACAATACCCATAATTATTACCTCCACATGTGGTTGGCGGCAGGCATTATACCCTTTCTTATTTTTATAGGGGTCCAAGCCATTCAGGTATTGATCGGAATCGTGTCGCGCAATAGTGCGCATCTGGCCATCAGTCTCTTGTTTAGCTTAAGTCTGCTCACTGAAAACTTACTTTCCCGCCAAGTGGGGATATTTTCTTACGCCTTCTTTGGTGCTTTTATGGCCTTTACTTCATGGTCTAAGGCCAAAGAGCAGATCTTTATCAATGGTCGCTTTTTAAGCCAAAAGTTATCTGGGGTGCAGCGCTACGCCCGTGAAGTGTCTAAGTATTTAATGGCGAAGGGCCCGGAAGTGCAGATCATTGCCCCTAAGCTCGATCATCAGGAAGCGCTGAAGCATCAAAGCTTGCCTATTTTTAAAGGACAAGTCTGGGAGCAAATCACTTTGCCGGTCTACCTCTGGCTTAAGGGCAGCCCCGCTTTGATCAATTTAGGGAATAGCGGCCCGATCCTTTATCGCAATAACTATCTCACTTTACACGATGTGGCCTTCATGGAAAACCCACAGTGGTTTAGTCCGGCCTTTGTTTCTTGGTATCGCTTTATGATACCGAGGCTCCTAAAGAAGGTCCGTCGGGTATTTACGGTGAGTGAATTCTCTAAGCAAGAGATAAGCAAGCATTTTTCGCTTGCGGCGGATAAGATATCCGTGAGCTATAATGGTTTGGCGGAATTGCCCGACCCCTCGAATATTGGTGCTCCATTGCTGGCAAAGCCTTATGTTTTGGCGGTGGGTACTTTGTCGGCACGCAAGAATCAAAAAACCATTATCGATGTATTCTTGCAAGCCGGCGAGCAGCTCCCCTTTAACTTGGTTTTGGTAGGCGCCTATGATCCTAATCTTTACAGCGATCTAGAGGCTTATCCCGATAAGATCCGTCAAGCTTCCAATATTATTTGGTACCAAGATGCGGATGATGAAAGGCTAGCCAATTTATACCATCACGCTCGGGTTTGCCTATACCTACCGCTTTACGAAGGCTTTGGTCTACCGGTATTGGAATCACTTGCTTATCAAAAGCTTAGCGTCGTTTCAGATATTCCGGTTTTTAGGGAGTTGTTTCAAGACCTTGTTTTATTTTCGCCCCCTGCAAATCGAAAAGGCCTAACCGAGCTTCTTAAATCACTTGCTGAAGATCCCAGTAGTCTGAAAGTTAAAAGCTTAGATAGGGCTGAATTGGAGGAACGCTATTCGTACAAGCGAAGCGCTGACTTCATTTTCGATCAATTGAATGGCTAAAAAAGGAATGGAGAAGAGCTATACAGAACATCGCTACTCTGCCAATAT
>CBFHJH010000022.1:3972-11897 GCA_965656185.1 Croceimicrobium sp.
ATGGAAATGCCTTTTGATATGGAGGCCAAATTGGTGGAGAAGATCCTGCTCACCATCGTCAATTTCCTGATCCCCTTTGTGCTTAATATCGTGGTCTTGCTCATCCTGGGGGTGCGCTTCGACCTATACTCTTTATTGTTTTTCCCGGCCTTGATTCCCCTTATTCTCTTGGGCATTGCCTTTGGGGTTTTTATATCGCTTATCGAAGTGGTGTTTAACGATATCCTCCTAGTGGCCAGCCAGGGCATCACTTTACTGATGTACTTTACGCCGGTTGTGTATACCGATAAAGTGAATAGTCCCTTTTTACAGCAGATCATTAGCATCAATCCGCTTACCTATTTACTGGGGGTTCCCCGCGACATCTTAGTGGGTACTCCGGTAAGCCATTGGAACGAATTCTGGATCTCCACCGTCTTTGCCGTGGTGGTTTTTCTATTGGTGATCCACTTCTTTTTTAAATCGGTCTATAAGATCGTAGAACGCATTTTCGACTAGCCCATGTCTAAGCCAATTGTGGAAATAAGCCATGTTTATAAGAAGTTCTGTACGGACCTCAAGCTGAATATGTTCTATGGTTTGCAGGACATCTTCAAGTTTGGTGCCACCAAGCGTTTGCCGAAACTGAGGAAAAAGGAATTCTGGGCTTTACAGGATATCAACCTCAGTATTTCTAAGGGAGAAGTTGTGGGTATCTTAGGGATGAATGGCGCGGGTAAAACCACCCTGATCCGATCGATCATTGGAGCTTATCCGGTAAGCTATGGCAAGATAAAAGTACGCGGGCGTATTACCACCGTATTTGAGCGAACTCGGGCCTTTCAACGCTATTACAGTGGCGAAGAGAATATTCGGGTTAAGTGTGCCCTTTTTGGCATGAGTAAAGCCGAGATCGAGGAAAAGATGCCTAAGATCCTCAAGTTTGCCGAGGTGGAGCAATTCGCTCAAGCACCTTTTGGCTCTTACAGCGCGGGGATGCGAGCACGGATAAACTTTGCCATTTCGGTTTTAGCCAATCCCGACCTTTTAATTATCGATGAAGGTTTGGCGGTAAGTGACGTGAAGTTTCGCGAAAAGTCGATCCAAACCCTTAAAGAGATCCGCAAGGATATGGGGGTTCTATTGGTTTCGCATAATATGGAGCAGTTCACTGAATTGGCGACCCGTATCATCGTGATGGAAAAAGGCAAGGTGGTGATGGAAACTACCGACATTCCCAAGGCCATAAACTATGCGGTTAAGGATAAAAAGTAGAGGGGAAGTGAAGAAGATCAAGAACCATATCGAATTGGTATCGCTCCATATTCCTAAAACCGCCGGTACGGCCTTTCGCTTGGTGCTGAATGAAAATGTCGCGGACAAACATTTTGCGAAGGTGGATATCTTTAACTCGGGTCGGATCAAACTCAATGATCAATACTTCGAGGGAAGCAAGCTGTCGCGCAAGGTCAAGGTCATTCACGGGCATTTTAGTTATTTGAAACTGCAGGACTATTTCGATCTAGGTCCCGCGGTCGAATTCATTACCTGGTTGCGCGATCCGGTAAAGCGGGTGCTATCCAATTACTACTTCCTAAAAAATATCGTGGAAGAGCGCTTACAGGAGCAGCCGGATGAAAACTTATTTCCACGTATCGGCAAAAGCCTGGAAGAATTCATTGCCTTGGAAGAGAACCAGAATGTGATGTCGAAATTCTTGGCTGGGGCTCCTTTGGAGAATTTCAAGTTCATCGGTATTCAGGATAATTATGCGGAAGACCTAAGCCATTTAAAGCAATTAATGGATTGGTCGGCGGCCCCCACCGAAAGGCACAACGAAACCAAAGGGAAGATGGAGCAGCACGATGCCGCTCTTTTAGACCAGATTCGGGAGCTTAACGCCCAGGATTTGGCCTTATATCAGCAAGTATTAGAATTAAAAGGAAAGGAGAGGGCTTAATATGATCTGGATCAGTTCATTCCCACGCTCGGGTAATACGTTTTTTAGGAATATTCTCTTCGAAGTCTACGGGAAAGAGTCTAGCTCCTTTTACGAAGGCAAAGGGGAGCCTGAGAACTACCGCGATTATTCCTTCGTGAAGACTCACCATAGGCCCGAGCATCTGCTGCCCGAAGATCTGGAGCAAAGTGAAGCGGTGTACTTGGTGCGCGATGGGCGAGACGCCTTAGTTTCGATGGCCTATCAGCAAATCGAGATCTATAATTCGGAGCGCCCTTTCCGTGATATATTCATTGAGGCCACCTTGGCCGCAGAGGGCAGTTATTTTGGAGGTTGGAGTCCTAATGTAGAAGAGTGGTTGCAGCGCGCCAAGCTGGTAATTCGCTTTGAAGACCTTATCGAGGCGCCCATCGATCAGGCGGAGCGCTTGCGTTTACTGACCGACCTGCCCCATGCGGATCCGGAGAAATTACCTTCTTTCCAAGACCTTAAATTCGGGAAGCCCAAGTACGGCCGCGGCAAGCGTCGGGCCCATACCGAGGAGGAAGAGCTCGAGATCGTCCGCAAATCTTTCCGCAAGGGCAAAGCCTTTGGTTGGAAGGAAGAGTTGGATCAAGATTTGCAAAATCTCTTTTGGACCTATCACCGTACCACCATGGAGCGTTTAGGTTATACGCGCGAAGGAGGTTTGCGAGATTTCAACCCGGATTTCGATTATGAAGTGATGCAGCAATTGGGGCTCGATCCTCAGCCGCAAGGCAAAAGCTACAAGGTATTGATCGAGGCCAATAAATTATTGATGCACCGTAACGATGGCGTAAAGCGCTACCTTTTGGAACTGCTCAAAGCAATGTATCCGGTGAGTCAGAACCCCGACCGGCGCTGGGAGATCGATCTTTTCCTCAAGGGTAAGATCTATCCTTTGCACGAATTCGGCGCAAGCCTCTTCGATGTCCGTAAGAACGAGAACAACAATGCCAGTATTCCTCTGGCTAAGAAATACCTCTTTCACTACATCCACGCTTCTTGGTCTTTCGTGAAGAGCCTGGTGCCCATTCCTCTAAAGGACTACATTAAGAATAATTACCGCCGCATCCTGATCAAAGCCGGTTTAAAGTTATCCGATCGCAGCTTAAAGCTGAAGGATCTTCTGCGTTTTAAAGGCAAAAAAGCAGGAGCGGAGGAAAGCAAGGATCGCTTTGCCGATTACGACTTGATTAATGTACCCTTACCGCAACATTACGAACCATTTGAAAAGGTGGATGCCAACTATTTAGTGACCATTCACGACTTGACCCACCGTCTTTTTAGTCAGTACCACACCCAGAGTAATATCGATAAGGCCGAGGCGGGTTTCAATTATTTTAGGGAGCAGGATGCCGAATACCTCTGTATTTCGGAATGCACCAAAGCGGATATGATCGAGCATTATAAGCTAGACGATAGCAAGCTGCACACCGTTTTGGAGGCGGCCGACAATCAGAAGTTCATTCCCGATTATTTTAATAAGACCGGTTTTAATACCCGCAAGGTCTATAATATTCCGCCCGAACCTTATTTGTTTACCCTTTCTACCCTGGAGCCTCGTAAGAACTTGGAGAATACCATTAAGGCCTTTCAAATGCTTTTAGACGAGATGCCGGAGCTCAATTGCAATTTGGTAGTAGGCGGCAAGAAAGGCTGGGATGCCAAGGAGATCATGCGTTTGCGCCATAAAGACAATATCATCTTTACCGGTTTTATCGATGAGAACGATTTGCCCGACTTGTACCGCGAGGCGGAAGGCCTTTGTTATGTCTCGTTTTACGAAGGTTTCGGATTGCCACCCTTGGAGGCCATGAGTTGTAAGACCCCGGTCATTTACGGCGATAATAGTTCCATGAAGGAGATCCTCGAAGGCTATGGCCTGGGTGCGGATCCCGACAACATCGAGCAGATCAAAGAGCAAATGAAGATCATCCTTACCGATCCGGAGGCCCGCAAGGATCTAGCGGAAAAAGGTTTAGAAAGGTCCTTTGATTTTTCATGGCGTAAAACAGCGATGGAAACCTTGGCTTTGTTCGAGAAAGTAATTGAGAAAAATCAGAAGGCTTAGGAGCGATGGTATTTACTAGTGTCATATTCCTGCTGATCTTTTTACCCCTGTTCTTGCTGGTGTACCACCTGGTGCCGCATCGCGCCAAGAACATGGTGGCCCTGGTGTCCAGTTTGATCTTTTACATCTGGGGAGCGCCCCTATTCTTTTGGTTGCTGATTCCCCTATTGGTAACCAACTTCTACATCGTACAGCGGATGGAGAAGGCTACGGAGAAGCCTAAGTTTAGGAAGAGCCTGCTCTGGGTTTCTTTGGTGATCAATCTAGGTACCCTGGCTTATTTTAAATACGCCAATTTCTTTGTAGAGAATATCAACGCCCTACTTAGCAGTATGGGGCTAAGTGCTCTGCCTTGGGTCGAAGTGCTTTTGCCGATCGGGATCAGTTTCTTCACCTTCCAATCCATAACCTATACTTTGGATGTGTATTGGGGCCGCCATCGCGCCTTAGAGAAAGTACAAGACTATCTATTGTATATCCTCCTCTTCCCGCAATTGATCGCCGGACCCATAATTCGTTTCAATACCATTGCCGACGAGATCAAGGATAGGCGGCAGAATTTCACCACCGACTATAAACTAAAGGGGCTTTACATCTTTGTGATCGGCTTGGCCAAGAAAGTGTTGATCGCCAACCAGGTGGGAGCCCAGGTAGATCAGATCTTCGCTCAGGTAGACGGTATTTCCAGTCCGATCGCTTGGTTGGGTATCGTAGCTTATGCCATCCAGATCTATTTCGACTTTTCAGGATATTCCGATATGGCGATCGGTTTAGGGAAGATCATGGGCTTCAATTTCCCCGAAAACTTTAGGAACCCCTATACCGCCGAAAGTATTACCGACTTTTGGCGCAAATGGCATATCACCTTGGGAGCTTTCATGCGCGACTACCTTTACATTCCGCTGGGGGGCAATCGCTCTAAGTATGCCTACATGAATTACCTCAACTTGGTGATCGTATTCTTACTATCCGGGCTTTGGCACGGGGCCGCCTGGACCTTCGTGATTTGGGGCGCTTGGCACGGCATCTTCCTGATGATCGAACGCGCTTTTCTGGGTAAATGGCTTAAGAAGATCCCACTCTTATTCCGCATTGCCTACCAGTACTTTATCGTGCTCATCGGCTGGGTTTTCTTTAGAGCCGACGATTTCTCTATGGCCAGCCGCTACTTGGGTAAGATGTTCAATGGCGGTAGGGAAGCGGTAGCCGAATTCGACTTCGACGGTAGTTTCATCACCTACCTCACCTTAGGCCTGATCTTTTCCTTTATTGTGCTCTTGCCTCTGGGTAGAAAATGGGAGCAGTTCTTTTTCTACGCCAATTACAGCAAGCGCCAGCATATCTTTTTGTTCTTCAGTTTCGTCGGATTGTTTATCCTTTCCATCAGCTATATCATCACTACCGATTTTAATCCCTTCATCTATTTCCGGTTTTAGTTATGAAAGCACCTAAGAACATAAAGAAGATCCTATTGCGGACCGGTTTGATTCTGATGCTTTACCCCATGCTGGAATTGGTAACTCCGCTGCGGATGTCGGGTGGGGTGAGTAAGACCACCCTCACCAATAGCTTCGAGCCTCTTAGTTTGGAAAGCTTTAGTAATGGCAGCTTCCAAGAGTCATTGGCCGCTTATGTAAATGATCAAATCGGCTTCTTCGCCTTTTTCGTGAAGCTCCATAATCAGCTCGAATACACCTTGTTCGGGAATATTTTTACCGGTGACGTGGTAGCGGGAAAAGACGACTACCTCTACGAGCAGCCCTATATCGATGCCTATTTTGGCGAGGATTATTTGGGGATGATGAAGATCCGCAAATACGGCAATACCTTTAAGGCATTGCAAGATTCTTTAGAAGCACGCGGCAAGATCGTGATGATGGGCATGGCCACCGGAAAGGCCTATTATTACCCAGAGTACTTGCCCTACCAAAAGGAACGCGACTCTACTAATCACGAATATTTCTTGCAGGACTTCAAAGAGCGCGGGATCAACCACATCGATTTCCACCCGGTTTTCGAAGAGTTGAAAAAGGAATATGGCGACCTATTGTTCCCGAAATACGGGATCCATTGGAGTTATTTCTCCAATTTCTTCGTGGCCGATACCATCGTGAAGTACATGGAAGCCAAAATGGGCTGGGATCTCCCTAATATCGAGATGACCGAGCTCAACTTTAGCTCCGAGCCGCTTTATTACGATAATGATATTTCGGGATCGATGAACCTCTTTAGGGAGCCACGACCCGATAGTATGGCTTATCCCGAATTTGAATGGGAGCCCAAGCAGGGTAAAGATTCTAAGAAGATCCTTATTATCGGCGATAGCTTTGGCTGGGAATTGGTAGAACGTATGCGGATCGGTCAGGAATGCTTCGACTCGATGGAGTTCTGGTACTATAATATTACTTGCTACACCACCGATTCGCGCAATAACCACCGCGATGAATTACCTTATTTAGTGCGCCACCGTGACTTGAACGAAGTCTTGGATGAGTACGATGCCTTCCTGATCATCGCCAATGAGCCCAATATGGCCTCGCGGGGCTTTAAGTTTCCGATCCGGATGCTCAAGACCCTGCAAGATTCGAGCTTTAAGCCCAAGTTTTTGATGGATTTCTACATTGAGGAGCAGATCCGCAGCGAACGGGGCTGGCAGGAGCAATTGAAGGAGATGGCCCAAGCACGGGGCATTAGCTACGAGGAGATGCTGGATATCTATTTACACGATCGTAATTTTAGTTTCTAAGCATGCGCTTTAACTCCATAGAATTCCTGCTCTTTCTACTTACGGCGGTTACCGTACTATGGAGCCTGCGCAAATCTCTACGCGCCTTCAACGTGGTCTTGCTGGTATTTAACTATGTGTTCTATGCCTGGTGGGATTACCGCTTTTTGGCCCTGATCGCCCTAAGCTCTATCGTAGATTATTTAGTAGGCTATTACCTGCCTCGCAGCCCGCGCAAAAAGCTCCTTATCGGCATTAGTTTAAGTCTTAATCTAGGTCTCCTGGCCTATTTCAAGTATTATAATTTCTTCATTTCATCGGCCAAGGACCTCCTGCGGCAGATCGGCTTTGAGATGAGCGACATCAGTCTCAGTATTATCTTGCCGGTGGGGATCAGCTTTTACACCTTCCAAACCCTGAGTTATTCGCTCGACGTTTACCGCGGTCGCATCAAACCGGAAAAAGACTTCGTAGCCTTCCTCAATTACGTGAGCTTCTTTCCGCAATTGGTGGCCGGACCGATCGAAAGGGCCACCAGCTTCTTACCGCAGTTTAAGCGGACCAAAGAATTCAATTACACTCAGGCGGTAGATGGCATGCGCCTTTTGCTCTACGGCTTTTTTAAGAAAATGGTGATCGCCGATAATATCGGTACCCAGGTTGATTTGATCTATGCCAATCATTCCGATCACAATGGCTTTACCCATTTTGTGGTCTCCGCTTTGTTCTTCGTGCAGCTTTACGCCGATTTTTCGGCTTATACCGACATTGCCCGTGGCTTGGCCAAGCTCTTAGGCTTTGAGTTGATTCGGAACTTTAAAACCCCTTTTTACGCCAAAAGCATCCCCGAGTTTTGGTCGCGCTGGCATATTTCCCTTACCACTTGGTTCCGAGATTACCTCTTCATCCCGCTGGCCAAGGTGAATAAGAACAGTAAGATCTGGCGTTTTATCGCTACCGTGATCCTCTTTACCCTGATCGGCTTATGGCATGGGGCCAACTATACTTTCTTGCTGTTCGGGGTCTTTCATGGTTTGTGTTTTTTACCGCGGATCATGGCCACCGAATACAAGTGGTTGCGCCAAAGCTTATCCTTTTTAAATACCCACCCGGTAGCCATGCATTTTACTATGTTGCTCAACATTATGCTGGTAAGTTTAAGCGTA
>CBFHJH010000022.1:11993-17415 GCA_965656185.1 Croceimicrobium sp.
GTAGCCTTATTCCGCTCCGACGATATCTTCCAAGCCAAGGAAATCTATCAAAGTATCTTTTCAAACTTCCACTGGCAGCTCGATCCCGGTGTTTTGGAGGTGGTTCCCATCGCCTTAGCCTTATTGATCTACGAGTGGTTTACTAAGGATAAGGACCACCCTTTCCAAGTCCAGGTCTTGCCTAAGTTTTGGCGCCGGGCCTTGTACCTGGTCATGATCTTAATGATCCTCTTATTTGGCTATTTCGGAAAGGAACCCTTCTATTATTTCCAGTTCTAGATGAAGAAGTTCGTGCTCAAAATATTGCCCTTCATTTTTCTCATCCTGGCTTATGGCATTGCGGGAGAGATCCTCTTATACCTCAGTAAGGAGTCTTATTCTATCGATCGGGTAAGCGATATCCAAGCCATCGCCAGTGAAGAACTGTACTACGGTCGGGAGATCCTGGGTAATTCCCTCAGCAACTATAAATTCCAAATGTTTCGCAAGAAGCAGCCCAAAGTCTTGGTCTTGGGGCAGTCGGTTACTCTGCAGTTTCGCGACTTTATGTTCCGCCCATTCCAGAAAGACTTTTACAATACCGGGCTGATGGCGCGTAATGCCAAAGACCTTAATTACGTTTTAGACCTTATTCAAAGTGGCGAGCAAGCTAAGCCCGATCTGGTCTTGTTGGGGGTAGACCTGTCCTTTTTCTTAGAAAATACTTTTTTAGACGACCAAGAATGGACGCGCCACTACCCAGAAGACCGGGCTCTGAGTGCCAAATCGCATCTCAAAGGCATGCAGCGCATTTTTCGCAATAAGAACTTGTTGCTTCCGCCCGAGCAAGACCTGGGTTTTGGTAGAGCCGGAATGCGGGGTCGTGGTTATCGCAATGACGGCACTTTTCGGCACGAGGGAGAGATCAGCCGCTACCTCAAAGACAGTATTTATCGCGACGGACATCTGGCCGAGCAATTGCGGCAAAAACGGGCTCCCTTTAATGAGCCTTTTAATTTCGACCGGCAAAAGGAGCAGTTGTACTACCAATGCTTAGATCGCTTTCGCCGTATGGGCATCGAATTGATCCTCTACTTCCCGCCCTATTCGGATCAATTCTTTAGTGAAGCTATGCAGCAGCCCAGGTTCCGAGCCTTTTGGCAAGAATTCATGCGGGTGCAAGAAGATTTAAAAGCTACTGGCTATAATGTGATCGAATTTAGCACCCCGGCGCAGATGGGCTTAAACGACCATTTTATGGTAGACGCCGAGCATCCCGGGGAGGTATTATGTGCTTTGCAGCTGAAGCGTGCCGTGCAATCGGGCGCTTTGCAAGGAAAATATATTGATCAGCTTAACTTTACCACGGTCGATTCACTTTTGGCAAGCGAAGATATTTTACCGCTTTCCTTTATGAAAGACCCTGTTTCCAAACGCGCCATCGCAGCCACCCGGCAAATGCGAGGGCCACAAAAAGAGGAAGACTATGGCAACAACTAATTCAGATAAGGCCTGGCAGGCCTACGGCAAGAAAGATCCTTATTTCGGAGTGCTAACGCATGAGAAGTTTCGCGATGCGAACTTAAATGAGGAGCACCGCAAGGAGTTCTTCGAAACGGGTGTACGCTACGCTAAACGGGTGTTTAAGCAATTGCATCATCACTTCGATCCTAATTTCAAACCTGCCTCGGTTTTAGACTTTGGTTGCGGTACCGGTCGCTTGGCGATCGGTTTTGCTCCGGCCGCCGAACGCGTAGTGGGGATCGATATTAGTGAAGATATGCTCTCGGAAGCGCGCAAGAATGCCAGCGACCTGGGCTATGAGCATTTGGAGTTCTATATGTCCGACGATAAGCTCAGTGCCGTAAAAGGGCAGCAGTTCGATTTGGTGAACTGCTATATCGTACTACAGCATATCAATAGCGATCGTGGCTTACATATCTTACAAGAATTGGTAGACCGTATCAAACCGGGTGGCTATGGGGTTTTTCAAGTTAACTATACCTGCCAAAAAGGACGTTTAGGTCGTTTCTTGGATTATTTCCGTTACCGCATACCCTTGGTGCACGGTTTACTTAACCTCACCCAAGGGCGGCCTTTCTCGGAACCTTTGATGCAGATGAATGAGTACGATTTGAACAAGACCATGTACTTATTGCAAAAAAGTGGTATCCGCGACATGTTTGTGCAGAACGAAGCGCACGGCACCTGCTGGGGGGTGACCTTCTTCTTGCAAAAGCCGGCCTAAATACTACTTTAAGCCAAGCCTAAGCTCCTATTCCCGTTCAGATGGGGGCCTTTTGCTTTAGAGCCCTTTGCCAGTGCTTTAAGCTAGCTTCGATCTGAACTTCTCTCGATGTGGGTACCACTTCAATTAAATAGCGATGGCTTCCATCGATGAGATCGGCGCCAGTGATCGCGGTATTTTTTAGCTCCCATGCGCTGCTGCTATCGCCCAAGCTAATCGGGTTGGCACATTGAAAATAGAGAGAGGCTTGGGCCAGGTTTATACGCGGCGGAGCGGCAATTACAGTAGAGCGGCTCGCTTGAGGATCATGGTTATTGGAGCATTGGCAGCCAATGAGCAGAAGAGTAGAAGCGAGGGCTAAATAATGTTTCATAGCGCGGCGATTAAGGATGCTTAATGATTAGATGAGGGTCTAATTTAATGATTTTAAAGCACTTAGTGTCTCCGTGCGGGACCCGGTAAAATAGCGCAAGTGATCTACTGAGCTTAAGGTACCTAGGTTTAAAGCTCGCCTAAAAAAGCCGAAGGGGCTAAGGTTCCGACTCGGTAAATTTTATCCTAATATAAGCTGGGGCGGGGAGCTTAGCTTTAATAATGGAAGGACAATACCTTGAGTCGGCGTTTTTCTGGGCCTAAAACCAAATCGCGTTCCTCGCCCGCTTTGGCGCCCATCAAGGCTCTAGCCAAGGGAGCCACGAAGGCGATCTTTTGCTTTTTTACATCGGCCTCGTCCACGCCCACGATCTGCAAATCCACTTCTTTGCCTTTCATGGGGCCGCTTAAATACTTTAGCTTCAGCTTAGCGCCAAAACGCAATTCATCGTGGGGCTGCTCATCCAGCGGAATCACCTTGGCCGAAGTGATCCTTTCGTCCAATAAGCGGATCTTCCCATCGATAAGCATATTTAAACGCCTCTTCTCGGTTTCATTTTCCTCAGGGTTGTTTTGTCGCTCCTTTTCCAAGTCTTTGCGCTCCTGCAGCAGCGCTTCATAGCCGGTCGGAGTCACGTAATTGTCTATGCTTTCGGGTAAGGCCGCCCGCGGCGGAATTAGGGGGGCTTCTTCTTGATCTTCTTCTTTTACGAATCCTCTACTCATGGTTTAAAATGTACAGAAAATCTTAGACTTTGTTTGTGAGAGGCTTTGTCTGCTGTTAAAAGCTGGGGTAGGGAGGAAGTCCGAGACTTTTTATAGATGTCTTCCAGTGCTTCAAATGGTTTTGTTGAGAAGAAAGTATATTTGAAGCCAGTCCGAGTATTAGGGGAGGTTACAAATTCTATGTGCCGGTTGATCATGTCGATAGCCTTCTCTTTGGAAACGAAAGTGAGCTTGATGGTTTCAACGGTATCACCTTGCTTGGTCGTAACCACCGTCCTTTTGAACTTGGTAATCAGCCTTCGAATCTCAACCTGCAGCTCTTTGATGTCCTCAGCTGTGAGGCACATGGTTTCGGTAATATCACTTTCTGCCCAAGTCTTCAGCTGTTGTAGGACAATGTCATGAGTTATCTTCAGTTTCTTTGAGGCCTTCCTTTTAGCTCGGCCAGCCTAGCTTTAACCGCATCCTTTCTAAGATTTTGCTCACCAATCTGTATGGCGCTCTTTTGGGTATAATCAGCTCGAATAGCCGCCTTAGTAGCATTGAAATCAATCATGTACTCCTTGCTGAATCGGGCTTGTTTGTCAGTGAGATTAGGCCTTGACCCAAAGGTAATATAGTATATTTCCATTTTAGATTTAACATTCTAAAAACATAAAATCCAGTAATAGCCTATACCTTTTGAGCCATAAACTTATGGTCATTCCTTCAACAAATGGACCAATAGCTTGGTATAGCCTTATCATCCATCTGATTTATACAAATAACTGTTATGAAAAATAATCTGATCTTTCTGCTTCTCCTTTCTGTCATTCTTCTTCCTTCCTGTGCAAAGGAGGATTCAGGCAGTTCAACTGAAGACCTTTCTGTTTATAATATTACGCTCCTTTTTAAAATGATTGACCATGAAGGACAACCAGCCTGGGATGATCACGACATGTATTTAAATGACTCTACTCAAAGTCCACACTGGCCTTTCATGATCTGGGAGAATGGAGAGATAACTGCGCTAGACTATCGATATCGCATTAATACCGATTATCCACATATCACCGGTCCTCATTTCTTTTTTGAAGATCAGCCTGAATTGTTTGGTCGTGTTCTAGGTCAATCCCAGGATTCAATTGCCACTGCGAAAATTGTTTGGAATAAAAATCAAATTGATACTTTGTCAATTCATGCCGGGCATCGTGGAATGATTGCAAACCTTCACTACAACACTGAACTTATCAAATTCAATAATGATACTATTTACGAGTATTTTTTAAAACCCAAAGACACTAATCAAGTTCTTTTCCAAGATTTTGGAACCGTCCTGGTAAAAATTAAAACCTCCAAATAAAAATTAATGAAATTCTGCTTCACTTTCGCGTTGGCTTTCCTTTTGGTAAGCCCTGGCTTAGTTTTTTCGCAAATCTCTCCTTACCGTTGCGGGTCGAACCACGAAATTAATTCCAATGATATTTTTCTAACCGATTCATTTTTAAAAAATGGACAAGAGTTATTTAAAATACAAAATCAATTAAAACTCAATAAATCTTCGAACTCTTCTAATGCTGTGGGAGGATTTGAGCCTGGGCTTCACATCCCTGTGAAATTCCACTTGATTCTAGATGACAACGGCCTTCTATCTACAAACCCGATAGGTGGGAATTTTCAAGAGGTATTAAATAATCTAGTGTAAGTCCCCCTAAAAATCCAACAGTTTAAAAGTGTGTAAATTTAAACTGTTGACTATGAAGAAATCAAGATTACGACCACAAGGTGGTCGTGAGCTCGCTACGCTCGGTTTTCAGAAAGTCAGATCAGCCAGGCTTTAAAGGAGCATGAGGCTGGCAAGAAAGTGCAGGATATCTGCAAGGAGTTAGGTGTTAGCGCCAATACTTTTTATATCTGGCGTAAAAAGTATGGAGGCATGGATTCATCGATGCTGCGTAAGTACAAGGAGTTGGAGCGTGAAAATGCGAAGCTTAAGCAGATGTATGCGGATTTGAGCTTGGACCACAGGATCCTTAAAGATGTTGTCGAAAAAAAGCTCTAGGGCTCTGTCAGAAGAGGTTTTTAGCAAAGCAGATTAAAGCGGATTACGCTGTTAGT
>CBFHJH010000023.1:0-14463 GCA_965656185.1 Croceimicrobium sp.
AAGGGGACGCCGCGAACGGAAAATCATTGTTTAATAGTCAGTGTGCTGCCTGTCACAAGCTCGACAAAAAGGTAGTGGGTCCAGCATTGGGTGATGTTACCCAGCGTCGGTCTACCGAATGGCTCGTGGCATGGATCAAAAACAATCAAGAGCTACGCGAATCGGGAGATGCCGATGCGATCGCGATCTTTGAAGAGTACAATGGCTCGGTAATGCCAGCTTTCCCCACCTTGAGCGATCAAGATGTGATGGATATTCTGGCTTACACCATCGAGGGCTCTAAGCCTAAAGAGCCTGTTCCTGGTGACGCTACTCAAGTGGTAGTGGCAGAAGCTGATGACGATAACTCCACTTTGCTCTACATTTTAGGAGCCTTGTTACTCTTTATGGTAGTGTTATTGGCAAGGGTTAAAAATACCTTAAAAGCGGTACGTGGTGAAGATACCAGTACCATGTTCGAGGATGCCAATGTCTTTACCCGTACAGCACTTAAGAACCCAAGAGTAGTTACGGTCCTTACTATTTTAATTGCTGTGGTATTCTTCCAGCAATTATACCTAGGTCTTATGGCGGTTAACCTTGAGGAAGGTTATCAGCCTCATCAACCGATCAGGTTCTCCCATGAACTGCACGCTGGACAAAATCAGATCGATTGTAATTATTGTCATAGTGGTGCTCGTAAGTCGAAGCACTCAAACATTCCTACTGCTAATGTGTGTATGAATTGCCATATGTACATTCAGGAAGGTCCCAAATACGGTACCGAGGAAATATCTAAAATTTACGCGGCAGTAGGATTCGACCCAGCCACTGGCTCTTATATCGAAGACTACGAGCAAAAGCCCATAAAATGGGTGCGTATCCACAAACTTCCAGATCTGGCTTATTTCAACCACGCTCAGCACGTAACTGCGGGTCAGGTGGAGTGCCAAACTTGTCACGGTCCTATCGAGGAAATGGAAGAAGTGTATCAATACTCACCTCTTACTATGGGATGGTGTATTAACTGTCATCGTGAGACCAAGGTGCAGGTTGAGACCAATGATTACTACGAGGACATGCACGCCAAGCTTAAAGAGAAGTATGGCGAAGATGCTGATATCACCGTAGAAATGATCGGTGGTTTGGAATGTGGAAAATGTCACTATTAAAAAGCTAAATCTCCTAAGAAGAATGGCTGAAAACAAAAAATACTGGAGAGGTATCTCTGAATTAGAGAATCCGGAACTTACGCAAACCTTAAGCGAGCAAGAGTTTCCAAGTCAAACCTCAGCAGACGAGTTTTTAGGAAATGAAGACAATCTCGACCGTACGCATACTTCGCGTCGTGATTTCTTGAAGTATATGGGATTTTCAACCGCAGCCGCAACTTTGGCTGCTTGCGAATCGCCCGTTTACGAATCACTTCCTTATGTAGTAGGTCCCGAGGAAATTATCCCTGGAATCGCCAATTACTACGCTAGTTCTTATTACGACGGACACGATTACGCGTCTATTTTGATCAAAACCCGTGAAGGTCGTCCGATCAAGATCGAGAACAATAAAGAAGCAGCTCTTAATGGTGGCGCAAATACCCGAGTGCACGCTTCGGTATTGAACCTTTATGATTCTACACGCTTACAAAAGCCAGTGGTGAAGGGGCAGGAGTCTACCTGGTCTTCGTTGGATGAAGGGGTTGCTGAAGGGTTGAAAGCGGCGGAAGCCAATGGAAAGCAAGTAGTTGTACTTACTTCTACTGTTCTAAGTCCCTCTCAAAAATCATTGATTAAAAAACTGGGTAGTGCCTATACCAATTTCCGCCACGTAGCTTATGATCCGATGAGCTACAGCCAAAAGCTTGATGCTTGGCAGGAGGCTACCGGTAAGCGCGCTTTCCCACTATATAAGTTTGAAAAGGCCCGTACCATCGTTAGCGTGGGCGCCGACTTTTTAGGCGATTGGATCGGTCAGGGAGTAAGCGGTGCTTATGCCCAGAACCGTAAGCCAGGAAAAGACATGTCGCGTCACCTGCATTTCGAAGCAGGCATGAGTCTAACCGGTTCTAACGCAGATAAGCGTTACAAGGTTAAGGCTTCTCAGTATGGTGCGGTACTATTAGGAATTTACAATGAGATCGCTAGCGCTAAAGGTGCGGCGACCTATGGTTCTTCGAATGTTCTCTCAGCGGAAGCTAAAGCAGCCGCCAAAGAATTGATGAAGGCCGGTTCTAAAGGATTGATCGTTTGTGGGGGAAATGACAAGGCCAACGAAATGCTTTGTATCGCTATTAACGATTTACTCGGAAATACCGAGACAACCTTATCGCTCAAGCAACGTGCTTATTTCCGTCAGGGAGATGATAAAGCCATGCAAAGCTTGATCGCCGATATGAAAGCGGGTAAAGTTGGTGCCATCATTAGCCATAACTTAAACCCAGCTTATATTCTTTCTGGCAATAGCGACTTCGCGTCGGCCTATAAGAAAGTGCCTTGTTCGGTAGCGGTAAGTCAGAAATACGACGAAACTGCTCAGATCTCTACCTTTGTAGCGGCCGAGCATCATTATTGTGAGAGTTGGGGAGATTTTGCTCCAGCCGATAATCACTATAGCTTACAACAGCCAACCATCAAGCCATTGTTCAATACGCGTCAGTTCGAAGAGAACTTGATGAAGTGGGCCGGTGTATCGGGCGATTACCACGCTTTTGTGAAGTCCAATTGGACTAGCATGCTTGGCGGTAACGACTGGTCTCAGGTCTTACACGACGGAGTTTTTGTTAAAACTTCGGCCGTTGCAGAAGAGATGGCAGCTGATGCGGAAGGTGAGGAAACAGGTATGGACTTAAGTGCTGCCGCTGCCGCCGCTACTAAAGCAGCCAAATCATCAGGGATGGAGATCAACTTCAGCCAGATGACCGGTATGGGAGTAGGTACGATTGCCAATAACCCTTGGTTGTTAGAATTCCCTGATCCGATTACTCGTGTTAGCTGGGATAACTACCTTAGTATTTCTGCTGCCGATGCGGCCGAATTAGGGCTTAAGAACTGGAATGAATCCAATGGTGCCCTAAACGGCTCTAGAGCTAATGTTACCGTTGGTTCTAAAACCTTGGAAAATGTTCCTGTATTCATTCAGCCTGGTCAAACGATCGGTACCGTTTCACTAGCGGTAGGCTTTGGCCGTTTTGGTGCTGGTGAAGTAGCGGATAAGGTAGGTTTGAATGCTTACAGCTTAATGGGCATGGCTCATAGCGAAGCGGTGAAAATAGAGCCAGTAGCCGATTCTAAACACGAATTTGCCTGTATTCAGTTAGCGCATACCATGATGGGGCGTGATATTGTAAAAGAGGTAAACCTTGATACTTATTTGAACGAAGATGCTCAGAACGGTCACGATGGCTGGAACGAGCCTCCGATCTTCGAAACTTACAAAGGCCCACTAGTAGGAGATGATGTAAACCTTTGGGACGATTTCGATCACGAAACCGGTCACATGTGGAATATGTCAATCGACTTGAACCTATGTAATGGTTGTGGTGCTTGTGTTATTGCATGTCATTCTGAGAACAACGTACCGGTTGTAGGTAAAGATGAGATGCGTAAACACCGCGATATGCATTGGTTGCGTATCGATCGTTATTACAGTTCGGATACCACTGAAGAAACAGCTTCTGAAGAAGGTCTTAGTGGTATCGACATGTACGCTAATATGGAGGTGCCATCGGAAAGTCCAGAGGTGTTCTTCCAACCAGTAATGTGTCAGCACTGTAATCACGCACCTTGTGAAACGGTTTGTCCGGTAGCGGCTACCAGCCATAGTGCCGAAGGAACCAACCACATGACCTATAACCGTTGTATCGGTACCCGTTATTGCGCAAACAACTGTCCTTACAAAGTTCGTCGCTTTAACTGGTTCCAGTACCACGATAATACGGTAGGTATGTTCAAGGAGAACTACGCGATGAACGATGACTTAGGTCGTATGGTATTGAACCCAGACGTAACCGTTCGTTCTCGTGGTGTGATGGAAAAATGTTCTATGTGTATCCAACGTACTCAATTGGGTAAATTGGAAGCTAAGAAGCGTGGAGAGAAGTTGAAGGATGGTCAAGTGCAAACTGCTTGTCAATCTGCTTGTGATACCGGAGCCATTGTATTTGGTGATGTGAATGACAAGGAGAGCAAGGTATTTAACCTGAAGCAGGACAAGCGTATGTACCACTTGTTGGGTTCGGTAGGAACTCAGCCTTCGGTATTCTACCAAGTGAAAGTTCGAAATACAAAAGCTTAATATAAAGGATAACATGCATTACGAAGCGCCAATACGCAAACCTTTAATTGAAGGCGACAAGTCTTACCACGACATTACGCTCGACGTAGTTCGCCCGGTAGAGTCTTCAGCGCCTAAATCATGGTGGCTGGTATTCAGCTTGGCCCTGGTTGCCTTCCTATGGGGTGTGGGATGTATTCTCTACACCATTGGAGTAGGTATCGGAACCTGGGGTCTTAACAAGACCGTTGGTTGGGCCTGGGATATCACCAACTTCGTATGGTGGGTAGGTATCGGTCACGCCGGAACGTTGATCTCGGCGGTACTTTTACTTTTCCGTCAGAAGTGGAGAATGTCGATCAACCGCTCCGCGGAAGCGATGACCATTTTCTCTGTTATCCAAGCTGCCTTATTCCCTGGAATCCACATGGGTCGTATTTGGATGGCCTATTTTGTGTTACCAATTCCTAACCAATTCGGAAGTCTTTGGGTGAACTTTAACTCACCACTTTTATGGGACGTGTTTGCGATCTCTACTTACTTCTCGGTATCGGTAGTGTTCTGGTATGTTGGGCTTATTCCTGATTTTGCCATGATTCGGGACCGTGCGGTGAAGCCAGTACAAAAGCACATCTATAAGATCCTTAGTTTCGGCTGGGGTGGTAAAGCAAAACACTGGCAGCGCTTCGAAGAGGTTTCTTTGGTACTAGCCGGTTTAGCTACTCCGCTTGTACTTTCGGTACACACCATTGTATCGATGGACTTTGCAACCTCGGTTATTCCGGGATGGCATACCACCATTTTCCCACCCTACTTCGTTGCAGGTGCGATCTTCTCAGGCTTTGCAATGGTGCAAACTCTTTTGATCATCGTTAGAAAGGTGTTCAAAATGGAGCAGTACATTACCATTCAGCATATTGAAATGATGAACATCATTATTATGCTTACCGGTTCTATCGTAGGTATTGCCTATATCACCGAGCTATTTATCGCTTGGTATTCCGGGGTAGAGTATGAGCAATATGCCTTCTTAAACCGTGCTACAGGACCTTACTGGTGGGCATACTGGAGTATGATGACCTGTAATGTATTCTCACCACAGTTCATGTGGTTCAAGAAATTACGTACGAGCTTAATGTTTACCTTCTTCATTTCCATCGTGGTAAACATCGGTATGTGGTTCGAGCGCTTTGTGATTATCGTAACTTCATTACACCGCGACTACTTGCCATCGAGCTGGAGTATGTTCTCTCCAACTTTCGTTGACATTGGTATCTTCATCGGTACAATCGGATTCTTCTTCGTTCTATTCTTGCTTTACGCGCGCACCTTCCCGGTAATTGCTCAGGCAGAATTGAAGACGATTTTGAAATCTTCTGGTGATAACTACAAGAAACTACAAGAGAAACAAGAGCATGTCGAGCACTAATCAAACCATCATAAATGCGCTTTATGACGACGACGATGTATTGTTGTCTGGCGTAAAAGAAGTTCGCGAAAAGGGCTTCGAGATTCAGGAAGTGTATACACCGTTCCCAGTGCATGGCTTAGATCATGCCATGGGCTTAAAAGAAACCCGTATTGCAATTGCGGCCTTCTTATATGGTGTTTTAGGATTGTCTACCGCCATTGCCATGACCTACGGCATGATGATCGTAGATTGGCCTATGAATATTGGTGGTAAACCAAGCTTTTCTTGGGGTGAGAACATGCCCGCTTTCGTGCCTATTATGTTCGAATTGACCGTATTCTTTGCGGCTCACCTTATGGTTTGGACCTTCTTCTTCCGTAATAAGATCTATCCTGGTGCAAAGGCTCAGAACCCTGACCCACGTACCACCGATGATAAATTCTTGATGGAAGTAGTGGCCAAAGAAGGCTCCAGTAACGAAGATATCATGGCTCTGTTGAAAGAAACTGGAGCGATTGAAGTAAGTGTAAATTCCGCTGAGCATGCTTAAAAGAGGATCTATCAAAAAATTATTCGCCTTAGCTACCGCTGGTATCTTGTTGGTAGCTTGTAATGACGACCCGAATGCCCGTGGATGGCAATATATGCCCGACATGTATGACGGTCCTGCTTTAGAAGCTTATTCGCCCACCGATCTTTTCGAAGACAGTACCTCGGCACGTAAACCAGTAGAAGGTACCGTTCCACGTGGTTTTATGACCTACGTAGAATATGGCGCAGATGCTGCGGGCTACGATTCAGCGAAAGCAAATTTGAAAATGCCTAGCTCCATTACTGCTAGTGAGAAGACCATGGCCGAGGCCAAGGAATTGTATGACATTTTCTGTGTGCATTGCCATGGTGATAAAGGAATGGGACAGGGTATCCTGGTGAAGAATGAAAAATTCTTAGGGGTTCCTTCCTACGGAGATCGCGATATCAATTACGGTAGCATTTTCCACGTAGTAACCTACGGAAAAGGTGTAATGGGTTCTCACGCTACTCAGGTTACTCCTGAAGAGCGTTGGAAACTGGCCCTATACGTAATGAAGTTGAAAGACGATATGAGCGCTCCTAAAGAAGAGGAGGAAACAACTACAGAAAGCTAAAACGAAGCATAATAATTTTAACGACCGCCAAGATGTTTGAATTTTCAAGCCGCTTAAAAACCATTTCTTACGTACTGATGCTGATCGGTGCGATTGCCGTAGGTTACAGCTTCCTGGCCGGAGGAGGTCATGATGAAGGCCACGGTGAAGGAGAGCATGCTGAAGCTGCCATGCACGATGAGCATGCTGCGGATAGCCACGATGCCCATGCAGATCATAGCGATCATGCAACAGCGCATCACGGTCATGGAGATCATGCCATGCCCGATGCCGACGATTTCTCGTATCACAAAGGTGCTTCCCGTGCGGTGCCTGAGAACAACCACTTTTACAGTTCTCCTGAGCATCATGATGCCGAGCACACTCATCACCAAATCGAAAATAAGCCCTGGGCTAACCTATTGGTGAATAGCTTCTGGGCCCTTGCTTTAGGATTGGGAGCATTGTTCTTTATGGCGGTACAATACGCTGCCCAAGTAGGTTGGACCGTAGTAGTCCTTCGTGTCTTAGAAGCAATGGCCAGTTTTATCTGGGTACCTGGTTTAGTAATCCTCATTATTATCCTTACCGGTTGGTTCCACATTGGCGGTAACCACGTTTACCACTGGATGGCAGAGGGTATAATGGATCCTGCCAGTGCCAATTACGATTCTATTATAGCCGGTAAAGAGGCTTATTTAAATGGTCCTTTCTTTACGCTACGTGCTTTGATCTATTTAGTAGGCTGGATCGGTGCAGCAATGTTGCTGCGTAAGATGAGCTTGAAAATGGAGCAGTCGGGGGTAGATTACGGACAGAACTGGGCCAAGATGCGTAATCTGGGAGCGGGCTTCTTAGTGTTCTTTGCGGTAACTTCTTCGACCAGTGCATGGGACTGGATCATGAGTATCGATACTCACTGGTTCTCGACCCTCTTCGGTTGGTACGTGTTTGCCACTATGTTCGTGTCGGCGCTTACCGCATTAATGATGATCGTATTATACCTTAAGAATAAAGGTTATTTACCAGAAGTGAACACCTCTCATATTCATGATATCGCGAAATTCATGTTCGCTTTCTCTATCTTCTGGACTTATCTATGGTTCTCTCAGTTCATGTTAATCTGGTATTCTAATATTCCGGAAGAGGTAACCTATTACATGGCTCGCTTTGGCGAGTACAAAGGATTGTTCTTTACCATGGTGGTGCTGAACTTCTTATTCCCTGTAACCGTATTAATGAGTAGAGACTCTAAACGCAATCGTGGATTTGTTTTCACTGCTGGTATCGTGATCTTATTTGGTCACTGGCTAGACATCTTTATTATGGTAATGCCAGGCAGTGTAGGTTCTAATTGGAGCTTAGGCTTAGTTCAAATCGGGACTATGTTAGGTTTTGTTGGTTTATTCATTAATGTAGTGTTCCGTGCTTTAAGTAAGGCACCATTGATGATCAAGAACCACCCGATGTTCACGGAAAGTAAACACTTCCACATTTAATTTTAAACGAGTAGCTGTAAATGGAGACTTTGTTAATTATAGTAGTATCTCTTCTGGCCGTAATGGCGCTGACCCAAGCGGTACGAATCTTCGAAATTAGTTCTAAGATTAAAGGTGGAGATGATGACGTTAAGGTTAATGATAAGGATAACAATACCCAAGGTTGGCTATTGATTCTCTTCTTGATCTTCTTTTTTGGCGCTTTCGCGTGGATGGTGATCGACTACATGGAGGTTACTTTGCCAGTGTCG
The DNA here is from genome assembly GCA_965656185.1 of Croceimicrobium sp. GTDB lineage: Bacteria > Bacteroidota > Bacteroidia > Flavobacteriales > Schleiferiaceae > Croceimicrobium. The sequence continues at coordinate 8,537 of CBFHJH010000023.1, forward strand.
GCTTCCGCCCACGGTAAGAACATCGATAACCTATGGGATATCTCCATGGGCGTGATATTGGTAGCCTTCTTAGTTACTCAGCCTTTATTGTTTGGCTTTGCCTTTATGTTTCGTGGTCGTAAAACACGCAAGGCGACCTACATGGAGCACAATAATAAGCTGGAACTTTTCTGGACTGGTATTCCAGCCGTAGTATTGGCCGGTTTGATCCTTTATGGATTAACCACCTGGACCAATGTTATGAATCCAGAGAACACCGAGGAACCAATGGTCATTGAGATCTACGCTAAACAGTTTGGCTGGCAAGCGCGTTATTCTGGTGCCGATAATACCTTGGGCTACGCCAATGTTCGTAATATCGAAGGTGTTAATGTATTAGGTGTTGATCCCGAGGATAAGTATTCGAATGATGACGTGATCACCAACGAATTACACTTACCAAAGGACCGTCCCGTTCTTTTAAAATTCCGTTCACAAGACGTGATTCACTCCGCTTATTTACCTCACTTCAGAGTACAAATGAACTGTGTGCCTGGAACTGAAACTCAGTTTCAATTTACCCCAGATATGACTACTTCCGAAATGCGCAGTGAAGCGGATGTTGTTGAAAAAGTAAAGCGTGTGAATGCTTTACGTGCTGAACGTGGCGAAGACCCATGGGAATTCGATTACGTTCTACTTTGTAATAAAATTTGTGGATCTGCTCACTACAACATGCAGATGAAGGTAGTAGTAGAAACTCAAGATGAGTTCGATAAATGGATGAAGGAGCAGCAGACTTTTGCTGAGATGTTGTAAGAATTAAAGAAGTTAAAGGATAGAAATCGAAAGAAAGCATGGAAGCACACGCACATCACAAAGAAACTTTCATTACTAAATACGTCTTCAGTACCGATCACAAGATGATCGCGAAACAATTCTTGATCACCGGTATGATCATGGGTATCGTAGGCGTAGGCATGTCATTATTATTCCGTCTTCAACTAGCTTGGCCAGACCAAGAATGGCCGATCCTAGAAATGTTCCTAGGGAAATGGGGCACCGACGGTATTATGGATCCAAATATCTACTTGGCCTTAGTTACCATACATGGTACCATTATGGTATTCTTCGTATTAACGGCTGGCTTAAGTGGTACCTTCTCAAACTTATTAATTCCATTACAGATCGGAGCACGCGATATGGCATCGGGCTTTATCAACATGCTTTCGTATTGGTTCTTCTTTGCCTCTTCGGTGGTAATGCTAACTTCCCTATTTGTAGAAAATGGACCTGCCGCTGCCGGATGGACCATTTACCCTCCACTTAGTGCCTTGCCTCAAGCGGTACCTGGTTCAGGAATGGGTATGACTCTCTGGTTGGTTTCAATGTCTTTATTCATCGTTTCCTCACTTTTAGGTGCATTGAATTACATCGTTACTGTATTAAACCTACGTACCAAAGGAATGAGCATGACGCGTTTGCCACTAACAATTTGGGCATTCTTCGTAACTGCTATTCTCGGGGTACTTTCATTCCCAGTATTATTTTCAGCAGCCTTGCTATTGATCTTCGATCGTAGTTTCGGAACTTCTTTCTACCTCTCCGATATCTTGGTAGCGGGTGAGTTGCTAACCAATCAAGGTGGTAGTCCTATTTTGTACCAGCACTTGTTCTGGTTCCTTGGTCACCCAGAGGTATACATTATCCTCTTACCAGCATTAGGTATTAGCTCTGAAGTAATTTCAACCAATGCCCGTAAGCCGATCTTTGGTTACCGTGCGATGGTGGGTTCTATTTTGGCGATCGCTTTCTTAAGTTTTATCGTTTGGGGACACCACATGTTCGTAACTGGTATGAACCCATTCCTAGGTTCGGTATTTACCTTTACTACCTTGCTTATCGCGATTCCGTCTGCGGTAAAAGCTTTCAACTACATTACCACGCTTTGGAAAGGTAATCTACAGTTTACGCCAGGTATGCTATTTTCGATCGGATTGGTATCAACCTTTATTACCGGTGGTCTTACTGGTTTGATCTTAGGGGATAGCGCTCTTGATATCAATGTACACGACACCTATTTCGTGGTAGCTCACTTCCACATTGTAATGGGGCTGTCGGCCATCTTTGGTCTATTTGCTGGGGTTTATCACTGGTTCCCCAAACTATTTGGTCGTCGTATGAACAAGAGTTTAGGGTACGTTCACTTCTGGATTACCTTTATATCGGCATATGGAGTGTTCTTCCCAATGCACTTCTTGGGTATGGCTGGTTTACCACGTCGTTATTACACCAATACCGCATTCCCAATGTTCGATGATCTAGCCGATATTAACGTATTGGTAAGTTATTTTGCCATTATAGGAGGTATTGCTCAAGTTGTGTTTATCTGGAACTTCTTCTACAGCGCTTTACGCGGAAAGAAATCCACTCAAAACCCTTGGAATTCCAATACCCTCGAATGGACTACTCCGGTAGAGCACATTCACGGCAACTGGCCTGGTGAGATTCCAGAGGTACACCGTTGGCCTTATGACTACTCTAAGCCAGGGGCAGAGCGAGACTTTGTTCCGCAAACGGTACCTATGTCTGAAGAAGAAATGGAAACCGGCCACTAAGTTTGGCAACATAAATATTGGAAGTCCTGGCCTTAGTGTCAGGACTTTTTATTTTAGATACCTTTGTTAAAACGGCATTCCATGACGCGTTTCCTCGACGGAGAAGAAGAATTACAAGACGGACATCAAGAGTTTGAGCAACGTTTAAGGCCTCTAAGCTTTGACGATTTTGCTGGTCAGGAAAAGGTTTTGGAAAACCTGCGTGTTTTTGTAGAAGCCGCTAATCAGCGTAATGAGGCCTTAGATCATGTCTTGCTCCATGGCCCACCCGGCTTGGGAAAGACCACCTTGGCGCATATTATCGCCAATGAGTTGGGCACCGGGTTAAAACTCAGTTCTGGTCCGGTCATCGATAAACCAGGGGAATTAGCCGGTTTGTTAACCAACTTAGAAGAAAGAGATGTTCTTTTCATCGATGAGATCCATCGCCTCAGCGCGGTAGTAGAAGAATACCTCTATTCCGCTATGGAAGACTATCGGATCGATATCATGATCGATAGTGGTCCGGCTGCGCGAAGTGTACAAATCAATCTAAATCAGTTTACCCTGATTGGGGCTACTACCCGGAGTGGGCTGCTCACTGCACCACTCAGGGCACGCTTTGGGATAAACAGCCGATTACAGTACTATTCGATCGAACTACTTTCCAATATCGTGGAACGTTCTGCTCATATTCTTCAGGTACCGATAGAAGCAAACGCAGCGGTAGAAATTGCCCGTCGCAGTAGAGGAACCCCAAGGATCGCCAATGCTTTATTAAGAAGGATGCGTGACTTTGCTCAAGTTAAAGGCAATGGTACCATTAGTTTGGAGATCGCTAAATTTGGACTGGAAGCCTTACACGTAGATACCTATGGTTTGGATGAAATGGATCACAAGATCTTACTTTGTATTATCGATAAGTTCAAAGGCGGTCCGGTGGGTCTTAATACGGTAGCCACTGCAGTAGGAGAGCAAGCCGGTACCCTTGAGGAAGTCTATGAACCCTATCTTATCCAACAGGGATTTATGGTGCGAACCCAAAGAGGACGTATGGTAACCGAAAAAGCTTACGATCATTTAGGGAAAAAAGACCCCAATACTCAAAACGGATTATTTGACCTCTAAGGAACTTTACACCCAAAAGATAAAAGAAGAGGCGCGGCGACTCGGTTTCCTGGCTTGTGGCATGGCTAAGGCACGTTTTTTAGAGGAAGAAGCACCGCGACTAGAACAATGGTTGGATAGAAACTATCATGGTGAAATGGCTTACCTGGCCAATCATTTTGAAAAACGCTTAGACCCTAGCAAGTTGGTACCAGGGGCTAAGTCGGTAGTTTCCTTACTCTTTAATTACTATCCCGAGGAACAACAGCAAGATCCGACCGCGCCAAAACTGGCCAAGTATGCTTACGGTGAAGATTACCACTTTGTCTTAAAAAGGAAGCTAAAAGACTTGCTGGCCTTTATTCGAGACGAAATTGGCGAAATTGATGGTCGGGTTTTCGTAGACTCAGCACCGGTTATGGAACGTAAATGGGCACAAGAAGCTGGCTTGGGATGGCTGGGGAAGAATACACTCCTATTAAACAAGAAGGAAGGCTCCTTTTTCTTTTTAGCCGAATTAATCATTGACCTTGAGCTGCAGTACGACGAGCCCATCCAAACCGACCACTGCGGTACTTGTACCCGCTGTATCGATGCCTGTCCCACCGAGGCCATTTTAGGTGCCCAACTTTTAGACGCCTCGAAATGTATTTCCTATCTCACCATTGAATTAAAAGATGCGATACCTCCAGACTTTGCGGGGAAGATGGAGAACTGGGCTTTTGGCTGTGATATCTGTCAGGATGTATGTCCCTGGAATCGTTTTTCTAAACCACATCAGGAGGAAGCCTTTAAACCGCATCCCGACCTCTTAGAAATGGCGCGTGGCGATTGGTACGAATTGACCGAAGAAGTTTTCCGAAAAGTGTTTAAGAAGAGTGCGGTGAAACGCACGAAGTTTGCAGGCCTGCAACGAAATCTTAAGTTTATTCAAGATAAATAGGGGTAAAAAAAATCCCGACTCTCAGGTCGGGACTTAAAGGAGTTCTATCCAGATCTATATTTCTAAGGACTGGGCCTGAAGGATTTCATAGGTGTCGGCATCGTAAATGAAGGCAATGACCTCGCAATTAGCTTTTACCGCATCTGCCGGTAAATTCATGCTCTCGCTAAAGGTGGCATTTCCCGAACTTAAGTCAATAGGATTGCCATAGGTACCGCTAAACGAACCACGGAAAACGTGCTGATGCACATAATTGGGATCTACTGATTTATCGGGCATGGTTTGCGGTGATACAATATCGTTTTCAGCCAAATACAAGCAAAGGCTCACATTGCTGGCGTTGATCGATTCCAAGAGATCCACTCTTCCGCTAATTTGCAATTCTTTATTACCAGGGTTATATCCCGCTTCTTGTAGGCTTATTTCTGCTACCGGAAGTCTTTCCAATTCTTCGGCTACCGTAGCCGCCCAGTCTCCTTCTAACTTGATCATGCCACCGGTAGAATGGTCGATGCGGTTTACGAAACCAACCGGTACCCCAAAAAGCTGAAAGAAGTTGAATAGTTCAGTTCCTTCAGGCGTGTTAAAAGCCTTGGGGTGTTCGCTGTCGGTAGTAGCCAAATTACCGGCATGAATCCCTAGAAGAATTAGATTATCCTTGCCGTAGATAGACTGCAGTTCTTTAGCTTTCTGGTTGGCAGCCGGACAGTTATTACATTTCACACCGGTAAATTCTTCCAGCAGGATTTTATGGCCAGTGCCTTCATAACCGCCTACTTCTACTGTCTTTAAATATTGGCCCTCGGGGATCTCGTCACAAGAGACTAATCCAAAACATAAACTAATTACAAAAAATAAAATCTTCTTCATAATCCTAAAAGTTTGAGGTGATCATCATACTAAAGCCATTTGAGGCCGGAACCACTCGACATATACCTCCAACGCAAAATACGCCTTCTTGTTGTCTACCGTAGTTAAACTGAAATTTGGTTGTTCCTCGAGTATAACCAAAGGATACAATGGGGTAGTGCACCCGTAGGTCAGGGTCGGGGTGACCATAATTATAAGCGTCTTGTACGGCAACAAACCATTGTGGTGCGATACTATATTCCAATAATAGCATGGCCCATGATCCGCGGTCTTGATCGGTAAGCATTATTTGTGCTTCCGTTCGTAAACTATGGCGTGGTTTAATTTTCCATAAAAACTCCGCTACTGCGGCGTTCACATAAACCATATCCTGATCTTCAGGATTGGTAACAAGGTCATCAATAACCCCGTCTAGCAGGGCACTGCGGTTG
>CBFHJH010000024.1:0-11013 GCA_965656185.1 Croceimicrobium sp.
ATCAAAATGGCATAATCTAATGCCTTGATCGCCTCTTTGCTATCGCCCATTTTCGCCAACATGATACCTAGGTGGTACCAGGCGATCTCCGAATAAGGATTGGCGTCGATAAATTCATTCAAATAACGCACGCCTTCCTCCTCTTGCTCGGTAAGATCATAACAAAGCGCCAGATTATAAAGGGCAATTTCATCCTCGGGCAAGGCTTCCAAGGTCAGCTTTAAATAACGTAAGGCTTTCTCATAAGCCCCTATTAACTGATACTCCAAGGCTAAAAGATGGTACACATCTTCTGGAAACTCACTGTGATTGATCGCTTGTCGGTATTGCTCGATGGACTTTTGATGATTGCCGGTCTTGGAAAACAAAGCGGCCCGCGCCATGAATAGATCATAGGAATCTACCATGGTTGCCTCGATCTCACTGAGCAAACGATTTGCTTCACGAGTCTTATCGGCCGCGGTTAGGAATTGGATCTTCTTCAGCTTTAAGCTTCCCGCATAAGGATGCTGCTCCTGGGCCATCGCTAATACATCCAAGGCCCGCTGCACCTTTCCGATCTCATAGAAGTAATCCGAGATCATTTCAAATTCCTCTAGGTCGTAAAAACGAACCTTACCTTCCGCTTGCATGCGCTTGAACTCATCTACTAGATCCAGTAGGTTAAAGAATTCGTCTTCGTTTTCGTCTTCGAACATAGATTGGAATTGGATATTCTAATTTATCCAAATGTGCGTTGCAAAGGTAGATTATTGGCCAGGCTTTTTCACAAATTAATCAACAAATACGATGAGATATCAAAAAGCTAAGGCACTGGCTATTTTAGTCTTAAATATGCCCAGGCCTAGCCCGCTAACCCTATATTTGTGCTCCCAATTAAAAAAGACAAAATGACCCTGATCAAGTCCATTTCCGGAGTGCGTGGTACCATTGGTGGTGCTAAAGGTGATAACCTCACCCCTTTAGATGCGGCCGAATTCGGTGCTGCATACGCCAATTGGTTAAAGAAAAACAATCCCAATAAGCAGCTCAAGGTGGTCATCGGGCGCGATGCGCGACCCAGTGGCCCTATGATCCAGGGCATCGTCCAGAATTGCCTGGTGGCCTCGGGTATCGATGTCGTGGACCTCGACCTATCTACCACTCCAACCGTAGAAATGGCAGTGGTTTTTGAAAAGGCCGATGGTGGCATCATCCTAACCGCCTCCCATAATCCGGTACAATGGAATGCCTTAAAACTACTCAATAACAAGGGAGAGTTCATATCTGGTGAAGATGGTGCCGAACTAATGGCTATGATCGATAAGCAAGACTATGACTTTGTTACGGTAGAGCACTTGGGTAAAGTGAGTCAAAACGATCAGGCGATCGCTAAGCATATCGAGGCGATACTGGAACTTCCATATGTCGATGTGGAGGCGATCAAAAAAGCCAATCTTTCCGTTGCTGTAGATGCGGTTAATTCAACTGGTGGTATTTCTATTCCGCCGCTCTTAGACGCATTAGGCTTGCAACAGCAAGAACTACTTTATTGCGAGCCTAATGGACAGTTTCCCCATAACCCCGAACCTTTGGCCAAGCACTTGGGGGATATTATGGGCCTAATGGCCGATAAAAAATGTGACCTCGGCATTGTGGTGGACCCAGACGTAGATCGCCTTGCCTTGATCGATGAAAAAGGTCAGATGTTTGGTGAAGAATATACCTTGGTAGTAGTAGCCGACTACCTGCTCCAACATAAAAAAGGACCTCTGGTGAGTAATCTCTCGAGCTCTAGAGCCCTGCGAGATCTTGCTCAAGAACGCGGTGAGAGCTACTGTGCTTCTGCGGTTGGTGAGGTGAATGTGGTAAGTAAAATGAAAGAAATTGGTGCTGTTCTCGGGGGTGAAGGTAACGGCGGAATTATTCTTCCCGATCTTCATTATGGTCGCGATTCTTTAGTAGGCATCGCGCTGGTACTCTCGCACTTGGCTACTTCAGGAAAAAGCCTCTCTGCCCTAAGAGCTAGCTACCCCGCTTACTTCATGGCTAAAAACAAAGTAGAATTACAAACAGGCATGGATGTCGATGGCATCCTCAAGGAAATCGCTCGCCGTTATGCTCAGGAAGAAATTAGCACGGTAGATGGTGTAAAGATCGATTTTGCCGAAGAATGGGTACATTTACGTAAATCAAATACCGAACCTATCATTCGTATCTACACCGAGGCGAAGAGTCAAACTGCCGCAGATGAATTAGCTACGAAGTTTATTGCCGAGCTCTCTCAAATAGCCGGTCTATGATCTATGAAAACCACTGTCTCAAAAAAGCAAATTCCGGGCACCAAATGGGAAGACCATTTTAAGCCTTTTCGGGAAAAGATTGTAGGGATTGATGCAGAGTTCATCGGACCTTACGGGCCCAAAAAAATCATTTACGCCGATTGGATCGCTTCCGGTCGCCTTTACGGACCGATCGAAAAGAAAATGGCTCGTCAGCTAGGTCCCTATGTAGCCAATACCCACACCGAAACTTCCTATACCGGAATGGTGATGACCCAGGCTTATGACCGAGCGAAGCAAATGATAAAACGGCACGTCAACGCCTCCAATGAGGATGTTTTTATCCCCACCGGAACCGGCATGACCGGCGCTGTACTTAAATTTCAACGAATCTTAGGGCTCAAGGTACCTGAGCAATTTACCGATAAAATAAGCCTCGAGCCTCAAGAAAGGCCGGTGGTGTTTATTAGCCACATGGAACACCATTCCAATCAAACTTCTTGGTTGGAAACTATTGCCGAAGTAGTTCAGATCAACCCCAATGAGCAAGGGCTGATGGATCTGGATCACTTGGCAGGGCTCCTGCAGCAATATGCGAATAGACCTTATAAGATCGCAACTGTAACTTCCTGCAGCAACGTTACCGGGGTATTTACCCCCTATTACGAAGTGGCGAAAATGATGCACCGCGCTGGGGGCTATTGCTTTGTAGATTTTGCCTGCTCAGGTCCCTATGTCGATATCGATATGCATCCTGAAGATGAAGAAGCTCGCTTAGATGCGATCTTTTTCTCACCCCATAAGTTCTTGGGAGGTCCGGGTACACCGGGAGTTTTGGTTTTCAACTCCAAACTCTACAAAAATAAGATTCCCGATCATCCCGGTGGGGGTACCGTTACCTTTACCAACCCCTGGGGTGGTCATTATTACATCGATGATATTGAAACCCGGGAAGACGGTGGCACTCCGGGTTTCCTTCAAACCATACGGGCGGCAATGGCCATGGAACTGAAGGAGAAAATGACCGTGGAGGCTATTGAAGGACGGGAAAGAGAATTACTCGATTATGTTTTTCAACGGCTTGATAAAATCCCTGGTATGGTTATCCTTGCCGGACACATCAGAGAACGCTTGGGGGCCATTTCCTTCTTCATTGAGGGGGTTCACTATAATCTGGTCGTGCAATTACTCAATGACCTTTTTGGAATCCAAACCCGCGGTGGCTGCAGTTGCGCCGGCACCTACGGACATTACTTATTGCACTTAGACCCAGAGACCAGCAATCAGGTTTCGGAGCAAGTGAATGCCGGCGATTTTTCTGCAAGACCCGGTTGGGTGCGACTTTCGTTACACCCTACATTTAGCGACGAAGAAGTGATTTACATTTGCGATGCGATTGAACATGTGGCAAAGAAATGGCAGGATTATGCCGATGATTATCAATGCCCCCTTCGCACCAACACGTACATTTATAAAGATAAGTTCAACGATAACTCCGAATTACTAGACGATTGGTTTCACCTGGATTAAAGTCGATCTATTTAGATAATGCCGCTTCAACTCCTTTACGCACAGAGGTTAAGGAAGAAATGCTGCGGCTGATGGAATTTTACGCTAACCCTTCTAGCACCCATAGCTATGGTCGCAAGGCTAAGTCGATCTTAGAAGCTAGCCGTAAGACCATTGCCAAACACCTGGGTTGCTTACCGGCAGAGTTGATCTTCTGTTCTGGTGGTACCGAAGCGGATAATTCGGCCATCAGCCTTGCTTTACGTGACCTCAAATTGAAAAGACTGATCACCGCCCCAACCGAGCACCATGCGGTTTTACATGCCGCCGAAACTTGGACCAAGGCCTTTCAAGCCGAATTGGTTTTATTATCGGTAGACGCCCAGGGTAAACCTGATCTTGACCAGCTTGAGTCGCTTTTAGCGGATGGCACCCCCACCTTGGTAAGCCTCATGCATGGTAATAATGAAGTGGGAAATTTACTAGACCTTAAGCAGGTAGGAGATATTTGCCATCGCCATCAGGCTTATTTTCATAGCGATACGGTGCAAACCATAGCCCATTTCCCCATAAACCTAAACGATCTACCGGTAGATTTTGCCGCTGCTTCGGCCCATAAATTCTATGGCCCTAAAGGGGTGGGCTTGCTCTATATTTCACGACGCGCCAAGGTAGGCTCCTTTATTACCGGAGGAGCGCAAGAGCGTGGCCTTCGTGGTGGAACCGAGAATATAGTTAGTGTTGGGGCCATGGCCAAGGCAGTCGATCTCGCTTACCAAAACTTGCGCGAAGAAAAAAGTCATATCCAATCACTTAAAGAATCCATGTGGCAAGGCTTACAAGCGATTTTCCCCAAGGCCTATACCAACGGGTTAAGTGGTGATTTCGAGCATAGTCTTTACACGGTGCTCAATGTGAGTATCCCCGAACTGCACGAAGATAGTATGCTGCTTTTCAACCTCGACCTAAAAGGGATCGCTGTATCTGGCGGCAGCGCCTGCTCCTCGGGCGCTCTTCAGGGTTCACACGTTATTGCTGCCCTTAACCCCGAGCACACCGATCCAGTCATTCGCTTTTCTTTTTCAAAGAATAATAGTCAAGCGGATATCGATGCCTGTCTGGCAGTTCTTAAAGAAATGAAAGGCTAAAGCAAAGCGCTGTTAATTAGTTCTTCGATCAAAAACAGGAGCTAATTCCTAGTTCTTCACTTCCTCCTTAGCTTCGTAGCCAAATAAATTCTTGTCGCGAATCATTTGATCTACGTAAGCCGGTAAAGCTTTTTCCCAGCCCTCTTCACCGTTGCGAATCTTTTTAAGGATATCGCGACTAAAAATCTGGAGGATTTCCGGATCATAGGTCTCAATATCCTTGATTCGGCGGTTAAAGATCAAGAAGTCATAAAGTGGCTTCAAGCGTGGATGGATCTTAAAGGACTCGGTAGTCTCGATCGGATCGCCTTCACTTGGTTGAGAAGGATATACATACAATTTGAGGTCGGTAGAATATAAAACACCAAAGGCTTCTAGAATCCCTCCTTTTAAATCGCGGTAATAACGATCATCGAAAAGCTCGGTCAAATTGGTGTAACCCATGATCAAGCCCATGCGTTCTTCGGTATAGCGAGAGAAATACTCGACCAGCTTGTAATATTGTTGGTAGTTGGAAATCAATACGGTTTGTCCCAACGAACATAAGATTTCAGCTCGATCTAAGAAGTCTTGTTCGTCAATCTCTCCCTCAGCCTTGAGGTTATTCATGGTGATCTCAAATAGCATCACCAGCTTTTCCTTATTCACCTTGCGCTCTTTGGTAAAATACTCCAGTCCGGAGCGTACCATATCCATATTTACCTTCGTTACCGGACGGAAGCTCCCGCGCACGGTAAGAATATTCTTCTTGTAAAGGAGCGCCGCTGGAAGGATATTATTTCCCTCCGGACCAAAGATTACCGCGTCGGTCATGCCATATTGCAGTAGACGCAAAGACATCAAGCGGTTGTCTACATTCTTAAACTGCGGACCTTCAAAATGGATCATATCGATTTCCATTTTATACTGCGCAATATGGTCGTAAAGTGACTTTAAAAGTTCTTCGGGATTATTGCGAATATTGAAGCAGCCGTAAATTAAATTTACCCCCATCACCCCGATGGTTTCTTGCTGCAAAGCCGCATCTTCCTCCTTCATACGAATGTGGAAAAGCACATCGTTCGGCGCTTCGTCGGGATGGGTCTGATAGCGAATTCCCATCCAACCGTGTCCCTTGAACTTACGGGTAAAATTGATGGTAGCTACCGTATTGGCAAAGGCAAAATAACAGCGTTTCGGATGCTGATCGCGATCCAAGCGCTGCTCGATCAAGCCATATTCATGATCCAGCATTTTACGCAAACGTGCCTCAGTAACGTAACGACGGTCTTTTTCTGTACCGTAAATAGCATCCGAAAAATCCTTGTCATAGGCACTCATGGCCTTGGCCACGGTTCCCGAAGCGGCACCTACTCTAAAAAAGTTTCGTACCACTTCCTGACCTGCACCGATCTCGGCGAAGGTTCCGTAAATATTTTCGTTTAGATTAACCTTTAAGGCTTTTTGAGCCGTGGAGAGGACCATACGTTCCATAGGGGCGGGCTTTCTGCTAGAGATTTATTTTCCTTAACAAAATTAAGCCTTTGAGTATTTTGAGCATGAAAAAGGAGGATTAATTTCGCAATAGTATGACGATCGAATTTGAACTTTTAGGCACTGGGACTTCTCAGGGCATACCGGTGATAGGCTGCTCTTGTGTGGTTTGTAGCTCGCAAGATCCACGCGACCAACGCTTGCGCAGTAGCCTGCTGGTTAAGACGGAAAACACCACGGTGCTTATCGATGCAGGCCCCGATATGCGCCAACAACTCTTAAGAGCTCAAGTCAAAGATCTAGATGCGATAATAATCACGCATGAGCATCAAGATCATACTGCGGGACTGGATGAAGTTCGGGCGATCAACTTTCTGCAGAAGCACGACATTCCGATCTATTGCACCGAACGCGTGGAAGAACGTTTGCGCGAACAATACTCCTACATTTTTAAGCATCAAGATTACCCCGGAATTCCCCAAATCGAATTCCGCCGCTTACCTGATAAGCCCTTCGCCCTTGGTGAACTAAACTTTCAGCCGCTCCCCCTTTGGCATGGTTCCCTGCCGGTGCATGGCTTTCGCATCGGCGATTTCGTTTACATTACCGATGCCAATGAGATCCCTCCCCAAACCGAAAACTTGCTAACAGGAGTAAAAACCTTGGTTTTAAATGCCTTGCGCCACGAAAAGCATCATTCTCATTTCACTTTGGCTGAGGCGATGGCTATTGCCGATCGTTTGGAAATTTCCCAACTCTATTGCACCCACATCAGCCATCAATTGGGTAAGCATGCCGCGGTAGAGGGAGAGCTGGGTCCAGGTAGAAACTTAGCCTTCGATGGCCTAGTTGTTAAGCACTAAAACTATCTTCGTAAGCGCTATGGAAAATGACTTCGAATTGATCGTTATTGGTGGGGGCATCGTTGGCCTTGCCACTGCTTACAAATATCAACTACGCTATCCGGAGCACCGGGTGGCGATACTGGAGAAAGAAGAGGAATTAGGCGCTCACCAAACCGGTCGAAACTCGGGGGTGATCCACTCCGGAATCTACTACAAACCGGGTTCTTTCAAGGCGAAAAACTGCGTGAATGGACGCCAGCAATTAGTGGCTTTCGCCAAAGAGCATGGCGTAAAACACGATATCTGTGGCAAGATCATCCTCGCTACCGAAGAAAAAGAACTACCCATTTTAGAGGGCATCTTTAAAAAGGGGCAAGCCAACCAGATCGAAGGAATGGAAATGATTGGTCCGGAGGCGATCCGAGAAATTGAACCGGAAGCACGCGGCTTAAAAGCTATTCGGGTACCGGTAACCGGAATTATCGACTATGTGGGCTTTTGCCACAAATTGGTCGAGCTTATTCAGTCGATTAATCCCCAGAGTAAATTATTCCTAAACACAGCCTTTAGGGCCTCTTTCGAAGAGGATGGCCGCTCCGGAATACGCAGCTCAAAAGGCATATTCTACACGAAGCGTAAGATCTTCTGTGCCGGCTTGCAGAGCGATCGTTTGGCACGCCAAGAAGGTGCCGATCCCGGTCTAAAGATCATCGGTTTTCGCGGTGATTATTATGAGCTTACAGAACAGGCACGCCATAAAGTAAAGCATTTGATCTATCCGGTCCCCGACCCAGATTTCCCTTTTTTAGGGGTCCACTTTACCCGCATGGTAGACGGCAGCGTAGAATGTGGACCCAATGCGGTATTCTCCTTTAAGCGCGAGGGCTACTCGCCTACCTCCTTCGACCTTAAAGACACGATCGAATCGCTTAGTTTTCCAGGCACCTGGAAGCTTTTCGCCAAGCACGCTCCCCAAGGATTAGGGGAGATGCAAAGAGCCTTTTCTAAAAAGCTATTCCTGAAGGCCCTGCGAAAAATGGTACCTAATTTGACCATGGAAGACATTCAACCGGTACGGGCCGGAGTTCGTGCGCAAGCCTTAGAGAGTAACGGTCAATTGGTCGATGATTTCAAATTAGTGAAAATTCGCAATTCGGTGCATGTACTTAATGCCCCAAGTCCAGCGGCTACTGCTAGTTTGGCTATAGCCGATGAAATTTTAAAAATGGCCGATCTAGCCTAGTACACTACCACCCGAATTTCTTCTTGCTGCTGCCCGTCATGCAGTCGGGCAATGTAAATACCGGGGCTTAGGTCGGCGAGTGGCAAACTATGCGCTCCTTTAGACCATTGACTTTCTTCGATCAACTTTCCATCTAATCCGATCAGTGCTAAACTAGCTTCTCGCTCTAGATCGAAGTGAAGCTGCTCCCCTAATTGCTGCAAGGCAAAGTTGGGTAACTCCTCTTCGTTTAAACCGATCCAAGGCGCTCCTTCACCGGCGGTAATTCCTTCGCCGTACTGCTCCTTATAAGCCATATCCTTAATGGTCATCGACTTATAATCGGCCGCAACGTCTACTCTTACCCAGCCGTAAAAAGCACGAATGGTGTCGTTTACATCAGCGCGAAAGCGCAATCCGATCAAAGCATTAAAAGCCCCTACGAATTTATCGTTTACGTGACCGGTATCATTAATTTCCAGGGCCAATTGTCCAACACTATTGGCGCCACCGCTTCCCTTATATACTTGCCCTGGCCCAATGCTGTCGCCCGGACTAAGATTAAAAGGATAGGCATAGTTGGCATAATCCAAGCCTAAAACCGAATTTCCGGCGGTTCCACGGGCTTGGATAAAGCTACCGCTCACGTTGAAAATACTGGTATCCACGTATTGAATGAAACGATAATCGATGATACCTAAACTATCCTCGTCGATATTCAGATCGTAAAAAGCATTGTTGGTATTCAAGGTGGTATCCGCAAGATCCACATACTTGATTTGCCCTTGCATGGCCGGTGCGGCTAAGACCCCGGTTAAGGCTCCAAGATACTTTAGGCTTTCCGCCGATTTCTTCTTTTCATTCATAGTGGCCACAAAAGTCGCAAAAAGAGGCGGTCTAGCCAATACGCTGATGCCGCAATTTTGGATCGACCACTTGCCTTATTTGCTCGGGCCTGATTTCATGCCCTAAAAAAGCACTCAGCTCTTCGGCCAATCTATCGGGCTGGTCGCCGAAAAAATCCTTCAACGCAAAGCTTTGCCATTTCACATGAGCTTGCTGGTCTAGATAGCGCTGTAGGCGTTCCTTTTCCGCCTCCAAGGCCTGACCTTTAGCAAAAGGGAAGTTTTCCAAAGCTTGCGCTTCTCCCTTCATTTTAGCTTGCGAAAGCAAGATCTCTACCGTAGGACGATCCATCCAAATTATGCGATAATTACGCGCGGCGGGCAGATAAGGCAAGAGGGGCGCTACCACCTTCAAAGCCTTACCTTCCGATGGCGGCCATTCGATACCACGCGCCAAGCGCTGGATCGGAGCATATTCGTAATAACCATTCGGATTATGACCATCGGCCTTTCTTTGATCATCAATGATCAGTTCTAGACCGGCTTTGGCCAAAAGCGCCATCATCATGCTGGTGCCCGACCGTGGAAAACCACTCACTATAATGGTGGGCCTTTCGGACTTTTGCCCCTCGATCTTCGCTTTTAATGCCAAGGCCTTATTATGTTTAGGAGCCAGCTGCAGGCATAATTCCAAGGCTTGCCTCGCCTCTTCCTTCTTATCATTCAAGGAATAGAACAGAGCCCAAAGGTAATGCAGCTGTGGCTGAAAGAATTTCAAATTTAGGCTCTGATTGGCCCATTCTTGAAAGGTTTCCCATTGGCCTTCCGCCGCTGCGATCTGAGCTAAACCGTTCATCGCTCGAGCGCTTTGTCCGCTGCTCTTTAAGGCATTTTGAAACTGCGATTTCGCTTCGGCAATCCGACCGGCTAAAAATAAGGCTTGCCCTACTTCAGCACTAAATACCGGACTTACCACTCCAGCTTGCTCCAAGCTCTCCAACTCGTGTAAAGCTTCTTCCAATTGGGCACTCTGCAGGTGCGCCATCGCTTTTAAAAAACGGAGGGGCACTTGTCTTTGCCAATCTGCCGCCAAGGCTTCGTACCAAAGCAACCAAGCGCTCGATTCCATGCTGTATAAACGCATTCGCCCCAGTAAGATCCACCATCGATAGGGTTTAGGGCTGCGCTTTACCCACGGCTCGGCCAGCTCCAGGGCGCTTAGGTATTGATGAGCCTCAGCCAAAGAAACTGCCTTATTGTAGGCCTGTTCCTCTGCAATGTATTGCTCTTGATCGGCCGCTTCGGCCTCCCAATAACCGAGGGCCTTAAGGTCTTCTAAACTCTCAGTGCTGGGTGCCGGACCTTCTTCCTGCCAGGGAAAACTTGGAATGATTGGATCCCAGGAGGGTATGCGACTGCTCGGTCTTTGGCGGTGAAAAATTTCATGCCAGATCCTACCTGGCATATCTTCCCCTACTGGTAAGGCAAAATGATGTAAAACCGTTGGGGCTATATCCAGCAAAGTAGCACCAAAAATAGATTGCTCGGCCTTAAGATCAGGACCACCCGTCACCAGCACGCCAAAAGGCCGGTGCTCGCTAGCCGGGGCCGCGGCGATATCGGCTAATTCCATTTGGCGCGCTTGCGCTACCTCAAAACCGTGGTCGGACACCAACATGATATTACAATTGGCTCCAACCCGCTTTATCA
>CBFHJH010000024.1:11112-13978 GCA_965656185.1 Croceimicrobium sp.
ATGCACCCAAGATCATATCATGCCACTGATAAGCAGCTTGAACCACATTCCGGTAACGTAAATATTCAAACTCACTCAATCCCTCCATTTTAGGAGGATGGTATTTTATAGCTAAATGTTTTATCTGGTCTAGCGCTTCGAAATACACCGCCCCGAAATCAAAGCTTCCGGGAGCCAGGGCTTCCAGTGCTACGCTCAGCTGTTGAACCGATCGCTTCAAGATGACCGCGACCTGCTGAACCAAAGGGTCTTGCTGTAATTCTTCTTCGTTATGCTGGGGAAAAAACTCATGCAATTGTCTAAACTCAAGCTCGATCTCTTTAAGCTTGGTATAGCGCTCTGCATTTTCAGGTGGCCAAATCGTGTTTTTACCCTGACTATCTTTGCTCTGAAAGAAAGGCTGGGCCACCATTTCACCCTTTATCGCTTCTACCGGATGGGAAGGCCACCAATTGATGATCTTACTGCGCAGATCGGCCTTATCCAAAATATTCCAGAGGGCCGGCACCTTACGATCGCGCGATGAGACGGCCTCTACCCCTTGGGCTCCATAATTTACAAAGGAAAGAATACCATGTGCATATGGCCGCTTTCCGGTAGCTACGGAAGTCCACAAAAGCGGACTTAAACTAGGTCGTAGGCTGGCGAGGTGGGCCCGACTCGCTTGGTTGCACAGCTGCTGAAAATGAGGCATCAAACCAGCTGCCCTAAATTGATCCAGCAGCTCCCACTCGGCGGCATCCCAGCCAATGAGGAGAATTGGATTTTTAGAATTCTTTGCTGATGCTCGATTCATTGCTATTGTCGTAACTTAGGGCCATGCAAAAAGGCCTCTTTTTCGAATACCTTAAAATTGCCCTGCAATCTATAAAAAGTCAGGCGCTGCGCACCGTCTTAACTGCCTTAATTATTGCCATAGGCATCACAGCTTTGGTCGGCATACTCACCGCTATCGACGCCATTAAGAATAGTTTAACCGGGCAGTTTGCTCTTTTGGGCGCAAACACCTTTACCATTCAAAACCGGTCACCCAATATTCGCATTGGCAATCGAGGTTCCAAACCTAAATATTACCCCAACATCACTTATTACGAAGCCCTAAAGTTCAAGGATAAAATGCCGCCGGAGCATGGATTTGCCAGCATTTCTTTTATGGGCACCGGCGCCTCTGAGGTTAAATATCAAAGTAGAAGTACCAATCCCAATATCTCAGTGATGGCCATCGATGAAAACTACTTGCAAAGCGCGGGCTACACCCTAGAAAGTGGTCGTAATATCAGTGAAGGCGATATCGATGCTACCGCGTCGGTTACCATAATTGGCCAAGAATTAGTGAGTAAACTTTTCCCCAAACAAGATCCTTTGGGGAAATTCATCAGCCTCGGTGGCAATCGCTTTAGAGTAGTTGGGGTTATCGCCCCGAAAGGAAACTCATTTGGCTTTGGTGGTGATAAATCGATGTTTATCCCCATCACCAAAGGACGTAGTCTCTATGCTACCGCTAATCGTAGTTTTGCGGTAAATGTGATGGCCCATAGCGGCGAACAATTGGCTCCTGCCGAAGGGGACGCTATTGCCACCATGCGCGCGGTGCGAAAACTCAAACCGAAACAGGAGGATAACTTTACCATTATAAAAAGTGATAGTATCAGTGAAAGCCTCATCGATAATCTTTCTTATG
This sequence comes from Croceimicrobium sp., assembly GCA_965656185.1. GTDB lineage: Bacteria > Bacteroidota > Bacteroidia > Flavobacteriales > Schleiferiaceae > Croceimicrobium. The sequence continues at coordinate 12,794 of CBFHJH010000024.1, forward strand.
TAAGTATGGCCGCAATCATCATTGCGGCGGTAACTCTTCTGGGGGCGGCAATTGCCCTTATGAACATCATGCTGGTATCGGTAACCGAACGTACCCGTGAGATCGGAATTCGCAAAGCGATTGGCGCAAAATCCACCGCGATCTTAAGCCAATTCCTCACCGAGGCTATCGCGATCTGCCTTTTAGGCGGAATGGCCGGGATCATCTTCGGAATTGCCATTGGCAACGGCACCTCTTTACTCATAGGGGGTTCTTTTATCGTGCCCTGGGCCTGGATGATCCTTTCTGGAGTACTCTGTCTATTGGTGGGATTGATATCGGGCTTTTACCCAGCATTAAAGGCAAGTAGGCTGGATCCGATCGAGAGCCTACGCTACGAATAAAGACCCAAAAAATAAAGAAAAGTAATCTTATTTTATTGACCTTCAAGCCAATAAAAAACCCCGCTCACCAAAGTAAGCGGGGTTTCACTTTTTATTAAGCTAAGCTTATTCTATGATCAAGCGGCGACTGAAATGTGCTTCTGCACTTTTCAGACTTACCATATAAACGCCCTTGGCCAAGGCCGGCAGGCTAACTTGATGCTTCGTATCCGGACTAAGATCCTTCAATTCAAACACTTGCTTACCGCTAAGCTCACTAATGCTAAGCTCAAAGTCGGCTCCAGTATTCGGAAGGTCTACCGTAAATCTACCCTGATTAGGGTTAGGGTAAATAGACAATTCACTATTCCAAATTGCTTCCTGAAGTGAAATACCGGCAATTACCACCGCCACGGTTGTATCATCGGTATTGCCACATCGGTCGGTCACCGTGAGGCTAACGTTATAGGTGCCATTACCGGAATAACTTTGTATTGGGTTTTGACCAACCCCATTATTACCATTGTCGAAGCTCCAAGCATACGAAACCGCATTGGTAGATGCTGAGGCATCGAAGCCCACGCCAGCGCTAGTAGGACCAACACTATTGATCACATAACTAAAAGAGGCCACTAATGGTCCGAGCGAATCGGTCCTATAAGTGAATGGTCCGGCATAGGCACTCGTATCGCCATTGCAGGTGTCGGCCACCCAAATATCATAGTCGGTATTATTGGCTAAACCGGTGATATTAAATGGTGCGGTCACCACATTGGTATAGATACCGGTTCCAGGAACGAATCCGGCTAAACCATACTGGATG
>CBFHJH010000025.1:0-703 GCA_965656185.1 Croceimicrobium sp.
AAGTTATTGCCCGATATGATCATTTGGGGTTTATCCACCTCCCAGGTGATTTTATCGAAGAGCAGGTCGATATTATGATAGGTATCGGAAAATATCGCAGCGCCCATTCCTTCGTCTTTCCGCAAGAGGGCCACCTGACCTTTTTGAGGCAGATAACGCAAGGTGAGTTTAGGATGGTAGATACTGTCTTGCCCTAGATAGATCACCGCTTCCACATTTTCGGAGTAGATCATGTCTTGGCGCAGCCAAAAACGATCGGAAATAGTGCGAATGAGCAGGGTGTCTTTGTAGTTGAAGCTGATGATGGCCCGCGAGCTATCATCGTCGGAGCCCCCGAAAAAGCGACTGCCGATAATGGAGAAACCACCGGTAAACTGCGCTTTAGGGAGGATATAAGGAATATAAATATCGTTGCGGTAGGAGCGGAAACGCGGGAAGGTGGCATTGGCGCTGCTACTCTGGGAAGTGAGGCGTTCGTGCCAAGAACCTTGGATGGGTTCATTGAGGTAGAAATTGGTATGGAGGGTTACCGAATCGATCTGGAGGTCGGATTTATCCACTTCGAATTGAAAGCGGTCGATCTCTACGTAGGCGCTGTCTTCACTCAGTCCGGCTCGGGTAAAGTAACCGGTGCCCCCTTGTCCTTCAAAGCGGTATTGCCGCGGCCGATACACCCCTTGGGTACCTTCGATGAGGGTAGAGT
>CBFHJH010000025.1:713-13112 GCA_965656185.1 Croceimicrobium sp.
AGCCGATCAAATCGGAGATGTCGAAAGTGAAAATGGGCTCTTCCTCAAAGCTATAGCTGGGTTTGGCGCCCCACATTTCCCAACGCACCCGGCCATCGTCGAATAATACATTGCGGTAAAGCACATTGTGGATGGTGGCGAGGTAATCGCGGCTATTTACGGCCGGTTTTATGGAAAGCTTTTTAAAATCCTCGAGCCAGAGAACCAGATCGGCTTCGGGGAGCTCCCATTTAAAGTATTCGAGGATCTCTAAAAAGCGGCGCCAGTCCTCAAAATCATTGAGTCTTTTGCGGAGCAGGTTATCACTGATATCGTAAAGCAGATTTTCTTCGGCGCTACTGAACTCGCTGTAGAAGATGGTGTCGAATTCGCGCAAGACCAAGTTGAGCGTATCTTCTTCTAATTTATCGTTATTGTCTTCCAGAAATTTAGCTAGATCTTCCAGATAAGCCGGTTTCTCACGGCTAAATTTCCGCAAGCTTTGTCCGCTCATCATGAAGGTGCAGAGTAGGAAGAAGAGCAAGTACAGTTTTCGCATAGGGTCTTTTTAAGCTTTGCGATAGTGGCAACACTGCCAACGGGCCTCTTCGATGCGATTTTGCAGGCTAAGCCCTAATTTTTTCGCTGCGGTATCGATCAATTCAAAATCGAAATTGAAGAAACCACTAAAGAGGATATCGCCTCCCTGAGCTAACGTAGCAACGTAGGATTTCATATCTTCAAGCAGCACATTTCGATTGATGTTGGCCAAGATCATTTGGTACTTACGACCGGCGAGTAAGGCGGCATCGCCGTGTTCGGCCTTAACTTTATCCGCGCCATTACGCGCGGCATTCTCGGCGGTATTTTCTACCGCCCATTCGAAATTATCGATGGCATCGATCTTAGCTGCGCCCAATTGTTGGGCCAAGATGGCTAAGATTCCCGTGCCGGTGCCCATGTCGAGTACCTCTTTATTCTTAAAGTCGAGCTCGAACATCGCTTTAGCCATTAGGCGGGTGGTGAAATGATGACCGGTACCGAAAGACATCTTGGGTTCGATCAGGATCTCATGTTTGAACTCCCCTTGGGGCGGATGAAAGGGCGCTCGAATGAGCAGCAGATCGCCCAGGCGCACCGGCTCATAATTGCGTTCCCATTCTTCGTTCCAATTAATAGTTTCCAGTTTCTCACTGGTATAGCTCAAGTCGAATTCCGCGGAAGCGAAAAGGGGCAAAGATTCTAAGGCGGCTTGATCGAAATCTTCCGTTTCCACGTAGGCCTTTAGTCCGCTGGGCGTTTCTTCGAAGGAATCATAGCCCATATTGTCTAAAAGGGCTAAAAGGATATCGCGGCCCGTTTCGGTCGGACTGATCTTAAAATCGAGTACGAGGTAGCTTTTCATCGTAATACTTCTTCGCCAACTTGGATGATATCGAGGAAGGAATCTTTTACAATGGATGCGCCACCGATGAGCGCGCCGTCGATATCGGGTTGCTCAAAAAGTTCCTTGGCATTGGCTGGTTTTACCGAACCACCGTAAAGCAGGGAAGTTTCATCGGCCGAAGCAGCACTGTACATCTCGCTCAAAAATTTACGGATATAGCTGTGCATGTCTTGGGCCTGTTCTGGGCTGGCCGTTTCGCCGGTGCCAATGGCCCAAATGGGCTCATAGGCGATGATCACGCGATACAGCTCGTCAGAGTCTACGTCTTTAAGGCCGGCGCGCAATTGTTTTTCGATATGTGCTTTATGCTCTTTGTTTTGGCGTTGCTCGAGCGACTCGCCGATGCAGAGAATCGGGTAAAGGCCATTTTTTAAGGCTTGCAGTACTTTGGCATTGACCATTTCATCGCTTTCACCAAAGATGGTTCGGCGCTCGGAATGACCGAGGATCACGAGCTCTGCTCCTGCATCTTTGAGCATGGAAGCCGAAAGCTCACCGGTAAAGGCACCATTATCTTGGGCGGCCATATTTTGTGCGGCGATGGAAAGCATTTTGTTTCCCGAGTTGAATACCGACTGCGCCAATTGATAGGCGGGAGGAGCGATGAGCACGTCTACGTGGTTCACCGGATTTTGGTTGAGGTATTCATTAACGCCTTGCACCAGGGCTTGGCCGTCTTTAAGGTGCAGGTTCATTTTCCAGTTTCCTGCGATGATCTTTCTTGCCATATCTATTTAATTTCTCACCCGGGGGTCGATCCAGGCGTATACTAAATCTACTAAAATACTAATCAAGACAAAGGTAAGGGCTATAAGCAGTACTGCCCCCATTACCACCGGTAAATCGAGTTGATTTAAAGCTTCTACGATCTGCTTGCCCAAACCATTCCAGCCGAAGATATATTCTACGAAAACGGCGCCCGCCAGCATGGAGGCAAACCAGCCGGTAGCGGCGGTGATCACCGGGTTTAGGGCATTGCGCAGGGCGTGCTTGCGCAGGATGGTAGCCATGGCCAAACCCTTTGCGCGGGCAGTGCGAATGTAGTCTTGACTCATTTCTTCGAGGATGGAACTACGGCTCAATTGGATGATAACCGCCAGGGGGCGGATACCTAAGGTGAGGGCGGGTAGAATAAGGTTAGACCAATTTATATAAGTCCCTTCCCCGTAAGGATCTACTTCGTATAAGCTGCCGGTCATATTGAGACCGGTGAACTCAGATAACAAGTAGCCGAAGGTCCAAGCCATGAGGATGGCCGAGAAGAAGGAGGGTACCGACATGCCCAAGGTGCCAAAGAGGTTAATGAAGCGATCCCAGAAACGCCCTTTGTTGAGGGCGGCAATAAGGCCTAAGGCTAGACCCAAGGCTAAAGCAAGGCTCATTGCTGCTACCGCCAGAATGAGGGTATTGGGAAAGGTTTCACCGATAATAGTGCTTACCGCTTTGCCTTGATTTACAAAGGAGGTGCGGAGGTAAGGCTTTTTTAGGGCCAATTGACCGGCCGAGACCGATACTAAAATGATCGGTTCCTCTTGATAGCGTTTGAGATTACTAAAATCGCCGCTGTGATGGCTGTGCCAAGAGAGCGGACTCAAATCATTGAGGTAATGGAGGTATTGGGCGCTCAGGGGCAAGTTGAAGCCATACTTGCTTTTAATGAGGGCCAATTGCTCACTGTCTTCCCTTTGGTCCAGCATCATCCGCGAAGGGTCGCCGGGCAAAACGTTGAAAAGGAAGAATACGGCGGTCACTACCCCCCACATCACCAATAGGCCATAGCCCAATTTATGGAGGATGAAACGCAGCAATTAGTCGAGCTTTAGTGCTTCGTAAGCTGGCAGGTCATTGTAATGCCATTTCTTTTTGATCACCCCATTTTCGAGCAGGACGATGCCCGGATTAGCCCGTACAATGGTCTTGAGGGCGGTTTCGTCCATAGAACCCCAAGAAAAACGCGTTTTCCAGTTATTGCTCTTGCTCTCTACCACCGATGGTAAGGAGGCGGTTAAGCCGAGGAAAGGGGTATTATCGGCCGCGGCAGCTAGGGCAAATTCGTTCAAGGCCGAATAAGCCGTGCTATCTGACTTCTCGAGGCGGTATGCGATGAGGAGGAAGATCCGTGGGGCGCTGAGCACATCTTGGGTCACTTCTTGTCCGCCGAGGTCGATCACAAAATCGTGCACCGGCGGCTCATAGCCATCGCTCATTTTCTTGGTCTCCGATAATTCGGAAAGGATCTGCCAATCTTTTTTCTCCCACCAGCCTTCATTCACGTAGGTATCACTGTCGATCTGCATCCGTTCGCCGCTCTCCTTATTTTCTAAGGTATAGATGGTGGCGTATTTGGGAGGTTCTAGACCTAATTCTTCGGCCGATTTCATGCCTTCCACAATACTCTTACCTTCGGCATAAGCGCGGAAGTCTTTGAGCGGTAGGTGGTTTAAAACGTAATAACCCATAAAGCCGGAGGCCGCCAAAAAGAGCACCATCACCAAATTACCGGCAGCCGGCGAGAGGAGAGGCTTAAGGTATTGTCGGTTCACGAAAACCAAGAGGATCAAAACGGTGAGTACCACATCCTTCCCGAAAGACTGCCAAGGGGTAAGCGGTATGGCGTCGCCAAAGCAGCCACAATCGGTAACCTTGTTGAAATAGGCAGAATAGAAAGTAAGGAAGGTGAAGAATACGATCATTAAGAGTAAAAGCCAGGCGGTAAGGTCGCGCCACTTACCCAATAATAAGGCCAAGCCTAAGAGGATCTCGAGGATAACAATGAATAAGGCCATGGGCAAGGTGTAGTCTTGCAAGAAGGGCATATTCAGTACATCGGCGGCAAAGTAATCATTGAGCTTGAAGGCAAAACCCATAGGGTCGTTCAGCTTGATACCCCCGGAAAAAATAAAAAGGGCACCCACTAGGATGCGAGAAATTTGAGTGATCAGTTTCATGCTTCAGACTTTTCTTCGTTCATCAAAATTAGGGCGAAAGCGGCATAGTTTACCATGTCGTAATAATTAGCTTCGATCCCTTCACTAGCTAAAGTCTTGCCAGAATTATCTTCAATTTGCTTGATGCGCAAAATTTTCTGCAAGATCAGGTCGGTAAGGGAAGAGATGCGCATATCGCGCCAAGCTTCACCGTAATCGTGGTTTTTACGTTCCATCAATTCCTTAGCCGCTTGGGCTTGGGCATTGAAAACCGCCAAGGCTTCGGTTTCGTTCAAGTCCGGTTGTTCGGCAATGCCTCTTTCGCATTGCACCAAGGCCATCAAAGAATAGTTAAGGATCCCGATAAACTCCCCGTCCATGCGATCTTCTACCAATTGCACCCCTTTATCTTGGATGCTACGCAGGCGATTGGCCTTGATAAAGATCTGATCGGTAAGAGAAGGGAGGCGTAAAATGCGCCAGGCCGCTCCGTAATCGTGGTATTTCTTGAGGTATAATGCGCGGCAGTGTTCAATTACTGCATCGTATTGCTGAGAAGTATTCGCCATTGGTTAATTTCGCTATGCTTAAGCAATCAAAGGTGGCGAAAGATAAGGCATTTTACAGGAAAAGTAGCATCAACATTGGCGGGGAGCTGCTCCATTTTGAGCCCGCCCGTATCATGGGGATCCTTAATATTAACGGGGACTCCTTTTTTGACGGCGGAGCCTATGTGGAAACCGCGGCAGCCGTGGCCCAAGCGCGCAAGTTGCAGGAGGAAGGGGCTGATATCATTGATATTGGTCCGGCCAGCAGTAAGCCTGGCTCATCCTTGATCGACCCGGCAGAAGAGTGGCAAATCGTGGAGCCGGTGCTGGAAGCCTTGCGGCAAGAGCTACCGGAAGCGATCCTGTCCCTGGATACTTACAATGCTCCTACCGCAGAAAAGGCCTTGAACAAAGGCGTGCATATGATCAATGATATCAGTGGAGGCTTGATAGACCCCAAAATGATCCCACTGATCGGTGAGGCCAAGGTGCCTTATGTATTGATGCACATGCAAGGCCTGCCCGCAAATATGCAGAAAGCACCGCAGTATAAGGATGTTGTTAAGGAGGTAGCCTATTTCTTTAGCAAGCAGTTGGATGCTTTTCGGTCGGCTGGGGCGATCGACCTTATTCTGGACCCTGGATTCGGTTTTGGTAAGAGCTTGGAGCATAATTATCAGCTTTTTAATCGTATCGAGTATTTCAAGCAAATCTTTCCGGAACCGCTATTGGTGGGGATCAGTCGCAAGTCGATGATCAATAAAGTGCTGGAGTCGCATCCGGCGCAAGCCTTAAACGGCACCACGGTTTTGAACAGCTTAGCCCTGGCGGCCGGAGCCGATCTTTTGCGGGTACACGACGTAAAGGAGGCGGTGGAAGTGCGCAAAATCCTTAACTTCAGCCAAAAATTTGCCTAAATGTCCTTTCTCGACTTTAGCTTCTTAGACCTACTCGACATCTTATTGGTGGCTTTTCTCTTGTATCAGCTTTATCGCCTGATCAAGGATACGGTGGCGATCAATGTGCTGATCGGCGTGGCGGCCATTTACCTGATCTGGAAATTGGTAGAGGTCTTGCAAATGGAGTTATTGTCAGAGATCTTAGGGCAATTCATTGGCGTGGGCGTGATCGCCTTGGTGATCGTTTTTCAGCAGGAAATTCGCCGCTTTCTCTTGATGATCGGCTCCACCAATTTTACCCGACGCCGCATGTTTTTCAAGCAATTGAAATTCTTAAGGGAAGAAGAGGAGCAAAAGGTCGATTTTCAGGCAATTGCCAAAGCATGTGAGTCGATGTCGAAGAGTAAGACCGGCGCTTTGATCGTGCTTGAGGGCGATTCTAAATTGGGTTTTTATTCTAGCACCGGAACCGCGATCGGGGCCGATATCAGCGTGGGCTTGCTGGAAAGTATTTTTAATAAAAACTCACCCTTACACGATGGGGCGGTGATCATTAGTGAGAACAAGATCGTAGCGGCGGGCTGTATTTTACCGCTTACCGAAAAAACCGCTCTGCCTTCACGCTTTGGCTTGCGCCATCGGGCGGCGATGGGGATTTCGGAGAAAGCGAATGCCACGGCCATTATTGTCTCCGAGGAGACCGGTGATATCAGTATCGTACAGGATAACCAGTTTCAGAATAAACTAAGCGCCTCCGAGTTGGAAGGAGCTTTGCGGGGAACGCGGAGCTAGCTCGCATGGGAAGCACGGAGGCAGGGAGGCTTGGCCTGAATTAAAAGACCACCTCCTTCCACATTTGAAGGTGACAGTCATTATGGAGTTAGGCGAAGAATTCCTTCGAAAGACTCACCCACCGACAGGCTAAGGAGTCGAAGCATCCTATTTACCATTCTTTTCACGGGGAGCTCTTTGATTAGCAGGAGCAATTTAGTTTCCCGTGGATTCTTTCTGCCGTCTTTAAGGAAAGTGTTTCAACTTATCTAGCCTATCCGCCTTTGCTTATCTCTTGCGAAGAAAAAGCCTTATCGTTAAAAATCAAGTTCATACTTGATTACCTGGCCCCTTACAAAATCGTAAAGGGTAAGACGGCGCAGGGTGTAATAGGCTTGCCAGAAAGCGCGAAGTTCTTGGATGTAACTTTGTTTAGCGCGGTCTTTTTCGCTTTGGGCGATGTTGATGTCGGTGATGGATATTTTTCCGGTAAGGTAGCGCTGGCGGGCCACTTCGTAACGTTTTTGGGCTACCGTATCCGCTTTAGCGGCAATGGCCAAGCGTTGGTATTGGGCATTGAACTGCATTACTTGTAAGAAGATCTCCTGTTCGAAGTTGATCTCATCTTGACGGATATTTACTTCTTGCAGGTCGCGGTTCGCTTCGGCCCTTCGGATCTGTGAGCGCGCTTGGCCCCAATCGACGATCGGGATATTGATTCCCACGGAGATGTTTTGCTGTTGCAAGTAGGGAGTGGCGTAGGCCGCATTGAATTCAGAAGCTTGGCGGTTGAGACCAAAGTTTGCACTGAGGTTAAAATTGTAATTGGTATTGCCGCGGGCCTCGGCTACCGATTGGGCTGCTTCGAGGCGACGTTGGCGGAATTCCAAGACCGCAGCGCGGTTTTTCTTGGCCTCACTAAGTGCTTTTTCCAGATTCACCTCGGTTTCTGGAACGCTGGATGGAATGGAAAGCTCCAATTCCGCATCGACCGGGATCTCTAAAAAGCGCTTGAGATTTTGGGTGGCCACCTCGTAGTTGAGGCGGGCATTGGTGAGGGCATTCTCTGCATTAAGGAGATTGAGCTCGATTTGCAATAATTCGTTTTCGGCGATCTTGCCGAGGTTATAGCGGCCCTGCGATATCTTAAAAATGGTATCGTTATTCTTTACATTTTGCTCCGCAATGCGGCGACTCACCGAGGCGTTGAGGGCCTCAAAATAAAGGCGGGTGGTTTCATTGGCAATGTCCTCCAGGTCTTCCGAATAAGAACGACGGGAAGCTTCGTAGGCCAGGGGCTGGATCTTGTTTTCCCATTTTAATCGGTTGTAGAGAAACATGGGTTGGAAATAAGAGATCGAAACCGGCGTGCTGAAGAAATTTACCCGGCGATCGGGACGGTAAACATCGGTACGTTGTAGGCTGGAGATCAAGGATAATCGGCCGCCGGTAAGTACGATATTCTGATCCAAGGAAAGGTTAGAACTCAAAAAGAGCTGCTCACGCTCCGGGAAACTAAAAGTACCGTCGGGTAAGGTAACCCGATCGATCGCAGAAGAATAATTGGGCAGCGTGCCGCTTAAATTCAATTGCGGTAATAAGCTGGCCCGAAACTGTTTGAAATTCCAATAGCGGTTCTCGGCCAAATTGATGGCGCGGTAGTAGGAGGGCGATTGCTTCTGGGCGCGTACGATCGCACTCTTAAAATCGAGGACTTCTACCTCTTGGGCCGAAAGACCTAGGCTAATAGAAAGCAGGAGGTAGCTTAAAAATTTATTCATAGCGCAGCGATTCTACGGGGTTCTTTTCGGCGGCCTGACGTGCAGGAGATAGTCCGAAGACCAGTCCGGTTACCGAGGCCACGCCAAAGGAAATAATGATGGAGAGTGGGCTAATAATGGTTTCGATGCTAGCCAATTCGCTCACTAAATATGAGGCCAATACGCCCAGGATAATTCCGATCAAGCCACCACTCAGGCTGATCAATAATGCTTCAAAGAGGAATTGTTGAATGATATCTTGCTTTTTGGCACCGATCGCCAAACGGGTACCGATCTCCTTGGTGCGTTCTAAAACCGAGGCAAGCATAATATTCATGATACCGATGCCCCCAACCAGTAGGGAAATACCGGCGATAGCACTAAGCACCAAATTAAAGATGTCTTTGGTTTTTTGCTGCTGTTCTAAGAGTTGTTGGGGAATGATCACTTCAAAATCGACCACCTGATTGTGGCTTCGCTCGAGATAGCGAGCAATTACATCGGCGCTGGAGGCGAGGAACTCCGATTGATCTATTTGGATCACCAAGCGATCGAGTTGATGGTAATTGGTCTTTTTAGGGTTTTCTTCCTCGTCATCACCTCGGCCACGCGACTCTTCCAGTTTGGCCCGGTTACGGTAGCGGGTGAGCACGGTACTGATCGGCGCGTAAATGTCCATATTGTAATCACGGATCCCCAAGTTCTCTTGGGCCTTTGCGGTGATATTAAGACCGGTGGTAACGCCAATTATACTGAGCCATTGGTTACCTACTTTGATCTGTTTTCCGATCGGTTTTTCGCCGGGGAAGAGTTTTTTAGCCATCCCGGAACCAATGATGCAGACCGCTTCTTTATCGGCCAAGTGGCCAGGCGAAAAAAGTTGGCCCTGGCGCAAGGGGATATTGGACACGCCAAAAAAGGCATTTTCCACCCCGATCAGTTTGGCGCTTCGTCGGCGACCACCCGAAATAACATAGCTATCGATGACAATTTCGGGGCTAATGGCCGCTAGGGTAGGTAAGATCTTCTGAATGCCGCGCACGTCGTTAAGGTCGAGGCCCTTCGAAAAGCGTTTTTTCTCGAGCAGAGGGTTCACCTCTTCGCTCACTGCCTCATCCTTTTGTTCAACCACCGGCTTTACCTCAATATTATTGACCCCCACCAATTCGATCTGACGTAAGATCTCCAATTGAGCACCGCGGCCGATCGCCAGCATGGTGATCACCGCGGCTACGCCAAAGATGATACCCAAGGCGGTTAGGACCGAACGCAAGGTATTGGCCAAGATAGCATCGAGGGCGATATTTAAGTTTGAAAGTAGGCGATCCATTAGTCTTCTAGCGCTTGAATAGGAGCATCTAGGGCCGAAGCGGGTTCGGTAAGGTAGACCTCTTCCTCTTCTCGGAGACCGCGTTCGATCACGGCGAACTCATCATTGCGAGCTCCGATTTCTACCGCTTGTTTTATGATGGATACACCACTGTTCTTATAAACAAAAGTTTGTCCTTCTTCACTAAAGATGGCTTCCAGGGGCACTTGAACCACCGAATCGAGCGTGGCGGTAATAATTCGGTTAGAGGTGGTCATGCCCGGACGGTAGGTAGAGTCGCTTTCATTTACGGTGATCACGATCTCAAAGACCTTGGATTCTGAGTTTTCGCGGTCCTCCCCAACATTGGCCACTTCTTTTACAATGCCGCTAAGTTTAGCTTCGGGGAAAGCATCGAGACCGATTTCCACTACCTGACCGCTAGCTACTTTACGGATATCTACCTCGTTGATGTAGGTGCGTGATTCCATTTCGCTAAGGTCGGGTAGGGTAGCAACCCCGGGGTCCCAAGGCGAGATGGTAGAACCTGCTTTCCGCTTTCTGCCGCCCCATTCGCGCTTGTAAATTACCATGCCCTGTTTGGGAGCTACAATGCGGAATTCTTGTTCCAATTCCTGGAGGGCGTCGAATTTGTTTTGAGTTTGCGCCAGGTTGGCCGCGGCTTCCACCATTTTGGCTTCCGACTGGCGGCGTTTGATCTGGTAATTATCGCGTTTTTGCTCTAGGTTTTGTTCCAGCTTTTCCAGATCCAGTTTGAGGCGCTGAATGGTGGCGGGTGGTTCATAAACCGACTGTTCGATCTCTACCTTCTTTTGGCGAATGTCGAATTCCAAGGCCTCGATAGCACTGCGTTGTTCGCGCATTTCTAGGGTAGTATCGAGTTGCGTTTGGGTGTATTGAGAGCGTGCTTTATCCAACTCATTGCTAAGCTCATTGAGTTTGCCGCTTAATTCGGTTTTATCCAATTCGGCCACAAACTCACCTTTTTGCACGTAAGTACCTTCCGAAACCAAATCGGAGATCTTAATATTAAAGAGACCGTAGCGCCGCATATTGCTCGGCCCCATGATATCCTCCGAGTTCTTGGCGATCAATTCACCAGAGCTGGTTACCACATCTTCGAAGTTAGCGCGAAAGGAGCTCACGGTAATATCACGGCTGATTTCTTCATCTTCACTAAAGGCCCACCAAAGGATTAAGGAGAGTAGAACAGCGGCACCAAGCCAGATCAGGGATTTCTTTTTCAAGGGGAGTGAATTTTATACAGAGGGGGACGAAGTTAGAAAAATATTCGGCTTAGTTAGGACATCGTTCTAACTGGAAAAAAGCTATTTTTAGTATCCTAAACAATACTATTATGAAAAAGATCATCTATTTGGGATTCTTTGTATTTGCGGCCATCACCTTATCTGCCCAGCATTTTGATATGCGCTTTTACGGTGGGTTCAATATTATGCAATTAAGTACCGATCAAAACCTCAATACTTTCAACGGGGTACTTCACGAACGTTCGATTACCGGTAGGCCAGGGGTACTCTTCGGGACCTATTTAACCTTTGGCGATCGTTTTTACGTGCAACCCGGTTTCCAGTACAGTACAATTTCCACTGAAATCATTAATACCAACCAAAACACCCAAGTAGACTTAACCGATCAAACTACCCTTAGCGTAGTATCGGTACCTCTAAAGTTCGGCCTTCGCTTGCTCGATGCGAGTTCTGAAAGCTTCATAAACGTGCGGCTTTTTGGTGGATTTGACGGGCACCACGTCTTATCGGTAGACCATTCTCAAGTTTCGGGAGCGGAAGGGAATATCGCTGCAAGCGATTATTCGAATCTTATACTGAATGGGGACCTTGGTATGGGCTTAGACCTGTGGTTCTTATTTATCGATCTGGGTTACCAGATGGGCATCTCTCCTGTATATAACTCTGGCGATCAAGCTAAGATCAATGCCTTTTACAGCAATATAGGAATCCGATTTAGATTTTAGTGGGCCAAGCTTCTACGCCCATAACATAGTTATTGATGACCTCCAGCTTTTGAGCGTATTCGTCGCCCATAAAGCCTTGAAGGTCTTGGTATTTTATAACCTGTTGGTAGGCGCGTTGGAGCTTTGAGGCAGTGGGAAAATAAGACCAGTGCCATTTCTCTTCACGGTAGCCCGCGTCGCGGTAGGGGTTAAAGGCGGTGTAAGGCTGGTAAAAGCCATATTTAGCGGCGTTTGCTTGCAGCCAAGCGTAGATCTTAGCCCCTTCACCACTTTCGAAATAGGAGTTTTCCAAAGCATTCAGGTCGAAATCGGTGCCCCAATGGTGCCGACTGGTTCCCGGCATGGAGCTGTATTGCAAGATCCTTTGGGCCCGATCACTTTCGTCGCCGCCAAAGGTGAGCCATTTACGGTTCCAAATGCCTTTTTGATAAGTGCGATTACGGGTGGCTGAGATAATGACCAAGTTAATGCCATCATCTTCGGCCGCCTTCCACATATCCTTAAAGGCATCGTATACCTCCTCGCGCAAATAACTGCGCTTGGTGGTGTAGCGGGAGCGCAGTTTATCGAAATCACGGTGATCGGCCGGATCGATATCACCCAGTAATTCGGCTTTGGTATAGCTAGGTATAGGCTTAAAGCTCCCGGTAATAAAAAGGAGGAGCAGGGCGCCAATGGCCAGCTTCACTCTCATTAAGCCATAATTTTATTGAGGGTGGCCGAAGGTCGCATCGCTTTACGTACC
>CBFHJH010000026.1:0-10814 GCA_965656185.1 Croceimicrobium sp.
AAAGATCAAATAGCCTTCGATCTTAGGTTGGTTTTTTTCTAAGAACTCAATACTTCGTTTAAGCCCCATGCTCATTAATGCGGTAGCATAGGCATCGGCTTCCATGGCGGTTCCAGCCAGTACGGATGCACTTAACAGTTTATTTTTAGCGGGTAGGCCTTTTTTGGGGTCGATGGTATGCGCATAGCGCTGTCCGCTGATGGAATCTACCCAATATTTGCGGTAATTCCCGGACGTAGCCAAACCTAGCGAATCCATACCTAGGATAAACTGAAAACGATTTTGTTGATCGATCTCCTTGGTAGGTTTATCCACCCCAATGCGCCAAGCTTGGCCATTTAGGTTCTGGCCTAAGCAACGCACTTCTCCGCCCACCTCTACCATATAATTTTGGATGCCATGGCTGGCGAAGAAATCACAAATAAGGTCTACGGTATATCCCTGAGCAATGGCGTTATAATCGATTTGCATTCCTGGTTTCAACTGCCAAGAGGGGCCGATCGGATCCAATTTATCGATACCCACAAATTGCAGTATAGAATCCACCTGGGCGGTATCGGTATTGCGTTTCGCTTCTGGTCCAAAGCCCCAGAAATTAACCAATTTACCCACAGTAGGATCGAAATAGCCGTCACTGGCCCGGTAAACGGCAAGAGACATTTCCTGCACCGCTCTTAGGTGTAGATCGGTTTTTACCGTATCACCTCGGTTTAGCTTAGAAATTAGCGATTGCGGTTTGTAAGTGCTCATAGAGGCATCTACCGCCCGAAATATACTGTCAAGGCTTTCTTCGACCGCGGGAGGTTCATCACCATCGAATAAAAAACTAAGGTGAAAAGTTGTGCCTTGCGCATAGCCATTATAACTGCTTTCTTGCAAGTTGCCAGAAGGTGAAGAACAGCTCCATGCAAGTAGAGCAATGAGTATAAAAGGGAGCGATCTAGGCATGCTTTAATTTTTGGATTTTTTCAAAATTAATAAGAAGCCAAACATCAGGAGGCCGTTCAAGATTAGATGCTCGAAACTCATGCTGTAGCCAAACCAAGTTTCCGAATTATTTTTCACGATGTAAGAGAGAATAGGAGCAATCAAGGCGGCAATGGGAACCCATTTGTCTTGTACTTTGTAGGACGTAAAAAGGCCAAAGGCATAAAGTCCTAAAAGCGGTCCATAGGTATAGCCCGCAGCGGTAAATAGTTCGCTGATAACCGAATCATCATTCAACTGGCGAAACACAATGATCACTAAGAAGAGCAGTAAGGAAAAGCCCAAATGCACTCTTTTCCGCAGGGCTTTAGCTTTACGCGCTTCCAATTTTTGAATATCTAAGATATCTACACAGAAAGAAGTGGTTAAGGCCGTAAGGGCAGAATCGGCGCTAGAATAGGCGGCAGCCACTAAACCTAAGATAAAGAAGAGGCCTACAATAAAGCCCAGCTTGCCGCTGAGGGCGACCGCTGCAAATAGTTCATCGGCCTTATCAAAAGGGATCCCCTCCGCAGCAGCGTAGTCATATAAAAGTGCGCCCAAAGACAAAAAGACCAAGTTTACCACGATTAGGATCAGGGCCAGCCAGAACATATTCTTCTGAGCGTCTTTTAAACTGCGGCAACTTAAATTCTTTTGCATCATGTCTTGGTCTAAACCGGTCATAACAATGGTAATGAACATACCACTGAGGAACTGTTTCCAAAAGAAGTTAGACGAGCGCCAATCTTCAAAAAAGAAGATCTGGGAATATTGCGATCCTTGGATATAATCGACCAAGCTCAATTCGGGAAAGAGCTGGTCCTTGATCACCCAAACAGTAATGAAAACCGCGGCAAGCATAAAGGCGGTTTGTAAAGTATCGGTCCAAATAATGGTCTTGATCCCGCTCCGGAAAGTGTATACCCAGATCAGAATGATGGTAATAGCTACGGTAAGGGCGAAGGGTAGACCTAATTGATCGAAAATGGCCAACTGCAAGACGATCGCTACCAAGTACAAACGGAAGGCAGCACCAATAACCCGAGAAAGCAAGAAGAAGGCGGCCCCGGTGCGGTAAGAGGCCAGGCCAAAGCGATTGCTTAAATAGGTATAAATACTAGTAAGTTGCAGTTTGTAGTAAAGGGGTAGGAGTACTTTAATGATAACCAAGTAGCCCGCTAAATAGCCCAGTACTACTTGCATGTAGGCGAAAGAACTATCGGCCACCCAGCCGGGAACGGAAATAAAGGTAACCCCAGATAGTGAGGCGCCGATCATACCAAAAGCCACCACATACCAAGGGCTCTGGCGGTTCCCTAAGAAAAAGGTCTCATTGTCGTCATTTCTTCCCGCCAAGGCAGAAATACCCACCAAGATGCCGAAGTAGGCTAGGATGACGAAGATCAATAAGCTTGCACTCATTTTTAATTTTTAACAAATAAAGTAAAATGCCTGCGTAGCCTTCTATCTTTGTGTCATGGATTTTTCATCGAAGTATTTGGAAAAAGCAGTGCAGGAGATCTCGGGTCTTCCCGGAATTGGTCGCAAAACCGCTTTGCGCCTAGCCTTGCACCTTTTGCGTCAGGATAAGGTAGAGGTAGATGCTTTGGCCGAAAGTCTGTCGGACCTGCACGATAAGGTGAAGCGCTGCCATTCATGTGGTAATTTGAGCGATAAGGAGATCTGTGGAATTTGCGAAAACCCCAGTCGAGAGCGGGAGGTAGTTTGTGTGGTGGAGGACGTACGGGATGTAATGGCGATCGAAAATACCGGGCAGTACCGCGGAGTATATCAAGTGCTAGGTGCTTTGATCAGTCCTATGGATGGCATCGGCCCCAGTGAGCTTAATTTGAACTCTTTGATAAAAAAGGTGGAACAAGGGGAGGTAAAGGAAGTAATAATGGCTCTGAGCACTACCATGGAGGGAGAGACCACCGCTTTCTATGTATACAAACGACTTAAAGACAAAGCGGTAAACCTATCGACCATAGCGCGCGGTATTTCGGTTGGCGATCAATTGGAATATGCCGATGAGCTCACCTTGGCGCGAAGCATAAAAAACCGCTTGCCCTACGAGCAGTCGGTAGAACAAAACCGTTCTTAATTGAAGCAGCTTTGGCAAAATAAGGGCCCTTTGATCTTTCTATTGGCCTTGATCTTTCGCCTGCCTTTTTTGGGGGAAGGCTACGGTCGCGAGTTCGACGCTTGGTCTAATGCCTTAAACGCTAAGATCCTATCAGAAACTGGGATTTATGAGGTTTCTCGTTTGCCCGGACATCCTTTACAAGAGTTATTTTACACGGTATTGTGGTCGATCAGCGACAGCTATTGGCTCTTTAATTTCTTTAGCGCCTTGGTATCGGCTTGGGCCGTTTATAGCTTTTTCAAAATTTTACGGCACTATGAAGTAGAGCGCGCCTTCGAATGGGCTTTAGCTTTTAATTTTGTGCCGGTTTTTTTTATTGCCGGTACCGCGGCGATCGATTACAATTTTGCCTTGGCCTTTATCTTGGCCGCTTTCTGGCAAGTGCTGCGTTCCAATTATGCCGCGGCCGGATTATTGATCGGCTTGGCCACAGGATTTCGAATTAGTTCGATCGGGTTTTTACTACCTTTTATTCTTTTAGTGGACCGCAGAGCTTGGTTAAGCACTTGGCCCATGTTCGTGACGGCTGCATTGAGTAGCGGATTAAGTTATTTGATGCCTTTCCTAAGCTACGGCTGGGAGTTCCTGGATTTTCATAAACCGCCCTTTCCATCATGGGCCTCGGTACTGTATAAACTGGCCTTAGGAATTTGGGGGCTTCCCTTATTGCTGGCTTTGATCCTTGCTATTCCCGCACTTTTTAAAGTTAAGGTCAAGCAAGAGGGGAAATCGGCAATTAGGCTCGAATGGCTGTTGGTTTTGATCATCGGCATGCAGCTCTTCGTATTTCTGCGCTTACCTTTTAAAGCCGAATTCTTTATCCCGGCGATACCTTTTGTGCTATTATTCTGGGCCCTACGATCGCCGGTCTGGTTGCAAAAAAGCATTCATTACATCGCCTTGGTTTCTTTATTATTCTTGGGCTTTGATTACGCCGACCCCTACCGAGGGGCAGAGCCTCTTCCTTCCGCGATTCATTTTAAAGCCGGGGGCAAAGAAATCTTCTGTTCGCCATTTCAAGGGCCACTAAGTATAGACCAGAGTAAGCGTCGGGTTAAGTCTCAAACCGTTGAGCTGGCCTTGCAAAAGTTGAAATTACTGGAGGAGCCAGCCTGGCTTGTGGCGGGTTGGTACTGGCCAGAAATGCAGTTGAAAATAGATGGAGAGGCCCAGCATTACATAGATCACTACAGTACGGCAGAAGAACTAGAGGCTGCCCGAAAAGCTGGTTTGCTAATTTTATATTTGCCAGAAATCGAGCTTCAGAACGAAGTCATGCACCAAGGCAGTAACTTGGAGCGTTATGGACAAGCGCTTTTATGAAACTGAGTATCATCATCGTAAACTACAATGTCTCCTATTTCTTGGAGCAATGTTTGAAATCGGTCTACAAGGCATTGGAAGGTATCGAGGCAGAGGTATTCGTGGTCGATAATCATTCAGTGGACCAATCGGTGGCGATGGTAAAAGCGCAGTTTCCCCAGGTAAAGCTGATCGAGAATAAAGATAATCCTGGCTTTTCCATTGCCAATAATCAGGCAATTAGGAAGGCGCAAGGAGAGTATATCCTTTTATTGAATCCCGATACGGTTGTTGAGGAGAATACCTTTCAGAAGAGTATTGACTTCATGGAGCGTCACCCCGATGCTGGGGGATTGGGGATTAAAATGATCGACGGAAAAGGAAACTTTCTGCCGGAGTCGAAACGGGGTTTGCCCACACCGTGGGTAGCCTTTTACAAGATATTTGGCTTAAGCACCCTTTTTCCACGTTCTAAACGTTTTGCGCGTTATCATTTAGGGCACCTTTCGGCGGAAGAAAATCAGGAAGTAGAAATACTAGCCGGCGCCTATATGATGATGCCTAAAAAGGTCTTAGATGAGGTAGGGCTCTTGGATGAAACCTTTTTTATGTACGGCGAGGATGTGGACCTCAGTTATCGAATCACCCTAGCCGGATATAAGAATTACTATCTGGCGGAAAGCAGTATCATTCATTATAAAGGTGAGTCTACCAAGAAGGGGAGTCTTAATTATGTGATGGTCTTTTATAAGGCCATGATCATTTTTGCTCAAAAACATTTTAGTGGCAGTTACGCTCGTTTTTTCTCCATTTTAATCCATTTCGCGATCTATTTAAGAGCCGGCTTAGCGGTCTTAGCGCGCTTGGCCAATCGTATGGCTACACCCCTCATGGATGTGTCGGTTTTGTACGCAGGTATTTTCTATATCAAAGAATATTGGGAGCATAATCATCGCTTTATTCAAGGGGGCGAATACCCACCTGCTTTGATGCAATATGCGGTGCCAGCTTATATCTTGTTCTGGATCGTTTCCCTTTATTTAAATGGAGTGTACGACAAACAAGTACGCATTTTAGATATCCTGCGAGGCTTAGGATTTGGAACGATCGCCATTTTGGTGGTTTATTCTTTGATTCCAGAAGAATTACGTTTTTCGCGGGCCTTGATCATTTTGGGAGCGCTGTGGGCCGGATTAGCCCTAACCAGTTGGCGCTACCTATGGGGGCGACTACGCGGTAAAGCGATTTTTGCCAGTCGCGAAAAAGAGCAGCGTATCGTTCTGGTAGGTAATACTAAGGAGCTCGAAAGAGTAGACCGATTGGTAGCACAGAATAATCCACAGGCGGCATACCGAGCTTGGGTTAGTGTAGAGCGAAGCGATGACGACCGTTTTATTGGTCAGCTCGATGATCTGGCCGACTTAGTGGGTGTTTTCGATATCGATGAATTGATCTTTTGCGCAGCCGACCTCAGTGCGGAAAGGATCTTCCGTGCTATGGGTGATTTGCAAGACCTCAATCTCGAGATCAAGATCGCCCCTTCGGAGAGTCAGTTTATCATTGGCAGTAATTCCATTCATAGTCAGGGCTCTTGGTATACCCAAGATTTTAACGCGATCAGCAAAGCGGAAAACCTTAGGGCAAAAAGGTTATTCGATCTCCTGAGTGCTTTATTGATGCTCCTTTTTGCTCCCATCTTCATGTGGTTTAGCAAATCGCCACTTCATTATTTAAGAGCTTGTTTTCAAGTGCTTCTCGGTATTAAAACTTGGGTAGCCTACGGCGACGTAGAGCAGCACGAGCACCTCCCGCAAATTAAAGCTGGGGTATTGGACTTAAAGCTTTCGCTGAAAGAAAGCTTGCGCGACCAAAGGAGGATCATGCAGCTTAATCAGCTCTACGCCAAGGATTACCACTGGCAAAATGACCTCTTGTTCCTCAGTCGATTCTGGCGTAAGATCGGGGCTTAAGATCTGCGTATTTTCTCTTCGGCGGGAGCCACATTAATTTTTACCTTTGCAGGCCTAGAAAGCTTTATAAATTCACCTCTCAAAGAATTATGGCAGAAATTGAATTGATCATGCCCAAAATGGGCGAAAGTGTAGCCGAAGCCACCATTATTAAATGGTTGAAGGAAGAAGGCGATAGCATTGAAGCGGAAGAATCGGTCCTAGAGATCGCTACCGATAAGGTAGATAGCGAGGTGCCTGCTCCGGAAGACGGTGTGCTAAAGAAGAAGCTTTTCAATGAAGATGACGTAGTTCAGGTAGGTCAAGTTATTGCTATCATAGAAACCGATGCAGCCGCTGCCACGAGTGATGATGGCGATGCGAGTGAGAGCCCCGCAGCCGTAGAGGCCAGTCCTGCTCCAGCACAGGAAGCTGAGAAAATGGTTGCCAATGGTGTGGCCACAGCTACCGCTACAGCAGAAGTACCCCGCAGCGTAAACGGCAAATTCTTCTCGCCTTTGGTTCGCTCGATCGCGAAAGAAGAAGGCGTTAGTGTTGATGAATTAGAGAAATTGGAAGGGAGTGGTGCCGAAGGTCGCGTGACCAAGGCCGACATCTTAAGTTATATTGATAATCGCGGTGATGCACCAACCAGCGCTCCGGCTGAGAAGCAAAGTACTCCAGCCCCTGAAGCGCCAGCAGCCAAAGCGGCTCCTGTTAGCAAACCCGCACCACAGGCTCCGCCGGTAAGTATCGGTGGCAATGATGAGATCATTGAAATGGACCGTATGCGTAAGGTTATTGCCGACCACATGGTAATGTCTAAGCATACTTCACCGCACGTAACTTCCTTTGTAGAAGCCGACGTTACCAATATGGTAAACTGGCGGAATAAGACGAAAGGGGAGTTCCAGAAGCGTGAAGGTGAAAAGCTAACTTTCACGCCCTTACTTATCGAGGCCTTGGTAAAAGCGATAAAAGATTATCCGATGATCAATGTTTCGGTGGATGGCACCAATATCATCAAACGCGGAAACATCAATATTGGCATGGCAGCAGCACTGCCTAGCGGTAACCTTATCGTTCCCGTGATCAAGAATGCCGATAATTACAATTTGATCGGTTTGGCTAAACAAGTAAATGACTTGGCCAATCGCGCTCGCGCAAATAAATTAAGTCCGGATGAAATTCAAGGAGGAACCTACACCCTAACCAATGTAGGGACCTTTGGAAATGTCCTTGGAACTCCGATCATCAATCAACCGCAGGTGGCGATCATGGCCGCAGGAGCGATCGTCAAGAAACCTGCAGTAGTAGAAACACCAGAAGGTGATATGATCGCGATTCGCCAGAAGATGTTCTTGAGCCACAGCTACGACCATCGTGTGGTAGACGGCGCTTTAGGAGGCATGTTTGTACGGCGAGTAGCCGATTATTTGGAGGCCTTTGATCCGGACCGCGAACTTTAATTATGGATTTACAGCTCAAGCGCCCCATTTGTTTTTTTGATCTAGAAGCTACTGGTACCAGTGTTACCAAGGATCGAATAGTTGAGATCAGTATTCTCAAAGTATTCCCCAATGGTAATAAGGAGTCTAAGACTTGGTTGGTGAATCCGGAAGTGGAAATTCCGGAAGAGGTGGTAGCCATTCATGGCATCAGCAATGAAAAGGTAGCGCAAGAGCCTACCTTTAAAGAATTAGCACATCGGGTGCTGGACATGATCAAAGATGCGGACCTCGCCGGCTATAATTCCAATCGCTACGATATTCCCCTTCTGGTAGAAGAGTTCTTAAGGGCTGGTATCGATTTCGAAATGGGCAAACGCGTTGCGGTAGACGTACAAAACATCTTTCACAAGAAGGAGCAGCGCACCTTATCGGCCGCTTATCGTTTTTACTGTGACAAGGAGCTTGAAAACGCCCATTCGGCAGAAGCTGATACTATGGCCACCTACGAGATCTTGAAGAGTCAGCTCGATCGTTACGAAGATCTAGAGAACGATATGCAAAAACTGGCCGAGTTCAGCAATCGTTTTCGGGCGGCAGATTTTGCTGGCTTTATCGTGTTTAATGAGGATGACGTGGAGGTATTTAGTTTCGGGAAATATCGAGGTCAGTCGGTAGAAGAAGTCTTGGACCGAGATCCCGGTTATTTCGGCTGGGTGCAAAATGCCGATTTCCCACTTTATACCAAGAAGATCCTTACCGCCATCAAATTGCGTAAGCTGCAGCAATGAAAATTCTTTGCATAGGTCGAAATTATGCCGATCACGCTAAGGAGCTTAAAAATCAGGTTCCCAGTGAACCGGTGGTTTTCATGAAACCCGACTCGGCTATTCTGCCAAAGGGTAATGCATTTTTTATACCTGAGTTTAGCGAAAATGTACAGCATGAGATCGAGCTTGTGATTAGGATCGATCGCTTGGGCAAGCATATTGAAGAACGTTTTGCCCATCGTTACTATTCCGAATTCACTTTAGGGATCGATTTCACCGCTCGAGATTTGCAATCAAAACTGAAAGAAAAAGGTTTACCCTGGGAAAAAGCCAAAGCCTTCGACGGTTCCGCTTTTATCGGTCCCTGGCTCACGAAAAATAAATTCGATCTAAATCATTTAAGCTTTTCCTTGCAACGCAATGGCGAAACGGTGCAGACCGGACATAGCTCCGATATGCTTTTTTCGGTCGATAAACTGATCGCTGAGCTCTCTAAGTACTTCACCCTCAAGATCGGAGATCTAATTTTCACTGGTACCCCGGCGGGAGTGGGGGCAGTGCAAAGTGATGACCTTTTAGAGCTTTTTCTGGAAAATGAGAAACTAGCTCAATTGCGCGTTAA
This sequence comes from Croceimicrobium sp., assembly GCA_965656185.1. GTDB lineage: Bacteria > Bacteroidota > Bacteroidia > Flavobacteriales > Schleiferiaceae > Croceimicrobium. The sequence goes on from CBFHJH010000026.1 coordinate 9,207, forward strand.
ATAAAAAAAGTGCGCAAATAATAATTACCAAATTGTTAATCGTACTGACTTCTTATATTTGTGCAACGTCAAAAACTGCACAAATACATTTTATATGAAGAAGTTGTTACTTCTAACGCTGGGTTTGCTTTTTGGAATTAGTTCCCAAGCTCAGGTTGATACTCTGTTCATTGAGACCTTTAATCCTACCGATTCGGTTACCACCACTAACTTAGGTAGTGCCACAACCTTATGGAAGGATACTACTAATGTGAGCATTAGTTTAGGTCAGTCTTATCACGGAAAAGTGCAGCAGCCTGCTGCCGGTTCTAATAGCTCTGAGGTGGTTTTCCGCACCAATAGCTTTAGTACCGTGGGTAAGTCTTTCGTTTTCTTACGTTTTTACCATATTGCCAAGATCAATCAGGTAAACCAAGGCTTGATACGTGTATCTACCGACGGCGGTACTACCTGGACCACCATGAACAGCGCCAACGTTGTTTACCTTGGAAATAGTAACTGGAACTCTTCTTCAAACTTCCAGGAAGCTTCTTATAATATTCCTAATCAGGGGATCAACCACTGGTTTGCCGGTACCGATCCACCCGTTGCCAACAGCTGGTGGCAGTACGAAGAGTTCGATATTTCGAACCTCGCCTTAGACGCAAACGGAAACGGCTACTCAAATGTGCAGGTTGAGTTTAGCTGTTTTGAAGTTTTAAACCCTGTAGTAGCTGGTCGTGATTACGGTGACGGCTGGTGGGTAGATAATTTGGTGGTAATTGGTTCTACTTGCGAGTTGTTCCCACCACGTTTTCATTTCAACTATATTCCAAGTCCTTGTTTCCCAGTGCAGCCCACGGGCGGTATCGTTCAGGAGCCAAGTAATAATTACAAAGTTGGTGCGCGTGTTACAGATACAGTTCCGGGTGGTGCATCTAATCCAACTTGGGTAACCGGTATCGATAGTGTTTCGGTTTTCTATCGCACCCGCAATAATGGTGTCGTATCGGCTTGGAGTAACTTTAAATTAAATCTTACCAGTTCAACCAATTCGGAGTACGAAGGAACATTCAACAATATTTTAGTAGGGGATACGGTAGAATACTACTACATGGCTTGGGATAATGCTTGTCCCAACGTAACTCGTTTCCCAGATTCAGTGGCCAATCCTCAGAATCCATATTTACGCTTTTGGCCCGAAACCGGGATTCCATTTAAATGTGGTGCGCCGGACTGTGGCTCATTACCTGGAACTATTGCTAATTTCCCTTGGGTAGAAGATTTTGAAGGACCACTTTGGGGTGTTGGTACCGGAATCGGAGATGCAGGTAGCACCCACCGTGGTGACTTCCCTAATGAGCAGTCTGGTAATCGTTATTGGAACGTACAGCCACCAGAAACAGCAACTGGTTATGCTTGGTCTATTCGTCAGGGTCCAACCTTTACTCAGTTTACCGGACCTAGCAGTAATCATACTCCCGGTGGTGCGAAATATGTATACGCCGAATCTTCTCAGGGTGCACAGAATACGACCACTACTTTAGTAACACCCTGTATAGATTTCCGTACCGTAGGGGCAACGAACTGTATGGCCCTTGAATTCTTTTATCATTTCTTCGGCGAGGA
>CBFHJH010000027.1:0-9532 GCA_965656185.1 Croceimicrobium sp.
TAAACGTCCGGCCCCGGCCGGTCCGGCACCACGACTCCCGAGCCATCGCGCGCTGAGCGCACCCGACCGCGCACGAGTTCTTCGTTATCAACGACGACATAGCCGTTCTTGCGGTTGCGCACCAATTGGCCATCGCGCTCCATGGCCTTTAACCGGCGGCGCAGACCTTCGAGGGCGTCTTCGTCGTCAAGACCAAAAAGCTCAGCCAGATCCTTGCGCGAAAGCGGTCGGGCCTGGGCTTCCAGTTGATCGATAATGTATTCCCTGCTAGGCACCGGCGAGCCGTATTTTTCACGCTCGCGATCCAGATAGGGATCCTTGCCGGGATCGGCGGAATCCGTTGTTTTCTTTGACATACCCACAGGATACGGCAACTGCCTCGTGCTGCCTACATACCGCCAACACGCCACGGAAAGCGTTTGACAGCCCCAAGGGCGCGCAGTACTCTTTGCGCCGCTGCTGACGGCGGGTTCCCGCCCGCTTAGAAAAGCCCAGGTGGCGGAATTGGTAGACGCGCTAGCTTCAGGTGCTAGTGGGGGAAACCCCGTGGAGGTTCAAGTCCTCTCCTGGGCACCATAAGTGTCATTCAAAACCTTTTAACTCATTGATTTAACTGCAAATCCAATTTTTTTGGCATTGTGGGTGAAACAATGGGTAGAACATTTCCCTCCATACCCCACACTTTCGTTAAACGTGGTGTTTATAATTTTTAAGACGAGTCACGCAGTTGGATCGAAGACGATACACAAAGGACTTCAAAGTCGAGGCGGTTCGCCAGGCCACTGAAGCCGGGCAGGGGGTCTATGATGTGACCAGCCGGCTTGGGATCAGCAATAAAAGTCTTGGTGACTGGATCAAGGCTTACGGTCCGGAATCCGGAACGATTCAGGCCACGAGAGCCGATCAGGCGGAACTCAGGAAGCTGAAAGCAGAGGTTAAAAGGATCACACAAGAGCGTAGCATCTTAAAGGGAGCCGTTAGGTACCTGGCGCAACAGTCAAAGTGAAATATCGGTTCATTCAGTTTCGACAACATCCGTATCCGATCGCCACGATGTGTCACATTCTTAAACGTCTATTGCAGCGGGTTTTGTGCCTGCCAGCACGCACCCCTTTTTCTTGGTGGGCGCGAGAGCTAGCGGTTGAAGACCACAATCAAGTAGTCGTGAACGGAGAGTGGTTGTAACTACGGCTATCGAAACATTCGTTACGGATTTTATCTCTCGACGAGTCATTGGCTGGAGCCTGTCTTCCAGAGCGACCCCGCAATCAGTCATGGACGCGCTGGTGCGCTTTTAATGGCGGTGGGACGTCGCAGACCCGAAGAGCCCGTATTAGTTCACTCTGTTCAAGGCGCTCATGCACTGCCCGAGACGTGTTGGATTTTCTTAAGGCGCATCGATAGGAAGTCAGTATGAGCCGACGAGGCAACTGCCATGACAAAGCCGTGGCTGAGTCCTTTTTTTGTCGAGCCTAAAGCTCGAGCGAGTCAGAGAGAACATCTACGCTGCACGCGCAGAAGCTAGGCTGGATCTGATGCAATACATTGAGGGCCACTACAATCACCACAGACGGCTCAGCAACAACAGGAACTTGTCACCTAAACAGTTCGAAGATAACTACTTTAAAAAGCTATCGAGTGTCTGGAGAACAGGGTCCGCACCAAAGCAAAACTAACAGTCCTTGCAATTGCAGCTCAGATCACCACTTACCTCACAATGAAAAATAGCGATAAACAAAGACTTTGTAGCCGGCGGCTACAAAACTATCGATCACTGTCTGATCGGCGGCTTCCTTGCCGCGAAAGCCCGTGGGATTGAGAGCGACTTGCTGAATACCAGCACGGCCATCAGTTGCCCCCGTATATACAGCCGCAAATTCATCCAGAGACGGCTGCGACGTCGCAATCGCAATAGCCGCCTCTAGATCATCCTTTCCGGCTAACGTTAACGTGAAATCGTTAATACCAATACCACCAGGCCACGTACCTGCATAACCACCGCTAAAAAGGAGAAAATCAAATTCTGATATTGATGTACTCGTGGTGGCGGCATGGGCCGGCACCGGTATCTGCGTTAATAACGGCGCACTCCACGCAGCACCGACGGCAATGCCCAATTTTTTTACTGAATCACGGCGACTTTGATTAAACACACTCAATGGAGACTCCAATATTCACAAATACTAGTCGATGAGGTTAGCACCAAGACTCAACTTAAGGGGGTTACTAAACCTTACGAGTTCTAGCTCTCGCTGAAACTGGGCTTTTTAATTGCCACTTCTCCCATCGGTTACGCTCAATGATGGCAGGAGTGTCGACATATGACCTATCCGGCATGTTGGGGAGCTAACGCAATCTTACACTTATACTGTAGGGACGTGGCTAACCGCTCAAACACGCGTATCGTACGAATAAACTCATATATCTTCTTATTAAAGGTTGTCTTTAATCATCAAGACCGCAATCAGCCACTCAAAGCATCCCCGCCATCGAGAATAGTCGACATGAACACGCCGCTTGAGCAACTGTGCTGTCTCGCAGCAAACCCTTATCCGACGCAATCAACGCTATCTCGTCTCACAGAGTTATGTTCCACCGTCGACGACTGGAGCCCACTGGAGCAGTTAGTCAAAAAGCACCGGATAGCCAGCCTATTGTATTGGCATCACACACAAGGCTATGTGACTTTACCGAAAGCACAAGAACTGCAGCTGGCCTCATGGTTTATACGCAATAAGAAGGTCGCCACTGTCCGAGATGCTTGGTTGACCTTGTTGTCCAATCAACTGGATGAGGCCAGCATCAGACATGCATACTTGAAAGGCACGGCCCTGTGCCATCTGATATATCCATCTCCGTACATCCGCTCCATGGATGATATCGACATCCTGGTGGATCCACGGCGTAGTAACGAGGTCTATGACATCCTCAAGGGACTTGGTGTCTCGGCCAAAAAACCCACCACACCCAAAGAACTCGGATGCCACCAGTGGCCCATCGCCACTCTCTATCATGAAGGCATCAAGTTTGACCTTGAGATTCACACACGAGTACTAAGCCGACGTATTGGCGGCTATGGTGTGATGAATGACTTTAGCGATTCACTCGTGCCATTTGATGTCGGGCAACAGACTCGCTACGCACTGTCCCATGAGGATTTTCTGATCACTCAATTACACCGTTTCAAGCACCTCACAGAAATCTTCAGATTGATCGATATCACCGATATAGCGGCTTATTTAGAATGCTACGCGACTGACATGAACTGGCATCGAATCTACGAACAGCATTCTTGGATTCAGAACTGTTTGATGGCGATCGATTGCGTCACACCGCTAACGAATGAGGTCAAGGCCGTGGCAATGATTCCTGATGCCTTGGCGAAGCACTCATTCAACCTAAACACAGATCCTTACGCTGGTCTTCCTGTAAATCGTTACCTGTTAGCGCGAGGGCTTCACAAAGAACTTCCTCTCTCTAAGCGCATCGCCAACACACTCCTCCCATCACTTTGGTGGATGACACTGGTGTATGGCACCTCACCTAATCTCGGCAGTCGACTTGACGGATACGCCCTGAAACACCCCGTTAGTGTCATACAGCAGTTGTACAATGCGACCTTCCACAAATAACAAGGTACTCCATGACCCCGATACTCTCTACGCATATTGAAGCCGAACGAATTGGCGATGAGATGGTGATATACAACGCCATTACAGAAGGAGCGGTTCACCTCAACCAAACCGGGACGCTGATTTATGGTCTGATTAATGGTGAGCGAACCACTGCTGACATCGTTGATCTGTTACGAGAAGCGTTTCCTGACGCCCCAGTTGCAGAGGATGTGGCCACTCTCCTAAAACAATTGGCTGACGCTCAAGTCATCACATACGCATGAGCGCTATTGTCAGAGTCGTCTTTGCGGGCCAGGAGGTCAGTGTCAGGTCAAACACCCTCGATCTGCTTCCACTCTGCCGGATTATGTTTGGACATCATGCGTCCCTGGCAACACAAGCCTCTGAGAATAATGTAACCCTTGAGTATGTCGACGACGCCTACACCATCGTGAGTGAAACACGCTTCGGAGACGCTGACAGGAAAACGTTGCATGCCTTAGGCCTGGCCATGGTTGAGTTGCGGGACAGAATCCAGTATCTGATCGCCAAAGACCAATCCGACTATCTGATCGTTCATGCCGGTGCTGCGATCTACGACGGGAAGACCTACGTGTATCCGGCCGCTTCTGGATCGGGAAAGACCACCCTATCTGCTTGGTTTATTGGGCAAGGCGCTACGTTACTCTCTGACGAACTGATCGCAGTCTCACCGGATGGCATGGTCAGCGGCTATGCACAAACGCTTAATCTCAAACGAGGTGGTGAGGCCCCGTTCTACGAGGCACTTGGCCTATCCGAAGATGAAGTGGCGTGCATCAAACAACCCAACGGAAACGCCTTTGTAAAATGGGAAGCCCAAGCTGAACCCAACAGTTGGCACAGACTGAATAGTTTTTTGTTACCTAGCTACGACAGAGACTGTGATGAAACCGCTGTCGTGGCTGCATCACCTGCAAGAGTGGCAGCATCGTTACTTGAGAATACGATTAATCTCCGAAACTTCGACAGAATGGGATTTAGCATTATTAAGAGCTTGAGTAACACTACCGATGGACATCAAGCTATTTATAAAAAATTAACTAACTCGATTTTTAAGAGGCCAATTTGTCCCACACCTGTTACGTCAGCCTAATATTTAAAATCGCCTTCGTGGTTCGGTGGCAGTCGCCGACTTCGTGAAGGAAGCGTCATCTTTGCTCAGAATCACCGTATAATTAGGGAACGCGGCATATAGTCCTGAGTAATCTGAGAAAGCACTGAAACTATAGGTTTCGGGAAGACCCGCGGATAATACACCAACACTCGTATCGTTAACCGTCAATGTGTATCCCGTCAAATCCAACTCCGTGGATTTCACCTCGAAAGTTAAGGAAGTATTACTCACCTCGAACGTTTGAATCTCAATACCGTTAGGTGTAAAGGTATCGATAACGCTACTTGTCGCACTAGCATGGCGTGGCACTACCAACGATGTAACAGCGGGCGCTACCCAAGCCGCTCCGGCGGCAACGCCCAACTTCTTTACTGAATCACGACGAGGTTTATCAATATCCTTCAAAATAACCACCAAAACTTGAACAACGCAGCCGTGAGATTAACACCGAGGTTCACCTTATGAGGCTTACAAAGCCTTACGTTTCAAAGCAACGTGCTCGGAACTCGATCAACATTCAGGGCGTAAGCTTCCGAAACTGTGAGAATGTACACGCAGGACCCTTAAGCTCCCCAGGCAAAGCATGGAAACTTACGGTAGTTACGCAACGTTGCAATGTTCTTACTAAGCATCAGCCAATGCATCGAGCCTGTCTCGCTCGGAAGTGATCAGACGCCGTAGGCAGTTTTGCGTTGAAGGCCCACCACGATGATTCAACCAGTCCAATGGCCCTTTTCGGAATTGATGCTTGGTGCGTGGCTTGCCACCGGCGTTCTTTTTTGTCTGTATAACTTTCTGATCGGGCTTGTTCTGCGCCAGCGTTGGCTGTCGGCCATTGTCCTGCCGGGCCTTGGGTTCCTGCTGATCGAATATCTGTATTTCACCCAAATATCGGTCGCACTACCAATGGGCTGGAATCAGGGTATCGCGCTTGCTTATCTTGGCTGCCTGACGGTACCGCCGGTAATCATGGCAACGGCTGCGTTCACGCGTGGCTTCCTGCAGTTGCAACGTCAACTACCGCATATAGAAAAGGCGCTTCGGCTAATTGGATATGTCAGCTTAGCGCCTCTGATTGGACTACCTTTCCTACCGGTGAATTGGATCGCTACCGCAATTTTCGTAGTAGTGATGGCAGGAGCGGCGATCGCAAGCTACGCCCACTGGCATATCTGGCGTGCTGGAGGCATTGAGATGCGCTTGCTCGGCGGCAGTTGGCTACTGATGGGGCCAGCGCTCGTCGCTTGGTTTGGCCGTAACCTTGGTGTGTTTGAAGGCGGCCCGATCGTTACTGCTATCTATCTGAGTGGCTTTAGCGGCAATCTTGTTCTATTGAGCGTCGCGTCGGTTGCGCGCATGAGGGAACGCAATCAGCAGATCAGCGAGGCGCTCCGGGGTGCGCGCCAGCGCAATAGAAACGCCAAAAACCTGGAACAGACCCTACGCGATGAAATCATCACGCGTAGCCGCCAACTTGATGCGCAGAAATCCCGCGCGGACGCTGAGTACGAGAACAAACGCGCTTTTATGTCACTCGTCTCACACGATTTGCGCGGTCCACTAGCCAATGCCGAACAGGCGCTCACGCGAATTCAAAACCGTCCGCAGGCAATACCCAATGAGGATGATCGCAGGCTGCTGACGCGGGTCACCGAGACCATACAGCGACAGTTATCGCTGGTGGACCGCCTCATGGACATGAGCTCCCTCACCCACTCTCGTGACGCGGCGCCGAAATCTCAGGTCAATTTTGCGGCGTTGGTCGATGAGCGCCTAACCGCATGGCGCGGCAAAGCAGCAACCAAAGACATCCAACTCCACAACAAGGCAGATGCCGGAACACGTCTTTATGGTGATGCGCTACTCATCAGCACACTACTTGACAACCTGATCAGCAACGCGATTCGGCATACCTCACCCGGTGAACATATCTCGGTTCAGCTCTGTGATGAGCAGCATTATTGCTTTGAAGTCAGCAACACCCACACATATCTCAGCCAAGAACAAGCTGACCGCATAAGGCGTGCGGTCGCGGGTGACTCCATTCAACCCCAGTCGCATGCAGCACAGTTGTCAGCGAATAATACGGAGGACTTAGGCAGTGGCAGAGGGCTTGGTCTGCGCCTTGTCCGCTCATTAATTACAGCGCAAGGCGGATCGCTTGAAGCCCTCGTAGAAGACTCATGCGTGACATTTCGAATACACATCCCAGATGCTTCTCCGCAAATACTGCTCGTCGATGATCAACCACTTCAACTGGAAGCACTTCGAGAGCAAGTGCTGGCAGTCGATCCACAGTACGAAGTCATGACAGCGCAAGATGTTAAAACGGCGATTGAACGGCTTGAGGAAAAGCTGCCAGAGCTGGTTATCAGCGATATCCGGATGCCGGTGGACGACGGTTTCGCACTGCTCAAGCAAATTCGGCGCAACAGCCATTGGGAAGAAATCCCGGTGATATTAATCAGCGCTGCCGCAAGCAAGCGCGAAGAGCAGGAATTGGCGACTCAAGCGCTGCGAGCCGGCGCCGATGCTTACATCAACAAGCCCATCACGCGCGATGATCTGCGTGAATGGATAGCAAATATCAACACTGACAATTAATCAGGGGTAAAGGCATAGCCCAATCCCCGGCATGTTGTCACGGGCTGCCAGTCAGGGCTGTGCGCGGTAATTTTATTTCTCAACCGACACACCATCGTATCTAGACGGCCATGGTGATAGTAGTTCGGTGAATGACCAATCGCCGTGATGATTTGGTCACGTGGGACAGGCTCCCCGAGATGACGAACCAAGACATCCAAAAACAAACATTCGATATGAGTCAGCTCAATGATCTGCTCATCCGGACTCAGTAAACGCCAGTTTCTTGGGTCAAAGGTCCAGCCTTGATCAGAGCTTTTAGATTGATGACCGTTACCATCAAGCCGACGCAGCACCGCATGTATCGTTGCCACCAACTCTCTCGGGTCGACGGGCTTCACCAAGTAGGCATCAGCACCGATATGCAACCCTTCAACGCGGCTTTCGAGGTCCTGCCTGCCTGTAACCATAATCACACCACATGGCGCACGATCAATCAGCGATCGAGTGAGTGAAAAGCCGTCAATATCCGGCAGTCCAATATCGACCATTGCGATATTGCAGGGCGCTTGTTCGACCGCTGCCATCAGAGCTTGTCCACTGGAGAAAGACTGGACCTGCCAGCACTCATCAATCAACGCCTGCTCAAGCAACTCCCGACTGAGTGGCTCATCATCAACAATGTAGATTTGAATTTCAGGATCCGACATCAGATCAGTATTCACTGACATACCCAACAAAACCAGACACTTATCTCTGACAATTTCTTACGGTTGAGTGCACTATCCTTGTTTTCGCTACCGCAACAATAACGTCGGCACGCTTGCGGAGCGCAGCAAGTCACTGGTCTTGCTACCCAATAGTAGTTGTCGACTAATAGGCGAATTACTCAGTCTAGCTGACCTCCCGCGCCAGCGCAGGCCCTGATTCTGATACCGGCCGGTTAAATTGCAGCGCTGCCAGGTGCGCGTAGAGCGAATCCTGTGTCATCAGCGATTCATGGGTACCCACTGCCCGCAGCGCACCCGCCTCCAGCACCGCGATCCGATCGGCGTTTTTCACCGTCGAGAATCGGTGTGCGATCACGATACTGGTGCGGCCCGCCATCAAATGGCTGAGTGCCGCTTGCACCTGTTGCTCACTCTCGGCGTCAAGACTACTGGTCGCCTCATCCAACAGCAGTAATGCCGGATCGCGTAATAACGCGCGGGCAATGGCAATGCGCTGGCGCTGGCCACCCGATAGCTGCACGCCACCAGGGCCGATATCGGTGTCCATACCCTCAGGCAGCCGGTCAACAAATTCATCACAGAATGCGGCTTGAGCCGCCTGCTGGACTGCACCTTCGGCTGCGGCGGGATTACCGAAGCGGATATTCTCAGCCACAGTGCCTGAGAAAAGCACGGGGGTCTGTGCAACCAAGGCCATTTGCGATCGCAGGTCTTGTGGGTCGAGTGCACGCAGATCAATCCCATCAAACCGAATACAGCCGGCGGTGGGATCATAGAAGCGCAGGATGAGCGAGACCAGCGTGCTTTTACCCGCACCCGATGGACCCACAAGGGCCAACGTCTCGCCTGCACGCACCGTCAGATCAATCCCATTAAGCGCCGGTCGATCAGGACGGGTTGGATAAGCAAAGTGCACATCCTCAAGCGTCACTTCTCCACGCACCGGTGCTGCTAACTTCTTAGGCTGTGCGGGCGCCTGGATAGACGGTTGAGTATCAAGCAGCTCAAACAGACGCTCAGCCGCACCGGAGGCGCGAAAAAGCTCGCCAGCCACTTCTGAAAGCACGCCGACCGCACCGGCGGCCAGTACGGCATAAAAGATAAAAGCCGAGAGCTCACCGGCACTCATCGCGCCGGCAAGCACCGCATGACCGCCCCGCCAGAGCACAAAAGCCACACCGGTGAAGGCCAACAAAAGCGCAACTGCGTTCAGCCCCGCCCGCTGCCTGATACGACGCACCGCGGTGGTGAATGCGGACTCCACGCGATCATCAAAAATTTGCCGGTCAACCGGCTCGTGGACGAAAGCCTGAACGGTCTCGATACCACCCAGTGTTTCGCTGGCATAACTGCCCACATCGGCAATACGGTCCTGACTCAGCCTGGAGAGCCGTCGCACTCGCCTGCCGTAGATCAACATGGGTGCTACCACCAGGGGAATCCCAACC
>CBFHJH010000028.1:0-8467 GCA_965656185.1 Croceimicrobium sp.
GTCCTCAACTTCAATGGGACGGAAACGCTCTTGATCGAGTTTATGGGCTTCGATATGTTGTGGCTCTTGGCCTAGGCGTGCGATTACCGCATCGGCAAACTCCTTGGTTCCCACCTTTTCTTTGGAACTAGCATCGCGATAGATATCGACAGTATGCACCCCGTCCTCGATAGTTTTATACCAAGCATTGGCCACTTTCTCGGCAACATCTAACTGGCCTACATGCTCTAACATAAGCACTGCCGCCGAAAGCAAGCCGCTGGGATTAGCTAAATTCTGACCTGAAATATCCGGTGCCGAACCGTGAACCGCTTCGAACATAGCAAATCCTTTACCGATATTCGAAGAGCCTCCAAGACCCACCGAACCGGTGATTTGAGCAGCAATATCACTAATTATGTCCCCGTAAAGGTTAAGGGTAACCACCACGTCAAAGTCTTCCGGGCGATCTGCTAAAAGGGCCGCACCGATATCGATGATCTTTAATTCAGATTTGATATCAGGGTACTCGGCAGCGATTTCACGGAAAACCTGAGAAAACAAGCCATCAGTAACTTTCATGATATTATCCTTAACCATGCAAGTCACCTTTTGGCGATTGAAGTTTCGGGCATATTCGAAAGCATGACGAATAATTTTTCGCGTGCCGGGGATGGTAATCAATTTCAAACACTGAAATACGTCGGTAGTCTGACGGTGTTCGATACCCGCGTATAGATCCTCTTCGTTCTCACGCACGATGATTACATCCATGTCGGGGTGCTTACTTTCGATATAAGGCGAAAGACTTTTACAAGGACGAATATTAGCGTAAAGACCCAAGGATTTACGAATAGTAACATTCAAACTCTTGTATCCGCCTCCCTGAGGGGTAGTAATAGGGGCTTTTAAGAAAACTTTATTACGACGTAGGGTATCCCATGATTCATTGGTAATACCTGCCGTGTTGCCAGATAGATAGACCTTTTCACCAATATCGATGAAGTCGTATTCCAATTCAGCGCCAGCTGCTTCGATGATACGCAGAGTAGCGTCCATGATCTCTGGTCCGATGCCATCACCTTTGGCAACTGTGATTCTTGTTTTGCTCATTGTGCTTTTTTTATGAGGTTACTTTAGTGAATTGAACAAGATTTGGGTAAGAAATTCGGTTAGTTTCTGATTCTGTTTATCGTCTGGAAAATCAGTTAAGGAGGGTAAATGTTCTTTGTAAAACTCTAAGGAATGGGCCATCTCCATTACCGTAGTAGCCAAGGCGTAAGGAAAATGATGCTTGGGGTTTACCGCTAAAATCATTTCTGCTAAAAGACCAACCACACTTTTATAAGGGGCAAATATCTTCTTGGCATTATCTTCATCAACCTGAACATGCTGATAGGCTTTAGACCCTTCTACGGTAACAAGCAATCGAAGATCTTCTTTGCTCACCAATCCTGGATCGGCCGCTACTGCCGGTATTTGAGCTACTACCCTAACCGCTTTATGCAAGCGCTCGGTCGGATCGGTTTCAATGGCCGTGAAAACTTTGATCTGCTGTTCAAGCCAGGTCCAATAAAGCTGGAAGTAGTATTGTAATAATCGATGTTTGTTGGGAAAGTACTTATAAACAGTAGCCTCGGTAGTTGAAGCCGCCATAGCTAATTTCTTAGTAGTAAATACCTCCAAGCCCATGTCGAGGATCAGCCGTGCTCCTACACTGAGGATCTGCTTGCCAACATTGGAGCTCAATGGGTCTTTAAGGTAAAGGTCGCTACTGAGAGTAAATGAGTACTTGCTATTAGCCATACTAAATTAAAGTATAGTATTACTTTACCCGGCAAAAGTAGCACCTAATTTAACAATAGCAAGCTTTGGCTGAAAAAAATTTAATGAGCGGCTGACAAACCGGCCAAACGCCCGCTGGTCCAGGCATACTGAAAGTTAAAGCCCCCGGTAACTCCATCAACGTCGGTTAGCTCCCCTACCGCGTAAAGTCCAGGATGAGAACGGATAGAAAAATCCTTAAAATCAATTTCCGTCCGCGAAATCCCTCCTGCGGTCACGAACTCTTCCTTAAACGTTGTTTTACCCGACACTGTTAAAGGGCATCGTAAAATCTGCTCTTTAAAGCGAGCCAATTCCTTCTTATTCACATCTTGCCAGCGCTTATCAAGATCTATCCTGCTCAATTCTACCAATCGCCTCCAAAGCCGTCGCGGAATACCTGGATGCTTGGCATTCAAGAGCTTTTTAGCCGATTGCTCCTGAATTTGCTCCGCGATAAACTGTTCAAAATCGTGGTCGGCTGCTGCAAGCCAGTTTACCATGATCGGAAATTGATAATCTCTTTCCGCTAGATCACGTGCTTGCCAAGCGGAAAGTTTCAAGACCGCATATGCCGATAATCCCCAATGCGTGATAAGCACAGGGCCTTCTTGCCTCCATTTTGTACCTGGAACTTGCACCGAGCCCAGTGGTACCGAAAGTCCTGGTAGATCTTTAAAAGGATGCTCAGGGAGATTAAAAGTGAAAAGCGATGGAACTGGCGGAATGATCTCCAATTTCAAATCAGATAGTGGATCAAAGCCACTTTGCTTGGGCTGGCCTCCCATGGCCAGGATCACCCGATCGAATCGCAGGGAATTATTCCCAAAGTCTAATTCAAAGCCATCTTCTACAGGCCAAATCCGCTTTAAACGTTGACCGTAATGAATTGGCACCTTCCCCTTCTGCAACTCATTCATGAGCAATTGGATCACCGATTCACTGCTGTCAGTTTTCGGAAATACTCGCATATCCCCTTCAACCTTTAAGGCCAAACCGCGCGACTCGAACCAATCTCTGGTTTCGGGATAGGCAAACTGGCTAAAAGCCTTTCGCAGGGCCTTACTCTGCCTGGGATAAGCCTTCATCAAAGCTCCTACGTTTTCAACGTGATGACAAATATTGCAGCGTCCGCCGCCACTAATTCGCACTTTAGAGAGTGCTTTTTTTGAGGCCTCAAAGATCTCCACCTTAGCGCCAGATTGGGCCGCGTGAATTGCCGCGAAAACTCCGGCTGCTCCTGCTCCTATTACCGCTATATGTTTAGGCGAAGAGGCCAAAGCTTAAAGCCACCACTTACAATTCCACCACTCTTTCTCGATGTGGGCACCTAAGTTTTCGTAAAAATCGGCAGCAGACTTATTCCAATCCAATACCTGCCAATCGAGGCGCTTCGCCCCTTTAGAACGTGCTTCATCTGCCGTAGCCAGTAATAAGGCTTTTCCGAGTCCCTTTCCGCGGTATTGTTCTTTGATGTATAAGTCCTCTAAATAATAGCAATAGCCCTTCCAGGTAGAGTAACGTGGATAATAGAGTGAAATACCTACCAATTTATCTTCAAAATAGAGGACCAAAAAATCAAAGGCTTTATTCCTCCAATCTTTAAGTAGCTCCGCTTCGGTCGTGATCACTTCCTCCGGGGCTTTTTCAAATAAGGCCAACTCTTTTATTAGGTCTAATAGACCGGGAATATCCTTTTCTTGACCTTTTCGAATTTGTACCCCCGCTACCATTTCAGTTCAATTTGAGTAGACAAGAGATCTTCCAAGTTCTGCCTACGGCTAATAAGTTGGGCCTTCCCTTTATGCACTAATACTTCAGCCGGTTTAAAACGACTATTGTAGTTATTGGCCATGGTAAAACAATAAGCCCCCGCATTCCGAAACCCTAAGATGTCTCCTTCCTTGATTTCGCTAATCTGCCGATCATTGGCAAAGGTGTCTGTTTCACAGATATACCCCACTACGCTGTATACCCGTTTATGGTCCTCGGGGTTAGAAATATTTTCAATGTGATGATAGGCATCGTAGAACATAGGGCGAATCAAATGATTCATACCCGTATCTACCTGAGCAAAAACGGTAGCGGTAGTTTGCTTTAAGCCGTTTACCTTACAAAAGAAGGTACCCGATTCTGACACCAAAAACTTACCGGGCTCAAATTCGATTTCTAGCTCACGACCATAATCCTTACAGAAGTCATTGAACATCTTGGTCATTTTTGAGCCTAATTCCTCAATATCGGTAGCAATATCGCCGGGCTTATAAGGCACTTTAAAGCCGCTTCCGAAATCAACATATTTTAAATCAGGAAAATCACGCGCTACATCGAAGAGCAACTCGGCCCCGGTTAAAAAAGTATCAACATCAAGGATATCGCTACCGGTATGCATATGAACCCCCTCAACCTTGATAGCGAGGC
The DNA here is from genome assembly GCA_965656185.1 of Croceimicrobium sp. Classification (GTDB taxonomy): domain Bacteria; phylum Bacteroidota; class Bacteroidia; order Flavobacteriales; family Schleiferiaceae; genus Croceimicrobium. The sequence goes on from CBFHJH010000028.1 coordinate 4,225, forward strand.
TTTCTACTAAACGTTCAAGGTGACGACGTTGGTGAATGCTGATTCCAAACTTGGAATCGATATGTCCCACCGAGATCTTGGTATTACCCCCAGCCATGATATGCGGATTCATCCGAATGCATACTGGGTAAGAACCACCGTATCGAGCCCCAAAGCGCTCAAGGATGCTTAGATTGTCTATATTAATTCGCACGCCAAGATCAACTGCCTTAGCGATCTCGTCAATTGACACTCCATTAGGAGTATATATTATATCTCCTGGCTCAAAACCGGCCCTAAGCCCTAATTCGACCTCTTGAATAGACACCGTGTCCAAACCCGAACCCAATCTTTTGAAAAAGCGTAGTACATTGATGTTTGTAAGGGCCTTACAGGCATAATTGATCTTTATCTTAGAACCCTTAAAAGCCTTTTGCAAACGTTTATACTGCGCCTCCATCTTGGCGGTGTCATATACATACAAAGGGCTGCCAAATTCCTCACAAATATCCAATGCAGGGAGGCCACCGATTTCAAAGTGTTTATTTTTGAGTTCTAACATGTGATAAATTAAAGCCGCAAAGGTAATTGTTCGACCTTAACCCAAAGTATGAAAGATCGATTTAAGGAAAGCCAGAATATTAAAAGTGCCCTAATGTGGCTGGTTTTAATTGGACTCTTGTTTTTCAGCGTATTTGCCAGCCTCAGTCAGATCGTTTTTAAAATCCCAGTAGGAAACAACCCACTACCTAATTGGGGCTTAATTGCCCTCAATCTTTTCAGTGTTTTACTATTACTCCTCATGCGTCTCACTCAGTTAAGCACCGTGATCGACCGAAAAGGAATAGAAATCAATTTCAAGCCGCTTGGTTATGAAAAAATCGCTTGGTCGGAGGTAAAGAAAGTAAAACTTAGCAAGCTTAAAATGATGAGCATGGGCCGGCGCTACAGCAAGGAACTGGGCCATGTTTACAATGCTGGCGCTAAAGATGCGCTGAACTTGGAACTCAAAGATGGTAAGAAAATCATGGTTTCCACACGTCAGCCAGAAGCGTTAAAAGTTTATTTAAAACAAATTAAAAAGCTTTGAAGCATCTTTTTTTGACCAAGCCCTGTAATTTTGCTCGACACACCTCTCAATCAACATGAAAAGACATACCACACTCGGTGAATTCATCATCGGAAACCAAAAGGACTTCCCTTACGCCAAGGGCGAATTAAGCGCCTTATTAAGCTCCATTCGCCTAGCAGGGAAAATGGTGAATCAAGAAATCAACAAAGCCGGATTGGCCAATATCATTGGAGCGGTCGGCGAAGAAAACGTTCAAGGTGAAGATCAACAGAAATTAGATCTACTAGCGAATGACATGTTCATAAGCACCTTGCAGAGAAGAGGCGAGATCTGCGGTTTAGCCAGTGAGGAAATGGAAGACTTTGTTGCCTTTAATGAGGACATTCATTCCGACGCCAAGTACGTGGTGCTTATCGACCCACTAGACGGCAGTAGTAATATTGACGTTAACGTTTCGGTTGGTACCATTTTTAGTATTTACCGTCGTGTTTCAAAACCCGGTGAGCCGGTTCAACTGGAAGATTTTTTACAAGCAGGAAATAAACAGGTAGCGGCAGGATATTTAGTTTATGGCACTTCCACAATGTTGGTTTATACCACCGGTCGCGGTGTTCATGGCTTCACTTACGACCCCGGCATTGGCAGCTTCTTCCTTTCTAACCCCAATATGAAAATAAAGGAAGAAGGAAAGATCTACTCCATCAATGAAGGGAATTATGTACACATGCCCGATGGCGTAAAGAAATACATAAAATGGTGTCAGGAACTTGACCCAGCCAGTAACCGCCCCTATACTTCACGTTATATCGGCTCTCTTGTGGCCGACTTCCACCGTAACTTGTTAAAAGGAGGAATTTACATTTACCCCCGTGGCACTAAGGCGCCCAATGGAAAACTGCGTTTACTTTATGAGTGTAATCCAATGGCATTTTTGATCGAGCAAGCGGGAGGAAAAGCTACTGATGGGCACACCCGAATCATGGATATCGACCCACAAGAACTACATCAAAGGGTACCTTTTTTCTGTGGCAGCTCTAAAATGGTAGACCAAGCAGAATCCTTCATGCAGAAATACCCAGATTAAGCAAGGGTGAGAATAGAACTAAAAAAAGCGGCTCCGCTATGCTGGAGCCGCTTTCTTTTTATAAAAGGGGAAGGAATTAAGGTTTTATTAAAACCTGAATCGAATATATACTCTCGAGTGTTTGGCAGCAAGAATTTGGCACCAATGACACAATTAATGGCATCAACGACCGGCTAGCTCTTATCTTTCTCACTAAATCTGGCCTGAAGCTCTTCCTTGTAGGTTCTTGAAACTGGTAGTTCTACGCCATTTTCCAAAAGCACTTTGGTCGAGTACACCGCTTTCAACCGATCACAATTCACCACATAAGAGCGATGAATACGCTGAAAGTTATGCGCCTCCAATTCTTCCTGCAGTGCCTTTAAAGAACTACGGTCTACCTCTGGATTACTTTTTCCTTCTATGAAAATGTTAAGATAATGCCCTTCCGACTGAGCATAGATTATGTCTAGAATATTAATTACCGCCTTTGATTTGAGCTTTAATTGGGCGAGGCCCGTCTTGGGTGCAACTGCCGGGCGAGGCTCGACTAGATTACTACGGTCTTCAAATCTAAACTGAGCCCCATTGGCCCATTCTGGCTCCTGAGTTGCCTGCTTTGCTTGGATTCTCTTTTGTGATCTCCAGTAATACCAAAAGCCGATCAGTAAGAAGATTAAAGCACCTCCAGCAAAAAGTAATACCTGCCGAATACGACTTTGCAGCTTATCTTGCTCACTCTTCAACCCGATCAACTCTACATCATTAGCCATTTTCTTTATGGCGGTTGCGTCTTGATCTCGCTTAAGCTGTTCTTTCAATTCTTCCGACCGCTTAAGATAAAAGAGCGCCGAATCCTGCCGGCCCATGATTTCGTGGTAATTGGACAAACGCTCTAACATTTCATAACTCTTGAGCAATTGTGCCATTCCCATTCGGGCTTTTAACTTTCCCATCCAGCGTTCAGCTTCTTTTTCATCCCCTTGCATAATGGCTAAATCGAATTGCAGAACAAAGATGTTTTGAAGCACCTGACTGGATCGTGGGTTATTCGTGTCCACCTGCGCCATTGCTTCTTTGAGATAGAGTTCTGCCGCCTCAAAATGTTCCAAGCTAATGGCATTTCGAGCCAAATTACCGCGAATTTCAACCTGGTCGAAAATTGAACCTAGATCCTCCTGAATCGAAAGAGCCTGCTTTAAATAAACCTGAGCCGAATCCAATTGCGCCATTTCCCGGTGCGCTACAGCCATATTGTTAAGGATCCTACCTTCGGTGCGGCGATCGGGCATTTGATTCATCCGACTTAAGGCCTTTCGAAACCAGTTCAAAGCCTCCCCCGGCTGCCCCATTCGACCGAATACCGAACCCATGCTCATATAGGCCAAGGGTATCCCACGATACTCCATTTGCTCATATATTTCCAGAGCACGCTTCATCAAACTTACTGCTGTATCATATTTTCCCCGAGTAAGCATGGCCCCAGAAATGCTTTTAAGAGATAAGGCGTAAGACAAGCTATCTTGATATTCTAACGCATAAGTACGCAAAGCGATGAAAGCTGAATCGCCACGCTCGTATTGCTGAGAACGATAATAAGCGATTCCTAAATTCCTTAAGACCGTGGGGTAAGTGAAGCGTTGATCGAAATCTTGCCCTTGCTCCATAAATTGCAATGCTCGCCAATAAGATTTGGCCGATAAATGGGGTTTTGCGCCATAGTTGTAGGCCAGACCTTTCACGAAAAAAGCACGGGCCTTCATTTCGGCATCATCAAATTGCATCATCTCCTCCGCCAAAGGAGCTAAAACCTCAGGGTTTCTAGTATTTTTTAATGATTCTTGTATTAAAGAGTCCCTCCGCGCACTGGTTGCATGCCCAAAATAGCCAAGCAAGAGCCACAGAAGGCTCATCTTCCATTTCCCCATTTCATAAATTTATCGTTCGTCCCTCTGGTATAAATATAGAAAATCCTGATTAGGTTCAAAGCAGCTAAACTTCCACTGGATTGGCCCTGAATAAAAACTAAATTTGCGCATCTACAAACCACCCCCTCCTCAGAGCCGGGTGGTCAACCTATTTATAGCAATGGCTGAACAAGGACAATACTTGATGGACCTTTACCGCGA
>CBFHJH010000029.1:0-7295 GCA_965656185.1 Croceimicrobium sp.
GGCAGAGACAAACCTGATAAGAGCCTTTCTGAATGCAGGAATGTACGATACCGCCATTTATCTATTGAACAATGAAGATATTTATTTTGATCGTGGATTAAACTGGCGGCCAGTCTTGACCAGACACCTCTTGAGGGTGGAGCTACTTTTAAGGAAAGAGCAAAACAAAGAGGCTAGGGCAATTATGGAGAAGAGGATTTTACCACATGTGGGAAAAATGAAATTGATTGGTTTATACGAACAATTGCTTCTCTTGCGCATTCAACTAAGCGGTGCGGAGGGGAGAGTTGCAAGGATGCAGTTTTGGAGTAACAAATTGGCTGAGTATACTAATCTTTTGCGACAAACCAGGAGAAATAATCTTTGGCAGGAATTAGAACTAGAAGCGGAATTACTTCAAGACAGCGAGGAGACTTTCGAAGCTAAGAGCCTCTTGCCTAAAAAGAAAGGTCATTTTTCTATTGCGATAATACTTGCCCTGGTAATGGTTCTTCTGATTAAGTTCAGGTTTCAAGTATTACGTTTGATTGACAAGAAACCCAAGACTGAGGACGATGCCGTTGGCGTTCGAACTGGAGTGGGCGAAGAAGCTCGCATGGCTCAAGAACATACGGACCTCTTTAGGCGCTTGGAGTCTTATTTGACCGAAGAGGAGAGGTTTCGCGATCCAGACTGTAACATGACGTCTATCGCAAAGGGTTTAGGTACGAATAAAAGCTATTTGTCTAAAGCAGTAAACCAAGGAAGCGGAACCAATTTCCGAGGATATCTGAATAAATTAAGGGTTGAATCTGCAAAAAGAGAGCTCAATCAAAATAATAATTCGAAGTCCATTTCTCAGATTGCCTATGACGTGGGTTATAAATCTGCAAGCGTTTTTTCTCGAGTGTTTAAAGAATACACGGGTTGTCTACCCAAGGACTGGGGGAATTAATTAATCAAAAGGAGTAGATAGAAGCTAATCTTATAATTACATCGAGTTAGAATAATCTGACTAACCGGGCTATTGTGTAATTAGAAATTCGTCCATTTCAAAGTTAAATTATAATGCTCAGTAGGTTTTGGGGAAGTCTGGTATTACTATTTACCAGAAGGGTTACAGCTATTTGAGCTGTTTGTTAATTCTTGTTCTATTTTTCAGGAAGTTACCTCCAGTACTTTAGTTGATGATTCGTAAAAAATCAATTTTTGACGATTTATCAATTAAATTAATTGCTTTTTAATAAAAGAAAACAGCTTTAGTAAAGCGGACGGCTGCTAAGTGATTTTTTTTTGCTGGAAATATAATTCTAAGCAATGAAAGTATTATCTGTAATCGCAGCCTGTTTTATTTATTCTGCTGCAAGTGCCCAAAGCGATGCTAAGGGTATTGATCAAAAGGTGGTCTTTGAGAACGAAAAAGTGGAAATCACCACGAGAGTTGAAACATGCGATGATGCTCACTCTGACCTCAGTTTCGAATATCACATGCTAAAAGTTCGTAATAAAACTTCTGAGCAGTTGAACGTGCAGTTTTGGTCTCATGGTCATGAAGTAAAGAGTACCGAATTTTTCCATTCTTTGGTAATTGCCCCAGATCAAACCCTACAAGGTGCGTGTGATTCGGAGCCCGGAAACAGTCTAAAGTTTTTCAGAAAGGATAAGGGTTCATCCGAAGTGCAAGATCTCAATTTGGTGGAATTTAAAGTGATAAGCCTGCAGTAGGGCTAAGGATTCCTTTTAGCATTGACATCTAATAATAGGGGTATTCTCTCTAACACTTTAGGGGATTACACAATGCGTAAGGAAAGGAGATATTAAAAATTTGACAAAATATTTATTAAATGAAGAAAGTACTACAAAGGTGGATAGCGTTTAGCTTTCTTTTCTTAGCCTCAACCTCCCTTTTTAGTCATGGGGTGTTAGTGGGTTACCAAATTGGTAGTTTTCCGGGTGGAAACAATGTACGGGTTTGGATTGAGCATTGGCATGGTGCTGCTACAAATGTGAGTAGTTTTCCATTACAATATCGAATCAACACTAATACTACTACCGGTAGCACCATTACAACTTTTGCTACGGGCTATGTAAATGGTCAAGATAGTACGGCCTTACAAAATAATCAAAGCGATATTACTTTCCTAAGTGGAGCATGTGGAGGTGCGGATAGTTATGGAAACTGGGTATATTGGGACTTTAACATTTCAGTTTGTTCCACCAATCCCACTCAGTTAGAGATTTTAGCAGGAACGGCGGCAACAACTACGGAAGGCTGTAGTTCTTTATATCCACAAACTATTGGAGGGATTAACGCGCCACAAATTAGTACTAGCCCAGTAACTTATTCATGCAGTCCTACAACTGTTGATCCTAGTACTCTCACTAATTATAGTGTTAGCTCCCTTTGTGATCCTAATCCGGATATTACACTCAGTTATGGCGGTAGTTCTTGGCAAGTAGGCACAAGTCCGGTTCCAACATGGACTATTAATGGTCCTAGTCAGATTAACATAACTGCTTTAGATAAGCAAACTCAGCTTACATCTAGTAGCTCTTTTCAGGTAAACTTTCAGGATAATACCCCTCCGTCGTTAACGGCTGCAACTAGCCAAATTGATGTTTATTTAGACTCTAATGGTGTAGGTTTGGTTGTCGATACGACCGGAATTCTTACTCAGCAATCGGATAACTGCGCTATCGACACTTTTTATTTTAGTCAAACACAATTTGACTGTAGTGACGTCGATCCTTCATTGGTAGCCACTGCTTTTGATTTTAACACTGGTAGTTTACCAGCCGGCTGGAATTCCTCGCCTTTTTCGGTGGGTCAGCCCTGTGATTCGGCCACTGGCAATAGCCCCGATAATAGTAATTACTTTTGGGCCACCTCGAATTCACCTGCGGGTATTCGCTTTGTAGAGACCAACTCTTTAGATGTTTCTAATGGGGGAACTTTGGACTTTTATATCCGGTATGGAGACGACGATCCTAGCTTTGGCTGTGAAGATGGGGATCAAGCTTCCGAGGAGGTATACCTTCAATACTCTATAGACGGAGGAAACAACTGGGTTACTTTCTACGATCAATGGGATATAACTGGTAACCAAGAGCCTTGGTATCGATGGTACTTTAATTCTATTCAGATACCAAGTGCTGCGCAAACATCGGCTACTAAGTTTCGCTGGTATCAGCCTGATAACAGTGGCTCTAGTTTTGATAACTGGGGGCTAGAAGATGTAAGCGTTTCTGCTACGCAACTATTGCAAACTTCTTTGCTGGTGGGCGATGTTAGTGGAAACTTCAGCACTCTTTCGTTAGAAGTAGATGTTCATGACACAATAGCTCCTACGCTTCACTTTAATAGTGATACCCTTATCGCGCTTGACAATAATGGCCAAGCGGCTCTAACTGCTTTGGCTTTAGATTTGGGGAGTACAGACAACTGTTCTATTGATTCTTTAAACCTTGGTAAAACCACCTACACTTGTGCCGATTTAGGGGTGCACAATATTGCTTTAGTAGCGGTGGATCCTTCAGGGAACCGGAAAGTAGATAGCGTGCAGGTGACTGTGGTAGACACAATTGGACCCGAGGTGAGTGCGAAAGATTTGACTGTTTATTTAGATAGTACTGGTCTAGCGGTCATTACACCACTTCAAGTGAGACAGGCAGATAGTGTCAGCTTCAGCTTTAACAGCGGTAGCTGGGACAGTGAGATATCCTTTGATATTTACTCGCCAGACGGCAGTTTGTTACAAAGTTATTCGTCGGTTCCCAATACGGGTTTATTCCTATCAGATCTTACTGCTTCGGCAACTTGCCCTAGTCCATGTGGTTATAAAGTTGTGGGTTACGATAGTTATGGAGACGGATGGAATGGAGCGTCTATTGATATTAATGTAGGTGGGGTTTTAACAAATTTCACCTTTACCACCGGCTCTACAGACTCCATAATTGTATCTCCTTTTAAAACTGACAATTGCAGTTTAGACTCCTTGTTTATATCTCAAAGTACTTTCGATTGTCAAGACACGGGAACGCATGGGGTAGTTTTAAATGCCCTAGACCAAAGTGGAAATCTTACCCAAGATACTTCCATGGTTACGGTCCTGGATACCATTGCGCCAAAAATTTCTACTCAGCCGCAAACGCTATACTTAGACGCTAATGGCTTTGCCTCTGTTACTGCGCAAGACCTTGATGCCGGAACTCAGTCTAATTGCGCGATAGATACACTGATTATTTCGCAAGGGCAGTTTTTCTGCCAAGACGTAGGAAGCCAATCTATCCAATTTACAGCTAAGGATGTTAATGGTAATCAAGCCAGTGGTTTCTTAGCCTTAACAGTTGTAGATACCATTGCTCCTACATTGCAATTAAAAAGCTTGTCTGTTTTGTTAGGGCCAAATGGCACGGTTAGCATTGATTCGGCAGATATAGATACTGGCTCCTTTGACAATTGCGGTATTGCCAGTTTGCAAATTAGTCCTAGTCAATTTGACACGACAGATATAGGCAGTAATAACGTTATAGTTACTGCGACGGATCTTAATGGTAACGTTAGTCAACAAACTATAATTATCAATGTGCTCGATACTGATCCGCCTCAGTTATTTACTAAAGACGCCTTAGTATATTTGGATAGTAATGGGGTAGGATATTTGGCGGTGACCCAAATTGACAGTGGCTCAACCGATAATTCTGGCAGCCTTAATTTAAGTCTTAGTGAAACCGTTTTCCATTGTGGCGACCTAGGAGTGAACACCGTCACTTTATTTGGATCCGATCAAAGTGGTAATTTGGCTCAAAAGTCTGCTCAGGTAACGGTATTGGACACCATTTCTCCCGAGTTCAGTCGTCCTGACACCATAGTAGCCTACGCCGATAATTTGTGTCGTGCAACGGTAAATTGGAATAATGGTTTAACTGATAATTGCGGTATTGCATCAGTAAGTGAGACTCGTGTTTCTGGGTCAATATTCTTAGTAGGGGTGCATAATATAGTCTCTACTGCTTCAGACGCATCTGGGAATTTGGCCCATGATACTATGGTAGTAGAAGTAAGGGACACTGTGGCGCCAACCTTCATTGGTTCTCCTACGATTATTTCTACAACTAGCGCAGGCCCTAACTCCTGTGGTTCCTTTGTAAGCTGGACCGACCCGTCGGTATTTGACTTTTGCGCCCCTTATACATTAAGCAGTAGTGATAGTTCCGGGAGCTTTTTCTCGGTAGGTACCCATACCGTAATTTTCACAGCTGCCGATGATTTCGGTAATTCTCGTAAGTACTATTTTACTTTCGTGGTTAACGACAATATCAATCCGCAGGCTTTGCCCCCAGCATCAGTTGTGCAGGGAAATGATAGCGGGCAATGTGGTGCTTTAGTAACTCTTCCGGTTGCTAATGGAACAGATAATTGTGGGGTAGATACCGCCTATTACGACCGTCCCAATCCCGACTTTTATACGGTGGGCACGCATACTGTTACCGTTACGGTGCGAGACTCTAGCGGGAATGTGGACCATGATACCTTTACGGTTACCATCGAAGATAGAGAGGCTCCCCAATTTACCTTTGTGCCAAGGGATACACTATTAGGCTACTGTAATGCGGCTTATAATTACACCTTACCGAGTGGAAACGATAATTGCAGTGGGGCCACGGTTACTCAAATTGCAGGGGTGCAGCCTGGGAATAGTTTTCCAACTGGTAGGACCTTTAACCAGTTTGTTATTACCGATAACTCTGGAAATACCGATACTGCAGGGTTTTATGTTAATGTGGCTAGTCAAATTTTCCCAGACCTTTCGAGTATCAGTGATATTTGTTCTAATGAGGGAAAGGTTGATTTGCGTTTCGGTAACACCAACTTAAACTTCAGTGGAAATTATATAGCAGCAAATCTTTTTGATCCAGGTTTAGCAGGGACCGGAAGTCATCCGGTTACCTATGTGTTCACAGATTCATTGGGTTGTCAAACCACTGGGCAGATTACTGTAACGGTGGTGCCGGCTCCTACAAAGCCTAGTGTTATACGTCAGGGGTCGAGTTATTTAACCACTGGTCAATATCATCGATACCAGTGGCTTTTAAACGGCTTCCCCATTCAAGGAGCAACTGGACAGTCTCTTCAGGTTCCACAATCTGGTGTGTATAGAGTAAGGGTTTGGTCAGCAAATGGCTGTAATGAATACTCGGATCCCTTTGCTTTTGGCAGTGTGAGTTTGGTTGAATTTGGCCCTGAGTCGATCCAAGTTTATCCTAGCCCCACTTCGGGTGAGGTGAACTTGGCACTTCCAAAGATGAAAGGGGAGCACACGCTAACGATATATGATGGAACAGGTAGGATTATTCTGGAGAGAAAACTGAAGAGTGGTGCCGTGAATAGGGTTGATTTGAGTCCCTATGCTACTGGTATTTATCAATTTGTAATTAAATCCAGCCATTCCGATCAGATAATTATTGAACCAATTCTAAGGAAGAATTAAAAAATAAAAAATGAAGAGAATTACATTGCTTTCGCTCTTTCTGACTTTAGCGGCAATTAACGGTTATGCTCAGATAGGAGAAAGGATCAGTATAAGTCTGCAGGGTGGTCACCAATACGATTTGTATATGCCAACCCAGGATGCCAATTTGGATGGCGTGCCAATTCAGGATATGAGAGGACTTTTGTCTTCTCAGGATAAGTTTGACTATAATTTCGGTATCGATGTGGGGGTAGCCTTAAGCCCTATTTTAAGTCTTTACGGGAACTACCACTATGGTAACTTATCTGGATCTAATGAAATTGGTGAGTATTATCAATCTAATTTGATGCAATATGGTTTAGGCCTGCGCTTTTTACTGCATAATTTAACCCGCAGAGAGAACAGTCTTAAGAAGTGGACCATAGTACCATTTTTGGGTCTCGGATTAACGGACTACAATGCAAAGCGATATTTGCTGAACGATAGATCCTTGATAAATGAGGTGACGGGAAGTCAGAAGATCTATGTTCAAGGTGGTTTAGAGTTGTCCTACCATTTTAATCGAAACTGGGCTATAGTGTTAGGCTCGGGTTACAATTGGGTAAACGATGATGGCTTAGATGGTTTTGATTATGGTACAGGTAGCGACCAATTCTTGAGAACCAATCTGGGGCTTCGTTACAAGTTTACCGGCAGACGTAAAGCAATTCAGTATGTAGGCGGCAGGAAGACAGAGGTGCCGGTGTATAACTATATCGATCGGGCGGTTGGTCAAAGCGCAAACCAGGAAGTACTTCAATTAAGCATGGAACAAAGCGCCTTGTCGAAGAAAATGGACTCAAT
>CBFHJH010000030.1:0-7034 GCA_965656185.1 Croceimicrobium sp.
CCAATGAATTTGTTAATTTAACCCAAAATAGCCCTGACTCTCTAGTTCTGGCTAGTACATAATATGGGAGGAGGTCACAACTATAGAAAGTCTAAATTAGCACTGTCCTAAAAATGGGAAGCTTACAGTTAATTATTAATTATAAAAGTTGTCGTGTCATTATTTCCACAATAAACGGAGTCATTTAGGATAATATAATCTCCATTGTCGCGATAGAGAAAGTGATTAATTTGATTCCAGGCATTGCCCTTTGCTTTAAGGAAAAATGATTCTTGCCCTGGGTTGGATATAGATGCACCCGTATTTCCAAAGAAACTGTTTATGTCCAATCGGATATAGCTATTATCCAGATCACACTGTATCTTAACCCAAGCATAGGGGTGTAATTCGGGATTGTAGACCTGATTGCCCCCCAATTCAAAGTGTTTATCACTTTGTAAAGGGGTGGGGCCTGTAATATCACGGGTGGAGTAATAGTTAGGATAATAACAGACCAATTGAAAAAATTCGTAACGATCATCATAGGGGATCTGGAAAACAAAGCTGTAATCTCCTAAAGAATCGCTGTAAGTGGAGTCTAGGACTATATCTTTTTGAGTATAACCCACGAAGTTCACGTGAACCAGGTCGATTTTTGCATTCGGCAACACTCGGTTACTATTAGCGGCAGTTAGTTTACCTCTTAAAGTTGTGCTAATAGTTTCGGGGCTTGTCTCACAGGAGATTAATAAATACATCGAGAGACAGATTAATAGAAATCGGGTATAAGAAGGCAGATGTTTCATGATTTTTTATCTAAAACTTGAAATATTACGGGAGTTATCTGTAAAAAGTGCTCTACAATAATTGTAAGACACCCATTGCTTGACGTGTACGGTAAATAGAAAAATTTCGAGCCACTTATTTATTAAGTGGTCTAATCAACAAGGACTTGTAACAAGGGAAAAACATAGATAAAAGCGATTAATAGATTAGCAAAATCTAATATACACATTTCAAGTGAGATTAATGGCTTTTGCACTTCCGATTCGTTGTCATTTGTCCTGTCAAGTATTTGTGAGATTGGCTTTGAAACCTACTATTTCTGTCCTGTATGGCTTTCGTTTCAGAAAGGGTTTCAATACGTTTAGATTCATTTAGTCAGGTTTATTGTAATAAGCAATAATTATGAATCAAGCCAAATACCCAATGCGTCTTCGTGAATGGCTGTCATGGGCTTCCAGATTACGAAGCATTGCGCCTGCTTTTAAGGTACAATTAACTGAGGATATTGTCATGATGCCTCAGGAAATTAAGAGTATAAGGAAGCTATAATTTTAATATATACTTCAAAATAATTACCAATAATGAAGGACAATGGCAAGAAGAAATATGACCGTAGTAGAATTGAAGAGATTCTTGTAAATGTGACCATCACAGCATCGGATGAAGGCTCACAGCCAAGAATGTTGGAAGAGTACGAGCAGCACAAAAATAATGGGTGTCGTGTGGATCATTACATTTTGAACCCACCTAGGAAAATTGTGATGACTAACTCATTCGGGGCTGTTTTCGAAGTAAGGGAATAATTACCACCAAGAAAAGAATATCTATGATATCCCTTAATATGAAAAAAGCCCCAATCAAATCAGGGCTTTTAACTAAATCACTTTCCTGTAGGTCAGGGAAACTCTGCGTTTTCGGGGAATTTTAATCCCATCAACAATATCTGTTTTTCTCGCAGCTATACCGTGCTTCCATTTATACCTGGCGTCGCCAGAAATAACCAGTAAACTTCTAGGTTCAAGAAAGATGTCTATAAAGTTATTCTTATCATTAATTTCAAAAAGCCTCATGGTTACGCCGCTAATTAAAGTCAAGCTTGCTATTTCATCTGTAAAGCATGGCTCACAGTCTGTGTGCGATGCAATTCCTTGTCCAACCTGATAGTCATTAATGATAGTCTGATCAGGTGCACTTTTCATAATCCCTAGGTCATACAATCTAGAGCCATATTCCAGTAACCACTCGGGCAATTGCCCCAGATAGGAGTCAGGGGATATTTTCCTTGCCTTATAGTCGTAGAGATACCCGTAATGTTGAGTCCTGCGCTTAAGTGCGAGATTCCATTCGGACATATCAATTTTTGTGATTAGGGATTTTTCCTCTTCTTCGGTAATAAAGTCAGGGTAATACTCTAGCCCTGCTACTTGTTGAAAGGTCTGTTTCTCTCTCATATTTAAAATAATTTAGAATTAATCGAGCCCACCTTGGACTCGTTAAACCTTGTATTATTCCAAAAAGAAAAAGTTTAAATTTTAAGCGATATTTTTTTCGGAAAAAGCAATTTCAGGCTCTCCACTGAGGATTTTATCGACTTCCTGATCCTCCAGAAAATCGTTGAAGCTAGGCATGCCGTAACCTAGAGCCAGATTTAAATCCATGTCATCGCCGATAAATTCGGAAAAAGATAAAATCCTTGAATCACTAACCTTAGCATTTGGCTCTTCTTTTAAATCAAGTTCGTCTAAAATTACCCCAAAAAAAATCAGTAGTGCCCCATAGCTTCCACCATCTAAGGTTTTGTCCATTATTACTAAATGCCTGTCGAACACTTTAACATTTACGTTTATCCCATTTCCCGCGAGAAATGCCGAGATATACATAGTGTTTTGGTCATTACTGAGGTTTAGAAATACCTCATTTTCTTCATCCTCGTAAACGCTGGAAGCCAAAGCCCAGACCACTTCGGCAACTGCCTCTATACTATTGACTAACTCATCCATAGTATTCGGTTGTGTTTTTTTCTAGAATATATTTGATGGCAAAGCTGTAACTAACCTTGATATCAAAATATTCTGAGAGTTGTTCCCTGATTTTGTCCAGGTCTTCCTTAGTGTTTTGGGTTATGGCAATGGTTGTATTCTTCATATATATTGGTTATTTATAGTTATATATTAAATATTTAGACTCCCTTTTTGCCATTTCAAAAACCCGCGAAAATGTCATTGTATGGTGGAAAAGCTTTCTTTGAATAATTGACACAATCCTTTCGGGTGATTCTGATTGGTCTAGCATTTTGATTGAGCCTCAATTGGCTACCCTTATTTCTAGAAATATGCCAAAATCTGTTTAGGTTTTTGCACTTTTCATCGAGTTCAAATGGCGCGGGGCTTCCATTTACATGTAGGGTCTCATTTTTGAGCAAGCTTTGTATTTTATGGAAAACGACGCGCAAATAGAGTTTCCAGTATTTGGGTAAATCTTTTTCAATCGCTTTTTCATTCAACCCAGAGTGCTGCCATTGTGAAAGCTGATGCATCATTTCAATAGATGGATCAATTCTGATGATTGGGCGCAACCCGCCGCTGGGTGACGTAAGCAGACAGTAAATGTCAATATGCTTGCCCAGTTTGCTTAGCAATTCTTCTTCGCTATCAAATGGAAGATCAATATCCAGAGCCATAAATGGGGCAAGATTGGTCGCGGAAGCCTCTTTCTTTCCTTTGCCCTCTTGAAACTGGGTAAAGGAAAAAGCTGGATAAAGCGACTTTAAAAGTTGATAACGCGTTATTTCCAAACCTTCTATAAAGCCCTGTGGTAACCCAATGATTGGCTGAAAATCATCCTCGGTGAGCAATCGATTGCTTTTTACCTGGTAATCCAAAATAAAATCTCGATGATACCCTTTAAGCCGAAAAGCTAGAATCTCTGGTCTATGGCTAATCCAGTCCCAGTTGCGATTTTGAATATCTCTTTCTGATTGTTTTTGAAGAGAATATAGCCTTTTAAAGAAGCCTATCTCGGTTAGCTTTCGCTTGAAAGCAAAATCATTTGACTCGCTGAAAATTTCAACCAAATATTCGAAGGACAATTGATACAAGTGTTCGGGTTTTGAATCGAAAATGTTGTTTATATAGGTGATTTCATTATTCATAATATGTTAAAAATCAATTTTTTAAATACCAAGCTGGTAAAGGGGTTTAGAAGTCATTGTGGCCCTTCGGGGCCGCAATGACCACCAACCTATGTCACTTTTCCAGCCATCTCTTTTACCTTCTCAATTTTCTGCTGTCGGATATATGCCTTAGCATACTCTTTAGTAGGGAAGATGATGTAATGGTTTAACCTCTTATCGCCTTGTGAATAGTCATTGAAGTATCTCACAAGCTGGGCTACTGGCACATCATAATTTTTGAGCCATTCATACTCTGAGTTATTCTTAGCCATACTTTCGATGTATTCCTCTGCATCATCGTAGACTGTTGAATCATAATTGTCCAATTGCAAAGGCAGGTTAAGCCCATCAACGTATTGCTGAAAATACCTTCTTCCGCGAGGAAGTTGATCTACTTGTTTTCGCCAGATCTTGAGATCGCTTTTTAATTGTTTTCTTAAAACTTCACATTTCATATTATCCTGATTTTTAAAATTCCGACCCCACCGTTTGCGAGGTTCTGTTAGTTGTATTCAGGATTTGAAAAAAGTTTACGATTTTTCGAAAATATTTTTCAAAAAATTTATAACATGCTCATTAACAGTTACTTTAATTTCACTTTCACCTCATATTTTTCAAAAGCCTCTTTAATCTGACCTTCTATTTTCTTCTTTTCGGTGATGTCATTGTAGTATATGGCGTCATGAAGAGTAAAATAATAGTCACTTTTCTCGACCGTGACCCCGTGTATGATCTCGCTTTCGAAGGTTTGCAGCTTTGCTGCCAACGTACCTCCCTCCTTATGCAAGCGATCAAGGACTTCCCAAGTCAATGGAAAAAGCTCTTGGAACTTTTTATTAAGAGGGTGAGCTTTTTTCCAATCGAAAAGCACTGCTGAGAAAAACTCAACTTTCGCCTGGGCTCTATTTTTTATAAATAGGTCTTCCCATTTATCTTTCCTGTTCCCGTTTTCATCGGTGTAAAACCTCTGGACTCTTCCCGTAACGCCAATAAATTGCTCGTAAATTTTCCCAGCCTGAGTAATCTTGACATAAGAGCTATCGATAGCATACTTCCCATTCAAGTATGCCACCAAGAATGAGGGTTGCGAGTTAACTATATCAATTTCATAGTAGATATACCCCCGTGGTGTGCGTAAGTGCTGACGTGCAATTCTAGACAACGAAGAAAAGCTATGATAGATGCGAGTACTTCTTTTACCCTCTTTTAAATATCTCTTTTCAAGCAGGGAAAAAGCTGAGTTTAACCTCACTTTGATGCTCTCTAAAGATGTTGCTCGATCACTATCATTGGGGTCTTTTTCAACATATCTTTTTATTTCTTCATTCACATAAGTAGGGTAATCGATATATGAGAGGTTTACGGCTTTTCGATATTTTTCAGGCACTTCCTTTTTAAAAGAGGTACTCATATTTCGCCTGTCAATTTCTCGGTAAATCAAGCACAGGCTCCGCCTTTCCCTATACCTATCGGTTAGCCGATAATAACTCGCATGCTCACCCTCCTTGTACCTCATCCGAGTCTCTGGGCTCACCGTTGTTTCCAAAATCCCCAACTTTACAAGCACTTCCACATATCTCTTATAATTACTCGTATAACTAGCCCTGAGGTAGTCATGATGCCAACTAAAAGCCCCTCTACCTATTTTCATTCGCAGCTCGGCATCCCTTACCATTCTTAAGATATGCCCTATAACCAGGTTTTCATTTTTGATGGGCATGCCAGAGTAGTTGTAATTAAGGATATCCTCTGCTGCCTGCTTATCTATTACATATAGCTCGCTATACTTGCCTTGAGCAATTTCCTCGGTAAGCATATTGGTCTGGGTCTTTATTTCCCCGTCAAAATCCAGCTGAACATCCTGGGCTTCGCTTAAATTCTTGAATAAATTTGAATAACTATTAATAAGGTAATATTTTAACATAATATTTTATACTTTTTAGTATATATTATGATTTGACACCTTTGTTTACCTTTTTTACTAAATATTTTAAGATTTATTTTGGGTAATTACTGCCGCTTCGCTGCGCCCCCCTTTGAGGGGGGGTGCGCTCGCTCATACCCGACTTGGTTAAGATCCAGCATAAGGGTTAAGTCTCCTAGATCATTTAAGTGTATATAGTAACAACAGGTAACAACCAGTGGTAACTATACTAGTAGTACAAGGGTAGCAGCAGTAGTAGATATGCTGGCAGGGCTAGGCTGGGCACGGGATATCAGATAATATTATATTCTTCTATATATCCGTCACGATTTTGCAATTACAAAAATTATTTTAGAAAATATTTAAACTTTTTCTAGCTGTCATAATATAAAGCTCATATGAACATAAAATAAATTATTATGATTAAAAATTATGAGTTGATAAGAGAGATTGCCACACGTAACGGTGTGGGTCAAAAAGCAATGATCAAAAATGAGTTGGAAAAAGTAAGCCTGCTACATGGTATAATAGATGTTACCTGTAGTGTAGATGATCGCATCCAGCTGATCAGCAGGTGGGGAAATTACTACCAAGTAGGTAAGTATTACATCCCCTATCAAGAGGCATTTTTTAAATACTGCGTTGGTGACTACCTCAATGGACACATGCTTATTTCATCTAAGCGAAGAAATGAGGGTAGAGACCGACCTTATATTTACTACGTCAAGTTGAAATAAGCCGAGATGGAAAAAAGGTGAAAAAGTCCATTATTCGTTAAAATGGTTGCCATATTAGCGGGGGTTGGACTTTTTTATTTCTTAAAATCGGGCTGTATCCTTTATTATCATTAGCATCTGTGATAAATAGGGTTCGAGTCCTACAAAGAGCAGAACCTACTAAAATCCATTATTTCATGATAAATTTGAACCGTGCTTTTTGTGCCATATTAGCGGCGGATAGAAAATTGATATAAAACGGATATAGCTGTAGGCACTGATTTTACTAGGACTTAGAGTTTTATAGTTCTGGTTCAGTTCAGCTCCACAATAATTAACCCTAATTAACTATTAATAAGTTGGTTAGGGTTTTTTTATACCTGATTTTAGTCAACCGTTAGTCAACGGATTGATGTTAAACATTAGTTGTAAGGCAAATTAATAAAATAGGAATGCA
>CBFHJH010000031.1:0-6368 GCA_965656185.1 Croceimicrobium sp.
ACAAGCTTTTAAAACCATTCACCACCTAAAAAGTCCAATTATTCTGATAAGCCATGGCTACCAGCTCGGCTTTACTGTGCACCCCCAGCTTACGGTAAAGATTTTCGATATGGCTTCGCACCGTTAAGGGTGATATTACCAATTCTTCGGCAATATCCTGATAGGTTTTACTCTGAACCAAAAAGGATAAGACCTGTTTTTCCCGCCGGGTTAAGGCAAATTCACTGATCTGTAAACCCATTTTAGGGCTTTCTTGGCGCAGCATATGCAGCGTCTTTTGCGCCATTTCTGGCGAGAAAGCTAACCTTCCCTCGGCCGCATCTTGGGCCATTCTAAGAATAACCCGTGGGTTTTCGCCTTTAAGTAGATAGCCATTAGCTCCTACTTTCAATGCCTCGTTCAAATAGGTTTCACTATCCGAAACGCTCAACATCAAAATAGCTCCTTCCTCTCCTTGATCCCTAAGTTTTTTACAAAGTTCGATGCCATTGCTTACTGGCATTTCGATATCCAATAAAAAGACATCGACCTTTACTCCTTTGGTCTGCATAATTTCCAGGGCTTGCGCAGCAGAGCTAGCAGTCCACACGATATCTATTTCCTCAAAAAAAGAGAGGACTTGCGCTAGTCTTTCTCGTGCTTCGCTCTGATCATCTACTAAGGCGATCCTTAATTTTTTCATCTGGGGCATTTGTACCAGTTCGGCCGTCAATATTAAGGATAATTAGGGACTATTCCCCATTGATTCAGGGAGGTATAGCTTCTAGGTTTGATAAAAAATTGATGATGAGAATACTTAGTTTAATCTTTATTCTGAGCAGCTTTCAAGCTTTGGCTCAATTCGATCCAACTTTTGGATATTTCGGCGTTGGCCGGGTGGGTGGCAACCAATACCTCAAAATTGCCGATGCTGGAGTAGACCTCCAAAACCCTTATCGGATGGATTATACCATTGAGGGTCACTACATGACCGATGATATCTATTACATCGGTAAGATTTTCAACTCATTGTGGGGTGAATATAATTATGACGACCCCAGTGTTGGTAGTTACCAAGTACGCAACGGGGTGGCCGTAGGCTTTTCCCTCGGTGCCTTTGAGACCCTAAATGAGCACCTGGGCATTGGCTACGGCCTACGCAGTGATTTTGGGTTTTATGGCATCTCCAATATTGGCGGTGGTAGAGCCGAAAACTTCAACTTCCTGCTGGGACCCGAAGTTCCTGTAAGCTACCAGCTGAATGAATTTATTCGTTTTTACGGTCGTGCGGCCATCATGAATGTGTGGAATAACGAAGTATTTAACGGTTTTGCTACCGACTTTAACCTCGACCTACACTTAATTCCGACCAATTTCCTTCTAGTGGGAGGCGGAGTTGGCTTTAACAATGTGCGTAGTAACCGCGAATACCAAAATGAAGTGCAAACCTTTTATGAATATGCCCTTTACTATCGCTTTTACATTGGGATATCCCTTCGCAGTACCCGCAATTACTAAAATCTAAATCTTTTATCATGCAAAAAAGACTACTCTTATTATTCATTAGCCTGAGTTTGGGCTTAGAGGCACAAACATGGGATTCTATCTACAGTTACACCGTTCTCGACCCCATCTGGGACAAAGCAAGAGTTGATGTAAGCCAAAATAATGAGATCCTCTGTTCCTTTGAGACTATTAATGCCGGAAACCCGCTAAGCATAAGCATCGACGGAGGGTCAAGCTTTCAAGTACTACTTAGTGACTTTCAAAGAGGTTTCGCAGGTTTCGATGGCAATAGCAATTTCTACCTAGTAAGCGAAAAGAAGAACTCTGGTGTCTCTACCAACTACTACGATAGTGTTTACTATTCGGATGACCTCGGACAAACTATTCAGGCGCTAGATGAGCACCCGAACGGTGGTTTCGACTACAGCAGTTTCTACATCGACCAGTCGAATAATTTTTATTGCCTCGATAATAGCCTGGGCGGCAATTTAGAACCACTTTTCGCCCTCTATCAAAACGGTCAGTTCAGTGCTAATATATCCACCCACCTCAGTGCCGGCAGCAATGCCCTAAGAGGAGTCATCAAATTGACCAATGGCACCATAGTGGTATCTACCTACAACGACGGGGTGCATTACAGTAGCGACAATGGTCAAAGCTGGACGGCCAGCCAGAATGACCAAGTTTTAGGCACCTCTACCTTTACTTCCTTTGCCCAAGCCAATAATGGTGATTTATTTCTTGCGGGAGTTTCCCTTGAAATGTCCTCCGACAATGGTGAAACTTGGATGGCGAGCAACCTTAGTACGAACTGGGTAGACCAGGTTATAAAAGCCGGTAATGGTAATCTCTACGCTAGAGGGGCCTTTAGTAGTCCTCCCCTTTTCGAGTCTACCGATAATGGCCAAACTTGGCTACAGATGAGCAATCAGCCCAGTGGTACTTGTGCCGACTTTGACTTAAGTGCCGATCATTTATATGCGATTTATGATAATGTGCTGTATAAATATTCGATTGGAGGCGGATCTGGGATCTCCCTCGATGAAAACCATTTAGAGGTAAGCATTTTCCCTAATCCAACAGGGCAAAGCGACTTAAAGATAAAGTTGTCGCAAATTAGCTCGGCCAATTTGAAAATTCTCGATAACCAAGGTAGAATCATACTTGAAAAAGATCTAGGACCCGACAATCATATCGAACGATCGGTTTTTACTAAACCGGGCTTTTATACTCTCTACATCAGCAACGATGAAGGTTGGAGCACCTCACAAAAGCTCATCATCAATTAGGGTTATCCCTGAACCGAGGTCTGCGGACCTCGGTTTTTTAATTCTAGTTCTAAGCTTATTTGCACCCCATTCTCGCCATTAATCCAAAAGCTAGCCCCCATCTCTTGCGCTCGCTTTTTCATATTGTTTAGGCCATAATGTTCACCTTCATTACGCTTCTGCTGAAAGCCAATTCCATTATCTTTTATCCTGAGCTTTAGATTGTTATTTACCAAAAGAAACACCTCATAGCGACTTGCTTGAGAGTACTTCAACATATTTTGGCTGGCTTCCTGCAGGATGCGCAGAATATTAATGGATTCGGTAGCGCTTAAAGTCCAATTACGATCTCCTTCCACTTGAAGGTCCCAATCGACAATATCAACCAGGTATTGCTGTAAAAAGGTCCGCATCTTAGCCTCTAAGGCTGCCAAGCTATAATGATCTTGATCCATAGCCCAAATCGTATCTCGCAAAAGCTGGATGGTTTCGCTGGTGAAGTTTCGAGTTTCCAATAGCGCCTCTTGCACTTCCTCCTCCTGCGTCTTGGGACTCATTAAATCGAGATCTGAAGCAATGCGACTAAGGTGTGCCCCCACGTGGTCGTGCAGGTCCCGAGAGATTCTCTCACGCTCCATCCTTAATTTTCGCTCGGTCTCCAAAACTTGAATTCTCCTTCGGTATTTACGACGTTGCCAAGCATAGGTCGATGCCGCCAGGAGCAACATCACTGAAAACAAGATGATAAGCCTGAACCACCAGCGCTCGGTAATGGGCGGTATTACCATTAAAGATAAGTTCAGCGGCTTACTTTGAAAAAGGTCCTTATTTAGAGCTCTTATCTGGAATTGATGTATTCCGGCCTCGGGTCGGCCCAAGCTAATACGCCCGTCCTCATCACTAATCCAATTTCCATCATCTACCTTAAACTGGAAACTCACCTTCTCAGCTTGCCGCATATTCAATGCACTGAAGCTCAGATCCAAGTTCTGCTCTCCGGGCTTTAATACCAATGCTTGCTTCCGAAAAAAGCGCGCCCTATTTTTGTCGTCGAGCTGGTAATCGATCTCCACTTTGGTTAAACAGGGACGCGGGCTCGAGTGGTCTAATTTTACTGCTTCTGGCTTAAAAAGACTAATTCCCTTAGGGTTTCCAAAGTAAAGTCTTCCCGAGTCATCCCGCGCATGGGCCAGCATCGAAAAATCATCAAAGTTTAATCCATCCGTTGCGGCCAGAAAAGTTATAAAACGCTCGGTTCTGGGGTCAAATCGAGTGATACCCCCATCCGTGCTTAACCACAAGTAACCATTATTGTCCTGATAAACAGCCCACAAATTGGGGTTTTGCAATCCATTCGCGGAAGCGTAAACCTGAAACCTTTCTTGCTCTGGATCAAAGCGAAAGAGACCTTTACCAAAACTGGTCATCCAATAAGAAGTCTCAACCTTAAGGTAATCGGTGAGCATAGTACTGGGAATATACCCCCCTCCCCTAAAGCGGTGTAACTTCGATAAGACTTTCGCCTAGGCTCGATTCGATATAAGGCTTCGGGAGAACTTACCCATATTTCCTGATCCAGTCGATCCATTTGGATAACTGCAATGGCTGGAAGCCAGGACTGCGAGTAGAGCTTTCCGTTTTCCCAAAGGTAAAAGCCGCTCGAAAAGCCCAACCAATAAGCCCTATTCCCGTTGGGAATGATACCTCTTAACTGGGCTTGGCCCTCGCCATTAAACAACACTTTGAACTCTCCTTTATGAAAGAGTAGAAATTCACCATCTGAGGTTCCAATTAATAGACTATCGCCTTTATTTAAAAGGTAATCGATATTGGCCTGAGCGACCAGTGGATCTTGAAACTCCTTTAGAGACCATTTTCCATCCTTTCGAAATAAAAGCGCTAAGCCGGGAGCCTTTCCTAGCCATAGGCCTTTTCCCTCTTGCCATTGCATGACTTCTACATTTTGCAAGGCTGAAAAAGAAGGGCCGAGAAAATCTTCATTTAAAATCTCGAACTGAGCAAAACGTGGGTCGATTAGGTTAAGGCCCTGCCCAGTACCGAGCCAGATCAAACCTTGTTGATCTTCTAAAATACTCAGGCATAGGTCATGACTAATGCGATGTTCCGCTAATGCTTCCGAATAATAGTGCTTCACTTTTCCATCTGGGCTCATTCGAAATAAGCCTTTGAGCCCCAAAGCATAAAGGTTGTCTTGAGAATCCCGGAACGAAGACAGACAATAGTTTTTCTTAAAAATGTGCTCGTCGGCCTTTAGCCCTTCACTAGTTATTCGGTACAGAAGCAGGCCTTGTGGAGTAGCCAACACTACTTTATTTCCTTCGATTCGAATATCATGGATCTTATGGTCTAAAGCAATTTGTAGGCTAAACTGCTTGTCCTTCAGCTTGTAAAGGCGACTCTCAAAGCTAGCCCACAGCTCATTACCGTCAAAAAACAAGGCTGAGCTAACCCTTTGATCTTTGAAAGGTGATGGGTGGAATTCCCGCAAACTAAGATCGCGCGGATTCAATTCGACTAAACCATAAAAGGTTTGCAGGTAAATAGTAGAATCATCAAAACTGATCTTGGAAAACCAATTTCTAGGGTCTGATTCTTGCCCTTTAAAGGAAAAGCTCCTAATTTGATAAGTAAAGAGATTCAGTTCATTGAAACCATCCCGAGTGGATATCAGCAATAAGCTATCGCGGTAAAGCGCTAATGCCTCGATCTGGTTATTACTAAGGGAGAAAGCACTGTCTTCCGCTTTGATGTGAAAGAAATCCTTACCGTCGAACCGGCTTAGTCCGTTTTGGGTACCGATCCAAATGTAGCCTTGCCTATCCTGTACTAAGGCCTGACCGGTATTCTCCGGCAAACCATCTGCCGTGGTGAAATAACGCAAGCCTTGCGCCAAACCAGCCGAATACCAGCAAAATGCTATTAGAAAATAAAATGATCTGTACATGGCTATAAATAGCCTTCCCCTATTCAAATTTACGAAGCTATTCTCATAAAAATTGCTTGACCGGTTGGATTAATCTTTTGCACCTTTGCCACTCAAATAGATATTTTGAATCCGGAACCTATTCCCAGCTTTAAATTACCTTGGTTTATCCAGCTTCCTGCGCGGATACTAAGCGCAATATCCAGCAGACTAGCCACTCGCTTTGCTTTAAGTTTATTCTTTAAACCGCTTAAATTCCCCATTCCGAAGCGAGAGCGCCCCATGCGAGAGGAATCTAATCTGATAGAATTACTCACCAAGAATGCGGCAGAGTTCAAAGTTTTTGAACATAAGGCAAGCGGTCCAAAGGTGCTTATGATTCACGGTTGGAGCGGTCGCGGTTCCCAGTTTTTCAAGATTTGGGATCGTTTGATAGCGGAGGGATTTCACTGTGTTGCTATAGAGGCCCCCGCCCATGGTGATCTCTTGGGAGCTAAAACCCATATGCTCGAATTCGTAGATGCGGTAGAGGAAACGGTGAAGCGCTGCGGCCATTTCGATTTCGCCATAGGGCACTCTTTGGGCGGTATGGCTTTATTTAATGCTCTGGCGCGTAATATTTGGTTCGATAAGCTGGTAATTATTGGTTCACCCGCCAATATCCGCAATGT
>CBFHJH010000032.1:0-5844 GCA_965656185.1 Croceimicrobium sp.
GATTACCTTTTAAAGCCTTTTTCAGAAGAGCGCTTTGCCCAAGCTATTGCTAAATTTCAGGCGCAACCAAAGTTCATGAAGGAGACCATTTCTGCCTTGCAAAAGAATCATGATCATGGCCCTAAAGACCGTTTGGTGGTGAAAGACGGAGCTCGTATTCGAATCATTCCCTTTCCCGAATTGATTCGCATAGAGGCAGATGGCGATTATGTGAAAATCGTATCCGAAAAGGGCTCTTATGCTAAAAAGAAAACTTTGTCCTATTACGAAAAACTTTTACCGCAACCTCTATTTATCCGGGTGCATCGATCCTATCTAGTTAATGTAGATCACATCGATCGTTTGGACCCTTATGGGAAGAACGATCATGTTGCCTTGCTTAAAGATGGCTCTAGGGTCCCCGTAAGTCGAAGTGGTTTCGGAGAATTACGAGAGGTTTTAGGCCTTTGACCGAACCAAAGTGCTTGCGGCTTGTTCTCTCTAAAAACACCCTATGTTCGGATTGTTCAAAAAGAAATCGGAGAAAGAAAAGCTGCAAGAGCAGTATGAAAAGTTATTGAAAGAGGCCCATCGCTTATCGACTTCTAATCGGGCCGAAAGCGATAAAATTGCCGCTAAAGCGGATGAAATCGCCCGTAAGATCGAGGAAATGGCTTAGAGTTCTCCTTCCGCCGAAAGGCGAATGGGAAGCCCTTATAATGCCTAATAGAGCAAGTGATTATACTTTGCATGTTTTAGTAGTTTGAAAGTCCAGAAAAACTTGGTTTTGTGAAACCGATGTGCGGTGCGTTCTAAAAAAATTTGGTGTAAACGGGAAAATTTTTTGAAACTGACAAAAGTCGCTTTCTAGTTCTTGGAATTTAACGTCATTTGTGGTCTCTCAAAAACAGCCAGACCATGGATAAATCTAAAATGAAACCCGAAAGCTTAATGATGTCTTTCGGTTATAAACCTCAACTTTCTGAAGGGGCCGTTAAATGTCCAATTTTTCAAACTTCCACCTTTGCTTTTAATACTGCCGAAGAAGGAAAAGCCTTCTTTGAAGTAGCTTACGGGATGCGAGAAAAAGGAGCCGACGAGGAGTTGGGATTGATCTATTCGCGCCTAAATAACCCTGATCTTGAGATCCTTGAAAATCGCCTGACCCTTTGGGATGGAGCCGACGATGCGGCCGTATTCGAAAGTGGGATGTCGGCTATTTCTACGGTGCTCTTGGAGTTTCTAAAGCCAGGAGATCTGCTGCTTTTCTCAAATCCAGTTTACGGGGGCACCGATCACTTTATCAAGCATGTGCTCACCAAGTTTGGTATACATGTCATGGGCTTTAGTCCGGCCGACTCTAGAGAAGACGTGGAGGCCATGTTGGAGGCGCATCCTGCAAAGGATCGTTTAGCTATGATCTACGTTGAGACGCCGGCTAATCCAACTTTAGACCTTTTTGATATTGAGGAGTGTGTGGATATCGCCAAAAAATATTCGCGTAGCGAAGAGGATCGCGTTCACGTGGCGGTAGACAATACTTATATGGGGCCGGTATGGCAGCATCCTTTAAAACATGGAGCCGACTTTGTACTCTATTCGGCCACAAAATACATTGGAGGCCACAGCGACGTTATCGCCGGTGCGGTGCTAGGTAACTTTGAAGTAATGAAGCGCGTTAAGGAGCTTCGTACCTTCTTAGGGAATATGGCCGGACCACATACCGGTTGGTTGCTTATGCGTAGCCTTGAGACCTTAAAAGTGCGGATGGAACGCCAGGCGATTAACGCGAAAGCGGTGGCCGAATGGTTGGCACAGCATGACAAGGTGGAAAAGGTGTATTACCTGGGAATGTTGGATGAGAAAGATGAGCGTCACGCTAAGATCTTCAAGAACCAATGCAGTTCAGCCGGAGCTATGCTCTCCTTTGACGTTAAAGGGGGGGAAGCCGAAGCTTTCCGCTTTTTAAATGCTTTACAGCTGATAAAACTTGCCGTGAGCTTAGGTTCAACCGAGTCTTTGGCAGAACATCCGGCCACGATGACTCACGCTGGTGTAGACAAGGAATTACGTGATCAACTGGCGATTTCGGATAAGCTGGTACGTTTGTCGGTTGGGGTTGAACATCCCGATGACTTGATCGCAGATCTGGAACAGGCTTTGGCGCAGGTATAAAGATTTACCTTCTTGCTAAGGAATTTAACGAGGTGGGTTTTTAGGAACCCACCTTTTTTTGGCTCAATTACCAGCGTTTTCTTCGCCGTATAGTGCCTTATTCTTTAGTTTTTCCGCGATTTCTAAGGCTCTTTTAATGCGTGTTGATTCACTTTTACCCGAATCGATATAATGCAGGACACCACGCTGTTTGCCGGGAGTACGCGCTCTAAAAGCCTGGTTAGCCTCCGGATCTTGGTCTAGAACCACCTTGAACTCTTCGGGGAAAGCCATTCCGAATTCACTGTCGTCTTTAGTGATACTAACTTTAACTTTATCGCCCGGTAAGTAATGCCAAGCCTTGAGCACCTCTTTGTTGATCATAACCAAGGCGTAGCCATCCTTTCGAAGTTGTAAGGCGCGATGTATTGCTTTGCCGTCGGGGCCTCTTACGATTACTCGCTTTCCATTTTCTTTAATAAAAGCTTCAGACTGATCATGTGGCAGAAGGAAGATGGGACCCATATAGTTTTGGCCGGTAAATTCGATTTCTACTTCAAACTCAAGTTTCTTCATCTAAGAAAGGATGGATTGGAGGATCTGAAAGGCATCATGAACAGTTTGAACCTGTTGGTAGCTAAGATACAGTTTATTGTTGCGTTCTTTTAATTGTGCTTGCGGCGCACTCTTTAAATGCAAGAGCACTTTTTGGAAGCGTTCGCTTTGGAAATACGGAGAATCCTGATCGGAGGTGAAGTAGCAGAGTAATCGTTCCTGTTTCAGGACGATTTTTTCAAATCCAATCTTCCGGCCTAGCCTTCTCAAGCGCAATGAGTCAAAAAGCTCTTCCACTTGAGTGGGCAGTGGACCAAAGCGGTCTTTCAATGCCAGCGCAAAGTCTTCTATTTCTTTCTCATCCTTTAACTGATCCAGCTCCTGGTATAACTTTAAGCGTTCATCCACCTTATTTACATAATTATCTGGGATCAAAATTTCGAGATCAGTGTCTAGCAATGTATCACTGATCTGTTCTTGGTTTTTGATTTCCTCAGCATATAATTCCTTGAACTCAGTTTCTTTCAATTCTTCAATGGCTTCAGCTAAGATCTTTTGGAAGGTGTCGAAACCAATATCATTGATAAAACCGCTTTGCTCGGCCCCTAACAGGTCGCCAGCACCCCTAATTTCCAAATCACGCATCGCGATGTGGAAGCCGCTTCCAAGGTCACTAAACTTTTCGATGGCTTGCATTCGCTTCCGAGCCTCATCACTCATAGCCGAAAGCGGTGGGGTGATCAATTTACAGAAGGCTTTCTTGTTGCTTCGGCCAACCCTTCCTCGCATTTGGTGAAGGTCGCTCAAGCCAATGTTCTGAGCATTATTAATGATTATGGTATTGGCATTTGGAACGTCTAAACCATTTTCAATAATGGAAGTGGCCACGAGAATGTCAAATTCACCATTTATGAAATTGAGCATTACGTCCTCTAGTTTCTTGCCATCCATCTGTCCGTGTCCGATCCCGATCTTTGCATCGGGAACCAGGCGCTGTAGCATGCCAGCCACTTCTTGAATATTTTCTACCCGATTGTGGATGAAGAATATTTGGCCACCACGAC
Source organism: Croceimicrobium sp. (assembly GCA_965656185.1). Lineage (GTDB taxonomy): Bacteria > Bacteroidota > Bacteroidia > Flavobacteriales > Schleiferiaceae > Croceimicrobium. Next base: position 3,753 of record CBFHJH010000032.1, read on the forward strand.
TTAATTCATAACGCACACTATCGCGGATGATCTCTTCATTGAAAGGAATCAATTGGGTTTCGATCGGGTGACGATTGGGTGGGGGAGTGGTCATTACACTAAGATCCCGAGCCTGCATTAAAGAAAATTGCAGCGTCCGGGGGATTGGTGTCGCCGTTAGGGTGAGCGTGTCTACATTCACTTTGATGTTTTTTAGCTTATCCTTTACACTAACCCCAAATTTTTGTTCTTCGTCGATTACCAAGAGACCGAGATCCTTAAAATTGACGTCCTTTCCGACGAGGCGATGGGTGCCGATGATTATATCGATTTTACCATCCTCTAACTTCTTGAGTATTTCGGTTTGTTGTTTGCGACTGCGAAAGCGATTGAGGTAATCGATGTTCACGGGGAAATCGGCCAAACGGCGACTAAAGGTCTTGAAATGCTGAAAGGCCAAAATTGTAGTAGGGACAAGCACTGCCACTTGCTTATTATCGTTTACCGCCTTAAAAGCAGCCCGAATGGCCAATTCGGTTTTTCCAAATCCTACGTCGCCACAAACCAATCGATCCATGGGCATTTGAGCCTCCATGTCTTGCTTTATCGCCAATGTGGCGCTCTCCTGATCGGGCGTGTCTTCGTATATAAAACTGGCTTCTAACTCGTGCTGGAGGTAATTATCTGGCGAAAAACTAAAACCTCGGGTGGCCTTCCTTTTTGCGTAAAGTTTAATGAGATCGAAAGCTACCTTTTTAACCCGAGTTTTGGCTTTGGCTTTGGTTTTTTGCCACACTCCCGAACCGAGTTTGTGTACCGTGGGAACAGATCCTTCTTTCCCATTAAAGCGAGTAATTTTATGTAGAGAATGGATGCTTACATAAAGGACATCACCACCGGAATAGATCAACTTAATGGCCTCCTGATGTTTGCCGTTCACTTCAATCTTCTGTAAGCCACCAAATTCCCCAATACCGTGATCTATATGGGTGATGTAGTCGCCAACCTGCAAGGAGGTAAGTTCTTTGAGGCTAACAGCCTGACGCTTTTCATAACCATTACGCAAACGGAATTTTTGATAACGTTCAAAAATTTGGTGGTCGGTATAAATGAGAATCTTGGCCGATTTATCTACAAAACCTTCGTGCAGCGAATGCACAATAGGTTGAAATTTAGCTTCACGGTCGAGATCCTCAAAAATGGCATGAAAACGTTCTACTTGTTTCTGGTTAAGACAGAGCAGAATGTTCTGATAGTTTTCCTCTTCTTTATGGTGCAGGTCTTCTGCCAGCATTTCAAACTTCTTATTAAAGCTAGGCTGGGGCAAACATTTCCAATCTATTTGCAGCTGGGGCTGAAAGGAATTACTTCCGCTCATTTCGGCCCAATCAAAAGGGGCAAGTGCATCTAAAAACCGTGTTCCGTTTAAGTATAGTTCTGCTGGTTCACTACGATTTAACTCTCCGGAAACCTCTTTAAAGGCTTGCAGGGCTTTATCGTAAAGATCATCCAATTTCTTCGCCGCTAAATCGGCATTCCTGGTCCATACCACAGTTTTGCTGCTGACGTATTCTAAGAAGCTCTCCCTCTTTTCCATCAGCACCTTATTTTCCACATTCGGAACCAATTGGATCTTTTTCAATTGATCGATGCTCAGCTGACTTTCAATGTCGAAAAGGCGGATGCTTTCGATCTCATCGTCGAAGAACTCGATTCGAAAAGGTTGGTCATGCGAAAATGAGTAAACGTCTACGATACCCCCTCGAACCGAAAACTGACCAGGCTCAATTACAAAGTCCACCCGCTCGAATTCATATTCAAAAAGGGTTTCGTTTAGAAAATCGATATCTAACTTATCGCCTACCTTAACCGTTAAAGTGTGGGCATTAAGGGTTTTGCGAGTGACCACCTGCTCGAAGAGGGAGTCGGCATAACTTACCAGTAAGGCTGGTTTCTTTCTACTATTAAGGCGGTTTAAAACTTCCGCACGTAACAATACATTAGCATTGTCTGTTTCTTCGGTGTCGTACGGACGTCGGTAAGAAGCTGGGTAAAAGAGCACATCTTTCTCACCGATAAGACTTTCCAGGTCATTAAGGAAATAGGCCGCTTC
>CBFHJH010000033.1:0-5502 GCA_965656185.1 Croceimicrobium sp.
AGGATCGATCCAGAGCCAAAGGAGGGCCGAGTAGCCCAGGCTGCGCAGCGAGCTGAGAGGTCGCTTGCTGAGCCGGCCCAAAGCCAGGAAGCTAAACATGCTTACTGCGCGCAAGACCGAAGGAGATGCTCCGCAGAGCAAGGCGTAAGACCAGAGGGCCAGGTTAAGGACTAGAAATTCAATTAAGTTCTGCCGTGAAAGTCTAGGTAGTAGCCTTAGAGCCTGCAGGACCAATAGGTAAATGATACCCACGTGTAAACCACTTACCGCTAAGAGGTGAAGAGCACCAGCGGCGGCGAAGCTGGCTTTTAAGTCCGAATCGAGCGCCTCCTTTTCGCCGATCATCAAGGCTTTGAACAAGGCTTTTTCTCGGGTAGACCAAGGCCAGCTATCGATACGCTGAGCGATAGCCCGGCGCTGAGCCGTGAAGAAGCTCGGTCGACCAATGGAGTCGAGCCACCGCCAATCCTCGAGGCTGAGCGTAGCATCAAAACCTTGGTGACGGAGGTAGGCGCCAAAGTCGAATTTTTGCAGGGGATGCGTTTCAGGCAGGGCCTGCCACTGGCCTTGCGCTAGAATAGAATGACCGCTGTTTAGTTGAGCCAGGCTCGTATCGTAAGAGCGCAGGTAAAGTTTAGGACCAGGTTCGCCCAGTAGCTCCGCTTCAAGTAGAAAGTAAGTCTGGCCTTTAGGGTCTAATTTTTTCTCCTTCTCTAGGATCTGCAAGGCATAGAGGCCGGCGCCGCGCGGTGGCTCTATTTGATAGGCTTGGTAAAAGCGCCAAAGGTACAAGCAGCAAAGGAGGACTAAGAAAAAAAGTCCGCCGTAGCGATTCAGGTTAAGGATTTCACGGCGGACTTTTCTTGCGAACAACATGGTAAAAATACTCAGTTGGCCTACCCCAAAGAACTAGGGGAGATTAGCAATTCAAATTACCACGGGGAGGCAACTGAGTGTTTAATCGGTTAAGGTTTTGAAGCGTAATTATCGGTTAAGATCAATCAGGTATAATGTTTTTAGCTTCAATCACATTTCAAATGTAGGGGCAAGGAGAGCTTAAATCCTAGGCAAGATTTGCCCACTAGGGCAGAAAAATGGGCAAGATTTGCCTGTTTTTTGAGTAAAACATTGTTTTTAAGGTATTTACAGGAGGGGTTGAAATGAGCCAAAGTGGGTGTTTTTTTTGCTTTTAGAGGTGGGTTGCGCATTTGGATTGGGTTTTAGGAGCTTAAATTGATAGAAATGCCTGCTGCTGTGGCTTGGCTTTCTTTATTTGACTTGGCAGAGTTTCGATTCTATTCACTTCGCTGGGGGAAGGAAGGTTAAAGTGATTTGGGATTGATACTTCGACAAGCTCAGCATGACACCGGGGATGTTTGGGTTATAGTGAAGTTCTACCTAGATAGGACTGGGAAATGAGTTTATTTTGGCTTAAGGTAGAAGTAAAATGCAGGTTATACTTCGACAAGCTCAGCATGACACCGGGGATGTTTGGGTTATAGTGGAGTTCTATCTAGATAGGACTGGGAAATGAGTTTATTTTGGCTTAAGGTAGAAGTAAAATGCAGGTTATACTTCGACAAGCTCAGCATGACACCGGGTTTGTTTTGGTCTAGGGGGTGATGTATTGAATTTATACTGTTTGAGATTGTTCAGAAAAAGTGTGTCACCCTGAGCCTGTCGAAGGGTCTTCTTGCTTGTTCCTTGAAAGCCTTTTTAACTCTGTCCAATCTCTTTTTACCAGTGCTTCCTTTTTTCTCCTTGACCAACCTTTGATTTGCTTTTCTTTTTGAATCGCTAGATCAATGTCGGAAAAAGTTTCATGCCAGATCAGTTTACAGGGTCCTTTCCTTTTGGTGTAGGATAGAGGTTGTAGTTGGGAGGAGTGTTGGTCCAGGCGATTTAATAAATCATTGGTTAATCCGGTGTAGTAGGATTGGTCTTTACATTGTAGAATGTATACATGGTATTGCTTCATGAACCTAATTTATATAGGGGTGGACGGGTAGCTTTGCTTTAAGTGCTTAGTTTAGCGCTTATTGAGCCCATCAGGTGTCTAATACTTCGACAAGCTCAGTATGACACCGGTATTGTTTATGCTTGCGGTATGATCAGTCTAGCTGTGAAATAATCGACGAGCTCAGTATGACACCGGTATTGTTTATGCTTGCGGTATGATCAGTCTAGCTGTCTAATAATCGACAAGCTCAGTATGACACCGGTGGTGTTTATGCTTGCGGTATGATGAGTCTAGCTGTCTAATAACCGACAAGCTCGGAATGACGCCGAGGTAATGTAAGTCCTAAAATGCTCGGTATTACAGGTATTCTGAGCGATCCAAGCTATAATCCTCTCCATAAAGTTTACACCAGGGCCTAGGGAAGCCTATTCCTCAAAATTCTCGAAGCGACGAATGAAGCGGTTCATTTTGCCTTTGGTGCTTATGGTGTAGGTGAAGGGCGGTTTGCCTTTTACCTCACGGCGGCGATCGTCCAGTTCCATTTCGCGTAGGGCGGTCATGAATTCTTCATTGGTGGTGTAAATACCCATCATATTCCGCTTGTAGTCGATGTAGATCTCTTCTCCCCGCAGGTCGAGGTAAATATAGATCTCATCGCCCCGGCGTTTACGTTGGATCTCTACAAAGCCTTCCACTTTGGCGTTGATGAAATCCTCACCCATACCGGCAATGCCGATCGGGCCTTCACTGAGGAAGGAAACAGATTCAGGGGTCCAATTCATATTGATGTCGCCAAAGAGGATGCTTTGGGCCAGTTCATCGGGCACTTCTTCGGGGGCGCCAAAATTGGCGATCTCCTCTTCGAAGTCCTTACGATCATCGGCTTCCATACGGTAGAGGGTGCTTACCTTAAAGGCATCGCGACCGATATCTACCCCTTCACCGTCGGCACTAGCGGCAATGATTTGCCCCAGCATTTCTAGCAGATCTTTTTTGATGAAGAAGTCCATACCCATACTTAGGTCCAGGTTCATTTCATCGGTATTGAGATCGTAATAGATCAAGCCGTAGCTATTTACCTCCATTTGCGATTTGCCGTCCCCTAAGCTCATCTCTCCTTCCCCTTCCATGGTACAGTCGAGGTTATTGAGGCGCAGGACATTGATGGGCAGGCTGGGATCTTCCACCTTGGCCCTTTCGGTAACCACATAAGAAGTGATGTCTTCGTCGTAGTAAAGCACGCCATTGGCAAAGAACATCTGCTTATCGGTGGGACGTACCTCGGTGCTCAAGAAAGCGGCAAAACCACTAATGGTATCGGAAGCGAGGTAAATGCCATTAGCCAGCAATTTGGTCTTGTCTTCCGAATCTACTTCGGGAAGTTCGATCAAGATATTTTTGGGGTCGATCAGGGACTGGAATTGAAACCAGTTGGTACTGATGGATTCACAGTTGGCGTCGATGTGGGTATAACCGCGGAACATCAGTTCGCGCCGGTTGGCCCTAAAGTCTACGTTGCCGTAATAAGCAAAGTAGGGACTCATGTAAAAGGCCTCATCTTGGGCAATCCGCGCCTTACCCACGGTAGTACCGGTATCTACGTGTACATCGGTAAACTTGATGGGCCAGGGTGTTCCGTCTTGGTCCAAGTATTCGTAATCGGCGCTCCCTTGGAAGTAATTAGCCGATTTGATATTGAGTATACCGCCGTAAAAATTGTGGTACATATTGCTAATACTGGCGCTTATACCCGCATTGGTGAGGGTGCGCATGGCGGCATTGGAATCGATCGCTACATAGCCGGTATCGGGATAGATATAGGCATCAGCGACCAAAATTTCAGGTACTTCAAAGGCTTCTAAGAGGGTTTTTTCCAGATAGAATTTGGAGTGACTGGCCAAGAAGCGCAAAGAATCTTGCTTGGGATGCACCGAGATCATCTCCGATTGCTGGGCTCCCTTGGTGCGACTTAGGTCGATCGCCTTTTGCGGGATCTGCCAAAGGGCAAAATCCATGTAGGCGATGTATTTATTGGCCGTAAGGTCGAAATAGTCGCCCGGATCGTTGAGACTAAACTCGCCTTTTTCGCGGTCGAAGTCGATCTCGGCGGTGGCATTCTTCACGCCAAAGCCCCAGTCGGCGGTGGGATTTGCCCGCACACGAAAAGCGGTCTTCGGTGAGAGCAAGCGGCGACTTTCGAAAGTATAATCTTGGGAACGGGTTTCGGCATCGAGGAACTCCGCTAGGCCACGCCCTTTAAGTCCATTGGGCGAATGAGCCAGGGTACCACTGGTACGCATGCCCAGTTCGTCGTACATCTGGAAAGGTTCGTCGATGGTAGTAGTAAAAAGGAGATCGTTTTTCGGTTCCCAATGCAGGGCGGCAATGCCCACCGTGGTATGCGGATTGGAGCCGGCCTTACCCTTGATCTCGGAAATCTCATAAGCAGTGGTATTACCGTCGGTAGAATCGGGGAAGAAGTAAAAAGCTTCGGAAAGGGCGTAGGAGTTAAGGTAGTCGATGCGACCATTGCCGATCAGGCCTTCATTACTAAGGCTAAGTCCGGCGGTAAAAGTTCCCTTGCCCCCATAGGCGGGATAACCTTCCGGCGGCGTTTCGCGCTTAAAGCCGAGGGAGTAATCGGGTTGTACTTTGATCTGCTCGTCCATTTCCGGGAAAATACCGGCCGAGGTAAAAGTGCCCGAAAACGCCAAACCGGTGGTAGAGGTATTGTCCAAACTGTCGATCTCGAAGGGATCGAGGCGCACGTAGAATTCTTCGCGATTGTACACCCCGCCGAAAATACTCTCCTTATCGTAATAGATATAAGAATCTTTCCCGGAGGTGAAAATGGGGTATTCGGAATAGGATTCGCGCCCCGATTTATTATTGGGTTTATCGATCTGCAGGTCTCCGGTAAGGTCCTGCAATACCGTTTTTACGTCTACCAAATACTTTTGTCCGAGGGAATTGGGCTCGAAACTCAAAACTTTGAAGCGCATGGAATCGATATCGGTCATACCAATGCGGAATCCTTCGTAGTCGAATTTGAAACTCTTACCCCAGAAGTTAAAGCGGCCGGCCGTGATCTGTCCGTCGAAATCGAAGTCGAGATTTTCCTTTAGCACGATCTTCTGGCCGTAGGGATAAAGCCCCACCTTTTGGGAGTCGGAGAGGGCAATGGCCTTGATCCCGCTGATCTCCATGGAATAATCTTCTAAACTTAGTTTGGCATTGGGTTGCCCTTCGAGGCGGGAAACGAATTGAATAACGTCGTAGTCGCGTAAGTCGCGGACATTGAGCACATATTCGAAGATCTTATCCTTAAAATAGGCTTCACGGGTACGGGGATTGTAATCGATAAAGCCCAAGATGGAAAAACGCATTAAAAAGCGGTGGGCATCGCTTTTATCCATGCGCAGGTGGTAGGCAATATCATCGTCGGTGAAATCGCGTTTCCCGTTGAATTTGGTAGATAAATTTTGCAGCTCATAGAGGGGGTGCCGACGGCTCATCCCACCCAGGTCGCGGTAGCGTTTTTC
>CBFHJH010000034.1:0-5099 GCA_965656185.1 Croceimicrobium sp.
TCGTATTTAGTGAGGATGTATTTTATTGACGCAGGGTCATCGTTATTTCTGAAGCTGAGATTCTCTTTTTCGCTTATTACTTCACCATCTTCGTTAATGGTTGTAAGTATTCGATTTAATTCTCTGTGACTAGGATTTAAATCTACTTTAGAGAGGGGTATTATTAATCGTAAGGAATCGATTTTGGGCTTGCCAATCGGTATCATTAAAAATATTTTAGGTGGTACTTAATTAGGTTTTCTAGCGAACAAAGAGGTTAAAAAAGGGGGGGAGGGTTTCGAATGCCCTCCTCCTCTTCGCTCGCATCAGAGTTTCTCCTCAGAATTGCTCTGACAATACAAATATACGCTTTAGAGCGCTTTTTAACTTGTTTTATATCTTATACTCATAGATTGGGGTGAAATTATCTTTCGAGTTAGCAGGGAAGCTATAAAACACATCGTTGCTAAATCGCTTGAGATAGCTATTTTGAGTTGATGCATCTAGGCGATTGAACCAATGTGCCAAGCTTTGAGCATCTACCACTAGAACCCTGCCCGATATGATTCCATTTTCTACGCCAAGAGCGTGAATGTATATTTCGGGTTTTAGAGTTGCTAAAGGGCTTGTGCTGGTGGTGTGCCATCTCGAAAACTGGGTTTTAAGGCTCTCTGAATTATGCCTAAGGGTTAATCCTCCTTTATGCGAACGATTGTATCTTAGAGAAGCCCCTACAAGGCTTGGGAAGCCCTCTAAGGTTAGAAGGGCATCTATTCCGCTTCGAGTATCTAAAAGGCTTCCTAAATAGCTAGAATCGCTTTCTAAGGAGATTATTTCATTTAACCTATAACCATAGCCAGCAAGAGCCTTTTTTAGGGGTTCATAGTTTTTGGGGTTTGCCCAAAGGTTTGCGCTTTGTTGGATTGCGCTTTTCATCCTTTAGAATCACTTTTACTTTGTTGCCTTGGGGTTTTAGGTGTACTGCCATCTTCTGTGAATTTTACGAATGCTTTGCCATCTACGAATAATAAACCCGAATCACTCACTTGCATTTTGCCTTCTAGGGATTTTAGGGCTGCTTTTTCATCAGTCATTATAGAAAGTTTTGATTAATTCTTCCTTTACCTCCTTTGATAAATCAAACCAGCTTTGAGGGGTTGAATGATTGATTTCAGCATCCACCGCTTGTAAGGTTGGAACACTATGCTTTAATGTGATGCTTAAGAGCCTAATCTTTTCGTTTGTGGTTAATGATTCGAAGTTCTCTAGCAAATCATTGATAGCCTTTTCGTTTAGTTTCTTGGTTAATGCTCGAAGCTGGGGAGCGATTGAGCCTTTTGGGCGACCTCCGAGTTTATGCCCTTTCGCATATTTTCCTTGGGTATTTCTCATTTGTACTTTGATTTATTATCCCCTTTCGGGGATCGCCCACATAGGCGATTCCCTTCGGGGGTGAAAGGGTAGGTAGGGAAGAGTAAAAGAGCAATGAACGAAAGAAGCCTACCCACACCTTGTATTAATTAAATTCTTAAGCCGAGCCTAGCTAGTACAAGAATTGTTAGCAAAACATTGAGTACTATAAGACCTATTAAAGCTATTCTGTGCTTTTTCATAATCCTAAATTTTTTACCACTCTCCGAAATCTATTTGCCACTCTCCAAAATCTATTTCCCAATCTTCAAAGTTGTTTTTACTTCGTTTAGCTTTTCTCTTTGGCTTTTCCTTCTTTTTTATAGTGTCAGATAATGTCACTTTAACCCTAATTTATCTCTAAGCTTATCTAGAGTGTTTGCTGCTCTTTCTTCTTGGGTAGGTAGCTTTCTTTTGATTACTGCCCTTTGGGGCTTGGGTAAGGCTTCGTAAATCCTTTGGGTAATTTTGCTCATAACCCTATGCTTTGAAATTGGGCATTTAGGCATCTTGGTGAATCAACATCACCGCCATCTGAAAGAACCTTTTGAAGGTAGCTTAATGCTTGGCTAGATAGCCCAACTAGATTAGTTATTGGATGCCCGTAGGTGGTGGGGTGAATACTTCCCCAGCCGACCGAGTTAGTGCCAGCGGCAGAGCCGAATCCATTTGTGTTATTTACGGCTGCTTGACCGAATTCGTTACTTGCTTTACTCATCTTATTGTTAATTCTATTTCTCCTTTTTCATTGGTTAATTGGTGGTTCGTTCCTTCCAAATAATAAGCCTTTGCAGATAGTTTTTTAAGGCGATAGAGTTTTTGGGATTCTAGATACTTGACCTTGCCCTTAGTGATTTGAAAAAAGCCTCCATTCTCACTAACTACAATCTCAATGCCTTCTTCTCGATTGGCAAGGATTATACTGCCATAGTGTTTTTCTCTAAGCCATAGCCTCATAACTGAAGGGTGAGTATATGGGCTTGGTTAACTGACCAGCTACCCGAAAAATCGGAGCGTATGATGTTATTTAGGGCGATGTTCTTGCCCGATTCGTTTAGCTTCTTTTTTAAGGAGTTGAATTTCTTTGCGATTGCTTCGGCTTCTTTAAAAATGATTTCTTTCTCACCTCTTAATCTGATGCAGGCTTCATCCTCGATATGAGATTCTAGATTTGATTCATTAATGCTTAAATCTTCAGCCACGAACTGAAGGTATTTTGAGTCAGATAGCTGGCTGGAAAGGTGAGATACTTGCTTGAAAGGCAAATCATATAAATCTACCAGCTTTAAAAATGATAGGTTCAATTCTTTGGCTTGGGCTGGAATCATCTGCTCGATGTAATCGCTTGGACTTTCCAACATCTCGAAAAGGGCTTTGCGGTTAGGGGCAAATTCTTTTGATTGCTCGATTAACGATTTGAAGTGATGCGCTTCTTTGCGAAGTACTTTTTCGCCTTCGGAGTTTTTAATCTTTATCATTTCGGGTTTGGGTATTTAGTAGATAGCGGATAAAATCAGAGCGAGTGATTCCCAGCTTTTGGGCTTGGGTATCTAAGGCTTCAGCCTCGAATTGAGTGAGCCTGACGTTCAAGTTCTTGGTTAGCATATTGCAATACGATTTACTAACTAATAAACTTGTTTTTGGCGGTTTGTTTTATCGCTAACAATCAAGCGTTTATAAATTCAAAAGGTGCTAAGTTTTCTTAGCGCTAGGACTAGCGATATTGTTTCTATGAAATGGCACAACACAAAGCAAGCGGCACAACTGCTAAAAGTGAGCGAAGGAAGGGTTCGTCAACTAGTAGTTAAATTCAGAAATGATAGCGCGCTAGTAGCGCAAAAAAATGGGCGCAATTTTGTGAGTGATGCTTTTATAGATAAGCATTACAAGAGCGCTAGGGCATCCGCTAATTTTAGCGCTAATAGCAATAAAGATTTGCTTGACCAACTAGAAGAGGGATTGCATATTAGCAACGATGGTAAGTTTATTCAAGTATTCAATGCTGACAAATACGATTCATTCAAAAATCAGCTAATAGAAGCTAGGCAACTAGCGCTAATGTTAGCGCAAGAGAAGGAGCAAACCGAATTTTTGAAAAGGCAACTAGATAAAAGAGATGAAACCCTTTCTAATGCGCTGGGCTTAATTGAGCAAAGCCTTTATAGTATAGAAGAAAAGCTTCAAGAAAGAAAACGTGAGCAAGTTTTAGAATGGGGCAAGATTAAAAAAGATAAATAGCACCCCTTTCGAGATTCCGCGCATGCGCGGATTCCCTTCGGGGTTTAAAAGCATAAAAAAAGCCCCTCGTTAGAAGGGCTTCTTTGTTTGGTATAGAGTAGTACCACCTATTCCGATACCTAAAAATCTTTGCGCAAATCTACGAAAGGTAAATCAACATTTTGGTTAGCGATTGTAAACTTGCCTTTATCGGTTTCAATGTTGTATCGATTCCTTACACTATCTAGATTAACACTTTTTATTTGAGTGATGTTTTCGTTCTGAAGTTCCAAAGCTAAAATTCGGGATTGAATAGGCATAATACCAGCCCTTTTAAAGGTGCTATAAAACTGCTCTTGTTGATGCTTTATTTGGGCTTTCATTTGAGGGTTCTTAGGTAATCAAATTTGTTTACTTGGGTACGACTATCATACGTCGTCCCCTGCATTTTTTACGCAGGGTATTTTTTAGCTAGGAATTAGCCCTAGATTTTCGGCTTCTTGGATGGCTTCAAATATGGTTTTTTGGTTATCTGAAATACTTAAAGATTCACCCCTTTCGAATTGGTCATACAGGTCATATAACTTTTTCTTCATTCGATACATTTCTTGCTTTGAGCCATCGCCACCGAGTAATTCTTCAGCGAGCCAGGGGACAACATCAAATGGCTTCATCCGGAAGTTTTGGGCTCTTAGTTTTAAGGCAATCATTAAGGCTCTATCGGTTGGTTTCATCTGTTTCTTTTCAGGGTCAATAAATCTTCTTGATTCCATATGCATTCGGATTGCTCGGTTAAAGTAAGGAAACATCTCTTCAGCTTTGATTTTTAATGCATCTCTTAGCGTTCCGATGTTATGGTCATATGTTTTGAAATGGGCTGAGTTTTTGATTGTGGTTTCAATCCTAATTAATCGCTCATCATCAAAAAAACGATTCCCTTGCATAGTACTTCCATCCTCCAAAATCCTTAGCTGGTTAAGCTGGGGAACGATGTACTTCTCATAGAAATCGGTACTATTATGTTTTAGCTCTAGAGCCTTGGCATAGTATTTTAAGAACTGCCTTGTTTTATATCCTTTTCCTACCTTCTCACGTTTACCAAACTCTATTCCTTGATTTGTTTTTTCAAGGAAAATATTGCTTCCAAGATTGGCTTTTGTAGTTGGGCGAGTTAGTTTTCTAATCCTATTTATTAGCGTTTTTATTGTGCCTTTCTCAAGGAAGTAATCGATGCAGAAATCCACATCCACTACCCTAGCTTCGAGGAGTTGCTCTCTTGTTAATCTCACCACATTTTCAGATTTGATTTTCTGATATATGATTTCGATTGTTTCCTTGGTTATCCCTTGAAAATATGCACCTCCTAGTGATTTAGCAGAGATACCCAGCTTAATAGCTGACTCTTTTAGATATACATCGTATTTAGTGAGGATGTATTTTATTGACGCAGGGTCATCGTTATTTCTGAAGCTGAGATTCTCTTTTTCGCTTAT
>CBFHJH010000035.1:0-4819 GCA_965656185.1 Croceimicrobium sp.
GCCCCTTGAAACCGGTAGGCATTTGTGAATTGTATCGCAATCCTCGATTTTTCATGTCTTAAAATTTAAAGGGGTTTTTATTGGTCGTCGCTCTCGAATCCGTTAACGCTGCCACCGGGCAACATAGAGACGATATAAGGAGCAACTACTGCCACAATTACGCCGGCAATAGCAAAGTTTAGAATCGTTGAAAAGTCAATTTTCATTATCTCGATTTTTGGTTTATTGAAAAAATTGATTTACAAATGTATCTGATAAATTTTATCAATGTCAAGTACTTTGCCTAAAAATTTTAGATAAAATAAAAACGATCAACAAAATTAAAGCCGCCCCGGCCCCCGCGCCGTGCGTTAATCCTTCCTTATACCTCTCTTTTAACTGCGCCGGCCTAGCGTCTATTTTCTTTGCTGGCAATCGAACTTCCCTTTTTAAAGTGTCAACCTTCTCAGGGTAAAAAGCCGAAAGGGCCAATTTTGGCCCCTTTACTTTTAGCTCTAAAATTTCGCCTCTCAAACCCTTTAACCTTAATGGCTTCCCTTCAATCTGGCTTAAAAAAATACTGTCTCTTATCGTGTCCGCCGGTGCTGTTCTCAAGGTATATACCGTGTCGGGCGGGCTGTAAAAAGCCTCTGGGTTTTCATTGGCCCATTTTTCGCAAATCTCCACCTTTTTAGCGGTACTGCATGAGGATAAAATCAAAGCAAAAAGGCCAGCCAAAAGCAAAAAAGCCAAAACCTTTAAAAACTTTTTTACAAGTCTTTTTCTTTTTAGCCTCCTTTCGCGCCTTTCTTTAGCCCTCAAAAGTAAAGCCCTAGACGCTAGGCGCTTTGCTAAAGATTGGCGAAACTCTCTATTTTTAGAAATTTCTTTTAAATGTCTGATACTTGGTACTCTTGCGTAGTTCATACTATTTGAACTTAATTATTTCTGGCTGGTAATCCGGTTTTAACTTTACCCTGTCTACCGCCTCAATAAGTTGAGGGAAGCCGGCGTATTTTTTCTCCAATAAGTCCCGGCGATCGGTAGTCTTAAACACTACGCCAAAGTCTAGGTAGTAGAAAATATTAGTAGGTAAAGCGTTCACCGCGTGAAATACAATAACATTTATTTGCCTATAATGCCTTTTTCGGGTCAGTATCTCCAATAAATTAGGGTCGTTCGTGGCGTGCCTAAATATCGGGGTGGCTTCCTCGAAAATATTTATAGCGTTCCGGCTCTTTTGGTTCACAAAGGCGGTAAATTCTGGCCCGTTCATTCTTCCGGGGTAATGATTAATAACGTCGATATAGGCTGGCTCTTCGTTGGGATCGTAGATAAAGCACTTTTTGCCTAGCTGCAAAACGGTATTTTTGATATAAGTCGTCTTACCGCTGCCCATACCCCCAAAGATCGCGATATTTAAGCCCTTTCTAGTCTGTTCCATTTTCTACCTCCTTTTTAGCTTGCTTTTTATCCTTCTTCTTAGGGCTTACCTTAGTGGCTACTAGCATAATATAAGCCAAAGAGAAATTGGTCCAGGGGTTATCACTCCATTTTATAGACTTGGCGCACTCGTCCGCTACCGCTTCAAGCTCTCGGCGCTCCGAGGGGGTGAGCTTAAATTCTTCATAACCTTGATCACTTACATTAAACCGCTGAAGGGCAAAGGCTGCTATTCGGCTGCCCGCCATATCAATAATGGATAAAAGGCCATCGCCGCCGATCGGCGCGGAGCTCTCGCCCTCTGCCCCTTCGTTTTTGTAGCTTTCAAATTCTTCGCTCGCCGCCTCCAGGCTACTGTCTTCTAAAATGGATTTCATGTCCTCCATTTCTGAAAATAAGCTGCTTCCAGCGTCTAGCCCATTAAAAGGACCGCTATTTTTATTCGGGGTGTCCTCCGGTATCTTCTCCGGTATCTTCTCCGGGGTTTCCTGCATATTATCTTTCTCTAGGCTTTCGCTGGGGGGCGAAGGTTCATTGATAGGCTCATTGGGTTCGCCTTGCTGGCTTAAAAGTTGGTTATATCGATTCTCACTTATCCATCGGCCATATTTACCGGAAATTCCTAAACGGCTGAATACTTGCGTTTTTCCGTTATGATCGCGCCGCGTGCCTTCTTCTATTGGGGGCCTGCCTTTCATGGGGTTTCGTGTTTATAGGTTAAAACTTTGTAGAACCCTTCGTCTAAATTTTCTAAAGGGTCTAAGGAAGCTATGAAATAATTGTATTTAGCATGATAATATATCGGGACGTTAAAGACCCTTTTATCATCTAGTAAAATAGTAAAAATGCGCTGGCTTAGATCATCCATTTGCCAAAGGGCCGCGCTAAATAACTGCGTTCCGGGGGACTGTCTTATAAGCGCCTCAAATACCTTGGTCTTATTTAACTGGTTTCTTCTTGACATCTTAAAAAGTGCTTCTATGCGTATTTACCTCACCGTCTTTGTCGCGGTATTTAATCGCAAAGTTTATTTTCTGGTTCTCTTTGCTGTGATCGTCAATTAATACGATTAAAGAAACAAAATCAGCGCCTAAATACTTTTGCAGTTTTAGCTTTAAGTCTTCCAGATTGTCGCCTATGGGGCGCGTGATCTGGCTTTTGTCGGTGTACTGAAAAAGGGCGTTTTCTTGGTTTATGTAAATAGTTTCCAAGCTTTTGCCCTCGGTTTCGCCAAGCTTGGCCAGTTCTTTATGAACTTTCTTAAACAGAATTTTTTGTATCATTTTCCTTACTTTTATTTGCTTTCGCTAATTTATAAAACTTTGAATTATCGAAAATGGGGAAATTGTATATTTTTCGATCCTTGCCGCTTATGCGCTCTATCTCATGGTGCTTAGTTCTTCGCCGGTAAATTAAAAAGTCTATGGCCTCAAAATGCACGTCAAACCCGTAGCCCTCAAAAACTTCTAGGGCTTTTTGCCTATTTTCGGGCGTGTCTTTAAAAAGGGCGCAATCGACCCAAAAAAATATAAAACCTTCGCCAATATGGGACCTTACATCTAAAAGAGCGTTCCCTACATATTTCGCCGCGTTTAGAAAATAAGGCCTTAAAGGGCTTTCCTCGAAGTCATTGGACATAATTTCCCCTTTTTTAAACACAAAGACCTCGGCGCGCTTTGCCGTAGCTCCGAAAGCTTTCAATCGCCCCAGTTTGTCGTGCTCCCGGTGGTATTGGCCTAGCTCCTTATTGAAAAAACCCAAAATTTCGGCGGCACTGTTATAAGCCGCTGAAATGTCCAAAGCACATACATTGTCGTAAACTTGAAACGTTTTGTCTTCCGGCGGGTTTATGCCTATGTAATCCACTTTAACAGGTGGCTCCGGGTGCGATTCACGGCGATTGAGGGCGGCGCGCGTTCTACTAAATAACCCCAAGTCTTGAGGCTTCCACGGATCGCCAAAGCTTATAACCTTATCCCCCATTATAACCTGACCGCTTGCGCTTGATAGCTTAACTGTAAAGTCCTTTTTTGCCGCCGCTAGGCGCTGAATATAGGGCCAAGGCTCGCCGTTAATATTAATCCTTTGTTTTGCCATTAAAATCGCGTTTCGATTAAATACTCGCCATCCTCGCCCATTGAAATCGGAATATTGAAAATATCCGGGGGCGTTGATTCGCCTTTGTCGTTGGCCTCCTTGGCTATCTTGGCCGCCTCGTAACCGCGTTGCGTTAATTCGTACTGCGCGCTGGCCAGGCTTTTAATCTCCTTTTTTTCAATTGTTTTACCTGTTACCGGGTCTATTCTGGTTAAAATAAGCTTTTTAAATCCAAAAGGTTCTACAAAAGCCCCTTTAAAGTCTTTTGTTAAGTCATAAAACGCTGAAGTCTGACCGAAGCTATTGAATTTTTCGCGGTCCTGCTCAAATTTTTCGAGCCTTTTCGATTCTAGATCCTTAAATTGCTTTGTATTTAAAAGAAGCTCCGCCGCTTCCTTTTTAAGATACTTCCCGCCTTCGCGATAGCTCAATGTAGGCTTTCTATTCTTTTTCCGGTAGGCGTAAGGCTGCAAGGTCTCTAAATTTACCTTTCGCATTTTGCGCCCTTCTTGAATACCCCAAACCTCGGCGCCCTTCGTGCCTTCTTTCACCCATTTGCCGTCTTTTATGTACCTAACCTTCATTAAAAAATTGCCTTTTGTGTGGGGCCTTCCTTGATCTCACACAGCAAAAGTACTTCATTCCCTGCGTAAAGGTCAAGCTTATATACTAAAGGGCTGATCTTTTCGGCTCTTACCTGCTTAAAGGGAAAACATCTAGTAGAGTAGAAACCAAGCTCTGAGGCCTTTGGTTCACGGCCTAAATACTGCACCAAGTGCCGGCGCTCCATCTTTAAAAGTTCGTAAAGCTCCGCACGATCAAAAGCGTATTGCTCGAAACGGTCCAAGGCTTCGTCCTGATCTTTGCACGTGAAAACGTCTAACACTTCTTTTTGCTTTAGCGTTCGGCGCGTGCCGCTGATTATTTTATAGATATTTTTAGACATGGTTTGTATTCAATGCTAATTATTTAGCTGTTCCACACACCACGATCGGTTCTTTTTGTCCCTCCAAATGCTTCTACAATCAAGTTTGTTTATTTCATCACCCCATACATTACCAACAAAAGAGAAACCTCGCTCGTTCGCTTCTTCAATGTCAATCTTTACAAATAATTGTCTGTACTTATCTCGCACAGCATACAACAATGTATATAAAGCATTGCTGTTCTTCTTTTGCCAATATTTCTGCATAATTTAAAATTTTAGTTTTATAATTTAATTTCGTGAAGCAACGCTTCATATACTTAGCCGTTGTGCGCAATAAACTCTATACCTCACATCCCGACCGAAATCATATGC
>CBFHJH010000036.1:0-3101 GCA_965656185.1 Croceimicrobium sp.
ACCACCGTATCTAGGTTACTCGTTTCGCTCGTGCTGGAAGCGCTTACCGCAGCGGTTCCTATTCCACTTAAGGATAAAAAGCTACTGCTGCCGGATAATCCGATCGAAGCATCGGGGCCGGTAATACAGCTTGCACACTCCCAACGGTAATGAAATTCGATCTCATTGCTGCTCTCGAATAGTTTCACTTGAAAGGAAACCACCGAATCGGAGGCATTCCAGCTCCATTCCCAGTCGCGCCACTCGAAGGTAAATACCCGATTTGGTGCTGTCCCGCTTAGCTCATAAGAAGCTACAGAACTACTGGCCCTTCCGTCGTGATCGTCCCAAAGTGGAGCGATCAAAGGTCTACGGGCCGACGAACCATTGTCGAGATCATTGCTCGCCGTAGAACTCGCCCCCTTCACAAAAGAAATAAAGCCATCGGACGCTACCGCTACGGTATCGTAGCTTTGTCCTTCAAAATCGAAGTTGAAACCGATCGGCACATCAGCCTCGCCACCATCGGCCGCCAAGGCAGATACCGTCGTTGCCGAAGCTCCTAAAGGAGCATAAGGGGCATTGGCTACCGAAAATGAATAATTGGACGCTTGTTGCGACCAAAGTAATCCGGGCGTCACCAAAAGGAAAGCCCAGACCAAGAAGTAATTGATCTTCATTTTACAGAGTTTGATTAACAATAAGAGTTAGTAGGAATAAATTAAGTCATTTATTAGCAGTAATAAAAATGCAATTTGCAATCACTTACAAACAAAGTGCTTAATCGACCCTAAATTTTAACTTTTATGACCCAACCCTTTTAGTTCTCGATGCCAACGAGAATATTTTTAAAACTCAAAACACTATATATCAGTTTACCACTATATTTTTATAAGAAATGTAAATAATGTCAAAAAATGCTTTTTAGTAATATTTACTAAAATTTTCTTACTTCATTACGGAAATTTCAAATCAGACCTTTGCCTTGATTACGAGAATAAAATACGGCAATTAGTAGCTTCTATAAATTGCATTTACCTAATTTTTTAGACCTAATATTTGAAAAATAAAGGCCATAATGGTGCTCGACCACTCGACTTAGCGCAATCCTAATCCCAACAGGAGCAAGGCAAAGAGCATAAAAACCAGGTATATGAGAGGCGCATACCAATAGATAGCGCGCAGACCGGGAAGTAGCAGAGAATCCTCCTTCCTATCGGGATCATAAAACACCTTCAAGCGGCTTCCTGCCGGATGATCCCGGATGAACTCCTCTCGATCTCCCGGATCGGAACTGTAGTATTCGCTGGTCAAAAAGCGGCTATCCGAAAAATACTGTTCTCCTTCTATCTCGTAAGAATAATAGAGGTCGAGTGCGTATTCCGTTTGTCCTTGATTGTGCCCCTCACCCTTTTTGGTTTTAAGCCGGCACTTTTCCACCTGCCCTTCAACCTGCGGCCAATTTTTACTTTGCCTCGCTCTCTGCCATTGTTTTAAAGACTTAGTAAAGGGCCTAAGCAGGATGAGCAACAGGCCACTTCCTACCAGGATCAAGAATAAGGGTTCTTGTACCCAATCGAAGATTACTTCCATATTCTAATTTATGGTTTTCTTCTTGTTTCCTCCAGCAAAGAAGGCATAAAAAAACCCCGTGCTCCTAAGAGTCACGGGGTCTTCAATATTAATACTGAACGGCTTAAGCCTGCTCAGGAAGAACTTCAAAGTTCAATTCTACGTTCACCTCACGGTGTAAACGGATGTGCGCTACATAAGGACCAGTCGCTTTTACCGTACCACCCTGAATTTGGATGAATTTACGGTCGATACTGTGACCTTCTTTAGCCAATGCTTCGGATAGGCTGGCATTGTTCAAGGAACCGAACAATTTATTGCCTTTACCCACCTTAGCAGTAAGCTTAAGATCAAGCGCGTTCAATTTGTCCGCTGCTTTCTGCGCATCTTCGATGGCTTTAGCTTCTTTATGACGACGTTGCTTGATATTCTCCGCTAATACTTTTTTCGCCGAAGGAGTAGCTAATTCAGCGTATCCTTGAGGAATAAGGTAATTACGGCCGTAACCGTTTTTTACACTTACCACGTCATCTTTATACCCTAAATGCTCTACGTCTTGTTTTAGAATTACTTCCATGATGTAAAATTATTTAAGGTTATCGGTAACGTATGGTAAGATCGCTAGGTGACGAGCACGTTTGATCGCAACCGCCACTTTACGCTGGTACTTCAAAGAAGTTCCGGTAATACGACGAGGAAGGATCTTACCTTGCTCGTTTAAGAAACCTGCTAAGAAATCAGGATCTTTATAGTCTACATATTTAATACCGTAACGACGGAAACGACAATACTTTTCACGCTTTCCGGTATCGATCTTTAAAGGTTGTAGGTAACGAATTTCGGATTGGTTTGATCCGGTATCCAATTCTGCCATGATCTAAAATTTTAAGCGTTTTGTAATTTCTGACGACGCACCTTCGCATAATCTACGTGATGCTTGTCCATTTTTACGTTCAAGAAGCGCATGATGCGTTCGTCACGCTTCATTTCAACTTCTAATGGGTTAATGATCTCGCCTTCGGCTGAGAATTCCATCAAATGGTAGAAACCACTGCGCTTACTTTGAATTGGATAAGCGAGTTTTTTAAGACCCCAATTCTCTTCATTGAGAATCTTGCCTCCTTTGGCCTCGATAAAGCCTTTGAATTTTTCTACCGTTTCCCTTACCTGCTCTTCAGATAAGACGGGATGCATGATGAAAACGGATTCGTATTGATTCATCTGTTAAACAATTAAGAATTAAAATATTATCCTTTCGCTAAAAAGGACGGCAAAAGTAACTAAATAAATAGAAATTAGAGCTTAGAATCTAGATTTTAGCCCTTGAGACTTCCAATCTAAGCTCTAAAGGCTGATCCAAAGGGAAAAACCGCCGGAAAAGGGCCTACAAATGTAAGCCTTCCATATTTTTCCACAGTCCTATAAAAGGCCCTGAAAATAACCAGATGCTAAGTAGGCATTGATTGGCCTCAATAAGAGGATTGGATTAATTAGATCGAAGCAAGTAAAACCTGTCAACCAAAATCAGGAAAGGACACCTGAGCCCCTGT
>CBFHJH010000036.1:3200-4779 GCA_965656185.1 Croceimicrobium sp.
ATAAGAGGATTGGATTAATTAGATCGAAGCAAGTAAAACCTGTCAACCAAAATCAGGAAAGGACACCTGAGCCCCTGTGCCCCTGCGCCCCTGCGCCTCTGCGCCCCTGTGCCTCTCAGCTTTCCTTCCCCAGCCTCCCTGCCTCCGAACCTACCCAGCTTCTTCTCCCCACTCCCCCTCCATTCTTTCCCGCAAAAAATTATCTTTGCCAGGTATGGAGAATTACATCGTTTCGGCGCGGAAATACCGACCGCAGGCATTCGAAGAAGTGGTAGGACAACAACATGTGTCCAATACCCTACTTAAGGCTATCGAAAACAATCATTTAGCCCAAGCCCTGCTCTTTACCGGTCCCCGCGGAGTGGGAAAAACTACTTCAGCCCGTATCCTCGCCAAAATGATCAATTCGACCG
This sequence comes from Croceimicrobium sp., assembly GCA_965656185.1. GTDB lineage: Bacteria > Bacteroidota > Bacteroidia > Flavobacteriales > Schleiferiaceae > Croceimicrobium. The sequence continues at coordinate 3,614 of CBFHJH010000036.1, forward strand.
ATCAGGATGCACCAGATCAGGATTTCTCCTTTAATATTTTCGAACTGGATGCGGCTTCGAACAACTCGGTAGACGACATTCGTAATCTGATCGACCAAGTGCGTTTTGCACCTCAGGTGGGTCGTTACAAAGTCTATATTATTGATGAGGTACACATGCTCTCACAGGCGGCCTTCAATGCTTTTTTAAAGACCTTGGAAGAACCGCCGAAACATGCCATCTTTATCTTGGCTACTACCGAGAAGCATAAGATCATCCCTACTATCCTCAGTCGCTGTCAGATCTATGACTTCAAACGTATTTCGGTAGACGATATCGTAGGCCACTTAAAGACCGTAGCTGAAAAAGAAGGGGTAACTGCCGAGGATGCCGCCCTGCGGATCATTGCTCAAAAAGCGGATGGGGCCTTGCGCGATGCCCTTTCGATCTTCGACCGCATCGTATCCTTCTCGGGCGAACAGGTATCTTATCAAGACGTGATCAGTAACCTGCGTATCCTCGATTACGATTATTATTTCCGCACGATCGACTTAGTGCAGGCCTCCGATCAAGCGGGATTACTCAATATCTTTAATGAAGTCCTGGAAAATGGCTTCGACGGACATCTTTTCCTTAATGGCTTGGCTTCACACTGCCGTGATCTCTTGGTCTGCCAAGATCCTTCTACCCTTAGCCTTTTGGAAGTAGGCGATGAGATCAAAGCACGCTACCAAAGTCAGGCCCAAGCGGTGAGTGTCGACTTCCTACTGCCAAGTCTCAAAACTTTATCGGAAGCCGATGTGCGTTACAAGGGCTCCAATAATAGTCGCCTCTTAGTGGAATTGGCCCTAATAGACTTAAGTCAACATTGGACCGCCGCCAGCGGCGAAAAAAAAAAGTCTAAACCCGCGCTAAAAAGTCCGCCGGCGGAACCCGTAAAGGCTAGCTCAGAGCCGCAAAACCTTGCCAAATCAAAATCTGAAACAGAGCACAGCATAACCGAAGACCAAACAAGCTTAGGGTCGCATCCGGCGCAAGCCGAAACAAGCCCAGAACAAAACACTAAGCCTTCGGTCGAAGCCAAAACGGAGCAAAAAGAAAAAGAGGAAAGAGCAGCAAAACCGAGCCAAGCCGAGGCCGAAGCTCCGCCTAAGTCTAGCCCCTTAAACACAGCGGCCAGTGCCACC
>CBFHJH010000037.1:0-3923 GCA_965656185.1 Croceimicrobium sp.
CTGTAAGCCTATAATCAAGTGCTCCAAGGTGATGTATTCGTCCTTGAGGTCTTTAGCGGCCGACATTGCTTTAAGCAAGGCCTGATTGGCCGCTTGGTCTAGATACTGTTGGGCTCCTTCAACTTTAGCGTAAGACTTTAAGATCGCTTCTAAGCTGGCCGAAAAAGTTTCGGTATTGACCGCAGCCTTTTTGAGGAAGAAATTAAAAATATTCTCATCCGCCAATTGCACTCCTTTTAAAAGGTGTCCGGTCTTTATCGCCTGATGTTGATTTTCGAGCGCAAGCGACTGTGCCTCTTGCACCGCTTTCTGCGCTTTTATGGTGAATTTACTTAAGTCCATGTTTTTTTCTTAACCCCAATCAAAAGGAATTCCACAAAAGTACGCTTCGGCTCATTCTGTCTTTGTGGCTTAACTTTCCGCTTAGACCCTGACTGCTAGTCAGATAAACTCACAGGAAACAGACATTGCGACATAAAAAAACCCTGATTAAGCTAATGCCTAACCAGGGTCCCAAATGATTTATTGAATCTTACTGTACGATCAGTTTACGAGTTACTCGCTCTCCATCGATATTCAAATTCACGAAGTAAATTCCATCGGTCCAGTCTACCGTCTCGATGGCAATTTGGGCACTACCCCTTTCCATCGCGTAGGTTTTTTGCATTACGGGCTGTCCTAAGACATTGACCACCGTAAGCTGAACCTCTTTAGCTTGCGCATTAAAGAGTGGTAAGTGAGTAGTTCCATTACTAGGATTAGGACTTAGTTCACCTACATAAGAATCGGGCACTGGATTGTATTCTTTAGAGCCGATCACGAAAGTTGGTTTTTCTGTGGTCGTCTTCATACAGAAATCATCAATGGCCCAACCTTTACGTTGGATAGACCAGTCTGATTCGAAACGGAAACGGAATACTGCTCTTTCTGCTGCTGTATCAAATTCGAATACGTAACGCGCCGTATCCCAATCTGCTGTATCGGTCCAACCTGGTTTAATGATATCGAGTGCTGTTACGTACTCGGTATTATACCAGTTTTGCTCATTGGCAAATCCTAATACCTGCCAAGTACGTCCACCATCTAAGGTAACCTCTACTACCCCACCGTCGTGGTATTTCTCGGTTTCGAACTTATGTACGAAAGTCATTTCGTAAGCTGTACCTGTATCCAATACGAATACCGGAGTAAATAAGCCCGACTCATCGCGAGAACGGTAATTACTGTCCAATCCGGTCATCCAACACTCTTGTCCACTGAAGGCACCAGGGAACTGAGTAGGTGTACCCTTTTCCCAGCTATAAGCACCACGAGCATAGGTCTTAGTATTCAGAGGAATGAACGGTAAAGCACCATTACCGGGCTCGAAATTATTACAATAAGCAGTGTCTCCTGCTGGTATATCAAAGAAGTACTCTTCAAATACGGTCACCGGTACGTCTACTGTATCGTCGGGGGTACGATTATCAAGTTTGTTATTGGGTTTACGGGTGATCATACGTAGAATATAATCTCCTGATTGAACCGATGGACCATCGATCGAATCCATGAAATCATAACGATAACGCGATCCTTCGATAAAGAACTGAGGTAATTTAACTCCTTCCCAGCCCAGGTCATCTAAAATGTTACCGTTTAAGTCTAACCATTGAACATTCACGTCGCAGGTGTCCAGTAATTTGGCACCGGTATTACGGATAAATACATCTAGCGGCTGATCAAAAGTTGGGATCTGCAATGGATTGGTAAATACAAAGTCCTCTGGGGTAGCCGAGTTTTGCGGTGGAATGTACACCTCAAAATCATCGATCGCCCATCCTTCAAGGTTACGCGAGTTGTTGGCTCCCGTAGTGGAACGGAACTTGAATCGCATGGGAACCGAATTAGGTTCGCGGTTCAATTGCGACATCGGGAAGATCGAATAGGCCCAACCGGAAGGATTACCGGGCGTTGCAGAGGAACCGGTAAAACCTTTCTCAATGCCAGTACCCGCTGGTCCCTGTAGGGTTCCGAAAGGACCGGTATACCAGTTTTGACCAATATTGCTAAAGGTTGAAAGGTTACCACCTAACTCATTCCAGCCACCAATATTTAGTTCAATGGTACCGGCGGCATTATTCCCCATGTCTACGTTCTGGTAGAATTGGATGGTGGCCGACACAATAGTATCAAAGTTATCTAGAATCGGTAAACGCAAGTATTCGGTAAGTCCATCTATATAATAACCATCGGTTAAATTGGTGGCCCATACATTATTAGAAGCCTGGGTAGTACTGAACTGACGGCCCGATGGCACTTCACCACGTTCCCATTGCAAGAAGCCTTCGGTTCCACCTCCTTGACTTTGAGAAAAGAATCCGTATTCATCGTAATCGCAATTATCGAAGTTATCCGAGAAATCAATGTCATAGGTACCTAAGCCAACTACGCGGCGACAAACCGTATCATTGAAACTATAATTATCGCCAGGAACACTAGTGTAAGCACAAATCTCGCACTCGCCTTCCGGAATGATAACATCGATGTTAGGCATAGTCAGCGTAACATCTGAGTTTGGAGCAATACTGGCTGAAGCGGAGCTAGTAAATGTAGTAGCTTGACCAGCATTGGGGCCACATTTAGGTGTTACCGACATGGTAACTGTTACACCACTTAAGCTGTTGGTACCATAATTACGTACTGTCACCTCTTCGGTTACCGCCGCGAAATTAAAGACCTGATTTGCGGGCCATGAAAGCGGTGGATTGTGCAAGTACACTACACCTGCATCCGAATTAATACGATCATAAAGCATGATCTTATCGATCGCCACGTCGGCCAAATCACCTGCTCCATCGCGGTGCACTGCAATACGCAACTTGATTGGATTGTTCTTGATCGGCGTTAGGTTCACCCGGTGGAAGATGTAGTCTTCAGGTTCATTATTCTGAGTTACGGTCGCAGCCGAACCAGAGATCTCCTGCCATTCGTCAAAGCCCATGGTAGAAGCATCATTATACTCCACCGTGATCTTATCAAAGTTAGACCCCATCGCATGGTAGTAGAAATCTAAAGTAGGATTGGTAAGACTACCAATATTCACACAACTTTTAGATTCTAGATAAGTGGCTACATCACCACCAGAACCGGTAGCTTCAGTGTAAATATACTGTCCTTTTTTGTAGTAACCGTATTTCGGTCCGGTACCGCGAGTCTGGGTATAACGATCTCCTACCTGGAAACGATAGTTTGGATCGAGGCCTACTCGAGTTTTCCAGAGGGTATCATTCAATGCGGTTGAGCCAACGGTATTGGTCTCCCAATCCCAGATATAAGGGAAAGTATTAAAAGAAGGAGAATTAACTAATGGATCTGAATAAGCGGTGTCATTCGCAGTTAGCGCATCACCAGTTAGATTGGCCCACGCTTTAATATTATGGGTTCTAAAGGCCGACATATTCAAAGTAGTGCTCAACTGATAGGTCACGGTATCACCAGTGCCTAAGTTAAGACCGGTTAGGGTCTCATTCAGCACTGCACCATTATTCAACTGAATTTGGATCGGTAAACTACTTAAGGTTTGGCAACCTGAATTACGCACAACTACGAATACATCTTCGGCAGCACCGAAAGTACATTTACGTTCCACATCCACTGCTAATAGCTCGGCGTCATTATTCACGTTCGAGAAGATCTTAAGATCATCGATCGCCATGTCACCACGGGCCTGAGGACCAGTTTTAGAAGTTTGCTTCGCCGAAAGGAAACGAATTCTAAAGAAAGTTCCTGCAAATGGTGAAAGGTCCACGATCTCCCGCTTCCAAGCCTGACTTGAAGAATCATGTTGCTCTTTACGAATGAATTTATATCCCGTCCACCAAGCGGCATTATTCGAGCCCGTATCGATATCGATACGCATCGTACCCATATCCTCGCCGAAGAAA
>CBFHJH010000038.1:0-3884 GCA_965656185.1 Croceimicrobium sp.
CGCTTCCTGAAGTGAAATACCGGCAATTACCACCGCCACGGTTGTATCATCGGTATTGCCACAACGGTCGGTCACGGTAAGGGTAACGTTATAGGTGCCATTACTGGAATAGCTCTGCATAACATTCATACCGTTGCCATTATTTCCATTATCGAAATCCCAGCTGTAGGCCACAGCATTTACTGAAGCTGAGGCATCGAAGCCTACTCCGGCACTAGTGGGTCCCACACTATTGATCAGCGCGCTAAAGGAGGCTACCAATGGCCCTAAGGAGTCGGTCCTATAAGTAAATGGTCCGGCATAGGCACTAGTATCGCCATTGCAGGTATCGGCTATCCAAATATCATAATCGGTATTATTGGCTAAACCGGTGATATTAAATGGTGCGGTCACCACATTGGTATAGGTACCAGTGCCAGGAACGAATCCGGCTAAACCATACTGGATGATCGAGCCACCCGATTGGCTGGTCCAATCGATACTCAAGGTATCACAATTGGCCGCGGCTAAACTAACCGCAGTTGGCATGGCACAAGATGGCTCCTGGATGCGTACCTCATCTATTACATTCGCCCGTCCCCAATTGTCGATTCCTTCAAAAGCAATTTGTAAAGTAGTCGAGGTAGATGGAATAATGGTATCGAAATAGGTCCAAGTAGCCACATTAGAAGGATCATTGAACAACAAGATCCAAGGACTATTGGCATTATCTCGGTAGTATACATTCAGCTCATTCTGATCGCCAGCCCATTGTTCCTGGGCATAATAAAAGCTTAGTTCTACTGTAGCTAATCCACTGACGTCGATTACCGGACTGATAAATCGTGCGGTATCGGAGGGAGATCCAGTACTGCTATAGCGGGCATTGAAATTACCGGCATAGGCACTAGCAATAGATCCACCTGAACTACCGGTATTAACGGTCCAACTTTGCTGACCAGAACCTACGATCTCGTTGGTCCAACAAAATGCTCCGCTTTCAAAGTCCTCATAATAAGGTGCCGTGAAACTAGAACAATTAGTATTGAAGCATAGCGGGCCAATCGTATCCGAAAAGCCTGCGGTACACTCTTCTACAACGTAGAAACAATATTGAGTCGCACTCATTAAGCCGTTCAATACCAAAGAATCGGAGGCTGTAGCCGGGTAAACCGTCCCGCTTGAGGCAGGCTGATTACCTTGAGTAAGGATCACCTCCCAACCTAGGGCATTGGCATCTCCTGGCGTCCAACGTGCCACGGCCGAGTTTAGAGTGATCCCCGCTGCATTTAAAGCAGTTGGATTAGCACAAGGTCTAGGCGTACGTACCTCGAAATTGTCGATAAACCAGTCATTGTCCTCTGGTCCACCAGCGGTAGAACCAGCGTATATACCGATCTTAACGTAACCGGAATAGCCACTTAGAGGAATGGTGAAATGATCTCCACTAATAGCTAAGGTATCACTGGCATCGGCGGTCCAAATAATATTGGATTTCAACCAGGTCGCACCATTGTCTGCCGAAACTACGATCACCAAACTATCGTCGCTACCAAAATATCCTTGGTTTTGATTATTCCATTCGGTCATGGCCGCATCGAATTCCACTTGTAAATTAGTAATGCTCGGATCTAGGTAAATACTAGGACTGATCAACCATTCGTACTGACCGGCAAAGTAGATATTCGCTCGAGCACTACTAGTATTAGCAGTATTATTACTGAAATCGTCAAAGCCCCAAGAGGAAGAATTAGCGGTAAAGCTCACCGTATCCTCTAAATATCCATCCGCTTCTGACCAACCTTCATTGCTTAAAGAACCATTATCGAATTCTTCTAAGAAATTAGTATTGTAAGCGGTGGTGAAGGTGATGGGACCTACCCAAGCACTCACATCGCCCAGCCCGCAACTATCACGTACGTAAGCTTCATAAGTGGTTCCGGCGCTTAATCCATTCAAAGTAGTAGAATTGCTACTGGCATTGGTAATGGTACCGGCATTCGGACTAAAGCCAGGCGTTCCGATACTAATATTGAAATCGGTCGCACCTCCGCTGGTCCAGCTAAGATCGGCTTGATTCAACTGAGTGTTGGAGGCCATTAATCCGCTTGGCGTTGGACAAGACGGAGGGGTACAGAAAGAAAATGGTCCGGCCCAGTCGCTGGTATCACCCGCGCCACAAATAGATCGTACCAAAAATTCATAACAAGCCAGTCCGCTTAAGGTATCTACATATAAACTATCCGATCCTACGATGCTTTGCACCCCAGTAGTGGTTTGTGTTCCTTGGTAAAAGCCTTGGGGCCCGAACCAAACTTGGTAAGAAGAACCACTGCCGCTTAGGTCGTCCCAGCGAAGGGTGCTTTCAAATGCCGTAGTGGCCGAATCGCTTAAGCTTTGGGGCTGCGGACAAGGAGGCACTGCTTCTACATTTAAGTCATTCACAAAAAGATCCGGACCAAAGTCGGTAATGCCGTGTAACTCGATAATGACATCCTCTCCGGTATAGATGCTCGGATCAAGCAACAAGATCTCCTCAATAAAACTACCCGGTGAGGTATTACCGGCCGCTGGGTCGTCAAATGACGATCCTTTCAGATCTAAAATAGTATCCCAAACTGCCGTGCTATTCAGGGCTTTTACCCGCACTACGAATTGATCGTCGGGATACGTTGCACTGTAATTATGCGACCAGTACAATCGTACTTGGGCATCCTGACTTATACTAATAGGGCGCGAGCTTAAAACCGCTGTTCCGGATGAATTAGACCAGAAAGCGGCTTCCGCGTATTGATCGGGACTGCTTCCGGCTGGGGTCCAAAAGAAGTCGGTGCTGGCTGAAGAATCCCAACAAGCCAAGGCCCAAGCGTCAAAGCTTTCGGTATATGGCATTGTAACCGCTGTACAAGTGGTAAAGGCGGTGAATGGCCCTACCCAGGCCGATCCTGAACCGGCGCCGCAAGAGTCGCTTAGATAAAAGTCATAAGCGCTATTGGCCGTCAAAGATCTGGCAGTAAAAAAAGTATCGTTCACCGCTACACTAGTTCCTCCGCCGGGAATAAAGCCACTTGGACCATATTCGATGCCAAAACTTGTACCGCTGCCCGGGGTCCAATTAATGGTCAAACTATCAGCCGTAGCATTCACCAAAGCTAAATTGCTGCTCGGATTACAAAGTACCTCGGTGATCGAAAAGTTATCGATCGCCCAATACCAAGCATAATTCGCATTGTAATAATGGAAGCGTACCTGGAGGTTCGCGTTGGCATAGGCACTAATATCGATCCTTTGGAAATCGGAGGCAGACCAAGTACCAGCGTCAGAAGATTGGGCTAGCACCGTTTGCCAGCTGCTGCCATCAAATACCTCAACGTCGGCATTACATCCTAAATTATTGTAAAATTGCTCGAATTCTAAGATCAAGGAACCGCTAATACCACTGGCATCGATCACGGGTGAAGTCAAATATTCATCCATACTCACGCCAAATCCAGCGCCATCGCTATCCGCAAAAGCAAAACCGGGGTTTCCGTCTAAATTATTGCCATTGTAATCATCCTCCCAGAACCAAGAATCGGCGGTAGTACCTCCTACCGTTACCGAGAAGCAACCTAGATCGGCCGCGAAGGATTCGGTGTAGGGTAAGGTTTGTACCGGACAAGTGGTACGAGTAGAAAATGGTCCTACCCATAAGCTATTGCCATTGCTACAGTGGCGACGCAAGTAAACGTCGTAAAGCTGACCGGCAGCCAGGCCACTGATGCTGTAGTTACCGGCATTGGTGGTATCAAAGTTTTGCTGGGTAGAGGTAGCCTGACTAAAGCCCGCTGGTCCCCAGTTAATGATCACATCGTCGCTGGCACTGCCACTCCAATAAACATCGAAGCTGCTGGCGCTAATATTGG
>CBFHJH010000039.1:0-3001 GCA_965656185.1 Croceimicrobium sp.
CCCTTAGGCATTATCATATTACTGAGTCGATGGCATCCAAGCAAAAAAATATCCCTGTCGGTCCTTTGGACCTTCCTTTTCAGCGCCATCGGCCTAGCTTACCAGGTGTATGAGCCGCAAAGGCAATGGGAAAGTTTTACACTTGAACCGAAAAACCGCTTAAGAATAGGTGACCGATCCTACTGGTTCTTCACGGAGGCCGACCATTTGAACCGGGCTCATTCAGCTTGGCTTAATGGCGGAAAGCAAGATCATTTTGGGGCTCTGGATGATAATTTTGTAAATCCCTATTTTAAACTAGAAGAACAAAGGCTTTATTTGGCCGATACCATCGTATGCCTCAAAAAAAAGGGGCGCTAGGCCCCTCTAAATTCTTTATGCTAAGCGATCGCTGAGCGTCCTGCTTAAGGCCTGCAGCATACTTTTCTTCTCCAAGGGACGGCGCAAGATATAAGCAAAGCCATTGTTCACTCCGCGTCCCACCATATCGTTGCTAGCAATGGCAATTACCGGAGCTTTGATCAAATGGTCTTCCTTAAGGTGTTTTAAGATGCCGATCGAGTTTTCATTTCCCAATCGCGAATTCATCAAGATCAGGTCATAGCGACTGGTCTCTAAGGTTTTGCGCATCTCGTTTTCGTTCAAGGCTACGTTCAAGATACCTCCGTGCTCTACTACCATGTAGCGCAAGAGCATTTCGTCTACCTCATTGGCCCCAACTAAGAGTACTCTTTTCCCCTCTAAATAATCATTCATATTCTTTGTAACAACGATCAGATTGTCGTTGCGAATAAAGCGTTTTTTCGCCGTCTGCATATTATCCTTCCTTTAAATATCCCTTTAACCGAAAAGTGTACATCATACACTTAGTTGATTCGGCCCACAAATATATAAGAATTTCCGGTCCTATTTTGTTCTTCTAAGCTAATCCTCCGCTATTATTTAAAAGCCTATTATTTTCAGAGATCGTAAATTGTACCACGCTTATGGAGCAAAAGATCTGGAACATTTTTCGCAATCGGCAAAACCCCCATCTGGAGGGCCGCTTATTCTATTCGGTGCTCTTGCTATCGGCGGGGGCCTTATTTCTCTTGGGGCTTTTCCTCCTTAATTGGCCCCATCCTGAAGTAAGCTATGGTCTCTTGGGTTTGTCCCTCTTCATGGCTTTCCTCCACTTCTCGCAACGCTGGTCGGTCCCCATGGGCCTGGTCCAATCGCTTTACTTTACCGCCTGCTTATCTGTTTCTTGGTATATCTTCGAATACAGTGGGGGTCTTGAGGGGCCGGTGCTTTTCGGTATCCTTCTTTCCTTCTTGGCCTTGCTTACCACCACTACTCAAATTTGGCAACATCGCCTCATTTTCCTCGCCTATTCGCTCTACGGCACTGCCCTTATTTTTTACCGCTCTTCGGCAAATTATGACCTCCAAGATCAATTTATATTTTTTGCCATTTTTCTCTTTTTCACCCTCATCTTTTATCTGGGCACGGTCTATCTTATCAGCGAATACCACCGGGTAGCCAATAATTTCCGGGAGCAAAGGGATGAATTGGAGCGTGCTAATCAGCGCTACAAAGAACAAGTGCAAAGTATCAGTGAGCTCAATGCCCAGAAAAGCCGCCTTTTTTCCATTATCGGCCACGACCTTCGCTCGCCACTCTCTGGCATCGAAGGGCTTCTGCACCTCCTGGCGATGGATCAAGAGCAAAGTGAAGATCAAAAGATCATGCAACAAGACCTACTGCGTCTTACTCGCAACAGCCGTACCTTACTCGACAACCTCCTTTTCTGGTCTAAACGCGAAAGCAGCGCTTACGAGCCCAGCTTGATCGACTACCAACAAGTTATTCAAATGGTGGTAGATTACCTCGACCCCATTGCCAAAGCCAAGCAGGTAGAGCTGCAAGTGCTGATCGAGCCGCATGAAGGTAAGGTCTGGAACGATGCGCAAATGCTGGAAATGGTAATTCGTAACTTGGTGCAAAATGCCATCAAATTCGTGAAGCCTGGTGGTTGGGTTAAATTACGCGCTTACGAAACCGAGCGTACCCTCTTGTTGGAAGTTGAAGACAATGGCATCGGGATGAGCGAAGAGCAAGCCACTAAGCTCTTTAGCGATCAGCGCGAAGTACGCCCGGGCACCGCCCAAGAAAAAGGAGTGGGCCTGGGTCTAAAACTATGTGCCGACTTCGTAAAACAAATGCAAGGGGAGATCAGCTTACGCTCGCAGGAAGGCAAAGGGACTTGCTTTATCATCCATTTACCTCGCACTAAGCAGGATAGCTTAACCGCTTAAATTTTTTCGATTTTTTCGCCTCGAAATCCTTGCAAAGCCAAAAACAGCTTTTATATTTGCCCCCGCGTTTGAGAAAACAACGTGTTCTTCAAATTTTGGTCTGGTAGTTCAGTTGGTTAGAATACATGCCTGTCACGCATGGGGTCGCGAGTTCGAGTCTCGTCCAGACCGCCAACATTAGCCCTAAGTACTTAGTATTTAGGGCTTTTTTGTTTCTCCATATACTTCCTTTAATGCCATTCGTTAATCATTTGGTAAGACTTTAATCAAGCCTTAGTTAACTTGAAGACTGTAGCTTGCTTACATGCCCTTTAGCGTTTATATTTTTTATTCTGATCGCTTAGATTCTTTTTACAGGGGTCAGACGGCCGATTTCGAGGATCGTATCAATCGACATAATGCCGGAGCCGAGACTGCAACCAAAAGAGGTATTCCTTGGCGATTAGTTTGGAAGACAGAAAAACCCAACCGATCGGAAGCCTGTAAGCTGGAAGCAAAACTTAAAAACCTTAGTCGACAACGATTAGTGGTTTTCATGCTAAAATTTAATCAAGAGGTCGCGAGCCCAGACGAATTGCTTTGGCTAAAGCAATTGTCTGGATGCTGACCTGCTGCGCAGCGTCAGCATTCGAGTCTCGTCCAGACCGCCAACATTAGCCCTAAGTACTAAGGATTTAGGGCTTTTTTGTTTCTCCATATACTTC
>CBFHJH010000040.1:0-2974 GCA_965656185.1 Croceimicrobium sp.
CAGAACAAAACACTAAGCCTTCGGTCGAAGCCAAAACGGAGCAAAAAGAAAAAGAGGAAAGAGCAGCGAAACCGAGCCAAGCCGAGGCCGAAGCTCCGCCTAAGTCTAGCCCCTTAAACACAGCGGCCAGTGCCACCCTAAACGCGCCAAGCAATCCAGCGCTTAAAAAGAAAAAACGCAACAGCCTTTCGATTTCTAGCACCCTTAAAGGGGAAGTGGATCAAAAGCCAGCAGGTGAGACGGAGGAAGAAGATCTGGATGCGCCGGTAGCGGGCAAACCACAACAAGACTTTGATAAAGAAGCATTACAAAAAGCCTGGCAAGCATTCGTGGAAAAAGCGCGCCAAGACGGTCAGAAGGTGGTGGTAGCTACCTTGGCCGACAAGGAGCTCAACATCAAGGCTAGCGCGGAGGTAGAAGTGGTACTCGATAACAGCATTCAGGAGCAGAGCTTTAATGATGTGAAACGCGATCTGCTCTATCACTGTCGCGAGCAATTGCAAAATTACGCCCTGCACTTTTCGGTGAAGATCGTTAAAGGCAGTCAGAAATTAGACCCCTACTCGGCCCAAGAGAAATACCAGTACCTTTTAGAGAAGAATCAATACCTGGCCCAACTCAAGGAAAAACTGGACCTTGACCTTGAATAAATTAGGCTCGTTCCAAATAGGTTCGATCACTTTCTGAGCCCTTTATTTTTTATATTTTTGCCATCCTTGGATAAGCAATCCAAACCTATCACCTCTCTCATTTTGCTTATTTACGGCGCATTTGCGCCCAATTTTATCGTTAAATAATTTTTGGAATGACAGCCAAACACAAGATCCTTTATACCCTTACCGATGAGGCGCCAGCCCTCGCCACCCGCTCTTTCTTACCCCTTATAGAACGCTTTGCTCGAGAAGCCAATGTAGCGGTAGAGACCCGCGATATATCGGTAGCCGCGCGGATCTTGGCTAATTTTTCCGACTATCTAAAACCGGAACAAAGAGTAGAGGACCATTTGGCCGAATTAGGTGCGATCGCCAAAACTGCGGAGGCCAATATCATTAAGCTTCCCAATATTTCCGCGTCCCTGCCGCAATTAAAAGCGGCCATTAAAGAGCTTCAGGCACAAGGTTACGCCATTCCAGATTATCCGGCGAAACCAAGCAATGCCGAAGAAGAAAAAATTCAGGCCACCTACGATAAGATCAAAGGCTCGGCCGTAAACCCAGTGCTGCGCGAAGGAAACTCCGACCGTCGTGCCCCTAAAGCGGTAAAAGAATATGCCCGTAAGCACCCTCATTCAATGGGGGCTTGGTCGGCCGATTCTAAATCGCATGTTTCTAGCATGGAAGAAGGTGACTTCTACGCTAGTGAAATATCGCATACCATGGCTGCCGCCGATACGGTTGAGATCCTTCATACGAATGCCGCAGGAGAAACTAAGGTCCTGAAATCGAAGCTGGCCTTGCAAGCCGGTGAGGTGATCGACGCTTCCTTTATGAGCGCCAAGGCTTTGGACCAATTCATCGCCAAGGAAATTGCCGACGCCAAGGAAAGTGGCGTCCTCTTTTCGGTCCACCTCAAAGCGACCATGATGAAGGTCTCAGACCCGGTGATCTTCGGGCACTTTGTAAAGGCTTTTTACAAACCGGTCTTTGAGAAGCATGCCGCTACCTTCGCGCAATTGGGTATCGAGCCCAGCTCGGGCATGACTCCCATTTCGGCGCGTATTGCCGAGCTTCCGGAATCTGAGCGGCTGGCGATCGAAGCGGATATCGAGGCTTGCTACAGCGAAGGTCCAGACCTAGCTATGGTAAACTCGCATAAAGGGATCACCAACCTGCACATGCCGAACGATGTGATCATAGATGCCTCTATGCCGGCCATGATCCGCACTTCAGGTTGCATGTGGAATAAGAATGATGAAACTCAGGATACCAAGGCTTGTATTCCTGATCGTAGCTACGCTAGTCTTTACCAAGAAACCATGGACTTCTGCAAGAAAAATGGTGCCTTTGACCCCAAAACCATGGGCAGTGTGAGTAATGTAGGATTGATGGCCCAAAAGGCGGAAGAATATGGCTCGCACGACAAGACCTTTATTCTCGAAGAGGGCGGAACCATCGCGGTGCGCAATTCCAAGGGTGAGGTAGTATTAAGTCACCAAGTAGAAGCAGGAGATATCTGGCGCATGTGCCAAGTAAAAGATGCCCCGATTCGCGATTGGGTAGCTTTAGCGGTGCGCCGTGCACGGGAGACCAATACGCCCGCCGTTTTCTGGCTAGATAAAGATCGGGCGCATGACCGTGAGCTGATCAAGAAAGTGGAAAGCTACCTGAAAGAGCATGACACCAGCGGACTGGAATTACCGATCATGAATGTGGCAGAAGCTACCCGTTACAGTTGTGAGCGCGCTGCGCAAGGCCTCGATACTATTTCGGTAACCGGTAATGTTTTGCGCGACTATCTTACCGACTTGTTCCCCATTTTGGAACTAGGAACCTCGGCCAAAATGCTCAGCATCGTTCCTCTAATGAATGGTGGTGGCTTATTTGAAACCGGTGCCGGAGGTTCGGCGCCCAAGCACGTGCAACAGTTCGTTGAAGAAGGGCATTTACGCTGGGACTCCCTAGGCGAATTCTTGGCTCTGGCCGCTTCTTTCGAGCATCTCGCCAAAGCCGATAAAAACGATAAAGCCCAGACCTTAGCGACTTGCCTCGATGAGGCTACCAGCCAATATCTGAATAACAATAAAGGCCCTTCACGTAAGGTGAATGAAATCGATAATCGCGGTTCTCATTTTTACTTGGCGCTCTATTGGGCTCAAGCCTTGGCCGAGCAAAACCAAGACCCCGATCTCAAGGGAACTTTCACCCCTATTGCCCAAGCCCTGAGCGACCATGAGGCGCAGATCATGCAAGAATTGAATGCGGCCCAAGGGGCAGCGGTAGATATTGCAGGATATTACTATCCCAAGGAAGAATTG
>CBFHJH010000041.1:0-2764 GCA_965656185.1 Croceimicrobium sp.
AACATAGAACTGCGTAGATTGCGCAGTTCTTTCTTTCGGCAATATCTAGAAAATTATCAACGAGCACTTTCAAGTCGTGACGTTGAAAAGTATGTAGATGGCGAAGCAGATGTTGTTGATTATGAAAAGATAATCAACGACTTTGCTCTTATAAGAAACAAGTGGCTTGGAGTTTTGAAGGCATTGGATAATAGAGGCTTTCAAATTAATAACATAGTAAAATTACGTGTAGCAGGAATGGAAGATGCCACACTTTAATTCAGAAAAATACTGGGAGGAAAGGTATACTAAAAAAGGCAATTCTGGTTCAGGATCCTATGGCAAATTAGCATTATTTAAATCTAGTATATTAAATAATTTTGTTAAAAAATATCAAATTCATTCCACTGTTGAATTTGGTTGTGGTGACGGTAATCAATTAGCAATGTTAGAAAGCTGTTGCTATACAGGATATGATATTTCTCATAAGGCAATTAAAATATGCAAAGAATTATTTCAAAATGATAACACAAAGAATTTTCATCATGTTTCGGAATACGGAGGTGAAAAATATGACCTAAGTTTATCGTTAGATGTAATATTTCATTTAATTGAGGATTCTGTTTATAAAGATTATATAGATACTCTTTTTTCTTCTTCGAACAGATTTGTAATAGTCTATTCATCAAATAATGAAAACATGATATCAGATGCAAAGCATGTAAAACACAGATATTTTTTAAAAGACATACCGAAAGATTTTTTCTTGTTAAAAACTGTAAAAAATCAATACCCGTATAATACAAAAAAGAAAAAAACAACATCCTTCAGCGACTTTTATATTTTTGAAAAGAGATAATAATGATTTCAGTAAGTTTTTTCCTTCATCCAAACAGGCAAGATAATTTAAAAACAATTCATGATGCATACAAAGATTATGACATTGTAGACGAAGTTCTTGTAGTAACCGGAAAAGAAGTTGATATAGAATGGTGCGATCCAAAATTTAAATTTGTTCACATGCCCGGACCGTATACATACGGAAAATGGCCTAGTTTTGGATTATTAAGTCGTTATACTTTTGCATTATCCTGCAAAAATAGATTTGTTTTTATGCAGGACGATGATTTTTTATATGACGAATCCACAATACAAAAAATGTTTGATTATCAAGAGCCAATTATAGGATGTCATTATCGATGGTTTTACAATAACACATATAATTTTAAGCCCGAAAAAGAAGGAGAAAAAAAAGCCGATATCATACTCACTGGTGGCACTTTAATAGATACCGATTATCTTCCAGATGTTATAAAACTTGCAAAGAATTTCTGGACAGATTATCAAAATGTTTTTAACGGTGAAGATGTTTTTCTATCAAGAGCGCTGTCTTACATTACAGGCAAAAACCAATTTAGATTTATCAAAGATAGGTATAGTGAACTACCTAGATTTAATTATAAACTTGCTGGTCCGATTAATAACAAAAAATCAAGGAGAAGAATAACTAGACAAATTTATGCCTATTTTGAGAAGTTATCTTGTCAAAAATGAAAATAATATCTTGCGGTAATGCATTTAGATTTGATGCTAATATAAATCATCAGATATATTGCGATTTTAATCAAATTTCTTATGAGTTTTATTTAGATGAGGCTAAACAACCTCCTAATTATATAAAACTAGATGCAATTATAGATTCGCTACAAACATATAATGAAGTGTTATATATAGATGATGATGCATTTTTTGTAGACAAACACTGGAATTGTAAACAGTACTTCGCTAATCTATCCGGCAACTTTATTGTAACTCAAGGACCGAAAGTTAAATCTACAAGGACTTTATTTAATACAGGAGTCATGTTTTTTAGAAAATCTAACGCAGTATTAGATATGTTACACAAAGTTCCCTATGTTACTCGCAAAGAAATGATAAACAACTGGAAAAAAGAATACGGTTATCTAGGCGACGGATATGATAATGTAAGAATGATTTATCTATCTCAAACTACGCCTTTAAAAAAAGAATGTAACATAATTGACTATCCTGGGTTTAATTGTAAAGAGTTAAATTATAAAAAAAATCGTCCTATTGTACATTTTATGAGTAGAGGTAAAAAAGGAAAAATGGAAAGATTTAAGAAAAAATTTAACATAGATTTATACAACATTTAACGGAATTTATATCCAAACTCTTGAAAATCCCTATAGTAAATCTTATTAATCAGTTGTATTTCATCGTCTTTTAAAAAAGAATCAGTAATTTTAATCTTTGATTTATTGGTATAAACTCTACCAGACATTTTATAATTTTTACTAAAAAAATCAAAAAATTCATCTAAATTTTCTTGATAAAAGAGTTTATCTATTTGAATTTTGTTATCTACTGTTAGGTAATCTGTTTGAGGTATAAACATTCTATATAAATCAGATCTTGTATCCTTAAACGGCAATTTATCTAATACTTGTTTAAAAGAAAAATCCTTCTGCAAATTATTAAAGTAGAACGCACTTACAAATCTTGCATACGGGTTTCTAACAACCGAAATCTTAAAATACTCGTCTATACTATCAATCAGTTCTAATTCTTTGTATTCTTTTAAAAGCAAATGATGAAAATGATGCGGCCCGTGTCTTTTTGATTTTTTATTATTAATCAATCCATATTTGCTGTTTTTGAGATTAGGTTTTTCTCCTAAATTTTCTAAAAAATATTTTGTAACAGACTGCCCGCCTGTTTTAGGAATATGAACGAATAAGGTTTTCTTTTCAGGTATAATCAT
>CBFHJH010000042.1:0-2587 GCA_965656185.1 Croceimicrobium sp.
CCCAAAGCCAGTGTTGCGGTGAAAAAGATAAGCCTTGGCATGAAGTCTAGTTCGGTGGGTATCGAAGGACACCCGCACTTCCGTATTTGGCAAACCCAGCAAAAGTTGGATGGCCTTGAGATCCGTCGCACCCAGATAGGAGGTCGTGGCGATTCGCAGTCGGGGACCACCGTCGACACTCTCCTGTTCGGTGAACCGCTGTAGGCTAGCCTTCAGAGCGCGTATCCCACTGAACTTGATAAAGGAGACCAGCCAGTCGGCACGGTCAGCGCTCGCCAGTTCTTTATCAATCTGCCCAATCAAACTGGGCGAATGCCTGGAGCCGGTTAATAGTCCGGATATGCCCAGCGGCATGTCCGGCCGGATCGTGGCACGTGCCTTCAGGGTATGCTCCTCTGGCCGAATGATTTCGGTCAGTTCCCGAAGTGGCAGGTTTGGGAGTTCGTCAACTAAGCTGGCCATAGGATGGTCGACCCGATTCAGCGCCTTTTTGAGATCCGCAATTGAGGCTTCCCAAGCAGCGCGGTCGCGCTCGCGCAACTCGAGAAAAGCGGCTGAAAATACACGTCCCAAATGCGCATAGACTGCGGCTGCGACCTCTTCTTGATCCGGTTTTTCGCGCCATTTCGCGAGTTCCAACAATCCAAGTTGTTCAAGTTCTTTGACTAACGCCGGACTAGATAGCTGCGCGTGCAGGCCATACCAATTGTTTTTGTCATCCTTGATCATCAGATTCAGGTTCCCTTTTCAAGATGACCCCAACCAGCTTGGTGTCCCATAAATGTCATGGTGCCCTGTCCGCTGAAGTCAATTTGACCATTCAAAGCAAGGCAGCATAACCTTTGCACCAGGTGGATACGTACGGGGTCGCGTAACGCGGTGTCCACTTGCCGCCAAGAAACTTGGTTTCAGCCGTGCTGATACTCAAAGAGCACCCGAGAGCAGAAAGCCCTTCATTGGGCTTTTTGCTTTTCTAGCGCCTGCTTTTTTGGCGACCTGAGGAGCACCCGACTCATAACTTAGCGGCCCCCTCCGACGCCTTATGTCGCTGCGCCGTGAGAATTTTAATGCTCTCGGCCGCGGCAACACCAATAAATACCCATGGAAATCATCGCCCTCCTCTCCCTGCTAGGCTTGGTCTACCTGCTGTTTCAGGGCTGGTTTTGGCGGCTGCTGGCGGTCCTCGCCCTACTGGGGCTTTTCATCGGCGGGTTGGTTGCACTGTTCTCGGGGAATATCGGGCCGGGGCTTGGGATGTTGGTGTTGGCGTGGTTGATTACGCAGGTGTTTGGCGCATAAGCCCTCGCCCTCACCCCAACATCCAAGAAACGGCTGCATCGGCATGCAGCTGGGTGGTATCCAGACAGGGGATCGGCAGACTAGCCTTATCCACCAACATGCCGATTTCGGTACAGCCAAAGATCACGGCCTCAGCCCCGTTGTCGGCAAGCTGCTGGATAATTCGGTGATACTCCGCGCGGGAAGCCTCACGGATCTTTCCGCGGCAGAGCTCATCGAAAATCACCTGATTGATGATCTCGCGATCCGCCGGATCAGGTAAATCAACCCCTATAGAATCGGTCTGCAGTCGATCGATCATAAAGGGCTCGTCCATGGTAAAGCGCGTGCCCAAAAAACCAACCTGTGAATACCCGGCGGCCTCAATCGCCTCGCGGGTGATATCACCGATATGCAGAAAAGGTACCGATAGGGCATCGGCAATTGGTCCAGCCACCTTGTGCATGGTATTGGTGCATAAAATCACGCCATCGGCACCGGCCATCTCGAGACGTTTGGCAATACCGGCTAATTGTGCGCCGGCTCGAGCCCATTGCCCTTCGGCCTGCATTTGCTCAATCGGGGCAAAGTCCACACTCTGCAAAATTACTGAGGCCGAGTGCAGCCCGCCCAACTCTGCCCGCACCCCTTCATTAATCAGCCGATAGTAAAGCTGGGTAGACTCCCAGCTCATTCCGCCGATCATGCCCAGTGTTTTCATAACCACATCCTTATTGAGGGCGATGTCTGATTGATCAGACTAGCGACAGATCCGCCCAGCCACTTCGTTAAAAAACCAGCGCGTCACTACTCCAGCTCCTCGTCGCATTCATCCACCGGAGTATCCATCCCCTCACGAATGGATTCCCGCATACCGGGGATGGAGAGCAAGTAGAGGGTCTCCTGAATCGCGGACCAATCTTCCTCGGAGACTAAGACGGCTTTGTTTCGCTTACCCATAATGATGATGGGCTGATGGGATTCGGCGGTCTCATCAATCAATCGATACAGGTTGCTGCGCGCCTCAGTGGCAGTGATCCCGGCCATAGCGTGTTCCTCACATGTTGAACACCATCGGTTGTACGTGACTCCCTCCGTACGGAAAAACGATCTTTCGTTCAATAATGATATCGCAGCTGGGCAATCAGCAGCGCGTCATCGGTGGCTTTGTAGACGATGCGATGCTCGTCGTTAATTCGGCGTGACCAGTAGCCGATAAGACTGTGTTTAATGGGTTCGGGCTTGCCAATCACCTCGAGGGGATCGCGCTGGATCGCTTTGATCAAGGTATTGATGCGGCGGAGAATTT
>CBFHJH010000043.1:0-2363 GCA_965656185.1 Croceimicrobium sp.
CACATACTGCTGCAAGTAGAATCCTTTATGATCGATATCGCCTTGCTTTAACACCTGTATCGCTTCTTTCTTATTGGCCAAGGTTTGAATACCACGTCCGAAGGCCCCCTCCGCCGGCTTTAGTAAGGCTGGATAAACCATTTCTTGAAACTTGATGCTGAAATCCGGATCATCCAAATCCAAGGTCATCGGCATTAAACGATGCCCCTTACTCACTAAAAAGTTATTGAGGTCCTTTTTGTTGGTGGCAATTTTAAAAGCTTTAAGATCGGTCAGCGGCATAATTCGACAGATCTTAGATAAACGATCGCTCGCTTTGGTCACCGCCAAAGACTCCTTCTCACCAAATGGCATTAGTAAGTCGATATCCCATTTCCCGATGCAAGTCTTAGCACCATCTTCGATTTGCGAATAAGTATTGACGATATGCACGCCTTTAACGTTCTTAGAATAACCGGCCGAACTATTTTGCTTGGTGGTTAAAACGTAAAAGTTGTAGTTCTTCTCGTTCCTAAGGCAATACAATACGCTAAAACAGAGGTGTTCATCGTAGCCGATGAGCAGTACATTGCGTGGGTGGTTGTGCATAATCGAATAATGATCGTACTAATTTAAGGCAAAATACCACCATTGCCATCCCCCACTAAAAAATTACTGTGCCACTACCCCAGATTCTAAGGCCTGCTCTATATCTGCAATCATTTTATCGGGTTCCGTTTGGGGGGAGTAGCGTTTTAAAGGCTCACCTTCGGCACTAACCAGAAATTTGGTGAAATTCCATTTAATAGCTGAGCCCAAAGTGCCAGATAAATGGTCCTTCAAGAAATCGAATATTGGGTGACTACCCGAACCATTTACCTTGATCTTCTCGGTGAGTTGAAAGCTAACACCAAAATTTATAGAGCAAGTTTGCTCCATGCTTTCGTTCGATTCTGGTTCCTGACCTAAAAACTGATTGCAAGGAAAGCCCAGAACCACTAAACCGCGGTCCTTATATTTTTGATGAATGGCTTCCAGTCCTTCGAACTGGGGAGCCAGGCCGCATTTGGTGGCGGTATTTACAACTAATACTACCTTACCCTTGAAATCACTCATCTTGATTTCATTGCCACTAGGGTCATTTACTTTTAATCGATAAAACTTTGAGTCACTCATAGTATTCATTCTATTTTTTTTAACTCTGCAGTATGAAAGTTGTTCTTATCTGTCACGGAAAAACCACGCAAAAGGCAGTGGCAGAATTGGAAAAGGAGTATTACCAAAGACTAAACCATTACTGGCCTTTCGAAGCCAAAGTTATTCCAGACCTAAAGAATACCAAAAGGTTAAGTCCGGCCCAAGTGGCCGAAGAGGAAGCTAAGTTATTATTCAAAGAACTACAGGCCGCCGATTGGCTGGTATTATTGGACGAAAAGGGAAAAGAATTGCACTCACGGGCCTTTGCCGCTAAAATCCAAACCTGGTTCAATCAAGCCCCAAAGCGATTGGTTTTTTGCATTGGCGGTCCTTACGGCTTTGCGCCTGATGTATATCATCGGGCAAATTTTAAACTAAGCCTTTCAAGAATGACCTTCTCGCATCAGATCGTTCGGGCATTATTTGCCGAGCAATTATACCGTGCTGCAACGATTTTAAAAGGCGAACCTTACCATCACGACTAATTTTTAAGGGGCTGATAAATACCATAAAAGATGGTTCTTAAAATAGTGCCATCCTTTTTGATCAGATCCCATCTTTGCCGCACTCTACCCGCTTCAATTGGGGTCCAAGTTATTTGATTGTAGAATTGCTCCCCCCTAGAATTGCTTTGTAGCGCTGAACGCAAAACCATTGAACCATCCTCCAATTTCCCTTTCATTTTAAGAATGAAACCATTACTGCTGATCCACAATTGATGCCATAAAGAGTCATTGGGATTGAAGTAATTTAAGGAAGTCCCGGTTCCTCCCGATTTCCCTTGCCATGATTCGCGCAACAGGCAACCGCCTTCTTCCTTTTGAATTTGATTGCTACCCATAAAAGCATTGGTACTGTCTACCACCTCCCACTGGCCTAGCCAAAAATCGAATTGGGCATGAGCAGGAGTGCAACAGGGACAGTTTTGTGCTGTTAAAAGGCTTGTTAATAGACTTAGAAGGACGGTATAGTAAAAGAATCGCTTATTCATACCCCAAGGTAAAAAAGAAAGGGCGACTAAAAGCCGCCCCAAAACAAACCTAAGATACACACTAAAATCTTCCTTCCTCTATAATGGCGTAGCCATGCAATTCTTTCCATGACCAATCGTATTGCTGCAAATTCGATAAGGCATTCTTCTTTGCCTCATCAGAAGATTCTTCACTGGCCCCAAGGCCATAACTAAT
>CBFHJH010000044.1:0-2345 GCA_965656185.1 Croceimicrobium sp.
TTGATCTAGTGGGTGAAATGCACCACGAGTTTCTCTACACTCATTTAGATTTATCAACGGCCCAAAGCCTTAAAAAACATTTGGGCTGGCTGATAGCTCACGCTAAAAAAGGCGGCCATGAGCAATAAGAAAGAATCCGTACTTTTTTACAAAGATTGGGAGCCTTTAGTTAGTTCTCTGGCACCGGACGATCAGCTTTACTTTTGGAGGTTATTTATGGCTTTTGACCCAGAGGAAAAAACGGAGTGTGAGCGTTCAACGGTTTTACCGGTATGGAAGTTTATCGAAAGTCAGCTTATTAAAATGGACCGAAACTATCAAAATAGGATAGTAGAGCGAAACCGAAAAAACGGACTTAAAGGCGGACGTCCTAAGAATCAATTAGTTAAGGAAACCCAAGGGAACCCAAAAAACCCAATGGGTTATAAGGAAACCCAAAAAACCCTTAAGATAAGTAAAGAGAAGATAAGTAAAGAGAAGGGTAATGATCAAAAAGAGCTTCTTAACGGCAAAATACCATTCCAAGATTTTTGGGAGGCTTACGATAAAAAAGCAGGTAAGCAAAAAGCGGAAAAGGCTTTTAATCGATTAAGCGGTAAAGACCATGAAGCTATTATGCAACACATCCCGCTTTACAAAAAGGCCCAGCCGGATAAGAAATATCGTAAAAACCCTTTAACGTACCTCAACCAAAGGGCCTGGGAGGATGAGCTTATTTTTGGGGACCAGGAAAAAAGTAACCACAAACAACAAACTTATTCAATGCTATGAGGCAAGAGGAATACATTTTAGGCGCAGCAATGCTAAACGAAAATGCATGCTTAGATTTAGTAGAAACGATAAAAAACCCGGATGCTTTCACCAATAATATGCGAAAAGGCTTTTTTAAAGCTATAAAGGCGCTATTTGAGAGCGGTAAACGGCCCGACATTATAAATACCCCTACCGAGGCGCAAAAATTCCTTAAAAAGCCTGAAAACGATTTAATGTCTTTTGCTATTTCTCTTACAAACCAGGTCAGCGGAACTTCAAATACTAAGGAGCTAGCGGAATATGTGCAAGATCAATATCTAAAGCGCAGGCTAGGCACTTTAAGCGCTTACTTGCAAGGATTGGATAAAAACCCTAAAACTTATCAAGAGCTCATGGCCGAACATCTCTTAAAGCTTGATGAGATAGAGAACGAGAACGATGGCGAAAAGGCTAAAGGATTAAAAGACCAAGTGGAGGAGGCTAAGGAGCAGGTCAAATTGCAGATAGTGTCCGGGGGTGTGGTAGGTACCAAAACGGGGTTAAAAGAATTAGACGAAAAAACCGGTGGCTTGCAAGATGGGCATCTGATAACAATAGCTGGAAGGCCTGGAATGGGCAAATCAGTATTAGCAATGAATATTGCTTACTATGTTGCTCAAGGTTCTAGGGCTCTATTTTTTAGCCGCGAAATGACGAGTAGCGAATTAATCAAAAGAATTGTTTGCAGCACTTCGGATTTCACAATGGCGGAGTTATTTACTTACCGACCAGAAAGCAATCGATTAGAGGCCTTTAATGCAGCCGCAAATCAAATAGGGTTAAGCGGTTTAGTAATAGACGAGGAAAGCTACCGCCTTTCCGATATTGTTTATCGTATTCGCAAAGAAGCAAGGCAAGGTTTAAGGCTTGCGGTTATCGACTACCTTCAATTATTAGAAGGTCAGGTCCAGGGAAATGATACGGCCAACCTAACTAAGATTACCAGAACCTTAAAGCAATTGGCTAAGGAGTTAAATATTCCGATAATAATTTTGAGCCAGTTGAACCGAGAGGTGGAGCATCGGCCAAATAAGGTTCCAATGCTTTCGGATTTAAAGCAAACGGGTTCCATTGAGGAGGACAGCAATATCGTAATTTTTTGCTACCGACCTGAGTACTATGGCTTAGACTTCCAAGATGAAACACCTTCGGGTGGATTGGCGGACTTAATAGTCGCTAAAAACCGAAACGGCAAGACCGGGGCCGTGCGGGTGCGCTTTGAGGGCAACAAAGCTAGTTTCCTTAATTTTATGGAAGAGCCAATACCGATTGATTATTCCGAAAGTGATAGGCCATTTTAAAAAAAACAGGGAAAACCTTTTGTGATAATATAATTTATTTTATATTTGTATCAGAATCAAAAACACAAACGCTATGAGCAATCAAGATTACAACGGCTGGACTAATTACGCAACCTGGAAAATCAACGTAGAATTTTTTGGTGGAATGACCGAGGCATTAAGCGCTGAAACATGCAAGGAGCTTGTGGAGGAGCATATTGATGAAAATACCCAATTTCTAGCTAAGGACTGGGCTTTATCTTTTGTCAATGA
>CBFHJH010000045.1:0-1919 GCA_965656185.1 Croceimicrobium sp.
AGATCACGCAGTTCTTTATTGATCTTAATGTACTCGTAAAAATTCTCTACATGGAAGTGATAGGTGCGCCAAAGGTCGCCACTTTCATTGCGCGGAACCGGACCGGTGTTCCGCCATTCCTGCTGAATTTCATTGAATTCTTTAAAGGTCTCCCCGATCGACTCCTCCTTATTTACGATTTCTTTTAGACGTTCAATTAAATTGCGCTTCACCAAAAGGTTATGCTCTAATTTAGCGCTGAGCTCATCGTAGTATTTCTTTCTTTTTTGGCGATAGTCTTGATAAATAGTGCGGAACTTCTCCCGTAAAGGCTGGATGTATTCAAAATCCAATTCATTGCCACCTTGCTCCACGAACTCGGCTAGTTTTTCGGCCTTTTCTTCGTTGAGCTGCTTCAGTAAATATTTCCGAATGCCATTGAAGTGCTCCTTGAGTTTTTGGATCGGCTGCTCCTTCAAGAGCTTATCCGCTGCTTCTACGAGCTTATCACTAGCGAATTCAGCATAATCGGGCATTTCCAATTCTTCATGATGATCCTCTTCATGGTCTTCATCACTGTGCACCTCCGCCGTATCGTCGTCTTGCTCCAGCTCATCATCACTTAATTCTGCCTCTGCCGACTGCTCTCCATTTGCAGCAGTTTCCTTTGCCGGCACCTCTTCCGCTTCCGCTTGGGGCGCTTCCGGCTTTTCTTCAGGGGCTTCGTCCTGCTTGCTTTCCTCGGCTGGTGTAGCCTTATCTTCTAAAGAACTTTCCGCTGCCGATGCTGGCTCTGCTGGTTTCTTTTTTGGCTCCTCACCTTGCGGTAAGTTGTTCTGTGTCTCGCTCATAATCAATATCGCTTGAGACAAAAATAATGGAAAATGCTTTGGATAGCAGCGCTTTCGCGCATTTAAAAATTAAGCCGATTGCCAAATTTGCCAGGCCGCTTCCGCTTGGGCAATCAACATGGCCTGGCCATTGCAGATATGTGCTCCACGTTGCTCGGCCAGAGCAAGCCACGCCGTCTTTTTGGGATTGTAGATCAAGTCATAAAAGAGTTTGCCTTCCAGCCGCCCTTCTGGCCTGATCGGTGCGAGATCGTTTACATTAGGGTAAGTTCCTACCGGTGTGGTATTTACAACAAGGTCATAGTGTTTAATTAGGCTTTGCGCCTGAGAGAACTTTAACAAACCTTCCTCCTCCCGCCGACCGGCTAGGTCTACTTTATAATCCATGCCCATAAGCGCGTATTGCACCGCTTTGGCCGCTCCTCCGTTGCCTAAGATCAAGGCTCGTTTTAAACTAGGCTGCCAGTCCAACTCTTCCAAACTTAATTTGAAGCCAATATGGTCGGTATTATGAGCAATGATCTTCCCTCCCTTTAACTGCAAGGTATTGGCGGCACCAATGGCCTCGACCGCTTGCGACCGTTCATCAACATACTTAAGGATACGCTCTTTGTAAGGTATGGTTACATTAAAGCCATGCCAATCCCTGTCCTCCAATAGTTCCGGAAACTGCTCGACCTCCGGCAATTCACAATTCAAATACCGATGGTTCAGTTTTTCCGCTGCAAACTTCTCCTCAAAATAGCGCTTTGAAAAAGAGTGTACCAGACTTTTTCCGATCAGCCCGAAATTCATTTTAAACCTTTTTTGCTCCGCTGCCGAATCGCTCTAAAGCAAAGATCAATAATGCACCTAAAATAGCCAATCCCACCGCGGGTAAAAGTTGAGCGTCGGCCGGAGTCTGACCAACTACCTGAGCTCCTTCCAGAACAGGAGTACTAAAATCGCCGGGTAAGACCGTCTTCTCGATCACATTCACCACTTCTTCATTGGGCTCACCGGCATGCTTGATCAATACCTCATCTACCCGTTTCCAGGGCCAGATCTTATTGAGGGATCCTAAGAGAAAACCCGATAATAGGGCTACCG
>CBFHJH010000046.1:0-1560 GCA_965656185.1 Croceimicrobium sp.
GCTGTACGTGTAGTAGCGAAAAACCCTAATGGTAATGCCCGAACCGACTCTTCCGAATCGAACTGGTTCTACTATGGCATTAACTACTTCCCACCACCCCCTCCCCCTGAGGAGCTTGGTCCAGTGGTAATTCCAAATATTATTACCCCCAATGCCGATGGCTTTAACGATCGTTTCTTTATCGAAAAACCGTTGAATAGTACCGAGCAGTACGAAAGAATCGTGTTGAGTGTATTCAACCGAAATGGTCAACGTGTTTTCCACGATGAGAATTTCCAAGATCGCAATACCAAGGAATTGGGTTGGGACGGAACCAGCGATAGTGGTCAGCGTTTAACTGACGGAGTTTACTTCTTCGTATTGGAGTTAGCTAACCCAACCACTGGTCAAAACCAAACCGTACAAGGAAACCTCACCCTTAACGGCGGAAGAGGTTAAACCTTTAAATCAATCGAATGAAAAAAGGCCGGCGCGAAAGCACCGGCCTTTTTTCATTAACTAATTAAAACCCGTCATTCGTTTTATAGCCCCTTGTAAGTAAATTAGCTTTAATACATTTATGGTCTCTAAAGATTAAGGCATGAAAATATTTAAGAATCCAAAGTCCTTCGGCTTAATAATAGCACTGCTGTTATTTGTGCCCAAGATGGAAGCTTCTCACTTCTCTAGTGGAGAAATCTATTACAAATGGTCTCCAACCACTAATAATAATAGGAGGTACGAAGTTTTTGTAAACTGGTATCGAAACAATGGTGGTATTGCAATCACCCAAACCACCCAAACGGTTTGTATAACTAGTAGTTGTTTTCCAGATGTAACCGCTACTCTAAACCGCTTAATGCCTCCACCCGGGCAAGCCTCTCCCAATGATAATAATGGGGGTTGGATCGTTCCAGGGCTAGACGAATGTGCCAATGCTTCCGACCCTTCTTACAAGGACCTTTCAGTGCATAAGTTCTCTGGTTTTGTAACCTTACCGGGTGCTTGTGGCGACTTTAACTTTACTGCCAACGCCATTTGTTGTCGAGATCAATCGACCAATATGGCCGCCTCCCCTAATATGTATTTGGAAGCTTCTTTGAACAACACACTTGGCGAAAGTTCTTCACCTGAAATACAAGCGCCAGCCGGTAAGGCCTTCTGTTTAACCCAGCCAGGTGCCAAACCTTTTGAGTTCATTCAAGCAGCGGTGGACGCAGACGGTGATAGTATCATCTATCGTTTCGGGCACCCGCAGTCGGGTACCCAATGTGGACCTGGGGCTAATATTCCTTTTTCACCTGGTTATTCCGTAAATGCGCCTTTCCCTAGTTCTACCGGTATCGTGATCGATCAGCAAACGGGGATTTTTCGTTTTAGCCCTTCACAGCAAGGTTCATACGTTGTGAAAATTGTGGTAGAAGACTGGCGTTTTGATTCAGGCATTTTACAATGGTTAAAAATTGGTGAAACCGTACGCGAGATACAAGTACCGGTAACTGCCAATTGTAATCCTACCTCTGCCTCAGGGCCTCGTGTTTCGATTACCGCAGCAAGCAATAATGCCCAGTTAAACAACTT
>CBFHJH010000047.1:0-235 GCA_965656185.1 Croceimicrobium sp.
AGAACGTCGATAACTTTCACGGGCATTGCCGCCGATGGCTAAAACGTTTCGGTGATGCGGACCGGCTGCAAGCAAGCGAAACGGATGGCGGTGCCTTTTGGGATGAGCTCGTGGAGCAAATGGCGGATATTGCCGATAAGGCAGGGCCTTATGATGTGCTGATTGTTGATGAGGGCCAGGACTTCAAGGCCGACTGGTACGAAGTCCTCCGGCTTGCTATGAATCCGGATTTCCG
>CBFHJH010000047.1:245-1270 GCA_965656185.1 Croceimicrobium sp.
TAACACTTGAGGGATTCGTTCGCTATAACAACCGCCGCAACTTTCGAACGCCCGCCCGCATTGCCCGTTTCATCGATAAGCTGCTCAACAAAAACATAGACTGGGCAAATCCACTGGATGGCTACACACCCTGGGTGACCACCTACGCGACTGAGAAAGAGCAGCTTGAGCAACTGGCAGAGCGGGTCAACGCATTACTGCGTCAAGGCTTTAAGGCCGAGCAAATTGCTATCGTCAGCTTGCGAGGTCAGTCGTCAGCCATATTTCGGGAGCTGAACGAAGTTGCCGGCAATGGAATTCGGCGCTTTACCGGCCGGCACGACGACGAGGGCAACCCCGTCCATACAGTCGGCCCCATCCAGGCCGAGACCATTTATCGGTTTAAAGGCCAACAGGCTGCCGCCATCATCCTGACGGATATTGAGTTATCCGGTGATTCTGAAAAACGTGAACGAGAAACTGCCCTCCTCTGGTGCGGCCTTACCCGCGCAAAGGTGGCGTGTGAGTTGCTCGTCCATGAAGAAAGTGGATGGCTGAAAGCGATGCAGCGCGCCCGGAAGTAGCAGAGCATCGGTTGCTCGTTACCTGCCTCTACTCAGCGCCTTCCGACATCTTATGTCGTTTCGCCGTGAGAACTTAATGCTCTCCGCCGCATCAACGCCAATAAATACCCATGGAAACCATCGCCCTTCTCTCCCTGCTCGGCTTGGTCTACCTGCTGTTTCAGGGCTGGTTTTGGCGGCTGCTGGCGGTCTTCGCCCTACTGGGGCTTGGGATGTTGGTGTTGGCATGGCTGATTGCGCAGGTGTTTGGGGCATGAGCCCTCGCTCTCACTCCAACATCCAAGCAACGGCTGCATCGGCATGCAGCTGGGTGGTATCCAGACACGGGATCGGCAGACTAGCCTTATCCACCAACATGCCGATTTCGGTACAGCCAAAGATAACGGCTTCAGCCCCGTTGTCGGCAAGCTGCTGGATGATTCGGTGATACTCCGCGCGGGAAGCCTCAAGGATCTTGCCGCG
>CBFHJH010000048.1:0-1240 GCA_965656185.1 Croceimicrobium sp.
CCTTATTCGGAGATCGCCTGGTACCACCTAGGTATCATGTTGGCGAAAATGGGCGATAGCAAAGAGGCGATCAAGGCATTAGATTATGCCATTTTGATTGATGAATACTTCTCGGCGGCTTATTATGAAAAGGCCCGATTGTTAGAACAAGAATACCGCTACCAAGAAGCGGCCGATACCTATTTGGCCAGTTTCGAATTTGAAGGCGCGAGTGGCTACGGTTATTATAAGATCGGACTTTGTTATTTGCGCCTACATAAAGATGCGAAGGCGGAGAGCTTCCTTTCCAAGGCCATTCAGGAAGACCCGGATCTTGAAGAAGCTTATTTTGAGTTAGCCCTGATTAAGGACGAGCGCAAAGTATGGGCAGAAGCTGTTTTTCTGATCGATAAGGCGGTGGAATTAGATCCTGAAAACTGGCAGTTTCGTCAGAGTAGTGCCATGATCCACCGCAGGGCCGGAAAGTTGGATGAGGCCGTGGTGATCTACCAAAATCTTATTAAGGATGGGTATTACAATGGCAATACCTTCACCGAATACGCGCAATTATTATTCGATATGTGCGAGTTTGATGAGGGAATGTCGGTTTTGTACCAAGCTTTAGACCTAATGCCCGAGTCGAGTGCGATTCACTATCAGCTGGCCGGTTATCTTTATACCATCAAGGAAGGGGATGAAGCTCTAGTGTACCTAAAAAAGGCCTTGAAATTAGACGCCGGTGGAAAAAGTTTTTTCTTGGCCCTTTTCCCATGGTTAAAGAAAAACCCGGAAGTAATGGCCCAGCTGGGCTTCGAATAAGGAGATTCCCTTTCTTTGCTAAAATTTTCTGAATGCAACGCATATTACTTTTCCTGAAAGGTATGGCCATGGGCGCGGCCGACGTGGTGCCCGGGGTTAGTGGCGGAACCATCGCCTTTATTACCGGTATTTACGAAGAGCTGATCAATAGTATTAATAAGATCAATCTCGAGGCCTTGCAAGTATTGCGAAAAGAAGGGCTCGTGGCCGCCTGGAAGCATATCAATGGCGCTTTCTTTGTGCCCTTATTCTTAGGAATCGGGGTTTCGATCCTTTCTCTAGCCAAAGGAATTTCTTGGTTATTAGAAAATCAGGCAGTGCTGCTGTGGAGCTTTTTCTTTGGATTAGTATTTGCGAGTATTTTTTTTGTTGCGAAGCAAGTAAAACAGTGGGGCATTTCCCCGATTCTTGGCTTCGTGGCTGGGGCGGTGATCGCTTACAT